>NZ_CP048815.1:1232500-2732472 GCF_010977555.1 Caulobacter rhizosphaerae
AAGGGGAGTGAAACAGATCCTGAAATCGGAAGCCTACAAGCAGTCGGAGCCACCGCGCGTGGTGACGGCGTACCTTTTGTATAATGGGTCAGCGACTTCATGTGCCGTGCAAGCTTAAGCCGTTAGGTGTAGGCGCAGCGAAAGCGAGTCTGAATAGGGCGAATAAGTACGTCGCATGACGACCCGAAACCAGGTGATCTATCCATGAGCAGGTTGAAGGTAAGGTAACACTTACTGGAGGACCGAACCGGTGAATGTTGAAAAATTCTCGGATGACTTGTGGATAGGGGTGAAAGGCCAATCAAACCTGGACATAGCTGGTTCTCCGCGAAAACTATTTAGGTAGTGCCTCAGACGGACTCCTCGGGGGGTAGAGCACTGAATGGATGCGGGGGGAGCGATCTCTACCAATTCTAATCAAACTCCGAATACCCGAGAGAGATATCTGGGAGACACACGGCGGGTGCTAACGTCCGTCGTGAAAAGGGAAACAACCCTAACCATCATCTAAGGCCCCCAAGTTCTGGCTAAGTGGGAAACGATGTGGGTTTGCTTTGACAACCAGGATGTTGGCTTAGAAGCAGCCATCATTTAAAGAAAGCGTAACAGCTCACTGGTCAAGCGAACCTGCGCGGAAAATGTAACGGGGCTCAAGCCAGACGCCGAAGGTATGGGTTTGCTCTTTGAGCAAGCGGTAGCGGAGCGTTCCGTAAGCCGGTGAAGGTGAGGCGCGAGCCTTGCTGGAGGTATCGGAAGTGAGAATGCTGACATGAGTAGCGATAAAGAGTGTGAGAGACACTCTCGCCGAAAGCCCAAGGGTTCCTGCGTAAAGCTAATCTGCGCAGGGTTAGTCGGCCCCTAAGGCGAGGCCGAAAGGCGTAGTCGATGGGAATCAGGTGAATATTCCTGAACCAGTTGGAAGTGACGGATCTGGTAAATTGTCTAGGCTTATTGGATTGCTCTGGGCAGTGAACAGGTCCCTGGAAATAACTCCAACGGAGACCGTACCCGAAACCGACACAGGTGGGCAGGTAGAGTATACCAAGGCGCTTGAGAGAACTATGCTGAAGGAACTCGGCAAATTGCACGCGTAACTTCGGGATAAGCGTGACTCTTATTTGGGCAACCAGATAAGAGTGGCACAGGCCAGGGGGTAGCGACTGTTTATCAAAAACACAGGGCTCTGCGAAGCCGCAAGGCGACGTATAGGGTCTGACGCCTGCCCGGTGCCGGAAGGTTAAAAGGAGTGGTGCAAGCTGCGAATTGAAGCCCCGGTAAACGGCGGCCGTAACTATAACGGTCCTAAGGTAGCGAAATTCCTTGTCGGGTAAGTTCCGACCTGCACGAATGGCGTAACGACTTCCCCACTGTCTCCAGCATAGGCTCAGCGAAATTGAATTCCCCGTGAAGATGCGGGGTTCCCGCGGTCAGACGGAAAGACCCTATGAACCTTTACTGCAGCTTCGCCTTGGCGTTAGCAGCAACATGTGTAGGATAGGTGGGAGGCTATGAAACCGGGGCGCCAGTTCCGGTGGAGCCATCCTTGAAATACCACCCTTATTGTTGCTGACGTCTAACCGCGGCCCGTTATCCGGGTCCGGGACATGGCGTGGCGGGCAGTTTGACTGGGGCGGTCGCCTCCCAAAGTGTAACGGAGGCGCGCGATGGTGGGCTCAGACCGGTCGGAAATCGGTCGTCGAGTGCAATGGCATAAGCCCGCCTGACTGCGAGACTGACAAGTCGAGCAGAGACGAAAGTCGGCCATAGTGATCCGGTGGTCCTGCGTGGAAGGGCCATCGCTCAACGAATAAAAGGTACTCTAGGGATAACAGGCTGATTTTGCCCAAGAGTCCATATCGACGGCAAAGTTTGGCACCTCGATGTCGGCTCATCACATCCTGGGGCTGGAGCAGGTCCCAAGGGTTCGGCTGTTCGCCGATTAAAGTGGTACGTGAGCTGGGTTCAGAACGTCGTGAGACAGTTTGGTCCCTATCTGCCGTGGGTGTACGAGACTTGAGAGGATCTGTCCCTAGTACGAGAGGACCGGGATGGACACACCTCTGGTGGACCTGTCATGGCGCCAGCTGTGCAGCAGGGTAGCTAAGTGTGGAATAGATAACCGCTGAAAGCATCTAAGCGGGAAACTAACCTCAAAACAAGGTCTCGCTGAGAGCCGTGGTAGACCACCACGTTGATAGGCCAGGTGTGGAAGCGCTGTGAGGCGTGTAGCTTACTGGTACTAATAGCTCGATAGGCTTGATCGTTCTTCAGTCAAACCCATGACTGCTTTACAGAACAAACAGACATGCGATGTCTTCTTCACAATATGCTCGGCGAGCCTAAACGCTCGCCGGCAGCATCCTTTTTGCTGACCTGGTGGCTATGCCGGGGGTTCCCCACCCGATCCCATTCCGAACTCGGTCGTTAAGTCCCCCAGGGCCAATGGTACTTCGTCTCAAGGCGCGGGAGAGTAGGTCGCCGCCAGGTCCGCTAAAAGGATGCCCCAACGGAGCCCAGCTCAAGTCCAGAACCCTCCCAACACGATCACATCACTACCTCCTTCGCCGCGGGGTGGAGCAGCCCGGTAGCTCGTCAGGCTCATAACCTGAAGGTCACAGGTTCAAATCCTGTCCCCGCACCCAAAACTTAAAGGCTAAGCTTTCAGACCGCCTGAGTGTGGCTTTCGCGCCACGTTCGGCCAGGTTTCAGCCGCCATCGACCCGTGTCACTCGAAAATTTATCGCTCGGACCGGGCTCGGCTTGAGATTCTGCCATCAAACCCCGTAGCGCGTTCCGCGGATTTGCGTCATGAGAGCAGGATGGAAGGACGCGGGTCGGCAACTGGCCCGCTGAATGAGGTTTTGAGGATAAGATGGCGAACGGTGTCGTTAAGTGGTTCAACCCGGCCAAGGGCTTTGGTTTCATTCAGCCCGAGGACGGCGGCCAGGACGTGTTCGTCCACATCGCCGCAGTTGAACGCTCGGGCCTGTCGGGCCTGAACGAAGGTGACCAGGTGGCTTACGAGCTGGAAGAAGATCGTCGCTCGGGCAAGACCTCGGCCGGCAATCTGCGCGTAACCGGCCAGGGCGCGGCGCCGTCGGCTCCTCGTCGTCCGGCTCGCGATTTCGGCGCTCCGCGCGGCGGCGGCTATGACGCTCCGCGCGGCGGCGGCTACGGCGGCGGCGGTGGTGGCGGCGGTGCGGGCGAAGCCGGCACGGGCGTGGTGAAGTGGTTCAACAGCACCAAGGGCTTCGGCTTCATCCAGCCGGACAACGGCGGCGGCGACATCTTCGTGCACATCTCGGCCGTCGAACGCGCCGGCCTGCGCGGCCTGAACGAAGGCCAGCAAGTCGGCTACGAACTGGAACAGGACCGTCGTTCGGGCAAGACCTCGGCCGGCAACCTGCGCATCCTCTAAGGATCCGAAAAATCCGGTCGGGCGCGGAGCGTTCGGCCGGCTCTTCGATCCCCGAATCGGGCCCCGCGGGAGCCCCTCCTCGTCGCTGAGACGGTGGGAGGGCTTCTGCGGGGCCTTTTCTTTTGGCTGCGGGGAAGGGCTGGGGCCCCGCCGGTTCAGATTAGCCGGTGCTCACGCTCGGCCGCCGCCTGGTTCACCGCCAGGGCGGTGACGTTGGCGATGCCGCGCGCGGTGACGCTGGGCGTCAGCACGTGCAGCGGCCGGCTCATGCCCAGCAGCAGCGGACCGACCAGCAGCCCCTCGGTGGCGGCGCTGAGCAAGGTCAGCGAGATATTGGCGGCGTCCAGGGTCGGCATGACCAGCAGGTTGGCCGAGCCCTTCAGGGCGCTGTCGTGCACCAGCCGGTCGCGCAGGGCCTGGGACAGGGCGGCGTCCGCGTGCATCTCGCCGTCGACCTCGAGTTCGGGGGCGCGCTCGCGGACCAGGGCCAGGGCCTCGCGCATCTTGCGGGCGGTCGGCGAGTTCGACGCCCCGAAGCTGGAATGCGACAGCAGGGCCGCCTTGGGCGTCAGGCCGAAGCGGCGCACGGATTCGGCGGCCAGCAGCGTCATCTCGGCCACCTGTTCGGCGGTCGGATCGACGTTCACATGGGTGTCGCAGAAGAACAGCGTGCCGTTGTCGATGATCAGGGCCGACAGGGCGTAGATCCGGCCGACATTCTCGCGCTTGGGGATGATCGGCAGCACATAGGTCATGTGCTGCCACCAGTCGCCGGCCCCGCCCACCAGGGCGGCGTCGACATGGCCGGCCTGCAGCAGCATCGAGGCCGAGACGGTCCGGCGGTTGGTCACCCGGCGTTCGGCGGCCAGGGGCGGCACGCCGCGACGGCTGACTAGGCCCTGGTAGCGCTCGACCAGAGGGGCGAACAGCGCCGTGTCGGCGGACGGGTCGAGGATCTCGACGCGGTTGTCGAAGTCCAGCCGCAGGCCCATCTCGGCGGCCTTGGCCGTGATGGTCTCGCGCTTACCGATCAGCACGGGCTTGCAGAGGCCTTCGTCGACGACGGTCTGGACCGCGCGCAGCACGCGCTCGTCGTCGCCCTCGGCATAGGCGACGCGGACGCCGCCGGTCTCGGCGGCCGCCTTGGTGGCCTTGCGCGCCCGCTCGAACACCGGGCGCATCAGCTGGCCCGAACGGTAGACGAACAGCTCCAACTCGGCGCGATAGGCGTCGAAGTCGGCGATCGGCCGGGTGGCGACGCCGCTGTCCATGGCCGCCCGGGCCACGGCCGGGGCGATCTGCAGGATCAGGCGCGGATCGAACGGCTTGGGGATGATGTACTGGCCGCCGAACATCGGGGCGACGCCGCCATAGGCGCTGGCCACGACTTCGGACGCCTCGGCGCGAGCCAGTTCGGCGATCGCCTCGACGGCCGCCACCTTCATGGCCTCGTTGATCTCCGAGGCGCCGACGTCCAGCGCGCCGCGGAAGATGAACGGGAAGCACAGGACGTTGTTGACCTGGTTGGGGTAGTCGCTGCGGCCGGTGGCCATGATCGCGTCGGGGCGCTGGACGGCGACGATCTCGGGCAGGATCTCCGGCTCGGGATTGGCCATGGCCAGGATCAGCGGATTGGGGGCCAGCAGCGGCAGCCACTCGGCCTTGAACACGCGGGGCGCGGACAGGCCCAGGAAGATGTCGGCGCCGGGCAGGACGTCGGGCAGCGAGCGGGCGTCGGTCGGCCGGGCGTAGCGGGCCATGTTCTCGGGCATGTCGGGTTCGCGCCCGGCATAGACCACGCCCTTGATGTCGGTCAGGGTGACGTTCTCGACCGGCAGGCCCATCGAGACCAGCAGGTCGACGCAGGCCAGGGCGGCCGCGCCGGCCCCCGAGGTCACCAGCTTGACGTCCTTAAGGGTTTTGCCCTGGACCACCAGGGCGTTGCGGACGGCGGCGGCGCAGACGATGGCGGTGCCGTGCTGGTCGTCGTGGAAGACCGGAATGTTCATCCGCTCGCGCAGCTTGCGCTCGATGACGAAGCATTCCGGGGCCTTGATGTCCTCCAGATTGATGCCGCCGAAGGTGGGCTCAAGGGCCGCAACCACCTCGATGAACTTGTCGGGATCCTCGGCGTCGACCTCGAGGTCGAACACGTCGATGCCGGCGAATTTCTTGAACAGGACCGCCTTGCCCTCCATCACCGGCTTGGAGGCCAGCGGGCCGATATTGCCCAGGCCCAGCACGGCGGTGCCGTTGGAGATCACGGCCACCAGGTTGCCGCGGGCGGTGTAGTCGCGGGCAGTGTCGGGATCGGCGGCGATAGCCTCGCACGGCGCGGCGACGCCGGGGGAATAGGCCAGGCCGAGGTCGCGCTGGGTGGCCATGCGCTTGGTGGCTTCGATCGCCAGCTTTCCGGGCCGCGGCAGACGGTGATAGTCCAGGGCGGCTTTACGGAAATCCTCGTCCATCGGTCGTTCCTCGGTGGCTGCGCAAGGTTTGTCGGCGCGGATCGTCTGGTATGGGCTCGGTGCGATCCGTCAGGGCCTAGCTACCGGTGTTGGCGCGGCTTTTCCAACCTTACGCAGCGTCAGAGCGCGTTTTTTGCGGTCCGGGGCGCCGGGTGGGCGATCGCGGCTGGCCGCATAAGTAATAAAAGACTTATATAAGCCCATTCGACGGGCGCCGGTCGCTGCTCCGCGAGGCGGTTTGCCGCCAAGAAAGCCCCCGCCGGTCTGGCGGCTGGACTTGCCGGGGCGGCGGTTCCAGCATCGCTGTAAGATGCTCCGTTTCGGGAGCAAGGGTTTAGACTGGGCGGCGACGCCCGGCCATGGATTGGAACGCATGAGCGGCTTGACGACCCATATCCTCGACACCGCCGCCGGGCGCCCGGCGGCCGGGATCGCCGTGCGGGTGTCGAGCCGGCGCGACGGCGTCGTCGCGCTGCTGGGCGAGACCCGTACCGACGCCGACGGCCGGGCGCGGCTGGTCGAAGGCGACGATCTGGCGGTGGGCGGCTATAGGCTGGAGTTCGCCGTCGCCGACTATTTCACGGCCTCGGGCGCGGCCGTGTCTGATCCGCCGTTTCTGGACGTGGTGGTGATCGACTTCGCGGTGGCCGATCCGGCCCGGCATCACCACGTGCCGCTGCTGGTCTCGCCGTTCGGCTATTCCACCTATCGGGGCAGCTGACATGGCGGCGAAGGTACAGGCCGGGGTGCGCTTCCTGCTGAACGGCGAGGTAGTCGAGACTGGGGCCATCGATCCCACCCGGACGCTGCTGGAGCATCTGCGCGGCGACCTGCGGCGCACCGGGACTAAGGAAGGCTGCGCCGAGGGCGACTGCGGGTCGTGCACCGTGCTGGTCGGCGAGCTGGACGGGCAGGGCGGGACAGCCTGGCGGGCGGTCAACAGCTGCATCCAGTTCGTGCCGATGCTGGACGGCAAGGCGGTGATCACCGTCGAGGGGCTGGGCAAGGACGAGCCGCACCCAGTGCAGGCGGCCATGGTCGAGCACCATGGCTCGCAATGCGGCTTCTGCACGCCCGGCATCGTGATGTCGCTGTACGGGCGGGCCATGGCCGCGAAAGGAACGGCCGCGCCGATCGACGAGGTGCTGGCCGGCAACCTGTGTCGCTGCACCGGCTATGGCCCGATCATCGCCGCGGCTGAGGCGATCGCGCCTGAGGCCGCGCCGGACGTGGCCGACAAGCTGGCGACGCTACGGCGGGACGAGGCGTTGAACCTGGACTATGCCGACCCGATCGCCGGCGTCACCCGCCGTTGGTTCGCGCCGCTGAGCGCCGACGAACTGGCCAGGACCTGTGAACAGCATCCGGACGCGGTGATCGTGGCCGGCGCCACCGACATCGGCCTGTGGGTCACCAAGCTACGCAAGCCGCTCGGCACGCTGATCGATATTGGCCGAGTGGGCGAGCTCAAGGCGATCACCCGCGAGGACGGCTGGCTGCGGATCGGGGCGGGCGTGCGCTATGTCGACGCCCTGGACACGCTGGGCGAACTCTATCCCGACCTTGGCGCGATGATGCGACGGCTGGGGTCGACCCAGGTGCGCAACAGCGGCACGATCGGCGGCAACATCGCCAACGGCTCGCCGATCGGCGACATGCCGCCGGCCCTGATCGCCCTGGGCGCCGAGCTGGTGCTGCGCAAGGGCGATGTCCGGCGGACGCTTCCGCTGGAGGACTTCTTCATCGCCTATGGCCGGCAGGACCGCGCGCCCGGCGAGTTCGTCGAGGCCGTGCGCGTCCCGACCGACCTGGACGGGGCGATGTTCAAGGTCTTCAAGCTGTCCAAGCGTTTCGACCAGGACATCTCGGCGGTGTGCGGCGCGTTCAACATCACGATCGTGGACGAGGTCGTGACCGCCGCCCGCATCGCCTATGGCGGCATGGCCGGCACCCCCAAGCGCGCCGCCGCCTGCGAGGCCGCCCTGGTCGGCCAGCTCTGGAACCGCACGACGATCCACGCCGCCGTCGAGGCCCTGGCCGACGACTTCACGCCCCTGACCGACGCCCGCGCCTCGGCCGCCTACCGCGCCCTGACCGCCGGCAACATGCTGCGCAAGGTGTTCATCGAGTCCGCTCGGCCGGACCTGGAGACTCGCGTCCCGGAGGCGGCTCATGGCTGACTCTGGCGCCAAGCTGGTCGAGCCGGTCGTCTTCCAGGGCGTCCACGCCTCGCTGCCGCATGACAGCGCCCTGCGCCACGTCAGCGGCGCGGCGATCTATGTCGACGACATTCCCGAGCCGGCCGGCATGCTCCATGTCCATCTAGGCATGAGCCAGCGCGCCCACGCGCGGATCGTCTCGATGGACCTGTCGGCCGTCCGCGCCTCGCCGGGCGTGGTGGCGGTGCTGACGGCGCAGGACATCCCCGGCGAGAACGACGTCAGCCCGGTGATCCACGACGACAGGCTGTTCGCCGACGGCGAGGTGGTGTGCGTCGGCCAGAGCCTGTTCGCGGTGGCCGCCACCTCGATCGCCGCCGCCCGCGCCGCCGCCGCCAGGGCCGTGGTCGAGTACGAGGACCTGCCGGCCGCGATCACGATCGGGGAGGCCCGCGAGGCCGACCTGAAGATCGAGGCCAGCCAGCGCATGGCGCGCGGCGACGCGGCCGCCGCCCTGGCGGCTTCGCCCCGGCGGCTGCAAGGCGCGTTCGCCGTCGGCGGCCAGGACCACTTCTATCTTGAGGGCCAGGTCGCCCTAGCTACGCCCCGCGAAGGTGGCGACGTCCACGTCTGGTCGTCGACCCAGCACCCCAGCGAGGTTCAGCACCTGATCGCTCGCGTGCTGGACGTGCCGCACACCAGCGTCACCGTCGAGGTGCGCCGCATGGGCGGCGGGTTCGGCGGCAAGGAGACGCAGGCCTCGTTGTTCGCCGCCGCCGCGGCCCTGGTGGCGGTCAAGACCGGCCGCCCGGCCAAGGCCCGCCCCGATCGCGACGAGGACATGGTCATGACCGGCAAGCGGCATGACTTCGAGGTCGCCTACGACGTCGGCTTCGACGACGAGGGCCGGCTGACGGGCCTGGCCCTGGAGTTGGCCTCGCGCTGCGGCTCGACCACCGACCTGTCGCTGGCCATCAACGACCGGGCGATGTTCCACGCCGACAACTGCTACTTCCTGCCGGCGGTCGAGATCGTCTCGCACCGCTTCAAGACCCACACGGTGTCGAACACCGCCTTCCGGGGGTTCGGGGGTCCGCAGGGCATGGCGGCGATCGAGCGGGTGATGGACGCGGTCGCCCAGGCCACGGGCCTGGATCCGCTGGAGGTGCGCCGCCGCAACCTCTATGGCGGCGAGGGGCGGAACCTCACGCCCTACCACCAGACGGTCGAGGACAATGTCGCGCCGCAGCTGCTGGCCGAGCTGGCCGCCGCCTGCGACTACGAGGCCCGCCAGCGCCAGATCGACGCCTACAACGCCCGCAGTCCGGTGATCAAGAAGGGCCTGGCCCTGACGCCGGTGAAGTTCGGCATCTCGTTCACCACCACCCACCTGAACCAGGCGGGCGCGCTGATCCACCTCTATGCCGACGGCTCGATCCTGCTGAACCACGGCGGCACCGAGATGGGGCAGGGGCTGTTCGTCAAGGTCGCCCAGATCGTCGCCGAGGCCTTCAAGGTCGACGTGTCCAGGGTGAAGGTGACCTCGACCGTCACCGACAAGGTGCCCAACACCTCGGCCACCGCCGCCTCGTCGGGCACGGACCTGAACGGCATGGCGGCGCTAAACGCGGCCAACGCCATCAAGGCGCGGCTGGTGGCGTTCGCGGCGAAGAAGTGGGGCTGCGACGAGGCCGAGGTCGCGTTCACGCCCGAAGGCCTGCGGGCGGGAGCCGAGCTGGTCCCATTCGAGGTGCTGTGCCGCCAGGCCCACCTGGCCCGGGTGTCGCTGTCGTCGACCGGCTTCTACGCCACGCCCAAGATCCACTACGACCGCGCGACCCATACGGGGCGGCCGTTCTACTATTTCGCCTATGGTGCGGCCTGCAGCGAGGTGCTGATCGACACCCTGACCGGCGAGATGAAGGTCACGCGGGCCGACATCCTGCACGACGCCGGCCGCTCGCTGAACCCGGCCATCGACCTGGGCCAGATCGAGGGCGGCTTCATCCAGGGCATGGGCTGGCTGACCACCGAGGAACTGGTGTTCAGCGCCGACGGCCGCCTGCTGACCCACGCCCCCTCGACCTACAAGATCCCCACCTGCGGCGATCGGCCGGCGGTGCTGAACGTGGCGCTGTGGGAGCCGGGCCGCAATGTCGAGGAGACGGTGCACCGCTCCAAGGCCGTGGGCGAGCCGCCCCTGATGCTGGCCCTGTCGGTGCTGTCGGCGGTGAGCCGGGCGGTGGCTTCAGTGGCCGACCACAAGGTGTTCCCCAACCTCGACGCGCCAGCGACGCCGGAGCGGATCCTGATGGCGGTCGAGGATGTGAAGAAGAGGGCCGGTCTTGGTTAGGGCGTCCAACGTCGCCCTCTCCCAGAGGGAGAGGGAGGGACCCGCGCTCGAAGAGCGTGGGAGGGTGAGGGGTTACGCTCTCACCGCTTTCTCACGAACGTCCCGGCGCGCCGTCCGATGTCTTACCCCCTCACCCTCCCACGCTTCGCGCGGGCCCCGCCCTCTCCCCATGGGAGAGGGGACATGAGCAACTGGGCTCGACAATCCTTGGCGCGACTAGCCGAAAACCAACCCCTCGCCTTAGTCACCATCCTCGCCACCGAGGGCTCCGCGCCGCGCGACGCCGGGACCAAGATGGTGGTCTGGGCCGAGGGGCAGGCGGGCACGATCGGCGGCGGTAATCTAGAGCACCAGGTCGCCGAGCAGGCCCGGAAGATGCTGCTGACCCCCGTCCATTTCGCCCTGCAGGACTACCCACTGGGCCCGCTGCTGGCCCAGTGCTGTGGCGGTCGGGTGCGGCTGCTGATCGAGCGCCTGGACCGGACCGCGGTCGACTGGCTGACCGACGCGGCGCGCCGCCTGGACGCCGACCAGCCGTTCGAGGTCCGCACCCGCTTCAACCCCGGCGCCCTGACCAAGACCATCGCCCCGGTCGCGGCCTCCACCCCGGACGGCGCGATGATCACCCTGGCGGGCGAGCCCGCGACGGCGCGGGGCGCCCGGCCGACCCTGGGCGACGTGCTGGTCGAGCCGCAGGACCTGCCGCGGCCGCCGGTGCTGCTGTTCGGGGCCGGCCACGTGGGCCGGGCCGTGGCCCGGGCCCTGGAGCCGTTGCCGTTCCGGCTGGCCTGGTACGATACCCGACCGGAGACCGCTGAGATTCCCGGCGTCACGGTGGGCGCGCCCGCCGAGCTGGCCGCCGCCGCCATGGGCGCGGGGCCGGACGCCTACATCCTTGTCATGACCCACGATCATAATCTGGACTACGCCCTGACCTCGGCGGCCCTGGCCGGCGGGGCGTTCAGCTATCTGGGCCTGATCGGGTCGGACACCAAGAAGGCGCGGTTCCTGAGCCGGCTGCGCAAGGATGGCTTCGGCGATGGAAGCACCGCCCGCGTGACCTGCCCGATCGGCCTGCCGCACCTGAAGAACAAGGCCCCCGAGGTGATCGCCGTCTCGGTGGCCGCCGACCTGCTGATGCGGCTCGAGGCCGCCCGCCGCGAACGTTTGAAGGATTTCCAGCTTGCAAGCCTATAGGGCGTCGATCCTCCACCTGGAGGCCGACCCGAGCACCACCGATGGCGAGGCGCACGCCTTCCACGAGGACGGCCTGCTGCTGGTCGCGGAGGGCCGCGTCGTGGCCTGTGGCGACTACGCCAAGCTGGCGGACGAGCTGGGCGACACGCCGGTGGAGGACCTGACCGGCAAGCTGATCGTCCCCGGCTTCGTCGACACCCACATCCACTTCCCCCAGGTCGACATCATCGCCGCCCATGGCGAGCAACTGCTGGACTGGCTGGAGCGCCACACCTTCCCGGCCGAGGCCGCGTTCGCCGACAAGGGCCATGCCGAGGCGGCCGCCGAGTTCTTCGTCGAGGAGCTGCTGCGCAACGGCACGACCAGCGCCCTGGTGTTCGGCTCGGTGCACAAGGCCTCGGTGGAGGCGCTGTTCGCCGCCGCTTTGAAGCGCGACATGCGGCTGATCGCCGGCAAGTCGCTGATGGACCGCAACGCCCCGCCCGGCCTGACCGACACGGTCGAGGGCAGCCGGGCCGACATGCAAAGCCTGATCGCCGACTGGCACGGCAAAGGGCGGCTGGGCTACGCCGTGACCCCGCGCTTCGCGATCAGCTGCAGCGACGAGCAGCTGGCCATGGCGGGCGAGGTGCTGGCCGAGCACCCGACCGTGTGGATGCAGACCCACTTGTCGGAGAACATCCGTGAGATCGTCGACACCGCCAAACTGTTCCCGGACGCGAAGGACTATCTGGATGTCTATGAGCGTTTCGGCCTGGTCGGAAAGCGCTCGGTCTTCGCCCACTGCGTCCATCTTCAGGGGGACGCTTTTCAGCGTCTCGCGCAGGCAGGGGCGTCAGTCGCCTTCTGCCCGACCTCGAACCTCTTCCTGGGCTCGGGCCTGTTCCCGCTGGAGACCGCCTGCGCCCACGGGGTGAAGGTCGGGATCGGCACGGACGTGGGGGCGGGGACGACCTTTTCGATCCTCCACACCCTGGGCGAGGCCTACAAGGTGGGCCAGCTGCGCGGCGAGGCGCTGGATCCGTTCCACGCCCTGTACCTGGCCACCCTGGGCGGGGCGCGGGCCCTGGGGCTGGAGGATGAGATCGGAAGCCTGGAAGCCGACAAGATCGCCGACTTCCTGGTCCTGGACCTGGCCGCCACGCCCCTGCTGGCCCGGCGGATGCCGGCGGCGCGGAGCCTGGAGGACCGGCTGTTCGCGCTGACCGTGCTGGGGGATGATCGGGTGGTGGAGCGGACCTATGTGGCAGGGGTGGAGCGGCATCGGCGATAAGATCCTCCCCCTGTGGGGGAGGTGTCGGCGAAGCCGACGGAGGGGGGAGTGATCAGCCGACGGCCACAACCCGGACCTTCGACCCAATAACTCCCCCCACCGATCGCTGCGCGATCGCCTCCCCCACCGGGGGAGGGACCCTAGGCTCAGACCCCCATCGTCTCCGCGTAGAGCTTCAGCAGCCCCTCGGCCTTCACCCCCACCGTGATCGCCTGGATCGGTTGATCGTCCCAGGCCGACGGCCCGAACAGTTCCCCCTCGACCTTCTGGCAGGTCTGGCCCAGGGCTATGCCGTCGGTGATCACCCGGATAGACCCGCGGCGCACCTCGAACAGCGACGGGTCGATCACGAACGCCACGGCCGCGGCGTCGTGCACGCAGCAGCCGATGATGCCGTCGCGGCCGCCGTAGAACGCCGCATAGGGCTTGGAAATGGCGTTGAGGAACGCGCCGGCCGGACCGGCCTTGGCTTCCAAAGCGTCCATGTAGGCGGGGCTCATCACCACCTGGGTGGTTACGTCCAGGCTGACGGCGGTGACTGGCCAGGGCGCGGTGAACACCTGGTCGGCGGCCTCCGGGTCGTTCCAGATATTGGCCTCGGCGACCGGGGTGACGTTGCCGGGCTTGCCGGCCACGCCGAACGCGCCGCCCATGATCACCACGGCCTTCAGCAGGGTGGCGACCTGCGGATCGGCGTTGAGCGCCAGGGCCAGGTTGGTCAGCGGACCGACCGCGACCAGGGTGATCTCGCCAGGGTTCTCGCGGGCCAGGTCGATGATCGCCTGGTAGGCGGGCTTGGCCTCGGGCCGGGAGGGCTTCAGGCCGGTCAGCTCGACGTCGCCCAGGCCGTTCTCGCCGTGCACGAAGGTCGGCGAAGGGTTGCGCGGCCGGACCAGCGGCTTGTCGGTTCCCTTGAAGACCGGGGCCTTCAGGCCGAAGCGGTCCTTCAGATAGAGCGCGTTGCGGGTGGTGGTGTCGATGTCGGCGTTGCCGAACACCGTGGTCACCGCCACCAGGTCAAGCGCCGGGCTGGCCTCGATGAACAGCAGCGCCATGGCGTCGTCGATGCCGGGATCGGTGTCGAAGATGATCTTCTGGACAGAGTTCTGGGTCGTCATCCGAAGGACTTATCTCATCGCGGAAGGGAGGGGGAGACCCTCCGAAACGAACCATGCTCCCGGCGCGAACCGGGAGCATGGCGGGACGATGGCGATCCTTCGGCCTCCGCCCGGCCGTGGCCGGGCGGGTCTCCAGGATTACCGCTTGGCGCTGATCGAGATGCCGACGATCCGAGGCTCGTTGACGAAACCGGTCAGGTTGTTGAAGTCGATCGCGCCGCGCAGGTTCACCTCGTTGGTGATGTTGCGGGCGAACGCGGCGATCTCATAGGCGCCGTCGCGCTTGGCGTAGCCCAGCTTCAGGCCGCCCTCGAAGTCGCCCTTCGAGTAGAACTCCTTGCTCTGGTAGAGGAAGACGTTCGTGTAGCCCTGGCGGAACCAGTCGGTGTAGGCGAACAGTTCGCCGTCGCCGATCGGATAGCTGTAGCGGGCCGTGAAGTTCAGCACGTACTTCGGCGCGTTCGGGAACGGGTTGCCGTCGACCAGGGCCTGGCCCGAGGCGTTCAGAGGGTCGGTGACCGTGCACTGGGCGCAGACCGCCACGGCCAGATCCTTGTCCTTGATCTTGGTGTGGTTGTAGCTGTAGCCGGCGGTCAGCAGCAGGTTCTCGGTGACCTTGAACTCGCCGTCGAACTCGACGCCATAGGCCTGGCCCTTGTCGGCGTTGACCAGCAGGGTGCCGTTGGTGGCGCCGCCGATGGCGCTGAACTGCGGGTTCTTCTCTTCATAGGTAAAGGCCGCGCCATTGAAGCGGATGCGGCGGTCCAGCAGTTCGCTCTTGAAGCCGACTTCGTACGACTGGATCGTTTCCGACTTGGCCACCGAGGCGGGGCTGAAGAAGACGATGTCGCGGCCCTGGATGGTCGGGCCGCGGAAGCCGTGGGCGGCACGGGCGTACAGGCTGAAGTCGTCGGTCACGTCGTAGAAGGCCGACAAGTCCCACGAGACCTTGCTGTCCGACACCGACACTTCCGGCGCGGTCGAACCGACGACGGTCATGGTCTTCTTGTCGTCGGTGTAGCGGGCGCCGCCGGTCAGCTTCAGCTTGTCGTTGACCTGGTAGGCGACCTGGCCGAAGCCGGCCCAGGCGGTGTTCTTGTGGTTCAGCGTCGCCTTGTTGAATCCGGCGTCGGTGGTGACCAGGAAGTCCGACTTGAAGTAGTAGCCGCCGAACTGCCAGCTGAGCGGGCCTTCGGTGTCCGAGGCCAGGCGCACTTCCTGGGTGTACTGGTCCAGGTCGTCGATGCCGTCCCGGGTGTCGGAGTCGAACGGGATGAAGCCCGGGCCCGTGCCGGCCACGCCGCCGTCGATGTCGCCGCGGCTGTAGCCGTTGGTGGTCTCGTAGGCGCTGATCGAGGTCAGGGTCACGCCGCCGAAGTCGTAGTCGACCTTAATCGACTCGCCGTTGCCGTCGTACTTCTGCGGGTTGTTGGCCCCGCCGTTGTAGAAGACGGCGTCGCGGTCGAAGTTGCCGTTGATCTTGTTGCTGCCCTTGGTGAGGATGTTGGCGCGGAAGATCGCGGCCGTGCCGTCCAGGGTGCGATTGTGGGCGTTCAGCAGGACGCTGAGGTTCTCGGTCGGGGTCCACAGCAACTGGCCGCGGATGGCGTATTCGTCATAGCCGCCCATCGCGTCCTTCACGTTGGTGAAGGTGTTGTCGATATAGTTGTCGCGGTGCTGGCCCAGGATGGCGATGCGGCCGGCCAGCTTGCCTTCGACCAGCGGGCCGCCGACGCTGCCTTCGGCCGTCCACGAGCCGTACGAGCCGTAGGTCACCGTGCCGTTGGCCTTGAAGACCTGGCTCGGCTTGACGCTGTCGAACTTGACGATGCCGGCGGTGGTGTTGCGACCGAACAGCGTGCCCTGCGGGCCGCGCAGCACTTCCACCTGCTCGACGTCGAAGATCGGCGTGCTCTTCAGCACGACGTTTTCCATGACCACGTCGTCCATGATCACCGACACCGGCTGCGAGGCGGCCAGGTCGAAGTCGGTGTTGCCCAGGCCGCGGATGTAGAAGCGCGGGGCGGCGCGGCCGTTGGAGCTTTCGACGAACAGGCCGGGCACCCGGCTGGACAGGGCCAGCACGTCCTCGCCGCCGGCGAACAGCGCGTCCAGCTTCTCGCCGCCCATGGTGGCGACCGAGACCGGCACTTCCTGGATGTTTTCCGAGCGCTTCTGGGCGGTGACGATCACGTCGTCCAGGGTGACGGAGCCGGTGTCCTGGGCGAAGGCCGGCGCGGCGGCGCCGACGGCCAGGACCAGGGCGGTGAGGGCGGCGCCGCGGTGGAGGCGGCTGCGCAGCGTGTTGGCGGTGGTCATTGAAGTATCCCCTTCATGCGCCGGCGGCCCGACGCTTGAGGGTGCAATGCACAATGCCGGAGGCGAATCCAAAGCTTTGATGACGTCCCAGACCAGGTTTGGTGAAGTTTTTGCCCTGGATGTCACTATTTGACCACGCCGCGACAGGACTGCCCAAAAGCAGATCATAAGTCATAGATTTATTACTTGTGGTCATCGGGCGGGCGATCCGGCGCTTATGGAGCAAGGCGTTGGTCGACGCCGTCCTGCAGAAGCGAAACGTGGGCCGAGACGATTTTCCAGCCGGTTTCGGCGCGGATCCAGGTCTGGCTCTGGCGTCCGGTGCGTTTTGCCCCTTCGCGCTGGAATTCGACGTTGGCGACGGCGAAGTCTCGCCCAAACGTGGTGATTTCCGTCCTCAGGCGTGACCTCTGCGGCGAGCCGCCCGAGCGGCCGATTCGAAAGGCCGCGATCGCCTCGAAGCCGTAGAGGTTCTCGGCCACGCCGTAGCGCACCGTCTCGGGCGCGTCGCGGAAAAAGCCGTCCAGCGCCTCGACGTCGTTGGTCATCAGCGCCGTCTCGTAGGCGTCGACGGCGGCGGTCACCTCGGCCAGGACGTCGGGGTCGTTGACGGAGGTCATTGCGCGGGTTCCGGCGGACGGTGAGCGGCCACGACGCCGGCCCGTTCCAGGCGCAGGGCGGCGGCCAGGGCCAGGTCCTCGCGCCAGGCCGGGGCGATGATCTGCACGCCGATCGGCAGCTTGCCGGGGCGGTTGACGGGGGCGGCCACTACCGGGAGCCCGACATAGCTGATCGGTTGGGTGTAGGCGCCCAGGTTCTTGCGGACCGAGACCTGTTGGCCGCCCATCTCCATGGTCGCCTGGCCGATGCCGGGCGCGGGGCAGACCGAGGCGGGGGCCAGCAGCACGTCGAAATCCTCGAACACCGCCCGCACGGCGTCGCGGAACACCGGGCGGTAGCGGCGCGCGACCTCGGCGACGGCGTCGGGCGCCAGGGCCCCGGCCAGCAGGCGGTCGCGGACGGCGGGGTCGTAGTCGAGGGGCCGGACCTTCAGGTCGGGCCAGTGCAGGTGCGCGGCCTCGATCGGCGTCAGGCAGAAGGCGGCGGCGCGGGCCAGTTCGGCGCCCGGAAGTTCGACGCCGCGCCGGGCCTGCAGGGCGTCGGCGACGATCTCCAGCGCCTCCAGCACCTCGGGAAAGGCGCCCTGCGCGAACCAGCCGCCCAGCACGCCGACGCGAAGGGGTGCGTCGGCGGCAGCTTGCAGGCGGGGGGCGACCGGTTCGGCGGGCCGACGGCAGAGCGGATCCAGCGGATCGGGGCCCTGCATCAGGTCGTAGGCGAGGGCCAGGTCGGCGACCGAACGGGCGAACGGCCCGACATGGTCCAGGCTCTCGACAAAGGGAAAGGCGCCCTGGCGCGACAGGCGGCCCAGGGTGGGCTTGAGGCCGAACACCCCGCACAGGCTGGCGGGGATGCGGATCGAGCCATTGGTGTCCGAGCCCAGGGTCAGGGGCACGAGGCCGCCGCTGACCGCCGCGGCCGAACCGCCGGACGAGCCGCCGGCGATGCGGGCCGGGTCATGCGGATTGCGGGTTGGGCCGTCGTGGGCGTTCTCGGTGACGAAGCCATAGGCGAACTCGTCCATGTTCAGCGCGCCGACCAGCACCGCCCCGGCGGCGGTCAGGCGCTGGACGGCGGTGGCGTCCTGCGCGGCGGGCGGCGCGTCGCGGCGGATGCGCGAGCCGGCGATCGTGGTCGCGCCTTCGACGTCGAACAGGTTCTTGACCGCGAACGGCGCGCCGGCCAGCGGGCCGACGGGGCGGCCGACGGCGAGGTCGGCGTCGATCGCCTCGGCCTGGGCCAGGGCGCGCTCGGCGAAGACGGCGGTATAGGCGTTGAATCGGTCGTCGCGCGCGCGGGCCAGGGCGGCCTCGATCTCGGCCCGGGCGGTGGTCCGACCCTCGCGGACGTCGGCGGCGACGGCCTGGGCGGAGCGGAAGTCGGCCGTGCTCATGGCTCGAACGGCTCGAGCGGGACGGTGTCGTCCAGGCCGACGGCGGCCACGAACGTCGCGGCTTGGCGACGCAGCAGGGCCAGGTTGTCGACCACGCCGGCGCGGGTCTCCGGCGGCAGGGCCAGGCCCAGAGCCTCGGCCCGGGCGTCCGCATAGGCGGCGACCGCCTGGTCGTCGAGGGCCAGGAACGCTGCGAGCGCCGGATCGGTCGTCATGCGGGACGAGCTCCACAAGTAAGAAAAATCTTCATAGCGGGGATGGGCGGCGGCCGCCAGCGCCATGGATCCTGGAACGCGCCGACGCCCATGTCCGCGCCATGCCGACGGCCGGGCTGCCCGCCGGACGGGCGCCGGCGCGCTTCGGCTGGTCTCGCGGCGGTCGAGGCTAGGGCGGCGGGCCGGCCGCGCGCCAACTGGGTTCTGGTAATAGAGGACTTACTTCATGCGGCATCACCTGGCCTCGACCCCGGACACCGTGCGCTTCGGGATCTTCGACGCCGCCTTCGCACCGGTGCTGACGATCGCGCCGGGCGACACGGTGGTGATCGACTGCGTGTCGGGCGGTCCCGAGGTGATGCCGGCGCCGGACTCCGGCCTGGCTATCCCGCCCGCCCTGCAGGCGATCCACGACGCCAAACTGGAGCGCATCGGCCCGCACATCCTGACGGGGCCCGTGGCGATCGCGGGGGCCGAGCCGGGCGACACGCTGGAGGTGCGGATCGAGGCCATCGAGCCGAACAACGTCTGGGGCTACTGCGCCGTCCGGCCGCTGGCCGGGACCCTGCCGGACGAGTTTCCCGATCGCTATGTCAGCCATATCGCGGTCGACGCCGCGGCAGGGACCTGCAAGCCAAGCTGGGGCCCGACCCTGCCGCTGCGCCCGTTCTTCGGCACCACCGGCGTCGCGCCGCCGCCCCGCTATGGACGCCTGTCCAGCCGCGAGCCGCGCGAGCACGGCGGCAACATGGACTGCAAGGAGCTGGTCGCCGGCTCGACCCTGTTCCTGCCGGTCTGGGTTCCAGGCGCCAACTTCTCGGCCGGCGACGGCCACGGCCGCCAGGGCGATGGCGAGGTCTGCGTCAACGCCCTGGAGATGGGCCTGACCGGGACCTTCACCTTCGTCCTGCACAAGGCCGCCGACGTCGGCGTCCGGACCTGGCCGAGCGCGGAAAGTCCGACCCATTATCTGACCTTCGGCTTCAACGAGGACCTGGACCTGGCGATGAAGCAGGCGCTGCGGGCCATGATCGAGCTGATCGTCGCGCGGTCTTCGCTGACGCGCGTGCAGGCCTATCAGTTTTGCTCGCTGGCCGTGGACTTCCGCGTGACCCAGACGGTCAACGGCGAGAAGGGCGTGCATGGCATGCTGGAGAAGGGGGTGTTGTTTTGAGTTCAGAGGCTCACCCACTTGCCCCCACCTGACGGCTTCGCCGTCTGTCCGCCCCCATAGGGGGCGGAGGACGCTCGCACACCGATCCTCTTCCCCCTGTGGGGGAAGACAGTCGCGAAGCGACCCGTAGGGGCAAGTATTCGCCGCACCTACTTCCGCAGATACCCCTCCAGCAGTTCCAGCGCATGCGCCAGCCGGGCCCGTCGCCATTCCGGCTTGCTCATGTCGGTGTCCAGCGTCACCGACAGCGAGTAGCCGTTGGCCAGGTGGAAGCGGCTCATGGCCGCGATGGTCACGTAGATCTGGGCCCAGTCGAGGTTGTCGCGGAAGATCCCCTGCTTCTGGCCGCTGTCGATCAGCCGCTCGATGGTCCGGCGTAGCGGAAAGGCTGTCTCGGTGACCTTGCGCGACTGAGCCACGAACTTGCCCTGCAGCAGGTTCTCGTTGCGCAGCAGGCCGTCGATGCGCGGGTTCTTCTCGAAATAGTCGGAGGTGAAGCGCTGCAGCGCGAGAAAGCCCTCCAGCGGCCGTTCGAAGTCGATCTCCAGCTCGGCCTCGCGGCCGCGCAGGTCCTCGTAGGCGGCTTCCAGCACCGCCAGGTACAGGCCCTTCTTGTCGCCGAAATAGTGGTAGAGCATGCGGATGTTGCACTTGGCGGCCTTGACGATCTTCTCGATCCGCGCGCCGGCGTAGCCCGCCTGGGAGAACTCCCGCAGCGCCGCGGTCAGGATCGCTTTGCGCGTCCGCTCGGCGTTGCGCTTGCGGGGCGCCGGAGCGGCGTCGTCGGTCGGTTCGGCCGATGGCGTCTCTACCAGGGTGGTCACTGCGTCTTCGCTCCCGCCTTGATCCAGGCGCCCAGCTGGGCGCGCTCGGCATCGGTAATGTGAGTCTCGTTTCCGAGCGGCATGCTGGTCGTCTCGACCGCGCGCTCGCGGATCTTGCCCGCATAGCGCGCCATGCCGGCCGGGGTGTCGAAGGCCGCGCCGTTGGGCGGGGCGGTGAAGCCCTTGTGGGTCGGGGTGGCCGAATGGCACATCACGCAATGCCTCTGGACGATGGCCTGGGCCACGGGGAAGGGCACGTTTGAAACCGTCTCGGGCGCCTTGGACTTGAGGCTGGCGATCATGCTGACGCTGAAGATCAGGAACGCTCCCAGGATCAGGTAGTCGGGCTTGATGACCCCATGGTGGCGCAGGATGAAGAAGTAGCGGATCGACACGCCGCCCGCGCTGATCAGCGCCAGCAGCAGCCAGGCCAGGTGGTGGCCGGTGACCGCCGGATAGTGGTTGCTGATCATGATAAAGATGACCGGCAGGGTCATGTGGGTGTTGTGCACCGAGCGCTGCTTGCCCATGGCGCCCAAGCGCGGATCGACGGGGCGGCCGGCCAGCATGTCGGCGACGATCTTGCGCTGGTTGGGGATGATCACCAGGAACACGTTGCCGACCATGCAGGTGCCGATGATCGCGCCGACATGGATGGAGGCGCCACGGTCGGAGAAGAGCCGGGTCAGGGCCCAGGCCGCCGCCGTCAGCGTCAGGAACCAGACGACGCCGAACAGGCGCGGCCTGGCGCCCAGCGGCGAGCGGCACAGGCCTTCGTAGACAGCCAAGCCGCCGAAGATGAAGGCCAGACCCGTGGCAATGGCGCCGGCCTGGCTGAAGGCGTGCTTGGAAGCGTCGATCAGATAGACCGGGGCGCCGACATAGTAGAGCACGATCAGCAGGGCGAAGCCCGACAGCCAGGTGGTGTAGGCCTCCCACTTGAACCAGTGCAGGTGGTCGGGCATGTGGGCCGGGGCGGTCATGTACTTCTGCGAATGGTAGAAGCCGCCGCCGTGCACGGCCCACAGCTCGCCCTTCACGCCGTCCTTCTCGGGGACGGGCGGGCGCAGGTTGTTGTCCAGCCAGACGAAGTAGAACGAGGCGCCGATCCAGGCGACGCCGGCGATCACGTGCAGCCAGCGCAGGGACAGGTTCAGCCAGGTGGTCAGATCGTATTCCAACTACAAGGTCCCCCAGGCCGAAACTTCAACCGTCGTCATCCCCCTCCCGACCGTCATCCCGGGCACAAGGCCCGGGATGACGAGCGTTTTGGGGGCGATGGTCGTTCGGAGCGGCTCATCCGGTCACCGCGTCTTGCAGCCGGAGTTTCGAGATCAGGCCGATCTGTCGGATCGCCTCGGCGATCTCGGCGGCCTGGTCGTTCTTCAGGCGCGCCTGCATGGCGGCCAGGATCGCTGTCTTGTCGTTCAGCCGCACGGCGATGATGAACGGAAAGCCGAAGCGCTGGCGATAGGCGGCGTTCAGGGCGTGGAAACGCTCGTACTCCTCCGGCGTCAGTCGGTCCAGGCCGGCGCTGGCCTGTTCGGCGTTGCTCTCGGCGGTCAGGGTCTTGGCGATCGCCGCCTTGCCGGCCAGTTCCGGGTGGGCGCGGATCAGGGCCAGGCGCTGGTCCTCCGAGGCGGCCTCCAGAACGGCCATGGTCGCGGCGTGCAAGGCCTCGACGCTGTCGAACGGCGCTGCGTCATAGGCGCGCTTGACGACCCAGGGCGACAGCTCGAAGGCGAAGCCGAGCGTGGTGGCGAAGCCGGTGCGGTTCATCCGGTTCAGGTCGGCCAGGGTCAGGGGCGGGGCGCTCATTGGGCGCTCTCCTTGTTCGTGGGGGCCTTGTAGGGGTGGGTCGCGATCCAGTGCCGCGCGATGTCGATGCGCCTGGCCACCCAGACCTTGTCGTGGGCGGTGACGTGCTCGAGGAAGCGGCGCAGGGCCATGATCCGGCCCGGCTTGCCGACGATCCGGCAGTGCAGGCCCACGCTCATCATCTTCGGCGCGGTCTCGCCTTCGAGGTAGAGGGCGTCGAACGTGTCGCGCAGATAGGCGAAGAACTGGTCGCCGCTGTTGAAGCCCTGGGGCGCGGCGAAGCGCATGTCGTTGGCGTCCAGCGTGTAGGGCGCGATCAACTGCGGCCGGCCATGCTGGTCGTCCCAGTAGGGCAGGTCGTCGGCGTAGCTGTCGGCGTCGTAGACGAAGCCGCCTTCCTGGGCGATCAGCCGGGCGGTGTTGGGGCTGGTGCGGCCCTGGTACCAGCCCAGCGGCCGCTCGCCGGTCAGGGCCTCGTGGATCTCGATGGCCTGGGCGATGTGCTCGCGTTCCAGCGCCTCGGGGAAATGCTGGTAGTCGATCCAGCGATAGCCGTGGGTGGCGACCTCCCAGCCGGACTTCAGCATGGCCTCGACGGCGTCAGGGTGGCGGGCCATGGCCTGGGCCACGCCAAAGACGGTCAGCGGCAGGCCGAAGTCCTCGAACAGCCGGCGGATGCGCCAGAAACCGGCCCGCGCGCCGTATTCGTAGAGGCTCTCCATCGCCATGTGCCGAGCGTCGGGGATCGGCTGGGCGCCGACCATCTCCGACAGGAAGTGCTCGGCCTGCGAGTCGCCGTGCAGGACGGAGCGCTCGGCGCCTTCCTCGTAGTTGAGGACAAACTGCACGGCGATCCGGGCGCCGTTCGGCCACTGGGCATGGGGCGGGTTTTCGCCGTAGCCGATGAGGTTTCTTGGATAGGTCATACCGCTCCCCCCACCGGCCCTTCGGGCCGCCTCGCCCACAGGGGGAGGACCTTTCTGGATGCTCCCCCTGTGGGGGAGCTGTCGCGGAGCGACTGAGGGGGGAGTGTCACGAGAACATCCCCAGTGCAGCATCCACCCCGGCGCCGGCCGTGAATCCATAACCCTCACCGCGCAGCACCGCCTCCAGCGCCGCCAGGGTCGTCAGCACAGCGTGCTTGCGGGCGTTCACCCCCATCGCCCCGATCCGCCAGACCTTGCCCGCCAGCGGCCCGAAGGCCGTGCCGATCTCGATCTCGAAGTCGGTGCGCATGCGCGTCCGCACCCGGTCGCCGTCGACGCCCGGCGGGATGACCACGGCGGTGACATTGGTCATCTTGTGGGCCTTGTCGCCGTAGACGCTCAGGCCCATGGCCTCGACCCCGGCCACCACCGCCGCCCCGGCCTGGGCGTGGCGGGCGAAGCGGGCCTGCAGCCCCTCCTCCAGCACCACCCGGGCGCATTCGCGGGCCGCGTACAGCATCGAGGCGGCCTCGGTGTGGTGGTTCAGGCGCTTGTCGGACCAGTAGTCCATGATCATCGCCAGGTCGAAATAGTTGGAGGCGATGCGGCGGCCGTTGCCGGCGACGCTCCCGGCCGTGGCGATGCCGGCCTCGACGTGCTTGCGGCCGTTGATGTGCTCGGCGGCGCGGTCCGAGATCGTGATCGGGCCCGAGCCCGATGGCCCGCCCAGACACTTCTGCAGCCCGCCGGTGACGATGTCGGCCCGCCAGGCGTCGACCGGCGTGCTCATGCCGCCGATGGTGGCGGTGGCGTCGACATAGAGCAGGGCGTCGTAGCGTTGGCAGATCTCGCCGATCGCCGCGATCGGCTGGGCCATTGTGGTGGAGGTGTCGCCGTGCACGCAAGCCACCAGCCGCGGGCGCACGCGCTTGACCGCGTCCTCCACGGCCTGCGGATCGACGACCTTGCCCCATTCGCCCTCGACCAGGGTGACCTTGGCGTCGCAGCGCTGGGCGATCTCCGACAGCAGAAGGCCAAAGCGTCCGGCGTTGACCACCACCACGTCGTCGCCCGGCGCCAGCACCGAGACCAGGGCCGCTTCGATGGCGGCGCGCGACGTGCCGTCGATCAGGAAGGTCCAGCGGTTCTGCGTCTGGAACACCTGGCGGTACAGCGCCATGGTCTCGTTCATGTAGCCGGTGAACTCCGGGTCGAACTGGCCCAGCAACTGCACCGACATGGCCCGCAGCACGCGCGGATGCACGTTGATCGGGCCGGGGCCCATCAGCAGCCGAGAGGGATGGTCGAGTTCGCCGAAGGTCTGGGTGGTGGTCATCTGGAGCGCTTCAATTGGTGGTTCGGGGACGCCGTGCGTCCTTCGAGGCTCGCCTGCGGCTCGCACCTCAGGAAGAGGAAATCAGCAACAACGCTCCTCATCCTGAGGCGCCGCGAAGCGGCCTCGAAGGACGCAGGGCGTCGAAATCTTCGGCGAGCCGCTCCACGAACCCCAGCATGGCCTGAGCGGCCAGGGCGCAGTCGGCCTCGGTCACGGCCTCGCGCGGATTGTGGCTGATCCCGCCCTCGCAGCGGATGAACAGCATGGCGGTGGGGCAGAGGTCGGCGATGACCATGGCGTCGTGGCCGGCCCCGCTGGGCAGGCGGCGCGGCGCCTGGCCGGTGGCGGCGACGGCGTCTTCGAGCAGGGCGGTCAGTCCGGGATCGCAGGGGCTGGCGGCCAGGTCCTGCATCAGGGTGATCGAGGCTTCGAGCCCGCGCAGGGCGGCGATGGCCTCGATCTCGGCGGTGACGGCCTCGACCGCGGCGTCGCGCGTGGCGGCGACCTCGGCCCGGATGTCCATCGAATATTCCATCGCACCGGGAATGACGTTGAAGGCCCCAGGCAGGGCGGTGATCCGGCCGACGGTGCCGACCAGGCCGTCCTCGCCGCCGCCGCAGATCCGCTCCAGGGCCAGGATCGCCTCGGCGGCGGCGGGGCCGGGATCCTTGCGCAAATTCATCGGCGTCGTGCCGGCGTGGCCGGCCATGCCCGTGAACCGCACCATCAGCCGCTTCTGGGCGGCGATGGCGGTGACCACGCCCAGGGCCAGGCCCTCGGCCTCCAGCACCGGGCCTTGCTCGATGTGGGCTTCCAGGAAGGCGAAGATCTCGCCGGGCGCGCGGGCCGCCTCCTCCAGGCGCGTGGGGTCCAGGCCGAAGACCGCGAACGCCTCGGCCAGGCTGACGCCGTCGGCGTCGGCCATCTCCATGACGCTGGGGCTGACGGTTCCGGCGACGGCGCGGCTGCAGGTCATCGAGGCGGGAAAGCGCGAGCCTTCCTCGTCGCCGAACGCGATCACCTCGACCGCGAACGGCAGGCGGCGGCCGGCGCGGGCCAGGACCTCGACCACGTCGATCCCCAGCATGACGCCCAGCGCGCCGTCGTAGCGGCCGCCGTTGCGGACGCTGTCGATGTGCGAGCCGGTCAGCAGGGCCGGGGCGTCCGGCGTCTCGCCCTCGTAGCGGCCGACCAGGTTGCCGGCGCGGTCGCGACGGGCGGTCATGCCGGCCTGCTCCATCCAGAAGGCCAAGGTCCTGAGCGCCTCGTCATGGGCCGGCGTCAGGAATCGGCGCACCAGCATGTCGTCGGCTTCGCTATAGGGCGCCGCGCCCATCAGGTCGCACCGGGTCTTGGCCCGTGCGCCAGGCACGAAGTCGCCGATCTCGAAGGCTTCCGCCACCCTGCGGGGCTCCCCTTTGCCGTTCCACGCCATTCGTGACATCCTGGCCTTAACATCGACGGGCCGCCAAGCCCGCGATGATCGGCGCCGCGGACCGGCTTCCCGCGCACATGCCTCGACAAGCGCCAGACCGAACCGGCGGCGCCTGAAGCTAAGTCATAAATCACTTACTTACTGAAAGACAGGCTTGGCGGAGAATAGCCGCCCGATCGCGCGAGGGGGAACGCCAGCATTCGCCGCGCCGTTGGTCATCCAGGTTTGACCATGCGGGGCAGCAGTCATGTCGACATCGCCGGGAGTCCTGCCGCGAAAGCTGGCCAAGCGCGTCCGGCGACTCGACGCGGCCAAGGCGATCGAGCTGGCGTCGCGGCTCGGCTATGCCGCGCGGGGTCTGGTCTATCTGGGGCTCGGCTCCATCGTCCTGTTGGCGGCGCTGGACCTGACGCCGAGGGCCAAGGGCGCCAAGGCCCTGATGCGCGCCTGGGCCGACTGGCCGTTGGGCGGCGTGCTGATCGGGGGGATCGGCGCGGGCCTGGCGGGTTTCGCGGCCTGGCGCGTCCTGCAGGCGGTGTTCGACGCCGACCATCACGGGCGTTCGCTCAAGGCGTGGGCGGTGCGGATCGGCCAGGCGATCAGCGGCCTGGTCTATGGCGGTCTGGCGCTGTCGGCCTTCGAACTGCTGGACGAACTCGAAGATGTCGGCGAGGTCGACGAGGAGCAGAAGGCCCACCACACCGCCGGGACCATTCTCCACCTGCCCTATGGCGACACCTTGCTGATCGCCGCGGGCGTGGTGGTCATCGCGTTCGGGATCGGCAATGTCGTCCAGGGCCTGGTCCAGGATTTCGGCAAGCGCCTGAACTGCGATGAACGGACCTGCCGGCGGGTCGCGCCCCTGGCCAAGGTCGGCTACGGCGCGCGGGGCCTGGCCAGCCTGCCGCTGGGCGTCTTCCTGGTGACCGCGGGCGTCGAGGCCCGGGCCGGCGAGGCGCGCAGCTGGGGCGGCGCGCTGCAGGCGCTGGAAGGGCAGCCGTTCGGCAACGCGGCCTTGTGCCTGGTCGCCGCCGGCCTGATCGCCTTCGGACTGTTCGGCCTGGTCGAGGCGCGATATCGGCGCATACGCCCGCCGCCCGAGGTTACGCCGTGACCGGTTGGGTCTCCACCAGGCCCAGACGCTGCCTCGGCAGGGCGTCGGGGATCTCGTCGCGCAGGAAGGCCATCATCTTCTCGCGGACCTCGCAGCGCAGGTCGAAGGTTTTGGGCGCGCTGCGGGCGCTGACCAGGCAGCGCACCTCCAGCACCTGGGCGGTGACGTCGGTGACCTGCAGGGCGACCACCTTGCCGTCCCACAGCGCCGAGCCCCTGGCGATCTCCTCCAGCTTGGCGCGCAGGCGGTCGATCGGGGCGGCGTGATCGACATAGAGCATGGCCGTGCCGATCAGGGCCGCCGATTCCCGCGTCCAGTTCTGGAACGGCGTCTGGATGAAGTAGCTGAGCGGCAACACCATCCGCCGCCAGTCCCACAGCCGCACCACCACATAGGTGGCGTTGATCTCCTCGACATTGCCCCACTCCTTGTCGATGATCACGGCGTCGTCGATGCGGATCGGCTGGGTGATGGCGATCTGGATGCCGGCGATCAGGTTGGTCAGCAGCGGCTGCAGGGCCAGGCCGACGATCAGCGAGGCCGCGCCGCCGGCCGCCAGCAGGCTGACGCCCCACTGGCGCACGCCCGGAATGGTCATCAGGGCCAGACCGACCGTGACCAGGCCGATGATCACGGCGCAGGCTCGGCGCAGGATCTTGACCTGGGTCAGGTGCTTCCGCGCCAGCAGGTTGTCTTCGACGTCGACGTTGAAGCGCCGCATGTAGAGCGCCGCGCCGATGTCCAGGGCGGTCAGCACGATCCAGCCCACCAGCACGATGAACAGGATCAGCAGCAGGTGCTTGGCGCCGGCGGCCTGGCCGGTGGTCAGGGGCGCGATCGAGGCGGCCAGGCTGAGGGCGGCGACGATGAACGCCATCCGGGTCGGGCGTCGCGTGCGCACGGCCAGGGCCGACCAGAAGGCGTCCCTGGACAGCGAGCGGCGGACGATCCGGACCAGGACGAAGTGCGCGGCCAGCGCCAGCAGCACGGCGACAGCGACGAGGGCCAGGCTGATCGCCCACGGCGGCGCCCAGGCCAGGCGCAGCGCCAGGTCCGTGAGCCAGGGAGGGGAGGCGGACATGGGCCTTTGAACGTGCGGGAACGCAGAGGGCTCCAAAGAGCCCCTCCGGCTCTCCGGCCGCCCCAGAGCGGGAGGATCCAATCCGAGTAGATGCTGCCCCACTGGGGGAGCTGTCGCGGGGCGACTGAGGGGGCCTAAGCCGCCCCGCTCACCCACGCGTCCAGATCCGCCAGCGCCCGCAGGCTCATCAGCCGCTTCTTGGCGCGGCCGCGTTCCTTCAGCGGGATCTTGACGCCGTTCTCGTCGACCTTGGGCGCCTCCAGCGGCGGCAGCAGGCCGTAGTTGATGTTCATCGGCTGGAAGCTGGCCTTGCCCTCGGGACCGCCCTCCAGGTGGCCGCCGGTCACGTGGTCGACCAGGGCGCCGAGCGCGGTGGTCGGCGGCGGGGCGTCCAGCGTCCGGCCCAGGCGCTCGGCGGCGGCGAAGCGCCCCGCCAGCAGGCCGGTGGCGGCGCTTTCGACATAGCCCTCGACCCCGGTCATCTGGCCGGCGAAGCGCAGGCGCGGGGCCGCCTTCATCCGCAGGCTGCGATCCAGCAGGCGCGGGCTGTTGATGAAGGTGTTCCGGTGCAGGCCGCCCAGCCGGGCGAACTGGGCGTTCTGCAGACCCGGGATCATCCGGAACACCTCGGCCTGGGCGCCGTGCTTCAGCTTGGTCTGGAAGCCCACCATGTTCCACAGCGTGCCCAGGGCGTTGTCCTGGCGCAACTGGACGATGGCGTAGGCCTTGACCGTCGGGTCGCGCGGGTTGGTCAGACCGACCGGCTTCATGGGACCATGGCGCAGCGTCTCGCGGCCGCGCTCGGCCATCACCTCGATCGGCAGGCAGCCGTCGAAATAGGGCACGTGCTCCCAGTCCTTGAACTCGGCCTTGGGGCCTTCGAGCAAGGCGTCGATGAAGGCCTCGTACTGGGCCTTGTCCATCGGGCAGTTGATGTAGGCCGCCGCGTCACCGCCGGGGCCTTCCTTGTCGTAGCGCGACTGGCGCCAGGCGATGTCCATGTCGATCGACTCGACGTGGATGATCGGGGCGATAGCGTCGAAGAAGCTGAGCTGGCCTTCGCCGCTGAGCTCGAGGATGGCGTCGGCCAGGGCCGGCGAGGTGAGGGGACCGGTGGCCACCACGACGTTGTCCCAATCGGCCGGCGGCAGGCCGGCGACCTCCTCGCGGACGATGGTGATCAGCGGATGAGCCTCAATGCGGCGGGTGACCTCGGCCGAGAAGCCGTCGCGGTCGACCGCCAGGGCCCCGCCGGCCGGCACCTGGTGCTGGTCGGCGGCCGAGAGGATCAGCGAGTCCAGCCTGCGCATCTCGGCGTGCAGCAGGCCCACGGCGTTGAACTGCCAGTCGTCGGAGCGGAAGGAGTTGGAGCAGACCATCTCGGCCAGGCCGTCGGTCTGGTGGGCGTCGGTGCGGATTTTTACTTGCCCTACCGCTTCGCTGCTTGAGGACGGGTCGGGCAGGTCGCGCCGCATTTCATGCAGGACGACGGGCACGCCGGCCTGGGCGATCTGCCAGGCGGCCTCGGATCCAGCCAGGCCGCCGCCGACGACATGGACGGGGGCGGCGGAAGACGGAGAAGAAGACGAAGAAGAAGGGGAGGTGCTCATGGCCGCCCTCATACCTCCGCTGGCCAGCCGGCGAAACCTGCGTGTAGGTTGGGCCGAGACTCAAGGTTGCGGGGACGGGCATGGCGAGGTTTTCGGCGACGGGCGCGGCGGCGGCCGGGTTCGGGGTGATCGGGCGGGCGCCCCTGGCGGTGCTGGCCTGGGGGCTGGTGATCCTGGTGACGCTGGTCGGGCCGATGGTCGCCCTGATGTGGACGCTGGCGCCGCAGTTCATCGAAATGATCAAGACGATGCCGGCTCCGGCGTCGTCGCCTTCGGCCGCGGACGAGTCCGCGATGATGGCGCGGATGATGCAGCTGCAGGGCAGCATGATGGGCGTGAACGTGATCAGCTGGGTCGGCGGCGCGCTGGTCAAGGGGGTGGTGGCCGGAGCGGTGTTCCGCGCCGTGCTCCAGCCGGACCAGAAGCGCTGGGCCTATCTGCGCCTGGGCATGCCGGAGCTGTGGCTGGGGCTGGTGACCCTGGTCCAGGGCGTGCTGTTCATGATGGCCTATTTCGCCGTGGTGTTCATTGGCCTGATCCTGGGTCTGATCCTGTTCCTGGTCGGTTCGGCGGCGGGAGACGCCGGCAAGCTGGTCGCCGGCCTGCTGATCGCCCTGGTGATCCTGGCCGGGATCGCGGTGCTGGTCTGGGGTCTCCTGCGCCTGTCGATGGCGGGGCCGATGAGCTTCGTCGAGAACAAGTTCCTGCTGTTCGAATCTTGGCGCTTCACCCGCGGCCAGAGCGGCCGGCTGCTGGGCATGGCGGCCCTGCTGCTGCTGATCCTGATCGGGCTGGAACTGGTGCTCTACGCGGTGCTCGGCCTGGCGGCCTTCGGGTCCTGGGCGGGGATCAAGGCCACGGTCGAGAGCTTGCAGGGCCAGCCGCCGCAGGCCTGGCTGCACGCGTTCTGGGGGATCGCCGCGATTGGGACCGTCGTGCTGTCGTTTCTGGGCGCCTTCGCCATGACCCTGGTCTACGCACCGTGGGCCAAGGCCTATCAGGAGCTGGCGGCCTCCGGCGCGGGCAAAGCCTGACACGGCGACGCCTCCGCGCGGCGCCAGAGCCACGGGCGGCGAAATTCAGCGTGACACCCGTTGCGACTCGTCGCCAAGGCGGGGGCGAACCGCTTATGACTCCTTGGATTCGAGGGGTTCGCGCGGGGCGCGGTCGAGCGAGGGTTTCATGGCTGAGGGATCGGCGGCGATCGGGCGAACCGTTCGCGCCGGAATGGCAGGATGGGCGCCGGCTCTGCGGACCTGCTGGGCGGCGCTGGTCGCGGGCGCGGTCCTGGGCCTGCTGCCCCGCGCCCCGGGCCTGGCCTTCCTCGGCCTGCCGCTGGAGCTGGCGGCGACGACCGTCGCCTACGGCGCCCTGTACCGACACGCGTTCGACGGGCCCGCCGGCTTCCAAGGCTTGCGCTGGGGCGCCGTGGAATGGCGGCTGCTGGCGGTCCAGGTCCTGGTCACCGTGATCCTGACCGTCGTCATGGCCGTGCTGTTGGTGCTGGTCGGCGCGGTGGTGGTGGGCGTGGCCAAGAGCAACGCGCCGGGCCTGGACATCACCTCGGTCGACGCCTGGCGGGCCGCGCTCGGCGGTCCGGGGACCCTGGCCGCCAGCCTGCCGCCGTTGCTGTCGATGGCCATCATGGTCTGGCTGTTCCTGAGGCTGTCCCTGGCCCCCGCCGCCACCGTGGATCTGGGCCGCATCCAGGTGCTCAGCGCCTTCGGGCGCTCGCGCGGCGCGGTGCTGGTGCTGGCGGCGGCCGGGGCCGTGCTGGCCGCGCCGGCGATCATCCTGGTGGTGCTGATCGGCTATCTGCGGGCCATCGCCGGTTTCGCGGAGGGCACGCTGGTTCCCGAGCTGGTCAGCGTCGCCCTGGTGTTCTTCTATCTCATCCCCGTCTGGACCGCGGCCCTGGTCGACGTCTATCGCGTGCAGCCCGCCCCGCCCCCTGGAACCCTCCGGACATGACCACCTTCTCGCCCGTCCAAGCCGCGCTCGAGGGCGTCCGCATCACCCAGCGCAAGCCGCTGGTCGTGCTGGCCTGGGCCGCCTGCTACTTCGCCATGCTGATCGTGCTGGGCCTGGTGGTCGCCTTCGCCTTCGGCGGCACGGTGCGGACCGACCTGGCGCTGCTGGCCCGGACCAACGACCTGCGCGAGCTGATCGACATCGTCGCCCGGCGCAAGGGCACGCTGCTGCCGCTGATCGCCTTCGCCGTGGCCCTGCAGTCGGTGATCAGCGTGGCGATCATGCGAGCCGTGGTGCGGCCGCAGGAACGACGGCTGGCCTATCTGCGCGTGGGCCGCGAGGAGGCGCGCCAGTTCGTCGTCGCCCTGGTCGGCTGGATCGTGGCCCTGGTCGTCACCGCCCTGCCCAGCGCCGTGCTGGTGCTGATCGGCGCCGGCCTGATCAGCCTGGGCGCGGTCGAGACCAATCGGTGGGTCGAGGTGCTGGGGGCCATCGCCGTCGCCGGCCTGTCGATCTGGTTCGGCATTCGCCTGTCCCTGCTGTCGATCATCACCTTCGCCGAGGGCAAGCTGTCGCTGCGTCGAACGTGGGCCCTGACCGACCACCATTTCTGGCGGCTGCTGGGCATGTACTTCCTGGCGGTGGTGCTGACCATTCTGGTCAGCGTGGCGCAGACCCTGGTTTCGGGGCTGATCCTGACCTTCTCCGGCGGCATCACCAACACGATCATGCTGGCCCTGTCCGGCCTGGCCACCATGCTGCTGGCGCCGTTCTTCTTCACCGTCCAGATGGTGATCCTGACGGCCGCCCCGGCCCGGGCCTATTACGACCTGCACGAAAGCGAGCTGGCGCCGACGGCGGCCTAGGCCGCCGCGCTGGGGCGGGCCGAAGCCCGTTCCCGCCAGCCCTTCAGCCGCTCGGCCTCGTCCGGGACATCCAGGCCGATGAAGGCGGCGAAGTCGATCGTGGTCAGGGCGACGATGTCGGCCATGCCGAACGTGTCGCCGGCGATCCACTGGCGGCCGTCGGCCAGTTCGCGGTCCAGCCAGCCCATGGCCTTGGCGGCGACCGGCCGGTTGGACTCGCCGAACGCGCGGTTCTGGACCAGCAGCGAGGCGGTCAGCGGATGGGCGTGGCGCCAGTACATGGCGACCGGGATCATCAACTGGAACTCGATGCGACGGACCCACATGTCGGTGCGCGCCTGGCTCAGGGCGCAGGTCCCGAACAGCGGCGGCGTCGGGTGCAGGGCTTCCAGGTAGCGGCAGATGGCGACGCTCTCGCTGATCGTCTGGCCGTCCTCCAGCTCCAGCACCGGAACCTGGCCCAAGCTGTTGCGCGCCTTGTGCTCGGGCGACTTGTGGCCGCCCTGGCGCAGGCCGATGCGAATCTCCGGCAGGTCCAGTCCCTTCTCCGCCGCGAAGATGCGCACCCTACGCGGATTGGGCGCGGGATTGGCCTCGCCATACAGCTTCACAACATCCTCCTGGTACGGCCTGTTCCGGCGCTTCAAACGAACGTTAGAATTGGCCGCGGCGTTTGGACAGCGGAAACAGCTGGCGGGGCTGTCGCCCGGCCGCGAACCTTGTTAGGCGTGGTCGAGATAAAACGGGGCATGGCGATGGATCAGTTTTCGGCCACGGACGCGGCTCTGGCCGGCTTTCGAGCGGCGCGCGAGAAGCCCAGGGCGGTGGCCGTCTGGGCCGGCATCATGGCGATCCTGTCCTTCATCGTCGCGATCTTCGCGGTCTCGACCTTCGGCGACAAGCTGACCGCCCTGACCACGGCCGTGGAAGGCGACCCGGACCCGCAAACCACCCTGGCGGCGATGAGCGGCCTGTGGCCCCTGTTCGTCGGCTCGATGCTCTACGTGCTGGTGACCAATTCGGTGCTGATGGCGGCGGTCAACCGCCTGATCCTGCGGCCGCAGGACGGCGCGGGAGCCTATCTGCGCCTGGGCGGGGACGAACTGCGGCAAGCCGCGGTTCAGGTGCTGCTCTACCTGGTGCTGTTCGGCGCCTATTTCGTTGGCGTGGTCATCGTGGCGCTGCTGGGGACGATCGGCGGCGCGATCGGCGGGGCGGGCCTGGGCGTGCTCCTGGGCCTGCTGTCGGGCGTGGCTCTGCTGGCCGGCCTGGTCTTGCTGTCGGTGCGCCTGTCGTTCGTCAGCACCCTGGCGTTCGACACCCGCCGGATCGACTTGCGCGCCTCGTGGGACATGACCCGCGGCCGGTTCTGGCAGCTGTTCGGAACCTATCTAATCGCCACCGTCCTGGCGGTGGTGGTCTATCTGCTGCTGTTCGTGATGATCGCCGCCGTTGGCGCGATCGCCGGCATGGCCACGGGCGGCGGCCTGGCGGCGGCCGGCGACGCCCTGCATGGCGAGGCCACCACCCTGGCCGAGCTGTTCTCGGTGTCCGGCGTCGTCCGTTCGCTGCTGTCGGGCCTGATGTCGGTGCTGGTCTCGCTGATCGTCTTCGCCCCGGCCCCGACCATCTACGCCCAGCTGAAGGGGCGCGACGTCGGCGAGACGTTCGGCTAGGGCGACAAAACCTTGAGGGGCACGGAGGCGGAGTTTTCCTGGTCGGCCGCCGCGCTGGCGGGTTTCGGCGTCCTGCGCCGCGAGCCGGGCTTGCTGCTGGTCTGGAGCCTGGTCGGACTGGTGTTCGGCCTAGCCGACCAGATGCTCGACGTGCGCGCCGAAGGCCTTCGCGCGGCGGGTTATTCCGGGACCTGGATCGCGCCGATCACCGGCCTGGTCCGTGCCGTTCTCGCCACCGTCGCCATGGCGATCTTCTCGGCCGCGGTCTATCGCACCGTGTTGCGGCCGCAAGGCGAGACGCGGAGCCGCATGCGCTTCGGCGCCGACGAAATCCGGCTGACCCTGGTCTGGCTGGCGCAGTGGGCGCTGCTGTTGCCGCTGAGCATCCTGGCGGTCATCCCGTCCTTCCTGCTTTCGACCTTGATGCCCAAGCACGAGGCGCTGACCTCTGGGCTCGTTGGGACAATCAGCGCCCTGAGCATCCTGGTCGCCTGGCTGTTCGTGCTGGTGCGTCTGTCCCTGGCCGCGCCAATGGCCTTGGCGGAGGGGCGATGGAGCGTTCGCGCCGCCTTGGGCATGAGCCGGGGCCATTTCTGGAAGATCCTCGCGGTCCACCTACCCCTCCTGCTGGGCGCCGCGTTGGCGTTCAGCGCCTCGAACACGCTGTATGGCCTGGTCCTGGGCGCAGTGCGGGCGGACGTCTCGCCCGCCGTTCTGCTACACAACCGTTCGCTGGCGGACGTGTTCTCGCCCGTTCGGTTGGGTTTCACGATCGTCACCGCCGCCCTGGGCGCCGTCGCGGCCGCGGTCCTCTACGCGCCAGCGGCGGCCATCTATCGCGACCTTGGCAGTCACCGATCCGACGACCAAGCCGCCGTGTTCGACTAGGAGCGGTCATGACCCCCGCGAAACTGCCTTGGCGCGCCGCCATTCTGTCAGGGCTCCGGCTTGTCGCCGGCCGACCTGCGGCGGCGCTGTCATGGGCGTTCGTGTTCGCCGTTGGCGGAACGATCATGGCCGGTTTCCAGGTCTGGGCCTGGCAGGCGGTCGATTCGGGGCGCGGCCTGACGATCGTCGCCGTGCGGCTCGGCCTCGCCGGCTTTGCCTTGAACATAGTGATGACCACCGTGACCTGCGCCGCGATCCTTCGTGCGACGATCCATCCCAAGGACCGCCACGCCGCCTGGCCGAGGTTCGGCGGCGTCGAGTTGCGTCTGCTTGGGCTCGTCTTGCCGCTGACCCTGGTGTGGCTGCTGCTCTCCTCGGCAGTCGGCGCCTTGAGCTACCTGCTGCTGGCGACCCATGCAGCCAGCCCGTCCGTCTTGCCTTACACGACCGGATCGACTGCGGTGGTCCTGACGCTGCTGGGCGGGCGTCTGGCCCTGGCCGCGCCGATGACGCTCGCTGATCGACGCCTGCGCCTCGGAAGCGCGCTCACGCTGAGCCATGGCCGCCACGTCGGCTTGGCGGTGATCTTTCTTGCGGCCCTGCTGATCTCCATGGCGATCGAAGGGGCGGGCGCGTGGGCTCGCGACCTGCTGATCGGCGCGATGGGGAACGCCTCGCCGCCGGTGTTGAAGTCGCCCTCCCTGTCAGCGGCCTTGAATGCGGCGTTCGGACCCGCGGCGATGGCGGCCAGGGCGCTGGGCGCGATGGTCCATGCCCTGGCGGTCGCGGTGCTGGTAGCGCCGATCGGCCATGCCTACCGCTGCCTGAAAGGCGATCCCGTCGACCAGGGCGCGGTATTTGATTGAGCCCAAGGCCAAGTCGCTCACCCTGGGCTCGAACGCTTGCCATCCGGCGCGCGCAACGCAAGGATGCGTACCAGGTTTCGAGGGGGTTTAGATGCAGTTCAAGGTGACGGAAGCCGCGTTCGAGGGCTTCCGGCTGATCCGACGCGAGCCCAGGACGATCGCGATTTGGGCGGTCTTCAGTCTGGTCGCCAGCGCGGCGTTGATATCGGCGATGATCGCTTCCGGCTTTGGCCGCTTCATGAGCGCATCGACCAAGGGGACCATGGCGCCCGAGGCGCTGACGGGCTTCTTCGTCGGCGAACTGATCGCGATTGGCGGGGGGCTCCTGATCGCCTCGATCATGGGCGCGGCCGTCTACCGGGCGATCCTGCGGCCAGCCGAGGCGCCGCTGACCCGATTGCGGCTAGGCGGCGACGAGTTGCGGCTAATGCTGCTGTCGGTGATCATGGGCGTGGTGTTCACCGGCCTGCTGATCGCTATGGTCATTCCCGTGGCCCTGCTGGGCGTGGCGATCGGGGTCGCGGGGTTCATGGGCGGACAGGGCGGAGCCGAGCCCCATGTCGGGGCCATGGCCGGCATCGTCCTGGTGGTGCTGCTCGGCTACCTGCTGATCTTCGCCGGACTGGTCTTCTTCGCGGTGCGGCTCTCGCTGGCCGGCGTCATGACCTTCGCCGAACGCCGCCTGCGAGTGTTCGAGTCCTGGCGGCTGACCAAGGGACGCTTCTGGCGGTTGCTGGGCTGCTACGGCCTGGCCGTGGTGCTGATGCTGCCGATCTACATGGTGATGATGACGCTGTACTTCGCCGTCACCTTCGCCTTTTCCGGTGGCGATGTCGGCCGGGCGATGGGCGAGATCGCCCAGCCCGACATGACCTCGGTGGCGGCCTATTTCAATCCGGCGCGGATCGTCTATTTCCTGCTGGCCGGCGCGATCGGCGGGGTGCTGAACGCGGTGATGTACGCCCCCGCCGCCGCTGTCTATCGGGAGATCGCCGAGATGCGGCCGGAAAACCAGGCCGAGGTGTTCAGCTAGTCCTGGCCGGGGCGAAGCGGTTGGCCGCCTCGCCCCGACGGGCTCAGGCCCGCTTGGCCGCCTTCAGGGCCGCCACGCGTTCCAGCCGCCGCTCCTCGTGGCGAGCCAGCACGTCCTTCAGATAGCGGCCGGTCCAGCTGGCCTCGACCTTGGCCACGTCCTGGGGCGAGCCCACGGCGACGATCTCGCCGCCGCCGTCGCCGCCCTCCGGACCGAAGTCCAGCAGCCAGTCGGCGGTCTTCACCACGTCCAGGTTATGCTCGATGACCACCACGGTGTTGCCCTGGTCGACCAGCTCGTGCAGCACTTCCAACAGCTTCTTGGTGTCCTCGAAGTGCAGGCCGGTGGTCGGCTCGTCGAGGATGTACAGCGTGCGGCCGGTGGCCCGCTTGCTGAGCTCCTTCGACAGCTTCACCCGTTGCGCTTCACCACCGGACAGGGTCGTGGCCTGCTGGCCGACCTTGATGTAGCTGAGGCCCACCCGCTTGAGCGTCTCCATCTTGTCGCGGATCGGCGGCACGGCCTTGAAGAAGTCGGCGGCCTCCTCGACCGTCATGTCCAGCACGTCGGCGATGGTCTTGCCCTTGAACAGGATGTCCAGGGTCTCGCGGTTGTAGCGCTGGCCCTTGCAGACGTCGCAGGTGACGTAGACGTCGGGCAGGAAGTGCATCTCGATCTTGATCAAGCCGTCGCCCTGGCAGGCCTCGCAGCGGCCGCCCTTGACGTTGAAGCTGAAGCGGCCGGGGCCGTAGCCACGAGCCTTGCTCTCCGGCAGTTGGGCGAACCAGTCGCGGATCGGGCCGAAGGCGCCGGTATAGGTGGCCGGGTTCGAGCGCGGGGTGCGGCCGATCGGCGACTGGTCGATGTCGATGACCTTGTCGAAGTTCTCCAGCCCCTCGATCCGCTCGTGCGTGGCCGGGGCGTCGCTGGCGTTGTTCAGGCGACGCGCGGCGGCCTTGTACAGGGTCTCGATCGTGAAGGTCGACTTGCCGCCGCCCGACACGCCGGTGATGCAGGTGAAGGTGCCAACCGGGATCTCGCCGGTGACGTCCTTCAGATTGTTGCCCTTGGCGCCGACGACCCTCAGCATCTTCTTCTTGCTGATCGGCCGGCGCTGTTCGGGGACCTCGATCTCGCGCACGCCGGTCAGATACTGGCCGGTGACGCTCCTAGGGTTGGCCATGATGTCGGCCGGCTTGCCCTCGGCGACGATCTCGCCGCCGTGCACGCCCGCGGCCGGACCCATGTCGATGACGTAATCGGCGGTGAGGATGGCCTCCTCGTCGTGCTCGACGACGAGGACCGAATTGCCCAGGTCGCGCAGGCCCTGCAGCGACTGCAGCAGGCGGGTGTTGTCGCGCTGGTGCAGGCCGATCGACGGCTCGTCCAGCACATAGAGCACGCCGGTCAGGCCCGAGCCGATCTGGCTGGCCAGGCGGATGCGCTGGCTCTCGCCGCCCGACAGGGTGCCCGAGCCGCGCGACAGGTTCAGGTAGTCCAGTCCCACGTCGACCAGGAACCGCAGGCGGTCGTTGATCTCCTTCAGGATCCGCCGGGCGATCTCCATCTGCTTGTCGGAGAGGTGGCCCTCCAGCGCCGTGAACCAGTCGCGGGCCGGGCGGATGGCCAGGTTCGAGACGGCGGCGATGTCCTGGCCGTGAATCTTGACCGCCAGGGCCTCGGGCTTCAGGCGCTTGCCGTGGCAGACCTCGCAGGGGGTGTCGGACTGGTAGCGGCCCAGTTCCTCGCGGACCCAGCTGCTGTCGGTCTCGCGCCAGCGGCGCTCCAGGTTCGGCAGCACGCCCTCGAAGGGCTTGGCCACCTCGTATTTGCGGGCGTTGTCGTCATAAGTGAACTTGATCTTCTCGCCCTTGGAGCCCTGCAGCACCACCTGCCGCGCGCTCTCCGGCAGCTTGTGCCAGGGCTCGTCCATCGAGAAGCCGTAGTGGCGGGCCAGGGCCTGCAGGGTCTGGGTGTAGAGCGGCGAAGGCCCCTTGGCCCACGGCGCCACAGCGCCCTTGTGAAGCGACTTATCCTTATCTGGCACCACGAGGTCGGCGTCGAAGGCCAGCTTGGCGCCCAGGCCGTCGCAGGCCGGGCAGGCGCCCGCCGGGTTGTTGAACGAGAACAGGCGCGGCTCGATCTCGGCGATCGTGAAGCCGCTGACCGGGCAGGCGAAGCGTTCGGAGAACAGCAGCCGGCGCGGCTCTTTCTCGCCTTCCTCGACATTGGCCCACTCGGCGACCGCGAGGCCGTCGGCCAGGCGCAGGGCCTGCTCGATCGAGTCGGCCAGCCGCTGCTCCATGCCGGCCTTGGTGACGATGCGGTCCACGACCACGTCGATGTCGTGCTTAAACTTCTTGTCCAGGACCGGGGCGTCCTCGATCGGATAGAACTCGCCGTCGATCTTCAGCCGCTGGAAGCCGGCCTTCTGCCACTCGGCGATTTCCTTGCGGTACTCGCCCTTGCGGTCGCGAACGACAGGGGCCAGCAGGTAGAGGCGCGTGCCTTCAGGCAAGGCGGTGATCTTGTCGACCATCTGGCTGATGGTCTGGCTCTCGATCGGCAGGCCGGTGGCCGGCGAATAGGGCACCCCGACCCGGGCCCACAGCAGGCGCATGTAGTCGTGGATTTCGGTGACCGTGCCCACCGTCGAGCGTGGGTTGCGCGAGGTGGTCTTCTGCTCGATCGAGATAGCCGGCGACAGGCCCTCGATCAGGTCCACGTCCGGCTTGCTCATCAGTTCCAGGAACTGGCGGGCGTAGGCCGACAGGCTCTCGACGTAGCGGCGCTGGCCCTCGGCGTAGATGGTGTCGAACGCCAGCGAGCTCTTGCCCGAGCCGGAGAGGCCGGTCAGCACGACGAGCTCGCCCCGCGGGATGTCGACGCTGACGTCCTTGAGATTGTGCTCCCGCGCGCCGCGCACGCGGATGAAGTTCAGTTGTTCAGCCATGTTTTCCGGAACGCGTGAGGCCGTGAGGGGAGCCACGGCGAGACGGCTATATGTAGGGCCCGGAACGCCGATTAACACAAGAACAAGGTGCGAACAAATGTCGCGATGGCGGGACGTGGCGGCAGACTGCTGACATCAGGTGTCAGCAGGGGTTCAGTGACGCTTCAGAGCCGCGCCGCCGCCAGGATCGGGCCGCCGTTCCGGGCCTGGACCAGCACCGCCGTGCGAAGGACGGGGTCGGCGGGCGGCTTGGCGGCGAAGCCGACCGGAGCGCCGGTCCAGCCGCCCAGGCGGGTCAGCTCCACGACCACGTCGCGGTGGGGCAGGGTCTTGCCGTTGTTCTCCCCGCGCTGGATGGCCACCTGCCGCACGCGGGGATCGTAGCGCACCAGCCAAACGTCGGCGCCGGCCTTGGGCGCCTGGCCCGCCCCGATCTCGACCCGGCCACGCGACAGGGCCACGGTGGCGTCCATCGTCGGGCGGGCCCGGCGAAGGGCCAGGTCCAGGTCGCGGGCGTTCGTGCCGATCAGGTCCTCGCGACCTTCGATCACCATCTGCGGCGTGCCCAGCTGGGCGCCCAAACCGCGTGCGTAGGCCTTTTGTCGGTCGGTGTAGGCCGGCTTGGCGAAGGTGTCCTTCCAACCGAGTTGGTCCCAGTAGGTGACGCCGAAACTCAGGGCCAGCACGTCCGGCCGGTCGACGATGGCGTTGAGGTTGGCGTTGGCCGGCGGGCAGGACGAGCAGCCCTGGCTCTGGAACAGTTCCAGCACCACCGGCCGCTGGGCCGTGCCGCCCGCGCCGGACATCGACCAGGCGCCCACGGCGGCCGCCAGGGCCGCGCCGGCCGCCAGGCTGGCCCAGGCCGTCCTGCGCATCATTGTCCGGGTCATTGGCCGCGTTCCTCGTTGATCTCGAGGGTTCAGTTCGCGTCGGGGCGGCCGAAGGTTACGGCGTTCACGAACAATAAACCGCCTTTGGAAGGGCGACCTTCAGCACCCATGGCGTCTATGTCCGGACGGATCGCGCGTCGGGCGCGCCGAAGGGGGACGACGGGCGTGGCCAAGACGGCGGCGAAAAACGATGCGAAGGCGCCGGCCAAGAGCAAGTCCGGCAAGGCCGCCAAGGCCGCTCGCCAGCGCTCAGAGATCGACGACGTCATCACCCTGGCCGTCTGCGTCGCCTGCACGATCTGGGCCTTCAAGATCATCGTCGACCTGGGCGTCCTGAGCTTCTGACGGTTGGTCAAAGCCGCGCGTCACCGCAAGGTTTGGCGCGCGACGATCGATCCGCCCTGGGGAACGACCGTCGTGCGGCGGGGATGTTTTCAAGGCGGCAACGGCTATTTCGGCGTGTTCGAACCGTAGGGCGTTCGCGAAGCTACGACGCGCCGCTCAGCGCCGCGTCCAGCGCCGCCGCCAGCCGCTGGGCCGCGATCGGCTTGGCCACGAAACCGTCCATGCCGGCGGCGAGGTAACGGTCGGTCTCGTGGGCCAGCACGCTGGCGGTGACGGCCAGGATCGGGGTGCGGGCTCGGCCTTCGGCGCTCTCGCGCGCGCGGATGACCCGGCCGGCTTCCAGCCCGTCCATGCCGGGCATGTGGATGTCCATCAGGATGGCGTCCCAGGACCCGGTCTCCCACAGGGCCACCGCCTCGTGCCCGTCGCAGGCGACGTCGCAGGCGACGCCCAGGTGGCCCAGCATGGCCTGGAGGACGGTGCGGTTGACCGCGTTGTCGTCGACGACCAGCATCTTCAGCGCGCCGTCCAGGGCAGGGGCGGCGCCAGCCGCCTCGACGGAAGCCGGCTGAACGAGAGAGCCCAACGCCGGGCAGGGGACCGCGAAGGTGAAGCGCGCACCGCCGCCCGCCGGACTCTCGAAGCCGATCTCGCCGCCCATCAGCGTCACCAGCTCGCGGCAGATGGCCAAGCCCAGGCCGCTGCCGCCCGAGCGGCGGGTGCTCGAGCCGTCGACCTGGACGAACTTGTCGAAGATCTGGGCGCGGCGTGTTTCGGGCACGCCCATCCCGGTGTCGGTGACGGCGCAGGTCAGGGTGGCGGCGTCCCCGCCGAGCAGCACGACCACGCCGCCCGCATCGGTGAACTTGATGGCGTTGGAGATCAGGTTGCTCATCACCTGGCGCAGCCGCGCGGCGTCGCCGTCGCGCCAGCCGCCGGCCCGGGGCGCGATCTCCAGGGTGAAGTCCAGGCCCTTGTCGCGGGCCAGGCCGCCATAGAGCTGGCGCAGGGTGTCGGCCAGGGCGTCCAGGTCGAAGGGGGCGCGGACGACCTCCATCTTGCCCGCCTCGATCCGCGAGATGTCGAGCACGGCGTTGATCACCGCCAGCAGGGCGGCGCCGGACTGGCCGATCAGGGCCAAGCGGGCGCGCTGTCGGGCCGACAGGGTGTCGCGCTCCATGGCCTGGGCCATGCCCAGCACGCCGTTCAGGGGCGTGCGGATCTCGTGGCTCATGGTTTCGAGGAACTCGGTCTTCGCGCGGCTGGCGGTCTCGGCGGCGACGGCCAGGTCCTGGGCCTCGGTGCGCAGGCGGCGGTTCTCCTCCAGCTCGGCCTCGAGCTTGCGGTTGAGGGCGTCCGACGCCAGGCGGGCCCGCAGTTCCCGCATCATCGCGCCGCGCATCAGGGCCGACATGCCCAGGGCGGCGAAGGCGCCGGCCACGCCGATGAAGCCGTACTGGCCGACCAGGTCGCCGGGTGCGTTGCGGGCCATCGCCAGCAGGCCGATGATCGCCGCCCCGACGCTGGCCAGGGCCACGCGCCAGGTCGGGGCCGAGGTGGCGAAGGCCAGAGCCATCAGCACGAAATAGACCAGCTTGGCAGGCTCGAAATGCAGGATCTGGTAGGCGACGACATTGGCCATGAACAGGGCGTTGATCGCCAGGGCGGCCGTTTCCAGGCCCGGCATTTCGGGCGGCCGAGCCTTCAGCCGACGCCAGAGCCAGAAGCCGGTCGCGGCGGTCGCCAGCGCCAGGCTCTCCAGCACCAGCAGGGCTCCGCCCCGCTCGTAGAAGGGATGAGAAACGCTGATCAGGCTATAGTAGGTGGCGGCCGCCAGCAGATAGCCGCGCAGGATCGGCACGCACGGGCCGACGATCTCCCGAGTCGGAATCGGTTCCGGCTTGCCGATCGCCTGCTTCATGAGCCCCCGCCCGTGGTTTCCACCGCTGACCTTGATGGACGCTAGGCGATCCAGGTTAAGTCGCCATTGAGAACGCTACCGTTCCTGGACCAAGCTCGAGCCGAAGAAACCTAGGCGGCGCGATCAATCCGCGCGGCGTAGCAGCCGGGCTTGGCGTAGTGGGCGTGCAGATAGGCCACGCCCGGATCGGCCAGCATCCGCTCGATCACCGGCCCGGCCGCCGAGCCCTTGACGACGTCGGCGTCGCGCAGCATGCCGGATGCGTCGAAGCCGCGCAGCGACAGCAGCCGGCGGCGCAGGGCGGGCGGAAGGACGTCGGTGGTCGAGGCCGGCGCCTGCGCGGCCTCGCGCACATAGATGGCGTAGTGGGAGCGGAACGGGGTGTCGGCGGCCTGGTGCTCGTGGTTCAGCAGGATCAGGGTCTCGCCCGGCGCGGCGTCGTCCAGGGTGACGCGGCAGGGGAAGGCGAACGGCGCGTCGGCGACCACGCGCAGCATGCCGCGCTTGGCCAGGGCCGCGTCGTCGAGGGCGAACAGCGGCGCGAACGGCTCGATCGGCAGGCTGGAAACGGTGAAGGACATGGGGCTCTCCTGGTCTGGAGCCTGTTGTGACCCCTTCTCCGGGAGGCCGACACCCGATCCTTGCGCCGATCCTTGCGGTTGCATCGAACTTGCCGAACATCGGTCGATCGCCTAGAAGGTCCGTGCTCGAAATCCCGGGCCGACCGATGGAGGCTGCCATGGACATTGCGATGGACGACCGTTTCGCCCTTTCCGCAGACCTGACCATGGTTGCCCATGCCCGCCTTCATCACCCTGGATTCCGTTCGCGCCGACACGCCTGACGGCCGCGTTCTCTTCGACAATCTGAACCTCGCGATCGGGGCCGAGCGCATCGGCCTCGTGGGACGCAACGGCGTGGGCAAGTCCACGCTGCTGTCGCTGATCGCCGGGACCTCCGCGCCCGTTTCGGGCACGGTCAGCCGCGCGGGCGTGGTCGGGGTCCTGCCCCAGTTGCACGCCCCGCCGCCGGGCGCGCGCCTGGCCGACCTGCTGGGCGTCGGCCCCGCCTGGGACCGGCTGTGCCGCATCGAGGCGGAGGAGGGGACTCCGGAAACCCTCGAAGAAGACCTGGTCGAGGCCGACTGGACCCTGCCGGGCCGCGTCGCCGCCGCCCTGGGCGAGGTCGGGCTGTCGCGCCGGGACGCGTCCGCTCCCGCGGCCAGCCTTAGCGGCGGCCAGATGACCCGCGCGGCCCTGGCCGGCCTGCTGATCGCGGCCCCCGACGTGATCCTGCTGGACGAACCGACCAACAACCTCGACGCGGCCGGCCGCAGCCTGCTGGCCGACGTGTTGCGGCGCTGGAAGGGCGGAGCGGTGGTGGTCAGTCACGACCGCGCCCTGCTGCGCGGCGTGGGCCGCATCGTCGAGCTGTCCAGCCTTGGCGCGACCAGCTATGGCGGCGGCTATGACCTCTATGCCGAGCGCAAGGCCCAGGCCGTGGCCGCCGCCGAGCACGACCTGGAGGCGGCCGAACGCCAGGTGCGCCAGGCGGCGCGCGAGGCCCAGATCGGCCGAGAGCGCAAGGCGCGCCGCGACGCCGCCGGCCGCCGGTTCGCGGCCAAGGGCAGCGAGCCGAAGATCCTGCTGGGCGCCCAGGCCGAGCGGGCTGAGAACAGCGGCGCGCGCGAAGGGCGGCTGGCCGACCGCGCCGCCCAGGACGCCGTCCAGGCCCGCGAAGCCGCCGACGCCCGGGTCGAGCGCCTGCGCCGCCTGGCCTTCGATCTGCCGTCCTGCGGTCTGCCCGCCGGGCGGGTCGTGCTGGACTTCGACGCCGTCGGCTTCTCCTATCCGGGCGGGCCGCCGGTGCTGGCGGACCTGAGCTTCCGCCTGGCGGGACCCGAGCGCATGGCGCTGGTCGGCGGCAACGGCGCGGGCAAGTCGACCCTGATCCGCCTGGCGGCCGGCGGCCTGGAGCCCACGACGGGGACGGTGACGCGCGGCGTCCGGGCGGCCCTGCTGGACCAGCGAGCGGCGGTGCTGGACGAGACCCGGACCATCCTGGAGAACTTCCGCCGCCTGAACCCCGCCGCCGGGGCCAACGAGGCCCACGCCGCCCTGGCCCGGTTCCTGTTCCGAAACGTCGCGGCCCACCAGGCGGTGGGCGCCCTCAGCGGCGGCGAGCGCCTGCGCGCAGCCCTGGCCTGCGTGCTGATGGCCGCTGATCCGCCGCAACTGCTGATCCTGGACGAGCCGACCAACCACCTGGACCTCGACTCCGTCGAGGCGGTGGAGGACGCCCTGGCCGACTATGACGGCGCCCTGCTGATCGCCAGCCACGACGACGATTTCCTCGATGCTGTGGGCGTGGAGCGGCGGATCGCGCTGCCGCCTGGATGACGTACGCGTTCTGACTTATTGCTAATCACTCTCAACAGCAGCTATACGGCGCCTCAGTTTGAACTGTCGGGCGTCGATCATCATGCGGACCATCTCAGCCAAGGGCCTTCGCGCCGCCGCCCTGGCGGGCCTCAGTCTGCTGGCCCTGGCCGCCGCGACCGCCGTCCATGCCGAGGACAAGGCCGAGGCGACGGACGTGGACCAACTGGTGGTCACCGCCGCCCGCACCATCCTGCCGGCCAGCGCCCTGCCGCTGACCGTCGACGTCATCGATTCCGAGGCCCTGACGCAGCAGGTCGGCGTCAGCGGCTCGATCGTCGACGCCGTCTCGACCCTGTCGCCGTCGTTCTCGCCCACCCGCCAGAAGCTGTCGGGAGCCGGCGAGACCCTGCGCGGCCGCTCGCCGCTGTACGCCATCAACGGCATCCCGCAGTCGACCCCGATCCGCGACGGCTCGCGCGACGGCTATACGATCGATCCGTTCTTCATCGACCGCGTCGAAGTGATCTACGGCTCCAACGCCTTGCAAGGCATCGGCGCCACCGGCGGCGTGGTCAACCAGGTCACGGTCGGCCCGCCCCGCGCGGACGGCGTCAGCGGCAAGGTCCTGACCCAGGTCACGGCCGGCCACGACCTGGGCGACAGCGTCGGCGGCAAGGTCGCCGGCCTGGTCGCCTGGCGCGGCGGTGCGTTGGACGCCACGGCCGGCGTCGCCTACGACGCGCGCGGCGCCTATTACGACGCCGACGGCCGGCGTCTGGGCATGGACAACACCCAGGGCGACGTCCAGGATTCCAAGGCCCTGTCGTTCTTCACCCGCCTGGGTTGGCAGCTGGGCGACAACACCCGCCTGGACGTGGTGGCCAACCGCTTCGAGCTGAAGGGCGACGGCGACTACGTCACCACCACCATCTCGGCCCGCAATCCCGCCCCGGTCACCAACGGCAACCGTGTCGCCCATCTGCCGACCACCAGCTTTCGCGGCGTCCAGCCCGGCGAACCGGCGGCCAACCGGGTCGAGACCGTTTCGGCCTCGCTGACCAACACCGACCTCCTGGGCGGCAACCTGATCGCCCAGCTGTTCTTCAACCGCTCGCGCGACACCTTCGGCGGCGACGTCAACGACACCTTCCAGGACGTGGCCATCGCGCCCAAGGGCACGCTGTTCGACCAGTCGTCGAACCGCTCGCGCAAGCTGGGCGCGCGGGTCAGCTACGAGCGGGCGGTTCCAGGGATCGAGGGCCTGACCGGCACGGTGGGCGTGGACGCCATCAATGACCGCACCGAACAGGTGCTGATCGAGACCGGCCGCGCCTGGGTGCCGCCGACCAAGTTCCAGAGCGTCGCGCCGTTCGTGCAGGGCAACCTTTCGCTGCTGGACGACAAGGTGCACCTGGCCGGCGGCGTGCGCTTCGAGAACGTCGAGCTGAAGGTCGACGACTTCACCACCCTGGCCTTCTACGGTTCGCGCAAGGTGGCCGGCGGCAATCCCGACTTCAAGGCGACCCTGGCCAACGGGGGCATCGTGGTCGAGCCGGTCCATGGCCTGCGCCTTTATGGCAGCTACGCCGAGGGCTACACCGTGCCGGACGTCGGCCGGATCCTGCGCGGCATCAATATCGACGGCGTCGACGTCGACTCCTACCTGAACATCGAGCCGATCGTGTCGAACAACCGCGAGCTCGGCGCTGAGCTGAAGCGCGGGCCGTTCGACGCCAGCCTCAGCTATTTCTGGTCGGCCTCGAAGCTGGGCCAATTGCTGGTCAAGAACAGCGGCGGGATCTTTGACGTCCAGCGCCAGCGGGTCGAGATCGAGGGGCTGGAGGCCAACGTCAAGGCCCGCACGCCGGTGCCGGGCCTGGTCGTCTCGGCCGGCTACGCCCACCTGAAGGGCCGGACCGACACGAACAAGGACAACCAAGTCGACACCGACCTGGACGGCGCCAACATCTCGCCCGACCGCCTGAACCTGGCCGCCGACTACCAGGGCGACACGTGGGGCCTGCGCGTCCAGATCCAGTCCTACATCAAGCGCGACATGCAGGACGCCCTGGTGAAGGACAACTTCACCGGCTACACCCTGGCCGACGCCTTCGTCCGTTACAAGCTGCCGATGGGCGCGCTGTCGCTGGGCGTTCAGAACCTCTTCAACAGCCAGTACATCTCCTACAATTCCGACACCACCGCGCCGGCGGTGGACCGCTACTTCGCCGGGCGCGGCCGGACGGCGACCCTGGGCTGGGAGGCGCGCTTCTGATGAAGGCCGTCCGCCTCATCCATCGGTGGACCGGCGGGCTGATCGGCCTGCTGCTGGCCCTGATGGGCCTGTCCGGCGCGCTGCTGGTGCACGAGGACGCCTTCCTGCGCGCCACCGTGCCGCACGCCGCCGACGCCCAGCGCCAGGACGCCGCCATTCTGGGCGCGGCCGTGACGCGGATCTTCGCGGCCAAGGACCACCCCCGCTCGATCGTGCTGGCCAGCCAGCGCCTGGGCCTGCACAAGCTGGCCTACAAGGGTCAACACGCGGCCTATACCGACCAGGACGGCGCGATCGTCCAGAGCTGGACCTCGAGCTGGGCGCGGCCTGAGATCTGGCTTTTCGACTTCCACCATCACCTGTTCAACGGCGACGCGGGCGAGATCGTCGGCGGGATCGCCGGCCTGGCCGGGCTGGGCTTCGTGGGTACGGGCCTGTGGCTGTGGTGGCCGACCCGGCGGATGTTCCATCTCCGGCCCTGGCCGCGGATGATGAAGCGGGCGGCCATCGTCCATCACCATCGCGACCTGGGCGCGCTGGTGGCGCCGCTGTTGATCCTGTCCCTGACCACCGGGGCGGCGATGAACCTGAAGTGGTTCTCCGACGCGATCCGGGCGCCGTTCTCGTCAGCGGCGAAGATGAAGGCCGGCTCGGCCCCGCCGAAGATCAAGGGCGGCAAGCTGGCCAAGGACCTGGACTGGACCGCGGTGATCGCCCAGGCCCAGGCCCGCTATCCCGGCGCCGAGGTCCGCACGATCGGCCTGCCGGCCAAGCCGGGCGGGCTGATCAGCGTACGCTTGCGCCAACAAGCCGAATGGCTGCCCAACGGCCGCACCATGGCCTGGTTCGACCCAGCCACCGGCAAGATGGTCGCCGACCGCGACGCCCAAGCCTTGCCCCTGGGGTCGCGGATCGCCAACCTCGACTACCCGCTCCACGCAGCCAAGGTCGGCGGCCTGCCGTACCGGCTGGTGATGACCGTGTCGGGCCTCACCCTGATCCTGCTGGGCACGCTGGCGGTGGTGACGTTCTGGGGCAACCCGACGGGGAGCCTGAAGCGGCGGAAGCGAGCGAAGGCAAAGGGGGGCTGAATCCTTCTCCCCTTGCGGGAGAAGGTGTCGACGAAGTCGACGGATGAGGGGTCTCTCAAATGGAAAACGCCGCGACCGGCCTCTCGGCTTGTCGCGGCGTTTGCGTTCTTCGACCCCTCACCGGACCCGCTGCGCGGGCCACCCTCTCCCACAAGGGGAGAGAGGAGCGACTAGGCCCGCTGGTTCAGCGTGATCGCGGTGCCGTTCTGCCGATAGGCCGCGCCCTGAGCGCCCGGGCCGTAGCCTGACGCCGTCGGCCGCTGTTCGGCGACTTCCGCGGCGATGGCGCGGACCAGGCCTTCGGTGACGGTCTTGGCGGCGGCGACCGCGCGGCCCTGGCGGGCCAGGACGGCGTCGAAGGCCTCGGTGGCGCGCACCAGGCGCTGGCGGCGCTGGAGCGCGGCGCCCGACACCAGGGCGACGTTGCCGCGCACCCGGGTCGACTCGTGGCGATAGAGGTTGGCCAGCTTGGCCACTTCATCGACGTACTGCGCCGCCTCGTGCGGGCGCCGGGCCTCGAAGGCGGCCGACTGCCGGGCGATCAGGTCGGTCAGGCGCTCGGTCAGGATGATCAGCTGTTCGACGCGGTCGTCGCAGTCGAGGGCGGTGAGGGCCATGCGGGCTACTCCTTCAGACCTTGCATCTTCAGCATTTCCTTCTGCACGGCGGCGGCCACGCCGACGCCGCCGGCCCTGGAGACCTGCTTGGCCATTTCCTCGGCGAGAAGGGACTTGAACATGTCCTCGCCGGTCCCGCCGCCGCCGACCTCCGGCGTCTTCATGCCGGCGGTCATCGACTGCATCATCACCGACAGGAACGAGGCCTCGAACTTCTGGGCCGTCTCGCGGATCTTGCCGCGCTTGAGCAGTTCGGCGGTCGAGGCGGCTGTCGGGCCGACCGTATCGAGGGCGGGCGTGGCGATCGTCGACAGGCTCATCACATCACCTCGATGTCGGCTTGCAGGGCGCCAGAGGCCTTGATGGCCTGCAGGATCGAGATCATGTCGCGCGGGGTCACCCCCAGGGCGTTCAGGCCGCCGACCAGGCTTTTCAGCGAGGCGCCGCCGCCCAGGGTCAGCAGCTTGCGACCCTTCTCCTCGTCGACGCTGACGGTTGATTGCGGGACGATGGCGGTGCGGCCCTGGCTGAACGGGGCCGGCTGGCTGACGGCCGGGGTCTCCTGGACCGAAATGGTCAGGTTGCCCTGGGCGATCGCCACCTGGCTGATGCGGACGTCGTCGCCCATGACGATCACGCCGGCCACCTCGTCGATGATCACCTTGGCCGGGGCGTCGGGCTCGACCTCAAGGTTCTCGATGGCGGTGACGAAGCTGATCATGTCCATGCCAGCCGGCGGGCGGACCGCGACGATCGTCGGGTTCTGGGCCTGGGCGCAGTTGGCGAAGCGCTGGTTGATGGCGTCGGCGATGCGGCGCGAGGTGGTGAAGTCCGGGTTGCGCAGGGTCATGCGCAGCACGTCCATGTTCACCATCTGGAAGCCGGTCTCTTTTTCGATGATGCCGCCGGCGGCGATCCGGCCGGCGGTCGGGACGCCCTTCGTGACCGAGCTGCCCGAGGCGCCGCCGGCCGAGACCGAACCGGTCTGCACCGAGCCTTGCGCCACCGCGTAGGTCTGGCCGTCGGCGCCTTGCAGCGAGGTGACCAGCAGGGTGCCGCCCAGCAGGCTCTTGGCGTCGCCGAGGGTCGAGACCGTGACATCCATGCGCGCGCCGGCCGCCGAGAAGGGCGGCAGGTTGGCGGTGACCATGACGGCGGCGGTGTTTTTGGTGTTCAGGTTGCCGTCGCGGACGTTGACGCCCTGGCGCTCGAGCATGGCCTCCAGGCTCTGCTTGGTCATCGGCGCGTTGCGCAGGCTGTCGCCCGAACCGTTCAGGCCCACGACGATGCCGTAGCCGACCAGCTGGTTGTCGCGCACGCCCTCGAAGGCGACGATGTCCTTGATCCGCGACTTGGCGTCGGCGGGCGAGGCGACCAGGGCGACGGCGGCGAGGGCGAGGCCCAGAACGGAAGCAAAGAATGAACGAGACATGGCGATCCTGCGGCGGGGTGGCATCCCCGCGCCGTCCCATGCCAGAACCGGGCCAACCGTTTCTGGATAAAAAGCTCAATAAAATCAGTCGGCGCGGGGCGATTTTCTGCCTGCGACATTCCGCTTCGGCAGATTCTGCCCGGCATTAACCATACCGCAAGCGCCGCCCCGCAAGATGTGGTTAACGGGGAGGGGTGAATCCCTCGTTTCGGCGTTGGAGCGGCGTTTCGTCATGAAGGTTTCCAGCACGGGAGGCGCGGGCGCGGTTGGCGCATCGCGGGCCAAACCGGCAGGCGGCGGATCGGGCTTTTCCTTGCCTTCGGTCGGCGGCGCGGCCGCGGCGAGCGGCGTGGCCCAGGCGGGCGGCGTGGCCGGGATCGGCTCGCTGGACGCCCTGCTGGCCCTGCAGGCCAATCTCGACCCGATGGAGCGCAAGCGTCGGGCGGTCAAGCGGGCCGGCGGCCTGCTGGACCTGTTGGACGCCCTGAAGCTGGCCACCCTGGACGGCGAAGTCTCGACCGGCACGCTGTCGCGGCTCAAGAGCGCCGTGCGCGAGCATCGCGAGGCTACCGACGACCCCAAGCTGGAGGCGATCCTCAACGAGATCGAGACCCGCGCGGCGGTCGAGGCGGCCAAGCTCGAGCAGGCGCGGCTGGGCTGATCGCGGATGAAACCGTATCCTAAAGAACACGGTTCAGCGGCTATCCCCAGGATCGGGGCATCCGTGCACGGTGCTGAATGCGCCGCTCATGCGAGGTTCATTGAACCGGGCTATCGTTTTGGTATAAGCACCCCGCCTGACCTGGGCGGAGTTCATCGGGGCGTGAGGCGTTAATGCAAACGGCCACTGTTCTTAAGGTACCGGATTCGTATCGTCCTTCGGACGACGAGCCATTCATGAACGAGCGTCAGCTTGAATATTTCAAGCAGAAGCTCCTGGCCTGGAAAGAAGAGATCCTCCGCGAATCTCGCGAGACGGTTTCCCATCTGCAGGCTGAAACTGAAAACCATGCCGACCTCGCCGATCGTGCGTCGTCGGAAACTGACCGGGCGCTGGAACTTCGCACTCGGGATCGTCAGAGAAAACTGATCTCCAAGATCGACCAGGCGTTGCGTCGGGTCGAAGACGGTTCCTACGGCTATTGCGAAGAAACCGGCGAGCCGATCGGTTTGGCGAGACTGGACGCGCGGCCCACCGCGACGCTCAGCCTGGAAGCCCAGGAACGCCATGAACGCCGGGAACGGGTTCACCGCGACGACTGAAGGTTCACAGACCTTCGACTTCGATGTGTTTCAAGCGGCCTCGCCCCACCCGGGCGAGGCCGTTTTCGTTGGTCCTCCCCCGTAGGGGAGGGGTTGGTTTACCACAGCGTCGCGGCCGCGCGCTCCGGCCAGGCCTTGTCGTAACGCTCCCCGCCTACGGTATCCCCGCTGATCGCCGCCAGCATCGCGCCGGGCGAGGGCAGGGCGGCGGGATCGACCTGACTCTCCGCATTCCACAGGCCCGAGCGGACTATGGCGCGGGCGCACTGGAAATAGGCCTCGACCACGGTGACCACCAGGCAGGTGCGCGGCGCCTTGCCGTCGATCGCGAAGCTCGCCAGCAGGTCGGGATCGGCGCTGACTGCCGCCCGGCCGTTGACCCGGAAGGTCGTGCCCGAGCCGGGGATCAGGAACATCAGCGCCACCCGCGGGTCGCGGACCACGTTGCGCAGGCTGTCGATGCGGTTGTTGCCGCGCCGGTCGGGCAGGATCAGCGTCCGCTCGTCCTGGATCCGAACGAAGCCGGGCCGGTCGCCGCGCGGGCTGCAGTCCAGGCCCTCGGGGCCGGCGGTGGCCAGGGCCAGGAACGGCGAGGCCTCGATCAGGGCGCGGTAGTGCGGGGTGATGCGGTCGGCGACCTTGACGGTGGAGGCCGCGGCGGGGGCCGGCGTGTAGAGCGCCTCAAGCGCTTCGAGGCTGTCGATGATCATGGGCGGCTCCCTAGCGGGCCGCCAGCATAGCCGTGCTCGGCCGGGAACGCCTAGGGCATCGCGCGGAAAAGTGGGCGCCGGTTTTCCGCGAAAGCGATGCGAAAACAAAAGCCTAGAGCTAGTCGGTCGATTCCATATCGCGCGGCTTGCTCTAGGCGCCGGCGACCATGGCGCAGGCCTCGGCCAGACGGTGGGGCGAGATCGGCTTGTCCACCACAGCGCGGGTGCGGGCGCCCAACTGGTCGGCGTTGCCGGTCACATAGACCACGGGGATCGGTCCCAGCCGGGCGAGAATGGCGGTGACCGCCTCGACGCCGGTGCCGCCTACGATGCGATAGTCAGCCGTGATCAGGTCAGGCGGACGTCGCAGCGCGCAATCCAGCGCGTCCTGCGGGCTTTCCGCGATGTCGAAGCTGTCGAACCCTTGCTCGCCAAGCAGGGCCTCCACTTCCATCGCGATGAGGATTTCATCCTCGATGATCAAAGCATGTCTGTGGGACATGAGCACTACACGCCACCGCTTTTCAAAATCGTCCCTGGTCCTAGTAAAAACCTATGATTCTCTTCTACGCTAACGGTTTTTATGGCTCAGCTTGCCTAAAATGTCGCAGGGCTGCTGTTGCGTCTTGTTCTCACTGTCCAAGATCTTCCAGGTCTTGTGTGTGATCACAGTAAGAAGCCCAGAGTCTTGTCTATTTTGGGCGAAGTCAGGGATTAACCTTAGTTTGTAGAACGATGTCGGGCGAGCGCTGGTCTCTTGCCTCTCCCTGCGTGATTTGCGTTATGCAGGGCGAAACACCCGGAGCCGCTGGCATGTCGCAAGACCCCCTGATCCTGACCGAGAAGCGCGGCCATGTCGCCATTCTCACTCTCAACCGACCCGACGCCCTGAACGCCCTGGGCGCGCCCGGCGACGGCGACCAGGTCGCGGCGGCCTGCGAGGCGATCAACGACGACCAGGACATCCGCTGCGTGATCCTGACCGGGGCGGGCCGGGCCTTCTCGGCCGGCGGCGACGTCAAGGCGATGAAGGCGCGGGAGGGGGCGTTCGGCGGCAACGGCGTCAAGGTCCGCGACGGCTACCGCAAGAACATCCACCGCATCGTGCGGGCCATCTACGGCCTGGAGGTCCCGTCGATCGCGGCGGTCAACGGCGCGGCCATCGGCCTGGGCTGCGACGTGGCCTGCATGACCGACATCCGCATCGCCGCCGACACGGCGAAGTTCGGCGTCACCTTCCTGAAGCTGGGCCTGATCCCAGGGGACGGCGGGGCCTGGCTGATGCCGCGCACGATCGGCATGAGCCGCGCCGCCGAGCTGCTGTTCACCGGCGACGTCATCGACGCGGCCAAGGCGGAGGCCTGGGGCCTGGTCAGCAAGTCCGTGCCCGCCGAGACGCTGATGGACGAGGCCCTGGCCCTGGCCACGCGCATCGCCCAGCAGCCGCCGCACGCCCTGCGCATGGGCAAGAGCCTGCTCAAGCACGGCCAGACCGCCAGCTACGACACCCTGATGGAGATGAGCGCAGCGGCCCAGGCCATCGCCCACCACACCGACGACCACATGGAGGGCGTCGACGCCATCCTCGAGAAGCGCCAACCCAACTTCCGGGGGTCGTGACCATGGGCAAGGAGGCCAAGGGCGTCTGGGGCCAGCTGTCGGACGGCGAGAGCGACGGCAAGCTGCTGTGGGAGCCGCCCAAGCTGATCTTCCGCGGCGCGGTGCGCGGCATCTTCCAGGGTCACGCCCTGCGCGACCTGCGGGTCGAGGGCGACGACCTGGTGCTGACCGACGGCACGCGTTTCACCCTGGAGCCGGGTCAGGCGGCCAAGTGGCTGCACGCCATCCAGAACCCGCCCGGGCGGCTGGACAAGCTGGGCGTCAAGCCCGGCCAGACCGTGGTGGTCGAGGCGATCGATGACGCCGAATTCCTGGACGAGCTGTCGACCCGAGTTCAACCCGTCGAGGCCTACGAAAACATCGACCTGCTGTTCCTGGGCGTCGAGGACCTGGCCGACTTCGACCAGCTGGAAGACCTGGCTGGCGGGCTGGGGCCGAAGGGCGCGCTCTGGATCGTCGCCCAGAAGGGCAAGGGCGCGCCGCTGAAGGACGCCGAGATCCTGGCCGCCGCCCGCGAACGGGGGCTGGTGGATACGAAGGTCTGCGCGTTCTCCAAGACCCACACCGCGCTGCGGTTCGTCGTGCGCAAGGGCGTGGCGGCGAAGGTCGCGCCGGTCGAGGACGACGCGGGGTTCGACGACGAGGACTAGGCGTCGGAATTGTCCGGGGGGCGGCTTGCGACCCAACTCGGAACTTGGCGGCGGGCACTTCGGCGACGTCCCATCGCCGTTTCGCTGCTACTGACGCGGACCGTTCACATTCTTTTCGACGCTGATCGCGTCTTTGGGGCAGACGGCTTCGGAGGCAGCAAAACCGTCTCGCATATCCCCCAGATGAACGTAGGGGCTGCGAAGGTCATTCCGATCAAAAAGGTAAGGGTGATAGCGTTTTCGGGGGCACGCATGTCGATCAATCGCCCCATCGCAAAGAGTACCAGAGTGGTGGGGCCGAAGAACACCAGCAGCCACCAACCTGATCGCCCTCGGTCATGCATCCTCTGGAATCCTGCACTGATAACCACGACGCCAACGAACACACCGATGAGACCATTGATCAGCAGGTCGATGAGGGGAAGGTGAAGGTCTTGTGCTACGGCGCGAACGAAGCTCAGAGCGACAATCACACTGCCCACGAACAGGAAGGTCATGGCGGGGGAGCGATCCGAAAGGCCTCCGCGAAGCGAGAAAGCTTCTCGTGCAGTGCGGAACACCGAAGTTGAAGCGGGCTGATCCTCAGGTGCCTGAGTCTTCCGTTCCCGTCGGTAGAGGTTGCGGATGACAGCGAGCTGGCTTTGAAAGATGAGGTAGCAAATCCCCACTGCTGCCGGGATCGCGATGACTCGCGCGAGCCCTGGGACTGCGGGATCGGCCGCTGAGATGGCTCCTACGCTAAAGCCAAACGTCAGATAGAGCCAAAAGGTTATGGTGCGGATCTGAGGTTTGCTCATGTTGCTTCGTTACGTGAACGCATGTCCGACTTCCACCCTTCTCGGAAATTCCGAAGGTCCGCTTGGCGCAAACCCCCATCCGCCCCGGATGGGGCCGCGCCATCAAGGTTTCAAGGCGCGGCCTCGCCGCTGGCGGATGACGTCAGGGGTGGTGGCGGAACGGGCGCCATCTTGAACCCTCTCCCGGAGGGGAGAGGGAGGGACCCGCGCGAAGCGTGGGAGGGAGAGGGGTGACGCCCTGTCCGGTTTCACACTGAACGCCCTGCCGGCGCGCCGTCGACCTCAGTAGCCCCTCACCCTCCCACCGCTGCGCGGCGGGCCCCTCCCTCTCCCTCTGGGAGAGGGTTCAGAGAGGTTTATCCTCGGCGGATAGTCAACAAAGTCTCGGGATTTCAACGCCCTGAACTTTTTCGACCCGATTTGATCCCCACCCTTCCAAACCGGCCTTATCCTTGACTCACCTCGTGGCATGGAAAGGGCGCATGGCCAGCGACCGATGCGGCGGCGGGGGGCGATCGAGCGGGAAGCTCCGTCGGCGGTCTCTCGGGACCAAACCTCGCGTCTCTGGAGCCGGTCGGGCCTGGAACACTAAAACGACGTGGCGCGAGGGCTGGCGGAGCAACAGGCGGGCGGTGACGCGCTCGCGGTCCGGGACCGGGGTTCGTTGACCTGGCCCGCCCGCCGGAGGCTTCAAGGCGGCGAGGCCCGAACAGGGCTCAGCGCCGCGGGCTTCCGGATAACGACCGCGCGGAGCGATCGGGCTTCGTCGAAAACGGTTACTACTCAAACACTCCGGACGATGTCCGGCGCTCCGCGACCCTTTCCATACGCTCAGCGGCGAGCCGCGTGAGGATGAGAGGCTGTGCCGGCGAACACTTGCCCCCACCTGGCGGCTTCGCCGCCTAGGCTCCGCCCCCGGAGGGGGCGGAGCCTAGGCGGCGGCCCTGGCCTTGGCCGGCGCCCTGGCCTTCGAGAACTCCATCGTCCCGTCGTCGACCTTGCCGTAGCGCAGGGCCACAAGGTCCAGGGCGTAGTTCTGGTGCACCTTCCACGGAACCTTGGTCCCCTGGCGGGGCAGGACGGCCAGGGCGCGCTGGACGTAGCCCGACGAGAAGTCCAGCCAGGGCTCGATCTCCATTTCGCCCTCGGGCAGGCGCGGGGTGCAGATCCGGGTTCCCGTGCGGTCCATGTGGTTGAGCAGCCGGCAGACATACTCCGCCGTCAGGTCGGCCTTCAGAGTCCAACTGGCGTTGGTGTAGCCGAAGGTCGAGGCCAGGTTCGGCACGTCGCTGAACATCATGCCCTTGTAGCTGGTGGTCTCGTGCGGAGCGACCTTCCGGCCGTCGATCACCACCTCCATCTCGCCCAGCAACTGCATGCGCAGGCCAGTGGCGGTGACGATCACGTCGGCGTCCAGGGTCTTGCCCGACTTCAGTCGCAGGCCGGTTTCGGTGAAGGTCTCGATCTGGTCGGTGACCACCGACGAGGTCCCGGCCTTGATGGAGTCGAACAGGTCGGCGTCCGGCACCAGGCACAGCCGCTGGTCCCACGGATTGTAGCGCGGCGTGAAGTGGGTCTCGATGTCGTAGTCGGGCCCCAGGTGCTGACGCACCAGGCCCAGCAGCTGCTGTTTGGTCTTCTCCGGCTTCCTGCGGGCGATCCGGAAGAACAGCATCTGCATCAGCACGTTCTTCCAGCGGGTGATCCCGTAGGCGGTCATGGCCGGCAGCCGGGCCCGCAGCCAGTTGGCCAGCCCGTCCTCGGCCGGCCGCGAGACCACATAGGTCGGCGAGCGCTGCAGCATGGTCACGTGGCCGGCGGCCTTGGCCATTTCCGGGACCAGGGTCACGGCCGTCGCGCCGCTGCCGATCACCACGACCTGCTTGCCGGCGTAGTCCAGGTCCTTCGGCCAGTGCTGGGGATGGACGATCCGACCCCGGAACCGGTCGGTCCCCGGGAAGTCGGGCGTGTAGCCGGCGTCGTAGTTGTAGTAGCCGCTGCACATCGACAGGAAGCCGCAGCTGACCTTCAGGATCGCGCCCTCGTGTTCGACCTCGACGGTCCAGGCGGCGGTCTCCGACGACCAGCTGGCCCGCCTGACCTTGTGGCCGAAGCGGATGTGCGGGGTGATGCCGTTCTCGTCGGCGGTCTCGCGGACATAGCGCAGGATCGACGGGCCGTCGGCGATGGCCTTGGCCTCACGCCACGGCTTGAAGGCGTAGCCCAGCGTGTACATGTCGCTGTCGGAGCGGATGCCGGGATAGCGGAACAGGTCCCAGGTGCCGCCGATCGCCGCCCGCGCCTCAAGGACGGCGTAGGTCTTGCCCGGGCAGTCGCGCTGCAGGTGGTAGGCCGCGCCGATGCCCGACAGGCCCGCGCCCACGATCAGTACGTCGAAGTGCTCGATGGCCATCGTGCTTCCGCCCTGACGTTCACCCGGCCCGGTGGTCCGGACGCTCGCGTATGTGAACATTGTTCACCAGCAAACGACCGTTTAGGCGGGACGTCAACCGCGGCGTCGGGAACATGCACTTGTGCGTGTCCCCAGCCGTCGCATCGCGCTCATGACCGGCGGACGTCGACGCCGCTTCCGGGGACACGCACAAGCGCATGTCCCCGGCGCACGCTTCCCGGTTTTGATTGCAAACCTTCATCGGCGCCGCGTATCGGTCGTCCCATGTCCCTGCGCGACTTCGGCGTGCTGGTCCTGGTCTGCCTGGTCTGGGCCTGCAACAACATCGTCTCCAAGATCGTGGTCGCCCAGTGGGGCGTGCCGCCGCTGTTCTATGCGGCGGTGCGGTTCGCCATCGTCGCGGCGGTGACCCTGCCCTGGCTGTTGCCCGCGCCCCGGCCGACCTGGCGGATCGTGGCCGTCGGCCTGCTGATGGGGGCGGGCAACTTCGCCCTGCTGTTCATGGGCTTCAAGACCGCCTCGCCCTCGGCCTCGGCGGTGGTGATCCAGCTGGCCGTGCCGTTCACGACGATCCTGTCGATGCTGCTGCTGGGCGAGAAGGTGCGCTGGAAGCGCGGGCTGGGCATCGCCCTGACCCTGACCGGCGCGGTGGTGGTGATGTGGAACCCGCACGGCCTGACGCTGTCGCCGGGCCTGTGGTTCATCGTCGCCTCGGCCTTCACCGGTTCGCTGGGGGCGGTGATGATGAAGCAGATCGAGGGCGTGAAGCCGCTGCAGTTCCAGGCCTGGGTGGGCGCCACCTCGGTCCTGCCGCTGGCGCTGCTGAGCCTGGCCACAGAACCCGGCGGCCTGGGCCTGGCCCTGAAGGCCGGCTGGCCGTTCCTGGCGGCGCTGCTGTTCTCGGCCCTGATCGTCTCGGTCCTGGCCCACACCGCCTATTACGGCCTGATCCAGCGCCACGACGCCAACCTGGTGGCGCCGCTCACCCTGATGACCCCGCTGATGACCATTGGCCTGGGCGTGCTGGTCACGCACGATCATTTCGACGCCCGAATGGGACTCGGCACGCTGCTCGCGCTAGTGGGGGTGCTGATCATCGCCCTGCGCAAGAACCAGGTGATGCCGCTGCTGCTGCTGACGAGGAACCGCTCTCAATGACGTTCATTGACGCTCCGTCGCCGAACTTCGACGCGCGCAAGGCCGTGCCCGACTGCATCGTGCTGCACTATACCGGCATGGAGACGGGCGAGGCCGCCCTGGCCCGGCTGTGCGATCCGGAAGCCAAGGTCTCGGCCCACTACATGGTGGAGGAGGACGGGCGGGTCTTCCGGCTGGTGCCCGAGGAGCGCCGCGCCTGGCACGCCGGCGCCGCCTTCTGGAAGGGCGTCAAGGACATCAACTCGGCCTCGATCGGCATCGAGATCGTCAATCCCGGCCACGAGTTCGGCTATCGCCCGTTCCCCGACGCCCAGGTCGCCGCGGTGATCAACCTGCTGGCCGATATCCGCTCGCGCTGGACGATCGACGACGACCGTATCCTGGGTCACTCCGACATCGCCCCCGCCCGCAAGATCGATCCGGGCGAGCTGTTCCCCTGGAAGCGTCTGGCCGAAGCGGGCCATGGCCTGTGGGTCGAGCCGCCGCCGTCGCCGGGCGCGCCGCTGGGTCGAGGCGAGGAGGGGACCGGCGTCTTCGCCCTGCAGGCCGGCCTGACCCGCCTGGGCTACAACTGCGCGCCCTCGGGCCAGTACGACGAGTGGACGGAGACGGTCGTGGCCGCCTTCCAGCGGCACTGGCGGCAGAGTCGTTTCGACGGCGTCGCCGATGGCGAGACCCGGGCGCGGCTGGTCGCCCTGCTGCGGGCGGCGGGCTGATGCATCCGGCCAGACCGTTCCGCGTCGACGACCGCCAGGCGCTGCTGACCTTCGTCCGCGCCCATCCGTTCGTCACCCTGGCGGCCGCGGTCGGCGGCCGGCCGTTCATCGCCCAGGCGCCGGTGGTGGTCCGCGAGCTGGACTTCGGCGAGGTCGCCCTCGACTTCCACCTGTCCCGCGGCAACGCCCTGGCGCCGCAGGTCGTGCAGGGTTTCCGCGCCGTGGCCCTGGCCATCGGACCGGACGCCTATGTCAGCCCCGACTGGTATGGAAGCCCGGATCAGGTCCCGACCTGGAACTATGTCTCGGCCGAGGCCGAGGGCCTGGTCGCGCCGCTGTCGGCGGAGGAGTTGCTGACCCTTCTCGACGACCTCTCGGCCCAGGAGGAGGCGCGGCTGTCGCCCAAGACGCCGTGGACCCGCGACAAGATGACCCCGGGCCGTTTCGAGGCCCTGCTGCGGGGCGTCATCGGCTGCCGACTGAGCGTCGAGCGGCTGGAGGGAACCTGGAAGCTGGGCCAGAACAAGAGCGCTACGGAACGCGCGGCGGTGGTCGCCGCGCTTGGCGATCATCCCGTGGCGGGGTGGATGCGGGAGGTGGAGCTCGAACCGGAAGGCCTCTAGGCACTGATCCCGTCGCCGGCGCGCTCGACCAGCACGCCGGGCCGCTGGGCGTCCAGACCGAAGGTCACCGGCAGGTGGCGCACATGCGGGGTCTGCAGGTTCAGCGCCTTGGCGCCGCGGGCCACGGCCAGCTTGCCCAGGGCCGTCGGGCCGAAACCGTTCTGCACGCGCGGCCTGGCCCCCAGCCGGCGGCGCAGCACGCCGTTGGCGTAGATGACATTGGCGCGCATCAGGGCTGGCGGGGTCATGAATTCGATCGAGATCGAGACGTTCAGCATCGGCCCGTTCTCGATCCGGTGCGGCGCGTTCTGCTGCCAGGTGACCATGGTCCCCGGCGTCAGGTCGTAGGCCCGGGCGCCGGCGTCCCACGCCGGGTCGAAGGCGAACTGCTCGGCTGTTTCCTTCAGCACGATCCTCTCCAGCGCCAGCTCGCCGACATAGGGATCGGCGACCGGATAGACCCAGACCTTCTTCTGGCCGCGGACCTGCCACAGCGACACCAGCGGCACGTCCAGGTGATAGAACACCTGGGCGTTGGCGCTGCTGATCAGCATGCCCAGGTCGCGCTTGAAGGTCTTCAGCCCCGGGACGCGGGCCTCCTTCTCGGCGAAGATCTCGTCGCAGAGGGCGGCGTAGTCCGGCACGAAGTCGTTGGTCTTGCGCAGGTTCAGCCAGATCCGGCCGGCCTGGGCGGCCTCCAGCAGCTGGTCGCCAGTCAGGTTCCCGGCCGCGCCCTTGCGCCAGGTGGTCCAGGCCTTGGGGTCCTCGCCCATGGTGAAGACGCCCAGCTGGTCGCGTGGATACTGGTCCAGCAGCCGCGCCAGGCCCTCGTCGTCGAACATCGGCCGCTGGTGCAGCCCGTGCTGGAAGACCAGGTTCTCGCGGCCGAACGCCTTGGCCTTGTCGTCGGTCCAGTCGCTGATGATGCTCACGACGCGGTCCTTCCGTAGAATTGGATCTTGAACGGCCCCCACCACAGGGTCTTGCCCAGGCCTCGGGCGGCGCGGTCCAGCCAGTCGGCCCGGTCGCCGGCCCGGGTCAGCCACTTGAAGCCGGCCACCAGGCCGAACAGCGCGCTCTGCACCACCCCGACGGCCATCCAGCGGGCGACGCCCAGGCGGTCGGGCGGGCTGGCGGCGGCGCAGTGGGCCGAGGGGCCCTGGCCGTAGGCGAAGGCGCGGCGGATCGTGTAGTCCAGGCTCAGGCGGTCGGGCACGGGGTCTTCCCAGACCCAGGCCGCCGGCTCCCAGGCGAACCGCGCGCCGCCGGCCCGCATGTGGCCGAACAGCATGTCGTCCTCGCCGCCGATGTGATTGCGCTCGACGGCGAACGGCGCGACCGGATCGGGCAGGGCGGCGCGGCGCAGCAGGCTGTCGCCGCAGCCGTAGTAGTGGTCGATGACCCCGGCCTCGGCGGGGCCTTCGCGCGAGAAGAAGCGTTCCAGATAGTCGCGGTGCCGGGTGACGCTGGCCGGGGCGCGGGCCCGGACCGGTCCGAACACCACGTCGGCCTGGTAGCGGGCCTGGGCGGCGAGCAGCGCCGCAAGCCATCCGGCCGGGGCCTCCTCGTCGTCGTCCAGGAAGGCGATCAACTCGCCGCGGGCCGCCGCCATGCCCGCGTTGCGGGCGTGCGCCACGCCGGGGCGCGGCTCGTGGACGTAGTGGACGGGAAACGGCGCCTCACCCGTCAGCTCGGCGACGGTCGCCTGGGCCGACGGCGCCTGGTCGTTGTCGACGACCACCAGCTCCAGGCGGGCGAAGTCGACGCCGATCTGGGCGAACACCGAACGCGCCGCGACGGCCAGGCCGCCGAGACGCCGTTGGGTGGGGATCATGACCGTGACGCGCATGGCAACTCCAGGCTTTGGCCCAGCTTATCCGCCGCGCCTTTGCGCTTGGTTAGCGAAGGCGTCGACCAGGCCGCGCATCCGCCCGCCCATGGTCAGCTCGACGCTGGCGATGGCCTCCATCCGGCGGCTCAGGCGCCCCACGGGACCGGCGCCCCGAGAACCGGCCAGGGCCATGACCCCGTCCAGGGAATGGGCGACGCGCCCGGCCATGGTCGCGGCCGTGGCCGTGCCTTCGCCGATCTGGACCTGGCTGAGGGCGTAGGCTCCCTTGTAGTGGTCGTGGCCGGGACCCAGGTCGTAGTGCTGCAGGCCCAGGCCCGGCATGGCGGCGATGGCGCGCATGAAGAAGATCTGGCCCGGCGACCACTCGCCATGGGCCGGATTGGTCGAGGCGATCCACGGGTGATAGACGCCGTCCAGCCGCACGCCGAAATGGCCGGCCACCAGCTGGCCGCCGGCATAGAGACTGATCATCAGCCCCTGGAACGGGCCTGTCCGCTTCTGGAACAGGTCCAGCATCAGCCCGCGGGTCCAGTCGGCGCGCAGGAAGTCGTGGACGCCGGTGCGTTCCAGCTGCTCGCGCTTCCAGGCGATCAACTGGTCGAAGGCCTCGCGGGAGGGGTCGGGGCCGACCAGGGTGACTGCGCCCACCTCGCGTTCCAGCTTGTTGTCCAGCCGGCGCCAGTTCTTGATCTTCTTGGGGCTGGCGGCGCGGACGGCCTCCAGATAGGCCTCGGCCTCGGCCTCGGCCAGGTCGATCACGTGGGCGACCCTGGTCTCGGTCCGCCCGAAAACGCCGTGAGGATCGACCAGGCCGGTGTAGCGATAGGCCGTCAGGTCGGCGGCGCGCAGCACCTCGGCGGCGGTCAGGCCGGCGTCGGGGCGCGAGACCAGGCCGTGATAGTCCGACAGCGGCGAGCCGATCGGTCGGGCCATGGCCCCGGGACGGCGGTGATGCGGTAGGAAGCCCAGAGTCTGGCCCCGCCGGCGGATCACGGCCACCCGGGCGTCCTCGCGCACGGCCCCGACGGCGCGCGCGAAGTCCGGACCCATCAGCGGGCTGCGGAACGCCGGCTGCGCCGCCGCCATGTCGCGCCAGGTCCGCAGCTCGGCCTCGTCCAGGGCCAGCGGGTGGAGGGTCTCGATATCCAGCATCGCCATATGTCCTAATCCGATCCGGTTAGGGAAAGATGTGGATCAGGATTGCAACCACCGGGCCACTTTGTATCGGCCCGATACGCTTCTCAGGCGAACGTGGCCTTCAGAATCTTTTCGAGGCCCTGCTGGTCGACGGCGTCGAACGCGGCCGGCTTGTCGGAGTCGACATCGAACACCGCCAGCAGCGTTCCGGAGGCGTCGAACACCGGCACGACGATCTCGCTTTGGGACCGGCTGTCACAGGCGATGTGTCCCGGAAAGGCATGGACGTCAGCGACCAGCTGGGTCTGGCCGGTCTTCGCCGCCGCTCCGCAGACCCCGCGCCCGAAGGCGATGCGCAGGCAACCCAGGGTGCCCTGATAAGGGCCGACCACCAGTTCGCGGTCCTTGGCCGGATCGACCACGTAGAAGCCGGTCCAGAAATAATGGTCAAAGCTGCTGGCCAGCATCGAGGCGACGGTCGCCATGCGCGCCGTCAGGTTGGCCTCGCCGTCCAGCACGGCGGCGATCTCGTCGGCCACCTCGGCGTAGCGGGCGGCCTTGTCGCCGGCCAGGGTCTTGTCGTTGAAAGCTTCAGCCATGAGCGTGGATATAGCGCGTTCGGCGGGGGATGCGAGGGGCGATCCCCTGGCGTCCCCCGCCGACGGCCGGTTGGCCCTAGTGCCCCGAAGCCGCCGCCGGCGCCGCGGCGCTGAGGGCGCGGAAGTCGATGTCGCTGTCGGCCACCAGGTAGATGAAGCTGGCCCACGCCGCGACGTTCTGGGCCAGTTCGTCCGGGCGCACCTTGTTGAGGGTGTCGTCCATGGTGTGGTGGTAGTCGAAGTAGCGGCTGGCGTCCTGGTTCAGCGCCACCACCGGCACGCCCGACTCTTCCAGGCCCTCGATGTCGGCCCCGGCGTGGGCCGGCGGGGCGCGGTCGACATAGATCTTCAGGGCGGTCAGCACGCGGGCGGCGGTCTGCATGGCCGGATGCCCCGCCGAACCCTTGGGGATCTGCAGGCTGTAGACGTGGTCGGCGCCGCTGTCGCTCTCGCCGGCCAGGACGATCTTGGGAACCTCGTCCTTGTGGGCGGCCAGATAGGCCTCCGACGAGCCGCCGCTCTCCTCCGAGCCGAACATCACGACGCGGATGGTGCGCTTGGGATGCTTGGGCAGGTCGCCGATCAGCTTGGCGGCGGCCGTGGTGATGGCCACGCCGGTGGCGTCGTCCAGGGCGCCGGTGCCGACGTCCCAGCTGTCCAGGTGGCCGCCGATGACGATCACCTCGTCGGGCTTTTCCGAGCCCTTGATCTCGCCCGAGATGTTCCAGGCCACGTCGGCCGGATCGACGGTCGAGGCCAGCTTCAGCTTGATGCGCAGCGGGCCCTTGGCGGCCAGGCGCTCCAGCTGCTCGGCCTCCGGAACGCCCAGGGCGGCCGAGGGGATCGAGACGACGCCGTCGCCGAAGGCGGTGACGCCGGTGTGCGGCACGGTGGAGTCCGAGGTCGAGATCGAGCGGATCAGCAGGCCGACGGCGCCGCGCTTGGCGGCCTCGACCGGACCGGTCCGGCGCGAGATCCCGGCGACGCCGTAGCCGGCCCCGTCCTGGGCGCGGACCATCGGCTGGGTGATCACCACGATCTTGCCCTTCACGGCGCTTTCCGGGGCGGCGATCAGCTCGGCATAGGTCTTGAACAGCGCCACCTCGGCCTCGATCTCGCCCGCGGGGGTCGGCACGGTGCGGCCCAGGCCCACGATGCTCAGCTTCATCGGATAGGGGGCGACCAGCTCGGCGCTCTCCTCGCCGCGCGTCCACGACGGCTTGGCGAATTCCTCGACCTTGACGTTGGTGAAGCCCAGCGCCTTGAACTTGGCGACGCTCCAGTCCTTGGCGCGGGCCATGGCCGGCGAGCCGACCAGGCGCGGGCCGATGGTGGTGGTCAGGTCCTCGGTGACGTCCCAGGCGGTGCGGTCCAGCAGGGCCTTGTCGCGCAGGGCCTCGGCGGTCTTGACGTCCTGGGCGTGCGACGCTCCGACCATCAGGGCGGAAACGGCGGCGGCGGTCAGCAGGGTACGGAACAGGCGCATGAAATCTCCCTCGTTGGGGGTTTCATAGCACCGCTCCGCGCCCGGAATAGGCAACAACCGGATGAACTATCCGTAACCTTTGCGATGCGTGCGGTTCGGGCGCCGTGCGTCCTTCGAGGCTCGGCTACGCCTCGCACCTCAGGATGAGGATGTCAGCACAGAGGTCCTCATCCTGAGGCGCCCGCGCAGCGGGCCTCGAAGGACGCAAAGCGCCTCGAGCTACTCCGCCCGCCCGATGCGCTTGATTTCCCACTCCAGCTGGACGCCCGTCTTGGCCAGCACGTCGGCGCGAACGGTGTCGCCCAGGCCTTCCAGGTCGGCGGCGGTGGCTTCGCCGGTGTTGATCAGGAAATTGCTGTGCAACGGCGAGAACATCGCTCCGCCATAGAGCCGCCCCCGCCAGCCGGCCTCGTCGACCAGCTTCCAGGACGAATGGCCCGGCGGGTTCTTGAACGTCGAGCCGCCGGTCTTCTCGCGGATCGGCTGGGTGGTCTCGCGGCGCTCGGTGATGGCGCGCATGCGGGCCTTGATCTCCGAGGGCTCGTCGGCGGTCCCTTCGAAAATGGCGTCCAGCACGATCAGGTCCGCGCCCTGCAGGGCGCTGTGGCGGTAGGTGAAGTCGAACTGGTCGCCGCTGATCTCACGCACGTTCCCCTGGCGGTCCATGACCCGGGCCGAGCGGATGACGTTGACGGTCTCGGAGCCGTAGCAGCCGGCGTTCATCACCGCCGCGCCGCCGACCGTGCCGGGGATGCCGGCGTAGAACTCCAGCCCGGCGATACCGGCGTCCGCCGCCTTGCGGGCCAGGATGGCGTCGGGCACGGCGCTGCCGGCCTTGATGCGGTTGTCGCCCAAGGCCTCGACGGTGTTGAAGCCCTTGCCCAGCCGGATCACCACCCCGTCGACGCCGCCGTCGCGGACCAGCAGGTTGGAGCCCACCCCGATCGCCAGTACGGGCGCGGCCGGATCCAGGGCTTTCAGGAAATCGGCGAGGTCCTGCTCGTCGGCCGGCAGGAACACCACGTCGGCCGGACCGCCGACCCGGAACCAGGTGAACGGCGCCAGGGCCTCGTCGACCAGCAGCTTGCCGCGAACGGCGGGAAGGTTCTGCTTCCAGCTCATTGCGCGCGAGCCCCACCCGTCGGCTTCGCCGCCACCCTCCCCATAAAGGGGAGGGAAAGAGAAAACGCGTCTTCCCTCCCCTTTATGGGGAGGGTGGCCGAAGCGAAGCGAAGGTCGGGTGGGGTCACCGCCGCGCTCACTTCGCCAGCGCTTCCAGCTGCCCCGGCAGCGCATAGGCCCAGGACGTGATGTCCCCAGCCCCCAGCAGCACCACCAGGTCGCCCGACTGCGCCTCGGCGGCGACCAGGGCCGGCAGGGCGGCGGGGCTTTCCAGCGGCAGGGCGCGGCGGTGGCCGAACTTCTTGAGGCCCTCGACCAGGTGGTCGCGGTCGACGCCCTCGATCGGCTGCTCGCCGGCCGTGTAGACGTCGGCGACGATCACCGTGTCGGCGTCGTTGAAGCAGCTGCTGAACTCGGTCATCAGGTCGCGGAGGCGGGTGAAGCGGTGCGGCTGGACCACGGCGATCACCTTGCCCGTCGAGACCGCCCGGGCCGCCTTCAGCACGGCGGCGATCTCGACCGGGTGGTGGCCGTAGTCGTCGACGACGCGAATCCCGTTGGCCACGCCCGTGGTGGTGAAGCGGCGCTTGACCCCGCCGAACCCGGCCAGGCCGGCCCGGATGGCGTCGGCGTCGACCCCCAGTTCGCGGGCCACGGCCACGGCGGCGGTGGCGTTGAGCACGTTGTGATGCCCGGCCATCGGCATCTTCAGGCCCTCGTACCGGACTTGCTCGCCCGACAGCGGCGAGACGACGATGTCGAACGTCGCCCCGTCCGGACCCATGCCGATGTTGCTGACACGGACCTCGGCCTGGGGATTGGTGCCGTAGGTGACCAGCCGGCGGTTCTCGATGCGGGCGGTCAGGGCCTGGACTTCCGGATGGTCGGTGCAGACCGCCGCGAAGCCGTAGAACGGGATGTTCTCGACAAAGTCGCGGAAGCCCTTCTTGACCGCGTCGAAGTCGCCCCAGTGGTCCAGGTGCTCGGCGTCGATATTGGTGACGATGGCCACGGTGGACTTCAGCTTCAGGAACGAGCCGTCGCTCTCGTCGGCCTCGACCACGATCCAGTCGCCTTCGCCGACCTTGGCGTTGGTGCCGTAGGCGTTGATGATCCCGCCGTTGACCACGGTGGGGTCCAGCGCGCCGGCGTCCAGCAGGGCCGCGACCATCGAGGTGGTGGTGGTCTTGCCGTGCGTGCCGCCCACGGCCACCGAGAACTGCAATCTCATCAGCTCGGCCAGCATCTCGGCGCGGCGGACCAGCGGCAGGCGCTTGTCGCGGCCGGCGACCATCTCGGCGTTGTCGGCCTTGACCGCCGTCGAGTAGACGATGGCCGAGGCGCCGTCGACATTGGCCGCGTCGTGGCCGATGAAGATTCGCGCGCCCAGCTTTTCCAGCCGCTCGGTGTTGGCGCTGGCCTTGGCGTCGCTGCCCTGCACGGTGTAGCCGATGCGGATCATGATCTCGGCGATGCCGGACATGCCGATGCCGCCGATGCCGATGAAGTGCACGGGGCCGAGTTCGAAGGGGACGGGTCGTCGACGCTGGATCATCACAGCGGATTAGACGATCTCGGGCAGGGGTGGAACGGGGGATCGTGCAAAATGCACGACGTCCGGCCATCGCGCGCGAAATCCTCGTCCTGGTGGAGGCCGTTGGCTGGCGTTCCCGTAGCGACCCGCGCCGAGAAGGCCGTCAAGCTCAGCCGCCCGCTATCACGACGGGCGCCGAACCCTGAGAATATGCGCGCCATCACCCAAGGTTATAAGTCCCTGTGGATAACTCAAGGTTGACTGTGTGCAATCCTACATGGAAGCTCACCGCGTCGATCCTTCCTTTCAACGAGGAGAATACGCGATGGTGAAGCTATCCGCCTGGAAGTCCCTGTGCCTCGGCGCCGCCGTAACGGCGCTGGCCAACGCCCCGGTTTTCGCGCCGCAGGCCCAGGCGCTGCCGCCCCCCTGGTGCGTGCAATGGGCGTGGATGAACTGCGACCCGCTCTACGACCGCGGGACGCCGGAATGGCAGGAATGCTACGCGTTCTTCTATCAGGACTGCCTGAGCTAGACCCTGTCCAAGACCCCGGCCGGCCTGACCAAGACCAATTGCCTGGCGCCGCGCAGGGCGCAGCTCAAGGCGGTTTGACGAGCGGATCTTCGCCGTCGGCGCCGTCTGGCGTCGACGGTTGCTGGACGGTTACTGGGCGGGGCGCCCGCCCTACCGCGCCGCCCGCTCCACGCCGGGCGGTCGGCCGATCGCCACTTCCGCGACCGGCCTGGCGTCGCCCCTCGAAAGACGCGGGTCGCCGACCCTTACCAGTCAGTCCCCGGGGAGGGTGGGTCCGCCGCCCGTGCAGACGTAGATCGGTTCGGCGTCGTAGTACGGCGACGGAATATTGGCGCGGACGACGTAGACAAAGTCGCCCACGCGGCCGCAGCCCTGGTCGCTGACCTGTCCGAGGACCTGGGTCTTCGCTGCGTCGGCGTAGTAGGTGTAGGTGTAGGCGGTCAGCGGATCCTCGGCCATGGCGACCGGCGCGCCCAGGGTGACGAAGGCGGCCGCCGCCCCGGCGAGAACCGCCTTGATGCGGATGGTCATCGAAACTCTCCCATCTGAAAAGCGCGACAGGCGCGCGGCCTGACCGTCCATCAGATCAAGCTCCAGATCAATCCTGGGAAGTATTCTTTACGTTGCAATTTTTCGGAGTGCGAGGCCGGGCGGCTCCAGGCGCGAAGAGACCGGTGGTCCTACCGCGCCGTCTTCTCCACCAGGTCCGCCAGCTCCTCCGCCGCGTCCGGCTTGGCGACCGACCGCGCGCCCGCCGCCATCCTGGCCAGGCGCTCGGGGTCCTTGAGCAGCGCGTTCAGCGCGCCGGCCATGGCGTCGACGGTCAGTTCGTCCTCAAGGCAGACCGCCGCGCCGCCCGCCTCTTCCAAAAGCCTGGCGTTGAAGCGCTGGTGGTCGTCGGCGGCGATCTTCAGCGGCACGAGGATCGAGGGGCGGCCGGCCACGGCCAACTCAGTGCAGGTCGAGGCCCCGGAACGGCCGATCACCAGGTGGGCCTGGCGCAGATAGCCGGCCATGTCGCGGAAGAACGGCGCGACCTCGCACTCGACCATGGCGTTGCGATAGGTCTTGCGCGCCCCCTCCATGCTCTCGGCCCGGGCCTGCTGGAACACCTTCAGGCGGCCGCGCATGTCCTCGGGCAGCTTGGCGACGGCCTCGGGGATCAGTTCGGACAGCAGGCGCGCGCCCTGGCTACCGCCGGTGACCAGGATGCGCAACTGCACCTCGGGCGGCAGGTAGGGCACGTCGTACAGCGCCCGCACCGGCGGCCGCACGGGATTGCCGACCACGTGGGCCCGGGCCTTCACCGAGGGCTTGGCCCGCTGCAGGGTCGGGAAGGCGCAGGCGACCTCGTCGACCTTGGGCGCGAGATAGCGGTTCACGCGGCCCAGCACCGCGTTCTGCTCGTGGATCACGGTGGGCCGCTTCTGGGCCAGGGCGCCCAGCAGGGCGGGGAGGGCGGGATAACCGCCGAAGCCGACCACGACGGCGGGGTTCAGCCGCCTGAACGCGGCCTTGGCCTGGTTCACGCCCTGCCAGACGGCCAGACCGGCCTTGGCCATGCCGATCGGGTCGCCGGCCTTGGCGGTGGCGGCGGAGAGGGCCAAGCGCTCCTGGGCCGGGAACTTGTCGGCGTAGAGCGCGCCGCGCTCGTCGGTGGCCAGCACGATGCGCCAGCCGCGGGCGGCCAGGGCCTCGGCCAGGGCCTGGGCGGGGAACAGGTGCCCGCCGGTTCCTCCGGCGGCGACGACGGCCAGCTTGCTCATTGTGGAAGGGCTCCGGTACGCGAGCGAATGACGGGCAAGGCGGCTCTCCTCGGGAGACTCCTAGGCCAGGCCCCCCGCCTGGTCGAACTCTCCCGCCCCGCCATAGGCCCCCGGACGCTTGCGCGTCAACGCCAGGGCCATGCCCAGGGTGAGGCCCATGGCCAGCATCGATGAGCCGCCATAGCTGATGAAGGGCAGGGTCATGCCCTTGGTCGGGATCATGTTCAGGTTCACGGCCACATTGATGAAGGCCTGCTGGCCCACCAGAACGAACAGGCCGGAAGCCGCCACCTGCTCGAAGGTGTCGGTCAGCTTCATGGCCTTGTACAGGCCGCGCACCACGACGAAGGCGAACAGGGTGATCAGGGCCAGGGAGAACACCAGGCCATATTCCTCGGCGGCGACCGAATAGATGAAGTCGGTGTGCAGGTCGGGGACGTGGCGTTTCATGACGCCCTCGCCCGGGCCGCGCCCGAACAGACCGCCGGCGTGGATCGCCTCGGCGGCGCGGGTGATCTGGTGGGTGTCGGCCTGGTCGGGGCTGAGGAACTTCTGCACCCGGGCGTGGACGTGGTCGAACAGGAAATAGGTCGACATCAGCCCGCCGACCGCCACGGCGCCAAGGCCCATGATCCACGAGATCGGCACCCCGGCCATCCAGAAGGCGGCCCCGAAGGCGATGGTGATCAGCACGGTCTGGCCGACGTCGGGCTGGACCAGCAGCAGGGCCACGGCGATGAAATAGAGGGCGAAGGCGATCGATACGCCCGGCACCCCCTCGCCCTTCTGGCCCTCGGCGAACATCCACGAAACCAGCACGATCAGGGCCGGCTTCATGAATTCCGAGGGCTGGAAGGTAAAGCCGCCGATCAGCAGCCAGCGGGCCGCGCCCTTGGCGCTGTGGCCGATGAAGGGCAGGGCCGCCATCACCCCGATGGCGACGATGTAGATGAAGAACGCCGAGCGGCGGATGCCTCGCGGGCTGAGCATCGACACCGACAGCACGATCATCGCCGCGCCAAGGCCGAAGACGCACTGGCGGACCGCGAAGTGGAACTGGTCGTCGATCCCGATCCGCGCGGCCGCCGCCGGGCTGGAGGCGAACGATAGCAGCACCCCGACCGTGACCAGCACCGCCGTGGCGCCCAGCAGCCAGTGGTCGGTCGTCCACCACCAGACGCCGAGCCGCGAGCGGTCGGTGCGGGCGAAGGCGTGGGTGGTCTGGAACGTCATGGCCGGAGGGTCGGAGTTTAGGGTTAATCGAGTGTTGTTGTGACGGTTGGAACGGGTGTGGCGAATGGACTCCGCTCCCCCTTTATTCCGCTCATCCCGGCGAATGGCGGGACCCAGATCCCAAAGCGGTGCGGATGATTGGATGAACTCAGCGCTCGTGGCGTCAGCCTCAAAGCCATTCCATCTGGGTCCCGGCATTCGCCGGGATGAGCGGATTTTTATAGTTTTCAGGCCCGCTTGGCCGCCGAAGCCGCCGGCGCCTTGCCCAGCCCCATGACCGCCGCGCGGAACGCCTCGCCCCGCTGCTCGAAGTCGGCGAACTGGTCGAACGAGGCGCAGGCGGGCGACAGCAGGACGATGGCCTCCTCGCCCGACGCCGCGGCGTCGGCGAAGGCGGCGGTCACCGCGGTCTCGATGTCGCCGCACTGACGCACCGGGGCCTTGCCCTCCAACGTCCGGCCGAAGTCCTCGGCCGCTTGGCCGATCAGGTAGGCGCCGGCCACGCGCGGGAACAGGTCGGCCAGATCGTCGATGCCGCCGGCCTTGGGCACGCCGCCGGCGATCCAGTAGAACCTGGGATAGGACGACATCGCCTGGCGGGCGGCGTCGGCGTTGGTGGCCTTGCTGTCGTTGACGAAGGCGACCTTGCCGATCCTGCCGACCGTCTCCATCCGGTGGGCCAGGCCAGGGAAGGTCATCAGGCCGTCGACCGCCTGGTGCGGCGGGATGCCCAGGGCGCGGGCGGCGGCATAGGCGGCCGCGGCGTTCTGCCAGTTGTGGCGGCCCGGCAAGCTTCTGGCGCGAAGAAGGTCGGCCATCTCGGTGACCCGCTCGCCGGTGGCGTCATAGAGCACGCCCTGCAGGGCGTAGACGCCGCGGCCCATGGCCTTGCCGGCGCTGATCGGCCAGATGGTCCGGCGATTGGCGGCGGTGATCTCGGTGCAGATCTGCTGGCACCAGGGGTCGTCGACCCCGATGATCGCGGTGTCGCCCTTGCCCTGGTTGAGGAAGATCCGGCGCTTGGCGGCGATGTAGCCGTCCATGCCGCCGTGGCGGTCCAGGTGGTCGGGCGAGATGTTCAGCAGCACGACGGCGTCGGGCTTGAGGCTCGAGGTCAGGTCCAGCTGGTAGGACGAAAGTTCAAGCACATAGACCGCCCCGCCGTGCATGTCCTCCAGGCCCAGCACGCCCTCGCCGATATTGCCGCCCACCCGGGTGTCGCGGCCGGCCTGGCGGCAAAGGTGGCCGATCAGGGCGGTCGTGGTCGACTTGCCGTTGGTGCCGGTGATGGCGACGATCTTGGGCTTCTTGTGCTCGGGCGCGGCGTTCACCGTGCGGGCGAACAACTCGATGTCGCCCAGCACCTCGACCCCGGCCGCCTTGGCCTTGGTCACCGTCCAGTGCGGCTTGGGATGGGTCAGCGGCACGCCCGGCGACAGCATCAGGGCGGCGAACCGGCTCCAGTCGGCGGTGGTCAGGTCGACCACGTTCAGGCCCTCGGCCGCCGCGGCCTCGCGGCTGGCGGGCTTCTCGTCCCACAGCGCCACCTTGGCCCCGCCGGCGATCAGCGCGCGCGCGGCCGTCAGCCCCGTCCGGCCAAGGCCGAACACGGCGACGGTCTTGCCCTCGAAACCGCGGACCGGGATCATGGCGCGCCCCTTCCTATCTCAGCTTCAGGGTGGCGAGGCCGACGAAGCTGAGCATCATCGCCACGATCCAGAAGCGGACGACGACGGTGCTCTCGGCCCAGCCAAGTTTCTCGAAATGGTGGTGGATCGGCGCCATCAGGAAGATGCGCTTGCCGGTCTTCTTGAAGTAGGCGACCTGGATCATGACGCTCAGCGCCTCGGCCACGAACAGGCCGCCGACGATACCCAGCACCAGCTCATGCTTGGCGCAGACGGCGATCGAGCCCAGGGCCCCGCCCAGGGCCAGCGAGCCGGTGTCGCCCATGAAGATCTTGGCCGGCGGGGCGTTGTACCAGAGGAAGCCCATGCCGCCGCCGATGATCGCGCCGCACAACACGGCCAGCTCGCCGACGCTGGGCACGTAGTGCAGGTTCAGATAGTCGGCGAACTTCACGTTGCCGACCAGGTAGGCGATCAGGCCGAAGGTCGAGGCGGCGAACATCACCGGCACGATGGCCAAGCCGTCCAGGCCATCGGTCAGGTTCACGGCGTTGGAGAAGCCGGCGATCGTGATCGCGGCGAAGGCCACATAGAACCAGCCCAGATTGATCACCAGGTTCTTCAGGATCGGGAAGACCACCGAGGTCTCCAGGCCCAGCGTGGTCGGCGACTTGGGAGCGAAGATGATCAGCACAACGGCCGCCAGGATCGAGACGATGAACTGAGCGACCAGCTTCTGGCCGCTGGAGAGGCCGGCGGTCGTCTGCTTTGTCACCTTGGCGTAGTCGTCCATGAAGCCCAGCACGCCGAAGGCGGCGGTGATGCCCAGCACCACCCAGACATGGACGTTCTTGAGGTCGCCGAACAGCAGCGAGCCGACGAACAGACCGGCCAGGATCATGAAGCCGCCCATGGTGGGGGTGCCGGCCTTCTCGGTGACGTGGCGGGCGATGCCGTCGGTGCGGATCGGCTGACCCTTGCCCTGCTTGGCCTTCATCCAGCGGATGAAGCGCGAGCCCATGGCGACCGCCACGATATAGGCGGTCAGCATCGACATGCCGGTGCGGAAGGTCAGGTATTTCAGCAGGTTGAGGACCGGGACGTGCTCGTGCCCGCCGCGCGACAGCCACTCGTAGAGGAAATACAGCATCAGTCCTGTCCTTCGAGGTCGAGCGCGCCCAGGGCGGCGGCCACGGCCCCCGCCTTCGACCCGTTCGATCCCTTCACCATCACCACATCGCCCGCCCGCATCGCCGAAGCGACCTGGGGCGCGAGTTCGGCGGCGCTCTGGGCGTACGCGCCTCGCCGAGTCGGCGGAAGCGCTTCCCATAAAGATTTCATTAACGGTCCGGCGCAGAACACCAGGTCGATGCCGGCGGCCGCGATCGGGCTGACTAGATCGCCGTGGAATCGGGCGCTTTGGGGGCCCAGCTCCAGCATGTCGGTGAGGACGACGATGCGCCGTCCGGCCACGTTGCGTGCGCCAAGGGTGGCCAGGGCGGCCTGCATCGACACCGGATTGGCGTTGTAGCTCTCGTCGACCAGGGTGAAGGTCCCGCCGGGGATCCGGACCATGCGCTCGGCGCCGCGGCCCTCGATCGGCTCGAACTCGGCCAGGGCGGCCAGGGCCGTCTCGCGGTCGACGTCCAGGGCCTCCAGCATCAAGAGCACGCACAGGCTGTTGAGGCCCCAGTGGACGCCGGTCTGCAGGATCGGGAAGTGGAGGGTCTCGCCGCGCACCACGGCGGTGACCTGGGCGCCCTGCGCGCCGGAAGCGAACACGGTCAGCTGGGCGGTGACGCCCTCGCCGGTGCCGAAGCTCCAGACCTGGGCGCCGGCCTTCTCGGCCTCGGCCTTCAGCAGGCCGAACCAGGGGTTGTCGGCGTTCAGCACGGCCACGCCGTTCGGCTCCAGCCCGGCGAAGATCTCGGCCTTGGCCCGGGCGACGCCCTCCTCGCCGTCGGCGAAGTTCTCCAGGTGGACGGGCCCGACGGTGGTGATGGCCACGGCGTGGGGCCGGATGAAGCCCGACAGCGGGGTGATCTCGTCGGCGTGGTTCATGCCGACCTCGAACACCGCGCGCTGGGTGTCGCGCGGCATCCGCGCCAGGGTCAGGGGCACGCCGATATGGTTGTTGTACGACTTGATCGAGGCATGGGCCTTGCCCGCGCGGCGCAGGCCCGCCTCGACGGCGCGGGTGACGCTGGTCTTGCCGACCGAGCCTGTCACCGCGCCGCGCCGCGCCTGGGGCGCGCGCTCGCGGGCGGCGACGCCCAGGCGCTCCAGCCCGCGGAAGGTGTCCTCGACCAGCACGGCCGGGATGGCCACGGGCCTGGAGATCAGCGCCCCGGCCGCGCCCTTGTCGGCGGTCTGGACGACGAACTCATGGCCGTCCCGCGCGCCGGTCAAGGCCACGAACAGGTCGCCGGGCTCCAGGCTGCGGCTGTCGATCGACACGCCGGTGGCCGCGAAATCGGCCAGCACCTGGCCGCCCGTGGCGGCGGCGATCTCGTCGGCGGTCCAGAGGATCTCACGCATGGGCGGCCTCCAGCGCCTGGGCCGTCTCGGTGACGTCGTCGAACGGATGATTGACGCCGGCCACCAGCTGGCCCTGCTCGTGGCCCTTGCCGGCCACCACCAGCACGTCGCCGTCGGCCAGCAGGGCCGCGCCGGCCCGGATGGCCTCGCGGCGGTCGCCATATTCCTTGGCTCCGGGCGCGGCGGCCAGGATGGCGGCGCGGATCGAAGCTGGCTCCTCGGAGCGGGGATTGTCGTCGGTGACGATGGCCACGTCGGCCAGGCGCGCGGCGATCTCGCCCATCAGCGGCCGCTTGCCCCGGTCGCGGTCGCCGCCGGCCCCGAACACCACGATCAGCTTGCCGCGCGTGTGGGGGCGCAGGGCGGCCAGCACCGTCTCCAGGCCGTCGGGGGTGTGGGCATAGTCGACATAGGCCTCGCCGCCCCGCGCGCCGGTCCCGACCCGCTGCAGCCGGCCGGCCGCGCCTTCGAGGGTGGCCAGGGCGGCGATCACCGCCTCAAGGTCCTCGCCGGTGGCGACGCACAGGCCGGCCGCGACCAGCACGTTCGAGGCCTGGAAGTCGCCGGCCAGGGGCAGCAGCACCTCGAACGCGCGCCCCTGGGCGGCGATCTTCAGGCGCTGGCCTTCCGGTACGGGGGTGCGCTCGACCAGCTTCAGCCCTTGCCCCTCGTGGCCGACGGTCAGCAGGGACTGGCCCGAGGTGACGGCGGCCGAGGCGAAGGCCGGGAAGGCGTCGCTGTCGGCGTTCAGAACGGCCGTGCTGGCCCGCGGCAGCAGGGTCTCGAACAACCGCAGCTTGGCCGCGCGGTAGCAGCCCATGGTGCCGTGATAGTCCAGGTGGTCCTGGGTGAAGTTGGTGAAGCCGGCGGCGGCCAGGCGCACGCCGTCCAGGCGGCGCTGGTCGATGCCGTGCGACGAAGCCTCCACCGCCAGGTGGGTGACGCCCATGCTCGCCAGCCTGGCCATCATCTCGGCGACGTCGGCGGCGTCCGGCGTGGTCAGGCCGGGCGGCGTCAGCTGCAGGTCCGGCTTGCCCGCCTCGCCGACCACCACGCCCAGGGTGCCCATGCTGGCGGACTTGCGGCCCAGGCGGGCGTAGATCTGGCGGCAGAAGCCGGCGACCGAGGTCTTGCCGTTGGTGCCGGTCACCGCCACGCAGGTCGCCGGCTGTTCGGCCCAGAACTGGGCGGCGGCCAGGGCGTAGGCGCGGCGCAGGTCGCCGGCGTGGACCACCGGGACCGACAGGCCCTCGACATCGTCCGGCGCCAGGACAGCGGTCGCGCCGGACTCGATGGCCCCGGGGATGAACGTGCGACCGTCGACCTTGCTGCCGGGCAGGGCGGCGAACAGGAACCCTTCACGCACCTTGCGGCTGTCGGCGGTGACCCCGGTGATCACGGGGTCGGTCGCGCAAGGCCGGTTGAGGATCTGCGAAAGCGTCTTGCTCAAAGTCCCGCCTCCGGTGCGGCTTTCGGCTGCTGGGCGGCCACGGTGAAGATGTCGGTCTGGCGGCGGACGCCGAGGAACGGGGCGATGCGGTCGATGACCCGGCCGGCGGCCGGCGCGGACACCCAGCCGCCCGTCGAGAAGCCGTGGGTCTTGGCGTTGCCCTTGGGCTCGTCCAGCAGCACAAGCACGAAGTAGCGATCGGCCTCGAGCGCGCCCTCGGTGGGGAACACCGCCGCGAACGACGAGACCTGGCGCTGGTGGTTGTAGCCGCGGATCGCCGGGTCGTACTTCTCGCCGGTGCCGGTCTTGCCGCCCACCGACAGGCCGGGAATGTTGGCCGACTTGCCGCTGCCGCCGGTGACGTTGGCGCGCATGATCTGCAGCATCTGCTGCGAGGTCTCCTCCGAGATCGCGCGGGGCGCTTCCGGACGCACGCCTTGGGGCAGCTTGTGGATGGTCAGGGGCTGCAGAGTGCCGCCGTTCAGCAGCGCGCCCATCGCCTGGGCCAGGGCCAGCGGCGAGACATTGATGCCGTGGCCGAACGAGGTCGAGGCGACGGCGTCGTCGTCCCACTTCTTCGGGGTCAGAGGACGGGCCGATTCCAGCAGCTCCACCTTGGCCGGCCGGGTCAGGCCCAGGGCGTTGAAGTAGCGGCTCAGGCGCTCGCCGCCGATCCGCTCGGCCAGCATGGCGGTGCCGATGTTGGACGAGTGCTGGAACACCTCGACCAGGGTGAGGATCTTCCGCGCGGCGTGGAAGTCGTGGATCGTCCGGTAGCCCAGTTTGAAAGGCTCGCGGGCGTCGAAGGTCGAGGCCGGCGTCGCCGCGCCGGTGTCCAGGCCGATGGCCACAGTGAAGGCCTTGAAGGTCGAGCCCATCTCGTAGACCGATGCGGCCGCGTGGTTGGTCATCTGCTCGGCCGAGGCCTGGTTCAGCTGGTTGGGGTCGTAGTCCGGATAGCTGACCAGGCCGAGGATCTCGCCCGTATGGACGTTGGTGACGATGCCGACCGCGTCCTTGGCCTGGAACTCGATGGCGGCCTTGCGGACCTCGTCCTCCAGGGCGGCCTGGACGCGCAGGTCGATCGACAGCGGGATCGCGCCGTCGGGACCCTTGGCCGCGGCGTCGCGCACCGGCTTGTCCAGGGCCTTCTCGGCGCCGGAGAGGCCCTTGCCGCCCTTGTCGACGAAGCCGATGAAGTGCGCGGCGCTGGCGCCCAGCGGGTAGACCCGCGCGGCCTGCTCCTCGAACTCGACGCCGGGCAGGCCCAGGTCGAAGATGGCGTCCTTCTCGGCCGGGGTCATGCCGCCGACCAGGAAACCGCGGCGGTCGGCGAACACCACCTGGTCCAGGCGCTTGGCCGGCACCTGGGGCAAGGCCTTGGCCAGGGCCTTGCGCGTGGCCTTGGCGTCCCAGACGTCCTTGGGATTGATGTAGAGGGCGTAGTGGGTCAGGTCGACCGCCAGCAGCTGGCCGTTGCGGTCGACCAGATCGCCCCGCGCGCCGTCGGTCGAGGCCAGGTATCCGTTGCCGCCGACCTTGGAGAACACCGCCGCCCAGGTGGCGCCCAGGGCCAGCACGGTGAACGCGAGGCCGAAGATGGCCATGACGAAGAAGATGCGGATGCGGGTGTCGTCCTCGGGCCGGGCGGCGGCGCGCGAACGCTCGAAGGCGTGCTCCAGCCGCCAGACCCGTTCGATCAGCCAGCGCCAGGCCGCGGGCGCGCCGCCGGGGGCGAGGTTGGCCAGGCTCATCGCGGCGCCTCCGTGGAGGACTGTTCGGGCGACGGATAGTCGTCGGGCGTCGACTCGGGGGCCTCAGCCGCCGCCGCGTCGGTGTTGGCCGCCGCCGTCGGCGAGGCCGGGGCGTGGGCGGCGGGCGCGTGGCGGGCCACGTCGATCAGGGCGTCCTCGGTGGTCTCGTGCTCGGGCTTGATCGGCGCCAGCTGCAGCTGCTGGGCCAGTTGCTCGATGCGGCGCGGCTGCTCCAGATAGGCGACCTCGGCCTTGAGCAGGCGCACGCGCACCTTCTCGTCCTCGATCTGGCGCTCGACCTCGGCGATCTGGGCCCGCTCGCGGCCGGCGAAGGTCTTGGCCATGTAGACGCCCAGGACCAGCACCAGCAGGATGGTCAGACAGACCAGCTCGACGACCCGGAAACCCCGCACGCGGCGGTCGAACATGCTCGACAGGCTCATGCGGCGCTCCAGACCGGAGCCTGCGTACGCACGGCGGCGCGCAGCTTGGAGGAGCGGGCGCGAGGGTTGACGGCCAGCTCGGCCTCGCCCGGCGCGATCGCCTTGGACGAGATCAGCTGGAAGCTGGACGGGGCGCCGGCCTCGACCGGCGGCGCGTGGCGCGAGCCGCCGGGGGTGCGGCCGGCCCGTTCGGCCAGGAAATTCTTGACGATGCGGTCTTCCAGCGAATGGAAGGTGACCACCGCCAGCCGACCGCCCGGCTTGAGCACGCGCTCGGCGGCGGCCAGGCCGGCCTCCAGTTCCTCCAGCTCGGCGTTGACCGCGATCCGCAGGCCCTGGAACGAGCGGGTGGCCGGGTGGACCTTGGCGCCCTTGCGGCCGCCCAGGGCGCGCTCGATCACGTGGGCCAGGTCCAGGGTGCGCGTGAACGGACGCTCGGCCCGACGCTTGACGATGAAGCTGGCGATGCGGCGCGAGGCGTGCTCCTCGCCGTAGACATAGAGGATGCGGGCCAGCTCGACCGGGTCCAGTTCGTTGACGAGGTCGGCGGCCGTCGGGCCGTCGGCGCCCATGCGCATGTCCAGGGGGCCGTCTCGCATGAAGGAAAAGCCGCGCTCAGCCTCGTCGAGCTGCATGGAAGACACGCCAAGATCCAGGGTTACGCCGTCCGCCGACGCATCCTCCAGATACGCGGTGATTTGCGAGAACCGGTCCTGAATCAGCCGAAAGCGACCATCCGCCGCGGAAAACTCAGCGGCGAAGCGCTGCACCGTCGGGTCGCGGTCGAAGGCGATCACCGAGGCGCCGGTCGCCAGGATCGCGCGGGTGTAGCCGCCGGCCCCGAAGGTGCCGTCCACGACGATATCGCCCGGTCCGGCGGCCAGGGCCGAGACCACCTCGTCGAGCAGGACCGAGACGTGCGGCGCGCCGGGCTCCTGAAGGGTTTCGAGCTCGCTCACGCCGCGCCCCCGATCCGGGCGACGCGCTGCTGGGCGCGCATCGCGGCCAGGCCGTCGCGGGCCAGTTCGCGCTGGGCGGCGCGGTGGGCCTGGAAGGCCTCGCGCGACCAGATCTGGAACCGCTCGCCCAGGCCGACCACCGCGACCCAGTCGGTCAGGCCGAACATCTCGCACAGGGTGTCGGGCAGGGTGATCCGGCCGGCGGTGTCGAACGACAGCCGCGCCATGCCGCCCAGCACGCTGGTCTCCAGCGCCGAGCGCAGCGGATCGCCGAACGGCAGCTCGTCGATCACGCTCTGATAGCGGTCGAACAGGCTTTTCCCGCCGGCTTCCAGGCAGTCGGCCTCGATGGAGGGGAAGCAGAAGATCCCGTCGAACGGGCCCGAGAGCGCGGCGCGGAAGTCCTGCGGCACGACGATGCGCCGCTTGCTGTCCAGCTGCTTCTCGAACGTCGAGAGAAACACCTCGCTACCCCTGTTAAAGCCCGCCACGGGACGCCTGCCGCGATCGCCCCGACAGCAGATGGGTTAACATGGGATTGATTGGGATACAATGACACCAACGGCCGTTTGACCGTCAAAACAAGGGTGTCTGGAAGCTCTTTCACAGAGCTCGTGAATCTATCCACAGAACATACATAGAACTTGTTAATAATTAGCGAGGGCTAGACTCTGCGAAACGCCTTGTGGGCAACGGCGCGCCTGGTTGGGCTGTCGGCGTCGAGGGAGAGGCGGGGCTGAAACCCGCTCTTTACGCGCCCGAATGGGGGTGAAATGGACCAGAGGGTCTGTAAGCCGGGTTCTGTCTACGGCTGCCATGCCCCGAAGGCAGGACAGCCGCGAGACGGCCATTCCTCTGGACCGCCCATTGCTGGACGGTTCTCGCGACCTACCCGGACCCTCTCGGCCAGTGACGGCCTATCCGACGCGAGGCCGGCGCGGGGTCCCTATTCGGTCTTGCTCCAGGCGGGGCTTGCCATGCCGTCCCTGTTGCCAGGTCCGCGGTGGGCTCTTACCCCACCCTTTCACCCTTCCCGCCCCGAAGGGAGGAGGTTTGCTTTCTGTGGCGCTATCCCTGGGATCGCTCCCGGCGGGCGTTACCCGCCGCCTTGTCACCGTGGAGCCCGGACTTTCCTCGACATCCAAGGATGCCGCGGCCGCCCGACCATCTGGTCCGGGGCCTAAGTGACGCCCGCGGGGCGCGGGGTCAAGTCATGGTGTCACGAGGCGCGGCCTCGCACCGCCAGCAGGCCGCCTAGCCAGCAGAGGATCGGGCCGCTGAGCGCAAGGGCGATCGGATACCAGCGCGGCCCCAGGTCGAGGTTCCAGGTGGCGATCACCCCCGCCGTGCCGGCGACCAGGCCCAGCAGGCCCAGGACGCCGGCATGACGCAGCGGCGCGTTCGGCGCCAGCCTGGCGGCGATCCAGCCGCCCAGCAGGGTGAAGACGCTGCGATAGGCCACGGCCAGCAGGGCGAGCAGCGGATCGTGCAAGCCTTGCTCGGTCGGCGGATAGACCTTGGCCGCGTGCAGGACGGCGTCGGTGGCGGTCGACAGCGCCACCACGGCCGCGAAACCGGCGACCACGGCGACGAGGCTCCGGCCGAGCCGGCGGGGAGGGGCGCTCTGGAGAGGCGCGCTCTGGGCGAGATTGGTCATAAAGGGTCTCCTTCGGAGGTTCCGGCGGGACGACGGCAAGGCCGTGGCCCGCCACTGCGACCTTGTCTGTCTTGGTGCGTCAGACGGTTTTGAGCAGGGCGTCGAGGTTGGCGTAGCCCATCTCCATGCCTTCGGTCATGCCGGACCGCAGGGCCGCGTCGCGCGCGGCCGTCGAGCTGTAGGCGACCGTCGTGGTCAGGGTGGTGCGGCCGTCGCGCTCGGCCAGGGTCATGGTCGCCACGGTCTCGCCGCCGGTCCAGTCCTCGTCGAACAACTCGTTGCTGACGATGCGCTCGGGCCGGCTGATCTCGCGATAGATCCCGCCCATGCCCATGTCCTGGCCCTCGGTATTGCGCCAGACATAGCGGTACTTGCCGCCGACCCGCAGGTCGATCTCGCACACCGGCATGGTCCAGCCGGGAGGGCCGGTCATCCAGCGCTTCACCAGGTCGGGCGTGGTGACGCAGTTGAACACCAGGTCGCGGGGCGCGTCGAAGGCGCGGGTGATCACGATCTTCAGGTCGTCGGGCGTGTCGACGGTCAGCTTGCTGGGCATGGACAGTTCCTCTTCCGGGTTGGCGGGCGCTTCAGCGCCCCTGGGTGGTTTTCAGTTCGTCGAGCAGGGCGTCCAGACGCTGGAAATTGGCCTCCAGGGTCTGTCGGTAAGCCTCGAGCCAGGCGTTGGCCTCGGCCAGGGGCTGGGCCTCGACCCGCACCGGACGGCGCTGGGCGTCACGGCCCCGCGAGACCAGGCCGGCCTTCTCCAGCACCTTCAGGTGCTTGGAGATCGCCGGCTGGCTCATGGCGAACGGTGCGGCCAGTTCGCCGACCGAGGCCTCTCCCGTCGCCAGCCGCGCCAGGATGGCGCGCCGGGTCGGATCGGCCAGGGCGGCGAAGGTGGCGTCGAGCCCTGCGGGGTTTCCATAACTCATCAGTTCCATAACTAAATGGTTATATTCGATCGAGCCGGGTGTCAAGCCCCGCCAAAATGTCGCGGCGCCGGTATGGTTAATGGGGCGTTAGGACTCAGTCGCCATTTCTCGCAGACGGCCTAGCTGGGCCGCGGAGATTCGTAGATGAGCGGGTTCAATCGGCTGCCTCTCGGCTGGAGGCTGATCGTCGTCCTCGGCCTGGTGGCGGGCCTGGGCCAGCTGGGCTGGGCGGCGTTCGGCGGCCCGGGCCTGGTCTCGTCGTTCAGCATGGCCGGCCTGACCACCCTGGTGGCGACCCTGGCCATCGGCCTGCTGGCCTGGAACGACGCCACGCGCCGCGCCCTGGACGGCCTGAGCCGCTCGGTCGACGCCCTGGGCGCGGGCCAGTACGACCGGCCCCTGGCGTCGCCCGCCACGGACGACCAACAGGTGCAGGCCCTGGCCAAGGGGCTGGACGGTGTCCAGCGCAAGCTGGCTGGCGACCGGGCGGCCCGCGCCGCCGAGGACGCCGAGCGCGCCGCCGCCGAAGCCGAACAGCGCCGCCACCTGGCGGAGGTCGAGACCTATGCCCGCGCCCAGCTGACCGCTGTCAACGCCCTGGGCCAGGGCGTGGAGAAGCTGGCCGACGGCGACCTGATCTCGCGCTTGCGCGAGGACGCCTTCCCCCTCGAGGCCCGCAAGATCCCCAGCGACTTCAACGCCGCCGTCGACAACCTGCAGCAGGTCTTGGCCGGCGTCCTGGGTGCGGCCAGCAGTCTCCGGGCCGGTTGCAACGACATCTCGGCGGCCGCCGACGACCTGGCCCAGCGCACCGAACGCCAGTCAGGCGGCCTGGAGCGCGCCGCCGCCGCCCTCGACCAGATCACCGTCACGGTGAAGACCAGCTCCGACAACGCCGAGAAGGCGCGGGGCGTGACCCAGAGCGCCAAGTCCAACGCCGAGAAGAGCGGCCAGGTGGTGCGCGAGGCGGTCGAGGCCATGGGCGGCATCGAAAAGTCCTCGCAGTCGATCACCCAGATCATCGGCGTCATCGACGAGATCGCCTTCCAGACCAACCTGCTGGCCCTGAACGCCGGCGTCGAGGCGGCTCGCGCCGGTGACGCCGGCCGCGGCTTCGCGGTCGTGGCCCAGGAAGTGCGGGCCTTGGCCCAGCGCTCGGCCGACGCGGCCAAGGAGATCAAGGGTCTGATCCGCGCGTCGAGCGAGCAGGTCAACAAGGGCGTCAAGCTGGTGGGCGAGACCGGCCAGACCCTGGACCAGATCCTGGGCCAGGTGATCGAGATCAACGACCTGGTCGGCGAGATCGCCGCCTCGTCCAAGGCGCAGGCCAGCGGACTGGCCGACGTCAACGCCGCGGTCAACCAGATGGGCCAGGGGATCCACCAGAACGGGGCCCTGGTCGAGCAGTCGGCCGCCGCCGCCGACGCCCTGGCCGCCGAGGCGGAGGATCTGGAGCGTCTGCTGGGCGGCTTCCAGGTCGGCGCCCAGGTTCATGAATACCGTCCACGCCAGGACCAGCGCCGCGAGACGCCGGTCGCGCCCCGCCGCGACGCCTTCCGCGAGCGCTACGTGCACGGCGCCAATGCGTTGAAGATCGAACCGCGCTCGCGCCCTGGCCAATGGCGCTGACCGCCCGTCCGGTGGCGGATCTGGGCGAAGCGGCGCACAGTCCCGTTCCAGCCCGCTCATGGGACGTTAACGGCGTTCGGGTCTAGGCTGGAGAACGACGGACCGCCGTCAGGACGACCATGAACGATTTCACCGCGCCCTTCGCCAATCCTCAACTCGAACCGGCCGCGATCCCGCGCTCGCGCGCCGCCCTGCTCAAGCGGCTGGCCGACGTGGTCTGCCTGCCGGCCAGCCGCATCAACGCCTTCGAGCGCGCCATGACCGCCGACCTGCTGGTCGAGATGCTGCGCGACGCGGTGGTGGGCGAGCGCGAGAAGGTGGCGCGGCGCCTGGCCAACCTGACCGAGATGCCCGGCGTGCTGGTGCGCCTGCTGCTGCGTGACGAACTGCCGGTGGCCCGGGCGCTGCTGGAGCATTCGCCCAACCTCAGCGACGCCGACCTGATCAGCTGTCTCTACAACAGCACCCAGGACCATCGTCGCCTGATCGCCCAGCGTCGCGGCGTTAGCGAGGTGGTGGCCGACGCCCTTGTCGATATGGACGAGACGCCGGTCATCGAGGCGCTGCTCCGGAACGAGCTGGTGCGTTTCAGCCACCAGGGCCTGGAGAACATCGTCGCGTCCTCGCGCGACAATCCGCAGCTGATCCCGCTTCTGCTCAAGCGGGCCGAGCTGCGGCCCAGCCACGCCTATGTGATGTTCTGGTGGTCGGACGCGGAGGCGCGGCGCACGATCCTGCAGCGCTTCGCCGTGTCGCGCGAGATCCTGCAGGACGCGGTCGGCGACGTGTTTCCGCTGGCCTCGGCCGAAGGCTGGCAGGACCCGCTGTCGCGGAAGGCGTTGCAGTTCATTGAACGGCGTCAGCGAAACCGCGCCGCCATCGCCAAGAGCCCCTACGACAGCCTTGAGGACGCCATCGCCGCGGCCCAGGCCGGCATGACTCGCGAAACGGCCGAGGAGATCTCGTACCTGTCGGGTCTGAAGCCAATGACCGGGGCGAAGATCTTCACCGACGCCGGCGGCGAGCCCTTGGCGATCCTGTGCAAGGCCACCGGTTTGCCGCGCGGCGCCGTGCGGGCCTTGTGGCGCGGCCTTCGCCGGCCCGAGACCGACGCCTCCGGCGCGCCGACGCCGGGTCTCGAGCGCGTGCTGACGGCCTTCGACACCATCGCGGTCGATCGCGCCCAGACCATGCTGCGCTACTGGAACTGGTCGCTGTCCTCGGCCATGACCCCGGCCTTGCTGAAGGCCATCCGCGAGGGCGACGAGGCCGCCGTGGACGAATATTCGGTGCCGCAGCGCGCCGCGATGCTGGCGCTCTCCAGGGACTTTGGACGCTAGCTTCCCTTAGTCGTTGAATGTGTTCGACGAATATTGTCGGACTAGGGTTTCGTCCGAAATAGAGATCTCAGTCAACTGAAGGCTGTATTGCGTACCTGCGATGACAGTCCATGAACGGCCGCCAGCTGTCGTTACTCGCAGGTCTATGTTGCGGAAATGTAATAATCTGTTATCCAAAACAGAATTGGTTCCTATCGGACCAGTACGAGTCGGGGGAGCGACAAGATAATGGACCAGCAATCCGAGCTTATTGAAGTCACGGCAAGCCTTGTGGCCGCCTATGTCGGCGGCAACACCATCGCGGCGGCCGATGTGCCGGCCCTGATCCGCAGCGTGCATCAGGCGCTTTCGACGGTGGGAACCCCGGCCGAGACCGGCGAGGCCAGCCGCGAACCGGCCGTGTCGATCCGCCGGTCGATCACGCCGGACTACCTGATCTGCCTGGAGGATGGCCGCAAGTTCAAGTCGCTGAAGCGCCACCTGCGCACCAAGTACGACTTGAGCCCCGAGCAGTATCGCGCCCGCTGGGATCTGCCGAAGGACTACCCGATGGTGGCGCCGAACTACGCCCAGGCGCGCTCCGAACTGGCCAAGCAGATGGGCCTGGGCCAGGGCGGCCGGAAGCCGACCCGTCGGGGGCGCGGGGCTAAGCCTGCCCCCTGACCTGCCGGGCGGTGACCTGGCGGGTCAGGGATGCGCCCGCCTCGGCTTCGGCGATGCTGGCCAGGGTGGCCTCGGCGATCGCCGACAGCGCCTCCTCGGTCAGGAAGGCCTGGTGCCCCGTGATCAGCACGTTGGGAAAGGTCAGCAGGCGCTGGAACACATCGTCCTGGATGATCTCGTTGGAGAGATCCTCGAAGAACAGGTCGGCCTCCTGTTCGTAGACATCCAGGGCGACCCCGCCGACTTGGCGCGACTTCAGGCCTTCGATCAGCGCCGCCGTATCGATCAGCGCCCCGCGGCTGGTGTTGATGATCGTCACCCCCGGCCTCGCGGCGGCCAGACGGCGCCTGCCGATCAGATGCCGGGTCTGCGGCGTCAGCGGGCAGTGAAGGGTGACCAGGTCGACCTCCCTCAGCAGGTCATCGACGGGGGCGTAGCGCACCCCGATCGCGACCAACTCGGGATCCTCGACCAAGTCGCTGGCTAAGACCTCGCAGCCGAAACCCGACCTTAGGCTACGAGCGACCAGCGCGCCGATACGGCCCGTGCCGACCACCCCGACCTTTCGGCCGGAGAGGTTGCGGCCGATCAGGCCGTCCAGGGCGAAGTTGTTCTCGCGAACCCGGTTCCAGGCCCGGGGGATGTTGCGGTCGAGCGCCAGGATCAGGCCGATCGTGAACTCGGCCACCGCCTCGGGCGAATAGGCTGGAACCCGTACGACGGCGACGCCCAGGCGCTCGGCCGCTTCCAGGTCCACATTGTTGTACCCGGCGCAGCGCAGGGCCACGAGCGGGGTCCCGCCCCGGGCCAGGATTTCCAGGACCGCCGCGTCGACGCGATCGTTCACGAACGTGCAGACGGCCGGATAGCTCTCGGCCAGGGCGGCGGTGCTGGCGTCGAGCCGGGCCTCGAAATAGTCCAGCCGATGGCCGAAGCCGCGATTGGCCGCCTCCAGGAAGCGGCGGTCATAAGCCTTGGTCGAGAAGACCGCCACGCGCATGGCCGCGCTCAACCGGCGACCGAGAGGGGCGCGGCGTCGCCGACGGGCGCGGTTCGGCGCGGCGTTCGGGCCAGGAGCGCCTGGGCGGTCAGCAGGGGTTTCGGCATCGCGGACTCCGGATTCCCTGAGGTCTTCGCGTGACCCTATCATGCGATCGTCGCGCATTCAGGCCGATTGCCTCGTCTGGGTTGTGGTTCCTGGGCTTCAACGCTCTGGAAAACGAAATCCGAAACCGGGGCCGCGGACTGTCGCGACGGCGCTGAAAGAGGTGAGTCTGAGCGTTCATTAACCCTAACTCAAACAATTGCTTGCGCCTTTCACGACCTCTTTCCGGCATCCCTGTTTTCAGGGCGAGCGCGCCGCTTGCGGATTGACTCATCTCAACAAACTTGGCTGTAGGCCGTGATTTTTGCTGGCGGCGATTCGGTCCTTAAGACATAGTGAATCGTCGTGATTCCAACGGCTTGTTAAGGAATCTGAAGATGAACGCGCAGCTGAGCGCATCGGCCACGGCGGCCCGCGCTCACCAGGAGATGTTCGCTTACTGGGCGTCCCTCCGCCGGGGGGCTAGCCTCCCGTCGCGCGTCGACCTGCACCCTTCCGGCATCAAGCGCATGCTGCCGACCGTCAGCCTGATCGATGTCAAGCGCGGCGCCGAAGGCGCCATCGACTACCGCCTGCGGCTGGCCGGCACCGGTCTCTATTCGGTCTATGGCCGCGAGATCACCGGCCGCACCCTGGAAGATGTCTACAACAGCGCCGCGGTCGAATACTGGCGCCGCGAGCTGGACAAGGTGGTCACCGAGCGCCGCCCGGGCGTGGGCGTGCACAGCCTGGCCTGGAAGGGCTCGCCGCACATGTCGATCCTGTGGCTGCGCCTGCCCCTGGCCAGCAATGGTCGGGACGTCGACATGATCCTGGGCTACGACGCGGTGGTCGGGGCCCAGGCCGCCGACCAGCACAGCGGCATCCGCGCCGCCTGACCCCTCGTCGCGAGCGTGCGCCGCTCCGATTTTCCACGGCCAAGCTTGCTCTGGCGGGCTCGCCGCCTATTGTCCGCCTGGGTTCCGAGGCGCCGGAGCCGAGGGTTTTGAGGGCAGGGGCCGGGTGACCGTCGACCGCGACGTCTTTCAGTTCATTCGCGAGCACGTACGCTCGGTCTGGGCGCTGGAGCTGCTGCTGCGGCTCAAGCACGACCCGGAACGCTGCTGGACCGTGGAGGAACTGGTCAGCGACCTGAGGGCCAGTCACAGCCTGGTGAGCGACAACCTTACCGCCTTCGAGAGCGCGGGCCTGGTGGCGGCCGACGAGCGCGGCTGCTTCCGCTACCAACCCGCCGCCGCCGTCCTGGCCCAGGTCTGCGACGACCTGGACGCCGCCTACCGCGCCAAGCCTGTCACCGTGATCCGCTGGATCTCGGCGCCGGCCGAGCGCCTGCAGTCCCTGGCCGACGCCTTCAAGTTCAAGGGGAAAGACCAATGAGCGGCCTCCCCGTGACCGGCCTGGCGCCGACGGTGGTCTACGTCCTCTGCATGCTGGCCAGCATGACCTGCGCGGGCCTGCTGGCCCGGGCCTGGCGCGCCAGCCGCTCGCGCCTGCTGCTATGGACCGCGATCAGCTTCGGCTTCCTGGCCCTGAACAATCTTCTGCTGGTGGCCGACCTGGTGATCTTCGCCCAGGTGAACCTGCTGCCCTACCGCCAGGCCAGCGCGGGCCTGGCCATCGCCACGCTGCTGTACGGCTTCATCTGGGAGGTGGACGAATGAGCGTCCCCATCACCCCCGTCGAGGGTCTGATCGCCGGGGCCCTGGCCGCGGGCTTCCTGATCGCCGGCCTGTTCTTCCTGAAGTTCTGGCGCCGCACGCGCGATCGACTGTTCCTGGCGTTCGCGGCCGCCTTCGGCCTGCTGGCCGTGGGCAACGCCCTGCCGGTTCTGCTGGGCACGCCGCACGAGGAGCGCGGCGGCATCTACCTGTTCCGCCTGGCCGCCTTCGTGCTGATCATCGTCGCCGTGCTGGGCAAGAACCTGCGGCCCAGGACCTAGCCTAAGCGGGCCGAACGGCGACGCGCGCCTCAGCCGGCTTCAGGCCCTCGGCCCGGGCGGTGACCACGAGCGGCCCCGTCGCGCCGGCCGTCTGCACGATGACCTGGGCCAGGCCGTTATAGAGGCTGCGACGGTCGCCCTTTTCCGGCTCGTGGCTGTTGGCGTCGCCATTCCCCAGGCCGATGATGCGGCCGCCTTCGATGGCGAACTGGATCGGGGTCTGGGCGGTCGGTACGGGGCGTCCCTTGGCGTCGACGGCCTCCACCCGGATCGGCGTGGCGTCGCGCCCGTCGCCGGCCAGGGCCGAGCGGTCGGGCGTCAGGCGCAGGGCCACGGGCGCGCCGGTGGTCTCGACCACGGCGCGGGTCACCACCTTGCCGCCGGTCATGCCCACGGCCTCCAGCCGGCCGGGCGCATAGGGAACTTGCCAGGTCAGGCCTTCGTAGAGGTTGTTCTTCTGCTCGGAGATCAGCTTGCCGTTCAGGCGCAGGGTGACCGTGTCGCAGTTGGTGAAGGCCATCACCTTGATCTGCTGGCCCTCGCGGCCCGTCCAGTTCCAGTGCGGGACCAGGTGCAGCACCGGCCGGTCGCGCACCCACTGCGACTGGTGAATGTAAAAGGCGGTCTTCTCGAAGCCGCAGAGGTCCATGATCCCGAAGGACGAGCTGGCGGTTGGCCAGGTGAACGGCTGGGGCTCGCCGCGATAGTCGAACCCGGTCCAAACGAAGGCGCCCGCCAGGTAGGGCCGCTCGGCGATCGCCTTCCAGGCCGCCCGATGGGTGGCGCCCCAGGGCCGGAACTCGTCGTCATAGGCGGCCAGGACGTTGCGCTTCATGTCCGTGACCCACTCGCCGCGCGTCATGACCGCGGAGGTGTCCTCCGAGCTGGTCAGCGGCAGGTTGGGATGGGCTGCATGGAAGCGGTCATATTCCTTGATCTGGTAGTTGAAGCCGACCACATCGACGGCCTGGGTCACGTTGACCGGGTTGAACATCCCGTTGTTGATCGCCGCCGTGACGGGCCGGGTGTCGTCCAGGTCCTTGACGATCTTGGCCATGCGGCGAACCATCTGGTAGCCGGCCTCCGTGCCCTGGAGGGGCTCTTCGTTGAACACCGACCACAGGACCACGCTGGGGTGGTTGCGGTCGCGGCGCACCAGCCAGGACAGCATCCGGGTGTAGTCGGGGCTGACATTGAACACCCGGTTCTCGTCCATCACCACGAAGCCCAGGCGGTCGGCGGCGTCCAGCAGGGCGGGGGTGGGGGCGTTGTGCGAACTGCGGATCGCGTTGCAGCCCAACGCCTTCAGGCGGCGCAGGCGAAATTCGATGATCGAGTCGGGCAGGGCGACGCCCAGGCCGGCATGGTCCTGGTGGATGCAGACGCCCTGGATCTTCAGGGGCTTGTCGTTGAGGAAGAAGCCCTGGGCCGGGTCGAAACGTTGGGTGCGGAAGCCCGCCGGAGTCACCAGTTCGTCGGCGTCCTGGCCGTCGGCCACGACGCGGGTGCGCACCTTGTAGAGCGCGGGGTCGTCGACCGACCATAGGCGCGGGGCGTCCACCAGGATCTCGGTGCGCAGCACCGTGGTCTCCAGCGCGTTCACGGTTCCGGAAACGCGCGCCTGTCCCGCTGGCCGCCCGTCGGGGTCCAGCAGGACGACGTCGACCGTCGCCTGTTTCGCCGCTTCGGCGATGTTGCCCACGCTGGCCTCGATCGGCGTCACCCAGCGGCCGTCCTCGCGGCGTCGCGGATGGGCGTAGACGCCGTCGGCCACCAGATGGACCGGCGGACGCTTGACCAGCCAGACGTGGCGGTAGATGCCGCCGCCCTCGTACCACCAGCCCTCGATCGGGTCGGCGTCGACCCGGACGGCGACGACATTGGGCGTGTCCCCGTAGTGGGCGTTGGCGGTCAGGTCGACGATGATCGCGCTATAGGCGCTGTGGCTGTGGGCCACGACGTCGCCATTGACCCAGACGGTGGCGTTGACCGCCACCCCGTCGAACCGCAGTTCCAACTGCTTGCCCCGGTCGGAGGCGGGCAGGGTGAAGGTCTTGCGGTACCAGGCCTGGCCCTTGGGGCGATAGCCCTGGGCGGGGTTCTCGTCGGGATCGAACGGGCCCTCGACCACGAAGTCGTGCGGCAGGTCCAGCCCGCGCCAGCCGCTGTCGTCGTACTTGATCGCCGCCGCGCCGCCCGCCGCGCCGGCCTTGGTGCTGTCATAGGTCGGGCTGTCGCCGCGAACCTTGGGGAAGGGAATGTCGCCGTGGTGAAAGCGCCAGTCGGCGTCGAGCAGGATGGTTTCGCGCGCGGTCTTCTCCGAGAGCGGACCGGGCGCGGTCGGCGGCGCGGCGGGGTCGCCGGGCGCCTTGGTCGCCGCCTGGGCCGCCACGGTCGCCGAGGGAACGCCGACGGCGGCGACCGCCCCCAGCTTCAGAAGGTCACGGCGGCGCATGGGTCGACTCCTGGTCGGATGTGTTGCGCCATTTGTAGGATAATTCTCGGCCGACGCTAGGGCGTATCGACGTCCGGTGTCAGCGAACGATGCGCGCCCTGGCCAGCGGCGAGGACTCACTCCGCCAGGATCTGCTCCACCTCGCGCCGGCTGGGCATGGACGGTGCGGCGCCGGGTTTCTGGACCGACAGGGCGGCGGCGGCGTTGGCGTGCTCGACGGCGTCGCGCAGGTCCATGCCCGTGCTCAGGCAGGCCGCCAGGGCGCCGCAGAAGCAGTCGCCGGCCCCGGTGGTGTCGACCGCCTTGACCTTGCGGCCCTCGACCAGGAAGGCCTCGTCGCGGCGGACCGTGGCTACGCCGGCCGAGCCCAGGGTGACGATCACCGTCTGGTCCGGACGGCTCATCAGCTTGCGGGCCACGCGGCTGACTTCCTCCAGGCGCGAGGGCTCATGGTCCAGCCGGGCGTAGGTGGCCAGCTCGGTCTGGTTCAGGATCAGGATATCGGTCAGCGGGAACAGCGCCGCGCCCTGGGGCAGGGCGGGGGCGGCGTTCAGGATCCGCAGGGCGCCCTTGGCGACGCCGGCGCGGAACAGGGCCTCAATGGCCGGGGCGGGGGTCTCCAGCTGGCACAGCAGCACGCGTTGGCCCTCCAGCGGCGTGGCGGCCACATGCTGGGGCGACAGGGTGGCGTTGGCCCCGCTGGTGACGACGATCATGTTCTCGCCGCTGGACGAGACCCAGACATGGGCCTGGCCGGTGGGGATCGACGGCAGCTCGGCGACGTCGGAGACCTGCACGCCATAGCCGGCCAGCTTGGCCTTCAGGCTGGGGCCGCTGTCCTCCCGGCCCACCGCGCCCATCAGCCGGGTGGGGGCGCCGAAGCGGGCGGCGGCCACGGCCTGGTTGGCGCCTTTGCCGCCGGGAAACAGCTCCAGCGAGATGCCGGCCACGGTCTCGCCCGGCCGCGGCAGGTCGTCGACCCGCGCCACGGCGTCCAGATTGATCGAGCCCAGGACGAAAACGCTCATTGTTCTTCTTCTCTAGATCGCTTGCTTTGGCGCGCTGTCTTCACGCGAACCGGTTTCCACTTTGTCGAAAGCGCCCTAGCCGCCGCCGGACCCGCGCTGGAAGCTCTCCACCAGACTGCCGGCGACGAGCCGCCAGCCGTCCACCAGCACGAAGAAGATCAGCTTGAACGGCAGGCTGATCGTCGCCGGCGGCAGCATCATCATGCCCATGCTCATCAGCACGCTGGCGACCACCAGGTCGATGACCAGGAACGGGATGAACAGCAAAAAGCCGATCTCGAACGCCCGCTTCAGCTCCGAGATCATGAAGGCCGGCGTCACCACTTTCAGCGGCGTCTCGACGGCCGTCTTGGGCTTCTCGATCTTCGACAGGCGGATGAACAGGGCCAGGTCGTCCTGGTCGACCTGGCGCAGCATGAACACCTTGACCGGCTGGGCGGCGGCGTCGAACGCCTCGGGCATCTCCATCTGCTTGTCCAGCAGCGGCTTGATCCCGGCGTCATACGACTGCTCGAAGGTGGGGCCCATGACGATGGCGGTCAGGAACAGGGCCAGGCTGATGATCACCGGGTTGGGCGGGCTCTGCTGGACGCCGATGGCGGTGCGCAGCAGGCCCAGCACCACCACGATCCGCACGAACGAGGTGGTCATGATCACGATCGACGGAGCAAGCGACAGCACCGTCAGCAGGCCCACCATCTGGACCACGCGCTCGGAAAGGCCCGCGCCGGTGCCCAGGTCGACATTGATCGCCGACTGGGCCGCGGCCACGGCGGGCCCGAGCACGGTGATCAGCCCGGCCAGCACCGAGATGATCGCGGCCTGGCGAAGGTCCTTGGGGTCGGCGCCGGTGATCAGCTTGAGCAGGCCGCGCATCAGACCACGGTCTCCGAAGAGGACTTGGAAGCGGGTTTCGGGGCGGGGCCCTTCCTGGGCTTTCCGGGCGCCCAGTCCAGAAGCTGGCCCTCGCCCAGCATCAGCAGGCGCTCCTCGCCATCGAGGGTGAACAGCACCAGGCGCCGGGTGGGATCCAGCACCAGGGTCTCGATCACCTGCATCCGGCGATCCTTGCGCAGGGCGGTGATGCGCGACAGGGCGTCGGGCCCGAACTTGCGCAGGGCCACTCCGGCCAGCCCCACCAGGCCCAGGGTGATGGCCAGGGCGGCGACGGCGCGGATCAGTAGGAAGATGTCCATGACGCCTGGCGGAAGGAGTGACGGGAAGCGAGTCGGGGAACAGGATAGCGCAGGGCGCGGCGCGGAGCCGCACCTCTGGTGTGCCGCAGGGTCCTTAATGGCCGATTAACCCTGTTTCTTCACCATGAGCGGCATGGGTCCCGACGACATTCCCCTTTTCGCGATGCTGAAGAGCCGCATGGGCTATCTGTCCCAGCGGCAGAAGGTCATCGCCCAGAACGTCGCCAACGGCGACACGCCGGATTACCAGCCGCGCGACCTGAAAGCCTACAGCTTCAAGGCGACGCTGGACCAGCAGGCGGCGGGGCAGCCCTATCGCGGCGGGCCCGTCTCGACCACGGCGACCGGCGGCGTGCAGATGATGGCCACCAGCGCCGCGCACATGGCCCCGTCCAGGCCGGTCAGCCCGTGGCGCTCGCCCGAGCAGGCCGACAGCGAGACCACCCTCGACGGCAATTCGGTGACGCTCGAGGACCAGATGCTCAAGATGACCGACGCGCGGATGAACTATGACGCGGCCGTCGGCTTCTACCAGAAGTCCATGGCCATGCTGAAGACGTCCACCCGTCGGCCGGGCGGCTAGGGGAACACGCTAGATGACCGAGATCCGTTCCCAGTCCATGGCGACCATGGCCATCGCCGCCAGCGCCCTGAAGGCCCAGCAGGGCCGTATGCGGGTGATCGCCGAGAACATCGCCAACGCCAATTCGACGGCCCGCACGGCCGGCGGCGATCCGTATCGCCGCCAGGTGCCGGTGTTCAAGCCCGCCCAGGTGGCCGGTGGCGAGGGCGTGGCCATGGCCTCGGTCGATCCCGACCGCAGCGACTTCCGCACCGAGTACGATCCCGGCAATCCGGCCGCCGACGCCAAGGGCTACGTCAAGCTGCCCAATGTCGACACCCTGGTCGAGGCGCTGGACATGAAGGAGGCGCAGCGCGCCTACGAAGCCAACATGAACGTCATCGAGACGTCGCGCGCCATGGAAGCGCGCACGCTCGACATCCTGCGCAAGTAAGGAGCTAGGCGATGATCACCGCGCTCGCGGCCGCCAAGGCCTACGCCGCCCAGGGCTCGATGGCTGCGCCCTCGCTGGGCGGGACCGGCGAGGCCAAGAAGGCCATGGACTTCGGCGCCCTGCTGAAGTCGGCCATGACCGACACCCTGCACCAGACCCGGGCGGCCGAAACCAAGATGGCCCAGCAGGCGGCCGGCAAGGCCGAGTTGATCGACGTCGTCACCGCCATCTCCTCGGCCGAGGCCAGCCTCGACACGGTGATGGCCGTCCGCGACCAGGTGATCTCGGCCTACCAGGAAATCATGCGGATGCCGATCTAGCGGCGAGCGAGGGCCGCGCCGGGCGTTCGTCCCGCCGCGAACGTCCGCTCCGCTTTGCGATCGTGATCAGGTCCAGCGCCGGGCCGTGGATGCGCTCTCATGCCAGAGGCCGCGCATTGCGCCCAAGAGCACTCCCCACCTTACTGGCAGAAAAAACCGGCGAGCCTTGGCCCGCCGGTTTTGCCCCCTAGTTCAGGCCGAGCACCGTCACCGACGCCGGCGCGACGGTGATGGTCAGCTTGCCGCCCGCGACCTTGGCCGACAGAGCCTTGGGGGCGACGGTATTGGGCGCGTCGAAGGTGTTGATGCTGCTGACCTTCGGCGCCGAAAGGGTTTGGCCCGAAGCCTTGGCGGCTTTCACGCCGGCCAGTGAAACGCTGAAGGTCGCGGGCGACTTCGCGTCGATATTGGTGACGGCGATCCAGACCTTGCCGGCCTTGTCCTTGGCCGCCACGGCGTCGACGCGCGGCAGGGTGACGCCATTGGTCGTATAGGTTCCGGCGTCGAAGGTCAGCGGTATGAAGGTCGCGTCCTGGAACGGCACGTACATGTGGAAGACGTGATAGGTCGGCGTCAGCACCATCTTGTCCTTGTCGGTCAGGATCATGGCCTGCAGGACGTTGATCATCTGCGCGATATTGGCCATGCGGACACGGTCGGCATGGCGCGCGAAGACGTTGAGGCTGAGCGCCGTCAGCACGGCGTCGCGCTGGCTGTTCTGCTGCGCCAGGGCGCCAGGGTTCGATCCCGGCGTCGGCGCCAGCCACGCGCCCCATTCGTCGACCGCCAGGGCGACCTTCTTTTCGGGATCGTACTTGTCCATGATCGCCGACTGCGTCTTGATCATGTCGTCCATGGCCGTCGGGTCTTTCAGCAGGACGGCATAGTCCTTTTCGTCAAAGCCGGTGTCCGCCATATGCGGCGGCCAGCCGCCCGTCGCATAGAAATGCAGTGACATAGCGTCGATGTCCCAGGACCAGGAACGGCTCTTCCACGCCTTCATGACTTCTTCGGTATAGTTTTCGGCGCCGCCGCTCGGTCCGACGGCCACGCGCTTCATCGTCGGCTGGGCGGGGTTATAGCTGTGCAGGAAGTGCGAAAAGCGCTTCATTTCGTTGACGTAGAAGTCCGCCGACATCGCGCCGCCGCAGTCCCAGGATTCGTTGCCGAGGCCGAGGATCGCGACCTTGTACGGCTCTGGATGACCGTTTTTGGCCCGCTCGGCGCCCAGGGCATGGTCGGCCGACGCGGTCATGTACTCGAGCCATTCGGATGCATCCTGCGCGGTGCTGGAGCCGAGATTGACCGAGATATAGGCTTCGGTTCCGATCTGCTGGGCGAAGTCCATGAATTCGTCGGTGCCGAAAGTGTTGGGCTCGCCGGCCCCGATCGGCTTGCGCTCGGGACCGACACCGCGGCGCCAGTTGTACTGGTCGGCGAAGCAGCCGCCCGGCCAGCGGACGTTGGGCACCTTGAGCGCCTTCAAGGCCCCTACGACATCGTTGCGGATACCGCGCGTGTTCGGGATCGTGGATTCCTTGCCGACCCAGATACCACCATAGATGCCGCTGCCCAGGTGCTCGGCGAACTGGCCGAAGACATGGCGGTCGATCACGGCGCCGGGCTTGGACGCATCGAGCGTGACCTGAACCGGGGCGTCGGCGGCATGAGCCGCGACCGGCAGGGTCAGGACGGCGGCGATCGCGGCCGCGGAGGTCAGAAGGCGCATTGATCGTATCCCCGGTGGATTATCGCGCCATGGTTGGGCGCGGCTATTTGTCTGATTAATTGGCTGGCGGAGGCGGCACGGACACGCCGGCCTCGGTCTGGACAACGGGCTTGAGCGTGCCGTCCGGATTATAGTGCAGGTATTCGACCGTCACGGCGCGGCGGCCGACGGCGCCGCCCTGGTCACCGATCGTAAGCGTCGCATTGTGCAGGAAGATGTACGCCTGGCCCTTGAACTCGGCGACCCCGGCATGGATCGTGAAGCTGTTCTTGGCCGACTGGGTCAGTTCGCCGCGGTAGGTCCATGGACCGTTTAGCGAGGTCGCGGTGGCGTAGGAGGTGTGTTCGGCGCTCTGGGTCTTGCGGTCTAACGACGCATAGATGAGGTAATAGAGATCGCCGCGCTTGTGCAGCCAGGGGCCTTCCTCGTAATGCGGCGGGGTGATCTTGCGGATCGGGCCGTCGATTTCCGTCATGTTGGCCTTGAGTTTCGCGATGTAGCAGTCGCGATTGCCCCAGGCGATCCAGGTCACGCCATCATCGTCGGTGAAGACGGTGGGGTCGATATCCTCCCAGCTGTGCGTGCCTTCGGGCGTCATCTGGTTGGTGATCAGGGCCGATCCGCGCGCGTCGGTGAACGGACCGGTTGGACGGTCCGAGACGGCGACGCCGATGGCCATGCCCGGATGACTGTCGTCGTGCGCGACGGCGGCGTAGAAGTAGAACTTGCCGTTCTTCTCGATGGCCTGCGACGCCCAGGCGTCCGACTTGGCCCACTTGAAATCCGTGGCCTTCATGATCGGAGCGTGCGGCGTCCAGGTCTTCATGTCCTTGATCGAAAAGACCAGCCAGTCGCGCATGGTGAACATCTCGTCGCCCCGGGCCTCGTCGTGGCCGGTGTAGAGATACAGCGTGTCGCCGACGACCAGCGGGGCGGGGTCGGCGGTGAACACGCCGCGGAACAGCGGGTTGCCCCGGTTGACGATGACCGGCTCGGGACCAGCCGACTGACCGACCGATGGGGCGCCGCCTGCAGCGAGCGCCGCCCAGCAGGCAAGCGCGAGAGACAGATTTCGTTTCACCCAATTCCCCCCGGTCGCTGTTATGTGCGCGCGACATTACTCAGACAATTCGCATGCGTAAAGCGATTGTTACCGCTACCGTCATGAGCGGCCGCGTTCCACGCTCAACAGAGGCCGTGGCGGGGCTGCTGGTTGGGAGCGCCGAGGCGCTGGAAGTGCTTCAGTGAAGCGGAGGCGCTGCAACTGGAAACGCTGCGCGAGCGGCTGATCGCCAATCTCGATCGCGTCGCGGCGATGTGAGGCGGCGGGGGCTTTTCACCCGGGCGGACGGTCGCCCGCATCAACCCGATGAGCGCCGGCGCTCAGTGCGAGATCGTGACGCTCACCTGGGGAAGCGCCGCGATCCAGCCGGCGCCCAGGGCCCAGGCCTGGTCCGCCAGTTGATGGACGTCGATCAGGCCGCGCGTCGCGGCGACCATGCCGCCCCAGACCAGGAGGTTCAGCAGCACCATCAGCAAGACGGCCTCGCGCAGGCGGCCGTCGGCGCGGGCGCGCTGCTGGGCCGGGGTGACGCGGGCTTCGAAGCGGCGGTCGAGGGCGAGCGTGTCGAGGGTCATGGTCGGTCTCCTGGAGCCGTTCCCCGTGGCGGCGAACCGCGCCGGGAATCAGCTGTCGCATTAGGCTTCCCACGCCGCGCGTTCTGGCTGACTGTGACAGGACGCCCCTGCGACAGCCTGTCCTGGCGATTTCGCGTTCACCAGCCTGGGAGCCGCATGACCGACGCCATCGTCCTGGACCAGGTGCGCAAGGCCTATGACGGCGCGACGGTTCTGCAGCCCGCCAGCCTTTCCATCCCGAGGGGCCAGTTCGTCGCCCTGGTCGGCGGATCGGGCGCGGGCAAGACCACCCTGCTCAAGACCATCAACGGCCTGGTCGCGCCCGACGACGGGCAGGTGCGGATCGACGGCGCGGCGACGACCGACCTGGACGGTCCCACCCTGCGCCGGCGGATCGGCTACGTGTTCCAGGAGGTGGGCCTGTTCCCGCACCTGAGCGTGGGCGAGAACATCGGCATCGTCCCGACCCTGCTGGGCTGGGACGCCGCGACGATCGCCGCCCGGACCGCCGAGCTGCTGGACCTGGTCGCCCTTCCCCGGGAGGTCGCCGTGCGCCGCCCCGCCGCCCTGTCCGGCGGCCAGCGCCAGCGGGTGGGCGTCGCCCGCGCCCTGGCGGCCAGACCCTCCATCCTGCTGATGGACGAGCCGTTCGGAGCCCTGGACTCGGTGACCCGCACGGCCCTGGCCGACGACGTGCGGCGGCTGCACGACCAGCTGTCCCTGACCACGGTGATGGTCACCCACGACATCGCCGAGGCGGTGCTGCTGGCCGACCGGATCGTGGTGATGAGCCAGGGCCGAGTGATCGCCGACGACACGCCCCGGGACCTGCTGGCCGGCCACCCCGACCCGGCGGTCGAGGCGCTGATGCAGGCCCCCCGCCGCCAAGCCGCGCGGATGCGGGAGATCGCCGGTGAATAGCGGCCTGCTGTCCCTGCTGCCGGAACGGCTGGCTTGGCACGTGGCGCTGTCGGCGGCGGCCCTGGCCCTGGGCCTGGCGATCGCCTTGCCGCTGGGCGTGCTGGCCGCCCGTAGCCCGCGCCTGCGCTGGCCGTCCCTAGCCCTGGCCGGCCTGGTCCAGACCATACCCAGCCTGGCCCTGCTGGCGCTGTTCTATCCGCTGCTGCTGGGACTCTCGAACCTGGTCAAGGGCGCGTTCGGCCACGGGTTTTCGGCGCTCGGCTTTCTGCCGTCGCTGTTGGCCCTGACGCTCTATTCGATGCTGCCGATCCTGCGCAACACGGTGACCGGCCTGACGGGCGTCGACCCGGCGGTGGTCGAGGCGGCGCGCGGCGTGGGCATGACCGACCGCCAGCGGCTGTGGCGGGTGGAGCTGCCCCTGGCCGCGCCGGTGATCATGGCCGGGGTGCGCACGGCGGCGGTGTGGACCATCGGGGCGGCCACCCTGTCCACCCCCGTCGGCCAGACCTCGCTGGGCGACTACATCTTCTCCGGCCTGCAGACCGAGAACTGGGCGATGGTCCTGACCGGTTGCGTCGCCTCGGCCGTCCTGGCCCTGGTCGTCGACCAGCTGCTGGGCCTGATCGAGCGCGGGACCGAACGACGCGACCGGCGGCTGTGGGGCGCGGGCCTGGCCGGTCTGGCCGTCGGCCTGGCGGTCGCCCTCGCCCCCCTTGCGGCGGACCTGGCGCCCCGTCCGACCCGCTACGTGATCGGGGCCAAGAACTTCTCCGAGCAGTACATCCTGGCCGAGCTGATGGCCGATCGGCTGGAAGGGCAGGGCGCGCAGGTCACGCGCAAGATCAACCTCGGTTCGGCGGTCGCCTACCGCGCGCTGGCCGCCGGCGAGATCGACGCCTATGTCGACTATTCCGGGACGCTGTGGGCCAACGTCCTGGGCCGCAAGGACAATCCCGGCCGGGCCGCCGTGCTGGCTGGCCTTCGGACCGAGCTGAAGCGCCGCGACGGCGTGGTGTTGCTGGCCCCGCTCGGCTTCGAGAACGCCTACGCCCTGGCCATGCGCCGCGACCGGGCCCAGGCCCTGGGGATCCGGACCCTGGCCGATCTGGCCGCCAAGGCCCCGCAGCTGACCATGGGCGGCGACCTGGAGTTCTTCTCGCGTCCGGAATGGACCAGCGTCGAGACGACCTATGGTCTGCGCTTCAAGGCCAGGCGGCAGTTCCAGCCCACCTTCATGTACCGCGCCCTGGGCTCGGGCGAGGCCGACGTGATCTCGGCCTTCTCCAGCGACGGCCGCATCGCCGCCGACGACCTGGTGGTGCTGGGCGACCCGAAGGGCGCTCTGCCGCCCTACGACGCGGTGCTGCTGATCGCCCCGGGGAGGGCGGAGGACGCACGACTACGCAAGGCGCTGGACGGGCTGGACGGGGCGATCACGGTCGAGGCCATGCAGAAGGCCAACTATTCGGTGGATCGGGATACGGGGAAGGTCTCGCCGGGCGTGGCGGCCAAGGCGCTGGAGAAGACACTCAAGCGCTGACGTGGCGCGTGCCCCGGTGCGGGGCCTTGGTCTTCGCGCCAGGGCGCCGTTTGGACGGCGGCCCGACGTTCGGCTCAGGGCCACGGTCCAAGGCCCCCCCGATAGCGGACGATCAGACAGTAACGTCCTGGGGGTTGAGCACGCCCTTTGCGTGAGCGCACTCTGTGGCTAAGTTTCGGTTAGATCATCCAGGGAGTTGTTGATGTTATTGGCCCTTGGGGCGGCTTTGGCGATGGCTGGAGCGGCGCCCGTCGACGTCTACCCGATTGGAACCGTCGAGCCGTCTTGCAAACCCGCGATGAATTTCACGCCCAGAGGGACGATGACACGCGCGCTGGGTTGCCTCTTCGACGCCTTCGCAGCGACAGACCCAAAGAGTCCGACATTCGAAGCGGATCTAAGAAAGAATTGGATTAGGAAAGTCGGCCGCGCTCGGGTTCAAGGCGCCAGCGAAGAACTTCTAAGCCAATGGTCCAATGATCCACGATCAGCGATGTTTTCACGGGCCGATTTCACCCCGCTTCGTTTTGAAAACATGAACATGCAGATATTGGGTAATGGAAATTTTGTCTTCACCGGTGACCTAATTTCTGAAGAAGGTTCGCAGATTGTGCGACATCCATTGTCCGGTGAATACACCATCTTTCGCGGCTCGTGGATGATGATCCGCTTCAAGATCGATGAGGCCAAATAATCGTTCGGAAGAAGGCGCCTATAGACTGGCTGCGCCTGTCCGACATCCACCCTGAGCGAACGATCAGTCCGTCCCACTACGCATTGGGCGCAATGGGGCCTTGTCGTTGAAGGGAGACGCGACGGAGTTGCCTGGCGGTCGCCAGGAACCAGATCATCAGCACGGCGACGAAGAGACGGTTCGTCAGGCCGTAGGGCGCGCCCCGGTGCAGGGTCAGGAACTGGGCGATGAACGCCCCGAGCACCACGATCGCCATGGCCGACCCGATCCAACGATAGCCGCGCCAATCCTCGCTTCGATGAAAACCGATGGCGAAAAGCAACGAGCACAGGATGAGGCTGGTCACGTTGACCAGGAAACTGGCGGTGTGAATGTTGCCCGTCGTTGTGGTGGCCGCCGTCTCGAGATCGGTTGGAAAGATCGCCGTCACCAACAGGCCGAGCGTGGCGACCCACAGGAGCAGCACCGCGGCGCGACCCGGCAAGGATCTGGGGCCGGCCAGGGCCATTCCCAATCCGAGCGTCAGGCAGCCTACGGCCAGCGCCACGAAGGCCGTCGTCATGATCCAGCCAAGACGCCCGACCGCATAGTCGCTGATCATATGGTCGACGGGCGTGTAGTCCGGCCGAAGACCATGCAGCAGGACAAGCATCACGATGAAATAGCCGAAACAGCCCATGGCGACCTCGGCCAAGCGCTTCGACCCGGCGAACTGACGATCGGTTGTCTGGCTACCCATGTTTCGCCCCGCTCCGCCGCCATGTCGTCCGGGATTTCGAGACCGGCTGAGCTTAGAGAACACAGGGCCGGTCGTGGAATGCAAGCGCGACCTGCACGTGCGCTCGAGCTCTCCCGAGAATGGCTGGCGAAGACCGAAAACCATCTATGGCCGCCATCCCAGCGACGCGCCCGCCGTCCTAGTCCATCTCTTCCAGCGGCACCGGAATCGTCAGTCCGCGCTTGACCACGCCCAGGGCCACGTTGGTGGTGAACTTGCGCACATTGGGGTTCTCGGTGGCCAGCCGGGCCATCAGGGCGTCGTAGGTCTCGGTGTCGGGCGCGGTGACCACCAGGACGAAGTCGGCCTCGCCGGTCACGTAGAAGGCCTGCTGCACGTGCTCCTGGGCGGCCAGCCAGGCGCGCAGCTGGGTCAGCAGTTCGGGCCGGTCGCGCTCGATCTCCAGCGAGACGATGAAGAAGGTCGGCCGCCCCACCTTGCGCGGTTCCAGCACGGCCGTGTGGCGGGTAATGACGCCGGCTTCCTTCAGCTTGCGCAGGCGGCGCTGCACGGCAGAAGGCGACAGCGCCACCCGCTGGGCTAGGTCCTCGGAGGTGCGACCCGCATCCTCCTGGACCAGGTTCAGCAGCTGGCGATCGAAGCGGTCGAGTTTCATGGGGTTCAGCCTACGCCAGATCCACGCCTCGGAGCGCCGAATTTCCGCGTTGAGCCGCCGATCTTCGCCGCCAAACGCCGCAATCGCGCGGCTACACGTCACGGCGTCGTTTCGCTCCCCTGAAAGGTCGCTCCCTTGCTCGATCACCTGGAAATCCGCACCCGCCGCCTGGACGACTGCGCAGCCTTCTACCGCCAGGTCCTGGAACCCACCGGCTATCGCCTGGTCGTCGACGGCCCCAAGAAGGGCTTCGGCTCGAACGGCGGGCGCCTCGATTTCTGGATCGTCGAGGGCGAGCCGTCGGTCGACGTGCACTACGCCTTCCTGGCCGCCGACCGCGCCGCCGTCGACCGGGCCTACGCCCGTTCCGGCCAGCATGGCGGCGTGCGGGAGCGCGCCCCGGCCGTGCTGCCGCAGATCCACCCGCACTACTATGCCGGCTTCGCCCACGACCCGGACGGGCGGCTGATCGAGTTCGTCAGCCACGTTCCGGTGTAGGTGCTGTGGGCTGTTGAACGACCGCCGCCGAGGAGCCGCCCTCGTCCTTCGACAGGCTCAAGATGAGGTCTACGTTCAGAGCGGTTGAATTGAATTCCTCATCCTGAGCCTGTCGAAGGACGAGGAATTCGCCCCCGGCCGGGGCAAGTGCTCGCTGGCCGGTCGAGCGAACGCCGCGCGGTCGATTTCGGCTTGCGACGGTTTTGTGACGGTGCTTGGTGGCGGCCATGTTCAGCTTGTCCAAATCCGTCGCCGTGGCGCGCCTGACCGCCGCCGTCCTCGCCGCACCCCTTTCGCCAGCTCTCGCCGCGCCGGCCCAGGCGCCCAGGCCCAAGCTGGTGGTGGTGATCTCGATCGACCAGTTCGGCGCCAGCCTGTTCGAGCAGTACCGCGCCGACTTCCACGGCGGCCTGGGGCGGCTGGCGCGGCAGGGCACGGTCTATCCCAGCGGCTACCAGTCGCACGGCATGACCGAGACCTGCCCCGGCCACTCCACCCTGCTGACCGGCAAGTCGCCCAACAAAACCGGCATCGTCGCCAACGACTTCTACGACCTGACGACCGGCCAGAAGACCTATTGCCTGGCCGACCCGTCGGTGACCTTGGCCAACGAGCCGTCCGGCGGCGGCCGGCTGGTCAGCCCGAAGCTACTGATGGCCGATACCTATGGCGACTGGCTGAAGGCGGTCTCGCCGGCGAGCCGGGTCTATGCGGTGTCGGGCAAGGACCGCGGGGCGATCAACATGGCCGGTCACCACGCCGACGGGGTGTTCTGGCTGGAGACGCGGTTTGGCATGACCACCTGGGTCGAGCCTGGCCAGGACGCCAAGGCCCGGCTGGCGCCGGTGGCGGCGTTCAACGCCCGGCTCGTCGCCGACCAGAAGACGCACCCGTTCACCTGGACCTATGGCGACAAGCGCTGCGCGACCCTGGAGGACGACTACGTCACCGGCGGCCGAGCCTGGCGCGCCGCCCTGCCGCGGCCGGCTCCGAAGGACGCCGCCGCGGCGACCGATGACCTGTCGGTCAGCCCCTACACCGACCGCGTGATCCTGGACGCCGCCCAGATGCTGCGCGACCAGTTCAAGCTGGGCGACGGCGACGCGACCGACGTCCTGGCCATCAGCCTGTCGGCCACGGACTTCATCGGCCACCGCTTCGGGTCCAAGGGGCCGGAGATGTGCGACCACCTGATGCGGCTGGACGACCGGCTGGGCGTGTTCCTCGACAGCCTGGACAAGGTCAAGGGCCAGGTGTTGGTCGTGCTGGCCGCCGACCATGGCGGGTCGGATTTCCCCGAGCGCCTGGCCCAGCAGGGCTATGACGCCGGCCGAGTGCCGCCGGTCCAGTGGTTGAAGGATCTCAACGCCGCCGTGCGCGGGCAACTGCAGCTGGCCTACGATCCGCTGGTCCAGGCCGGCGGGATCGAGTCGCTGTACGTGGTCGGGGCCGACGGCAAGGCGCCGACCGCCGTCGATCACGCCCGGATCACCGCCGCCGCCCTCGCCATTCTCGCCAAGCGGCCCGAGGTGTTCGCGGCCTACGATGCCGGCGCCCTGGTCACCGCCGCCCCGCCCCCCAAGGGAACGCCGCCGGACGAGATCAGCGTCGCCGAGCGCATGCGCCGCAGCGCCTATCCCGGCCGGGTGGGCGACATCCTGGTGGCCTTCCAGCCCTACCAGACCCCGGCCTCGGCCGGCGCGACCTACGTGGCCAGCCACGGCAGCCCATGGAACTACGACCGCCGGGTGCCGATCCTGTTCTGGTGGAAAGGCGGCCCGGCGCGCGAGCGCGTGCTGCCGATCGAGACCGTCGACATCGCTCCGACCCTCGCGGCGGTCACCGGCGTGCCGGTCCCCGCGGACGTGGATGGCCGCTGCCTGCCGCTGGGGGCGGGGCCAGGCTGCTAGGGCGGCCTTCCCGGGGACGGCTTCTAGATCGCCGCCACCGCCTTTGCGTGTTCCCGCACCACGGCCAGGGTCGAGGCGTCGGCGTCGAACACGCCGAACAGGCCCTGCTCCTCCTGCGGCGGGTCGCCGACATAGGCGCGATCGCCCATCTTGAACCAGGCGTCGGCATGCTGGGCGCGGCCCTCGCCGTTCCAGGCCCAGAAGTTGGTGCCCGCCAACGGGCCGCCGGCCTTCATGTCGGCTTCGACCAGGCCGAACATCATCCTGTAGAACCGGTCGCGGTGGGTGGTCGGGCCGCCCGGCGTGAAGGCGCGGTCCTCACGGATCAGGCCGAACTCCTCGATCACCAGCGGCTTGCCCAGCCCCTTGGCGATGGCGATGTGGCGGGTCACGTAGTCGCGGCACTTGGCTTCGCCGGCCGCATAGGTCGCCGGCTGGTTCTTCGGATCGATCCAGCCCCAGTTGTTGGGCCAGACGTGCAGGGTCAGGTAGTCGATGCTGGCCGGCTTGTGGGCCTCGACCACACAGGCCTCGCGCTGCAGGCAGCCCATGGCCCCTTCACTGCCAGTGGTGACCAGGTGGCGCGGGTCCAGCGCCTTGATCAGGGCCGAGGTCTCGGCGATCCAGCGGTAGTAGGTGGGCAGGTTGGGAACGCCGAACGCCTCGCTGCCGCCCGGCCGCGGCTCGTTGGCCAACTGCCAGGCCATGATCGTGGGATCGTCGCGATAGGGCTTGCCGGTCACGCTGCTGACCCGGCCGACCAGGGCGCGCAGATAGTGGCGAAACAGGTCCTGGGCCTTGGCGTCGCCGTAGAAGCGCGCGGAATAGTCGGCGAATTCGGGCCAGGGATGGGCGGGGTCGCCCTGCTGGAACCACTCGCCGTTGCCGGTCCAGCGCAGATAGGCCGGCATGCCGCCCGACCAGTCCCAGAAGTTGTTGACGTAGATCACCGCCTTCATGCCGCGCTTGGCCATCTCGGCCAGCACCACGTCCAGGCCCTTGAGGAGGTTCTGGTCGTAATCCTTGCCCGGGCCGCGGAAGGTGGGGGAGATCGCCACCTTGGCGGGGGAGGTCTCGCCCGCGCCCAGGATGCGCAGATTGGTGACACCGAGAGCCTTTAGCCGGTCCAGTTCGCGCCCCAGCCGGGCGCGGTCGCCCGATACGCCGGGCGAACCCAGCCAGGCGCCGTACCAGAGGTTCGCGCCGACGAAGCGGTAGGGCTTGCCGTCCAGACTCAGGTGACCATCCTTGACGGCGACGAAGCCCGACGAGAACTTGGCGGTCTCGGCGGCGGCTCCGCCCGCGGCCATGGCGGCGGCTCCGGCGACCAGCAGGCGGCGTCTCGACAGCATGTTTCACTCCCCGTGTTTTGTGCAACCTAAGGGGAAGCGGCGGCCTGAGGGAAGGATTAAATAAATTCACTTTCAGAATGGTCGCCCTCGTTCCGCTGGCCGATGAGGTCGCGGCTCTGCGAAAAAGCTAGGGTGTCTTGTCGGGCGGGGCGTGGGTGATGCGTCCTCGGTGGGAAACAAGCGATCGGGAGATCATCGCCATGAACAGTGTCACGAAGCCCACCATCACCGCCTTCAAGACCTCGCCCGATCGCGGCCAGGGCCTGGCGCGCGACATGCGCGTGCGCTGGGCGCTCGAGGAGGTCGGCCAGCCCTATGACGTCCGCCTCGTCACGTTCGCCGAGATGAAGCAGCCGGCGCACCGGGCGCTTCACCCCTTCGGCCAGATCCCGACCTACGAGGAAGGCGACCTGGTGCTGTTCGAATCCGGCGGCATCGTGCTCCACATCGCCCAGACCCGCGCGGGGCTGTTGCCGGACGACCCGGATGCCCGGGCGCGGGCGGTCACCTGGATGTTCGCCTCGCTCAGCACGGTCGAGCAGTCGATCGTCGAACTGCAGTTCGTCATGTTCACCGAGCGCGACAAGAGCTGGTACGAGGAGCGCCTGGCCATGGTCCACGACCGCATCCGCGCGCGACTGGGCGAGCTCTCCGACCGTCTCGGCGACGCCGATTGGCTGGACGGCGCGTTCAGCGCCGCCGACCTGATGATGGCCTCGGTGCTGCTGCGGCTCAGGGGCCACGGCCTGCTGGACGAATACCCCAACCTCGCCGCCTATGTCGCCCGCGCCGAGGCCCGTCCCGCCTACCAGCGCGCCTTCGCCGAACAGCTGGCGGTGTTCAAGGCGGCGTCGCTGGCCGCGAGCTAGGTCCCTCTCCCCTTGCGGGAGAGGGGGGCCTCGCGGAGCGAGGTCGGGTGAGGGGTCTCTCAGACCTATCCGGATAGGGCTTTCGACCCCTTGTCTGTTGGAGAAGCGGTAAGCTGCTGGTGTCTTCCGGGACGTCCGCCTGGTGTTCTCAGCACCAGGCGGACCGCCGGCGGAGGGACCGATAACCCCTGAGCGTTTTGGCGCTGCGGGTGAGCTTGGTCGCCGCTGGCATATCCATGACCCGGATGGTTGCAGGGACGTATGGGTCCGGAGCCACAAGGATGGGATCGATGGATAGGAACAAGTCTAGCACAACGATCGCCGGGATCGATGTGGGCAAGCGCCAGTTGGATGCGGCCGTGCTCGGCAGGGCCGAGCAGCATCGGGTGGCCAACGACGCAGCGGGCTGGGAAGGGCTGATCGCCTGGCTGGCGGAACGCGGCGTCAGACGCGTGGGGCTGGAGGCGACGGCGGGCTACGAGCGCGGCGTGCGGGCCAGACTTGAGGCGGCGGGGCTGGAGGTGGTGGTGCACCAGCCGCTGGAGGTGAAGCTGTTCGCGCGCCTCAAGCGGCGGCGGGCCAAGACCGACCGGCTGGATGCGGCGCTGATCGCGGCGGCGACGGCGCAGGTGGACACGGTGCGGGCGGCCCAGGACCCGCGCCTGGCCCATCTGGCCGAACGCCTGACGGCCTACGAGCAGATCAGCGACCAGGCCGCCCAGCTGAAGACCTTCATGGAGCATGTGACCCTGCCCGATCTGGCCGCCAGCCTGGGCGAGCAGATCCAGAGCCTGGCGCGGCTGAAGGCCCGGCTGGCGCGCGAGATCCTGGCCGCGCTCAAGGCCTGGCCCGACCTTCTGGCCCGCTGGACGCTGCTGCGGTCTCTGCCAGGTGTCGGGCCGCTGGTGGCCGCCAGCCTGGTGATCCGCATGCCCGAGCTGGGCGCCCTCAAGCGCGGCCAGCCCGCCAGCCTGCTGGGCGTGGCTCCCTTCGACCGCCAGTCGGGCCAATGGAAGGGCCAGAGCTTCATCGGCGGCGGTCGAAGCCGACCTCGCCGCATGCTCTATCTGGCCGCCATCGCCGCCAAGCGCTTCGATGCCGCCTTCAAGATCTTCGCCGATCGCCTCCTGGCCGCCGGCAAACCGCCCAAGGTCGCCATCGTCGCCGTCATGCGAAAACTCGTCGAAGCCGCAAACCTCGTCCTCAAGCGACAGCAGCCCTGGGTTCGCCACGCCTGATCAACATGGTTGCTCATCCGTCGGCTTCGCCGACACCTTCTCCCGCAAGGGGAGAAGGATTTGGAGGGCGGTCGCCTACAGATTCAGCAGCGTCGGGTCCCCGCCCTGGGCGGTGATGTTGATGCTGAGCGCCCGCTCGACCGCGTAGCGCATCAGGGCGTGCGGACCGCCGGCCTTGGGGCCCGTGCCCGACAGGCCCTCGCCGCCGAACGGCTGGACGCCGACCACGGCGCCGGTCATCGAGCGGTTGACGTAGCAGTTGCCGGCCGGGACCAGCCGCTGGACGTCGGCCGCGAAGCTCTCGATCCGCGAGTGGACGCCCAGGGTCAGGCCGTAGCGGCGGGCCGCCAGGGCGCCGGCGACCTGTTCCAGGTCTTCGGGCCGGTAGCGCACCACGTGCAGCACCGGGCCGAACACCTCGCGCTCCAGGAAGTCGGCGGTCGGGATCTCGGCCAGCACCGGGGCGAAGAACGTGCCCGTTTCCGGCGCCGTCAGCTGGTGCAGCACCTTGGCCTCGCGGTTCAGGCGGACCAGGTGCTGATCCAGCGCGGCCTTGGCGTCAGCGTCGATGACCGGGCCCACGTCGGTGACGGCCTGGGCCGGGTCGCCCAGGACCAGGGCGTCCATCGCGCCCTTCAGGCCCTCGATGACATGGTCGGCGGTGTCGTGCGGCAGGAACAGCAGGCGCAGGGCCGAGCAGCGCTGGCCGGCGCTGCCGAAGGCCGACAGGATCACATCGTCGATCACCTGCTCGCGCTGGGCGGTGGTGTCGACGAACATGCCGTTGAGGCCGCCGGTCTCGGCGATGAACGGCACGATGGGCCCTTGGCGTTGCGCAAGGGTCTGGTTGATCCGCCAGGCGGTGTCGGTGCCGCCGGTGAAGGCCACGCCGTCCAAGCCCTCGTGGGCGGTCAGGGCCGCGCCGACGGTCTCGCCGCGTCCTGGCAGCAGGGCCAGCAGGCGATGGTCCAGGCCAGCGGCGTGGTACAGCTTCACCGCCTCATAGGCGATCAGCGGGGTCTGTTCGGCCGGCTTGGCCAGAACCGCGTTGCCGGCGGCCAGGGCCGCGGCGACCTGGCCGGTGAAGATGGCCAGGGGGAAGTTCCATGGGCTGATGCAGACGAAGACGCCGCGCCCGGCCAGGCGTAGGCTGTTGGTTTCGCCGACCGGGCCGGTCAGGACCTCGCCGGCGAGGCCGAACTGTTCTTCGGCCAGCTTGGCGTAGTAGCGGCAGAAGTCGACGGCCTCGCGCACCTCGGCGATGGCGTCGGGCAGGGTCTTGCCGGCCTCGCGCGAGAGGATGGCGCACAGGCGCTCGATATTGGCCTCCAAGGCGTCGCCCATGGCGCGCAGCACCTCGGCGCGGGCCGGGCCGCCGGCCTGATCCCAGGCGGGCTGGGCGGCGCGGGCCAGCTTGAACGCCTGGTCGATCTGCGGCAGCTGGGCCTCGGACACCACCCCGACCACACGCTCGTGGTCGGTCGGGCTCTGCACCGGCATTGGCGGAGCGCCGGCCGTCAGCTTGCCGCCGACCAGCGGGCCGGCCGACAGGGTCAGCTTGTCCAGTTCGGCCACATGGGCGGCCAGGCGGTCGCGGTCGGCCTTGGTCGACAGGTCCAGGCCGGCGCTGTTCCTGCGGCGCGGGCCATAGACGTCGATCGGCGTCGGGATCTTGGCGTGGCGGTCGGGATGGGCCTCGACGGCGGTGATCGGATCGACCACCACCCTCTCGACCGGCACCCGCTCGTCGAGCAGGGCGTGGACGAAGCTGGTGTTGGCGCCGTTCTCCAGCAGGCGGCGGACCAGGTAGGGCAGCAGGTCCTCGTGGCCGCCGACCGGGGCGTAGGCCCGCAAGGTGACGCCGTCATAGAGGTCGTCGGCGGCCTTGTAGAGCGCCTCGCCCATGCCGTGCAGGCGCTGGTGCTCGATCCTGACGCCGGCGTTCTTCGACATCCGCACCACGGCCGCCAGGGTGTGGGCGTTGTGGGTGGCGAACTGGGCGTAGAGGTGCGGGGCGGCCGCGATCAGGGCCTTGGCGCAGACCAGGTACGACAGGTCCGTCGCCGGCTTGGTGGTGTAGACCGGATAGTCCGGCCGGCCGGCGACCTGGGCGCGCTTGATCTCGCTGTCCCAGTAGGCGCCCTTGACCAGGCGGACCATCAGGCGGCGGCCGGTTTCCTTGGACAGGGCGGTCAGGCGGGCGATCACCTCGGGGCAGCGTTTCTGGTAGGCCTGGACGGCCAGGCCGAGGCCCGTCCATGCGCCCAGCTCGGGTTCGCGGCACAGCCGGTCCAGCAGCTTCAGCGACAGCGCAAGTCTGTCCGCTTCTTCGGCGTCGATGGTGAAATTCAAGTCGTGCTTGGCGGCGATCTTGGCCAGGCGCAGGACGCGCGGATAGAGCTCGTCCCAGACGCGGGCTTCCTGCGTGGCTTCGTAGCGCGGCGTCAGGGCCGACAGCTTGACCGACACGCCGTGACCGGCTTCCGGACCTGCCTTGTTCGACAGCTTGCCGACCGTCTGAATCGCGTCGGCATAGGCCTTCTCGTAGCGGGCGGCGTCGGCGGCGGTGCGGGCGCCTTCGCCCAGCATATCGAAGCTGCAGATGTCGCCGTCGCCGGCGGCGCGCTTGATGGCCGCCTCGATGGTGCGGCCCAGCACGAACTGCTCGCCCATGATGCGGATGGCCTGGCCGACGGCGGCGCGGATGACCGGCTCGCCCAGGCGGCCGGCGATCTTTTTGATAAACGCCGGCAGGTCCTTCTGGGCCTGGTCGTCCGGCTCGACGATCTTGCCGGTCAGCATCAGGCCCCAGGTCGAGGCGTTGACGAACAGGCTGTCGCTGCCGCCCAGGTGGCTGGCCCAGTCGGCCGAACCGATCTTCTCGGCGATCAGCTTGTCGCGGGTGTCGTCGTCGGGCGTGCGCAGCAGGGCCTCGGCCAGGCACATCAGGGCCAGGCCTTCGCGGGTGCCGAGGCTGAACTCCTGCAGGAAGCTTTCGACCACGCCCTGCTTGCGGACGCTGCGGCGGGCGCCGCGAACCAGGGCCTCGGCCTCGGCGCGAACCGCGGCGCGGTCTTCGCCGCTCAGGGGCTGGGCGGCCAGCAGATCGGCGATCACCGCCGCCTCGTCACGATACTTGCCGTCGTCCAGGGAGTCCCAATCGGTCATGGTCGCCTCGTTGGTGGATATCGTCGCTATATCCCTGGATTGTTCGAAGGTGCTTCGTTTGTTGTGCGTCCAGACTGTACGATCTTCGGCGAAAGCGCCCAGTATCGCTATTCGCTCCGAGGCTGCGTCAGCCTGTCACGAAATCCACGCCCCTCCGAGGCGAAAACCTCGTCCTTCGACAGGCTCAGGATGAGGTCTTTCCAGCGCTCGGGCCTGCAACGGTCCTCATCCTGAGCTTGTCGAAGGACGAGGGCCGGGCACCGAGCGCCGACGTCAGGCCAGAGCATGATCGGGAAGGGGAGAGGTGGGAAGGGACGCGATACGGGGGGAGGTCGCGCGCCCCTTCCGCTCTCACACGGCGCCGACGGGGGAGAGGGCGCCATGTCTGCGCTCCGCCGAGGGGAAGGCGGAGGTCGGTCCGAGTCCGCCAGGGCGCCGGGGGGAGTGGCGGCCAAGCTCGCTAGGACGATCGAGGGTATAGGCCGGGGTATGGCGAAGGTGCTTTGTTTGTTGGTATGAAATTCCGAACTATCTTCGGCTGGAAGGGGAAATGGCGATGTCTGCTCTGGACGACACCGATCGCCGGCTTTTGCGGGTTCTGCAGGCCGACGGCCGCATCACCAACGCCGAGCTGGCCAAGCGCTGCAACCTGTCGCCGGCCGCCACCTTCGATCGGGTGCGGCGGTTGCGCGAGCGGGGCTTCATCACCGGCTACGCGGCCCTGCTCGACCCGGCCAAGGTCGATCGCGCCCTGCTGATCTTCGTCGAGGTGGTGCTGGACCGCACGACCGGCGAGGTGTTCGAGGACTTCGCCGCCGCCGTGCGTCGCGCGCCCGAGATCCTGGAGTGCCACATGGTGGCCGGCGGGTTCGACTACCTGATCAAGGCCCGGGTGCGCGACATGGAGGCCTATCGCGGATTCCTCGGCGACATCCTGGTGAAGATGCCGGGCGTGCGCGAGACGCGCACCTATGCGGTGCTGGAAGAGGTCAAGAGTACGGTGCAGCTGCCGTTGTGAGGCGGTGCGTCCTTCGAGGCTCGCCTTCGGCTCGCACCTCAGGATGAGGAACGTGGGTTGGCTCTGATTTCCTCATCCTGAGGCGCCCGCGTAGCGGGCCTCGAAGGACGCACGGTGTCACCCCCGCTCCCGCTTGCGCCACTCCGCCACCTTGGCCTTGTTGCCGCACGCGCTCATCGAGCACCAGCGGCGGTCGCCCTTGCGCGAGGTGTCGACGAACAGCACCGCGCAGGGCGGGCCTTCGCATTGGCGGATGCGGTGCCAAAAGTCGCCGCCCAGCAGCGACACGCCCTCGCGGGCCAACTCGGCCAGCAGGCCGCGGACATCCCCGGACAGGCGGGCGCGGCCGTCCGTGTCCAGCTGCAGGGACGCGGCGGGCAGGGCGGCGTAGCCGTTGAGCAGGTCGCGGTCGACGTCGGGCAGGGCGACGCCCTGCGCCCGCGACAGGCCCAGGCGGTAGAGCGCCTCGCGCAGCGACCGGGCCTGGACCAGATTGCCCTCGGTGGAGCCAGGCGGGCCTTCGGCCAGTTCCGCCGCCACCAGCCAGCGGTCAAGATCGGCGGACGTGGCCAGCAGGTCGCGCGGCGTCGCGCCCAGGCGGCCGACCACGGTCGCCGCCAGATCCAGCGCCGGGCTGCCGCCGCGAAACTTGAAGCCGTCGCGGATCTCCGCCTTCACCGCCATCGCGCACTCCAAACCAGATTGACAGGTTACAGTGTTTCGCGAAGGATCGGCAAGATAACCTGATAAATAGGTTACAAACTGGAGGCGACATGAACCTGATCCATAGGCGAGGTCTGGGCGCGAGCGCGGCCCTGGCGACAACGCTGCTGGCCACCACCGCCACGGCCGCCGAGCCCCCGCTGGCCGGAACCTGGGCCCTGACGGCGGCCGATCGCCTGGCGCCCGACGGGTCGCGCAGCCGCGACTACGGCGTCCATCCGAAAGGGCGGCTGATCATCGACGGCCAAGGGCGCTACAGCCTGCAGATCTTCAGCGGCGAGCGTCTGCGCGTCGCCTCGGGCGACAAGGCGACGGCCACGCCAGACGAGCTCGCCAGCGCGGCGATGGGGTCATCCACCCACTACGGGACCGTGGCGGTCGACACGGCCGCCCATGTGTTGGTCTTCCGGATCGAGGGGGCGTCGTTCCCGAACTGGGAGGGGACCGAGCAGCGCCGCAAGTACGTTCTGACCGCCGATAGCCTCAGCTACCAGGTGCCGACGCCGCGCGCCGACGGCTCGGTCCCGATCTCGGCGTGGCGACGCGAACGGTGAGAGGTTTCGACTTCGGCGCGCTCCCCTCTCGACCGTCATTCCCGCCCTTGTGGCGGGAAGGCTCTGTCCGCCGCAGGTGCAGTGGTGCGGCGCGCTGGCGCGCCAAGCGATCTTGCGCCGTCAGCTGAACCAGGGGTTCCCGCCACAAGGGCTGGAATGACGGCTGAATAAAGGGCGAAGGTTCCAACCCCAAGGTTGGAAGGGGCGCGCGGGATCTGGGGGGAGCGCGCCCCTTCCGGCTTGACGGCGTCGGGGGGCGACGCCGCTAGCACTCCCCCGCTGGGGTCGGGGGATCGGTGCAGCTCAGCGGGCGGCGGGAGCGCCGCCGCCGAGCGACTTGTATAGCGTGGCCAGGTTGGTGGCCCGCGCCAGGCGAGCGCCGATCAGGCCCTGCTGGGCGGTGTAGAGCGTTCGCTGGGCGTCCAGCAGGGTCAGGGAGCTGTCGATCCCCGCCCCATACCGAGCCCGCGACAGGCGGACCGAGTCGTTGGCGGCGGCGACCAGGCGCTCCTGCGAGCCGACCCGGTCCTGGATCGTCGACTGCACGGCCAAGCCGTCGGAGACCTCGCGGAACGCGGTCTGCACCGCCTTCTCATAGTTGGCCACCGCGATGTCGCGGCTGGCCTTGGCGCTGTCGAGATTGGCGACATTGGCCCCGCCGGCGAAGATCGGCAGGCTGATGCGCGGGGCAAAGCTCCAGGTCCCGTTGCCGCTGTCGAACAGGCTGCTCAGCGAGCCGCTGGCCACACCGGTCGAGGCCGTCAGGCTGATGCTCGGGAAGAACGCCGCCCGCGCCGCGCCGATATTGGCGTTGGCGCCGGCCAGGTCATGTTCGGCGGCCAGCACGTCGGGGCGGCGGGTCAGCACGTCGGACGGGATGCCGGGCGGCAGGTCCGGCAGGATCTGGGCGGTGACCAGGCCGCCGGCCGGCAGCAGGTCGGCGGGCACGTCGGCGCCGACCACCAGCCGCAGGGCGTTCTTGTCCTGCTCGACCTGGGCGACATAGGTCGCCACGTCCGAGCGAGCGGTCTCGGCCAGGGTCTCGGCCTGGCGAAGGTCCAGCTGGTTGGCCGCGCCGGCGTCGAAGCGGCTGCGGATCAGCTTCAGCGACTCTTCCCGCGTGCGCAGGGTCTCCTGGGCCAGGGCCAGCAGGTCCTGGTCGGCGGCCAGGGCCAGCCAGCTGTTGGCGGTCTGGGCGATCAGGCTGATCTGCACCGAGCGGCTGGTCTCGCGGGTGGACAGGTAGCTCTGCAGAGCCGCGTCCTTGAGGCTGCGGACCCGTCCGAACAGGTCCAGCTCCCAGGCCGTGACGCCCACGCCTGCGGTGTAGGCCTCGACGTCGCGCGAGACGCCCGGCTGGGTCTGGGCGGCCGAGTTCTGGCCTCGCGCGCCGGTCGCCGTGGCGTCGACGCCCGGCACGAGGGCCGCGCGCTGGATGCGGTACTGGGCGCGGGCCCGCTCGATGTTCAGCACCGCCACGCGCAGGTCGCGGTTGTTGCTCAGCGCCAGGTCGATCACCCCTTGCAGGCGCGGATCGATGAACACCTCGCGCCAGGCCAGGTCGGCGGCGGAGGTCGCCGAACCGTTGGCCTGGGCGATCGGCCAGGCGTTGTCGACCGCCAGGGCCGGACGCACGGTCTTGGGCGCCAGGGTGCAGGCGCTCAGGGCCGTGGCCGCGAGCAGGGAGAGGGTCAGGTTACGGACAAGCATCTTAGTGGCTCTCGACCGGAGTCGTGGCGGCCTCGTCGTGACGACGCGGCTTGGGTTTGAAGATCCGCTCGACGATCACGAAGAACAGCGGGACGAAGAAGATCGCCAGCAGGGTGGCCGAGATCATGCCGCCGATCACGCCGGTGCCGATCGCGTGCTGGCTCCCTGATCCAGCCCCGTTGGAAATCGCCAAAGGCAGCACGCCGAAGACGAAGGCCAGCGAGGTCATGATGATCGGGCGCAGGCGGATGCGGACGGCTTCCACGGTGGCCTCGACCAGGTCCTTGCCCTGCTCGTGCAGGTCCTTGGCGAACTCGACGATCAGGATGGCGTTCTTGGACGCCAGGCCCATGGTCGTCAGCAGGCCCACCTGGAAGTAGATGTCGTTGCTGAGGCCGCGCAGGGTGGTCGCCAGCAGGGCGCCGACGATCCCCAGCGGGATGACCATGATCACCGACAGCGGGATCGACCAGCTCTCATAGAGCGCCGCCAGCAGCAGGAACACCACCAGGATCGAGATGCCGTACAGGGCCGGGGCCTGGTTGCCGGACTCGCGTTCCTGGGCCGACAGGCCGGTCCACTCGTAGCCGATTCCGGGCGGCAGCTGGGCGGCGATCTTCTCCATGGCGGCCATGGCCTGGCCCGAGCTCTTGCCCGGGGCGGGCGCGCCCTGGATGTTGACCGACGACAGGCCATTGTAGCGTTCCAGGCGCGGCGAACCGTAGATCCAGCGGCTGGTCGCGAAGGACGAGAACGGCGCCATGGTGCCGGTGCTGGTGCGGACGTACCAGCTGTCCAGGTCCTCGGGCCGCATGCGGTAGGGCGCGTCGGCCTGGACATAGACCTTCTTGATCCGACCGCGGTCGATGAAGTCGTTGACGTACGAGCCGCCCCACGCGGCGCTGAGCGCGGCGTTGATGTCGGCCGTGGTCAGGCCCATCGCCCCGGCCTTGGCCTGGTCGATGTCGATCTTCAGCTGCGGGGTGTCGTCCTGGCCGTTGGGGCGCACGCCGGCCAGGCTGGGATCCTGGGCGGCCATGCCCAGCACCTGGTTGCGGGCGGCGATCAGGGCGTCGTGGCCGACGCCGCCGATGTCCTGCAGCTGGAAGTCAAAGCCCGACGAGGTGCCCAGTTCCGGCACGGCCGGCGGCACCACGGCGAAGACCATGGCGTCGCGGATCTGCATGAACTTGCCCATGGCGCGACCGGCGACGGCCTGAGCCTTCAGGTTGGCGGCCTTGCGTTCGTCGAAGTCCCGCAGGCGGATGAAGGCCAGGCCGGCGTTCTGGCCCGCGCCGGCGAAGCTGAAGCCGGCGACGGTGAACACCGCTTGGACCGACTCCTTCTCGTCGACCAGGAAGTGGTTGCGCACGGTGTCGAGCACGGCCTGGGTCCGCTCTTCCGGCGCGCCGGGCGGCAGCTGGACCAGGGTGAACATCGTGCCCTGGTCTTCCTCGGGCAGGAAGGCGCTGGGCAGGCGGATGAACAGGAAGCCCATCACCAGGATGATCACGCCATAGGCCAGCATCCAGCGGCCGCTCTTGCCCAGCAGGCCGCGGACGCCGCCCTGATAGCGGCGGCTGACGTCGTTGAAGTTGCGGTTGAACCAGTTGAAGAAGCGGTTGACCAGGTTGGTCACGGCGCCGAGCGGGCCCTGGTGGTCGGTCTTCAGGACGTGGCCCTCGCCATGGGTGACGGGCTTGAGCAGGGTGGCGCACAGGGCGGGCGTCAGGATCAGGGCGACCAGCACCGACAGGGCCATGGCCGAGACGATGGTGATCGAGAACTGGCGGTAGATCACGCCCTGCGAGCCGCCGAAGAAGGCCATGGGCACGAACACCGCGGCCAGAACCAGCGCGATGCCGATCAGGGCGCCGGTGATCTCGTTCATCGACTTGCGGGTGGCCTCGATGGGACTGAGCCCTTCCTCGCTCATCACCCGCTCGACGTTCTCGACCACGACGATGGCGTCGTCGACCAGCAGGCCGATGGCCAGCACCAGGCCGAACATGGTCAGGGTGTTGATTGAGTAGCCGAAGGCCGCCAGCACCCCGAAGGTGCCCAGCAGGACGACCGGCACGGCGATGGTCGGGATCAGCGTCGCGCGCCAGTTCTGCAGGAACAGGAACATGACGATGAAGACCAGCACGATGGCTTCGACCAGGGTCTTGATCACCTCCTCGATCGACAGCTTCACGAACGGCGTCGAGTCGTAGGGAACCACGTACCGGTAGCTGGCCGGGAAGGTCTTGGACAGCTGCTCGACCCGTTCCTTGACGGCGTCGGCGGTGTTCAGGGCGTTGGCGCCGGGGGCCAGGCGGATGGCCAGGCCCGCGGCGGGCTTGCCGTTGTACTTGGCGCCGAAGCCGTAGCTTTCAGCCCCCAGCTCGACCCGGGCCACGTCGCGCAGGTGCACGATCGCGCCGCCGGCGCTGTTCTTGAGGATGATCTCCTGGAACTGCGCCGGGGTGGAGAGGCGCGACTGGGCCGTGATCGTGGCGTTCAGGGCCGTGCCCGGCAGGTTGGGCACGCCGCCCAGCTGGCCGGCCGAGACCTGGGCGTTCTGGGCCCGGATGGCGGCGATCACGTCGGCCGGGGTCAGGCTGTAGCTGGCCAGCTTGTTGGGATCCAGCCAGATGCGCATGGCGTACTGGGCGCCGAACAGCTGGACCTCGCCGACGCCGTCAACGCGGCTCAGGGGGTCCTGCAGGTTGCTGGCGATGTAGTCGGCCAGGTCGGTGTTGGTGGTCTTGGGATCCTCGGAATACATGCCGATGATCAGCAGGAAGTTCCGGGCCGACTTGGCCACGGTCAGGCCCTGCTGCTGCACTTCCTGCGGCAGCAAAGCGGTGGCCGTCTGCAGCTTGTTCTGCACCTGCACCTGGGCGATGTCGATGTTGGTGCCGGCCTTGAAGGTCAGGGTGGTGGTGGCCGAGCCCGAGCTGTCGCTGGTCGACGACATGTAGTCCAGGCCGTCCAGGCCCTTCATCTTCTGCTCGATGACCTGGGTGACGCTGTCCTCGACGGTCTTGGCCGAGGCGCCGGGATAGATGGCGTTGATCGACACCTGGGGCAGGGCGATGTTGGGATACTGGGCGATCGGCAGGCTGCGGATGGCCAGGGCCCCCGCCAGCATGATGACGATCGCGACGACCCACGCGAAGATCGGCCGGTCGATGAAGAAACGGGAAAGCATGACGGGCCGGCCTTACTGAGCAGCGGGGGCGGAGGCGGTGATGACGGCCGGCTTCACCGGGGCGCCGGGGCGGACCTTCTGCAGGCCCTCGACGATGACCTGGTCGCCGGGCTTCAGGCCCGAGGTCACCAGCCACTTGTCGCCCACCGTCTGGGTGGTGACGATCTGGCGGGGCTCGGCCGCGCCCTTGGCGCCGACCACCATTACGGTGGCGTTACCCTTGGGATCGCGGCTGACGGCCGCCTGCGGGATCAGCATGCCGTCACTGGCCACGCCCTTGCCGAGCACGGCGCGGACATACATGCCCGGCAGCAGCACGCCGTTGGGATTGTCGAAGGTGGCGCGCAGGCCGACCGAGCCGGTGGTCGGGTCGACCGTGACGTCCGAGAACTCCAGGCGGCCGGCGATCGGATAGGTCGAGCCGTCTTCCAGCTTCAGGGTCACCTGGGCCGAGCCGCTGCGGCCCAGCTGGCCGCTGTTCAGCGCCGCCTGCAGCTTCAGCATCTCGGCCGAGGACTGGGTCAGGTCGACATAGATCTTGGACAGGTCCTGCACCGTGGCCAGGGCGGTGGCCTGGCTGGCGGTGACCAGGGCGCCGGGCGTGACCGAGCTCTTGCCGATGCGGCCCGAGATCGGCGAGACGACCCTGGTCCAGCCCAGGTTGATGCGGGCGCTCTCCAGGGCGGCCTTCTGGGCGGCGACGTTGGCGACGGCCTGGAGACTGGCGGCCTGGGCGTCGTCATTGTCCTGCTTGGAGACGGCGTTGATGGCGACCAGCTCCTTGTAGCGGTCCGCCTTCAGCTTCGCGGCCGTGGCGGTCGCCTGGGCCTGGGCCAGGCCGGCCGCGGCGCTGTTGTAGGCGGCCTGGAAGGTGGCCGGATCGATCTGGTAGAGCGGCTGGCCCGCGCGCACGTAGCCGCCTTCCTGGAACAGGCGGGCCTTGACGATGCCGCCGACCTGCGGGCGCACCTCCGAGACCAGATAGGCCGAGGTGCGGCCGGTCAGTTCGCTGGTCAGGGTGACGGGCTCGGTCTTGGCCACCACCACGCCGACCGGCGTCGGGCCGCCGGGCCCCATGCCGCCGCCGGGGCCGCCCTTGGCTTGGCCGCAGGCCGCCAGGGTTAGAGCGATGGCCGCCAGGGAGGCCGCCGACAGGGCGGCGCGAGAACGGTCGAAGGACATACAGAAACCCCAGTAGCGACAGGGCCGCAGGCCTTCGGCCTTGACGACGCCCCCTTGGTGACCAACATGAGAATGAACGTTCATTCTCAACGGGGCTGGACATAGGTCCGAGGTTGTCGCAAGTCAACCTCGGGGGTTCCGTCCAGCTTGACGTGACGGAAATTTAATTGGGAAACGAAGCTTTCGATGATCGACGAGGCCAACACCACGCCGCGGCCGACGCCTGAGGCCCGCCGCCAGCAGATCCTGGACGCCGCGTGCGACTGCGTGCGGCAAGCCGGATTCCACGGCGCGAGCATGGCCGAGATCGCCAAGACCGCGGGCCTGAGCGTGGGCCAGATCTACCGCTACTTCGAGAACAAGGAGGCGATCATCGCCGCCATCGTCGCCCAGGACCTGGCCGAGATGCGCGAGAAGTTCGCCGAGATGGAAAGCCGGCCGGGCAGCCTGATCGACGCCCTGTCCGAACACCTTCCCGAGGCCGTCGACAAGTGCTTCGACCTGGGCCGCGCGGCCCTGACCCTGGAGGTCCTGGCCGAGGCCAGCCGCAATCCGAAGGTGGCCGCGATCCTGCGGGCCGCCGACGAGCAGGAGCGGGTCTACGCCCAGGCCATGCTGGACCGCAGCCGCAAGCCCGAATGGAGCGACGCCGAGTTCCAGGCGCGCTGCGAGGCCGTGGGCCTGCTGTTCGACGGCATGATCATCCGCGCCGTCAACCACCCCGACACCGACCGCGAGCCCCTCACGCGGGTCCTGCGCGAGACGGTCCGGCAACTTCTGACCTAGGGCGGCGAGACTGCTCAAGAACCGTCTCCACAGGGGACGTCGACGTAGCGATGGACAAGACCGCTACACCTTCCCTAACGTCAAGTTGTGACGAGAAAAAAGCGGCCCCATGTCGGGACAGCGCGCCATCGTGCGTCCTTCGTGGGATCGCGCGCCTCGGATTTGACCGGGAACGGCGCGCGGGCCTTCGGGCCGCCAACACAAAGGGAAGACGCCATGACCTATTCGACTGTCCGTCCGCATGCGCGCCGGGTTTTCTGGCTGACCGCCGGCGCCGCCGCCCTGGCCCTGGCGGCCTGTTCGCCGCCGGCCGACAAGAAGACCGACGCGCCCGCCCCGTCAGCCTCGTCGCCGGCTGCAGCGCCCGCGGCGACGGCGGACAAGTTCGTCATGCCCAAGGTCCCGGCCGGCGACTACAAGCTGGATCCCGCCCACGCCAGCCTGGAGTTCAAGGTCAACCACCTGGGCTTCTCGCACTACACCGCGCGGTTCAGCGACTTTGACGCCAAGCTGAAGTTCGACCCGGCCAACCCGTCGGCCTCCAGCGTCGAGGCGACGATCGATCCCAAGTCGCTGACCCTGCCCAACCCGCCGGCCGGCTTCAAGGACGAGCTGACCGGCAAGGCCTGGTTCGATACGGCCCAGTATCCGACGATCACCTTCCGCTCGACCAAGGTCGAGGTCACCGGCGCCAACACCGCCAAGGTCACCGGCGACTTCACCCTGCACGGTGTGACCAAGCCGGTGGTGCTGGACGCCACCTTCAACGGCGGCTACGCCGGCCACCCGATGGACCCGCACGCCCGCATCGGCTTCTCGGCCAAGGGCACGTTCAACCGTTCGGAGTTCGGCATGGGCTTCGGCGTCCCGGCCCCGGGCACGACCATGGGCGTCGGCGACGCGGTCGAGGTGACGATCGAAGCCGAGTTCAGCGGCCCGCCGCTGGCCGACGCGAAGGCTCCGGCGGCGGCTCCGGCCCAGTAGCCCCGGATTGGGGACAGGCACTTGTGCGTGTCCCCACCTCTATCCGCTCATCCTGGCCTTCGCCGGGATGAGCGGTTTATTGGTCACCGAACCAGGTTCCGCGCCAAGTCCGGAACCGCCCTTACCAGCTCCTCGGCGACGATCTCCGAACACGCCGCCGCCCCTGCCGGCCCCAGGTGGGTGTAGTCGAACTTCGACGGGTTCGCGGGCGCCGTCCCGGGCGGATCCATCGGCACGGGCGCGGCGCCGGGGATCGGTGGTTCGTAGAACTTGACGCCCACCGTCGTGCCGCCGGCGATCGCCCTGGCCAGGTCGGGCGAGGGCGGGGCCTCGGCCCAGGCGGCGGCCCTCAGCGAGCCCAGGGCCCGGGCCGCCTCGGCGCTGCGGGCGTTCAGGTCGACCAGCGGCGTCCCCGTCTCCGCGGCGACCGCCCGGACCGCCTGCGCCCACGGGACCAGGTCGTCGACCAGCTTGCCGTCCTTGAACTGCCGGCGCGACAGCGGCGTGACCAGCACCGGACGGGCGCCGGCCGCGCGGGCTTCGGCGACATAGCGTTTCAGGTTTTCGGGAAAGCCGGTCTTCAGGTCGGTCAGCCGCTCGGCCCGGCCGTAGGCGTCGTTGTGGCCGAACTGGATCAGGACATAGGTCTCGGCGAACGGACCGCCCTTCATCTCGCCCAGAGCCAGGGTCCAGGAACCTTCGGCCCGGTAGGTCTTGGTGCTGCGCCCGCCGCGCCCCAGGTTCACGCAGGCGACGTTCGAGGTCACCCGCGTCGCGCAAAACGCCCCGCCCCAGCCGCTGTTCACCGCCGTGGTCGAGTCGCCGACCAGCACGATCTTGGTCGCCTTGAACGGCGGGGGATCGGCGGGGGTCTGGGCGAGGGCGGGCGTCGCGACCAGGGCGGCGAGAAGTAGGCGCATCACGCCAGCGCCCGGTACTTGAACCCCTTGAACCGCGCCGAACCCTTGCCGGCCGCGTAGAGACCAGGCTTCAGCATCAGGAAGCCGCCGCGCACATTGTGGTGGTAGCCCGAGACCTCCATGCCGCGGTCGAAGCGCTTCCAGGTCGCGCCATTGTCGCCGCTGGTGTGGAAGCTGACGATGTGGCGGTCGTTGCGCAGCCGCATCAGCATCTTGGCGCCATGCGGATTGGCCGGCCGGCCGCGCTCGATGCCGTACTGGTGGGTGACGAAGTTCTTCTGGTCAAAGCCCAGGCCGCAATAGAGCTGGCGGTCGTAGAACAGAATCAGGCCGGCGCGGGTGTCGGGATCGACCTCGATCTCGCACTCGATCTCGTAGGCCTGGTCGCCGTTGACGAAGATCAGCGGCGCGCCGGTCGAGGGCGCCTCGCCGGCGCCCTTTAGGGTCAGCACCCCGCCTTCGCGCCTGATGCGGTCGCGCTCGTTCGGCTTGGGGTCGAAGAAGCTCCATTGCACGCCGTACTTGTCGGCCCCGAAGTCGTCCGACAGGGCCATGCCGTGCGGCACAACCTTGCCGCCCTTGGGCTTGGCGAGGGGTTTAGAAAGATCGCCGCCGCCGACCTCGAACCAGCCGTCTTTGGTCCACCGCACCGGCGCCAGCAGGGTCTGACGGCCCAGGGTATAGAAGCCGTTTTCGTAGCCGTGATAGACGGTCCACCAGTCGCCGGCCGGACCCTCGACCAGGGTGGCGTGGCCACGCGACCACCATTTCTCGCTGTTGTTGGTGGTGCGCACGACCGGGTTCTTGGGATCGTCCTCCCAGGGGCCGGCCAGCGACTTGCTGCGGGCGACGATGACCATGTGGCCGGTCGGCGGGCCGGCCGTGCCGCCCACGGCGGTGACCAGGTAATAGTAGTCGCCGCGCCTCATCACCTTGGGGCCTTCGGGCGAGAAGCCCTCGACGTCCCAGTCGTCGGGATAGCGCCAGGGATTGTAGACGTGCTCGGGCTGGCCCACCGTCGACAGGCCGTCGGGAGCCAGCTGGATGCGGTCGCCGCCCGACAGGAACAGCCAGCGCACGCCCTTCTCGTCGACCACGTGGCCGGGGTCGATGTAGCGGGGCAGCTTCAGGTCGACCGGTTCGCTCCACGGGCCCTCGATCCTGTCGGCCCAGATCACGTAGCTGGTGTTGTTGTCGGGGAACTTGGCCGGCAGGTAGATGTAGTAGCGGCCCTTGTGCTTGCAGAGTTCGGGGGCCCAGATCGAGCCGACATTGGTCTTCAGGGCCGGGCCGACCGGCGTCCAGTTCACCAGGTCCTTCGAACGCCAGATCAGCAGGCCCGGATAGGCGTCGAACGACGAGTGGGTCATGTAGTAGTTGTCGCCGTCCTTGAGGATCGACGGGTCGGGGTGGTCGCCGGCCAGGATGGGATTGAGGAAGGTCCCGTCGCCCAGGTCGGCCTTGCGCTGGCCTTCGATCCCCTTGGCCCAGGTCGGTCCGGCGCCGGGCGTCAGCGCGCTGGGCAGCGTCCCCATCTGGGCGTGGGAGGCGGCGGGAACGGCGGCCACGGCCGCGCCGGTCAGCAGGGAGCCCAGGGCGCCGCGGCGGTTGATGTCGACCATGAAAACTTCCTCCCGACTTGCACGTCGCACGGCTTGTTAGCGGCCACTTAGCGACAAGGAAACCATCTTGTCCACCGGTGTCATTCGCGGTTTTCCGGGCGTGGGGCGGCCCGTGAAAGCGACGTCCGGCGCACCGAAAACCGCACAAGAAAACGCCCGGGAGGCGGAACCTCCCGGGCGTTTTTTTAAATACTTGTCCCCCCTCAAAATGGGAGGGAAGAGGCCGTCAGCCCTCCATCGCCTCCAGCTCCTTGCCGCGCGTCTCCTGGACCAGTTTCTGGACCAGGAAGAACGAGACCAGGGCGCTGAGGGCGTAGAAGCCGTAGGTCATCGGCAGGCTCTTGGCGGCCATCGACGGGAAGCTGACCGAGATGGCGAAGTTGGCGATCCACTGGGCGAAGCCGGCGACGGCCAGGGCCGAGCCGCGCATCTGGTTGGGGAACATCTCGCCCAGCATGACCCACATGACCGGGCCCCAGCTGAGGTTGAAGAACACCACATAGGCGTTGGCCGCGAACAGGGCGATCACGCCGGTGTTGTCGGCCAGGTGCAGGGCGCCGTTCACCGTGGTGGCGGTCGAGAAGCACCAGGTCAGGATCCCCAGGGTCACGGCCATGCCGGCCGAGCCGATCAGCAGCAGCGGCTTGCGGCCGATCTTGTCGATGACAGCGATCGTGGCCAGGCAGGCCAGGATCGACAGCGCGCCCGACAGGATGTTGATCTTCAGGCTGTCGTCCTCGGTGAAGCCCACCGACTGCCACAGCACCGAGCCGTAGTAGAAAACGATGTTGATGCCGACCAGCTGCTGGAACACGGCCAGGACCAGGCCGGCCCAGACGATCAGGCGGATCTTCTTGGTGGTCGGGTCCAGCAGGTCCGACAGCTTGGGCTTGTGGTGGTCGGCGGCCAGCGAAGCGCGGATCTCGGCCACCTTGCCGGCGCCCTGGCCGGCGCCGAACAGGCGCGACAGGATCTTCTCGGCCTCGGCGTCCTTGCCCTTGGCGACCAGATAGCGCGGGCTCTCCGGGATCGACAGCAGGCTGAAGAAGAAGATCGCGGCGGGGATGGTCTGCATCCAGAACATCCAGCGCCAGGCGGGCAGACCCATCCAGAACGGCGCGGTCGAGCTGCCGGCGGTGTGGGCCAGGATGTAGTTGGCCACGAACGCGCCGGTCAGGCCGGTGATGATCATGATCTGCTGCACGGACGACAGGCGGCCGCGGATGTTGGCGGGCGTGACTTCCGAGATGTAGACCGGGCACAGCACGCTGGCCGCGCCGACGCCCAGGCCGCCCAGCAGGCGGAAGGCGATGAACACCAGCGAGGTATGCGAGGCGCCCGTGCCCAGGGCGCTGACCAGGAACAGCAGGGACGCGATGATCATCACCGTGCGCCGGCCCCAGACGTCGGCCAGGCGGCCGGCGGCGAAGGCGCCGACGGCGCAGCCGATCAGGATGGCGCCGACGTTCAGGCCGGTGCCCAGCTTGCTGAGGCTGAACGCCTTCTCCAGGCCTTCCTGCGTGCCGTTGATGACGCCGCTGTCGTAGCCGAACATGAAGCCGCCGATGGTGGCGACGGCCACGATGGCGGCGATGAAGGCGATATTCACCTTGGCGCCGTCGGCGCTCATGCCAGGGCTGGGCCCGGCGCTCGAAACTGATGCCACTTTGGTCTTCCCCGATTGGCCCGCAGGCCGCGTTTGATCCCTAACGAGTCCCATTCTGGGCTCTTGGTTGGCCCGACCTTAATGTTAGCGGTATCAGGTCGCAAGCACCCTCAAGATGTCCAGGCTTAAGACGCATTGGCAACGTTGTCATCCGTCCTCCACCGGGTCTGCGCATGAACATTGCCGAAAAGACATTTGCCCCGCGGGCTCCGATGGCGTCTTAGCCTTGGCGTCGGGGGCGAGCGTCCGCCGACGGTTTCTTCGGGGGAAGTCCGTTGCGTCTGAACGTCCTGTTGCTCGCCGCCGTGGCGGGCCTGTCGCCGAACCTGGCCCAGGCGGCCCAGGCGGCCCAGGCGGCCCAGATGGCCCAGGCGGCGCCGACGACCGCCAAGCCCGCGCCCGCCGGCAAGCCGGCCGAGTCCCCGACCGCCGTCGAGGGCGTGACCGTGACCAGCGACTCCACCGCCATGCGCACCTCGATCGACCGCCGCAGCTACAGCGTCGCCAACGACCTGACCGCCAAGACCGGCTCGATCGCCGACGCCCTGCGCAACATCCCCTCGGTCGAGGTCGACGTGCAGGGCAATGTCAGCCTGCGCGGCGATCCCAATGTGACGATCATGATCGACGGCAAGCCGTCCAGCATGTTCAACGGCGACGGCAAGGCCGACGCCCTGCAGCAGATGCCGGCCGACCAGATCGACCGGGTCGAGGTGATGACCAACCCCTCGGCCGCCTACCGTCCCGACGGCACGGCCGGGATCATCAACCTGATCACCAAGAAGACCCGCAAGCCCGGCGCCACCGGCTCGTTCAAGCTGAACGTCGGGCCCGACGGCCGCTACAACACCGGCGTGACCGGCAACCTGGTCAAGGGCAAGCTGACCCTCTCGGGCGACGCCGGCTTCCGCTACGACCGGCAGAAGTTCTGGTCGACCGACGAACGCGACACGACCACCGCCGCCAACCCCGGCGCGCACACCGTGCAGGACGGGGCGTTCAAGAACGCGGGCAGCGCGGTGAACCTGCGCGGCGGGATCGACTACAACCTCACCCCGAAGGACCGGCTCAGCGGCGAGGTGCGGTTCCGGGGCATGGACTACAGCACCGGCGGCGAAGAGACCTTCACGGTCCTGGGCGCGCCGCCCAGCGCCCCGGCCCTGGCCTATGCCCGCGCGTCCAGCGCCAAGATGGACCGCAAGAACGGCGCGGTCAGCGGCGACTGGCGCCACCAGTTCAAGGGCGCCGAGCACGAACTGGACGCTCACCTGGAATACGAGGTCACCGACTTCCAGCGCGACAGCCAGGCCTTCATCGACAACGCGACCAGCGCCGACGTCTACGAAACCTTCGGGTTCGGCGCTGACCAGAACCGGGTCAACTTCAAGCTCGACTACACCCGTCCGATGTCCGACGAGGCCAAGCTGAAGACCGGGCTCGACCTGGAAGGCGTCGACAACGACTACGACAACCATGGAACCCGCGGCCCGTCGCTGGCCGGGCAGATCGTGGATCCCAGCCGCACCAACCGCTTCCTCTACGACCAGGACGTCTATGCCGGCTATGTCACCTACGAGCGGCCGTTCGGCGACTTCACGGCCCTGGCCGGGTTGCGGGCCGAGCAGGTCGAGATCCGCACGGACCAGGTGACCTCGGGCCAGAAGGACGACAACAGCTACTTCCGGGTCTATCCGTCGCTGCACCTGGGCTACACCGTCAGCCAGACCCAGACCCTGACCGCCAACTACAGCCGGCGGGTCCAGCGCCCGCAGGTCCAGGACCTGAACCCCTACCGGATCTACCAGGACCCCAACAACTACCGGGCCGGCAATCCCGACCTGAAGCCGCAGGTCACCGACTCCTACGAACTGGGCTGGCAGTACCGCAAGGGCCCGGCCTCGTACCTGGCCACGGCCTATTACCGCGAGAGCCGCGACGGCGTCACCGACGTGGTCAGCGACCTGGGCGGCGGCGTGTTCCTGAACACCCGCGAGAACCTGGCCAAGAGCCGCAACGGCGGCCTGGAGCTGGTGGCCAACGGCAAGCTGACGCCCAAGCTCAGCTACAACATCAGCGGCAACGCCTTCTGGAACGAGATCGACGCCAGCGACCTGGGCTTCGCCGGCAAGCGGTCGGGCACGACGCTGTCGGGCCGCGCCAGCCTCAGCTGGCAGGCCACGCCCAAGGACTTCTTCCAGCTGAACGGCTTCACGTCCGGCCGGCGCCTGATGCCGCAGGGCTACCGCGAACCGATCTCGCTGCTGAACCTGGGCTATCGCCGCAAGGTCAGCGACCGGCTGAACTTCGTGGTCACGGCCAACGACGTGCTGAACGCGTTCAAGGACGTGACGGTCATCGATACGCCGTGGCTGCGGGAGCGCGCCGAGCGGCGCGCCAATGTGCGGGCGGTGTTCTTCGGCTTCACCTACAGCTTCGGCGGCGGCAAGGCCCGGCCCGAGCAGTTCGACTTCGGCGGCGGGGCGGTCGGGGGCTAGGCGTTGGGCATGGGATCACACCCACTTGCCCCCACCTGACCGCTGCGCGGTCTGTCCGCCCCCAAAGGGGGCGGAGCCTATGGCGCGAAGCTCTTCCCCCTGTGGGGGAAGACGATCGCGAAGCGGTCCGTAGGGGGCAAGTGTTGGCCGCCTAATTCCCTAGTGGTTGTGCCGCGGCAGCTTGCTGGCCAGGTCCTGGTACTTGACCGCGAACTCCAGCACCCCGCCGGTGTCCAGCTGGCCCGTATGGGCGCGGTAGATCTCCTGCCAGGGCGTCATGGTCGCCGGCACGGCCGGAATGCCTTCCTTGCGGCGTTCGGCGATCGTCGCCTCGTCCACCAGGGCGTCGCAGCGGCCGGTGTTCAGGTCGATGCGGATGGTGTCGCCGGTGCGCAGCCACGACAGGCCGCCGCCCACCGCGCTCTCGGGCGAGGCGTTGAGGATCGAGGGGCTGTCGGCGGTGCCCGACTGGCGGCCGTCGCCCAGGGTCGGCAGGCTCATGATGCCGCGCTTCAGCAGGGCGTCCGGCGGCTGCATGTTGACCACCTCGGCCGAGCCCGGCCAGCCGATCGGGCCGGCGCCGCGGATCACCAGGATGCAGTGCTCGTCGATCTCCAGCGCCGGATCGTTGATCCGGGCGTGATAGTCGTCCGAACCGTCGAACACGATGGCCCGGGCCTCGAAGATGTCTTCCTGGCCGGGCTTGCTGAGGTAGCGGGCGCGGAAGTCGGCGCCGATCACGCTGGACTTCATGATCGCGAAGTCGAACAGGTTGCCCTTCAGCACCAGGAAGCCGGCCTTTTCGGCCAGGGGCTGGGCATAGGGGAAGATCACCTCGCGGTCCCTGGTCTCGCGACCTTCCAGGTTCTCCGCCATGGTCTTGCCGGTGACGGTCAGGACGTCGCCGTGCAGGCGGCCCTGCTGCAGCAGTTCCCACAGCACGGCGGGCGCGCCGCCGGCCCGGTGGAAGCGCTCGCCCAGGTACTTGCCGGCCGGCTGCATGTTGACGATCAGCGGGATGTCGTAGGCCGCGCGCCAGTCGTCGGCGGTGATTTCGAGCCCCGCATGCCGCGCCATGGCGGCGATATGAGGCTGGGCGTTGGTCGAGCCGCCGGCCGCCGCGACCAGGGCGATGGCGTTCTCGAACGCCTGCTTGGTCAGGATGTCCTTGGGCTTGATGTCTTCATAGGCCAGGTCGACGATCCGCTGGCCCGTGCGATAGGCCATCTGGCCGCGCTCGCGATAGGGCGCCGGGATCGCCGCGCAGCCGGTCAGCGACAGGCCCAGGGCCTCGGCCACGGCGTTCATGGTCGAGGCCGTGCCCATGGTGTTGCAGTGGCCGGCCGAGGGGGCGCTGTCGGCGGCGCGCTGGATGAACTCGTCCTCGTTGATCTCGCCCGCCGCCAGCTTGCGCCGCGAGCGCCAGATCACCGTGCCCGAGCCGACCAGCTCGCCGTCGTGCCAGCCGTCCAGCATCGGACCGCCCGACAGGACGATGGCCGGGATGTTGACCGTGGTGGCGGCCATGATGCCGGCCGGGGTGGTCTTGTCGCAGCCGGTGGTCAGCACGACCGCGTCGATCGGATAGCCGTGCAGGGTCTCGACCAGACCCAGATAGGACAGGTTGCGGTCCAGGGCCGCGGTCGGCCGCCGGCAGTTCTCGAAGATCGGGTGGACCGGGAACTCCATCGGGATGCCGCCGGCGTCGCGGACGCCGTCGCGGATCCGGGTGACCAGGTCCAGGTGGATGCGGTTGCACGGCGAGATGTCGCTGCCGGTCTGGGCGATGCCGATGATCGGCTTGCCGCTGCGCAGCTCCTCCGGGGTGATCCCGTAGTTCATGAACCGCTCCAGATAGAGGGCGGTCATGTCGATATGGTCGGGATTATCGAACCAGTCGCGCGAGCGGAAGCGGCGGGGGGTACGGTTAGGGGAGGTCAAGGCGCACCTCGTACTGGGGCTGGCCGGCCACGGCGACGGGCAGGGCGAACAGGCCGCCGCACAGGGGATAGGCGGCCAGTTGCTCGTCGCTCAGGCCCTTGCGGGCGGTGGTGAAGTAGAGAGTCTTCAGGTCGGGCCCGCCGAAGCAGGGCTTGGTGACGTTGATGGCGTCCAGGGTCACCCGGTCCACGACCTCGCCCTCGGGCGACAGGCGCAGGGCGCCGTGGCCGCCCCACAGGGCTGTCCAGACATAGCCTTCGGCGTCGACCACCGAGCCGTCGGGCCAGGCGTCGTCCATCTCGAGCTTGAAGAACACGCGCTTGTTCGACAACTCGCCCTCGGGGCTCAGATCATAGGCCCAGATCACCTTTTCCAGGGTGTCGGTGTGATAGAAGGTCTTGCCGTCGGGCGACACGCAAGGACCGTTGGTGATGCAGACGCCGTCGTCCTGCTTCAGCGGCCGGCCGGCCTCGTCCAGGCGGTAGAGCGCGCCGGTCAGGGTGGTCTCGGCGTCGTGCATGGTGCCGAACCACAGGCGGCCCGCGCCGTCGACCGTGGCGTCGTTGGGCCGGTTGTCCAGGGCCGCGTCCTCGATCTCGCCCAGGAAGGCGAAGCCGCTGTCGGGGTGGAAGTGGTGCAGGCCGCTTTTGAGCCCCGCCACGAAGCCGCCGCCGGCCCGGGGCGCCAGGAAGGTCACCTGGTCGGGGGCGTCGAAGCTGGCGGTCGCGCCGCTGGCCGGATGGAAGCGGTGGACCTTGTGGCTCTTGATGTCGACGAACCACACGGCCTGCTCCTCGGCGGACCAGATCGGCCCCTCGCCGAGGGTGGCTTTCAGATCCCAGACGCAGGTGGGGGTAGGCATGGTGGTCTCCGCGAAAGCTGACGGTCAACGGGACCGCCCTCGTCCTTCGACAAGCTCAGGATGAGGGCTATTGCTGAGCCCGCAGTAGAAACCCTCATCCTGAGCTTGTCGAAGGACGAGGGTTTCGCATCCGAGAGCGACTAACGCCAGCCGGCGTCGATCCAGTATTCGTGACCCGTGCACAGGCTGGCGTCGTCCGAGGCCAGGAACATCACCAGCGAGGCGACGTGGTCGGGGACCAGGCGGCCCTTCAGGGCCTGGGCCTTGACGATCTCGGCCTCGCCCTCGGGCGTGTACCACTTCTCCTGGCGCTTGGTCTTGATGTTGCCCGGCACCACGCACGTGACGCGGATGTCGTCGGGGCCGAGCTCGCGGGCCAGGGCCCGGGTCATGCCCTCGATGCCAGCCTTGGCGGTTTCGTAGAGGACCAGGTCCTCCAGGCCCAGGTGCCAGCTGATCGAGCCGAAATTGATCACCGCCCCGCCGCCGCGCGCCTTCATGCCCGGGGCCACGGCCTGGGTGCAGAACAGCATGTGGCGCAGGTTGACGTTCATGCGCTCGTCCCAATAGGCGGGCGTCACCTCGGCCAGCTTGTGGCGGTCGTCGTTGCCGGCGTTGTTGACCAGCACGTCGATGGGGCCGATCTCGGCGAAGGCCTTGGCCACGGCGTCCAGGTCGGTCAGGTCGCAACGCCTGTAGACCGGCGCGATCGGCGAGTCCGACAGCTGGGCCGCCAGGGCCTTGGAGTCCTCGTCGGCGACGTCGAGAAAGATCACCTCGGAGCCCTGGCGCGCGAATCCGGCGACGAGGCCGGCGCCGATGCCCGAGCCGCCGCCGGTGATGACGACGCGTTTGCCCTTGAGGCTGGGATAGATGGCAGAGGACATACGCGTCACGACCAGGAAGAGACGATTTTCAGGGAGATCACAGCAGGCCGCGGCCGGCCAGATTGCGGATCAGGGCGGAGACGCCGAACGTCCACGGAGCGGCGAGATCGCAGGTGGTCACCTCGTTCTCCAGCACGCCCAGCTTGGGGGTGGCGACGCGGACGCGGTCGCCGACCTTGTGGGTGAAGCCCTGGCCCGGCGCGTCGCGATCCTGGATCGGTGCGAACATGGTGCCCAGGAACAGGGCGAAGCCGTCCGGGTACTGGTGCTGCTTGCCATAGGCCTGGCCGGCCAGCACCGCCGGGTCGCGGCTGATCAGGCTCATGTTGCTGTGGCCGTCCAGCACGAAGTTGTCGCGGCCGGTGATCTTCAGCGTCACCTCGGCCGAGCGGACGTCGTCCAGGCTGAAGCCGTCGTCGAACAGCCGGAAGAACGGCCCGATGGCGCACGAGGCGTTGTTGTCCTTGGCCTTGCTGAGCAGCAGGGCCGAGCGGCCTTCGAAGTCGCGCAGGTTGACGTCGTTGCCCAGCGAGGCGCCGCGGATCCGGCCCGATCCGTCGCACAGCAGCACGACCTCCGGCTCGGGATTGTTCCAGTGGCTGTCGCTGCGCACGCCCACGTGGTCGCCCCAGCCCATCGAGGACAGGGTCGGACCCTTGGTGAAGATCTCGGCGTCGGGGCCGATGGCGACTTCCAGATATTGCGACCACAGGCCGCTCTTGATCAGGGTCTGCTTCAGGCGCTCGGCGCCCTCCGAGCCGGGATCGACGCTGCGCAGGTCGCCGCCCATGCTGGCCGACAGCTGCTCGCGGATCTGCAAGGCGGCGGCGGCGTCGCCGCGGGCCCGCTCCTCGATCACCCGCTCCAGGGTCGAGACGGCGAAGGTCACGCCGGCCGCCTTCAGCACCTGCAGGTCGACCGGGGCCAGCAGCTTGGCGGCCGCGCCCTCCGGGTTCTCCCAGACGGCGCGCACGTCCAGCGCTTCCAGCGGACCCAGGTCCTCGCCGCGCGGGATCGCCGCGCCGGGCGCGAAGGCGTTCATCAGGTCCGAGGTCGTCGGCGCGATCCGGCTGACATCCTCGATGCGGCCGCCGCGGATCAGGACCGGGGTCGGGCCCTGGCCGAAATCGATGCGGCCCAGCAGGGTCGCGTCGCGCCAGTCGTCGGGAAGGAAATCACTGAGGGCCACCGGTCGTCTCTCCCTAGCGGGCGCGTTGGGACCGGTCTTGACTCGCCGCCCACGCCCCCCGTCATTCGTCGATCACGTTGTTAGCGCTAACACGACGCCCAGCGCAAGCCCCGCCGCGACGGCCAAATCGCGCCGCGTCCCCCGACGCGCCCTGGCGGACCGCCGTCGGTAGAACCACGTAAGAGGCGCAAGCTCAAGCAGGACAACGCCATGACCGACCGGCCAATCAGAATCCCGGGCCCCGACCACCCGATCAGCATCACGCGCAATTCAAGACGCGTGGTCGTCACCCTGGGCGGCAAGGTCGTGGCCGACACCCGCGAGGCCCTGACGCTGCAAGAGGCGTCCTATCCGCCGGTGCAATACATCCCGCGCAAGGACGTCGACATGGCGCTGCTGGCCCGCACCGACCACGCCACCTACTGCCCGTACAAGGGCGAGGCCTCCTACTACAGCCTGCCGCTGGGCGGCGCGCGCTCGGCCAACGCGGTCTGGGCCTATGAGTCGGCCCATCCGGCGGTGGCGGCGATCCAGGATCACCTGGCGTTCTATCCCGACCGCGTGGACGGGATCGTCGAGGAGGGGTGATCTCATCCTGAAGCTTCGCTCAGGATGAGGTTTTCAAATACCGCCGCTTGCCAATGGCCCTCATCCTGAGCTTGTCGAAGGACGAGGGCCTACGCGGCGTCGCTCATGAAGGCGCTCGAAATGCCGCCTAGAACTAGGCCCTCACCCCTCCGGCGCCGGCCCCGTCGAATCGCGCACGATCAGGGTGTGCGGGTGCATCAGCTGGCGGGGCTCGCCGGTCTTGCCGCGCTGGCGGCGGATCTCTTCCAGCACCAGGTCGACGGCGGCGCGGGCCATGGCGGCGATGGGCTGGTGGACGGTGGTCAGGGCCGGCCAGATGTTGGCGGCGATCGAAGTGTCGTCGAAACCGACGATCGACACGTCCTCGGGCACGTCCAGGCCCATGCGGTGGGCCACGCCCGCTGTGGCCGCGGCCATGTCGTCGTTGCCGGCGAAGATGGCGGTGGGTCGGTCGTCCTCGCCCAGCAGTCGCTCGGCGGCCTCCAGGCCCGAGCGGTAGGTGAAGTAGCCCTGCTCGATCCGGACGTTCTCGTCCGAAATCCCGGCGACCTTCAGGGCGGCCAGGAACCCGTCAAGGCGCTGCTGGCTGACGGTCTGGTTGGGGTGGCCCTTGATGATCCCGAAGCGCTTGTGGCCCAGGCCCAGCAGGTGCTCGGCCAGCTCGAAGGCGGCGGCCTCGTTGTCGATGCGGATGGTGGCCATGTCGGCGCTGGCCTTGCCGGGCGCCACGGCCACGGCGGCGGCGCCGGCCGCCTTGACCTCGGCCAGAACCTGGGCGCTCTCGCACAGCGGGGCCGGCAGGATCAGGCCGTCGACGCCGGTCTTCAGCAGGCGGGTCAGGGTGGCGCCGGCCAGTTCGGGCTCGGCGCACTTCTCGATCACCACCTGGGCGCCGGTGCGGCTGCTCTCGTCCAGGGCGCCGACCAGGAACTCCGACAGATAGCCGGTCGAGGGGTTGTCGTAGAGCAGGCCGATGCGAAATGGGGCCGAGCCGGCCAGGCTGCGGGCGGCGGGGTTGGGGGCGTAGTTCAGCTCGGTGATCGCCGCCTCGACCAGGGCCCGGGTCTCTTCCTTGACCGTGGTCTCGCGATTGATCACCCGCGACACGGTCATCGGCGACACCCCGGCCAGGGCCGCCACGTCGCGGATGGTCGCGCTCTGGGTCGTGCGGCGGCGCTGGCGCTCGTTGCGGTCGTTCATCGATGGTCCGTCCCTTGATCGCGGCGGACACTAGACCGTTTCGGCCATGTCTTGGAAGCCAGGCCGCAAGTCTTTGAACCGCCAGGGAAGCCCGCGCGGCCCGGCGGGTGCAGACGGCGATCTTCCGGTGGCCTAGATTGGCGGCATGACCCACGACGCCGTCCCCTTCGGAGCGATCATCCTGACCGGCGGCGCCTCGCGCCGCATGGGCGCCGACAAGGCGGCGCTGGACTGGGACGGCCAGCGGTCGGTGGACCGGGTGGCGGCCCTGGCGCGCGCGGCCGGCGCTGTCCGCGTGCTGACGGCCGGGCGCGACCATGGGCTGGAGCATGTCGACGACCCTGCGCCGGGCGCGGGACCGGTCGGCGGCGTGCTGGCCGGGGCCCTGGCCCTGGCGGCCCACGGCCTGGGGCGGGCCCTGGTCCTGGCGGTGGACGCCCCGACCGTGACGGTCGAGGACCTTCAGCCGCTGCTGGCGGCGGCCGCGCCGGGGGCAGTCTATGAGGGTTTGCCGGTGCCGATGGCGCTGGCCCTGGCCGCCCTGCCGGCCGAGGCCGAAGCCGGCTGGCCGCTGCGGCGGCTGGTGGAGCGGGCGGGGCTGGCGGTCTTGGCCTGCGACGAAACCGTGCGGGCCCGGCTGCGGGGGGCCAATACGCCGGAGGAGCGAGATCGCTTGTCGCGCTGACGGGGACATGCCCTCGCGGCGTGTCCCCAAGTCTCGCACTGCGTTTTGTGGGGACACGCCGCGAGGGCATGTCCCCGGCCTTCAGTACACGTCCCGCCGATACCGTCCCTCGTCGGTCAGGCGCTCCATGACCTCCGCGCCCAGGACGGTCGTCAGCGTTGCGTGGACCTCGCCGGACATGCCCTCCAGCGAGCCGCAGACATAGATCGCCGCGCCGTCGGCGACCCAGGCGCGCAGGGCGTCGGCGGCCTCCATCAGCCGGTGCTGGACATAGACCTTGCGGTCCTGGTCGCGGGAGAAGGCCAGGTCGAGGCGTTGCAGGACGCCCCCGGCGCGCCAGGCCTCGATCTCGTCGCGGTGGAAGTAGTCGTGGGCCGCCGTGCGCTCGCCGAACACCAGCCAGTTGCGATGACGGCCGGCGGCGGCGCGGGCCTTCAGGTGGGCGCGCAGGCCGGCCAGCCCCGTGCCGTTGCCGATCAGGATCAGCGGCCGGTCGTCCGAGGGCGCGTGGAAGGCGCGGTTGGTCCGCACGCGCGCGGCGATCTCGGCGCCCTCGGCGGCGTGGAGGGTCAGCCAGCCCGAGCCCAGGCCCGGCTTGCCGTCGGCCCGCCTCATGGCCCGGACCAGCAGCTCGACCCCGCCGTCGGCCGGCAGGGAGGCGATCGAATATTCGCGGTGGGGCAGGGCCGGCAGGGCGTCGACCAGGGCCTGGGGCGTGGTCGCGGGGATGCTGTCGTCGTGGGGCAGGCGGCGCCAGGACAGGACCTCGGCCAGGGTCGTCCCCTCTTGGGCGACCACGGGGGCGGACAGGTCCAGCCCCAGCCGCGCCAGCAAGGCGGCGACCTCGGCCGGGGCGTTGCGGGGCCCGACCTCGAGAATGTCGCCGGCCTCCCAGGTCGCGGCGTCCAGCGGCTCGAGCCGAAGATGGAAGGCCGCGTCGCCCGGACCGCCCGGGTTCAGGCGGCGACGCTCGGCCAGCCGCCAGCGGCCGTAGCGCGGCCGGGTCCAGTCGGGGGCGTCGGTGACGCCGGCCAGCACGCCGACATGGGCCTGCCAGTGGCGCAGGGCGGCCGGGTCGCCGTCGTCGACTTCGACCCGGTCGAACAGCGGCGTCGCGCCCCGATGGGCCAGCCAGGCGTCCAGCGTCCGGCCGAAGGCGCAGAACCGAGCGTAGCTGCTGTCGCCCAGGGCCAGCACGCCGTAGTCCAGGCCGTGCAGGGCCGGCTCGCCGTCCATGACGTCGCGGATGAAGCGGCGGGCCGTGTCGGGGGCGTCGCCCTCGCCGGTGGTGCTGGCCACGAACAGGGCGCGGCCGGCTCCCGCCAGGTCGGAAGCGGTCACCTCGGCCAGGCTCTTCAAGGTGACGCGCCCGCCGGCGTCGCCCAGCAGCCGGGCGGTGGCCAGGGCCAGTTCCTCGGCGAAGCCGGTCTGGCTGGCGTGGACGACCAGGACGCTCGCCCCGGTCCCCGCCGACAAGGCCCGGGTCGCGCGGTCGGCGGCCTGGCGGCGCAGGGCCTCGCGCCAGGCGACGGCGAGGCAGAACAGCAGATAGCCGCACAGCACCAGCCCGGCGGTCGACAGGCGGTCGGACGAAAGGGCTTCCCAAGCGCTCATGCGTCGAGCATCGCCGACAAGGCCGGCGACAGGCGCTCCTCCAGGCCGGTCGGGCCGTGGGCGAGGATCATCGCGGCCAGGCCGTGCTCTGTCGCGAAGCCCAGGGCCGCGTCGGGCGCCATCACGGTCAGGGCCGTGGCGTAGGCGTCGGCGCGCATGCAGCTTGCGTCCAGCACCGCGACGCTGACCGTAGGGTTGGCGACCGGCGCGGCGGTGGCGGGATCCAGGGTGTGGGCGTAGCGGCGGCCGCCGTGCTCGAAGAACCGGCGGTAGTCGCCCGAGGTGGCCACGGACAGGCCGTGCAGGGCGACCAGGGTGCGAAGGCCGTCATTGGCCGTGGGCGGGCGTTCCAGCTCGACCCACCAGGGCTGGCCGTCCGGCTTGGCCCCGGTTCCGCGCAGCTCGCCGCCGACCTCGACCAGGTATGAGCGGACGCCGGCCCGGTCGAGGGCGGCGGCGACCTGGTCGACCGCGAACCCCTTGGCGATCCCGTTGAGGTCCAGCCGCAGCCCGCCCGGCTGGAACAGGCTGTCGCCGTCCAGCGTCACGCGGCGCCAACCCGCCGCTTCCCGGGCGTCGGCGATGTCCTGGGCCCGCGGCGGCGCGCCGGAGAAGGGGCGGGGGCCGAAGCCCCAGAGGTCGACCAGGGCCCCCAGCGTGGGGTCGAAGGCGCCGTCGGTGCGCTCGGCGATCTCCAGGGCGGCGCGCAGCACCAGGGCGAAGGCCGGGGGCAGGGCGGTCCAGCCGCTGGCGGCGGCGCGGTTGAAGCGCGACAGGTCCGACAGCGGATCCCACGGGCTCATTTGCCGAACGACCTCGTCCAGCACCCGCTGGGCCATGGCGGTCAGGGCCTGGGCGTCGGTGGTCGGCGGGGCGATCAGCCTGACCGACCAGGTCGTGCCCATCGTCCGGCCGCCAAGCGCCAGCACCGCGCCGCCGATCGGACGGGCGGGCGGCTCGGCGAGCTGGGGGACGAGGACGCGGGTCATTCGGGTGATCTCAAATCGTTGTCATCCCGATCGAAGCGAAGCGGCTGTCCGATCTCTGGAACGACGGTGAGGGACGTTCCGCGGCGCTCGCCACATCGCCTTGCCGCGCGGATGACAACGTTTGTGAGCCTAGGGCCGCAGGGCTTCGAGCGTGGCGGTGTAGCTGGCGCTCATGCCGTCGCCGGCCTGAGGCGTGGCGGGGGCCGCGCCGCCGCCGGGGGCGCCGCCGCCCGGACCGCCCATGCCGCCGCCCGGACCGCCAGGGCCGCCCGGGCCCCGGCCGGTCTCGCCCGTCCGCACCACGGCGTTCATCCAGTACATGCCCGCTTCGGGGAAGGTGACCTTGAACGCGCCGTCGGCGCCGGTCTTGACCTTGAAGTCGCCAGGCGTGGCGCGGTAGCGCGAATTGCCGGGGGCGAAGGTCACCTCCAGGTCGGCGGCCGGCTTGCCGTCCAGCAGGAACTTGAAGGTCGCGGCCTCGCCGGCCACCAGGTCGTTGGGGTGGGTCACCGGAACCAGCTCCAGGCCCTTGCCGGTCGGGGCGAACACCGTGGTGGTCGGCGCGTCGCGGGTGACGAAGGTTTCGTTGCGGTTGAAGCTCTTGATGGTCTTCAGGTCGGCGGCGCCGGCTGGGACCTGCTTGGCGAAGTCCTCGGGCGAGCCGCGGAAGCGCTTGACCTGGCCGTCCTGCGTCCAGCTGGCCATCACGGTGCTGACCGCCGAGCCGATCTTGTAGGTGCCGGGCTTGGAGAGCTGGACGTCGAAGGTCGAGCGGTACTTGCCGGTGGCCGGGTTCTGGATCTTGTCGACGGAACCGTCCGGCGCGGTGACGGTCACCGCGTCCAGGCGCATCGGGTTGTGGTCGGCGTAGAACAGCTCGTTGGAGATCGCCGCGTCCAGCGTCACCCAGGCGCCGTCGCCCGACAGCACGGTGAACGACGGCACGATCCAGCCGCGGTGGGCGTTGGCGGCCAGCGGCAGGGCCAGGACGAGGCCGGCGGCCGCGACGGCGAGAAGGCGATTGCGCAGGGACATGGCGTTTCTCTCTATTTGACGGCGACGGTGACGGCGCCCAGTTCGGCCGTCCCCTTGGCGGTAGCGAGCTTGCCCGGTTTGCCCCAGGCGAACGGCACGCGGACGGCCTCCTGGCCGCCGACCTCACGGGCGGCCTCGACCACCAGGTTGTACTGGCCGGGCTTGAGGTCCTTCAGCGGGCCCTTGGCCCCGCTGAACACCAGTTTCTGCGGACCCGGCGCGCGGGTGGCGCCGCTGACCCCGTCGGCCGGAAAGGTCATCGTGCGGCCGGCCTTGCGCCACCACTGGCGCATGTCCTTCAGCCACTTGACGCCCTTATCCTCCTTGGAGCCGAAGTCGTACCAGACCGCCAGGGTGCCGGCGGCGGTGGCGTCGGCCGGGTTCTCGATCCAGATCGAGACATAGGGCTTGTGGTACTCGGCGACCGTCAGGCGCGGCACCTCGACCGTGATGGCGAGGTCACCGGCCAGGGCGGGCGCGGCGCCGACAGCGGCTCCAGCGAAGGTCAGCAGGGATAGCGAAAGCTTCGGGGAGCGCTTCATGGGGGGACGCCTCACAGGTGGACGAAGAGGATGACAAGCAGCAGCGGGATCACCAGGCCGCCGGCCACCAGGGGCCAGGTCAGGGGGCGGGCCCGGGCGTGGAACTGCAGCAGGATCAGGCCGGTGACCGCGAACACCACGCAGGCCCCGGCGAAGACGTCGATGAACCAGCCCCAGGCCTTGCCGGCGTTGCGGCCCTTGTGCAGGTCGTTGAGCAGCGAGATCGCGCCACGCGTGGTTTTCTCGTGCTCCACGGCGCCGGTCGCGCGGTCGATGCTGATCCAGGCGTCGCCGCCGGGGCGGGCCAGGGCGACATAGACCTCCTCCTGCGACCATTCGCCCTCGCGGCGGGCGATGTCGGCGTCAACGGTCCTGTCCAGCCAGGTCTCGACCCGGATCGGCAGGGGATGCTTCCCCTCGGCCGGGCCCCTGGCCAGCTGGGCCAGCAGGTCGGCCGGCAGGGTGGCCTTGCGGTCGACGACCTTGGGCTGGGCCTCGATCTGGCCGGCGTGGTTCAGGGTGAAGCCGGTGACCGCGAACAGCAGCATCCCCACCAGGCTCAGGGCCGCGCTGATCCAGTGCCACTGGTGCAGCTGCTTGAGCCAGAACGAGCGGCTTTGCTGGGCGGGGGCGGTCTTCACGAAATCCGGGGCGCGAGGGTTTTGGGCTGAGCTTCAAGCCCATACTTGAGAACGACTTGCAAAAGCAAGCCTTCCCGCGCATCGGCGGCCACACGCGTGAGTTTTCCCTGGAAACAAAGGCTTTCTGGGGTTGCCGACTGCGACGATAGCGCACGGCGACGGCGCGATTTGGGCGGGCTAATCGTGCTTAACCAGTCGTTAAGCATGTCGGGGCGGACGTTGCACAAGATCCTAGTCGCGGAGGACGATATCCTCCTGGCCACCCTCCACGAGATCACCCTGCGCGAAGCGGGTTTCGACGTGCTGATCTGCCGCGACGGCGAGCAGGCGCTGGAGGCCATGGACGCCTTCGACCCGGACCTGCTGATCACCGATTTCCTGATGCCGCGCATGAACGGCGGCGACCTGATCCGGGCCACCCGCCGCCGGCGGGGCGCGCGCACGGCCGTGCTGCTGGCCTCGGGCCGCGACGAGCACCTGCTGCAGGACGACGAGCGCGGCGACGCCCGGCTGGAGAAGCCGATCTCGCCCGCCCGCCTGCTGGGCGCGGTGCGGGCGCTGGAGGCGCGGTGGCCGCAGGCGGCTTGAGGGGCTGCTACTTTTCCCTCTCTCATGGAGAGAGGGAGGGGCCCGCCGCCGCAGGCGGTGGGAGGGTGAGAGGTTACAGCCTGCCCGATCGAAGCGCGGCCAGGACGTCGTCGAGGACGCCAACGGGATCGGCCAGGACCCGTTCGTTGGGGAATCTCAGCACCGCATATCCGAATAGCTCCAGGGCCTGGGTGCGGCGTTCGTCGTAGTCCTCGCGACCTTCATGAGCGGGGCCGTCCAGCTCGACGATGAGCTTGCCCGACTCGCAGACGAAGTCGGCGAAGTAGCGGTCGATCGGGACTTGTCGCAGGAACCTGAAGCCGCCGACTCGGCGGTTGCGGACGAACTTCCACAGGGTTTTCTCGGCCAGGGTCTGGTTCGGGCGAAGGCACCGGGCGTTGGCGGTGGCGTCCATGGCGACAGCCTGGGAGCGCCTACGGGATCACGCAACCGAAGGAATCGGGATTTTCCGGCTAGCGGTGAGACCTCTCACCCTCCCACCGCTTCGCGGCGGGCCCCTCCCTCTCTCAAAGAGAGAGGGATTCCTGTCGCGGCGCCCAAAACACCGCCAACCGACGGTCCCCGCCACGGACGACCTCGACAAGCCCCGCTTTAGAGGAGAAGTATGCCGCCTTTCGTCGCGGGGAGACGCCCGCGCGTCGCATTGGGGTCGTTTGTTGAAAACGCTGTTCTTTACCGCCTCCGCCGTCGCCCTGTCCTTGAGCCTCTCCAGCGCCTTCGCCCAGGAGCGCGTCCCGGTCCAGGCCCCGCCGACCCCGCCGATCGCCGCCGCCCAGGACGTGGCCTATCCCGGCGTGCTGAAGCTGTCGGTCGACGCCACCGACCTGGACCGCAAGATCTTCCAGGTCCGCGAGACGATCCCGGTCGCCAAGTCCGGCCCGATGACCATCCTCTATCCGCAATGGGTGCCCGGCGGCCATTCGCCGCGCAACGACCTGGACAAGCTCGCTGGTCTCGTCATCACCGCCAATGGCAAGACCCTGCCGTGGACCCGCGACCCGGTCGCCGTCCACGCCTTCCACTTCGACGTGCCGGACGGTGCGACCGAGGTCCAGGTCAGCTTCCAGTTCCTGACCCCGGTGAAGTCCGACGTCGGCCGCATCCTGGTCACCGACGACATGCTGAACGTGCAGTGGCTGCAGCTGGGCTTCTACCCGGCCGGCTACTACACCCGCCGCATCCAGGTCGAGCCGACCGTCAAGCTGCCGGAGGGCTGGGGCTTCGGCACCGCGCTGGAGAAGGCCTCGACCGCCGGCCAGACCACCACCTTCAAGACCACCACCTTCGAGACCCTGGTCGACTCGCCGATGTTCGCCGGCCGCTACTACAAGCAGGTCGACCTGGATCCGGGCGCGGCCGTGCCGGTGCGCCTGAACATCGTCGCCGACAAGCCGGAATATCTGGAGATCAAGCCCGAGCAGCTGCAGATCCACCGCAACCTGGTGCAGCAGGCCTACAAGCTGTACGGCGCGCACCACTACGACCACTACGACTTCCTGCTGGCCCTGACCGACAAGATGGGCGGCATCGGCCTGGAGCATCACCGCTCCAGCGAAAACGGCGTCGTGCCCAAGTACTTCACCGACTGGGACAAGACCTTCGTCGGCCGCGACCTGCTGGCCCACGAATACACCCACTCATGGAACGGCAAGTTCCGCCGCGCGGCCGACCTCTACACCCCGACGCTGAACGAGCCGATGCGCGACAGCCTGATGTGGGTCTATGAGGGCCAGACCCAGTACTGGGGCAACGTGCTGGCCGCCCGCTCGGGCCTGCAGACCAAGCAGCAGGGCCTGGAGTCGCTGGCCGCCACCGCCGCCCTGTACGACACCCGCGCCGGCCGCAACTGGCGCAACGTGCTGGACACCACCAACGACCCGATCATCGCCAACCGCAAGCCGGCCTCGTGGACCAGCTGGCAGCGCAGCGAGGACTACTATTCGGAAGGCCAGCTGATCTGGCTCGACGCCGATACGCTGATCCGCGAGAAGACCGGCGGCAAGAAGTCGCTGGACGACTTCGCCAAGGCCTTTTTCGGCGTCGAGAACGGCTCCTACGTGCCGTTGACCTACGACTTCGACACCGTGGTCCAGACCCTGAACGGCGTGGTCCCGTACGACTGGGCGAGCTTCCTGAAGACCCGCGTCGAGGGGCTGTCGGAGCGCGCGCCGCTGGATGGCCTGACCCGCGGCGGCTACAAGCTGGTCTATACCGACACCCCGACCGACTTCTTCAAGGCGGCCGAGACCAAGGGCAAGATCGTCAATCTCAGCTACTCGCTGGGGATCACCGTCGGGGCCGGCGGCGTGCTGTCGGCGGTCAACTGGGACACCCCGGCCTTCAAGGCGGGGCTGACGGCCGGCGAGACCATCGTGGCGGTCAACGGCACGGCCTACAGCGACGACGGCGTCAAGGACGCCGTCAAGGCCACGGCCAAGGCCGACGCCCCGCTGGTCGAACTGCTGATCAAGGACGGCGAGCGCTACCGAACGGTCAAGATCGACTACCACGGCGGCCTGAAGTATCCGCGCCTGGAGCGGATCGAGGGGACGCCGGCGCGGCTGGATGATATCTACGCGCCGAAGAAGTAGGCGCTGGACGAAGGGGCCGCCGGCGGACATGCCGTCGGCCCTTTTTCATGTCTGCTCGTCACCCCACGCCCGTCATCCTCGGACTTGTTCCGAGGACCCCTAGGTCCGCCGCGTTGTCGGTCGGGTTGGTTCGCGATCTCACAGCCCCACGGATCGTCGTTCTTCGCGGCTGAAGCAGGGGTCCTCGGAACAAGTCCGAGGATGACGGGCGTTTGCTAGGGATGCTCCGAATATCGCGAGACGCCAACGCGACGGTCTTGATGCCGCCACGGGTTCCGTGAAAGACAGCGCAAGCTTCCGCTTCGAATGGACTGTCTCCGCATGAACCGTATCGCCGGCCTGGCCCTGGGCCTTTCCCTGCTCTCGAGCCCCGTCCTGGCGCAGGAAGCGTCCGCCCCGCCCCAGCTGGCGGCCGCCGTCGACACGAGCAAGACCCTGGCCGAGGGCCAGGCGTTCCTCGCCAAGAACGCCAAGGCGCCCGGCGTGGTCACCACCGCCTCGGGCCTGCAGTACAAGATCACCACCTCGGGCCCCAAGGCCGGCAAGTCGCCGAAGCTGGGCGACATCGTCAAGGTGCACTACGAGGGCAAGCTGCTGGACGGCACGGTGTTCGACAGCTCGTTCCAGCGCGGCCAGGCGGCGATCATGCCGGCCGACGGCCTGATCCCGGGCTGGCTGGAGGCCCTGCCGATGATGCATGTCGGCGACGAATGGACCCTGTGGATCCCGGCCAACCTGGCCTATGGCGAACGCGCCGCCGGCCCCATCCCGGCCAACAGCGTGCTGGTGTTCCGCCTGCAGCTGATCGACATGCTGGCGGTGGATTAGGGTTTCCTAGGTCCTCCCCCTGTGGGGGAGGCGGCGCGAAGGCGCCGGTGGGGGGCGTAGACCCACCTCAGCCAACTCCCCCCCCCCCCGTCGGCTGCGCCGACACCTCCCCCACAGGGGCAGGGCTATCGCATATGACCCAGGAGTGAGAGCAGGAAGGTTTCATCCCAGCCGGCGCGCTTGATCTTGGTCTTGATGGAGCCCTTGTCGGGGTGCTGTCGCAGGGTGTTGAGGGCGAGCTTTCGGATCAGGGCGAGGTTTTGCGGTGCGTTGTCCTTGCGGCTGCGCGAGGCGTCCTCCAGCAGGGCCACGTCGAGCACCCAGTGCAGCTGGTTCTCGATGGTCCAGTGGGTCTGGGCGACCTGGAGCATCCTTTCGGGGGACAGGAGCGTGGACAGCAGGAAGAAGCGGACGATGACCGGCTCGGGGGCGCCGGCCCGCTTGCAGTGGGTCTCCACGCGGGCGACGGCGGCCAGGCCGGGAAAGTCCATGTCCTTGGCGGGGACGACCAGGGCGGCGCGGCCCTCGATCCGGTCGTGGCCCTTGGCGGGGCCCTGGAGGGCCTCGTTGGTGGGATCGGCGGCGGCGAGCAGGGCCTGGGCCTTGGCCAGCAGGGTGGGTTGGTTGGCCTTCAGGGCCAGGGCGTAGTCGGCTCCGGTGTCCAGGATGGTCTGGGCGGTGTCGGCCCGGCAGTGCAGGGCGTCGGCGGTGACGATGCAGCCTTCCAGGCCCAGCAGGGCCAGGGCCTGCTGGGCGCCCAGCACTTCGTTGCGGCCCGGCGCCAGGCGCTGGCCGATCACCAGCCGGGCCTCGGCGGCCCAGACATTGACCAGATGCAGCGGCGAGGCCCGGCATCCGCGCTCATAGGCTCCGCGCAGAGCCTTGCCGTCGATCGCCACCACGCCCTTCAAGGCCCCGGCGAAGGCGGCGGTGAACTGGGCGAAGGCCGCTTCGAACGGCTCGGGCGCCAATCGGCGAAACACGCGGCTGAAGGTGTCGTGGCTGGGCGGACCGTGCTCCAGCTTCACCACCTGGCGCAGGAAATCCAGCTTGGCCCGCGCGAAGGCGGCCATGTCAGTGCAGTCTTCCGCCCCGCACAGCACCGCCGCCAGGGCCACGAACACCAACTCCAGAAGATCATGCCGAGCGTTCCTCGCCCGCGGATCCTCCATCGCCGAAAAACAAGCCGCGAACGTCTCCATCCGACCGTCTCCCTCTCACAAGGAGACACCCTCAGAATCCCGTTCGGACCAAAAATCCATATGCGATTCCCCTGCCCACAGGGGGAGGATCTTTCAAACCCCTGCCCGTGACGCCATCAGCGGCTGGACCCGCGTCCCGAAGTTCTCCACCCCCGCCACGAAGTCGTCGAACACCAGCAGCACGCCGGCCGTGCCCTCGACGGCGGCCACCTCGTCCAGCATCCGGGCGACGCTTTCGTACGAGCCCACCAGGGTGCCCATGTTGAGGTTGACCGCCGATTCCGGGGCGGCCAGCTGGGCGGTGTTGGTGGTCGAGCCGGCGGCGGCGTTGGGGGCGGCCTGGTTGGTCAGCCAGGCCAGGGCCTCCTGGTCGGCGCCGGCCCGGTAGGCCTGCCACTTGGCCATGGCCGCCTCGTCGGTCTCGTCGGCGATGATCATGAACAGGATGTAGGAGGCCACGTCGCGGCCGGTCTTGTCGGCGGCGGCCTTGAGCCGGTCGTTGACCCCGCCGAAGGCGGTGGGGGTGTTGGTCCCCTTGCCCAGGGCGAAGCTGTAGTCGGCGTACTGGGCCGTGAAGGCCAGGCCCTCGTTTGACGAGCCGGCGCAGATCAGCTTGGTCTCCTCCGGGTGCGGACTGACCCGGCAGTCGGTCATCTGGAAATACTTGCCCTTGAAGTCGCTGACCCCGGTGTCCAGCAGCTCGCGCAGCACGGTGGCGTATTCGGCCAGGTAGTTGTAGCGGTCGGTATAGTGCTGCTCGCCCGGCCACAGCCCCATCTGGTCGTATTCGGCCTTCTGCCAGCCGGTGACCAGGTTGATGCCGAAGCGGCCCGGGGCGATGGAGTCGATGGTCGAGGCCATGCGGGCCACGATGGCCGGGGGGATGGTCAGGGTGGCGGCGGTGGCGAAGATCTTGATCTTCTCGGTCACGGCCGCCAGGCCGGCCATCAGGGTGAAGCTCTCGAGATTGTGCTCCCAGAACTGGGTCTTGCCGCCGAAGCCGCGCAGCTTGATCATCGAGAGCGCGAAGTCGAAGCCGTATTTCTCGGCCTTCTGGACGATCGCCTTGTTCAGCGCGAACGACGGCATGTACTGCGGGGCCGCCTCGGAGATCAGCCAGCCATTGTTGCCGATCGGAATGAAGACGCCGATTTCCATGGGTTATTCCCCCCGTTGAAGGTCGCCGCCGAGAAAGCTCAGCAGGCGTGAATTGAACGCTTCCGCCGCGGTGACGGTGAAGCCGTGGCCGCCCCAGGGGGCGATGTCGAGCGTGGCGTTGGGCAGGCGCTCGGCCAGGCGGCGCGAGCAGGCCAGGGGCACCAGCATGTCGTCGGCGCTGGCGCTGACCAGCACCGGGCAAAGGATGCGTTCCAGGTCGGCGTCGATGTCGAAGTGGAGCAGGGCCTGGATGCGGGCCCGCATGACGTCCGGGTCCGGGAAACCGTGGATGTGGTGGACCTCCTCGGCCTCCAGCCGGGCGTGGTTGGCGCTCAGCCAGTCGGCCGGATAGAGGAAGATCGGCTGGGCGTGCACATAGGCCGCGATGCCGGTGTTGTTCAGCAGGGCCAGGCGGGTGTCGAAGCAGCGCTTGATGTGCGGGTCGGGCCGCGACCAGCCGTTGACCACGACCAGCTTGTCGATGCGGTCGGGGTGGTCCAGCGCCAGGGCGAGGCCTGCGTTGCCGCCCGCCGCGTGGCCGACCACGTGGGCGCGCTCCAGGCCCAGGGCGTCCATGACCTTGACGATGTCCTCGCCCATGGCGGCGACCTTGTAAGGCCCGGCGGGCAGTTCCCGCAGGCTGCGGCCCGTGCCGCGATGGTCGTACAGCACCACCCGGAAGCGGCTCAGCAGCGCCGCCATCTGCGGCGCCCAGAACGCCCCGGAACCGCCCAGGCCGGCCGACAGGATTACCGTCGCGCGGCCGGCCGCCGGTCCGCCGTGGACCTCGTAGTACAGGCCGTCGACGGTCCCGGACTGCATCAGCGCTTGCCGATGTGGGCGACGCTGGCGATCTCGACCACGAAGCCGGGCTTCACCAGGCCGCACTGGATGCAGTAGCGGGCCGGCTTGTCGCCGGGGAAGTACTCGGCATAGACCTTGTTGATCGTCTGGTAGTTGGACCAATCGGTCAGGAAGATGTGGTTCATGGTCACGTCGTCCATGGTCCCGCCGGCGGTCTCGATCACCGACTTGATGGTCTCCAGCACCTGGCGGGTCTGGGCCTCGGCGTCGTCGGGGAAGGCGACGTTGTTGTCCTTGTCGAAGGCCAGGGTGCCCGAGACATAGACGATCCCGTCGGCCAGCGTGCCCGGCGAGAACGGGGCGATGGGCGTGCCCGTGCCGGGCGGGATGATGACGGTCTTGGGCATATCTCGTTTTCCTTAGTGTTTGCGAGGCCCTGCGTCCTTCGAGGCCGCTTCGCGGCGCCTCAGGATGAGGAATTCAGAAGGCTCAAAAGGTCCTCATCCTGAGGCGCGAGGCGTAGCCGAGCCTCGAAGGACGCACGGCGCTGGTCACGCGCCTTCCCGCTGCCCGACCGCTCCCTTGAAATCGGCCGTGGTCGAGACCCAGCCGAAGAACGTCTCGATGTTGTAGAGCGCCGCCTGCTGGACGAACTCGGGACCCGCCTGGTGGGTCGCGTCCTCCAGCACTGTGCCGAAATATTCCAGGAAGAAGCCGTCGCGCAGGGTCGACTCCACGCAGACATTGGTGGCGATGCCGACGAACACCAGGTGGCGCACGCCGCGCGAACGCAGCACGCTGTCCAGCTGGCTGTTGAAGAAGCCGCTGTAGCGGGTCTTGTGCAGCTGGATGTCGCCCGGCTGAGGCTTGAGCTCGTCGACCAGCTCGTAGTCCCAGGTGCCGCGCGCCAGCAGCTTGCCCTGCAACTCGGGCCGGGCGCGCATGGTCTTCAGGGCGTTGGACTTGTGCCAGTTGGGCGAGCCGGGGCCGCCGGCCTCGACATAGTCGCTGTCCCAGCCGTTCTGGAAATAGATCACCGGCATGCCCGCGCCGCGGGCCACGTCCAGCACGCCCTTGATCTTGTCGATCACCGCCGCCGCGCCGCTGATGTCGAAGCCGGCCAGGTCCAGATAGCCGCCGGGCGAGGCGTAGGCGTTCTGCATGTCGATGACGATCACCGCGGTCTTGTCGACCGGCAGGGCGATCGGCTCGGGCCGGGCCGGCAGCATCAGGGCGTCGGGTGTCGTCATGGGCCCAATCCTTGCGCGGGACCTTCCCCACGGGGTGAGCGACGCAGGTAAGACCATCGCGAAGCCGGGCGCAATCGATCGATGATCGGCGAACCGCAATTGCCCCGCCGGGCGCCTAAGTCTTGGGCTAATTCAGAAACGACTTACTAAATGTCGTCCTGCTTCAGGGGCTGTCGGCCGCCTTCGACGCCGAGCTCCACCCTTTCCGCCGTCATTCCGGGCCTTGTGCCCGGAACCCCTTCGTCCGCCGCAGATGCGGATGTGTGGCGCGCGAGCGCGCCAAGGCGCTTCACGTGTGAGCTGAACCAGGGGTTCCGGGCACAAGGCCCGGAATGACGAACGTTCAGGGAGGCGAGTTCGACCCGGCTGACCCTAGACGTCCCGCCCTTCGGCTTCCTCCTCGTCCGGCCGGCGCAGCGACAGGGTCAGGACGCAGACCAGGCCGCTGGGCCGGTAGTCGGCCCGCGCCTCGCCGGCCAGGTCGGACTTCAGGGTGGCGGCGATCAGGCGCGAGCCGAAGCCCTTGCGGGCCGGCGGCGAGACGGGGGGGCCGCCGCGCTCCTCCCAGTGCAGGGTCAGCCGGTGCGGCGCGCCGGGGTCGACGTGCCAGACCACCGTCACCGCGCCGCCGGGGAGCGACAGGGCCCCGTACTTGCCGGCGTTGGTGCCCAGCTCGTGGAACACCATCGACAGGGCCAGCGCGGCGTTGGGCGTCAGGGCCACCGGCGGGCCGGCCAGGATCGTCCGGTCCAGATAGGGCTCGAGGGTCTCCTCCAGGATCTCCTGGAGGTCGGCGCCCTCCCAGACGCTCCGGGTCAGCAGGTCGTGAGCGCGGGCCAGGGCCATGATGCGCTCGTTGAAGGCCTGGAGGCCGGGCGTGTCGGCGGGCCGGCCCAGGCTTTGCCGAGCCAGGGACTGCACCGTGAACAGGGTGTTCTTCACCCGGTGGTTCAGCTCGTTGATCATCAGTTGCTGGCGCTGGTGGGCGCGCAGCTCCTCGGCCTCGCGGGCCCGTAGCTGGACCGACGCGTCATGCAGGGCCGCCCGCACCTCGGCGATCTCCTGGAAGCGATCCCCGATCGCGGCGATCTCCTCGCCCGCCGCCACGGCCTTGGCGTCGGCGCTCAGGCCGCGCACGGCCGCTGAAATGTCCTGCGAGACCGTCAGGGCCACCGCCACTCCGATGATCAACAGCACCAGGCTGGCCAGCGTCAGTCCGCCCACCGACGACCAGTTGGCCCGGCTCAGCTCGGTCCGGGGCACGCCGACGATGAAGGCCCAGCCGCTGGTGGGCGATCGGCTGAAGGCCGAGAGGGTGGGCGTGCCGTCCAGCGTATGGCTCAGCGCCACGCCCTCGCTGCCCCGCGCCATGGCCTGGCGCATCTCGCCGCTGACCTGGCGGCCCTGGAAGCGCTTCAGATCCTTGGAGCGCGCCACCACCGAGGCGTTGCGGTCGACGATGCTGGCCGTCCAGCTGGGCGGGATGTTCTGGTTGGCGAAGATCGTCGCGAAGGCCTCGGGCGTCTGGATATAGGCCAGGTCGCGCAGCTGGCCGTCGACGATCACCGGCATGTCGATCGACACGAAGGCGGGCGCCGAGCCGTCGTCCTTTCGCACGATCAGGTTCGAGACCGAGGTGCGGCCCGCGCGGATGGTCCGCCAGCGGTCGTCCGGGAGGCGGGCCCGGGGCAGGGGAGCGCCGGGGGACAGGCGGGTGTTGACCAGTTGCCGGTCGCCGTCGATCAGCACGATCCAGCCGTCGCCGCCCTGCACGGCCGCCCGGGCCTGGCGCTCGAACGCCGGAATGTCGCCGGCGATCAGGGCCGGCGACACCGCCAGGGTCTGCAGGACGCTCTGGCCCTGGCCGATCTGCCGGTCGGTGGCCAGCACCAAGGCGCGGGTGGTGGCGATCAGCTGCCGCTCATACCGGGCCCGGCTCTCGCCGAACTCGGCGCGGGCCAGCAGCACCATGAACAGCACGGCCGGCAGCACCAGGCTGAGCGCCATCAGCAGCAGCCGCCGGCGCACCGTGCCGGCGGCGGGCGAGAGCGACGACGATGCGGGGGTGGAGGCGACCGGGTCTGGCAAGGCGAACGGGCTCATCCTGCGGGCTGGACGCAACAGAAGGCCGCCGCCGCGCCGGGTCAAGCGGTTAGCCGACAGAGCGCTGAAGGGGCGATGGAGCAACCTTTGGCGGCCCGCGGGGTTCCCTGACCACCCACGGCAAAGATGTCGGGGACCTTTTGGGAGACTTCACAGCATGCGTATCGTGACCATCGCGGCCGTCGCCGCCCTCGCCATCGGCGCCGCGGCCTGCCAGCCCAAGGCTGAAAAGGCCAACGAAGCCGCCGCCGACGCCACCGCGGCCGCCGCCTCCAGCCAGCAGGCCGCCGACGCCGCCGCCCAGGCCGCCAACGCCAGCACCACCGCCGCCCAGACCGGCGACACGGCCGGCGCCAAGGCCGCCGGCGACACCGCCGCCGCCGCAGGCGACACCGCCGAGAAGGCCGGCGACCAGGCCAAGGACGCTGGCCACGACGCCAAGGACGCCGCCCACTAGGGCGTTCCATCCAGCTTCTCGAGAAGGGGCCGGCTCCGCCACGCGGGGCCGGCCTTTTTCATGCGGGCGGAGCGAAGGCCGGGCGGGCCGCGTTGTCCCTCCATGCCCAAGACACGCCCCCAGACCCGCAAGCCCCGCCGCAAGGCGACGTCCGCCGGCGCCTTCGCCCTGGCCAGCGCCAGCGCCGAACTGGCCCTGGCCTCGCTGCGCGTGATCGACGCCCGCGCGCCGATGATCGTCGCGGCGGTCCGCGACCCGATGCGCGGCGACTATGCCGAGCTGACGCGGATGGTTTCCGAGAAGCCGCTGGCCTTCGCCCAGGGCGCGGCCGCGGCGGGCCCGGCCTGGCTGGCCATGGCCGCGGAGTCCAACCGCTACCTGGCCCAAGCCTGGAACTGGAAGGCGCCGCGGGCCGGCCTCGCGCCGGCCCTGGACGCCTCGCTCGGCGCGATGGCCTTCTGGGCGCGGATGATGTCGCTGGGGGTGGCCTGGCAGTCGGCGATGCTGGCCCCGATCCACGCCGCCGCCACGGCCAACGCCCGGCGCCTGGGGGGCAAGACCTGACGGAACCCGGCGCCGCGCCGCGTTTTTCCCCTAGCCGCGCGCCAGAAATGGCCCCCATCCTGGCGGCGGATCAACCCGAAGGCGACGCAGACCGCCTCGGACCGCGCGAGGAGACCCGCCCACCATGTCCGGACCCGCCGTCGATTTCGATCGCCTGACGACCCTGGGCGACGTCGCCCGCTATCACCACGAGGTCCGGCCCGAGGCGACGGCCCTGGTGTTCGAGGGCCGTTCGACAACCTTCGCCCAGTTCGACCGCCACACCGACCAGGTCGCCAACGCCCTGCTGGCCGAGGGCTTGGTCAAGGGCGACCGCATCGCCTATGTCGGCAAGAACAGCGACCACTATTTCGAGCTGCTGTTCGGCGCGGCCAAGGCCGGGGTGGTGCTGGCCCCGATCGGCTGGCGGTTGGCCCCGCGCGAGATCGCCTACATCCTGGGCGACGCCGAGGCGCGGATGGTGTTCGTCGGCCCCGAGCTCCTGGCCCATGTCCGCGACGTGGCCGTGCTGATGCTGGATCACCCGATCGTCGTGGCCATGGAGGCCAACGACTATGGGCATCCGGTGTTCGAGGCCTGGCGCGACGCGGCCGGAGGCGGGCCGCCGGACGTGGCGATCACCTCTGCCGACGTCGCCGTCCAGCTCTACACCTCGGGCACCACCGGCCGGCCGAAGGGCGCGATGCTGACCCACGCCAACATCGTGGTCCCCCGCCGGCTGGCCGCCCAGGCCGACCTCGACTGGAACCGCTGGGGCCCGGAGGACGTCAGCCTGGTGGCCATGCCGGTGGCCCATATCGGCGGCACGGGCTGGGGCGTGGTCGGGCTGATCAACGGCGCCAAGGGCGTGGTGGCCCGCGAGTTCGACCCGACCAAGGTGCTGGACTTCATCGAGAAGGACCGGGTCTCCAAGATGTTCATGGTGCCCGCCGCCTTGCAGGTGGTGGTGCGGCTGCCCCGCGCCCGCCAGGTCGACTACAGCCGCCTGACCCACATCCTGTACGGCGCGGCGCCGATCCCGCTGGACCTGTTGCGCGAGTGCGTCGCGGTGTTCGGCTGCGGCTTCGTCCAGCAGTACGGCATGACCGAGACGACCGGCACGGTGGTCTATCTGCCGCCCGAGGACCACGATCCGGACGGCGGCGTTCGCATGCGCTCGGCCGGCCTGCCCATGCCGGGCGCCGAGTTGAGGATCCTCGACGAGCACGGCCAGGTCCTGCCGCCGGGCGAGGTCGGCGAGGTGGCGGTGCGCTCGCCCGCCAACATGGCCGGCTACTGGAAGCTGCCCGAGGCGACAGCCCTGGCCGTCGACGCCGACGGCTGGCTGCGGACCGGCGACGCCGGCTATCTTGACGCCGACGGCTACCTGTTCATCCACGACCGGGTGAAGGACATGATCATCTCGGGCGGCGAGAACATCTATCCGGCCGAGGTCGAGAGCGCGGTCTACGGCCATCCGCACGTGGCCGAGGTGGCGGTGATCGGCGTGCCCGACGACACCTGGGGCGAGGCGGTCAAGGCGGTGGTCGCTCTCAAGCCCGGCGCGCCCGAGGACCCGGCCGACATCATCGCCTTCGCCAAGGGCCGCATCGCCGGCTTCAAGGCGCCCAAGACCGTCGACTTCATCGGCGCCTTGCCCCGCAACGCCTCGGGCAAGATCCTGCGGCGGGAACTGCGCGAGCCGTACTGGGCGGGCAAAAGCCGACGGGTGAATTAGGGTTGCTTGCTCGGTCAGGGGGCGAATTCCTCGTCCTTCGACAGGCTCAGGATGAGGCATTCGAGTTCATCGCCGCGAAACTAGCCCTCATCCTGAGCTTGTCGAAGGACGAGGGCGGCCCGCCAATGGCGGCCGGTTTAGCGTTCGGAAGGAAGACCTGATGGCGGATGGCCCCGGTCGCATCGCAGGTCTCATCCAGGGCCTCTACCAGCTCGAGGGGGCTCCGCGGGTCGACTTTCGCCGGCCGGCCGGCGAGCCGGCCCTCGCCGCGCCGGACTCGGTGTCGTGGCGGGTGTTCAAGAACCCGGTCGCGCTGTTCGTCGGCGGGGTGAGCGCGGTGATCCTGGAACTGGCCGAGCCGCGCGTGCGCACCGGGGTCTGGGAGCATTCCAGCTTCCGGACCGATCCGCTGCCGCGCCTGAAGCGCACCGGCCTGGCGGCGATGGTCACGGTCTATGGCGCGCGTTCGACGGCCGAGGCGATGATCGCCGGCGTGCGGCGGATGCACGACCGGGTGGCCGGCGACACCCCGGCCGGAGCGGCCTACCAGGCCAACGACGTCGAGCTGCTGGACTGGGTCCAGGCCACGGCCAGCTTTGGCTTCCTGGAGGCCTACCACGCCTATGTCCGGCCGCTGAGCGCCGCCGACCGCGACCGCTTCTACGCCGAGGCCGCGCCGGCCGCGGCGCTGTACGGGGCGCTCGGGGCGCCGGCTTCGGTGGCCGGGTGGGAGACGCATCTGGCCGCCATGCTGCCCAGGCTGGAGCGGCACGGGATCGTCCTGGAGTTCCTGGCGCTGATGCGCAAGACCGCGATCCTGCCGGCCCCGCTGCGCGGCCTGCAGGGGGCGCTGATCCGGGCGGCGGTGGCGATCACGCCGGCCGAGGTGCGGGCTGTGGTCGGGCTGGGCGCGGAATGGGACCTGGGCCCCGTCGAGGGCCGCCTGCTGCGGCTGGTCGGCGCGGCCGCCGACCGCCTGCCGATCCAGGGCGCGCCGCCGGTCGAGGCCTGCCTGCGGATGGGGCTGCCGGGGGATTATCTGTATTCCTGATCCCTCCCCCGTGGGGCAGGGGAATCGCATATGGATTTTTGGTCCGAACGGGATTCTGAGGGTGTCTCCTTGTGAGAGGGAGACGGTCGGATGGAGACGTTCGCGGCTTGTTTTTCGGCGATGGAGGATCCGCGGGCGAGGAACGCTCGGCATGATCTTCTGGAGTTGGTGTTCGTGGCCCTGGCGGCGGTGCTGTGCGGGGCGGAGGACTGCACTGACATGGCCGCCTTCGCGCGGGCCAAGCTGGATTTCCTGCGCCAGGTGGTGAAGCTGGAGCACGGTCCGCCCAGCCACGACACGTTCAGCCGCGTGTTTCGCCGATTGGCGCCCGAGCCGTTCGAAGCGGCCTTCGCCCAGTTCACCGCCGCCTTCGCCGGGGCCTTGAAGGGCGTGGTGGCGATCGACGGCAAGGCTCTGCGCGGAGCCTATGAGCGCGGATGCCGGGCCTCGCCGCTGCATCTGGTCAATGTCTGGGCCGCCGAGGCCCGGCTGGTGATCGGCCAGCGCCTGGCGCCGGGCCGCAACGAAGTGCTGGGCGCCCAGCAGGCCCTGGCCCTGCTGGGCCTGGAAGGCTGCATCGTCACCGCCGACGCCCTGCACTGCCGGGCCGACACCGCCCAGACCATCCTGGACACCGGAGCCGACTACGCCCTGGCCCTGAAGGCCAACCAACCCACCCTGCTGGCCAAGGCCCAGGCCCTGCTCGCCGCCGCCGATCCCACCAACGAGGCCCTCCAGGGCCCCGCCAAGGGCCACGACCGGATCGAGGGCCGCGCCGCCCTGGTCGTCCCCGCCAAGGACATGGACTTTCCCGGCCTGGCCGCCGTCGCCCGCGTGGAGACCCACTGCAAGCGGGCCGGCGCCCCCGAGCCGGTCATCGTCCGCTTCTTCCTGCTGTCCACGCTCCTGTCCCCCGAAAGGATGCTCCAGGTCGCCCAGACCCACTGGACCATCGAGAACCAGCTGCACTGGGTGCTCGACGTGGCCCTGCTGGAGGACGCCTCGCGCAGCCGCAAGGACAACGCACCGCAAAACCTCGCCCTGATCCGAAAGCTCGCCCTCAACACCCTGCGACAGCACCCCGGCAAGGGTTCCATCAAGACCAAGATCAAGCGCGCCGGCTGGGATGAAACCTTCCTGCTCTCACTCCTGGGTCATATGCGATAGCCCTGCCCCGTGGGGGAGGCGATCGCGCAGCGATCGGTGGGGGGAGTTTTGGGGTCGTCGATCCGGGGTGTTGGTCGCCGGCCGATCACTCTCCCCACCGTCAGCTCCGCCGACACCTCCCCCACAGGGGAGGGCCTGGCGCGTCAATCCGTCCGCCCCTGGTGCTCCACATGCCCCTCGCGCACCTCCGTCCGGGAGAACACCTCCTCCTGGCCGTCCTGCAGCAGTTCTTCGGCGTCGGCCTTGTCCTGCTCGGCCTGGGCCAGGACCAGGCGCAGGGCCTCGACCTCGGTCGGGGCCTCGACCACGACGCTGCGCAGGGGGGCTTGCGGCGGGGCGTCGCCGAGACGGACATCGATGCGCCAGCGGGTGGTCATGAGCGTGTCTCCAAGGTTGAAGGCGTAGGGTCGCCCCTCAGATAACGCACCATTGCACCCGACGGCGTTTCTGGCGAGTTTGCCGCGATTCAGTGCGGGAGGCTTCATGGCGACGGGTGGCGGGCGACAGGGTCCGGAGCGGCAGGGGGGCGTCGACCGGCGTACGGTCCTGGCCGGCGCTACGGGCCTGGCGGGGTTCGCCCTGGCCGGAGCGGGCGCGGCCCGCGCCGCCTCGCCCCGGGTCGAGGCCCTGATCGGCCGGATGACCATCGAGGAAAAGGCCGGCCAGCTGTCGTGCTATTCCGACATGATCCGGCCGCCGGTCGGCGACATCAATCCGCTGGTCAACCAGCGCAACACCGAGCAGATCCTGGCCGACATCCGCGCCGGCCGGGTCGGCGTGCTGATGAACGGCGTCGGGGTCGAGGGCGCGCTGCGGGCCCAGACCGCCGCCGTCGAGCAGTCGCGCCTGAAGATCCCGCTGCTGTTCGCCGCCGACGTGATCCACGGCTTCAAGACCGTCTACCCGATCCCCCTGGCCGAGGCGGCCAGCTTCGACCCCGACCTGGCCGAGCGCACGGCCCGGGCGGCGGCGCTCGAGGCCTCGTCCTACGGCAACCACTGGACCTTCGCGCCGATGGTCGACGTGGCTCGCGACCAGCGCTGGGGGCGAGGCGCCGAGGGCTCGGGCGAGGACGTGTTCCTGGGCGAGGTCATGGCCCAGGCCCGGGTGCGCGGCTTCCAGGGCCGCGACCTGACCGCGCCCGACAGCCTGCTGTCGACCGCCAAGCACTTCGCCGCCTATGGCGCGGTGTCGGCGGGACTGGACTACAACACGGTCGACATCTCCGAGGAGACCCTGCGCGAGGTGCACCTGCCGCCGTTCAAGGCCGCCTTCGACGCTGGCTGCTTGGCGGTGATGTCGGCCTTCAACGACATCAACGGCGTGCCGGCCACGGCCAACCGGCATCTGCTGACCGACATCCTGCGCGGCGAGTGGAACTTCAAGGGCGTGGTGATCTCCGACTACACCGCCGACCAGGAGCTGGTGGCCCACGGCTACGCCGCCGACGACAAGGACGCCGCTCGCCTGGCGATCCTGGCCGGGGTCGACATCAGCATGCAGAGCGGCCTCTACAGCCGCTACCTGCCCGAGCTGGTCGCCCAGGGCCTGGTGCCGATGGCCGCCGTCGACAACGCCGTGCGCCGGGTGCTGGGCCTGAAGGAGGCCCTGGGCCTGTTCGACCGGCCCTACCGCTCGATCGACGCCAAGGCCCAGGCCGCCAACACCGCCACCCCGGCCATGCGGGCGCTCTCCCGCGAAGCCGGCGCGCGGTCGATCGTGCTGCTGAGGAATGACGGCGGCCTGCTGCCCCTGCCGAGCCGGGGCAAAAGGATCGCCCTGATCGGCCCGTTCGCCGACGACCGCGACAACATCCTGGGGCCCTGGGCCTTCTTCGGCGACAAGAGTCTGGGCGTCGACCTGGCGACCGGGATCCGCGAGGCGATGGCCGACCCCTCGCAGCTGACCATCGCCCGGGGCTGCGACGTCGAGAACGCCATCCCCGGCGGCTACGACCAGGCCGTGGCCGCCGCGCGCGCCGCCGACCTGGTGCTGCTGGCCGTCGGCGAGAGCCAGAACATGTCGGGCGAGGCCCAGTCGCGCACCGAGATCGGCCTGCCGCGCGTCCAGCAGCAGCTGGCCGAGCTGGTCGGGGCCGTGGGCAAGCCGACGGTGGTGCTGCTGCGCCACGGCCGGGCCCTGGTGCTGGAGGGGGCGGTCAAGGCCGCGCCGGCCGTGCTGGCGACCTGGTTCCTGGGCACCGAGACCGGCCACGCGGTGGCCGATGTGCTGTTCGGCAAGGTCAATCCTTCGGCCCGGCTGCCGGTCAGCTTCCCGCACGAGAGCGGTCAGGAGCCCTACACCTACAATCACCGGACCACCGGCCGTCCCGCGCCGCAGGCCGACGACAGCCAGGAGTACAAGGCCCGCTGGCGCACCACCCGCAACGAGGCGCTGTACCCGTTCGGCCACGGCCTGTCCTACACCAGCTTCGCGCTCAGCGACGTGCGGCTGTCGACCACCCGCCTGGCCTGGAACGACAAGCTGTCGATCACGGTCACCGTCGCCAACACCGGCCGGGTGGCGGGCGAGCATGTGGTCCAGCTCTATGTCCGCGACCGGGTGGCCAGCCGCACGCGGCCGGTGCGCGAGCTCAAGCGCTTCGTGCGGGTGGCGCTGAAGCCGGGCGAGCGGCGCGACGTGCGCTTCAGCCTCGAGCGCGGATCGCTGATGTTCGTCGGCGACAACGACCGCTGGATCGCCGAGCCGGGGATGTTCGACCTGTGGGTGGCCAACAGCGCCGTCGACGGCCTGGCGGCGAGCTTCGAGTTGTTGGGAGCCTAGGGCGGAGCAACGCTTGGCGGGTGCGACACCCTCAGGAACTGGACCGAAATCATGACCAAAAGCCAACTTCTGCGCATGGACAATATCGGCGTCGTGGTGGACTCCCTCGATGACGCCGTCGCCTTCTTCACCGAGCTTGGCCTGACGCTCGAGGGGCGGGGCACGGTGGAAGGCGAATGGGCCGGACGCATCACCGGGCTGGGTGATCAGCGCGTCGAGATCGCCATGATGGTCACGCCCGATGGCCACAGCCGCCTCGAGCTCTCGCGTTTTCTGGCGCCGTCCGTCGTCGCCGATCACCGGAACGCCCCCGTGAACGCCCTCGGCTACCTGCGCGCCATGTTCACAGTGAGCGACATCGACGACATCCTGGCCAGGCTCGGCAAGCACGGCGCGCAGCTGGTCGGCGAAGTGGTTCAGTACGAGAACGCGTATCGGCTCTGCTACATCCGCGGCCCTGAAGGTCTTCTCATCGGGCTGGCCGAACCCCTCGGCGGCGATCGGTAGCGGTCGACGGAGAGCCTTGAGCCTCACTGGCCGTTTGACATCCCAACCGCCACCGAGCATTTATCCTACAAATAGCGTTTTCCAGAGTCGCGAGGCCTCATGACCGCCGCCACACCCATCCGCGTGGCCCTGATCGGCCTGGGCAAGATCGCCCGCGACCAGCACCTGCCGGCCATGGCCGCCGACCCGCGGTTCGCGCTGGTCGCGGTGGTCAGCCGCCACGCGCAGCAGCCTGGTCTGCCCAGCTTCCACACGTTCGACGAGCTGCTGGCCAGCGGCGTGGCCTTCGACGCCGTGGCCCTGTGCACCCCGCCCCAGGTGCGCCACGGCCTGGCCCGCCGGGCGCTGGAGGCCGGCAAGCACGTGATGCTGGAAAAGCCGCCCGGCGCGACGCTCAGCGAGGTCGAGGACCTGCGCCAGGTCGCCGACGCCCGGGGCGTGACCCTGCAGGCCACCTGGCATTCGCGCTACGCCCCCGCCGTCGCCCCCGCCCGGGCCTGGCTTGAAGGCCGGACGATCACCGCCGCCCGGATCAACTGGCGCGAGGACGTCCGGGTCTGGCATCCGGGCCAGGACTGGATCTGGGAGCCGGGCGGGCTGGGGGTGTTCGATCCCGGCATCAACGCCCTGTCGATCGCCACCGCCGTGCTGCCGCGTCCGTTCTTCCTGACGGAGGCGACCCTGCACGTGCCCGAAAACCGCCAGTCGCCGATCCAGGCGCAGCTGGCCTTCGTCGATACCCTAGGCGTGCCGGTCACCGCCGAATTCGACTTCCTGCAGACCGGTCCCCAGAGCTGGGACATCGAAGTCGACACCGACGGCGGCGCCCTGCGCCTGTCGCACGGCGGGGCTCGGCTGTGGATCGACGACGCCCTGGTCCACGAACAGCCCGAGGCCGAATATCCGGGCCTCTACGCCCGCTTCGCCGAGCTGATCGGCGCCGGCCAGTCGGACGTCGACGTGACGCCGCTGCGCCACGTGGCCGACGCTTTCCTGCTCGGCCGGCGGGTCGCGGCGCCTGCTTTCATCGAGTAGGGCGCCGGTCTGGAGCTTTCGACGCAACGACCTTCTTGCATAATCACGGGCCGAGACGTTAGGTACCGGCCAGGGGTATGGGGCCTTCGTGCGGCGAAGTGGGCCCATAGGAGAGACGCGTGAAGTTCCTGGACGCTCCGTTGCCGCCGCCGCTGGTCGCGGCCCTGCGCGCGTGCCGGCCGCACCTGATGGCCGCCGCCGTGTTCAGCGCGCTGATCAACATCCTTTTGCTGGCGCCGACCATCTACATGATGCAGGTCTACGACCGGGTCGTGCCGACCGAGGGCCGGCTGACCCTGCTGTATCTGACCCTGGTGGTGGCCTTCGCCCTGGGCACCCAGACGGCCCTGGAATCGGTGCGCTCGCGCCTGCTGACCCTGGCCGGGCTGCGCCTGGACCGGCTGCTGGCCGGCGGCATCCTGCAGAAGCTGATGAGCGCCATGGCGCCCGGGGCCTCGGCCCAGGGCATGCGCGAGTTCGACATCGTGCGCCAGGCCCTGTCGGGCCCGGTGGCCGTGGCCGCCTTCGACATCCCGTGGACGCCGATCTACGTGCTGGTCGCCTTTATGATCCATCCGGCGCTGGGGGCGATGACCATCGTCGGCGGCGTGGTGCTGGTGGTGCTGGCGGTGCTCAACGAGCGGGCCACCCGCGCGCGGGCCCGCGAAGCCTTCGTCGCCCAGTCCCAGGCCTACGCGTCGCAGGAAGCGGCTGCGGCCAATGGCGAAGTGGTGCGCGCCCTGGGCATGCGCGGCGCCCTGCGCGAGCGCCAGCTGGCGGACCGCCGGGCGGGGCTGGACCTGTCGGCCAAGGCCCAGTTCACCGGCGGCGGCTATTCGGCTGCCACCAAGTTCACCCGCATGTTCCTGCAGTCGGCGGCCCTGGGCCTGGGCGCTTGGCTGGCGGTCGACAAGCAGATCTCGGCCGGGGCGATCATCGCCGCCTCGGTGCTGATGAGCCGGGCCCTGCAGCCGATCGAGCAGCTGGTCGGCTCCTGGGGCGTGGTCGGCCAGGCGCGCGGCGCGCTGAACAACCTGATCAAGCTGTTCCCGGCCGGCCGGGGCCTGGAAGTGTCGGGCACCCAGCTGCCCGCGCCCAGCGGAGCCCTGGCCCTGGAGCAGGTGGCGGTGCGCGCGCCCGGCGAAGGTCCGGTGCTGCTGCGCGGCGTCAGCCTGCGGCTGACCCCGGGCGAGATCCTGGGCGTGATCGGTCCCAGCGGCGCCGGCAAGACCACCCTGGCGCGGGTGGCGGCCGGGGCGATGACCCCCGAGGTCGGCGTGGTGCGGCTGGACGGCGCCAACATGACCGATTGGGATGGCGACCGGCTGGGTCGCTACATCGGCTATGTGCCGCAGGACTCGGGCCTGTTGGCCGGCTCGATCAAGGACAACATCTCGCGCTTCGCCATCTGGGCCGGGGGCGATCCGGCCATCGTCGACGCCGAGGTTGTGACCGCGGCCCAGGCGGCGGGCGTGCACGAGCTGATCCTGCGCCTGCCCAAGGGCTATGACACCGTCCTGGGCGCCGGCGGGCGCGGGCTGTCGGCCGGCCAGGCCCAGCGCGTGGCCCTGGCCCGGGCCCTCTACGGCCAGCCGCCGCTGCTGATCCTGGACGAGCCCAACTCGGCCCTCGACGCCGACGGCGAGGCGGCGCTGAACAACGCCATCCTGGCCGCCAAGGCGCGGGGCGCGACGATCCTGATCGTCGCCCACCGCACCGGTATCCTCAATGTCGCCGACCGCCTGCTGGTGCTGCGGGAAGGCCAGGTCGAGATGGTCGGTCCGCGCGCCGAGGTCGTGGCCAAGATGGCCGCCGCCGCTCAGGCCGCCGCCCAGGCTCCGGGCAAGCCCGGCTCGACCGTCACCCCTCTGCAGGCCGCCAAGCCATGACCGACGCCACCTTCCAGGCCCCCGGGACCGCCGGCGAGGCCGCCGCCAAGATCCCGCCGCGCCTTTCGGACGACCCGGTGCGCATCATCCGGATCGGGGCCGGGGTGGCGGGCCTGTTCTTCGTCGGCTTCCTGGGCTGGGCGGCCCTGGCGCCGCTGGACGCCGGGGCCTACGCCCACGGGGTGGTCGCCGTGGCTGGCAACCGCCAGGCGGTGCAGAGCCGCGAGGGCGGCGTGGTCACCGCCATCCGGGTGGTCGAGGGTCAGAGCGTGGTCAAGGGCCAGATCCTGGTGGAGCTGTCGGCCTCGGAGCTGCGGGCCAGCGAGCGCGGCATGACCGGCGAGGTCCTGACCCTGCTGGCTCAGCGCGCCCGGCTGGTCGCCGAGCGCGACCGCCTGCCGACCATCGCCGCGCCGCCGGAGTTCGCCGACCTCACGCCGGAGGACAAGCCCCTGGCCGACGACGCCCTGCGCCTGCAGCGTCAGCAGTTCCAGGCTCGCCGCAGCTCGCTGCAGACCCAGCGCGGGGTGCTCAACCAGCGTGTCCTGCAGCTGAGCCAGCAGAGCAGCGGCGCCGAGCGCCAGCTGGACGCCAACCGCGAGCAGCAGAAGCTGATCGAGGAGGAGCTGAAGGGCGTGCAGGAGCTGGCCGCCAAGGGCTTCGCGCCCAAGACCCGGGTCCTGGCCCTGCAGCGCAGCGCCGCCTCCCTGACCGGGGAGGACGGGGCCTATCGCGCCCAGATCGCCCGCTCGGCCGAACAGATCGGCGAGACCAAGCTGCAGACCCTGTCGCTGGAGCGCCAGATGATGGAGGAGGTCTCCGGCCAGCTGCGCGACGTGCAGGTGCGGCTGGACGACCTGCAGCCCAAGGTGCTGGCCGCCCGCGAGCAGCTGGCCCGGGCCACGGTCCGCGCCCCGTCCGGCGGCAAGGTGGTGGGACTGAACGTCTTCACGGTGGGCGGCGTGGTCGCCCCCGGCCAGACCCTGATGGAGATCGTGCCGCAGGACCGGCGGCTGGTGATCCAGGCCAAGGTCTCGCCCAATGACGCCGACGATCTCAAGCCCGGCCAGAAGACCCAGATCCGCTTCACGTCCCTGCACGAACGCGACCTGCCGCTGCTGAACGGCACCCTGACCGAACTGTCGGCCGACAGCTTCACCGACGAGAAGACCGGCGTGCAGTACTTCCGCGCCGAGGTCTCGGCCCCGCCCGAGGAACTGGACAAGATCCGCAAGATCCGCGGCGCCCAGTCGGGCCTGCAGGCCGGCCTGCCGGTCGAGGTGCTGATCCCGCTGCGCAAGCGCTCGGCCCTGGCCTATCTGGTCGAGCCGATGTTCCAGACCTTCTGGCGGATGGGCCGCGAGCACTAGCTCGACACGCCGCTCCGGGGCCGAACACCTCGTCCTTCGACAAGCTCAGGATGAGGTGTTCGACTGCCGAGCCTGTAGATGGTCCTCATCCTGAGCTTGTCGAAGGACGATGACCACGCACGGCTGATACGCCGACCGCCCTAAGGCATCGGCGTTGAAGCTCAGGGAGAGGCTTCATTTTCCTTGTCATTCGGGAAGCACGCGCGATGTGCGGGATGCAACCAGCGCTCATCGCCAGACCATAAAAAAGGCGGGCCTCCCCAAGGCCCGCCTTTAGTTTTAGGTCCCCCTCGGGACGTGGGCGACGCTGGTCGCGCGACCTCCCCCAAGGTCTCGCGGTGCGTCGTTCTCCAAGCCGATGGCCTAGCGCCCGAGCCTCGGTCGGCCGGGTCGCGGCCGCGCCGATCGCCGACCGGCGTTCGTCCGAAGCAGCCGACACCTGTAAGGCTTTGCGCGGCGCGGGCCTTACATGCCGGTTCCATTTTCTTGATCCCTTGTCTCAAAGGAAAACGCCGCTCTCGCGCGGCGCCCCGCGCGGTGCGACGAACGCCCGCATTGGCGAATATGGTCAATGCGTGATTGTGCCTTGGGGGAGGCCACATGAATCATCCTTTGGACCCGCCCGCCGAAACACTGTTTCGGCTGGGGCGGACGAACTTCAGCACCCGGAGCGTCCCGCCCGAGCAGCGGCACGACTATTACCGGCGGGAAGTGCTGACGGCGCTCGACGCGCGCGACCCGGAACCGGGGTTCACGGCCAGCATCACCGCGCTGCGCCTGGGGCCCCACGCCTTCTACGTCACCGAGACCGGCGGCCAGACGATGTTCCGCACGCCGCAGATGATCGCCGCCGACGGCCTCGACCACTACATCGTCCAGTTCAACATCGCCGGCTCGCACACCGGCGACTTCGACGGCGTGCCGTTCTCGTTCGGTCCGGGCGAGGTGGGGATCTGCGACCTGTCGCGGCCGATGCTGATGCACAGCACCGCGGTCAAGGTGCTGACCACCTTCCTGCCGCGCGCCGAGGTCGAGGCCGTGGCGCCGAACATCGCGCTGCACGGCATGGTGCTGGACGCCAATCGCGCCGGCCTGCTGATCGAGCACCTGACGGCGGTGACCCGCTGGTTCCCGCAGCTGTTGCCCCAGACCCTGCCGGGCATCACCCGCGCCACGATCGAACTGCTGGGCGCGTGCCTGGCCATGGAGGCCGGGCGGGCCGATTTCGGCATGCGCGAGTCGCCGGTGCTGCTGCGGGCCCGGGCCTATGTCGAGCACAACCTGCTGGAGCCCAGCCTCAACCCCGCCAGGATCAGCGAGGCCCTGGGCGTGTCGCGCTCGACGCTCTACCGCCTGTTCGAGCCCCTGGGCGGGGTGACGGCCTATATCTGGGAGCGCCGCCTGCACCTGGCCCGCGCGGCGCTGCTGGATCCCAAGCGCGGCCGGCGGATCAGCGAGATCGCCTTCCAGTGCGGCTTCAGCAGCGAGGCCCATTTCAGCCGCAGCTTCCGCAAGGCGTTCAACATCCGCCCCAGCGACCTGCGCTCGCTGCAGCCCAGCCTGGGCGAGGAGCCCGACACGCCGTTCGCCAAGTGGACCGACGCGGCCACGGGGACCTGAGTGCGCACCCTCTCCCGATGGGAGAGGGCGCACACCGGGCCCCTGCACCGAATCTGCACGGCAAACGCGCCGATCCGCCCCGCCGTCCCGGTTGACCCCGCACGCGGAGCGCTGAACATGGGCGACATGCAGCGCACGATCCTGGTCGTCGACGACGACCCCCACATCCGCCAGCTCCTGGTGTTCGCCCTGGCCAAGGCCGGGCTCGAGACCCGCGAGGCGGCCGACGGCGAGGCGGCCCTGGCGGCCGTGGCCGAGCGGACGCCCGACCTGGTGGTGCTGGACATCAACATGCCGCGCCTGGACGGGCTGGAGGTCTGCCGCCGGCTGCGGGCCCGGGGCGACCTGCCGATCCTGTTCCTCAGTTCGCGCGACGACGAGATCGACCGGGTGCTGGGCATCGAGCTGGGGGCCGACGACTATGTGGTCAAGCCGTTCAGCCCGCGCGAGGTGACGGCCCGCGTCCAGGCCATCCTGCGCCGGGCCGGCGGCAAGGGCGCCGAGGCCGCCCCGGCCGACGGCCGCATCGTCCGCGGCCGGCTGAGCCTGGATCCCGAGGCCTGGAGCGCGGCCTGGGCCGACGGCCAGGTGTCGCTGACCGTCACCGAGTTCACGATCCTGAAGACCCTGGCCGCCACCCCGACCAAGGTGTTCAGCCGCGACGCCATCATCGACCGCCTGCGCGGCCCGGGCTTCGCGGTGACCGACCGCACCATCGACAGCCACGTACGAAACCTGCGGGCCAAGTTCGCCGGCGTGGGCGGGCACGACGTGATCGAGACCCGGGCCGGCATCGGCTACCGCCTGGGCGCCTGCCAGGGCGTCGGCGTCGGCGGATGAGCGCCGGGCTGGGGGCGTGGCTGCGGCGCTGGTGGCCGGCCTTGCGCCTGCGGACCATCCTGCTGACCGTGCTGCTGTTCGCCGCCGCCATGCCGGCCATCGGGGCGGTGTTCCTGCGCACCTACGAGAACACCCTGGTGCGCCAGACCGAGGCCGAGCTGACCTCGCAGGGCGCGGCCCTGGCGGCGGCGGCGGCAAATCTGTGGCCCGGCTCCGTGCGCGACCTGACGCCCGCCGACCCCGACGCCCGCGACGACCCCGGCTACTACCGCCCCGAATCGACCAGCGTCGACCTGCGCAGCTCGCCCCTGCTGCCCGAGCGGCCGGCCTCGGTCCCCGGCGCCAGGGCCGATCCCCAGGCCGAGGCGGCGGCCGAGGTGCTGGAGCCGATCTTCGACCAGACCAGCCGCAGCACCCTGGCCTCGATCCTGATCGTCGATCGTCACGGCGTCGTGGTGCGCGGCCTGGGGCAGGGCGGCAGCCTGGCGGCCCTGCCGGAGATCCAGGCGGCGCTGCAGGGCCGTTCGCGCACGGTCCTGCGCCGCAACGGGGCCTATCACCCGCGCTATTCGTTCGAGTGGCTCAGCCGCGCCTCGGCCGTGCGCCTGCACCATGCCCGGCCGGTGGTCGTCAACGGCCGGGTCGTCGGCGCGCTGCTGCTGTCGCGCTCGCCCCGGGCGCTGTTCCGCGGCGTCTATCAGGACCGGGGCAAGCTGCTGGTCGGGGCGGCGGCGACGATCCTGCTGCTGGTGCTGCTGTCGGGCCTGGTGTCGCGCGGCGTGACCCGGCCGATCGAGGCGCTGAGCGCCGCCACCCGCAGCGTGGCCACGGGCCAGGGCAGCGTGCCGGAGACCCCGGCCACCGCCGCCGTCGAGATCCGCGACCTCTACCAGGACTTCCGGGTGATGGCCGACGCCATCGCCGTGCGCTCGCGCTACCTGCGCGACTTCGCCGCCGCCGTCAGCCACGAGTTCAAGACCCCGCTGGCCGGGATCACCGGCGCGGTCGAGCTGCTGGACGACCACTTCGACACCATGACCCCGGACGAGCGGGGCCGGTTCCTTTCCAACATCTCGGCCGACAGCGCCCGTCTGTCGCAGCTGGTCGGCCGGCTGATGGACCTGGCGCGGGCCGACATGGCCATGCCGCAGGCGGGGGTGGCGTCCGAGCTGGCCCCGGCCGCGCGACGGGTGGCCGACGCGCAAGGCCGCGACATCGCCGTGCTCCTCGACCTGCCGGACGACCTGCCCCTGGTCGCCGCCCCCGAGGCGACGGTCGAGACCGTGCTGACCACCCTGGTCGAGAACAGCCGCCAGGCCGGGGCGAAGGTGGTGCGGATCGCCGCGGCGGCGGTCGGTGACGAGGTGATGCTGCGGGTGTCGGACGACGGCCCCGGCGTCCCGGCCGCCGACCGCGACCGCCTGTTCGAACCGTTCTTCACCAGCCGCCGCGAGACGGGCGGGACGGGGCTTGGGCTGTCGATCGCGCGGTCGCTGCTGGCGGCCAGCCAGGGGCGGATTTCGTTGGTCGAGGGAGAGGCGGGGGCGGTGTTTGAGGTGGGGTTGCCGAGGGGGTGAGGGGAAGGGCAGGTGCCTTGTAGGTTCATGGCTGTGATGATGCGCTATAGATTGGAACAAGCGTGTGCATGTCACGAAGGGGGCGGGTGAAGAATTCAGTTTCCGTGAATATTGTGATGTCTAAAGGTGCGCCGGTTATCTGAGATAGCGGGGCTAAGGCGGTGCGGATCTCTGAGCCGAGGGCGGCAAGGGGCCGCTTGGTTGGAGAAACGATCACTACTAGATCAACATCGTTGAAGGGCTGTTCAAGAAAGTACGAGCCCATGCCGTAGATGGCGCTAACACCGTCAAGCGCTTGTGCCATTTTGCGGGTTGTCTCGATCATTGAACTTTTGGTCAGCTCCGAAATCCCTATTCCGTAGCGCAGGAGCAAGCGTTCCCGCGTTGTAAAGTCCGATGTTACGCCTATCGCAGAACTCGGACGCTTCCCCCGTGGCTCCATTCCACTTGCCACCAAAATAGATGATATTGGTGTCAGGGAAGGTGGAGACCACTCGTTCAACAAGTTCAAGAGAGACGCTATATGCATTTACGCACACAACCGTAAGGCTATCGCCTTGAACGTTACGTATGATGTCAAACACGATATCATCGTGACGTGATATTATCCTAACGTTCTCATGGCTGGCGAGTACCCTTTCCAAAAACGTGATGCTACTGAAGGGGACTCCGAAATTATTTGCGCCGTTATTCATCCGAACGCATCTCCGAAGCCAGCTGGAAATTGTGGATAGTGGTCTTTTCGGTCATAGACATGAGCCTCGTAACTCTCAGCGTGGTTGGCAAATTCGGCGAACGCTATCGACTGTTCCTTGTTCAGCAACCCGATATTAGCTCGCACGACGTTCATGATACGACGGTTATTTGGGAGGATTTTATCCATTCGCCGCAGCTGCCATAGGTCAAATGCATTGGAGGCTGGTGATCGCTGGGCCACTTCCGACTGAGGCCCAAGTTCCTTCCAGGTGACATGGTTCTCGGCTAGCAACAGCGAGGTGAGGCGCCTTAACTCATCGAAGTTTTCGAAGCGCTCCTCTTCACCTAAGCGGCGGACACGATCCTCGCGCTGTGCCTTCCATTCCCTGAGCACACTAGCTGGGAATTCGCCCGCCGGCGCTTTGTCGACCTCTCGATGATGTGTCGGGCAAAGCAGAACAAGGTTGTCGTAAGAATCGTCGCCGCCGACTCCGTCGCCGCGCGGCCCTTCCTTGGCTTGCGCGATTACGTGTGCCATTTCGCCAATGATGTAGTCCCGGCCTTGCTCGGCACAGCGGGTTAGATCTTCATTGCAGCCAGGCTTCGAGCAACTACCAGCCGCTCTGCCCCACAATAGCTTGATGTCTAAAGTTGAAATGGCCATGCGCCATCGTAGGACGGAACTCGGCCTCCAGGGAGAGCGATCTGAGCCCACGGACGCTACCGCGACTTTGCTCTTCCTGTCAGGCGAGGTTCGGCACTCCACTTTCACTGGTGCTTTCACCCTTGCTTGTCAAAGACCCCCATCCGCTCCGGATAGGGCCGCGCCTTAAACCCTTGGTGGATCGGAGCTCTGGCGTCTGGCCGAGTCAAGGACGACGCGGAGCGTCGCCGCGACGCGGCCGCCGGAGGCGGTCCTTGACTCGGCCAGACGCCAGAGCAGGCTCGCCATCAAGGCTTTAAGGCGCGGCCTCGCCCGTTGGCGGTTGAGAAGAAGAGCGGCGCGTCGGTTTAGGCGGCGTCAGCCGACCTTGGCCTCAAGGCGCCTTCCGGGACAGGCCGTGTCCCAAGGCCGCGATGGCGATTATGCCAAACGGCCAGAGGCTGAAAAGAACGGTTTGCCAGACCTGGAAGCGGTGGAAGTCGATGGCGTTGTGCGACTGTCCCTGCTTGCCGCAGTATCCGAACGGGTGATCCAGGTAGAAATAGTGGGTCGACGCGTTGCAGAGGTGAATGGGGCCGTCTGGAAACAGGGCCACCCCGCCGACGAACCACACCAGCATGATCATGCCGATCACCGAGATCAAATTGCCCCGGAGCGTGATCATCCTTTCCGATGTCCACTGACGTTCAAGCGGCATGGTCCGGCCTGTCTCTTCCTGGGCGTCCCTGCCGCAGCCGGTGGATCGGAGCTGTGGCGTGCGACCAAGTCAAGGCGCGTCCTGGCCGTTGGCGGGCCTTCTGCTCATCCGTGCAACGGGGAGAAGAGAGCGGCCCCCAATGAATTGATCACCCACGGGACCGAACCGCGCCGTCCGGCATTGAACCCTCGCGCCGACCGATGGAGACTTCGAATGACCGGACTGTTGGCGATCGACCTGTTCGCCGTCGTGATCTTCGCCCTGGGGTTCCTGCTGGCCTTCAAGCCCGGCGTCTTCCGCGCGCTCAGGGGGCGGGAGCGGGGCGTGTCCGAGGACGTCGCCTCGGCCCTGCGCATCGCCGGGGTGATGGCCATGGCGTTCAGCGTGATGATCTGCGTGTTCGCCAACCTGATCGTCCGCTACTCGGCGGCCAGCGCGGCGGCGGGGTCCTGAGCCCTACAGCCGGCCGCGTCGTCCGCCCTTGAGCTTGTCCAGCGCGCGGCGGGCGTGCTCGACCTGGGCGGCGACTGGGGCGTCCACGGGCGCGTCCACGGGCGCGTCCACTGGGGCGGCGGCGGCCCTGGAGGCCATCAGCATCTCGCGCACATTGGCCAGGCCCTGGGCGGCGTGCAGGCCGGCGGCGGCCGTCTCGGCGATCTGCGGCTTGCCGCGCGGCGTCGGCAGGACCAACGCGACCTTGCGGGCCATGGCGGCTAGGTCGCCGATGGCTTTCGCCTTGTCGCGGGCCTGGCGGATGGCGGCGGGATCGGTGGTGGCCTCGATGCTCTTCCAGGCCGCCTCGAGGGCGTCCATCAGCTGGAGCTGGAAGGTCAGGCAGCGGGTGGGGATGTCTTGGGCTTGGGTCATGCCGCTAGTGTGCGGCCGTCCTGGAGGGTGGGGACAGGAAACATGCGTTTTTGTGTAGGGGTTTGATCGGGTTGAGGTTTGTTTCGGCGGGAGCGGGGATAAACGGCGTTTCAACCCACCTCGCCACCGTCATCCCGGGCCTCGTGCCCGGGACCCCTCCGTCCGCCGCAGGTGCGGAGGGGCGGCGCGCCGGCGCGCCGGCGCGCCAAGGCGCTTCACCTGCGAGCTGAACCAGGGGTCCCGGGCACAAGGCCCGGGATGACGGACTGAATAGCAACCTTGTGGATAACTTTTACGACGTCCACCCACCGCCCAGCGCCTTGTAGATCGCCACGACGTTGGTGTTGACCCCCGTCTCGGCGACGGTCAGCGAGTCCTCGGCCGCCAGCAGGGTCCGTTCGGCGTCCAAAAGCACCAGGAAGTCGATGCCGCCTTCCTTGTACTGGATGCGGGCCAGCTCGGCGGCGCGGCGCGAGGCGGCGGCCTGGTTGGTCAGGCTGACCAGTTGGGCCTGCTGCTGGCGGTAGGCGACCAGGGCGGTCTCCAGGTCCTCCAGCGCCCGCAGCACGGTCTGGTCGTAGACGGCCAGGCTGGCGTCGTTGCGAGCCTGGGCCGCCTTCAGCCGCTGGTGGGCGCCGCCCAGGTCGAGGGCCGGCCAGGACACCGACGGGGCCACCGACCAGGCCTGGCTGGCGCTGTTGCCGAAGCCCGAGGCCGAGCCCGACAGGAAGCCGATGAAGCCGCTGACCCGCACGCGGGGGAACAGGTCGGCCGTGGCGACCCCGACCTTGGCGGTCTGGGCGGCCAGGCGGCGCTCGGCGGCCTGGACGTCGGGGCGCCGGCGCAGCAGGTCGGACGCGTCGCCGATCGGCAGGGCGGCGATCAGCGGCGTGACCTCGGCTGTTGTGGCGACCAGGACCGCGTCCAGCTCGCCCGGCCGCTTGCCGACCAGGACGCAGAGCCGGTAGTTGGCCCGTTTCTCGGCGGTGATCAGCGACGGGATCGCCGCCTCGGTGGCGTTCAGGCGGGCCTGGGCGCTGGCCACGTCGATCGGGCTGCCGGCCCCGGCGTTGTAGCGCACCTGGGTCAGGCGCAGGGTCTCGCGCTGGGTGTCGAGGTTGCGGTTGGCCACGGCCAGCCGGGCCTGGGCCCCGCGCAGTTCGAGGTAATTTCGAGCCACCTCGGCGGCGATGGTCACCTGGGCGTCGCGCAGGTCGGCTTGCGCCGCCCCGGCCTCGGCCCGGGCCGATTCCACGCCCCGGCGGACGCGGCCGAACAGGTCGATCTCCCAGCCGGCGTCGAAGCCGGCCTGGTAGGTCTCGCTCTCCACCCGCTGGCCGTTCGAGCCCGGCTGCTGCTGGTCGCTCTTCTGGTAGGCGCCGCTGGCGGTGACCCGCGGCAGCTGGTCCAGGCGCGCGTCCTTGAACAGGGCCCGGGCCTCGTCCACCCGGGCGACCGCGACGCGGATGTCGAGGTTGCCGGCCAGGGCCTGGCTGATCAGGCCGTCCAGCACCGGGTCGTTGAACGCCTTCCACCATTGGGCCTCGGGCGCGGCGGTCGAGAAGGCCCCGGCCGGGGCGTTCTGCAGCACCACCGGCGCCTGGACCGGGGTCTTGTAGTCCGGGCCCACGGCGCAGGCCGAGAGCAGGAGCATGCTGGCGAACAGGCCGAGCTGGACCTTCAGGCTGCGCCAGCCGGGCTGGCGGGGTTGGATTGAAGCAAGCATCAGTGCGCCTCCACGACGGGCGTGGTTTGTTTGGCCGCCTTCAAGGCCGCCCGGCGGGCGGTGTTGCGGCGGATGACGAAGTAGAAGATCGGGGTCAGGACCAGGCCGAAGACCGTGACGCCCAGCATGCCGGAGAACACCGCCACGCCCATGGCCCGGCGCATCTCCGCGCCCGCCCCGTGCGAGACGACCAGCGGCCACACGCCCATGATGAAGGCGATCGAGGTCATCAGGATCGGCCGCAGCCGCAGGCGGCAGGCCTCCAGCACCGCCTGCATCGGGGTGTCGCCGTGCTCCTCGCGTTCCTTGGCGAACTCGACGATCAGGATGGCGTTCTTACACGCCAGCCCCACCAGCACGATCAGCCCGATCTGGGTGAAGATGTTGTTGTCGCCATGGGTCAGCAGCACGCCGGCCAGGGCCGACAGTAGGGTCATCGGCACGATCAGGATGACCACCAGCGGCAGGCTCCAGCTCTCGTACTGGGCGACCAGCACCAGGAAGGCCAGCAGCACGCAGAGCGGGAAGATGTAGACCGCCGTGTTGCCCGCCAGGATCTGCTGGTAGGTCAGCTCGGTCCACTCGTAGCCCATGCCGTTGGGCAGCTCCTGCTTGGCCAGGTCCTCCAGCGCCTTCTGGGCCTGGCCCGTCGAGTAGCCGGGGGCCGGGCCGCCGTTGATCTCGGCCGTGAGCACGCCGTTGTAATGGCTCTCGCGGTCGGGGCCCGTGGCCTCCTTGAAGCTGACGAAGGCGCCTAGCGGGATCATCTGGCCCGACCCGTTGCGGGTCTGCAGGCGCAGCATCTGCTCGGGCTGCAGGCGGAATTTCTGGTCGGCCTGGACGTTGACCTCGTAGGTGCGGCCAAAGCGGTTGAAGTCGTTGACGTACAGCGAGCCCAGATAGACCTGCATGGTCTCGAAGAGGTCGGTCAGGCTGACGCCCGAGGCCCGGGCCTTCTCGCGATCGATGTTGGCCTCGATCTTCGGCACGCTGACCTGGTAGGTCGAGAACACGCCGGCCAGGGCGGGGTCCTTGCGGGCCTTGTCGATCAGGTTCTGGGTCTGCTTGTTCAGCTCGTCCGGACCCAGGCCCGCGCGGTCGACGATCTGCATGCGGAAGCCGCCGATCGTGCCCAGCCCCTGCACCGACGGCGGCGGGAAGACCGCGATCTGGGCGTCGGGGATGGCGCCGAACTTCTGGTTCAGCTGGCCGACGATGGCGTTGGCCGACATCGACTTGTCCTTGCGGTCCTTGAAGTCGGACAGCGGGAAGAACACCGCGCCGGAGTTGGGGCTGTTGATGAAGCCGTTGGCCGACAGGCCGGGGAAGGCCACCGAGTGCTTGATGCCAGGCACCTTCATGGCGATGTCGCCCATCTGGCGGATGACCGCCTCGGTGCGGTCCAGCGAGGCCGCGTCGGGCAGTTGCACGACGGCGACCACATAGGCCTTGTCCTGCTGGGGCACGAAACCGCCGGGGGTCTTCATGAAGGCCCCGATCGTCAGGGCCAGCAGCAGGCCGTAGATCACCAGCCCCGCGGTCGACTTGCCCAGGGTGCGGCCGACATTGCGGACATAGCCGTTCGACGCCTTGGCGAAGAAGCGGTTGAACGGGTTGAACAGCCAGCCCAGGGCCGCGTCGATCAGCTTCTGGAAGCGGTCCTTGGGCGCGTCGTGGCTCTTGAGCAGCACCGCGGCCAGGGCCGGAGACAGCGTCAGGGAGTTGAAGGCCGAGATCACCGTCGAGATGGCGATGGTCAGGGCGAACTGACGATAGAACTGGCCCGACAGGCCGCTGATGAAGGCGGTCGGGATGAACACCGCGCACAGCACCAGGGCCGTGGAGATGATCGGCCCGGTGACCTCGCTCATGGCCTTGCGGGTGGCCGCCGCCGGTTCGAGGCCGTTGGATATGTTGCGCTCGACGTTCTCGACCACGACGATGGCGTCGTCGACGACGATGCCGATGGCCAGCACCAGGCCGAACAGGGTCAGGGCGTTGAGGCCGAAGCCCAGCATCAGCAGGACGGCGAAGGTGCCGATCAGCGAGACGGGCACGGCGATCAGCGGGATGATCGAGGCGCGCCAGCCCTGCAGGAACAGCACCACCACCAGCACCACCAGGATGATGGCCTCGATCAGGGTGTGGATCACCGAGTCGATCGATTCCTGCACGAAGGCGGTGGTGTCGTAGATGATCTCGTAGTCGACGCCCTCGGGGAACTCCTTCTTCAGCTCCTTCATCGTCTTCTTGATGTCGGCGGCCATGGCCAGGGCGTTGGAGCCGGGGCGCTGGAAGATCGGCATGGCCACGGCCGACTTGTTGTCGAGCAGCGAGCGCAGGGCGTAGTTGTTGGCGCCCATCTCGACCCGGGCCACGTCGCCCAGGTGGGTCAGTTCGCCATTGGCGCCGGAGCGGATGATGACGTTGCGGAACTGCTCCTCGTCGGTCAGGCGGCCGGGCGCGTTGATCGACAGCTGGAAGTCCGAGCCCATGTTGGTGGGCGGCGCCCCCAGCTGGCCGGCGGCGACCTGGACGTTCTGCTCGCGCAGGGCTTTGACCACGTCGCCGGCCGTCATGTTCAGCGAGGCCAGCTTTTCCGGATCCAGCCACACCCGCATGGAGTAGGCGCCGGCCCCGAAGATCTGCACGTCTCCGACGCCGTCGACGCGCTTGAGGCGGTCACGGACGTTCAGCTGCGCGTAGTTGCTCAGATAGAGCATGTCGTAGCGGTTGTTGGGCGAGATCATGTGCACGACCAGGGTCAGGTCGGGCGAGGCCTTGTCGGTGGTCACGCCGATGCGCTGCACCTCCTGGGGCAGCTTCGGCAGGGCCTGGGCGACGCGGTTCTGGACCTGCACCTGGGCCTTGTCGAGGTCGGTGCCCAGGGCGAAGGTGACGGTCAGGATCATGGCCCCGTCCGACGCCGACTGCGAGGACTGGTAGATCATGCCCTCGACGCCGTTGATCGCCTGCTCCAGCGGGGCGGCGACGGTCTGGCCGATGACGGCGGGGTTGGCGCCCGGATAAGCGGCGCGCACGACCACGGTCGGCGGCACCACCTCGGGATATTCCGAGATCGGCAGACGCGGCAGAGCCACCAGCCCGGCGATGAAGATGACGATCGAGAGCACGGCGGCGAAGCGCGGTCTGCTCACGAAGAACTTTGAGAAATTCATGGGAGGCGCCTTTTGCGGGCGAGTATGGGGAGGAGGCAAGGAGGGGGCGTGGACCGGTTCAAACCGGCCTGAAGGCGAATTCCTGATCCGCTCATCCCGGCGAATGCCGGGACCCAGATGGAAGAGCTGGGAAGCTGACGCCAAGAGCGCCGCGTTCTTCCAGCCCACCCCGTCGCCATGGGATCTGGGTCCCGGCTTTCGCCGGGATGAGCGGGTTAAAGGACGGTCAGTTCTGAGAAACCGAGTTGATCATCGCGACCCGCTGCGGACCGGTTTCGAACTGCGACAGGTCCGAGGACAGGTCGGTCTTGACGACCACCGGGTTGACGGTGTCGCCCGGCTTGACCTTCTGCAGGCCGCCGACGATCACCCGGTCGCCGGGCTTCAGACCGGTGCGGATGATGCGCAGGTTGCCGGCCAGCGGGCCGATCTCGACCGGGCGGTACTCGGCCTTGTTGTTGGCGCCCACCACCACGACGTAGCGCTTGCCCAGGTCGGTGGCCACCGCGCGGTCGGGGGCCAGGGCCACCGTCTGCGAGGTGTCGCTGACCATGCGGATGCGGGCGAACAAGCCGGGGGTGAACCGGCCGTCGGCGTTGGCGAAGATCGCCCGGCCGTTGATCGTGCCGCTCTTGGCGTCCAGGGCGTTGTCGATGAACTTCAGCTGGCCCTGGTGCGGATAACCGTCCTCGGTCATCAGGCCCATATAGACGGGGCTCGCCTTGCCGCGTTCGGCCGAGGCGTACTTCAGGAAGGTCTGCTCGTCGGCGTTGAACGTCGCGTAGATCGGGGTGTCGCTGACCACCGTGGTCAGCAGGTCGGACGGGGTGACCAGGTTGCCGCGGGTGATCACGGCCTTGGAGACCCGGCCGTCGATCGGCGAGACCACGCGGGTCCATTCCAGGTTCAGCCTGGCGGTCTGGTAGGCGGCGTTGGCGGCGCCGAGATTGGCCTGGGCGGCCTTTTCCTCGGCGGAGAGCCGGTCGAACTCGCTCTGGGCCAGGGCGTTCTGCTCGATCAGCCGGCGGCCGCGCTCGCGGTTGACGACGGCCAGGTCCAGCTGGGCCTTGGCCCGGGCCACCTCGGCCTGGGCGCGGTTGGCCTCGGCCTGGTAGGGGCGCGGGTCGATCTGGAACAGCACCTGGCCCTTGCGGACCCGGGCGCCTTCCTCGAACCGGGCGCCGTCGATGAAGCCGCTGACGCGCGGGCGGATGTCGACAGTGTCGATGGCCTCGAGACGGCCGGTGAAGTCATCCCACTGGCGCAGTTCCTTGAAGGCTACGGGGGTGATGGTGACCTGGGCGGGCGGCGGAGCGGCTTCCTGCTTGGCCTGGGCGCTGCAGGCGGCCAGCACGGCCACGGCGGCCAGGCCGGCGAACGAGGTGAAAACGGGGCGGAGGGACATAGGCGTACCTATCGGACAGAAGAAGCGGGGAGGAGACGGCGGTTTTTCTATTCCCAGACGGGGCGCCGGGATTTCTGGCGGACCTTGGGCGAGGCGGCCCAGTCCCGACCGGACGAACCCTCGGGGCCCTGGCCGATCAGCTTGCGGAGGGAACGGGCGGGGCCGGCCAGCCAGGCGGCTTTGGCGGGCGAGGCGTCGGCGTGTTGGCCTTGAGGGCTTGCGCTCGGGGGCATGGCTCGCGCTCCGTTCCGGGGTTAAGGATCAAATGTCGCAGTTGCTGTTGCTTGACGTGACGTCCATCTGTGACGATGTAGTCGTATGTGACGATACCGTTCGGTATCATCCACGCGGTGAGAGATACTGACCGGTAACTCTCGCGTCAAGGTGAGGTGCTGTGAAAATGGCTGAGAGAAATTCTGGCGGGGGCAAGCTGGACGACCTGGAGGCGCCCGTGTGCGCTCCGTTGTCCAAGCGACCGGCCCGCGACCGGATCTTCGAAACCGCCCGCGAGCTGTTCTATCAGCATGGCATCCGCGCGGTGGGGGTCGAGGCGATCGCCGCCGAAGCCGACGCCACCAAGATGACGCTGTACCGCAACTTCCCGTCCAAGGACGAGCTGGTGGCCGAGGTGCTGCGCGAGCAGGAACGCGACTACTGGGCCTGGTGGGACGAGGTCGTCGGCTGCACCTGCGGCGACCCGCGGGCCCAGCTGGAGGCGATCTTCGACGCCTTCGAGACCAAGGCCTGCAACGCCGACGTCCACGGCTGCCCGCTGTCCAACGCCGCCATCGAACTGCACGAAGCCGACCATCCGGCCCAGAAGGTGTCGGTGGCCTACAAGCAACAGCTCCACGCCCGCCTTGTCGACCTGTGCCGGCGGGCCGGCGCGCCGGACGAGGACCTGGCCGACGGCCTGATGCTGCTGATGGAAGGCTCCTATACCGCCCGCGTCACCCTGGGCGCCGCGGGCCCTGTGCGCGCCGTGGCGCGCGCCGGTCGGGCGCTGATCAAGGCGCACCTGGATCAGAAGGACTGCTGAGAGACCCTGCGTCCTTCGAGGCCCGCTTTCGCGGGCGCCTCAGGATGAGGAGCGTTTTGGCTGTGAATGCCTCATCCTGAGGTGCGAGCCGTAGGCGAGCCTCGAAGGACGCAAGGCCAAGACGCGCCGCGCGGACACCCATCCCCCGACGGGTCCGCGCGGCGCGCGCCGGCGCCGCCGAAGGGGAGGGAAAAGGCGGCGCCTCTTAAAGCCTATCAGCGGAATAGGATTTGAGTCCCGGCAGATTTTCTGACCCCGTCGACAGATCATCGAACGACCCGAGAAACTAAAAACAGGGCCAGGAGTTCTGGCTCGCGTCAGTTGCGTTCCGGACTTAACCGTGTCGTCAAGTTGTGAAATTGCGAGCCTATAAGATGTGTCGATGTCATCCCCCCGTAGGGCGAATGTCGATCTGACCTCGATGTTTCGGGGCCGATCCGCGCCCGAACAACCGCTCGTTCGCGCTGTTGGATCAGCGCTCCCAATTCGATTTGCGTAAGGAGCTCGTGATGGCTCTGCTGATTTCCGTCGCCCCGGCCGAGCAGGGCTGGGCCGTGCGCTCCGAGGCCCTCGAGGCCGAACTGACCTTCGAACGCGGCGGCCGGGCGGAAGCCGCCGCCCGGGACTTGGCCAATCGCCTGGCCGCCTCCGGCCATGCCGCCGAGGTGCGCGTGTTCCTGCGCGACGGCGCCGAGGCGGGACGGTTCCTGCACCCGGCGCGCTGGGCGAGCTGAAAGCGCCCGGGCCGACTGCCGGCCCGGGCGGTCGGCTCAGGAGAAGGTGACGTCGACCCGGGCGTAGTGAAGGTCTATTCCCGGGAACCCGCCACGCCGCAGGCCGCTTTCGATCAGCCGATAGGTCGCCAGGCCGTCGGCCGAGCCGGGGGCCGTTCTGGGAAGCGCGGCCACCGCGGCGGCGAACGCCGCCTCGAACGACTTTCCGTAGCCGATCTCCTCGGGCGGGGGCGTCCCGCCCTGGAGGGCGACGGCGGGCCGTTCGTCGAAGGCGAGGTCCTCGATCTCGACCGTGTGGTGGCCGTCCGCGTCGTGGATTACGACGACCGGCGCCCCCGCCGGAAACCCGAAGATCTCCGAGAGTTTGAAAGGCTTCAGGGCCGGCAATGCGAACTGCGGCGTATAGACCCAGAAGTCGAATTGCGGCGGGTAGATCTTGAGCGGGCTTTGCCGAATGTCCGGGATCTGGCTCACGCTCGACAGCGTGCCCCAGGCCTGGATGAGCAGGGCGCGTCCAAGGCGAAACGCACGGTATTCGGCCCTTCCGTAGCTTTCGGAATAGCCGGGCGGCGGCCCGCTGATGCTGCTGTTCGGGATCAGCGGAGGAAAGGGCCAGATGCTGGGGCCTCCGGCCGCGGCTGGGAGGCTGGCGGCCAGGGGAAAGGGTGTTTCGGGACCGCTTTGACGGTTCATGATCGTGTCCGAGCGCTGGATTTGAGGGGCGGACGCAAAGCAACTCGTACTATCGCGAATTAACCATAAATTGATTTCCGCCGATAGGTTCGCCGTTAAGTTTATTGACCCGCCCGGGCCTTTCCGACGGGGCGGCGTCTGTCACAGCCACTCGTTCTTCTTGAACCGCCAGTACAGCCATCCCACCACGCCGACGATTCCCACCATCACCGCGGGGTATCCCCACACCCAATGCAGCTCCGGCATGTGCTCGAAGTTCATGCCGTAGATGCCGGCCACCGCCGTCGGCACGGCCAGGATGGCGGCCCAGGCGGCCAGCTTTCGGGTGATCGCGCTCTGCCGCTGCTGTTCCAGCAGGGAGGCGGCCTCGAACACCGAGGTGATCACCTCGCGCAGGGCGTCGACCATGCCCTCGACCTTCTGGGTGTGGTCGAGCACGTCGCGGAAATAGGGGCGGACGTCGTCGTCCAGGCAGGGCGTCTCCAGGTGCTCCAGCCGCCCGCAGACCTCGGCCATGGGGGAGAGGACCCGCTTGAAGCGGATCAGGTCGCGCCGCAGGTGGAACAGGCGCTTGACCTCGCCGTGGCTGAGAAAGGCCTCAAGCGTGCGGCGCTCGATGTCCAGCACCTCGTCCTCCAGGGCCTGGATGATCGGCAGGTAGCCGTCGACCACGAAGTCGAGCACCGCGTGCAGCACGTAGTCCGAACCCTTGGCCAGCAGGGTCGGCGAGGCCTCCAGCTGGTCGCGCAGCTCGGTGTGGGCCCGAGCCGAGCCGTGCCGGACGGTGATCAGGTGGCCCTCGCCGACGAAGATCGCCGTTTCGCCATAGGCGATCTGGGCGTCGACCAGTTGGGCGGTGCGGGCCACCACGAACAGCTCGCGGCCATAGATCTCGACCTTGGGCCGCTGGTGGGCGTTGAGCGCGTCCTCGATCGCCAGCGGGTGCAGCTTGAAGCGGGCCCGCAGCCGATCCAGCTCGGCCTCGCTGGGCTCGTAGAGGCCGATCCAGACGAACTCGCCGGGCTTGACCGCCAGGGCGTCATCCTTGTCGAGGCTGATCTCCCGGACTCGCGCGCCGTTCTTGTAGACATAGGCCGCGACGACGCTCATCGGGATCCCCAACCGCTTGTCTGGTCCCGTAAAATGGGACCGTGAAGATTTCTCCGAGCCAACGCTTCGGCTTTCGTCCGGTTCATGTTTAGCCTCTCGCCAACGCCGCGCACGCCGGTCATGATGGTTGCGGTAACAGTGTTTGATCGCCGGCCGCGGCGACGGGGGAAATGCGAATGGGAAGCGACGCCGCGCAAACGGTGAAGGGCGCCAAGGGCGGTCGCGCCGTCGGGCGCAAGGACGCCTTGGTCATCGGGGCCGCCTCGGTCGGCACGGTGTTCGAGTGGTACGACTTCTACCTCTACGGCTCGCTGGCCACCTACATCACCAAGCATTTCTTCTCGGGCGTCAACGAGACCACCGGCTATATCTTCGCCCTGCTGGCCTTCGCGGCGGGCTTCGCGGTCCGACCGTTCGGGGCCCTGGTGTTCGGCCGGTTGGGCGATCTGTGGGGCCGTAAGAACACCTTCCTGATCACCATGCTGCTGATGGGTCTGTCGACCTTCACGGTCGGCCTGCTGCCCAGCTACGCCGCCATCGGGATCGCCGCGCCCATCGCCTTGGTGATCATGCGCCTGGTCCAGGGCCTGGCCCTGGGCGGCGAGTACGGCGGCGCCGCCACCTATGTGGCCGAGCACGCCCCGCCGGGACGGCGCGGCTTCTACACCAGCTTCATCCAGGTGACGGCGACGTTCGGCCTGTTCCTCAGCCTGGTGGTGATCCTGCTGACCCGCAAAGCGACCGGCGCGGACGCCTTCGAGGCCTTCGGCTGGCGCATTCCCTTCCTGATCTCGGTGCTGCTGCTGGGCGTGTCGCTGTGGATCCGCCTGCAACTGTCCGAAAGCCCGTCGTTCCAGAAGATGGTCGACGAGGGCAAGGGCAGCAAGAAGCCCCTGGCCGACTCGTTCGCCAACTGGGGCAATCTGAAGATCGTGCTGCTGGCGCTGGTGGGGCTGACCGCCGGCCAAGCGGTGGTCTGGTACACCGGCCAGTTCTACGCCCTGTTCTTCCTGGAGAAGATGCTCAAGGTCGACGGCGGCACGACCAACCTGCTGGTGGCTGTCGCTCTGCTGATCGGCACGCCGTTCTTCGTGATCTTCGGCTGGCTGTCGGACAAGATCGGCCGCAAGCCGATCATCATGCTGGGCTGCATCCTGGCGGCCCTGACCTATTTCCCGCTGTTCAAGACCCTGACGACGGCCGCCAATCCGCAACTGGCCGCCGCCGTGGCCTCGGCCCCGGTCACCGTCGTGGCCGACCCGGCCGACTGCTCGTTCCAGTTCGACCCGGTGGGCAAGACGGTGTTCAACCGCTCGTGCGACCTGGCCAAGTCGTACCTCGCCAAGGCCGGCGTCACCTACAGCAACCAGGCGGCCCCGGCCGGCTCGGTCGCCCAGGTGAAGATCGGCCAGGCGACCATCGCCTCGTTCCCGGGCCAGACCCTGGACAAGGCGACCTTCAAGGCCCGCAAGACGGCCTGGGAAAAGGAGCTCGGCGCCGCGCTGAAGACCGCCGGCTATCCGGCCAAGGCCGACGACGCCCTGATCAACAAGCCGCTGGTGGTGGCGGTGCTGGCGATCCTGGTGCTGTACGTGACCATGGTCTACGGCCCGATCGCCGCCATGCTGGTCGAGCTGTTCCCCACCAACATCCGCTACACCTCGATGAGCCTGCCCTACCATATCGGCAACGGCTGGTTCGGGGGCTTCCTGCCGACCACGGCCTTCGCCATGGTCGCCGCCACGGGCAACATCTATTACGGCCTGTGGTACCCGATCGTGGTGGCCGCGGTGACCGCGGTGGTGGGCGTCCTGTTCCTGAAGGAAACCAAGGACGTCGACATCGAGGCGTAGCCGGGCGGCTTTCTCAGCTCCCCGCCAGCAGCCCGTCGATGTGGGCGCGTTGGGCGGTCTCGCGGCGGGCGTCGAGATAGGCGGCGACCCGCTCGAGCATCTGCTCGGCCTGGTTCAGGCCGCCCAGGGCCCAGTCGATCTCGTTGACCGTCCGGTGGTCGCCCTGCAGCCGCTCGCGGGAAGAGGTCAGGGCCTTGGTCGCCACCGCGTGCAGGGCGGTCATGTCCCGGCAGGCCTCCGCGGCCATCCAGCCGACGGCCGCCATCCGCCGGGCGCGGCGCAGCGCCGCCTCGGCGTCGCGCTGCCGGGCCTCGGCCTCGCGCAGGACGGCCTGGGCCCGGCTCAGCTGGCGAGCGCCGCTCTCCGCGATCTGACGCCGTTGCCGCTGTTCCCCGTCGCAGGCGGCCTTCATGTCGCGCAAAGCCTGCGCCAGGCGATCCCGTTCGTTCGCGCCGCCGGGTGTTTCCGCGAGATTCCGTTTTCCGAAGATCGCCATTTCCTTCCAAGTTTGACGAGCCATAGAGTCCTCCGGCGCCCCGCCTGGTCACCATGTTTCTTCGGAAAACTCTCGGATTGCTATGCGGTGAGTGCCAGAATCGCATCTATGCCTGGACATTTTTCGTATTTATGAATAACGGCGAATTAACTATACCTAAGACTTGGTTACCAAGCTGAGCCGTTGGAAAAGTTGTAATTTTCTCTGTTACTTCGATGCTTTCTAGTGGTTTCACCTTACTTACAACACAGATGGGCCGTGGCATCGTTGGAGGGCGAATCGGGTGCGGCGACAGGTGCGGTCGCCTCAAGATCAGGGCGCGGAGGCCATTGATCGTGTCGTCCCGGCCAGGAGAGGTTCGATGGACAACGAAAGCGCGAAAGATCCTCATCTTCGATCTTGGTCGAGCACCGACTGGCGGCAAAACGAGACGGTCACGCCGATCGACGGCGATCCGTCCGACGACGGGCTGGTCGCGGGAACGCTGGACGAGCGGCGGTCGTTCGGGGCGCGGTCGGCGGCGGTCGTCCTGGGTCAGGTCGTGGCCCGCGAGACCCAGGGCGCGCACGAGGTCTGGGCCCACGCCGCCGGGCGCGACCTGGCGGTCACCCAGCTGACGCCGGAACCCTGCCGCGGTCATCTGCTGCGGGCGACCCTGGGAGACATGGGTTTCGACGCCGGGGCGTTCGATGGCGATCTCCGGGTTCGAGGGATTATCGATCAGAAGGCCTTCAGCCTGGTTTCGGTGATGGAGCAGGAGGGCGTGCTCAACCAGTGGGGTCACCTGGTCGAGGAGGGCGACATCATCGCCATCCCGCCGGGCGGCGAACTGGACGGGCGGTTCCAGGGCCATGTCGCCTACGCCGTCGTCACCGCGCCATGGGACTTGCTGATGCAGCGGGCTGAAGCGTTCGAAGGACTGGCCGAGCCGGGCTTCTGGACCGGACCGGCCATCTATTCGCCGCCCCCGGAGGCCCGCGCCGCCTGCAAGCGCGTGCTGCAGGGCTGCTCCAGCCTGCTGAGGGCCTTGGGCGGCGGCGTTCCGAGCAGCGCCGTGGCCTTCCTGCGTAACGAACTGTTGGACGGCGTACTGACGGCCGTTGCCAAGGTCCAAGTCGGGGGCGGCCGTCGGCAGGGCGTGCTGAACGCCGCTCGCATCGTGCGCGGCGCCGAGGACTTCGTGGAAGGCGGCGGCGCCCGCCAGGCCGTGCAGATCGAAGACATCTGCCTGGCCCTGAACATCTCTCGTCGGACGCTGTACCGCGCCTTTCACGACCTGCTCGGCATCAGTCCCAAGGCCTATCTGCGGCTGAAGGCCATGTCGGCGGCCCGGGCCCGATTGCTGGACGCGGGCGATCGGCCAACGACGGTCACCCAGGTGGCGCTGGACCAGGGTTTCTGGGAGCTGGGCCGGTTTGCCGGCGCCTATCGGGCGATGTTTGGCGAATCGCCCTCCGAGACCCTGCGCACGGCCCAGGGCGACAGCCTTAGGCGTTGACAGCCATCACCGACGCCCCGACGCTGAGGTTGAGCGCGCCGGGCGCTCGCGGTCAGGATGGCTTTGATGGCTTCGCGATTGCTCCCTGCGCGTTTGGCGACCGAGAGCCGGCTTCGATCCGGCGACGCCTAGTCCGTCGGGCATGGGGAGCCGACCAACCGCCCTGGTGCTGTACAACTGGCGCGGCCAGTGGCCGATGCGCCGCTGGGAGCACCAGCGCATCTTCGCGTGGAAGAGCTATTTCCCGGGATCCGTGGCCTTCCTGAACATAGGATTTCCGTTCAATCCGACCTGGATCACCCGGCTGGATCCCGACCTGGTGATGATCGACGCGACGGCCCTGGCTGCGCGATACACCCGCATCGGTCTGGGCGGGCTGCGACGGGCGATGGACGCGACGCCGGGGCGAGCGCGGCGCGTCGCCGCGCCGCTCGACGAATTCCTTGGGCTCCAGGCGCTGCGCGACCTGCTGGTCGAGGCGAGGATCGACCTGCTGCTGACCGCGCTGGAACCGGCGCTGTGGGACGAGGTCTATCCCGTCGACCAAAGGCCCTATGCCCTGCGACGCTTCCTGACCGCCTATGTCGACGACCGCCTGATGCGACGGACGTCAAGCGACCTGGCCGCGCGGCCGATCTCGGTCAGCTATCGCGCTTGGGAGACCCCGGCCTGGCTGGGCGAGATGGGCCGGCTCAAGCGCGAGGTCGGGCTGAGGGCCCAGGCCTGGGCCCAGGCGGGCGGGCATCGCGCCGACGTGGCGGTCGACGGCCAGCGCCGGCTGGTGGGAGAGGCCTGGATCCGCCTGCTGGGCGCCAGCCGGGCGGTGGTCGGGGTCGAGGGCGGCTCGTCCCTGGTCGATCCGAAGGGCGACCTGCCGACCAGCGACCCGACGTCGGGGAGATCCGCGGGATGGATGCCGCCGTCCTCGGCCATCGTGCTGGCGCCGGGGGCGGAGATCCGCGCGATGTCGCCACGTCACCTCGAGGCGGTGGCGACCCGGACCTTCCAGGTGCTGGTGGAGGGGGATTACAGCGGCGTGCTCGAGGCGGGCGTTCACTATCAGCCGGTGCGTCGCGACCTGTCGGACATCGATGCGGCCCTGGACCGCAGCCAGGACCCGCAGCGGGCCCAGGCCATGGTCGACCGGGCTTATGAAGAAATCGTGGCCTCGGGCCGCTACAGCTGGCGGGCGGTGGTGGGCGACATCGCCCGTCAGGTGCTGGCGTGAGGCGCGGCTGGGGATTGCCGCTGTTCCTGCGGCTGCGCGACTGGGCCGCGTGGGCGGTGATCATCGTGGAATCGCGCCTGCTCGCCGCGCCGGCCCCAGTGCGGGGCTGGCTGCGCGACATCTCGCGCCTGTTGCGGCTGAAGCGATGGATCAGGATCGATTAAAGCGCTCGCCGACCTGGCGACCGGCGGACTGGCCGCAAGGTCACCGTCGTCGCCGCAAACGGCCCGCCAGATGTCCCAGTCCCAGGCGTCGGCCGGCCGCGCCGGCCAGCCGCCGGATCAGGCGAGGGCGCTGAACGTCGTGGGGGTTGTCGACGAGCCGGAAGGGAAAGGCCCGACGGAACTTGGCGTCGGTGCGGTCGTCGACGGCGGCGCGTGGCCGTCCGACCGCGGCTTCGGTGATCCGGGCGTCGAACAGGTCGATCATCGCCCCATAGCCATAGGCCGGGTTCAGGGCGATTTCGGCATAGGCGTTGGTGATGATCTCGGCGACCCGCTCGGGATCGCGCAGGATCGCGGCGACCTCCGCCATGTTGCCGTGGTCCTTGTCGAGCGGCACATAGTGCCGCCAAGGCTCGAGAACGCCCGAATACCGCCCGGGATAGGCGATGACGAGCGTGCGCAGGGCGATCGCCTCGAACACCCTGGGCGAGATCTGGGCGATGTCGATCTGGTCCTCGCGGCCGGCGAAGAACCGGTCGCGCAGCATCTCGTAGGACGGTTTCTTGGCCAGGGCCGGGATGGGGTGGGGGCGCTCGACCAGGGCGGCGAAGCTCTCGGTGCGGGCGGCCACGTCGCCGTCGAAGTCGAAGACGCTGGCTCCGCTCTCCACCGCCAGCACGGCCTGGCAGTTGCGGATGAACGTCACCCAGTCGCGGCCGTACAACCGGCTGCGTTCCGACCAGGCGATGTCGGTCGAGATGCCGAACCGCGGGGCGTCACGCTTGAACAGCTTGCCGATCTGGATCTTTTCGCGCCCTTGCTCGCCGTGCCAGGCCGGATAGGTCCGGCCGCGATAGCCCACCATGGTCTTTCGGGCCGACAGGGGAAGGGGCGGATAGTGCGTCAGCCAGTGCGGCACGTAGCCGGTCAGCACCTGCTGGGTGCGCAAGCCGCTGACGCCACCATAGACCCGCTCGGCCTCGGTGGGACCCAGGCACGTGAACACCCAGTCCACGCCGCAAGCCTGCAGCGCGTCGAGGGTGGCGTTCACGAAGCGGTATTCGTCCTGGATGAACACCGCCTTGGCGCCGCGGAAGGCGGCCAGGGCGCGGCGCGAGCGCGGCCCGACGAAGGATTCCATCGCGAGGAACAGCGAATAGTGGATCACGACCGCGTCGAAGGCCGACAGTTTCACGCCGTCGAAGATCTCCCCGACCCGCGAGAGCACGCGGACCTCGTGACGCGAATAGCGGACGAAGGCGTTGATGTGGTCGCAGACCGTGGCCGCGTTGGCGGGGTCGTAGTTGCAGGCCACCAGGATGCGCAGCGGCCGCGGCTCGCCCGCCGACGGATCCTTGACCCGCTCGTCCGGTGACGTGTCGTGGCCAGGCAGGGGCGGGTGTGGGCGGCCGTGGGTGTCCTTCATGGGCGGATTCCAGCCGCCGCGGACGGCGCGTCGAGGTGCTCGGCGACAAAATGGGCGATCGTCGCGACAATCCGCTCGGCGGCGTCGCCCGCGCCATAGTCGTCGATCTCACGCCGCGGCCGGTAGTTATCCACGGTCCACAGCCGGTTCCACCCCGCCTCCACCGTCTCGCTCCATTCGGTGTCGTCGCGCAGCGTGACACAAGGCTTGCGATGAAAATAGGCCTCCTTCTGCAGGCCGCCGGAATCGGTGAGCACCAGGGCGCAGCCGGCCAGCAGGCGCTGCATGTCGACCGGGCCCAGCGGCTCGATCACCGTCAGGCCGGCCAGGTCGACCCCGAAGTGGCCGGCCGCCTGGCGGGTGCGCGGATGCAGCGGCAGCACCACGGGCAGGCGGCCGGCGTGTTGGCGCAGATAGCCCACGGCGGCGGCCAGGCCGATGGCGCTATCCGTCGTCGCCGCGCGGTGCAGGGTGGCCACGGCATAGGCGCCCGAAGCCAGGCCCAGCCGACGCAGGACGCCGTTGCCTTGGTCCGGCAGCGCGGCCATGGCCAGGACCGCGTCCTGCATCACGTCGCCCACGTGGAAAACGCCCTCGACCAGCCCCTCGCGCGCCAGATGCCCGACCGCAGCCCGGGTGGGGGCGAACAGCAGCCGGCTCAGGTGGTCGACGACCACGCGGTTGGTCTCTTCCGGCATCGACCGATCAAAGACCCGCAGGCCCGCCTCGACATGGGCCACCGGCACGCCGGCCTTGGCCGCCGCCAGGGCCCCGGCCAGGGTGGAGTTGGTGTCGCCATAGACGATCACCAGGTCGGGGGCGTGGCGGGCGATCACCCCGTCGAGGGCGGCCAGCATCCGTCCGGTCATCTCGCCATGCGAGCCGCCGTGAATCCCCAGGTTCTCGGCCGGTTCGGGCAGGTCCAGCTGGCGAAAGAAGCTGTCCGACAAGGCCGCGTCATGGTGCTGGCCGGTATGGACCATCACTTCGGTCAGGCCCGGCGTGCGGGCGATGGCGCGGCTGACCGGCATGGCCTTGACGAACTGGGGCCGGGCGCCGACGACGGTCAGCAGGCGGCCCGGGGCGCCGGTCGTCACGCCGGCTGCTCCAGCCGCCCCTGGGCCAGGCGGGCCCGCACCCGCGCCACCACCCGGTCCAGGCCCTCGTCCAGCGAGACCTTCGGGCTCACGCCCAGCAGGTCGCGCATGCGGTCCAGGGCGGGCTGCTTGGCGGCCGTCATCCGGGCGGGCAGGTCGCGCAGGGTGATCAGCGAAGGGGCGGCGTCCAGGCGTGTTCGGAGACCCTCGGCCAGGGCCTCGATCGGCGTGATGTCGGGGTGGCCGATATTGATCACCGCGTGCTCGTCGACGCCGGCGGCGGCCTCGATGGCCAGCACGGCGTCGGAGATGTGCAGCCAGCCCCTGGCGCCGCCGCGATGCACCTCTATCGGAAGTCCGCGCGCCAGGTCGTGGGCGAAGCGGATCATCGCCGAGCGGTGGTCGCCGAAGTCCTCGTTCTCGTCATAGATCATGAACGGCCGCAAGGTGACGGCGCGGAGGCCGTGCTGGGCGACCTCGTAGTCGACAAGCTGTTCGCCCAGCAGCTTGGTCAGGCCGTAGCGGTTGTTGGGCCGCGGAACCGTGGCTATTTCGTCCATCGGCCCGTCGGTGGGGCCATAGACCTCGGACGTCGAGAAATAGACCAGCTTGGCGTCGGCGGCCTGGGCCAGCAGGATCACGTTGTTCAGCCCGCCCAGGTTGGTGCTGACGGCCAGGCTGGAGGCCTGCTCGCAGGTCACCCGGCTGACCACGGCGGCCAGGGCGAAGATCACGTCCGGCTTCCAGCGCAGGGTCGGCATCAGGTCGGCCGGCTGGTTGATGTCGACCTGCAGGTAGTCCTTGCGCCAGCCGGGCTTGATGTCGGCGCACAGCACCTCCCAGCCCTCGGCGCGCAGATGGGCCGCCAGCGGCTTGCCGATATTGCCTTCCGATCCGATGACCAGGGCCCGTTTCATCCGACGCTCGCTGCTGGTTCTTCATTGGGGGTGTCGGGCGGGTCCTCGCCGAAGCCCGAGAGATTGATCACCCGTCGCAACGCCCCGGACCGCTCGGCGTAGCGGTCGCCGGTGCGTGGGCAGACCAGGTCCGCGCCCAGCACCTCGCCGGCATGGCTGACCCAGCCGATGCGGCGCGCGGGCACGCCGGCCATCAGCGCCAGGGACGGGACGTCGTGGGTCACGACCGCGCCGGCGGCGATCAGGCACCAGGCGCCCAGATCATGGCCGCAGACGATCGTCGCATTGGCCCCGATCGTCGCGCCGCGCCCCACCCTCGTGGGGCGGAACTCGGCCTTGCGCTCGATCTCGGCGCGAGGCGTGGCCACATTGGTGAACACGCAGCTGGGACCGCAGAACACGCCGTCCTCCAGGACGACGCCGGCATAGAGGCTGACATTGTTCTGCACCTTGCAGCGGTCGCCCACCACCACGCCGGGAGCGATCGCCACGTTCTGGCCGATCACGCAATCCTCGCCGATCCGGGCGCCGGCCGCGACATGGCTGAACCGCCAGACCCGCGTGCCGGCGCCCAGCACCGCGCCGGTCTCGACCTCGGCCGAGGGATGGACCCAGGCGGGCGGGCGGTCCGCGGGAGTCGGGGCCGCCATCTCAGGCCTTCACGATCTTGCCGGCCAGACCGGCATCGACCTGGGCGGCGGCGTTGCGGGTGTCGACCACCAGCGGCGTCTCGCGGACCAGTCGCGCATAGTCGATGGCGTCGTGGTCGGTGACGATGATGGCGCAATCGAAGCCCGCGAGCGTGTCGCTGCCGATGTCGATCGACTGCATCAACGTGCCGCCGACGATCAGTTCCGGGGCCAGCGGGTCGTGATAGCTGACCCGGGCCCCGTGGCTGCGCAGGATCTCGATGATGTCGCGGGCCGGGGTCTCGCGGGTGTCGTCGATGTTGCGCTTGTAGGCTACGCCCACGACCAGGACATGGGCGCCGATCGGCGAGCAACTGCGCGCGGCCAGGGCTTCCAGCGTCTTGTCGACCACGCGCCGGGGCATGGCCCGCGAGATCTCTCCCGCCAATTCGACCATCCGTAGGCTGGCCCCCTCGGCCCTGGCCCGCCAGGCCAGATAGAAGGGGTCCACGGGAATGCAGTGGCCGCCGACGCCGGGGCCGGGGAAGAAGGGCATGTAGCCGAACGGCTTGGTCTGGGCCGCCTGGATCACCTCCCAGACGTCGATGCCCAGGGCTTCGAAGCTGACCTTGAGCTCGTTGGCCAGGGCGATGTTGACGAACCGGAACACGTTCTCGGTCAGCTTCACCGCTTCGGCGGTGCGGGTGTCGCTGACGGGAACCGTGACGGTGATCGCATCATAGAGCGTACAGGCCACGCGGCGTTCGGCCTCGGAGTCGGCGCCGACGATCTTGGGGATCGAGGCGGTGGTGAAGGCCTGGTTGCCGGGATCCTCGCGCTCGGGCGAATAGGCCAGGGCGAAGTCGCGGCCGGCCCGCAGGCCCGAGCGCTCCAGGATCGGCTTGAGCACCTCGACGGTGGCGCCTGGAAAGGTTGTGGACTCCAGGACGACCAGTTGGCCCGGCCGCAACACGGCCGCCAGGGTCTCGGCGGCCTCGACGACGTGGCCGAGGTCCGGCGCGTTGTGCGAGGTGATCGGGGTCGGCACGCAGATCAGCACGGCGTCGGCGCGGGCCAGGACGTTCGGCGTGCTGGTCGCGGCGAAGCCTTGCTCGGCCATCGCCGCCACGCGGGCGTCGGCGAAATGGTTCAGATAGGACGCGCCCCGGGACAGGCTGGCCAGGCGGGTCTCGTCCAGATCAAAGCCGATCACGCGGAAGCCGGCCGAGCAGAAGGCCTCCGACAGCGGAAGGCCGACATAGCCCATGCCGACGACGCCGATCACGGCCTCGCGCTGCAGGATTTTCCGAGTCAGCCCTTGAAAGTTCGACGCCAGATCGTCAGCGCCGTGCAATGGAAACGTCGGGATATGAACGTTCATTGGCCCCTCATAGCCGGGGCGTTCTTATTTGAGATCGACGCGCCCCTCGACATACCGGATCGTACGCGGCGAATGCCTTCACGGGAAGGGTGTTTATCTTGGTATATTGACCTTAGATAGCCTTGTATTTGACTGGCTATTGGACTTTCCTGGACTGAATACTTGCCGTCAGTTGGGTGATTGAACAAGGTTATGCGGTCCCGCGCGAGATCATCGTGTCAGTCAGACTGGCTCTGGAGTTGATCTGGACCACGGCTCAACTGCAGTTGAACACTCTCAAGCACCCGCTGTACGCGAATTCCCTCATCGATGCCCGTCAAAGGGGTTTCCCTGGTCTGGCAAGACTGAATGAAGTGGCGAATTTCTCTGGTCAGGGGCGGTTCGGCGACGAGGTCGACGAAGCGCGGTTCAGTACCGGAGGCCACTGGACCGGCCTCGGTCAGGCTCACGGCCTGGTCGCGTCGCATCAGCTTTTCCGACCAGGGGCGAACGTCGTCGAACACCAGGGCTCCCGTTTCGCCGACCACGACCAGCCTCTGCTCCTTGATCGGGCTCAGCCAACTGGCGGCGATATGGGCGTGGAGGTCGCCGCAGGCGCCAGGGCCACGAAAGCCGAGATCGGCATGCACCTCGTCGGCGACGCCGCGCGTGACGAAGGCCTGGCCGGTCGCCTTGACCCTGGCCGGCTCGGCGCCGGCCAGGGCCAGGACCATCGAGACGTCGTGCGGCGACAGGCTGAGGAACGCGTTCTCGTGCGTGCGAACGCGGCCGAGGCTCAGCCGCGAGGCGGTGATGTAGCGCAGGGCGCCGATCTCGCCGCGCGCCACGATCGCCTCCAGGGCCTGGAACGCTGGGTGGTGACGCAGCAGGTGGCCGACCATGAACACCCGGTCCGAACACGCCACGTCGGCGGCCAGGGCTTCGGCCTCCGCCAGGTCGGAGGCCAGGGGTTTTTCGACGAAGACGTCCTTGCCGTGGCTTAGGGCCAAACGGCAGAGCGCGGCATGGACGGGCGCGGGGGCGGCGATGATCATCGCGTCCAGGCGCCGGTCGTCCAGCGCCTGGGCCAGAGGAAGGGGGGGAACACTCCAGGCGTCGGCCTGGCCTTGGGCGGCCGCGGCGTCGGCGTCGACCACCGCCCCCAGCACGCCCAATTCCGCGCAGGTCCGGATCAGGTTCCGGCCCCAAGCCCCGCAACCGACCACGGCGACCCGGGTCAAGTCGCCGCCACGGGTGTTGAGGCGGACCCGGCCGGCCAGGCCAGGGTCAGGTGCGTCTCGTCCGCCCCTGCCAGGGCGAAGCCCAGCCGGTGATAGAGCCTCTGGGCCGCCAGGTTGTCGCGGGCCACGTGCAGCGTCACCGGCCTTCCGGTCGCGGCGGCCTCATCCATCAGCGCGCGGAGGATCGCCCCGCCGATCCCCTGACCCCGCCGTTCGGGGACCACGGCGATGTCGATCAGGTGCAGGGCGTCGGCGTCCCGCTGCGTGGCGAGCCGTCCGACCGGTTCGGTGTTCATCGTGACGATCTCGAGCCGGGCCTGCGGATAGGCCGCGCGGTAGCCCTGGGTCTGGGCGTGGAACTGCTGCTCCATGAGCTGGGCCAGCATGTCGGCGGGCAGGGGAAGTTGGTCCCATCCCGGACCGCGGGAGGTCCGGAACAGCGCCAGGCGGAAGGCCGCATCGGTTTCCACCTCGGCTCGCAGGGCGAAGCTGGCGGCTCCGCCGGCGTCGTCCGTCCTTGCATCTTCAAAGGGCGATGCGCCAAGGTCTTCCCGTTCAGGTGGCGAGGTCGTCATAATGGCCGCGCTTCGATTCCGATCCGAGGGACTTCATGACCGCCGATTTCGTCGCCCTGACCGCAGACGCCTTTGCTCCGCACGTGGGGACTTCGTTTCGGGTCGAGGGCGGCCGCCACGTGCTGTCGCTGAGCGAGGTCGAGCGGTTCGAGAACCAGCCTGGCCACGGCGACCCGGCCTTCCGGCCCTTCACGCTGATCTTTAGCGGTCCTCCCGGCGACGTCCTGGCCGAGGGGATGCATACGATCATCCGCGAAGACGGGACCGCCTACGATCTCTATCTGATCCCGGTCCACACCCCCGCGCCGGGGCGACAGGACTACCAGGCGGTGTTCAACTGAAGCCACGCTGCGAAGGACCCGAAAGCTAGTTCCGCGAGGGGAAGATTCCCTGCAGGGCGATGCAGATGTTCAGCACCAGGAACGGCTGGCGGTTCTCGTGCGGTTGGCTGCCGCCGGCGACGCCCAGCGCCTGAGGGGCCATGGGCGCCACAGGGGTCAGGGTGGTGCTGTACATGTTGAACGCGATGTTCGAGCCCGAACTGGGCTTGCCGTAGGTCTGCCCGAAGCTGTTGCCCGCGACCGCCGTAGCCGCGTTTGTGTCTCCGGCATGGGTGGCGTCGGCCTTCAGGAAGTGCAGATGCTGCGGCATTTCGGTCTGGATCAGGGTGTGGCTGTACTCGCCGACGATCGCGCCCTGGGGATAGCCTGAGCCTGTGTGGGCGGGGACCATCGTCCGCAGGTCCGGCAGGGCGAAGTTGGTCACGCCATTGCCGCCGTAGGTGGTGCCCAGCAGCGAGAACAGGGCCTGGTTCTGCTGGATGGACAGCAGCTGGCCGTTGCACTGGGCCCAGTATTTCGGAGCGAAGTTGAAGGACATGATCCGCAACTCGCCCATGTATGGCGTACCCATGAGTCTTGCTCCTCGTATCGGTCGCGGGGGTTAGTTGCGAGCGGGGAAAACGCCCTGCAGGGCGATGCAGTAGTTCAGGACCAGCGTCGGCATCATGTTGTTGTGCGGCTGCGAGCCGCCGGTCGGGCCGATGCTCTGGGCCGGCAGTTGCACGGCCGGCGGCGTCGGGCTGTAGAACAGGCCCCGGGTGGCCGACTGGAAGGTGCCGTAGAAGGCCTGGGCGGGCTGGTTGTTGGCCGCGGCGGTGACGGTCCCGACCGTCGTGGTCACCATCGGCGAGTGCGTGTGCATCGCCATCTCGGTCTCGACCAGCGTCACGTTCGGCGAGCCGCCGGTCTGGCCCAGGTCGTAGACCGACAGACCAGGGCCGGGCTGGTTGCGTCCGATGTGAATTGGAATGTTGCCCATCAGATTGGGCAGGGCGAAGTTGGTGGTGCCGTTGCCGCCATAGGTGGTGCCCAGCAGCGAGAACAGCGCGGTGTTCTGCTGGATCGGCAGGAGCTGGCCATTGCACTGCGCCCAGCCCTTCGGAGCGAAGTTGAAGCCGAAAATGCGGATCTCCGCGACGAATTGATCACTCATCTCTTTGAGTCTCCAAAAGATCTTCGGGCGGACGCATCAGCTCGGGGACGGGTAGACGCCATAGAGCGAGATGATGAAATTGATGCCCAGATAGGGCTGCATGTTCTCGTGCGGCTGGTTGCCGCCGCTGGGCGTGGTCGACGCGGCGGATAGCGCGACCTGCGGATTGGCGGCGTCGTAAGGCTGGTAGCCGAACAGGACGGTGCCGCCCGGTCCCTGGCTGGAGATCATGGTCTGGGTGGTGGGCGTGCTCGCCGCGCCGGGCGTCGAGGCCGCGTAGAAGGGGTGGGTGTGCTGCGGCAACTGCTGGGGCGCGAGGGTGACGGTCTCCACGCCGGTCATCTGTCCGATGATGTAGGTCTGGCCGTTCTTCGAGCCCTGGTGGCTGGGAACCCGGCCTCTCAGGTCGGGCATGCCGAACGTCGACTGCCCGTCGCCGCCATAGGTGGTGCCGATCAGATTGAACAGCGTGTCGTTCTCGGAGATCGACATCAGCTGTCCGTCGCACATCGCCCAACCGAGCGGAGGGAAGTTGCCTCCGAACATGCGGATCTCACCAACATAAGGCTCGGCCATGGCTGCTTCCCTCGCTCCCAAAGGTCTTTTCAAAGCGCAAGTTTCTGTCGCGCGACAAGGTAACTAAACCTTAAGTCGTGGTCATCTCTTAACCTTGATTAAGAACGGCCGCCCCCACCTCGCGATTGTCCTTGTCGTAACTCACTATCCTGGGCTGCACAATAGATAGTGGAACATCGTTCGACGATCCGCGTATGTCTACTTGTGCGCCTCTGGACTCCTCGTTAAGGTTGCGTACACGCTTCGACTAAAGCGAGGGGGGAGTCAAATGCGCAAGACATGCGCTCGCATGCGCGACTTTCCGTCTTCGCGTCATCCGCCGGCCTGTCTGGCCAGCATCCACACATCATCGATTTCGTGCGGGGCGCGCGCCCCGAGGGCGTCCCGCTCGCGTCAGCCGACGCGCGGTTTCGCCAAGGCAAAGGACTGATCCATGCCGTTCTCTGGCCAACTGTGGTATATCACCGAAGGCGGCGACGCCAACACGCGCCTCGTCCGCATCAATGACGACGGCACCGGCAGCACCGTCGTCATCGACAACGGCGGAGCCGGCACGGGCGACGACAAGCTGCCCAGCTCGTTCACCGCCGACATCGGGCTGGACACAGCGGCGGGCTTCTATTTCGCCATCGCCAGCAGTCCGCTCGACAACACCGCCTATCTGGTGCGCGGCTCGATCGGCAGTTCGGCGGCCCCGGCCATCGCGGTCGATTTTCCCGACAGCATCCTAGTCAACACGATCGAAGTCGATCCATTCACCCACAAGATCTACGTCGGCTACCAGGACGGCTCCGGCACGCCGAACGGAAACATCACCGGCATCAAGGTCTACAACTACGATCCCCTGACGGGCGTGGTGACCGACGAGGGCTATCTGACCACGGCCGTCACGGACAACCGCCCCAACGAGAGCGGCTTCTTCGTGCTCGATCCGCAGGACTTCGCGATCGACCATTCGATCGTCCCCGGCGGCCGGCTGTTCTACACCGAACGCGTCGACGGCCTGGCGGTCGGCATCTATCGTCTCGACCTGTCAGCGCCGAACGTCGCCACCGAACTGGTCGCCGACGCCCAGTTCCCGTTCGACATGAGCAACGGCCAGATCATCGATGTCGAGGTCGATGAGAGCACCGACCTGGTCTATTTCACGACCCGTTCGCAGTACCCGTCTCCCGACGTCGGCTACGACGCCAATGACAATGCGATCTGGTATATCAGCTCAAGCGCCTCGAGCGGCACGGCCACCAAGGTGACGCTGGTCGGCCTGCCTGGCGGCAGCGCGTATTACGGCGGCGACATGACGTTCGATCAGTCGACGCGTCAGATCTACGTCGAGAGCGAGGAGACCTCCGGCAGCGACAGCGACGACGTGATCTACGTCTTCCAGCTGAACGGCGCCGGCACGCAGGCCACCCTGATCCGCACGATCGCGGCCAATCTCACGGTCTCCGGCGCCAATATCGAGGGGATGACCTTCGCGGACCTGCCCGTGCTGGGCGTCAGCGGCACGGCCACGGCCATGAACGAGCAGCAGGCGGCCGCGACCACCCTGCTGACCGGCGCGCCGACCATCACCGACACCGACGGCGACCACCTGGCCAGCGCCACGGTGCAGATCACCGGCGGCACGTTCTCGTCCAACGAGTCCAGCACCGCCGACGACCATCTGGGCTACGGCGCCAGCAAGCAGGTCGCCGGCCTGATCTCGGGCACCAACATCACGGTCGCCTGGAACGCCGCGACCGAGACCCTCAGCCTGACCGGCTACGACACCATCGCCAACTACCAGGCGGTGCTGGCGGCCATCACCTACTGGACCACGGGCGACAACCCGACGAACTATGGCGCCAACACCAGCCGCACCGTCACCTGGACGGTCAGCGACGGGACGCCCGGCGTGCTGGCCGGGTCGGTCAACAGCGGCACGACGACGATCAACATCGCGGCGGTCAACGACGCGCCGGTCAATGGCACGGTCTCCAGCGCCACGGGCAACGAAGCGACCAACATCGCCGTCACCGGCCTGCAGGTCAGCGACGTCGACGCCAATCCCGCGTCGGCGATCGTCACGGTCACCCTCAGCGTGACCAAGGGCGTGCTGACGTTGCGGACAGACGTCGCGAGCGGCCTGGTGTCCGGCGACATCGTCGGCAATGGCGCGGGTTCGGTGACCGTCACCGCCACGATCAACAAGATCAACACCACCCTGGCGGCGAGCAACGGCCTGGTGTTCCTGGGCAATGTCGGCATCAGCGGCACGGACACCCTGACGGTGGTGACCAGCGACGGCGGGGCCACGGGCTCGGGCGGCGTGCTGAGCGACACCGACGGCTACACCATCACCATCATCGGCGTGAACGACGCCCCCGTCGTGGCCGGCGACGGCACCGAAGCCCTCGCCGCGACCAACGAAGAGGTCGCCAACGCGGCCCTGACCAATACGGTCTCGAGCCTGTTCAGCGGCCAGTACAGCGACGCCGACAGCGACGCCTTCGCCGGCGTGGCCGTGACCGCCAACGGCTCCACGGCCGGCACGGGCCAATGGCAGTACTATAACGGCTCGACCTGGGTGAACATCGGCGCGGCCTCGACGGCGGCGGCGGTGACGATCGCCGCCAGCGCGCCGATCCGCTTCCTGCCCGCCACCGACTTCAACGGCCCGGCCCCGACCTTGACGGTCAAGCTGGTCGACGCCTCGGGCGGCGCCCTGACCAACGGCGCCGTCGTCAACACCACCACCAGCGGCGGCTCGACGCCCTACAGCACCGGCACGGTGGTGCTGAGCCACGCGGTCACCGCAGTCAACGACGCGCCCACCGTCACCGGCGGCTCGGCCGTCAGCCTGACCTCGATCGGCGAGGATTCCGCGCCCGGCGCCGGCCAGACGGTCTCATCGCTGTTCGCCAGCCACTTCTCCGACGCCAAGGACCAGGTGTCCGGCGGCTCATCGGCCGACGCCTTCACCGGCGTGGCCGTGACCGCCAACGCCGCGACCGCGGCCCAGGGCGTCTACCAGTATTTCGACGGCGTGACTTGGCAGGATCTGCCCGCCGTTTCGACCGCCGCCGCCTTCGTGCTGGACGCCAGCACCCTGGTGCGCTTCGTGGCGGCGGCCGACTATTCGGGCACGGCCCCGGCCTTGACCGTCTCGATGATCGAGGACTCCTCGGGCGCGGTGACCACCGGCCAGACGGCGGACCTGACGACGACCGGCGGCTCGACGCCGTACAGCGCGTCACTGACGCTGAACATCGTGGTCACCGCGACCAACGACGCGCCGGTCGCCACCGGCTCAGCCACCATGACGGCGGTCAATGAAGACACCGCCGCCCCGTCGGGCCAGACCGTCTCGACCCTGTTCGGCTCGCATTTCAGCGATCCCGACGGCGACGCCCTGGCCGGGGTGGCCATCACCGCAAACGCCGCCACGAGCCAAGGCGTCTGGCAGTACTTCAACGGCGCCTGGACCACGATCGGCTCGCCCAGCGAGTCCACAGCCCTGGTCCTGGCGGCGGGCACGCTGCTGCGCTTCCTGCCGGCCGCGAATTTCAACGGCGCGGTTCCGGCCCTCACCGTCTACCTGATCGACAATTCCGGCGGAGCGGTGACCACGGGCGCGCTGCTGGACGTCAGCGTCAACGGCGGCCAGACCCGGTTCAGCGACGCCAGCATCGACCTGACGACCAGCGTCACGGCGGTGAACGACACGCCCGTCGTGCCGGCCAGCGCCACCACGGTGGGCGCCACCGAACAGACGGCGGCGACCCTGCTGGGTTCGCTGACGGTCTCCGACGTCGACCTGGGCGCGCGCAATGGCGGCAACGGCGACTATGCGGGGGCCAGCTTCGCGGTCCAGCGCGCCTCGGCCAACGCGGCCGACACTTTCGCCTTCGCCTCGGGCGGGCTGTTCACGGTCAGCGGCGCCAACCTGCAGGTCGGCGGCCTGACCTTCGCCACCTTCACCAGCGTCGGCGGCGTGCTGACGATCAGCTTCACCAGTTCGGCCGCCACGGCGACGACCGCGCTGGTCAATGATGTCCTCAACCACATCAGCTACACCAACACCAGCGATGCGCCGCCCGCCTCGGTGACGCTGAACTACACGCTGGACGACGGCGCGCCCGGCGGGGGCCAGGGCGCCGGCGGAAGCGCGTCGGCCGGCGGCTCGGTGCTGGTCAACATCACCGCCGTCAACGACGCCCACACCGGCGGCGCCAGCGTCACCGGCACGGCGGCCGAGGACCAGGTCTTGACCGCGGTCTCGACCGTGGCCGACCCCGACGGCATCGGCACGCTGCACTATCAGTGGCAACACGACGTCGGCGGCGGCTACGTCAATGTCGGCGCGGACCAGGCGACCTACACGCTGGGCGACGGCGACATCGGCGGCGTGGTCCGCGTGGTGATCTATTATACCGACGCCGGCGGCACGGTGGAATCTGCGACCAGCGCGGCGACGGCGGCGATCTCCGCCACCAACGACGCCCCCACCGGCGGGGCCTCGATCACCGGCACGCCGACCGAGAACCAGGTGCTGACGGCCGACACCTCGACCCTGGCCGATTCCGACGGCCTGGGAACGCTGCACTACCAGTGGCAGCACAACGTGGGCTCCGGCTTCGTCAATATCATCGGCGCGGCCGACCAGGCGACCTACACGCTGGGCGACGGCGACGTCGGCGGCACGGTCCGCGTGGTGGTCAGCTACACCGACGGCCAGGGCTTCGCCAACAGCGTGACCAGCTCGGCCAGCGCCGCCATCGCGGCGGTGAATGACCCGCACACCGGCGGCGCCTCGGTGACCGGCACGCCGACCGAGGACCAGGTCCTGACCGCGGTCTCGACCCTGGCCGACGTCGACGGCCTGGGCACGCTGCACTACCAGTGGCAGCACGACGTCGGCTCCGGCTTCGTCAATGTCGGAACCGACCAGTCGACCTACACCCTGGGCGACGCCGATGTCGGCGGCGTGGTCCGTGTGGTGATCAGCTACACCGACAACCAGGGCTTCGCCGAGTCGGCGACCAGCGCCTCCACCGCGTCGATCGCCAACGTCAACGACGCCCCGACGGGCGCGGTGGCGGTGACCGGCACGACCACCGAGAACCAGGTGCTGACGGCCGACACCTCGACCCTGGCCGACATCGACGGCCTGGGCACGCTGCACTACCAGTGGCAGCGCAATGTCGGGTCGGGCTTCACCAACATCGTCGGCGCGGCCGACCAGGCGACCTATACCCTGGGCGACGGCGACGTCGGCGGCACGGTCCGCGTGGTGGTCAGCTACACCGATGGTCAGGGCACGGCCGAGGCCGTAACCTCGTCGGCCAGCGCCGCGATCGCCGGGGTCAACGATCCGCATACCGGCGGCGCGTCGATCAGCGGTACGCCGACCGAGGACCAGGTCCTGACCGCGGTCTCGACCCTGGCCGACGTCGACGGCCTGGGCACGCTGCACTACCAGTGGCAGCACAACGTAGGCTCCGGCTTCGTCAATGTCGGAACCGACCAGTCGACCTATACCCTGACCGACGCCGACGTCGGCGGCCTGGTCCGGGTGGTGGTCAGCTACACCGACAACCAGGGCTTCGCCGAGTCGGCGACCAGCGCCTCCACCGCGTCGATCGCCAACGTCAACGACGCCCCGACCGGCGCGGTGGCGATCACCGGCGCGCCCACCGAGAACCAGGTGCTGACCGCCAACACCTCGGCCCTGGCCGACGTCGACGGCCTGGGCACGCTGCACTACCAGTGGCAACGCAACACGGGCAGCGGCTTCGTCAATGTCGGTTCGGACCAGGCGACCTACACCCTGGGCGACGCCGACGTCGGCGGCGTGGTCCGCGTGGTGGTCAGCTATGTCGACGGCCAGGGCACGGCCGAGGCCGTAACCTCGTCGGCCAGCGCCTCGATCAGCGGCGTCAACGATCCTCATACGGGCGGCGCGTCGGTTACCGGCGTGCCGACCGAGAACCAGGTCCTGACCGCGGTCTCGACCCTGGCCGACGTCGACGGCCTGGGGACGCTGCACTACCAGTGGCAGCGCAACGTCGGCTCGGGCTTCACCAATATCGTCGGCGCCGCGGACCAGGCGACCTACACCCTTGGCGACGCGGATGTCGGCGGCGTGGTCCGAGTGGTGATCAGCTACACCGACGGCCAGGGCTTCGCCGAGTCGGCGACCAGCGCCTCGACGGCGGCGATCGCCAACGTCAACGACCCGCACACCGGCGGCGTCGCCGTCACCGGGACGACGAACGAAAAGCAGGTCCTGACGGCCGACACCTCGACCCTGGCCGACGCGGACGGGCTGGGAACGCTGCACTACCAGTGGCAACGCGACAGCGGCTCGGGCTTCGTCAATGTCGGATCCGACCAGGCGACCTATACGCTGGCCGCGGCCGACGTCGGCGCCGTGATCCGGGTGGTGACCTCCTATGTCGACGCCCAGGGCACGGCCGAGGCCGCGACCAGCGCCGCCACGGCGACGATCCTGCCCGCCAACGGTCCCCATACCGGCGGGGTCGGCGTCACCGGCGCGGCCACGGAGGACCAGGTCCTGACCGCCGACACCTCCAGCCTGGCCGACCCCGGCGGACTGGGCGCGTTCCACTATCAATGGCAGCGCAGCACGGTTTCGTCGGGCTATGTCAATGTCGGGACCGACCAGGCGACCTACACCCTGGGCGACGCCGACGTCGGCGCGCAGATCCGTGTGGTCGTCAGCTACACCGACGGCCAGGGCGTGTTCGAAAGCGAGACCAGCGGCCCGACCTCGGCCGTGGCCAATATCAACGACGCGCCGACCGGGACGGTGACGATCGCCGGCGCGGCCACCGAGGACCAGGTGCTGACGGCCTCGTCCACCCTGGCGGATGCGGACGGCCTGGGCGCGCTGCATTATCAATGGCAGCGCGACACGGGTTCGGGCTACGTCAATGTCGGGACCGACCAGGCGACCTACGCGCTGGGCGACGCCGACGTCGGCGGAACGGTCCGCGTGGTGGTCAGCTATACCGACGGCCACGGCGCGGCGGAAAGCAAGACCAGCGCCGCCACCGCGGCCGTCGCCAATGTCAACGATGCGCCCACCGCCAGCAACGACGCCGGTGCGGTGGCCCAACGTCTGACGCTGACGGGTTCGGTTCGCACCAACGACGCCGATGTCGACAACGCCGCCACGACCTTGACGGTGACCAATGTCGCCTACAACGCCACCCATGTGGACCAGGCCGTGGTCTCGGGCGGCACGGTGGTGAACGGCGCCTATGGCAAGCTGACGATCAATCCGGACGGCTCCTACAGCTACGTGGCCGACCATGAGGGACTCGTCGTCGGCCAGGTGGTGACCGATACGTTCGACTATACCATCAAGGACCCCTCGGGGGCGTCGGCGACGGCTCAGCTGACGGTGACCGTCACCGGCTCGGCCACTGGCGACGCCAACGCCAACATCCTGATCAGCGACGGCTCGGCCCATACCCTGACCGGCAAGGGCGGCGCCGACACCCTGACGGGCGGCGGCGGCGCGGACGTCTTCGCCTATGAAGCCATCGGCGACAGCACGGTCGCGGCCTTCGACACGATCACCGACTTTGCCCATGGTTCGGACACCCTGGGGCTGACGCCGCTGATCACCGGCACGACCAAGCTGACCCTGGGCACGGACGGCGTTGACAAGATCCTGTCGATCGACCTCGACGGGGACGGCGTCGCCGAGGGACAGATCAAGTCGCTGGGCCAAGGGCTGGAGGTGGCCGACATCGTCACCGGCGTGGCCAATTTCGGCTTCACGATCACCGGCTCGTCCGGCGGCGACACCCTGACGGGCGGTTCGGGAGCCGACATCATCAGCGGCGCGGACGGCGCGGACTCGATCCGCGGCGGCGGCGGCGGCGACACCCTTGCCGGCGGGGCGGGGGGCGACACCTTCCTGTACGGCGCCGGGGACTCGTCCGTCCTGCAGTGGGACACGATCACCGACTTCGCCACCGGCCAGGACAAGCTGGACATCTCGGCGGTCGACGCGGGCACGGTGGCGATCGCCCACTTCGGCTCCAGCACCTTCGTCTATTTCGGCTCGGGGGGCAGCGCGGGCGTCGTCCAGATCAATGGCGACCTCAAGACGTCCGACCTGATCGTCAGCGGGGCGGTCCATGGCTACACGCTGTACGCCGGTAACGGCGTCGAGACTCTGACGGGCACGGCGGGGGCCGACGTCCTGGTCGGCGGTTCGGGAACCACCACCCTGAACGGCGGCGGCGGGGCCGACATCCTCTATGGCGGGTCCGGGACCGACACCTTCCAGTACACGGCGATATCGCAGTCCAACTTCGCCGCCTATGACGTGATCTTCGGGTTCAATTCCGGGCAAGACAAGATCGACATCTCGGCGATCGATGGCGGCAAGATCACCATCGGGCGCTATGACGGCACGACCTTCATCTATTCGGCCCCCGACGGCGGTGGAAACAGCCAGGCCGTGGTCGCAGTCTCCGGAACGTCGCTCAAGGCCACCGACCTAGTCACCAGCGGCGGGGCCAGCCAGGCCTTCGTGCTGGTGGGCGACGGCGCCAGTCACAACGTCGCCGACACCCTGGTTGGAGCGGCCGGCAACGACATCCTCTATGGCCTGGACGGGAATGATATCCTGACCGGGGCCGGCGGAGCCGATTTCATGCTGGGCGGCGCCGGGGCGGACACCTTCGTCTACACCTCGGCCGGCGAAAGCTTGCCCTTCGCCACGGACCTGATCTTCGACTTCAGCTCCGCCCAGGCCGACAAGCTGGACCTGACCGGCATCGACGCCAATTCCGGCACGGGCGCCAATGACGCCTTCGCGGTGGTGACCAGCTTCTCCAACGTGGCGGGTCAACTGATCATCGCCGCGCCGGACAGCTCGGGCTACTACCACGTGTCGGGCGACGTGAACGGCGACGGGGTGGCCGACTTCGTGATCGCCCTGAACGTCACCGGCACGCTCACCTCCGCCGACATCCTGCTGTAGGGGCGGGCGGCCGGATCAATCTCGAGATTGATCCGGCCGCGCCTCCAAGCAGCCGCTTCCGGTCACGGTCGGACTATCGACCGGCGGCTGGGACGCTCCATCTCACCCCGTGTGGCGCATCACCGCCATCATCCCCGCCGTGCGGGCCCGAACCTCGGGCGACGCCAGGCAGCTCGCGACGGCCTCGTAGCCGGGCGAGCCGGGATACCGGGCGACGCGCATCGGCGGGGCGTGGTTGGCCGGGCAGTAGAGGAGCGCCTCGCCGCTTCCGAGAGCGGCCAGGTCGAGGATCGCGCTGGATCGCGTCAACAGGAACACCGGCCGTGCCTCCGGGCCACGGCGGCGCAGCCAGGCGACCAGCGCCGCCTGAGTCGGGGAGTTCAACCCCTGTTCGGGCATGTCGATCACCAGGGCGTCGGCGGCGTCGGCCTCCAGCGCGGCCAGCAGCGCTAGCAGGTCGTCGGACGGTGTGGCGCCGTCCTCGATCAGCCAGGCCCGGGTCCGGTCGACGCGCGCGGCCAAGGCGGAATCGGCGTCGAGGCCAGTGCGGATCGCTGCGCCGCCGTCGGTCGTCCGGTCCAGGCCCAGGAAGACCGCGCCAGGCAGGGTCTCGGCCAGGCGCAGGGCCAGCCGCGTCTTGCCGCTGCCCAGCGGGCCGGTGATGTAGGTGAGGGGCGGGATGTCGAGGAAGGTGAAGGGCTCGCCGCCCCACGGCCAGGGCAGGTCGAAGGCCACGCCGGGACGGACGACCGGCGTCAGAAGTCGCACCAGGTCCTCGGCGTCCGGCGTTCGGCCCCGGGCCAGGCCAGCGCGCAGAGCGCCGACCTTTTCGACGGCTTCCGCCAGTTGTCGGCCCTGCTGCTCCAGCGCCGCTTGGTGGGCGGCCAGGGCCGGCTCCAGGGCCTGGGCGTCGCCGTCCAGCACGTCGGCGATGCGGGCGAGGCTCAGGCCCAGGGCGCGCAGGGCCGCCACCTGGCCCGCCCGCGTCATCTCCGCCGGTCCATAGGCTCGCCAGCCGGCCGCCGTGCGCTGGGGCGTGACCAGGCCGCGCCGCTCGTACAGTCGCAGGGCCTTGGTCGATACGCCCAGCCGCCGCGCGGCCTCGGCAGGGTTCAGGAAGCGGATGGGAGAAGGCACGGAATCACCTCGCTGGCGGTTGACCGTCGTCCTTATCGGGGCGGACCCAGGGGCCAGGTCAATGGCCGCCTCGTTCGAATCTCATGCTATCGGTCCGACAAACGAGGGAGCGAACGCACCGATGGGCTTTCCGACACCGCGCTTGGCGCTGCTCGTCCTGGCGGCGCTGTGCCTGATCCCGGCCCTGGCCGTCGCGGGTCCCCGCACGACGGTTCCGCTGACGACCTGGACCTTCGCCAAGGGCGACTCCCAGACGGCCCAGGCCCCGGCCTTCGACGACAGCGCCTGGGAGGCGGTGAGGCTGCCCCACACCTATAACGCGGCCGACGGGGCCGACGGCGGCGGCTATTATCGTGGACCGGCTTGGTATCGCACCCACCTGGTCGTTCCTCCGCTCAAGGTCGGACAGCGGGCGTTCCTGGAGTTCGACGGCGCGGCCTTGGTCTCGGAGGCCTGGGTCAACGGCCATCCCGTGGGGCGGCACGCCGGCGGCTATGCGGGCTTCCGCTTTGACGTCAGCGACAGGATCGTCCCCGGCGCCAACCTGGTGGCGGTGCGGGTCGACAACGCCAGCCATAAGGACGTCGCGCCGCTGGGCGGCGATTTCACGGTGTTTGGCGGCCTGTATCGGCCGGTGCGGCTGGTGGTCACCGACGCGATCCACGTCGACATGCTCGACCACGGCGGTCCCGGCGTCTACGCCACGCCCTCGGCGGTCAGCGCCGACGGCGCTGACCTGTCGGTGCTGGTCCGGGTGCGCAACGACCAGGTCGCGCCGGTCCGGGTGGCCGTGCGTTCGCGCCTGCTGGACGCGGCGGGCAAGACGGTGGCGACCCTGTCTGGAACGGCGGACGTCGCACCCGGCGCCGTCACGCCGATGACCCTGGCGACCCGAATCGCGGCCCCGCGTCTGTGGCGGGGACGGGCCGACCCCTATCTGTACCGGCTGGTGACCTCGGTGGGCGACGACACGGTCACCGTTCCGGTCGGCTTCCGCTCGATCGCGGTGGATCCCGCGCGGGGCTTCCTGCTGAACGGCCAGCCGTACGGCGTGCATGGCGTCAACCTGTTCCATTCCGGCCGGCCGACCGAAGGCCTGGCGGTCCGCGACGCGGAGATCGACGCGGACTTCGCCATCCTGCGCGACCTGGGCGCGACGGGCTTGCGCTTCGTGCATTTCCAGCACCCGCGCCGCGCCTATGAGAACGCCGACCGTGACGGCTTCCTGGTTTGGACCGAGATCCCGCTCAACAGCGTCGCCGACGATGGCTCCGCCTTCGCCGACAACGCCGCCGAGCAGCTGCGCGAGCTGATCCGCCAGAACTACAACCACCCCTCGGTGGTGACCTGGGGCCTGGCCAACGAGCTCTACCGGTCCGATGCGGCGACCGCGAAACTGCTATCGGGCCTGCAGGCCGTGGCCAAGGCCGAGGACTCGTCGCGCCCCACGGTGCTGGCCGACTGCTGCAAGCCCGAGACCGACCCCCAGGCCCTGCACACCGACCTGATCGGCCAGAACCGCTATTTCGGCTGGTACGACGGCAAGCCCGAGGACATCGGTCCCTGGGTGGAGGCGGTGCACGCCAAAAGCCCCGACCGGCCGCTGGCGATCAGCGAATACGGCGCTGGAGCCAGCGTGCTGCAGCAGGAAGACCCGCCGCGCCGCCCGGTCGCCAAGAGCAGATGGCACCCCGAGCAGTACCAGGCCCTGTTCCATGAGACCTACTGGCGGGTCCTGCGCGACAAGCCGTGGCTGTGGGGGACCTTCGTCTGGGTCGGCTTCGACCTGGCGTCCGACGGCCGCGACGAGGGCGACCGTCCGGGGATCAACGATAAGGGCCTGGTGACCTACGACCGCAAGGTCCGCAAGGACGCCTATTACTGGTACCGCGCCAACTGGACCACGGCGCCGATGGCCTACATCACCAGCCGCCGGGCGGTGGTCCGCGACACGCCGGCGGTGACGGTGAAGGTCTACGCCAACGTCCCCTCGGTCTCGCTGCGCCTCAACGGGCGCGACCTGGGAAGCGCGCCGGTGGTCGACCATGTCGCCACTTGGCCCGTGACGCTGGCGCCGGGCGTCAACCGCCTTGTGGTGGAAGGCGGCGGAGCGCGGGACGCGGTGACGTGGACGCTTGTCGCGAAACCCTAGTCGAACACCACCGTCTTGGCCCCGGCGATCAGCACGCGGTGCTCCACGTGCCAGGTCACGGCGCGGGCCAGCACGGTGCATTCGACGTCGCGGCCCAGGGTGACCAGGTCGTCGGGCGTGTGGCTGTGGTCCACGCGGTGGACGCCCTGTTCGATGATCGGGCCCTCGTCGAGGTCGGTGGTCACGTAGTGGGCCGTGGCTCCGATGATCTTCACGCCGCGGTCGTGGGCCTGGTGATAGGGCTTGGCGCCCTTGAAGCTGGGCAGGAACGAGTGGTGGATGTTGATGCACTTGCCCGACAGCCGCGCGCACAGGGCCGGCGACAGGATCTGCATGTAGCGGGCGAGTACGACCAGGTCGACGGCCAGCTCGTCGACCAGCTTGAGGAAGGCGTCCTCCTGCTCGGCCTTGTTGGCCTTGGTGGTCGGCAGGTGGAAATAGGGCAGGCCGCTCCATTCGGTGAACGAGCGCATGTCCTCGTGGTTGGAGACGACCCCGACAATCTCGACCGGCAGCAGGCCGGCGCGCCAGCGGTGCAGCAGGTCGAACAGGCAGTGGCCGAACTTGGAGACTGCGATCAGCACCTTGGGCTTGGCGCCGGCGTCATGCAGGGCCCAGGTCATGCCGAAGCGCTTGGCGATCAGCTCGAAGCCGCGGCGCAGGTCGTCGATCCCCGGCATCGCACCATCCGGGCGAAAGACCGTGCGCATGTAGAACTGGTCGGCCAGGCCGTCGTTGAAATGGCTGCTCTCGACGATCGAGGCGTCGTTGTCGGCCAGGAAGCCGGACACGGCGGCGACCACGCCCTTACGGTCGGGGCATTGCAGGATCAGGATGTAGCGTTCGGCGGGGGTCTGGGCGTTCATGGCAGGGGTCGTAGTCGACCTGGGCCGCACGGCCAAGCCGCATTGTTCTGACAGGGCTTTTACAAAAGCACGCCTCGACGAAAACGGGCCGCGACCGCCGGCACGGTCGCGGCCCGCTCCAAGCCGGCCGAAGGGGATAGGCCGACCGGAACCCTAGAACTTCACCGCCAGCGAGACGCTGTAGTTGCGGTCGGGCTGGGTGTAGGCGTCCTTGACGGTGGCGTTGTCGGCCAGGCCGCGCACATCGCTCCACCAGGCATAGGTCTGGCCGGTAAGATTGAACACGCCGCCGCGCAGGGTGACGCTGTCGGTGAGGTTCCAATAGGCGGTCAGGTCCAGAACCGTGAAGGCCTTGGGCATCCAGCAATAGTCCGAGCCGGTCTGGGTCTGGGGCGCGCCATTGACCAGGATGGTGGCGCTGCAACTGACGCCCGAGCGACCAGCGGACTTCCGCGCTGCGTGCACGGCGTTCAGCGCCCCGCCGAACCGGCCGGCCGGGTCGCGGTAGGACAGACCCGCCACCAGCTTGACGGGGTCGACCGAAGCCAGCGGGACCTTCGCGCCGTTGTTCTCCGAATTGCCCCGGGCGTAGGAGGCCGCGCCCTGCAGGGTGAAGCCACCACCCAGTTCGGTGACGAATCGCGCCTCGGCGCCGGTGATCTCGGCCTTGGACTGGTTGACGTACTGGTAGACGGCCGGGTCGGCGGCGGTGAACGTCCCGCGCACCTGCACCTGCTCGATGAAGTCGTCGTACTGGCCGGTGAAGCCGGTGATGCTGGCGTTCCAGGTCGGGCGGTTCAGGCGCACGCCCAGCTCGAAGGTCTGGCTGGTCTCGGGTTTCAGGTCGGGGTTTGAGATCGACCTGTAGTTCGAGGCCAGGTTGGCGAAGCCGTTGTTGACCTGGGACGGCGAGGGCGCCTTGAAGCCGGCGGCGGCGTTGGCGAACACCGTCACCAGGTCGGTGGCCTTCCACACCACGCCCAGCTTGGGCGAGACGTGGCTTTCGCTCTGGCTGGCCGGGACGTTGGCGGTGAACAGGGCGTCCGTCTTGGGTTCCAGCCTATAGTAGTCGAAGCGGACGGCTGGATAAAGGGTCACGGGACCCACGGCGATCTCGTCCTGCGCATAGGCCCCGGCCAGGGTGTAGTCGGTGGTCGGAAAGGCGCGGGTGGGGAAGGTCTCGCCGGCCGGCGGGACCGTGCCGTCGCGCACGCCCTCCTGGCGGGTCAGCGAGGCGTCGCCGCCCCAGACGAGCTTGTGCGTCAAGCCGCCGATCGCCGCCTGGCTGTGCAGCTCCAGCGCCGCGCCGAACACCCCGTTGTCGAAGGTGGCGTCGCGGGTGCGGTCGGCGGCGGTGTTACGGTCCTCGGCCGAATACTGCCGGGTGGTGCTGTCCTGATAGTAGAGCGTGGTCGTGGCCGATTGGACCAGGCCCTGGCCGTCGGTGAAGCGGTGGTCGAGGCTGACGCGGTCGCGCTTGACCTTGTCCCAGGCGGTCAGGCCCAGCACGCTGGTCGCAGCCAAGGGCGGCTTGGCGATGGCGCTCAGCACCGTCCAGTCGGTGTCGCGGTCCAGGTGGTCATAGGTCAGCCGGAAGCGGTTCTGGTCGTTCAGGGTGTAGACCACCCGCGCCAGGACGGCGTTGGACCGGTTGTCCTCGGGATTGGCGGTGGTGCGGTCGGTGTTGGCCGAGTCGTTGGTCCCGGCGGTCTTCTGGCCCTGGCCGTCGCGGCGGGTATAGGCGACCATGGCCTCCCAGGCCCCGGCCCGGCCCGCGGCGGTCAGGCTCTCGCTCCAGCTCTCGTCGGCCGAGGCGTAGCCGACGCGGCCGCGCAGGCCGAAGGCCTTGCCGGCCTTCAGCAGGTCGGACGGATCCTTGGTGAAGTAGCTGACCGAGCCGGCCAGGCCGTCGCTGCCATAGAGGGCCGAGGCGGGGCCGCGCACGATCTCGACCGACTTCAGGGTGTCGAGGTCGACATAGTCGCCGCGCCCCATGTTCTGGGCCCCGAAGGCGTAGCCGTCCGGCACGCGCACGCCGTCCACCAGGATCAGGACGCGGTTGCCCTCCAGGCCGCGGATGTTGAAGCCGGCATTACCGTCGCGGCCGGTCGAGGCCCCGGCGGCGGTGAAGCGGGCGGGCGCGCTGCGCACCGACACGCCGGGCTCGAAGCGGACCAGGTCCTTGATGTCCTTGACCAGACCGTCCTCGATGTCCTGGCCGGAGATGACGCTGGCGGTCACCGGCGCATCCTGCAGCTTGGTCTCCGAGCGGGTAGCGGTGACCATGACCTTGTCCAACTCCACCGCATCGGCCGCCGTTTCCGCCGCCAAGGCGCCCTGGGCGCAGAGCAGGGCGGTGGCCGACACGGCGGCGAAGCTGGCGAGCTTGAGGCGAGACATCGAGGACCCCCGGATCTGATACATGCGAACCATTCGCATCTGTTGGCGGAGGACCTACGAGGGGAGGCCCGCTTGGTCAAGCTAAATGCAATTGATTCTCAGAATCATTCCTATTAGAGCCGAAGGCGACGCTTCCTTGGAATCCGGAGACTTTCAGCCATGCGCCGCTCGCCCTCGTTCGCCGCCCTCCTGGCCGGGGTCGCCCTAAGCGGCGTCCTGGCCGGCGCGGCCCAGGCCCATTCGCCGTACCTGCTGCCCAGCGCTTTCGACGTCACCGACCGCAAGCTGGTGACCGTGCAGGGCTCGTTCACCGAGAGCTTCTTCAGCCCCGAGGTGGCGATGAAGTCCGACGCCTGGGCGGTGGTCGGGCCGAACGGCGCGCGCATGCCGCTGACCGCCACCAACCTGCGCGAGCTGGCCCTGGTCGAAGTCGCGACCGAGCAGCCCGGCACCTATCGGATCACCACCGGCCAGCGCACCGGCCGCACCGCCAAGGCCGTGCTGGTCAAGGGCCAGTGGGAGTTCCTCGAGGATCCCGCCAAGGCGCCGGCCGGGACCACGCCGGTCGACATGCAGAGCCTGACCCTGGCCGACGTCTATGTGACCCGCGGCGCGCCGAGCACGGCGGCCCTGGCCCCGGTCGGCAAGGGCCTGGAATTCGTCGCCATCACCCATCCCAGCAGCATCTTCACCGGCCAGGACGCCAAGTTCACGGTGCTGTTCGACGGCAAGCCGGTGGCCGGGCAGGCGATCACACTGCACGCCGGCGACGACCGCTACGCCGACGCCAAGACCCCGCCGGTCACCCTGACCAGCGACGACCAGGGCCGGTTCACGGTCAAGGTCGCCCGATCGGGCGTCTACCAGATCCAGGCCCGTTATCGCGTCGCGCCAACCGCTACCGACGCCACTGGCCATTCCTACACCTACGCCCTGACCTTCGAATCCCTGCGCTGAGAAAGACCTGTCCGATGACCCGCAAGATCGCCCTCCTGGCCGCCGCCGCGTTCTGCATGGCCGCCCCCGCCTTCGCCGCCTCGCACGCCCGCGACACCTTCATCAAGGAGCAGGACCTCAACGGCGACGGCTCGGTCAGCAAGGACGAGTTCAAGGCCGGCCGTGACAAGCAGTTCGCCGGCATCGACGCCAATCACGACGGCGCCCTGTCGCACGACGAATATGTCGGCGAGTTCACCGCCCGCCTGACCAAGCGCCTGGCCGCCTCGACCGACACCGCCGAGAAGAAGGAAGAGGAGCGCGTGCGCCAGCTGCGCCAGGCCGAGGTGCGCTTCGGGGTGCTGGACACCGACAAGAGCGGCGGAATCACTCCGGCCGAGTTCGACTATTCCGGCTGGCGGATGTTCGTCACCCACGACACCAACAAGGACGGCGCGGTCTCGGCGGCCGATCCGGTGGCCGAGGACACGAACTGATCGAGATCTAGGGCTGGGGACAGGCGCATGCGCCTGTCCCCAATCAATGGCAACTGAAAGGTTGCTCTTCTTCCCGATTAGAGTCACAAATGCGCAACCAGGAGGTTGCCATCATGTCCGATCGTATCGAGAAGACCATCGACCTGAACGCGCCGATCGAGCGCGTCTGGCGCGCCGTCAGCGACCACAAGGAATTCGGAGCCTGGTTCAAGGTCGATCTGGAAGCGCCGTTCGCCGTCGGCCAGGAGGCCCGCGGCCAGATCACCCATCCGGGCTATGAGCATGTGACCTGGAAGGCCAAGGTGACGGCCATCGAACCGCCGCGGCGCCTGGCCTTCACCTGGCATCCGTACGGCGTCGATCCCGACGTCGACTACGACCAGGAGGAGCCCACCCTGGTCGAGTTCCTGCTGGCGCCCAACGGGGCCGGCACGCGGCTGACGGTCGTCGAGTCCGGCTTCGACAAGGTGCCCGCCCGTCGCCGCGAGGAAGCCTTCCGGATGAACGACGGCGGCTGGACGCAGCAGGTCCAGAACATCAAGGCCCATGTTGAATCCTAGCGCTGCGGACCCCGCGCCGATCTTCGCCGCCCTGGGCGACCGCACTCGTCTGGCGCTGCTGGACAAGCTGGGCGACGGCCAGGCCCGCTCGATCGCCGCCTTGTCCATCGACACCGCCCTGACCCGCCAGGCGATCACCAAGCACCTGCACGTGCTGCAGGACGCCGGCCTGGTGGCCAGCCTCCGGGTCGGCCGCGAGAGCCGCTTCGCCGCGCGGCGGGAGGCGCTGGACGAGGCCCGCGCCTATCTCGACGGCGTGTCTCGCCAGTGGGACGACACGCTGGCGCGGCTCAAGGCCTTTGTCGAAGAGTAGCTACATCGCGTCGTGCGAGACCAGCAGCAGGATCGACAGGTCCTTCTCAGGCCGCCAGTTGGTGCGGCGCATTTCGAACTGGGTGGGGCTGATCTTCTTCACGCCCGAGCCGCAGAAGCTGACCAGGTTCTTGGGTGAGCCCTTGTCGACCACCAGGCGGAAGTCGCCGATCGGCTTCTTCCAGTTGCCGCCGGTGACCAGGACGTAGTCGATCCAGCGGTCGACCCACGGCGCGTTGCCGTCCTTGTCAGCCTTGGCGGCGCGGATAACGGTGTCGGTCAGGGCCTTGTCGACGCAGTACTTGTCCTTGATCTCGTTGGCGTATTCGGTGCCGACGCTGGTGGCCACGGTGGCGCCGACTGACGGCCGGTAGGCGTGCTCGACGACGATCGGTCGCCCGGCCGGGAAGGTCTGCAGCCAGTGGTAGGTGGTCTTCAGCACCCAGACACCGCCCTGGTCGGGGTCATAGAGGCCCAGCCGGACGGCCTCGTCGCGCTTGGCCTGGGGCAGGGCGCGCAGGGCCTCGTCGACGCCGTCCAGGTGGACCGCCAGCGGGATGTGGTTGGCGACCAGCCAGGCGGTGCGGTCGACGCCGTCCGTGGCGATGGCCTTCTGCTCGACCTCGGCCCTTACGAGCTTGCCGTCGACCTTGGTCGAGAAGCCCAGGACGTTGGCGGGGGCGTCCTGGATCGGGATCGACACGTCGCTCTGGAAGAAGTCCGGCCCGCCGATGTCGGGCATCGGGAAGGCTACGCGGACGGTGACGTCCTTGCCGCTGGTGTTGGCGAACACGTAGCGCACGCGCACGGCCTGCTCGGAGATGTAGAGGTCCTCCGAGCGCATCTCGATGCTGTCGCTCTTGGTCAGGACCAGGCCGCCCGCCGCCAACTCGGCCGAGGTGTCGTTAGCCCGGGCGGGGGCAGCCGTCAGGACGGCGAGGGCGGCGAGCAGGGCGGGAAAGCAGCGCTGGATCATGCGCCGAGCCATAGCATCGGCTCAGGGCTTGGCGACAGCCTTGGTGACTGCTGGAGCCGTTCGTCCGTGAAGGCCATGCGTGGTCCTCGTCCTTCGACGAACTCGGGATGAGGACCATTGTGCGGGCCGTGGCGCGGTGGAAACCTGATCCTGAGCTTGTCGAAGGATGAGGTTTCGCGCCCAAGGGGCTGGATGTCGGTCCTGCGCCTAGTCCTGGACAGCCAGCACGCGGACGCCGCGCGCGCGGCCTTCGGGGTCGGTCCAGTGGAAGGCCTCGCCGGCGGTCAGGCCGATCAGGGCCGCGCCCACCGGGCTGAGCACCGAGATGCGGCCTTCGTCGATGCTGGCGTCGCGGGGGAGGCTGACATGGACGATGCGGGTCTGGTCGTTGGACAGGTCCTGGAACGCGACGCGCGAGCCGATGCGCACGAAGGGGCGAGGGGCTTCGCCGGGCTCGACGATCACGGCGCGGGCCATTTCGCGGGCCAGGACGCGGCCGCCGGGCGCGCGGCCCGCCGCGGCGTCGGCCAGGTTGGAAAGGATCTCGAAGTCGGCCTCGGTCACATAGACCGCGGGCAGGGCTTGGGTGGATTGGGTTTGGGTGGAAAACATGGTCGTAGAGTCTTTCTGGATGTGTCTTGAGCCCTGGCCGGCGCTTTCTGAGCGCGGGACCCTGTGTGGGCTCGGCGAACGCGCGCCGTGGGGCGCAGGCGTTTCATGAAGACCGTGAGCTTCGGGGAATGAAGCCGCGTTCCCTGGTCAGGATTGTGCGTGGCCTAGAGCGACGCTGGCCGTCTCTTACGGCCGATCCGGAAAGGGCATGGCGGGGATTTTCCGTCTGGCTCCAAGCGTCTGGCGCTGAGCGCGAGCCTGGAGACTGGAAGCCTGTGGTCAGGCGTCCGGCGCGATCGGATCGCGCTCGGTGAGCGTCAGATAGGGACGCGGGGCCCTGATGTCAAATTTGGGGAGAGGGCGGTGGCGGTGAGAGAGGGATTCGAACCCTCGATAGAGTTTCCCCTATACACGCGTTCCAGGCGTGCGCCTTCAACCACTCGGCCACCTCACCATGCGCACCAGATGCGGAAGGCGGTTGAGGCCCCCGACGCAGGAAGGGGCGCAATATACTCAGGACGATTGCGGGGGCAAGCGGCCATGCGAGGTGAAACGCGATCGCGAACGCCTTAGGATCGAGACTTCCGTTTCGATCCCGGGATTCGCCATGGTCTCCGCGCCCAAGATCCTCGACATGCCGACCGTCGACACCGCCCTGCCGGGACGGGCGGCGGCGATCCCGACCGCCCGAACCCACTTCGTCAACGGCCATGCGCTGAAGGGACCTTATCCCGACGGCATGGAGATCGCGGTGCTGGCCATGGGCTGCTTCTGGGGCGTGGAGCAGGTGTTCTGGAAGATCCCGGGCGTGCATGTGACCGCCGTCGGCTATGCGGCCGGGGTCACCCCGAATCCGACCTATGAGGAGGTCTGCACCGGCCGCACGGGTCATACCGAGGTGGTGCAGGTCGTGTTCGACCCGCGCGTCGTTACCTACGAGACCCTGCTCAAGACCTTCTGGGAGAATCACGACCCGACCCAGGGGATGCGCCAGGGCGGCGATATCGGCATGCAGTACCGCTCGGGAATCTATGTGACCTCCGACGCCCAGGCCGCCGCGGCGGTGGCAAGCAAGGAGGCCTACCAGCAGGCCCTGAACGCCCAGGGGCTGGGAACCATCACCACCGAGATCGGTGCGGCCGGACCGTTCTACTTCGCCGAGGACTATCACCAGCAGTACCTGGCCAAGAACCCCGAGGGCTATTGCGGCGTCGGTGGTACGGGCGCGGTGTGTCCGATCGGAATCGGGCTCGAGGCTTAGGGGCGGAGCGCACGTGTCTCTCGAACTGTTCATCGACAAGTGGACGATCGGCGACCATCCGCCGACGAAGGTCCAGCACGCCGATCTCGACGCGGTGGAAGCCCGGCTCGACTTCGTGTTTCCGCAGGATTATCGCGCGGCGATTTTGGCTCATGGTCTGCCTTGGATGACCATCGCCCTGCTGCACAGCATCGTCGAGACCGAGGCGGATATATCCGACGTCAGCGATTTCTTTGAGCCGGACCTCATTGTCGAGCAGACCCAAGCTTGGCGCGAAGGCGGCCTGCCTGGTCACCTCGTCGCGTTCGCCGACGATTGCTCGGGCAATCTCTTCTGTTTCGACGTCAGGGACGGGCGCGCCGGCCGGCCGGGCCGGGCGCCGATCTGGTTCTGGAACCACGATGACGGTGACCTGCGCGTCGTGGCCGACAGTTTCTCGGTCTGGATCGAGCGGTTCTGCGGCGTCGACTATATCGAATGGCAAGCATGACCCCCAAGGCTTTCGACGCCGCAGCCATGGCCCTGCCGGGCGCGACCATGACCATCCAGTGGGGCGACGACCAGGTCTACAAGGTGGGCGGCAAGATGTTCGCCGTGCTGGGCGGGGCGGTCGGGCGCAACGGCTTTTCGCTGAAGGCCTCGGACGTGGCGTTCGAAGTGCTGAGCGAGATGGGCCGCGCCACGCCTGCGCCCTATCTGGCCCGCGCCAAATGGCTGCACTTCGCCGACCTGGCCGCCCAGGACGCCGACGAGGTCACCGACTGGCTGAAGACGGCGCACGGCCTGATCGCCGCCAAGCTGACCCGAAAAGTGAAGGCGGAGTTGGGGCTGTAGGCTTCCGGCCTAAACCTGCTCGCCGTTGGTCTTGGTCAGGTGCGGGCCCATCACCACGGGCTGGCGCTCCAGGATCTGCCGGACCTTGCGCACCGCGGCCGAGGCGGGGCTGCGGCGCTGGCGCCAGAGCAGCAGCGCCATCGCCCCGCCAGTCGCCACGGCGAAGGCGACGGGCCCGAGCAGCCAGGCCGCGGCGGCCAGGGCGAAATAGTAGCCGCGCACCCCGGCGTTGAACGCCGACAGGGCGGGGTTGAGGATCGCGCCGGTGGCCTCGGCATATTCGTCCAGCACCGCGCGCGGCGACCACATCGGCGTCGCGCCGATGGCGGCCAGGCAGTAGTTCATCTGGCGGATCGACCAGATGAAGTCGAGCAGGCCCCGCGCCAGGGCCACCAGCACCACGCCCAGCTTGATCTGGAACACCAGGGTCGAGGCGGGGGCCAGCACGGCCAGGCCTTCGATGCTCTTGAGCGCGCTGTCGCCGCCGAACAGCACGCCGGCCGCCGCGGCGATCAGGATCAGGTTGCTCGATGCGAAGAACGAGGCCGAGTTCAGCGCATGGCCCAGCAGCTGGCCGTCCAGCAGGGCGATCTCGCGCACCGCCATCTCGGCCATCCACCGGCGGCGGATCACCGTCATGTCGGTGTTGATGACGTTCCGCTCCCGGCCCAGCCGCTTGAGCATCGGCTCGTAGAACAGCCAGCAGAACAGGAAAAACGCCAGGACCAGAAGGTCGATGACGGGCAGGGCCAGGAACTGCTTGGACAGGGCGTGGGAAAGCGAAGCATGCATGAGGCGAACTTAAGTCCGGAACGGGAGTCGGCGAAAGGGCGGTGTCAGTCCTCGAGAATCAGGCTGGTCTTGCCCGTGTCGCGAAGCAGCAGCGACACGGTCAGGCCCACGGCCATGATCGCCGACACATAGAGGTAGAAGCCGCTTTCCATGCCCTCGTGCTTGAACCACAGGGCGACATATTCAGCCGTGCCGCCGAACGCGGCGTTGCCGATGGCGTAGGGCAGGGCAACGCCCAGGGCGCGGACATGGGCCGGGAACAGCTCGGCCTTCACCACCGCGCTGATGGCGGTGTAGCCCGACTGCACGAACAGGGCCGCGAAGATCAGGCCGAAGGCGACGACGGGGCTGGTCGCCTTGGCGGTCAGGCTGAACACCGGCCAAGCGATCAGGGCTCCGAGCCCGAAGGCGAAGACCAGCATGGTCTTGCGGCCGACCTTGTCCGAGGCCCAGCCGAACAGCGGCTGGATCAGCATGAAGCCGGCCAGGGTGGCCAGGTTGATACCTCCGGCCGTGGCCTTGTCGAAACCGGCCGTGTTGACCAGGAACTTCAGCATGTAGGTGGTGTAGGCGTAGAAGGCCAAGGAACCGGCGGCGGTCAGGCCGATGATCGCCAGGGTCTGCCCCGGATGACGCAAGACCAGGGGCGCGGCAAGGGCGACATAGGTGGCGACCAGCAGAACGACCGCGACGTACTGCGACCTCGTCGCGGCTGGCGTGTCGGTGAAGCCCCAGATCATGGACGCCACGGTGGCCACCAGCAGCCCGACTACCCAGACGACCTGCCGACGGCTGATCGGGTCGCGGGCGCCGGCGTTCTGGTGCGACGCGCTTTCCTCGATGCCGGTGCGGATCCAGAACACCACCACGGCCAGGGCCGCGCCGACGAAGAACGGGATGCGCCAGCCCCACTCGGCCAGGTCGGCCTTGCTCAGGCTGTTTTGCAGGATCACCAGCACCAGGGCGGCCACCAGTTGGCCCATGATCAGGGTCACGTACTGGAAGCTGGACCAGAAGCCGCGCCGCTTCCGCCCGGCCATCTCGCTCATATAGGTGGCGCTGGCCCCGTACTCGCCGCCGACCGACAGGCCCTGCAGCAGGCGGGCCAGCAGCAGGATCATCGGCGCGGCGTCGCCGATCTTCGCGTGGCCGGGGCACAGGGCGATGATCAGCGAGCCGACGCACATCAGGCCCACCGCCAGGGTCAGGCCGGCCTTGCGGCCCTTGTGATCGGCGTAGAGGCCCATCAGCCAGGCCCCGACGGGGCGCGCCCCGAAGCCGACGGCGAAGATGGCGGCGGTCTGCATCAGCTGGGCGGTCTGGTCGCCCTTGGGGAAAAAGACCTTGGCGAAATAGATCGAGAAGGCCGCGTAGGCGAACCAGTCGTACCATTCGACCAGGTTGCCGGCCGATCCGCCGAGGATGGCCCGCGTCCGGCGCCAGGCGCTCAAGGGCGCGACCGTCTCTGGCGGCGTCGCCGCGGCGGTGTCGGTCATGTCGCCCCCTGTGTCATTGGGGAGGGACCTTAGGCGAACATGGGTCGCCGGGGGAAGGGCGTCGGCGTGGCCGGGGGCGCACGCGAGCGCGTGTCCCCCAGCGCGACCCCGGGGGGCGCTAGATCCTGCCGAGCAGGACCAGGATGATGATGATGATCAGGATCAGACCCAGGCCGCCGGAGGGGTAGTAGCCCCACGAACGGCTGTGACCCCAGGTCGGCAGGGCGCCGATCAGGGCCAGGATCAGGATGATGATGAGGATCGTGCCGAGCATGTCCGTCTCCGTTGCATCCAAGCGCCCCGCGCGCCGGGGTTCAGGCGGAGGGAATGCAAGAAGCTCGGCAGAGGTTCCGAAACGCCGCTCGGGCGCGTCCTAACCGCCCGGGCAGTCCTCGGCCTTGCGCAGGCCCACGGCCCACAGGGCGCCGATCACCGCGCCCTTGACGCGAGGCAGCAGCAGCAGGGTCAGGGCGGCCAGCGGCAGCACCGTCAGCGGCACCACCAACGCGGGCGACATCTTCCAGATGAACGGGAACAGCAGCAGCGGGGCGACGACCAGGTGCCCGATAATCAGGATCGTGAAATAGGCCGGGCCGTCGTCGGCCGGATAGCGCGCCAGGTCATGGCCGCAGACCTCGCAGTCGAGATCGACCTTCAGGTAACGCGTGTACAGCCGCCCCTCACCGCAGTTGGGACAGCGGTGGCGGACGCCGCGCTTCATGCCGGTCAGCATGCTGACCGGAGGCGGGCAGGAAGAGATCTGCTCGTTCATGGGCGTCGATATGACTCCACGGCGCGGCCAGTGAAAGGGGGCGCACGGTCGCATGCGCCATTTTGAATCAGATTTCGTTGAGATGAACGGCTGTCGACTGAAGAATTCGCCCGAAAGGCGAGCAATAGAAATGTCGTTACTGGAGCCGGTTAACCACACCTATTACGGCGTCCTGTGGGTAAGTCGCCGTGCGTTCTGGAAAAACCCGCCGCGAGCGGCACTGCGCCGCGGCCTAGCTTAACTATGTCGGGGTTCGCGGACTCCGGTCGCCTGGAGTCCGCAACCCTCGATCCTGCGACTATTTGGCGTCCTTGGCGGTGTTGGTCACGGCCCGGCCGGCGGCCGACACGTCCTGACCAACGCCGGCGACGGTGTTGCAGGCCGAAACCATCAGGGCGGCGGCCACGGTGGCGAGGATCACGATCTTGCGCATGAGGAGGTCTCTGAAGTTAGGGAAACAGCATCGGACCTTAACCTTGGCCCAGGACCAGGTTCAAGCGCGTCACCACGGCGAAGTCATGGCGCCTGGCGACTGTCGGCATCAAGGGTCTGGTCAGCGAACTCCGGCGCCGGGATCAGCCTTCGCCGTCGGCGCTGGAGCCGTTCGAGCGCAGGGGGCTCTCGACCACGCCGAAGTCCCGCGAGCGCATCTTGCCGTCGGCCAGTTGGACGCCGTCGACCTCCAGGCCGCGCTTGAGCAGTTCGCGAACTGCGGCGGCGCGGCTGGGCATGCGGCGTGCGAAGCGCCAGTCGTCCAGCGCGGCGAGCTCTTCCTGCGTGAGCATGATCTGCAGGCGTTCGGGTCGAGTCAGGTCGTTCATGGGGTCTCGGCCCCCGGGAAAGGGGCGGCTCTCCTTCTTGTCCGGTAGAGCTAACGCGCGAGCGCCGCCATCGGGTTCCAGGGACACGTAAAGACCGCACTTGGCCAAAAATACGCCACTTACTCATTTAGCGCGATAGGCTGTGTGCGCTCAGCATACTCCAAGTGATTAAAGGTCCTTATATAAGTTAGTTGTAAGTCGAGTTCCCGACACGACGCGACCTGTGCCTCATGTGAGATAGAAGTATGATTCCTTGTCTAATTAAATGGTCGCTTTTCTATCTGGATTGTGCTCAAGTGAGGTGACGGAATGTCCTGCCGCCTTACTGAAAGCCCCCGAGCCATGGACGTCGAACGCCGAGACTTCGGCGATGCGGTCGTTCGCCATGTCGGGTCTGATGACCGGCTTAGCGAAGCCCAGCATCGCATCGCCAACAACCTGGCCCTGATCGCGGGGTACACCCGCTTGCAGGCGACCCGGCTGCACAAGGCGGGCCAACCGCTGTCGGCTCGCGAGGCCTGCATCGCGATGGAGGAGGTGGCCGCCCGGATCGAGACCGTCGGCGAACTGCATCGCCTGCTGTCGGGCGCGCCCGGCGAAGACGAGGACGGCATCGACCTTGGCCGTTTCCTGGCCAAGCTGTGCACCAGCCTTATGGAGACCGTCAGCTTCGCCGGCGACACCATCATCACTCACAGGGATTCGGGCGGCTGCATGGTGCGGGCCGATCAGGCCACGCCGGTCGCCCTGATCGTCAGCGAGCTAGTGACGAACGCCCTGAAATACGCCCACCCCTCGGGCGTGGCGGGCCGGATTCAGGTGTCCTGCCGTTCGGTCGGCAGCGGCCTGGTGGTCGAGGTGACCGACGATGGCGTGGGACTGAGCGAGACGTTCGACCCTCACACCGACGGCGGTCTGGGCTTTCGGGTGGTGCGCGGCCTGACGCGGCAGCTCGGCGCGAAGCTGGTCTATGAGTCCGGCGGCCTTGGCCTGACCGTACGGCTGCTCCTCGATTCCGACGAGGAACACCGGGTCATCCCGCTGTGGCCCGATCGCGGCTGAAAAAATCGCGTCCTAGGGTTTTACCTGATGGCGGCGGGGCGCCAGGATGTTGCAACCTGGGCGCGCCTGCGGGTGTCGAGGTGTCCTCCCCCCGATTCCTTCCGACCGCCGGGCCGCCTTTTTCCGACGGGGCGGGTCCGACCGCAGGCCGAGAGCCGGCCGGGGTGTCCCGACGCACGAATTCGGCCGGCTCTCCCCCAAGGTTTTTTCGTCAGGGCGCCGTCTTGGCGCCTGACTGCGCGGCGTCCGGCGCTTCCTCGACGGGCATGTCCAGGTCGCCCAGGCCCGCAGCCTTGATGGCGTCCCGCAGCTTGGTGACCGGCTCGCCGGTTCCGGTGGTGAAGGTCAGCGCGCCGGGCTCGGCGCGATTTTCGGCGACGTTGCTGAAGGCTGGGCCGCCGGGCGCATCGGGGTTCAGGGCGACGGCGTAGGTCTCGCCCGGCAGGGTCGTGCACAGCAGGACGAAGGTCTTGTTGTCGTTCAGCAGGCGCGGCGTCTTCAGGCAGTTCAGCTTGTCGCCGCCCGCTCCCAGGCCGTAGGCGAAGTCGCGGGGCGTCATCTGCTGGTCGAACACCACCTTCAGCACCAGCACGCCCGGGGCGATCGCCTCGCCGTTGGCGGGCCAGGTGGCGACCACCTTGGGCTTCTGGGTCGGCGGCATGACCGTCACGGGCGAGACCGGCGTCGGCGTCTCGGCCGGCGGCCTGGTCGCCTGAGCCAGCACGGGGCCGGCCGCGAGGCTGGCGAGCAGGGCGAGGAGGAGAGCGCGCATGGCGATCAACGTGTGGTCAAAGCGCGGCGTTCTCAAGGCGCCGCTTGAGGTGAACGCGATCTAGCGCGTCATCCAGGGCTTGCTCTTGCTGCTCGAGGCGGCGGCGGCGGCTTGCTCGCGCTGGAAGCGGCCGCCGCGCGGCGGCTGCGGCTTGGCGGCGAGCGCGGCCTTCTTCAGGCGCAGGGCGCGCTGGATCGGGGTTTCGCCGGGAATGTCGGGAAGGTCGTCGGTCTTGTCGGTCATGGGCGGTTTCTAGCACGATCGCCGACCGCGCGTCCCGGCCGGCGCGCAGCCGAGGGCCGTTGCCACGGGTGTCGATCTGTCTCAACCTTGGGTCATGCCATGAGGCCGGTGTGCGGGGGAGATTGTGATGGGTCTGGGTGTGAACCGGCGAGGCCTGCTGGCCGCGGGGCCCCTGTTGATGCTGGGCGGCGCCGGCCCGGCGACGGAGGCCGATCTTCCGGGCGAGACCATCGCCCTGTGGCCCGGCGCAGCCCCCGGCGGCGAGGCGGTGAAGGCCGCCGAGCGGCGCGTGCCCTACAACTGGCCGGACGGCCGCGTCGATTACAGCATCGTGGGCGTCACCCGCCCGACCCTGACGATCTATCGGCCCGTCGGCGCCCTGCCGCCGAAGTTCGCCGTGCTGGTGTTGCCGGGCGGCGGGTTCAACAAGGTGGTGATCGACAAGGAAGGCCACGACGTCGCCCGCTGGCTGGCGGGGCAGGGGATCGCGGCCGGCGTGCTGCTTTACCGCCTGCCGACCGACCGCTGGTCCGCAGGCGTCGACGCGCCGCTGCAGGACGCCCAGCGCGCCTTGCGACTGCTGAAGGCCAAGGTCGGGGCGTCTCGGACTGGAGCCTTGGGCTTCTCCGCCGGCGCGACCCTGGCGGCGGCCTTGGCCTCACGGGGCGCCGCGCCGCTCTATCCGCCGGTCGACGCCCTGGACGGCCGGCCAGTGCTGCCCGATTTCATCGGCCTGGGCTACGTCTGGCTGACCACGCCCAAGCCCCGGGGGCCGGAATGGACACCGTTCCACGGCTTCACCGTCCCGACCCAGGCCTTCATCTTTCATGCCGCCGATGATCCCAAGGTCCCGATCGCCAACGCTCGCGAAGGCGCGGCGGCGATCCGTGCGGCGGGCGGCCAAGCCGAGGTGCATGAATATCCGACCGGCGGCCACGGCTTTGCCCTGCGCTCGCCGCCCGACGCGCCGGAAGCGGCCTGGGCCGGCCAGTTCCTGGCCTGGCTGGACCGCCTGGGCGGCTGAGCCGGTCCTGGCGTCACGGCTCCGCTTGAGGCATCGTCGCCGCGTGGGCGACTCGGCGATCAACGGCAGGACCTGGAACGAGGCCGAACAGGACCTGGTGGTCGGCGACTATCTGGTCATGCTCGACAAGACGATGTCCGGCCGCGCCTACGATCCGGCCAACCACCAGCGCGCCTTGCGGTTCGTCACCAACCGATCGGGTGGAGCGATCACCTTTCTGCAGGGTGAGATCTCGGCGGTGCTGACCCTGATCGGCCTGCCGACCCTGAACGATCATCCGCCGCGCTGGGACTTCGGCGACGGCCTGGTCGACGCGATCGACCGCTGCTTGAGCGCGCGGCCGGGCGTCCTCAAGGACCTGGCCCAGCCGCTGGCCCTGCTGGGCCAGGCCGGCGCCCCGATCCTGGCCGAAGGCGCCCCGTCGCTGGCCCGTCATGCCCCGTCCAGCGAGCGCGCCCAACGGCTGGTCGCCAAGTTCGACCCCGCCGTCCGCGATCACGGGGCCCGGATCCTGGCCCGGATCGGTCTCGCCGCGGCCCTGGTCCACGAGCAGCGCCGGCTGGAGGAACGCGGCCGCCCGGACCTCGCCGCCCAGGTCCGCCTGGCCCTGCCGCCCGCCGACGAGGGGTGCGACCTAGTCAGCTTCAGCCGCACGGGCGCGCCCCGCCGCATAGCCGTGAAGACCACCACCGGCGGTCCGGCCACGCCCTTCCATCTGACCCTCGCCGAGGAAGCCTTGCGCACGGCGCAGCCGGAGGTCTTCGTCATCCACCGCCTGTACGACGTGGCGCGGGAGGCGCGGATGTTCCGGGTGAGGACGACCCAGCCGGCCACCTTGCCGGCGGCTGTCTCCTAGTCCTGCCCGGTTGTCTGCCTTCCGTACCGGGGAGCGGATCACAACCCGACAGGAGGTTGACCCTGAACCGTTTCGTCGTGCTCTCTGGCTGCTCCGGCGGCGGCAAGTCAACCCTGTTGACCGAACTACAGCGGCGCGGCCACGCCGGGGTCGAGGAGCCCGGCCGGCGGATCGTGCGGGAAGCGCTGGCCGGCGGCGGCGCGGCCTTGCCCTGGATCGACGCAGCGGCCTTCGCGCGACGGGCCGTGGCGGTGGCGCTGGCGGATCGCACGACCGCCCAAGGCCTGACGGGTTGGGTGTTCTTCGATCGCGGCCTGGTCGACGCCGCCGCGGCCCTGGAGCATGCGACCGGCGAGGCCGTGCTGGAGCCGCTGGGCCGGGCCCATCGCTACCATCGGCGCGTGTTCCTGGCCCCGCCATGGCCGAAGATCTATGTCAACGATCCCGAGCGGCCGCACGGCTTCGAGGCGGCTAAGGCCGAGTACGAGCGGTTGCTGTCGGCCTACCGACGGCTTGGCTATACGGTCTCGATCCTGCCGAAGACCGACGTCGTCGCGCGGGCCGGCTTCGTGCTGGAGAGGCTGGAAGTCTAGGGCGCGATCGGGGACAGGCGCATGGGCCTGTCCCCGGCCTCGTCACTGGCCTTTCAACTGGCGATCGAAGAACGCCAGATGCGTTTTGAGCACGTGCAGGCCCTTGGTCTTGCTGCCGGGCGCGCTGTGGCGCTCGCCCGGATAGAGCATCATCTCGAACGGGATGGCGTTCTTCTGCATGGCCGCGATCAGGCGGGTGCTGTTCTCGAAGATGACGTTGTCGTCGGCCATGCCGTGCAGCAGCAGGAGGCTGTTGGGCTTGAGGTTTTTCAGGCGGTTGAGCACGTCCGACTGGGCGTAGCCGTCCTTGTTCTCGTCCGGCTTGCCCATGAACTGCTCGGTATAGTGAGTGTCGTAGAGGCCCCACTCGGTCGGCGGCGCGCCTGCGGCCCCGGCCTTGAACGGCGTGTCTGGCGCGGTCATCAGCATCAGGGTCATGAAGCCGCCGTACGACCAGCCCATCACGCCCAGCTTGTCGGCGTCGACATAGGGCAGGCCGGCCAGGAACTTGGCGCCGACCAACTGGTCCTCGACCTCGACCGTGCCCATGCGGCGATCCAAGGCGCGCTTGAACTTGGCCGAGCGGTTGGCGCTGCCGCGGTTGTCCAGCTTGAAGATGACGTAGCCATCCTCGAGATAGGGCCGCTCGCCGACCTTCTGCCAGGAGCGGCTGACGGTCTGGGCGTGCGGGCCGCCATAGACCGAGACGATGGCCGGGTACTTTTTGGCCGGATCGAAGCCGACCGGCTTGAGGATCTCGTAGTGCAGCGCCTCGCCGTTGGCCGCCGTCAGCGTGCCGAACTCGGGGGCGGGCAGGGTGGCGGCGTAGGGCCAGTACGGGTGCCCCTGGGCCAGCCGGTTCTCCTCGATCCAGCGCACGCGCTTGCCCGTGGCGTCATACAGCGCCATCTGCGGCGGGGTCTTCGGATCGCTGTAGCCGGCGGTGAAGGCGCCGCCCGTCTCGGCCACCTTGGCGGTCCACCAGCCGCCGGCCGGCGTCAAGGCCTTCGGCGTGGCCGGCTTGGCATAGGAGACCTCGTAAATTCGACGCTCCAGCGGGGTGTCGATCGAGGCTGAGAAGATCGCCACCTTGCGGGCCTCGTCGACGCCTTCCAGGTCGGCGACCGGCCAGTCGCCGGTCGTGACCTGGGCGATCAGCTTGCCGTCGGCGGCGTAGCGGTAGAGGTGCTTGTAGCCCGACTTTTCCGACGACCACAGGAAGCTTCCATCCTTCAGCGGATGGAAGTCGTCCGACAGCTCGATCCAGTGGGCGTCGGTGTCGGTGACGATCGTCTTGCCCCCAACCATCTGGCCAGGGCCCGAAGCCGGGTCGTAGGCGATCAGCTCGAGGGTCTTCTGGTCGCGGGTCTGGCGCTGGACGTACAGGGTATTGCCGTCGGCGGACCAGTCGACGCGGGCGACATAGATGTCCTTGTTGGGGCCCAGGTCGATCTGGACGACCTTGCCGGTGGCCAGGTCCTGGACGAACAGGTCGACCACGGCGTTGGGGCGGCCGGCGCGCGGATAGCGCTGCTCGACCACGGTGGCGCCGCCCGGACCGATGTCGGCGCGGGGGATCACGTCGACGCCGCTTTCGTCGACCCGGGTGTAGGCGATGCTGGTCTCGCCCGGGTTCCACCAATAGCCGGTGAAACGGTCCATCTCCTCCTGGGCGACGAACTCGGCCGTGCCGAACGACAGGGCGTCCTTGCCCTGCGTGGTCAGGGCCTTCTCCGGGCCGCCAGCCACGGGCTTGATGTAGAGGTTCTGGTCGCGGACATAGGAGACGAAGCCGCCCTTGGGCGAGACCTTGGCGTCGACCTCGTCGCCAGGGGTCTCGGTCAGGCGGGTGACCTTGCCGTCGGCGACGCTGTCCAGATAGAGGTCGCCGTCCAGCGGCACCAGGATGAAGCGGCCTTCCTCGTCCCAGCTGTATTCGACGATGCCGCGGGCCGAGACGCGGGCCCGTTCGCGGCGAGCCTTCTCGGCCTCCGACAGTTCCTTGCCGCCCGACGACAGGGCCGCGGAGTCGATCAGGCGGTAGGGCTCGCCGCCCTTCACATCGGCGGCCCACAGGTCCTGGACGTTGGCCGCCTCGGCCTTGCCCTTCAGATAGGTGACCCGCTTGCCGTCCGGCGACAGGGCCACGCCCTTGGCCGTGGGACCGTTCAGGGCGGGGTCGGCGAAGATCCGTTCGGGGGTGAGTTTTTCCGCCAGGACCGGCGATGACAGGGCGAGGCAGGCCGTGATGGCCAGGAGCGAGGGTCTGATCATGGCGCGGGACGCTAGAGGCCAGCGTGGCCGTTGTCAGCAGGGAAGTTCGGGCCCGCCCGAAGGGGTGAAGAGTGCGTCAGCTCGCCGCGTCCGGCAGGAAACGCTTGCCATGACGCATCTGTTAGCGCTAACAGGAGCCCGTGAGGCGCCGAGCGCCTCTGCCCTTCCTGGGCGTTTCCTCCCTAATAACTTTCAGCCCGGTCTTTTGGCCGGGCTTTCTTTTTGCGCGTCGGCAAAGATGCTAGCCTTTTGAGGCATCATCGAGAGGATGGCCATGAACCCTGGCAAGCCGCCCAAGAAGAGCGACATGCTCGAGGTCCGTCTGCCGCACGAGACCAAGGTCGCCTTCATGGCGCGATGCCGCGAGACGCGCCGCACCGCCAGCGAGGCGGTCCGCGTCTTTATCGACCAGGAGCTGGACGGCCCGACGGGCAGTCCGAGCCGCTCGAACCTGGTCTGGCGTGTCCTGGCCGCCGCCTTGGCGGGCCTGGCCGTCGGCGCGGTCGCCGCTCCCTCCCTGGCCCGGCCGCTCGCGGCCCACGCGGCCTTCGACCGCCTGGACGCCAATCACGATGGCGCATTGAGCTTCGAGGAATTCAGCCGACGCTGACTGGGACCCGCCGCGAGGGTGTGTCCTCGCCTAGCGGATGGGCTTCAGGAAGCGGTCGGGCTGCAGGTCCAGCCACGTCCAGGGCTTGAGGATCGACGCGCCCGGTCGCCATGAGGCCAGCACGAACCCAGCCTTGCCGACCAGATTCTCGGCGGGCAGCAGCCCGACGCCCAGCTCGCGCGGCCAGCGGCTATCCAGCGAGTTGTCGCGGTTGTCGCCCATCACGAAGTACTGACCGGGCGGCACGACATAGACGTCGGTGTCGTCGCCCGGCTGCCCGGGGCCGCCATCGTAGGTGACGTAGGCGCGGCCGTCGGGCGTGTGCTCCCCGATCGCCAGAACCCGCCGGTCCGGCGCGTCGTGGTCCCAGATGACGCCCAGCGGAGCCTGGGGGATCGCCCGGCTGTTGACGAAGACCTGGCCCTCGCGGACCTGGACCCGGTCGCCGGGCAGGCCGATCACGCGCTTGATCCAGGTCTGGGCCGGATCGCGCGGCAATCGAAACACCACCACGTCTCCCCGCTGGGCCGCGCGGCCCAGCAGACGTCCTTCGAACAGCGGCGGGTTCAGGGGAAGCGAGGCGCGGCTCCAGCCATACGCCAGCTTGGAGACGACGATGTAGTCGCCGGTGACGAGACCGGGCTCCATCGAGGACGACGGGATGGTGAAGGGCTGAAAGAGAACGACCCGCAGGGCCAGTGCGATCGCCAGGGCGACGCCGACGGTGCGGACGATGTCGATGATCTCGTGGCCGAGGGCGGCCATGGACGGGGCGGGGGAGGAGGTGTCGGTCATGTTCCGACGACGCTCCGGCGCGCGGCGAAAGACCAGAAAAGCCGTGTCGGGACAGCCCGGAAATCGTGTCCGGACACGGGAAAGCTGGCGTCGCGATCGGGGACACGCCGCAAAGGCGTGTCCCCGCCGGTCCTAGAACCGCTTGCGGACCGTCACATAGGCCTGGCGCGGGGCGCCCGGCAGCAGGGTCATGGCCGTGCCGCCCGGGTCGGCCTTGGACGCGCCGCCCGAGCCCACCGTCGAGATGTAGTCCTCGTCGGTCAGGTTGGTGATGTTGGCCTGCACCTCCAGGCCGCGCAGCCAGGCGCTGGTTTCGCCGGCGAAGCGGTAGCCGACGGTCAGGTCCGCGACGGTGAAGCCGTCGACCTTGCCGCCGTCGTTCTCGAACGTGTACCAGCGCGAGCTGGTGTAGCTGACACCGAGGTTGCCGAAGAAGCCTGCGCCCTTGTCGTAGCCCAGGCTGGCCTTCAGCAGGGACTTGGGCGTGAAGACAACGTCCTTGCCCTTGGTGTGCATGGCCACCGTGCCGCCGGCGCCCGGGACGTCGTCCTCGTAGGTGGAGTCGTTGTAGGCGTAGGAGCCGTACAGGGACCAGGCGTCGGTGATCCGATACTGGCCGGCCAGCTCGATCCCCTTGGTCTTGACCGCGCCGACGTTCGACAGAACCGCCGGCAGGCCCAGGATCGGCGGGGCGGTGCTGGCGCTGTCCAGGCGGTTCTCGAAGTCGACGTGATAGAACGCCGCCACGCCCTGGAAGCGGTCGGTCTTGTAGCGGACGCCGCCCTCGAAGGTCTTGGACGTTTCGGGCTTGAGGTTGTCGCGGACGAAATCCACCACGGCCTGATTTTGCGAGGCGAACGGGCCCGAGGTGGCGGCCGAGACGTAGGCGGCCATGTTCTCGGTGTAGCCGCCGAACAGCTCCACGCCATTGTTCAGGTCATAGACGACGCCGACCTGGGGCAGGAAGTTGTCCTTGGACTGGATCTTGCCGTTCACGGCGCCGACGATCGACTTGACCTCGTTCTCGACCTTCAGGGCCTTGAAGCCGAAATTGACCTTCAGGGCGTCGGTCAGCGTCCAGACGTCCTGGACGTAGCCGGTCGTGGTCTTGGTGTTGAACTTGTACTCCCACGAGGTCTTGAAGGGGTTGGACTGGAAGTCCAGCGGGTCGCGCGACGGGGCGGCCAGGGTCTCGGCGTAGAACCGGCGGGCCTGGTGGAAGTCGTTGTCCTCGGTCCAGAAGCCGGCGCTGATCGCATGGCTGCCCAGGTCGACATAGAGGTTGCCGATCAGGCCCTTGCGGTCGATGTCGTACTCGGTGGTGCGGATCGCCAGCGGGGCGGCCGTCGACCCAGCCGCGCCATAGCCCGGGCTGACGGTGTAGGGCGTGTACCACAGGCCCTGACCCTGGTTCTTGTGGCCGTAGCCGGTCAGGTCGAAGCGGACCATCTCGCCCAGGTCGTGCTTCAGGGTGACGGCGTAGATGTCGTCGTCGCGGATGCCGGCGCCGGCGTAGTAGGCGTCGTCGGGGGTGGCCACGCCGTACTGGGCGTAGGGGTTGGTCCCCACCCCGGTCCAGTAGCCGCCGTTCAGGATCGGCGTCGCGCCGGCGTAGTTGGCCGGGTTGTTCAGTACGGTGGCCACGCCGATGGCCTTGTTCCAGTCAGGCTGGAAGTTGTCCCAGTTGCGGCCCAGGCGCTTGATCATGTCGAAGGACATGTCCTGGTAGTCCTGCTCGCGGCGCTCCGAATGGTTCCAGAACGCGGTCAGCGAGCCGGTCTCGCCCAGGGGCAGCACGACCTTGGCGTCGTACTGGCGCTGCTTCTGCTCGCTGCCGCCCTTCCACTTGTCGGCCTTCTGGTCGACGGCCGAGACGTAGGCGCGCAGGCCGCCCAGGCTCTCGATGGCGCCGGTGTCGATCCGGCCGAACACCCGGTACATCGAGTCCGAGCCGACCGTGGCGTTGGTCTGGACGTGGAACTCCTGCGACGGATCGCGGGTGAAGAACTGCAGCGTGCCGCCCAGATTGCTGGTCGAGGCGGTCGACAGCGAACCGGCGCCCTGGGCCAGTTCGACCTTGCCCAGGTCTTCGCTGATGACGGCGCGACTGACGTGCAGGCCGTTGTAGTTGCCGTAGCTCATGTCGCCCAGGGGCACGCCGTCCAGGGTGAAGCCAAGGCGGCTCTGGTCGAAGCCGCGGATCGCGACGCGGGTCGACCATTCGTAGGCGCCGAAGGCGTCGGCCGACTGGAAGCTCACGCCGGGCAGCTTCTCGACCGCGCGCAGCGGGCTGGAACCGGCGGCCAGGACCTCGATCTGGGTGGTGCTGATGGTCTGGACCTGGCGGCTCTGGCCTTGGCCCAGCACGATCACGGCGTCGACTTCGTTGGCGTCGGCCGCGGCTGCGTCGGCGGGGGCCGCGACGGCGGCGGGTTCGGCGGCCAGGGCCAGGTGCGGCGCGGCCAGCAGCAAGGCGCAGAAGGCCCCGCCCAGCATCAGGTGTCGTTTCATGCTTGTATCCCCACGCCGGCGCTCAAGGGGAGCGGCGCCGGCTTGGGGAGGTGCGGTAACAGCGCTCGACGACAGCGCGTCGACAGTTCCGTGTCGGGTTTCCGACGGAACAGCGACGGGGTGGTGACAGCGACGGTGCGTCCTTCGAGGCCCACTTTCGCGGGCGCCTCAGGATGAGGAGCTTTGTGGTTTCTGACTTCCTCATCCTGAGGTGGGAGGCGGAGCGAGCCTCGAAGGACGCAAGGCGCGCGCCGAAACCCGCCGGGAACATTGCGGAATCCCGTCCCGGAGGCTATCTGAGCGCCCGACCCCCCGATCCCGAATACCGAAGAGGCCGACGCCCCCCATGGCTCAGCAATATATTTTCCAGATGCAAGGCCTGACCAAGGCCTATCCCGGCGGCAAGAAGGTCTTCGAGAACATCTGGCTGTCGTTCTATTCCGACGCCAAGATCGGCGTCGTGGGCGTCAACGGTTCGGGCAAGTCGACCCTGCTGAAGGTGATGGCCGGGATCGACAAGGAGTTCTCGGGCGAGGCCAAGGCCGCCGAAGGCATCCGCCGCGGCTATCTCCCGCAGGAGCCGGTGCTGGATGCGACGCTCGACGTCTGGGGCAACGTCATCGCCGACTGCGAGGACAAGAAGGTCTTCGATCAGTACAACGCGCTGGCCGCCCGGCTGGGCGAGGAATATTCCGACGAGCTCATGGAGGAGATGACCAAGCTCCAGGAGATCATCGACGCCCGTGACCTGTGGGACATCGACTCCAAGGTCGAGATGGCCATCGACGCCCTGCGCTGCCCGCCCAACGACGCCAATATCGAAAGCCTGTCGGGCGGCGAGAAGCGCCGCATCGCCCTGGCCCGCCTGCTGCTCAGCAAGCCCGACATCATGCTGCTGGACGAACCGACCAACCACCTGGACGCCGAGTCGGTGGCCTGGCTGCAGCACCACCTGGAAAACTTCCCGGGCTGCGTGATCCTGGTCACCCACGATCGCTACTTCCTGGACCAGGTCACCAAGTGGACCCTGGAGCTGGATCGCGGCAAGGGCATCCCCTACGAGGGCAACTATTCCGGCTGGCTGGAGCAGAAGCAGAAGCGCGTCGTCCAGGAACAGTCCGAGTCCGAGTCCCGCCAGCGCGCCCTGACTCGCGAACTGGAATGGGTACGCAGCTCGCCCAAGGCCCGCCAGTCCAAGTCCAAGGCCCGCCTGGCGTCGTACGAGGAAATGGTCGCCGCCCAGGAGAACGCCCGCGCCGCCCAGACCCACGCCCACATCCAGATCCCGCCCGGCCCGCGCCTGGGCAACGTGGTGCTGGAAGTCACCGGCCTGGAGAAGGAGTACGGCGACAAGGTGCTGTTCAAGGACCTGTCGTTCAAGCTGCCGCCGAACGGCATCGTCGGCGTGATCGGCCCGAACGGCGCCGGCAAGTCGACCCTGTTCAAGCTGATCACCGGCCGCGAGCAGCCCGACCAGGGCACGGTCAAGGTCGGCGAGACCGTCAAGCTGTCGTATGTCGACCAGTCGCGCGACGCGCTCGACCCGAACAAGACGATCTGGCAGGAGATCAGCGGCGGCACCGACGTGATGATCGTCGGCAAGCGTGAGATCAACAGCCGCGCCTATGTCGGCAGCTTCAACTTCAAGGGCGGCGACCAGCAGAAGAAGGTCGGCCTGCTGTCGGGCGGTGAGCGCAACCGCGTCCACTTGGCCAAGACCCTGGCCACCGGCGGCAACCTGCTGCTGCTCGACGAACCGACCAACGACTTGGACATCGAGACCCTGCAGGCCCTGGAAGAGGCGCTGGAAGAGTTCGCCGGCTGCGCCGTGGTCATCAGCCACGATCGCTGGTTCCTGGACCGCCTGGCGACCCACATCCTGGCCTTCGAGGGCGACAGCCACGTCGAATGGTTCGAAGGCAACTTCGAGATGTACGAGGAAGACAAGAAGCGCCGCCTGGGCGCCGACAGCCTGATCCCCAAGCGCATCAAGTTCCAGAAGTTCGCGCGATAGCGCGAACGGATCGTCTTACGCGAAACGGGGCGGCCTGCGAGGGCCGCCCCGTCGTCGTTTGGGCTCAAGCCTACTTCGGTTCGGTCGGCGCGCCGGGCGTCGTGGTCGAGCCGGGGAGGTTCGAACCAGGGGCCGGGGTCGAGGCGTCGGGCATGGTCGGCGGGGTGGCCGGCATGCTGGTCGAGGAGTCCGACGGCATGGTCGACGAGGTCGGTGGGTTCACCGAGCCGTCGGTGGTCGTCGAGGTCGAGGCCGTGGCCGAGGTGTCGGTGGCGGGCGCCGTGGCCGAGGTGTCGGTCGAGGTTCCGGTCGAGGCCGAGCCGCTCCACCAGTCCTTGCTGGCCCGGGTCTTGGGCGAGGCCTTCAGATAGGCGTCCAACTGGCTGTAGGGGATCGGCTGCTTGGGACTGGCCGCGGCGGTCGAGCCCTTGGATTGGGGCGCGGCCGAAGCGGCTCCGGCGACGAGCACGGCCAGCGCGACGCCGGCGGCGAGCGTTCTGATCATCATGAGAGTGTTCTCCAGGCCTGAGCGCGCCGACAGGGCGCGTCGGCAACAGAAACCCGCAAGCGGGGCAACGGGTTCACAGCTTGGCCTTTCGCGCGTGACGGACCCGCCGCCGCAGGGGGCGGAACCTCGGGCGGCGCGACGGGTTTTGGCTGGCTGGTCGCCGTTCGTTTCAGGAGCCCCGCCATGTCCGATTCCAAGCTCGCCGGCCGCAAGGTCGCCGTCCTCGCCACCGACGGCTTCGAGCAGTCCGAGCTGGAAAAGCCGGTCGAGGCGCTGAAGGCGGCGGGTGCGCGGGTCGAGGTCGTCTCGCCCAAGCCCGGCCAGATCCAGGGCTGGGAGCACCAGGACAAGGGCCGAGCGGTGCCCGTCGATCGCGAGTTGGCTTCGGCCCAGCCCGCCGACTACGACGCCATCGTCCTACCGGGCGGGGTGATGAACCCCGACGCCTTGCGGCTTGAGCCCAAGGCTATCGACTTCATCCGCCACTTCGTCACCGAGAAGAAGCCGGTGGCGGCGATCTGCCATGGGCCCTGGACGCTGATCAACGCCGGCGGGGTGGAGGGCCGGGAGATGACCTCGTGGCCGTCGCTGGAGGCCGACCTGAAGAACGCCGGCGCCCGCTGGGTGGATCGCGAGGTCGTGGTCGACCAGGGGCTGGTCACCTCGCGCAAGCCCGACGACCTGCCGGCCTTCTGCGCCAAGATGATCGAGGAATTCGCCGAAGGCCGTCACTAGGCCTGGAGCATCGCGCGGAAAAGTGGACGCCGGTTTTCCGCAAAAGCGATGCGAAAATAAAGATCTAGAGCGAACCGCACGATTCCTGCATCGCGCGGTTCGCTCTAGGGTGATCACTATTCCGGGACCTGGCGACCAATAGCGTTCGCCAGGAACTGGAGTAGCTTGATCTGGCGAGGCTGATCCCGATCTTTCAGGAACAGGTCGCGGAGGCGTTGTCCTGATGGATCGCGCGTCGTCCGGGATGGAGAACAGCATGCCCCAAACGCCCGCCGAGAAGCCCCACATCGTCCTCTCGCACGAGATGCTGATGCCGCTGCAGCCGCTTCTCGAAGGGGCGTACCAGGTGCATCGCCTGTGGGACTATCCTGACCACCTGGCGTTCCTGGACGGGCCGGGGCGACAGGTGCGGGCCATCGTTCACGCCGGCGAGCTGGTGCTGGCCAAGGACCTGCTGTCGGAGATGCCCCGACTGGGCCTGATCGCGTGCGTCAGCGTCGGCTATGACGGCGTCGACGTCCCGTGGTGCAAGCAGCACGGCATCGCCGTCACCCATTCGGTCGGCCTCAACGCCGCCGACGTCGCCGACCACGCCGTGGGCCTGGTGCTGGCCGCCTGGCGCGGCATCGTGGAGGGCGATCAGAAGCTGCGTAGCGGCCACTGGACCAGCATGGAGCGGATGAGCCCCCGCCATGGCCTGCGCGGCCGCAAGGCGGGCATCGTCGGCCTGGGCCACATCGGCGAGGCCGTCGCCCGGCGGCTGGAAGCTTTCGAGCTGAAGGTCTCGTGGTGGGCGCCGCGTCTCAAGGACACCGACCGGCCCCGCGCCAGGAGCCTGCTGGACCTGGCCCGCGACAGCGACATCCTGGTGGTCTGCGCACGGCCCGACGCCACCAACCGCCACATGATCAACCAGGCGGTCATCGAGGCCCTGGGGCCGCAGGGTTTGCTGGTCAACATCGCCCGCGGTTCGCTGGTCGACGAGGACGCCCTGATCGCCGCGCTGAAGGACGGCCGGCTGGGCATGGCCGGACTGGATGTGTTCGACCACGAGCCGACCCCGGCCTCGCGCTGGGCCGGCGTGCCTCACACGGTCCTGACCCCTCACACCGCCGGCGCGACCCTGGACAGCATCCCGGCCATGGTCGGGCTGACTGTCGAGAACCTGCGCCGGTTCTTCAAGGGCGAAGCCCTGGCCTCGCCGGTGGACGGGTAGGATTCCGGAGGTCGAAAACCTCGTCCTTCGACAAGCTCAGGATGAGGTTTTCGACTGCTGGGCCTGCCAATGGTCCTCATCCTGAGCTTGTCGAAGGACGAGGACCACGCTCGGCCTTGAATGTCAGTCCCGCCTGGTCACAAACTTGGGGTCGAGGATTGAACGCGCGGCATCCGCGCGGCGCTGAGGGAGATCCGGATGGCCAAGGTGTTGGGGTTGGGCGGGGTGTTCTTCAAGGCGGAGGATCCCGCCGTCGTGCGGGACTGGTACGCCCGGGTGCTGGGATTCGAGGTGCAGGACTGGGGCGGGGTCATGTTCAAGTCGCTCAAGACGGGCTTCGCCAACTGGTCGCCGTTCGCCGCCGACACCCGCTATTTCGAACCGTCCCAGGCGCCGTTCATGATCAACTTCATCGTCGACGACCTGGACGGCGTGCTGGCCAAGGCGGCGGCCGAAGGGGTCGAGCCGACCGGGCGTCAGGACGAGGAGATGGGGAAGTTTGCCTGGCTGATCGACCCGGCCGGGGTCAAGATCGAGCTTTGGGAGCCGTCGAAGCCGTCTCCAGAGGCATAGTTTGCCGCGCCGGGCCGTTGGCGTTTCGGTCATTCACAGACGCGTCCCGGTCGGATTTTGCTTGCCAAATCGGACATAAAGATATCTTTATGTCTCTATGAAGGTATCGTCCGAACAGGTGGTGGATCTGCTGCGCGCGGCGGGCGAGTCGACCCGCCTGCGCGTGCTGGCCTTGCTGGCGACCGAAGAGCTTTCGGTGCTGGAGCTGTGCCGGATCCTGGACCAGAGCCAGCCTCGGGTCTCGCGGCACCTGAAGCTGCTGGCCGAAGCCGGGCTGGTCGAGCGGTTTCCGGACGGCGCGTGGGTGTTCTACCGTCTGGCGCTGAAGTCGGCGGGGCGGGCCGTGATCGAGCACGCCCTGGACCTTATCGACTCCCAGGATCCCGTCGCCCGGAGCGACGCCGAGCGACTGGCCTTGGTGCGCGCCGAGCGGACGGCTGGCGCCCAGGCCTATTTCGCCCGCAACGCCGCGCGCTGGAACGAGATCCGCTCGCTCTATGTCGACGAGGCCGAAGTCGAGGCCGCTATCCTGCAGGCGGCGGGCGAGGGGCCTTTCGACGAGATGGTCGACCTGGGCGCCGGCGCGGGCCGCATGCTGACGCTCTTTGGTCGTCGGGCGGGCGCGGCCCTGGGCTTGGACCTGTCGCAGCAGATGCTCAACATCGCTCGCGATGAGGTGGCCAAGGCGGGGCTGGTCCAGTGCGAGCTGCGCCACGGCGACATCTTCGCCACCGGCCTGCCGGGCGGCTGCGCCGACCTGGTGACCGTGCACCAGGTGCTGCACTATCTGGGCGATCCCGCCGCCGCCGTGGCCGAGGCCGCGCGTCTGGTGGCGGGAGGCGGCCTGCTGCTGATCGCCGACTTCGCGCCTCACGATCACGAGTTCCTGCGCGAGAGCCACCAGCACCGGCGCCTGGGCTTCGCCGACGCCGAGATCATCGCCTGGATCGAGACGGCCGGCCTGGTCCTTGACGCCAGCATCGCCCTGCCGCCGGCGTCCGACGAAGGCCTCACCGTCAAGATCTGGACGGCGCGCCGCCCCCACGACCCGACCGCCGTTCAAAACGCCGCTAAGACTGCCGAAAGAAGCGCCGCATGACCGTTCCTCCTCTTCGTCGCGTCCTGGGCCCGGTTGCCCGCGCCGGCGAGCGCACCGACCGGCCGCGCGTGTCGTTCGAGTTCTTCCCGCCCAAGACCGAACAGATGGAAGAGAACCTGTGGGCGGCGATCAAGCGCCTGGCCCCGCTGGACCCCGCCTTCGTCTCGGTGACCTACGGGGCCGGCGGCTCGACGCGCGAACGCACCCACCGCACGGTCAAGCGCATCCTGGACGAGACCAACCTGAAGCCGGCCGCCCACCTGACCTGCGTCGGCGCCAGCCGCGCCGAGGTCGACGAGGTGATCCGCGAATACTGGGAGACTGGCGTGCGCCACGTGGTGTCGCTGCGCGGCGACCCGCCGCCCGGCGAAGGCGGCATCGGCGGCGTCTACGTGCCCCGCGAGGACGGCTACAGGAACGCCACCGAGCTGACCTCGGCCCTGAGAGCGGTCGCGCCGTTCAATGTGCTGGTCGGGGTCTATCCGGAGAAGCATCCCGAAAGCCCCTCGATCGAGCATGACATCGAGGTGCTGAAGGCCAAGGTCGACGCCGGGGCCACCCTGGCCATCAGCCAGTTCTTCTTCGATACCGACGCCTTCCTGCGGTTCGTCGATAAGGTGCGGGCGGCCGGGATCACCATCCCGATCGTGCCGGGCATCATGCCGGTGACCAATTTCAAGGGTCTGGTCAAGATGTCGGCCGCTTGCCAGACGGCGGTGCCGGCCTGGCTGGCCAATCTGTTCGATGGCCTAGACGAGGACGCCGACACCCGCCGGCTGATCGCCTGCTCGGTGGCCTCGGAGATGTGCGCCAAGCTGCAGGAGCAGGGTTTCTCCGACTTCCACTTCTACACCCTTAACCGGGCCGACCTCGTCTACGCCATCTGCCGCGTGGTGGGCGTGCGCGAGATCGCGCCGGCGCCGTCCCCCGTCTCGGCGGAGGCGGCGGCATGAAACGGGCGGCCCCAATCCTCCTGGCGATCGTCGCCCTGGCGGCTTTCGCGCCGGGAACCACGACGTTCGCCGCCGATCCGGCCAACTGGTCCAAGCCGATCCGGCCCTACCGGGTGGTCGGCAACATCTACTATGTCGGCTCCGAAGGGCTGTCGGCTTGGCTGATCTCGTCGTCGGAAGGCCACGTGCTGCTCGACAGCGGGGCCTCGCCGGCGGGCGCCAAGCTGATCGAGGCCAACATCCAGGCGCTCGGCTTCAAGCTCTCGGATGTGAAGGTCCTGATCAACACCCACGCCCACTACGACCACGCCGGCGGGCTGGCCCAGTTGAAGGCCGACACCGGCGCCAAGGTCTGGGCCTCGCGGCCGGACGAGCCGGCCCTGAAGAAGGGCCAGCACTTCGGCGACAACGACAACGGGCTGACGCCGTTCGCGCCGGTCAAGGTCGACAAGGGGTTTGGCGACGGCCAGAAGCTGAAGCTGGGCGAGACCACCCTGGTCGCCCACCTGACGCCGGGCCACACGATCGGCTGCACCACCTGGACCACCCAGGTGGTCGACCGGGGGCGGCCGCTGAACGTCACCTTCCCCTGTTCGGCCTCGGTGGCCGGCAACGTGCTGGTGGACAACAAGACCTACAGGACCATCGTCGCCGACTACCGCGCCACCTTCGCCACGCTGAAGGCGCTCCCCACCGACGTGATGCTGCCCGCCCACGAGGAACAGGGCCATCTGCTGGACAAGCGCAGGAAGATGCTGGCCGGAGACGTCAACGCCTTCATCGACCCGACCGAACTGGCGCGCTATGCGGCGACTTCGGAGGAGGCGTTCGACAAGGAGCTTGCCCGGCAGCAGAACGCACGCAGGCCGTGACCTTCGCCCGACATTGGGCTCGGCGAGCAAAATAGAGTTTTCGTTTCCTCGCGAAGCGCTGGAAAGACCCGGCAGGAGCCGACCATGACCGATCTTACCACCCGAACTGGCCGCATCGCGGCCCTGAAGGCCGCCGCCAAGGAACGCATCCTGATCCTCGACGGCTCGTGGGGGGTGATGTTCCAGAAGAAGAAGTTGTCCGAGGCCGATTACCGCGCCCAGCGCTTCGCCGACTACGACGGCCAGATGAAGGGCAACAACGACATCCTGTGCCTGACGCGGCCGGATCTGGTGGCGGAGCTGCACGACGCCTATTTCGCCGCCGGCGCCGACATCTCCGAGACCAACACTTTTTCCGGCACCACCATCGCCCAGGCCGACTACGGGCTGGACGCCGCCACGGTGCGCGACATCAATTTCGAGGGCGCGCGGATCGGCCGGTCGGTGGCCGATCGCTGGAACGCGGAAAACCCCGCCGGCCCCAAGTTCATCGCCGGCTCGATCGGGCCGCTGAACGTCATGCTGTCGATGTCGTCGGACGTGAACGATCCGGGCGCGCGCAAGGTGACCTTCGACCAGGTCTACCAGGCCTATCGCGAGCAGTTGGCGGCGCTCTATGACGGGGGCGTCGACCTGTTCCTGATCGAGACCATCACCGACACCCTCAACTGCAAGGCCGCGATCAAAGCGATCATGGACCTGCGCGACGAGGGCCACGAAGAGCTGCCGATCTGGATCAGCGGTACGATCACCGACCGCTCGGGCCGCACCCTGTCGGGCCAGACGGCCGAGGCGTTCTGGAACTCGATCAAGCACTGCAAGCCGTTCGCGGTGGGCTTCAACTGCGCCCTGGGGGCGGACCTGATGCGCCCGCACATCGCCGAGATGGCCCGCATCGCCGACACCCTGGTCGCCGCCTATCCCAACGCCGGCCTGCCCAACGCCATGGGCGAGTATGACGAAGAACCGCATCAGACCGGCCACCAGCTGCATGAGTGGGCCAAGGACGGCATCGTCAACATCCTGGGCGGCTGCTGCGGCACCACCCCCGACCACATCCGGCATGTGGCCGACGAGGTGCGCGGCCTGACGCCCCGCGCCATCCCCGAGCGCCCCAAGGCCATGCGCCTGGCGGGCCTGGAACCGTTCGAGCTGGCTTGAGACCTTTCACGATGCGCACGACGATCCTCTTCGGCGGCATGAGCCGCGAACGCCTGGTCTCGGTGGCCAGCGCCAAGGCTCTGGCCAAGGCCCTGCCGGACGCCGACCTGTGGTTCTGGGCGCCCGACGACCAGGTCTATGTGGCCAGCGACACGGCGCTGCAGGCCCATGAGCGGCCGTTCGAGATCGACCTGCCGACCGAGGGCGCGCCGATCGGCGGGATTGAGGCTGCGCTCGACAAGGCCAGGGCCGAGGACCGCGTGCTGGTCCTGGGCATGCACGGCGGTGCGGCCGAGAACGGCGACCTGGCGGCCCTGTGCGAGGCGCGGGGCGTGGCCTTCACGGGGTCGGACAGCAAGTCCAGCCGCCTGGCCTTCGACAAGATCGCCACCAAGGCCGCTGTGGCCAAGGCCGGCGTCGTGGCGCCGTCGACGGTCGCCCTGGCCGACGCGGAAGCCGCTTTGGCGAAGTACGGCAAGCTGGTCGCCAAGCCGGTGGCCGACGGTTCCAGCTACGGCCTGATCTTCGTCAACGAAGCCGCCGACCTGGAGACCCTGAAGGCGGCGGCCGCCCGCGAGGCCTATGTGATCGAGCCGTTCGTGGCCGGCGCCGAGGCCACCTGCGGGGTGCTGGAGCAGGACGGCCAGGTCTTCGCCCTGCCGCCGGTCGAGATCCGACCGGCCGACGGCGCGTTCGACTATATCGGCAAGTACCTGGCCAAGACGACGGAGGAGATCTGCCCGGCCACCTTCGCCCCCGAGGTCAACGCCGCCATGCAGGAGGCGGCCCTGAAGGCCCACAAGACGGTGGGCGCGGGCGGCTATTCGCGCAGCGACTTCATCGTCACGCCGAACGGCCCGATCTTCCTGGAGATCAACACCCTGCCGGGCATGACGGCGGCGTCGCTATATCCCAAGTCGCTGAAAGCCCAAGGGATCACGTTCCGGGACTTCCTGGACGGCCAGATCGCCCTGGCGGTCGCGCGGGCCACGGCCGAGGGGGTCTAGGATGGGAACGTGGAATGAGGGGGCGTTCGACAACGACGACGCCAGCGACTTCATCGATGATCTGGCCGAGGCGCCCGACTGGCGCACGGTCATCCAGATGCTCGACCATGTCACGAAGAGCGCCGGCTATCTGGAAGCTCCAGAGGGGCAGATGGCGGTGGCCGCCGCCGCCATCGTCGCGGCGGCGGTCGGCGACGTCGCGATCCTGCCCGATGACCGACGTGACCTGAAGGCCGCCCTCGGCGCGCCGCCGCAAGGCGCGGTCGCCCTGGCCCGATCGGCCTTGGCGCGCGTTGTGGCTCCAGCCTCCGAACTCGACGAACTCTGGCAGGAGGGCGATGACCACGACGCATGGCTCACCCAGATCGCCGCCCTGCAAACGACCTTGAGCGCATCCCAATGAGACCCGTGTTCGTCAACATCGGTGAGCGCACCAACGTCACCGGATCGGCCAAGTTCAAGAAGCTGATCGTCGAGGGCGACTATGCCGCCGCCCTGTCGGTGGCGCGCCAGCAGGTCGAGGCGGGCGCCCAGGTCATCGACGTGAACATGGATGAGGGCCTGCTGGACTCCAAGCAGGCCATGGTCACCTTCCTGAACCTGATGGCGGCCGAGCCCGACATCGCCCGCGTGCCGGTGATGATCGACAGCTCCAAGTGGGAGGTGATCGAGGCCGGCCTGAAGTGCGTGCAGGGCAAGGCGATCGTCAACTCGATCTCGATGAAGGAAGGCGAAGAAAAGTTCATCGAGCAGGCCAGGCTGTGCCTGCGCTACGGCGCGGCCGTGGTGGTCATGGCCTTCGACGAGGTCGGCCAGGCCGACACCGCCGCGCGCAAGACCGAGATCTGCGAGAAGGCCTACGGCATCCTGGTCGACAAGGTGGGCTTCCCGCCGGAAGATATCATCTTCGATCCCAACATCTTCGCCGTGGCGACGGGGATCGAGGAGCACGACAACTACGCCGTCGACTTCATCGAGGGCACGCGCGAGATCAAGAAGCGCTGCCCCTACGCCCGCATCTCGGGCGGGGTGTCGAACGTGTCGTTCAGCTTCCGCGGCAACGAGCCCGTGCGCCGGGCCATCCACTCGGTGTTCCTGTACCATGCCATCGAGGCGGGCATGGACATGGGCATCGTCAACGCCGGCGACCTGCCCGTCTACGATACCCTGGATCCTGAACTGCGCGAGGCCGTCGAGGACGTGATCCTCAACCGTCCGCAGCGCACCAACGTCTCCAACACCGAGCGTCTGGTCGACATGGCCCCGCGCTACAAGGGCGACAAGAGCCAGGTCCAGACCGCCAACCTGGAATGGCGCAAGGGCACGGTGAACGAGCGCATCACCCACGCCCTGGTCAACGGCATCACCGACTATATCGACCAGGACACCGAGGAAGCCCGCCTGTCGGTCGAGCGGCCGCTGCACGTGATCGAAGGCCACCTGATGGACGGCATGAACGTGGTCGGCGACCTGTTCGGCTCGGGCAAGATGTTCCTGCCGCAGGTGGTCAAGTCGGCCCGCGTCATGAAGCAGGCCGTGGCTTGGCTGGAGCCGTTCATGGAAGCCGAGAAGGCCGGCAAGCCGCGCGAGCAGGCCGGCCGGATCCTGATGGCCACCGTCAAGGGCGACGTCCACGACATCGGCAAGAACATCGTCGGCGTCGTGCTGCAATGTAACAACTACGAGGTCATCGACCTGGGCGTGATGGTGCCCGCCGACCGCATCCTCGACGAAGCGCGCAAGCACAACGTCGACATGATCGGCCTGTCGGGCCTGATCACCCCGTCGCTGGACGAGATGGTGTTCGTGGCCTCGGAGATGGAGCGGCAGGGCTTCACCATGCCGCTGCTGATCGGCGGGGCCACCACCAGCCGCACCCACACGGCGGTCAAGATCGAGCCGGCCTATCGCAGCGGCTCGACCACCTATGTGCTGGACGCCAGCCGGGCGGTGGGCGTGGTCTCGGGCCTGCTGTCGGCCAGCGAACGCGACCGGCTGCAGGCCGAGACCCGGGCTGAATATGTCCGCATCCGCGAGCAGTACGCCCGCGGCCAGACGGTCAAGGCGCGCACCAAGATCGCCGACGCGCGCAAGCGCAAGTTCGCCATCGACTGGAACGGCTACACGCCGCCCAAGCCGGCCTTCATCGGCGCGCGCACGTTCGAGCCCTCGCTGGCCGAACTGGTCCCGTTCATTGACTGGTCGCCGTTCTTCGCCAGCTGGGAGCTGATCGGCCGTTTCCCGCAGATCCTGGAAGACGACGTGGTCGGCGAGGCGGCGACGGATCTCTATCGCGACGCTCGCGCCATGCTCGACAAGGTGGTGGCCGAGACGTGGTTCGAGGCCAAGGGCGTGGTCGGCTTCTGGCCCGCCCAGGCCGACGGCGACGACATCGTCCTCTACACGGACGAGAGCCGCTCGACCGAGCTGGCCCGCCTGTTCACGCTGCGCCAGCAGATGGACAAGTCCGAGGGCAAGGCCAACCTGGCCCTGGCCGACTTCGTCGCGCCGGTCGGCCAAGGGCCAGACTACATGGGGGGCTTCGCCGTCACCGCCGGCCATGGCGAGGACGAGATCGTCAAGCGCTTCAAGGACGCCGGCGACGACTATAGCGCCATCATGGCCTCGGCCCTGGCCGACCGCCTGGCCGAGGCCTTTGCCGAGTGGCTGCACTACAAGGCCCGCGTCGAACTATGGGGCTATGCGCCGGACGAGTCGCGTGACGTCGACGTGATGATCGCCGAGAAGTACCAGGGCATCCGCCCGGCCCCCGGCTATCCGGCCCAGCCCGACCACACCGAAAAGGGCACGCTGTTCAAGCTGCTGGACGCCGAGGCGGCCACCGGCATGATCCTGACCGAGAGCTACGCCATGAGCCCCGGCGCGGCGGTCTCAGGCTTCTATTTCAGTCATCCGCAGAGCCACTATTTCGGGGTCGGCAAGGTCGATCTCGACCAGGTCGAGGACTATGCCCGCCGCAAGGGCTGGGACGTGGCCCTGGCCGAGAAATGGCTGTCGCCGATCCTCAACTACGATCCGGCGGCGCGGGCGCGGGCGCGGGGGGAGGCGGCTTAGGGCCATAAAACGCTAACGCTGGCCGCGGGCGCCGCGCGAGCGACGCCACGCGACCTCCGGGTGTCCTATGCCTCACTTTGAGGTAACGTCGGCGCCATGGCTGACCAGCGCGCTCCTCGCCTTGCCGTGCTCATCGACGCGGACAACGCGTCTCCCCGCATCGCGCCGGGGCTGTTCCAGGAAATCGCCAAGATCGGGGAAGCCAGCCTCCGACGGATCTATGGCGACTTCTCGAGCCCGCGCCTGAAGGGATGGACGGACCTGCTGTCCGTCCACGCGATCATGCCCTACCAGAACTTCGCCCATACGCCGGGCAAGAACGCCTCGGACATCGCCCTGGTGATCGACGCCATGGACCTGCTGCACGGGGCCCGCTTCGACGGGTTCTGCCTGGTGTCGTCAGACAGCGACTTCACCAGGTTGGCGGCTCGCATTCGCGAGCAGGGCGTCGACGTCTACGGCTTTGGGGAACGCAAGACCCCGGAGAGCTTCCGGCAGGCCTGCAGCCGGTTCGTCTATACCGAGAACCTGCTGCCCGAAACTCTGGCGCCGGTATCGCCCGACCACGCGTCCACCACGCTCGTCTCGGCGCGTCAGTCGCCGACCGCGGCGGTCCCCCTGATCCGAACGGCCCTGGCCCAGTTGGATGTGGACGAGGGGGGCGGCTGGACGCCCTTGGGCCGGGTCGGCCAGCAACTTGCGATCCTCGCGCCCGATTTCGATCCGCGAACCTATGGTCAGGCCAAGCTGAGCGACCTCGTGACCAAGGTCGGCCTTTTCGAAATCCGAAACTCGGAGGCCGGCGCGGTTCAGATCAGGACGAAGCCCACGCGGGGGGCGGGTGTCCGCAAGGCGTGAAGTCGGTGCGCCGAGGTTTGGTCGGGCGCCTGGGCTTGCCCTGTCCGGGGCGGCCTTGAGGCTCGACCAGCCTAGTCCAGCAAGCTGGTCAGCCTCATCGCCAGTTCCGGCGCCAGCAACGCCGCCAGCTCCATGTCGGCCTCGAACGACCGAACCGATCGATAGCCCTGGTCTGTCGGGTCGCGGTGAACAATTACCCGCCGCGCTTCGCCTCGTCGCGTGGCGGTTATTACGGCGAGGGCGCCCCGACCGCCGGCCTCGACCATCAGGAGACCTATCTGAAGGGTCTGTTCGGCTTCCTGGGCGTCACCGACCTGCGTTTCATCCGCGCCGAGGGCGTGGCCCTGGGCGAAGAAGCCCGCGGCAAATCGCTGGAGGCGGTTCAGGGCGAGATCCTGAAGTTGGCGGCCTAGACGCATCGATCCCTCTCCCCTTGCGGGAGAGGGAAACCGCGCTAGGACTCTTCCCACCTCGGGGAGATCCAGCGTGAGTCAGCTCAATCGACGTGATGTTCTAGCGCTCGGTGCGGCCGCCGCTGCGGCGGGCGGCCCAGCCCTGGCCGCCGCCGCCCCCGGTGACGCCGCCGCCGAGGCCCTGCTGGCCCGGGTCGCCGAGGATCTGATGCGGGAATATCCGGAGAACGCTTCGGCCCTGGGGCTGGACAAGGACAGGCGCGCGGCCCTGAAGTCCAGCCTGACCGACCGTTCGCTGGCGGGCCGGGGCACGCTGGCCGCCGCCGCCAGGGCCCGCGTCGCCCGGATGAAGGCGGTCGACCGCAAGGGGCTGAGCCCGGCGGCCGCCCTCGACCTCGGCGTCGTCCAGACCGCCCACGAACTGGCCGTCGAGGGGTTCGATTTCCCCTATGGCGACGCCATCGGCCTGTCTTCGCAGTGGTCCTATCGCAACGCGCCCTATGTGGTGGCCCAGAACACCGGGGCGTTCGTCGAGACGCCCGACTTTCTCGACAGCCAGCACGCCGTGGCCAACGCCGCCGACGTCGAGTCCTACCTCCACCGTCTGGAGCTCTACGCCGTCCAGTTGGACGGTGAGACGGCGCGCCTGAGGCATGACGGCGCATTGGGTGTGGTCGCCCCCGACTTCTTGCTGGACAAGACCCTGAAGCAACAGAAGGGCGCCCGCGCCCAGCCCGTCGCCGATTGGGGCTTGGTCACCTCGCTGGCCCGCAAGGCCAAGGACGTCCCGGGCGACCACGCGCGCCGCGCCGCCGCCATCGTAGAGGGCAAGATCGCCCCGGCCATGGACCGCCAGATCGCCGAACTGGCCGCCCATCGCGCCAAGGCGACCGCCGACGCGGGGGCGTGGAAGCTGCCGGACGGCGGCGCCTATTACGCCTGGGCGCTGCGGGCCGGCACCACCAGCCGCCTGACACCCGACGAGGTCCACCAGATGGGCAAAGAGCAGCTGAAGGCGCTGTTCGCGCGCATGGACACCCTGCTGAAGGCCCAGGGCCTGACCCAGGGCAGCGTCGGCGCACGGATGAAGGCCCTGGGCGAGGACCCCAAGAACCTGTTCCCCAACACCGACGAGGGCCGGGCCCAGATCCTGGCCTATCTGAACGGCCGGGTGGCCGACATCCGCACCCGCCTGCCACGCGCCTTCGCCACGATGGTTCCAGGCAACCTGGTCATCAAGCGCGTGCCGGTCGAGATCCAGGACGGCGCGCCCGGCGGCTATGCGGCGGCGGGCTCGATCGACGGCACGGTTCCCGGCAACTACTACATCAACCTGCGCGACACGGGCATGTGGCCGCGCTACGGCCTGCCGACCCTGACCTATCACGAGGGCCTGCCCGGCCACATCTGGCAGGGCGAGTACACCTACAAGCTGCCGCTGGTCCGCTCGCTGCTGGCCTTCAACGCCTATTCGGAGGGCTGGGCCCTCTACGCGGAACAACTGGCCGACGAGCTGGGCGTCTATGACGGCGATCCGCTGGGCCAGCTGGGCTACCTGCAGTCCATCGCCTTCCGCGCCTGCCGCCTGGTGGTCGACACCGGCATTCACGCCAAGCGCTGGACCCGCGACCAGGCGATCGACTGGTTCGTGACCACCAACGGCTCGACCCGCCAGGAAGTGCAGGGCGAGGTCGACCGCTACTGCGCCTGGCCGGGCCAGGCCTGCGGCTACAAGGTCGGCCACAGCGAGATCGTGCGCTTGCGGAGCAAGGCCCAGGCCGCGCTGGGGCCGCGCTTCGACCTGCGCACCTTCGACGATGCGGTGGTGATGGGCGGCAACGTCCCGCTGACCCAGTTGGAGGGCGTGATCGACGCTTACGTGAAGGGCAAGCGGACAACCTGAGCTCCCTCAAATCCTGCTCATCCCGGCGAATGCCGGGACCCGGGTCCCTTGACGGCATGGCTGATCGGAAGAGCTCCGCGCTCGCGGCGTCGGCCTCACAGCTAGTCCATCTAGGTCCCGGCATTCGCTGGGGGGCGGAAGGCCGGATGCGCCGAGCCCCCTAGCCAAAGCTCGCGCTTTGCGTTCATCCTGACCTTGCACGGAGGCGCTCGACCTCCGGTGGGGCAGGGGGCGAAGGTGGACAACGGCATCAGCCGGAGGGCGCTGGGCGCGCTCGCGGCGGGGGGCATGGCCAGTCTGGGCCTGGGCGGCTGCGACCGCGTCGGACCGACGGAGGCGACGATCCGATCGCGTCAGTTCCCTAAGGACTTCGTCTGGGGCGTGGCGACGGCGGCCTTCCAGACCGAGGGCTCGCCCGCCGTCGATGGCCGCGGACCGAGCATCTGGGACACCTTCGAAAAGCAGCCGGGCCGGATCAAGGACGGCTCGAACGCCGACGTCGCGACCGACAGCTATCGGCGTTACGCCGAGGACGTCGACCTGATCGCCGGGGCGGGCCTGAAGGCCTTCAGGTTCTCGATCGCCTGGTCGCGGGTGCTGCCCACCGGGGCGGGGACGGTCAACGCCGCGGGCCTGGACCATTACGAGCGCCTGGTCGACGCTTGCCTCGCCAAGGGGGTCACGCCCTACGCCACCCTGTTCCACTGGGACCTGCCCCAGGCCCTGCAGGACAAAGGCGGCTGGAGCGCGCGCGACACCGCCAAGAGCTTCGCCGAATACGCCGCGGCCGTGGCCGGACGGCTGGGCGACCGGCTCAAGCATGTCATCACCCTGAACGAGCCGGCCGTGCACGCGGTGTTCGGTCATGTGCTGGGCGAGCAGGCGCCGGGGCTGAAGGACATCGCTTTGCTGGGGCCGACCACCCACCACATGAACCTGGGTCAAGGCCTGGCGATCCAGGCCCTGCGCGCCGGGGGCGGCGACCTGCGGATCGGCACGACCCAGGCGCTACAGCCGTGCCGCGCGTCGGGCGGGCCGCTGGCGTTCTGGAATCGCCCCGCCGCCGACGGCCTGGACGCCCTGTGGAACCGAGCCTGGCTAGATCCGCTGCTGAAGGGGACCTACCCGGCGCTGATGGACGAGTTCCTCGAGGGCCACGTCCGCGACGGGGACCTGAAGCTTATCCGCCAGCCGATCGACTTTCTGGGGGTCAACTACTATGCCCCCGCCTATGTGAAGCTGGACATGGCCAGTCCCAGCCACATCGCGGTCGGGTCGCCGCCGAGGGGCGCCGAGCTGGACGCCTTCGGCCGGCAGATCGATCCGTCAGGCCTGGCCGAGGTGCTGGAGATGGTGCGCCGCGACTATGGCAATCCGCCGGTGCTGATCACCGAGAACGGCTGCTCGGACGCGTTCGGCGATGGTCCGGCGGTGATCGACGACGGCTTCCGCTGTCAGTACCTCCGCCGCCACCTGGAGGCGGTGAAGAGCGCCATGGAGGCCGGGTCGCAGGTCGGCGGCTATTTCACCTGGACCCTGATCGACAACTGGGAATGGGACATCGGCTACACATCGAAGTTCGGCCTGGTGGCCATGGACCGCGCGACCGGGGTGCGGACGCCCAAGACGTCGTACGGATGGTTCAAGGGCGTGGCGACGACAGGATTGCTGCCGCCGGCGTAGAGGCGATCGGGGCGGATCGACCTTCGGTCCCGGGATCAGAAACCTCGTCCTTCGACAGGCTAAGGATGAGGTTTTCTTGCCGTCGAGCCTGGTCCTCATCCTGAGCTTGTCGAAGGACGAGGACCACGCGGCGCCTTGAATGTCGATCCGCTTCAGTCCGCCTTGCAGATCAGCACGTTCTTGCCGCCGCGCTTGGCCGGGACCAGGCTGCCGGCGCAGGGCTTGGGATCGTTCGGGTCGATGATGATCTCGCCCTTGGCGGCGATCGGCATGGCGGCGGGCTTGGCGCCGATCGGCGGCAAAGCGGTCGCGGTCTTCTTGGCGGCTGGCTTGGTCGTAGGCTTCGCCACGGCCGGCGTTGCGACCGGAGCCGGGGCTGCAGGAGTCTCGGCCGGCGCAGCTTCCGCGACCGACGGCGGAGGCGCTTCGGGTTCGCTCGCGGGCGCGGCGGTTTCGGCGGCGGTGGGCGCGGGCTCCGGAGCCTTGGTCTCCTCAACGGGGGGCGCGGCGTCCTTCTTGACGTTGTAGTTCAGGGCCTGGCCGAACAGGTTGGACTTGGTCTCAAGCGTCTTGGCCCGGGTGTCGCAGTCGCTGGGCGGGCTCCAGCTCATCCACACCTGGGCCAGGCGGGCCTTGTCGATCTGGTCGGCGCCGGTCCAGACCGAGTGGCCCTTCTTGATCGCCGCCGCGCCATATTCCGAAATCGGGCGGGGGCTGGCCTTCTCAGCCGCGACGATCGCCGAGCGATAGGTCGCCAGGTCCTTCTTGGCCTGGGCGCGCATCGCCGGATATTCCTTCATGGCCGCGTTGAAGCCGTCGGGGCCGGGGAAGGTCTTCTCGATGCGGGTCACCTCCGGCATCACCTTGTCGTACAGCTCGACATAACCGCCCAGCGCGCCGTAGCACCAGCCGACATAGCCGTAGTCGTCGGTCGGGGCGGTCGCGGCGGGCTGGGTGCGGGGCGGGGGAGCCGAAGCGGTCGGCGCGGTGGACACCGGAGCGTCCTGGGCGATCAGGGCCAGGGCGAGAAGGAAGGCGGTCGCCATGCGGGCGGAGGTCCTCTTGTAGGGCGTCGCTCAGAGAGTCGGTCGCGTTCGAATAGAGCATTTCCGGCCCGTTTGAGACCAGAACGTGGCGCCGGATGTTTTGCACCGCGGTCGACCAAGCGTCGCCATAACGGTTGGATCGGCGAAAGCGCTCCCGCTTGCGGCAAAGATTCCTGTGCGTGGCCAAGCGTCGCGTGAGTCGCAACGGTCTCTGCACGTTACAAAGTTTCAATGTGCGCCGCAGCAAGCAGCGGGTGGGGACATGGCGTTTTTGTGCTAGAAGGCAAAACGGGAGCGTGATCCGTTGAGAGGCGGGGGACGTGTCCGCCGTCATCACTCCGCCACGCTTCTGGACTTTCGTCACGGCATGACCTTCTGGCGTAACATCGCAACTCTCGCCGCGCGCCGGCTGGACATGGCCGAGTGCCAGGAGTGTCCGCCGGGTCTGCCTGGTCAGGACCCGGCCTTCTCGACCGCGGTCACGGCGCTGGGCGCGAAGCTGGCCAAGGCCGACGGCTCGGCCGACGGCGACGAATACGCCGCCTTCGCCGAGGTGTTCCACCCCGCCCCCGAGTCAGAGAACAATATCCACCGCCTGTACGACCTGGCCCGCCAAACGACGCATGGCTTCGAGAGCTACGCCAAGCGGCTGGCCAAGCGCTACCGCACCTGCCCGCAGATCCTCGAGGACGTGCTGGACGGCCTGTTCCACATCGCCAAGGCCGACGGGGCGGTGACTCAGGACGAACTGAGCTATCTGGAACGGGTGGCCGACCTGTTCGGCATGTCGCCGCTCTCGTTCCGCCGCCTGACGGCCACCCACGTCGGCACGGGCCCGGACGACCCCTATCGCATCCTCGACGTGCCGGCCGACGCCGACGACGCGGTGGTGCACTCGGCCTGGCGCGCGGCGATGTCGGAGGCTCACCCCGACCGCGCCCGGGCCCGCGGCCTGCCGCTGGAGTTCATCGAGGTGGCCGAGGCCAAGTCGGCGGCGATCAACGCCGCCTTCAGCACGGTGATGCGCGAACGGCGCGAATTGGCGGGTCTCGGCGCCAACTAGGGCGTCGCGCGGCTCGCCCGAGGCCGCCAATTCGCCATGGTTAGCGCCGAATTCATTTTACGGAACGATCCGCCGGGTGTTCAGTTGACGTTCAGGACTGGCGCCCCATCTTGATTCATAAGGCGGGGCACGCCTGCGAGGACGACCATGGAGACAGGCAAGGCTACCGGTATCGCTTGGCGCAGCCTGGTGACGCTCGCCGGCGCCGTGGCGACCTCGATCGCCGTCGCCGCCGCCGCGGTGATCGCGGTGGTGTTCGCCGCCACCCTGGTGGTGATCGGCTTCATGGCCACCGCCTTGCTCGGCCTCGCCGCCTTCGCGTTCCGTGGCCGCCACGCGCCCGCCGCCGCTGCCAGCGGCGACCCCGGCCTGATCGAGGCCCGTCACATGGGCGGCCATTCGTGGGTGGCCTATGGCTGGAACGAGCGGCGCTGATCTCGCGCCGCGGTCTAGAGTTCCATGCGACAACCTGATTTCAGCGTTGACGGCTGGAGCCTCGAAGACGGCGAAGACTATCATCGCCGTGCGCCGGCGACGTTTCCCATTCCAGACTTGGCGGTGCGCCAGATCCTTCAGCCCGGCGACTTCGCCAAGCTGATCTTCAGAATCGCCGTCGACAGCGCCGAGGAGCCCGAGGCTTTCGAACGAATGTGGGTCATCGTGCGGGAGCGAACGCCAGGCGGCTATCTCGGCATGCTCGACAACGAACCATCGGCGATCCAGCAGAACAGTGAATTTTGGGAAGGCAGCGAACTGCCTTTCGAACCCGGGCATATCATCGCGGTCCAGCAGGCCAGCGCCGAAAGCCGACGCCTGGCGAGTCGACCGGCGCCGATCCCGTGGGCCCGTTAGCTCCGCCCTGGCGACCAAGCTCAGCAAGCCCCTTGCCCTTCGCCGCCGCTTCCCCGACACTGCGTTCAAACAAGTGTTTGGCCGGCAAGGCCTCGGGAGGACGACATGATCGGCGTGGTGGCGGTGCTGAAGGTGCAGCCGGACAAGACGGCGGACTTCGAAAAGGTCTTCCTCGACCTGCAGAACAGGGTGAAAGCCAACGAGCCGGGCTGCCTCGTCTATCAGCTGACTCGCAGCCGGACCGAGGCCGGAACCTACAAGGTGCTGGAGCTCTACGCCTCGCAGGACGCCCTTAAGCATCACGGCGAGACCGATTATTTCAAGGCCGCCGGCGCGGCCATGGGGCCGTTCATGGCCGACCGGCCCGAGATCGAATATCTCGACGCGGTGGAGTAGGGGCCTTGGATCTCGCCTTCTCGCCCGAGGATCTGGCCTTCCAGCACGAGGTCCGCGACTGGATCGCCACGGCCTATGACGACGACCTGCGCCGCAAGATGGCGCAGTCGAAGAACGGCTACCTGGACAAGGCCGGTCAGGTGAAGTGGCAGAAGAAACTGTTCGAGCGCGGCTGGGTCGCGCCGGACTGGCCAGTCGAGCTGGGCGGGGCGGGCTTCACGCCATCGCAGCGCTACATCTTCAACATGGAGATGTCGCTGGCCGGCACGCCGCATCCCTCTCCGATGGGGCTGAAGATGTGCGCGCCGGTGGTCATGGCCTTCGGCACGCCCGAGCAGAAGGCCCAGCACCTGCCGCCGATCCTGTCGTCCGACATCTGGTGGTGCCAGGGCTATTCCGAACCCGGTTCGGGCTCGGACCTGGCCAGCCTGCAGATGAAAGCCGAGCGGGACGGCGACGACTACGTGCTGAACGGCTCGAAGATCTGGACCACCCACGCCCAGTGGGCCGACTGGATGTTCTGCCTGGTGCGCACTTCGAGCGCGGGCAAGCCGCAAGAGGGCATCAGCTTCCTGCTGCTGCCGATGACCCTGCCGGGCATCCAGATCAAGCCGCTGCCCACCCTGGACGGTCCGGCCGAGGGCGAGCAGGAGATCAACCAGGTCTTCTTCGACAATGTCCGCGTGCCGGTCGCCAATCGCATCGGCGAGGAGAACAAGGGCTGGACCTACGCCAAGTACCTGCTGGAGTTCGAGCGCGGCAACGCCTATGCGCCCGGGCTGATGCACATGCTGCGCAAGGTCAAGAAGATCGCGGCCCTGGAGCGATCCGACGCCGGCGGGGCGCTGATCGACGATCCCGATTTCCGCGCCCGGATCGCCGAGCTGGAGATCGCCGTGGAGTCGCTGAACGCCACCGAGCTGCGGGTGTTTTCCGGGCGCGGGGCCGGCAAGGCGGTGGGGCCGGCCTCGTCGATGCTGAAGCTGGCCGGATCGGAAACCCAGCAGGCGATCACCGAACTGGCCCTCGAGGCGGTGGGGACCTACGCCGCGCCGTTCGTGCGCGACACCTGGGCGACGACCAATGACGGCCGCGCGGGCCCGGACCATGCCGGCCCCGTCGCCCCGTCCTACTTCAACTACCGCAAGACCACGATCTATGCGGGGTCCAGCGAGATCCAGAAGAACATCATCACCAAGCTGGTGTTGGGTTTGTGAGGGTCGGCCATGTCGGTCCTCCCCCTGTGGGGGAGGTGTCGGCGCAGCCGACGGAGGGGGGAGTGATCGGCAGGCTGCCACGACCTGGATCGCGATCCAAGAGCTCCCCCCACCGATCGCTTCGCGATCACCTCCCCCACAGGGGGAGGGCCTTAGTTTTTCTCTATCGTCTTTAAACGCAACCCACCCTTATAACCGCTGCTAACCTAGCCCTTTCGGAGCCGCCCATGGCCCTCGACGCCCTGTTCAAGCCGTTCGAATTCAAGTCGCTGAAGCTGCCGAACCGGGTGGTGATGGCCCCCATGACCCGGTCGTTCTCGCCCGGCGGCGTGGCCACTGACGAGGTCGCCGCCTATTACCGTCGGCGCGCCGAGAACCAGGTCGGGTTGATCGTCACCGAAGGCACTGGGGTGGCCCGGCCGGCCTCGCTGAACGACGCCAACATCCCGCGCTTCCATGGCGAGAAGGAGCTGGCGGCCTGGAAGAAGGTGGTCGTCGAGGTCCACGCGGCCGGCGGCCTGATCGCCCCGCAGCTGTGGCACGTGGGTTCGGCCAAGGGCAAGGACGTGCTGGGCAAGATCGATAGCCCCTCGGGCCTGTCCAAGCCCGGCGGCAATCCCTTTACCGAGCCGATGACCGATGAGGAGGTGGCCGACACCATCGCCGCCTTCGCCAGCGCCGCCGCCAACGCCAAGGCCCTGGGCTTCGACGCCGTCGAGCTGCACGGCGCTCACGGCTACCTGATCGACCAGTTTTTCTGGAACGGCACCAATGTCCGCGGCGACGCCTTCGGCGGTCCTGGCATCTCCGAGCGCAGCAAGTTCGCCGCCGAGATCCTCAAGGCCGTCCGCGCCGCCGTCGGCCCCGACTATCCGGTGATCATCCGTCTGTCGCAGTGGAAGCAGCAGGACTACGCGGTCAAAAACGCCGAGACCCCCCAGCTGCTGGAAGCCTGGCTGCAGCCCCTGGCCGACGCCGGCGCCGACATCTTCCACTGTTCGCAACGCCGGTTCTGGGAGCCGGAGTTCGAGGGCAGCGACCTGAACTTCGCGGGCTGGGCCAAGAAGCTCACCGGCGCCCCGACCATCACCGTCGGCTCGGTGGGCCTGTCGGGCGAGTTCATCGCGGCGTTCGGCGGCGAAGGCAGCCAGCCCGCCTCGATCGACGGCCTGCTTGAGCGCCTGGAGCGCGACGAGTTCGACCTCGTCGGCGTCGGTCGCGCCATCCTGCAGGATCCCGAGTGGGTGGTGAAGATCCGCGACGGCCGCGAGGACGAGTTGAAGAGCTTCGAGCGCTCGGCGCTGGGGGTGCTGTACTAGAACAAAGTTTTCCCTCCCTCTCGTGGGGAGGGAAGGGACAAATAGCTAAGCGATCGTCGTGACCAGTCCGCCCTCGGCCTTCAGCGAAGCGCCGTTGGTGGCCGCCGAAAGCGGGCTGGCGACATAGGCGACCAAGCTGGCGATCTCCTGCGGTTCGATCATCCGTTGCAGCAGGGACGACGAGCGGTGCTTGGTGAAGAACTCGGCCTCGTGCTCCTCGGGCGAGGCGTCCGGATTGCTGGACACGCTCTTTAGGAAGTCGGCGATGGCCGCCGCGCGGGTCGGACCGGGCAGGACCGAATTGACCGTCACGCCCGTGCCCTTGGTCTGCTGGGCCATGCCGCGCGCGACCGCCAGCTGGGCGCTCTTGGTCATGCCGTAGTGGACCATCTCGCCAGGGATCGCGAGGCCGGACTCGCTGGAGATGAAGATCACCCGGCCCCAGTCGCGCTCCAGCATGCCGGGGAAGTAGCCGCGCGACAGCCGCACGCCGCTCATCACATTGACCTCGAACAGATGCAGCCAGTCCTCGTCCGAAATGTCGACGAAGGCCTTCATCTCATAGATGCCCAGGTTGTTGACCAGGATGTCGACGGCTGGAACCGCCTCCAGGATCGCGGCCGCGCCGTCGGCGGTGGCGGCGTCGGCCAATACGCCTTCGATCTTCTCGCCGCCGGAGGCCCGGATGTCCGCGACCGCCGCGTCCAGCTTGTCCTGGGCCCGGCCGGTGACGAACACCTTGGCGCCCTCCACGGCGAGGGCGCGGGCGATCTCCAGGCCGATGCCGGCCGTCGAGCCGGTCACCAGGGCGGTCTTGTCGTTCAGTTTGAGGTCCATCGCCGGGCTCCATGGTCGGGGAGCCAAAAATGGGCCCGCCGCGGCCCGAAACTAGATCAAGGCCAGAACCTGGACTTGTGAATTCCGGTCACAAAAGACGGCTTCACGCCTTGAAGTTCAGTTTCAATCCCGGCCGGGGCCATCGGGCCTTGTATAGCTTGCCGGTCCCCGAAGCGGTGATCCAGGCGTCGCGCATGTCGGTTCCACCGAAGCAGATATTGGTCACGATCACGTCGGGCACGGCGTAGTGCTCGGTCGTCCCATCGGGCGAGAAGGCGGTGACGCCGCCGTTGATGATCGTCGCCACGCAGACCCTGCCGTCGGCCTCGACCGCCAGGCTGTCCAGCAGCTGGTAGCCCGGCAGGTTGCAGATCACGTTTCCCGGCTGCAGCGGCGCGGGATCGGCCAGCACGCCGGGCTCGACCACGTCGAACGACCACAGCCGGCCCAGCAGGGTGTCGGCCATGTAGACGGTCTTCTCGTCGGGCGAAAGGCCCACGCCGTTGGGCGAGATGAGGTGGTCGCGCCAGCGGGTGATCTTCGAGCCGTCGGGCAGGGCGTAGTAGAGCGCGCCGTATTTCCGGCCGTCTGGCGTGCTGCAGCCGTGGTCGGTGAACCAGAAGCCGCCCTGCCGATCGAAGATCAGGTCGTTGGGGCCCACGAGCCGTTTGCCGTCGCATTCGGTGTAGAGGGTGGTCACCGCGCCCGTCGCCAGATCGACCCGCTGGATCGAGCCGCCCGTGTGCGTGGGCGGGGTGGGGCCGGGCACGTTGAGGCCGCCCATGTCGATGAACTGGAAGCTGCCGCCGTTGTTGGCGACATAGATCGCGCCATCCGGACCGATCGCCGCGCCGTTGGGGCCGCCGGGGACCTCGGCCACCGTCTCCTTGCCCCCGTCGGAACGCACCCGGGTCAGGACCTGGCCCTGCATCTCGACGAGGATCACCGAGCCGTCGGCCATGGCGATTGGGCCCTCAGGGAATTGCAGACCCTCGGCGAGGAGTTCCAGTTCCATGCGTCTCTCCCGGCATCTGCGCCTCTCGCGGGCGCGTTGTGGGAGTAAACGGGCGTTTGAACGGCGCGGCAAGCGCCTTGCGTCCTTCGAGGCCCGCTGACGCGGGCGCCTCAGGATGAGGACTCTTTTCGCATTGAATTCCTCATCCTGAGGCGCGAGGCGCAGCCGAGCCTCGAAGGACGCGCGGCGCTTCAGTTCAGATCGTAGAGCTCGTAGGCGATCAGCCCGCCGTCACTGCCCAGGAAGGCGCGGCCGTGGGCCGAGCGCACCAGGGCCTCGCGGTCCACCCATTTGGGCGTGGCGTCCGAGGCTTCGGCGCCCTGGGTCGCGCAGGGGACAATGAGGCGCACCGATTGGCGCGGCCTGAAGCGCTTGCCCCGCTCGGCCCGGATGGCTCGGCCGAACACCCGGCAACTGGCGACCTCGCCGCCGTCCAGGGGGCGCACCTTGACCACGTTGAACACCACCACGTCGGTGGCCGCCGCCCGCGCCAGGCTGTCGCCCTGGCCCAGGCCGATATCCGCCCTGGCGGCGTCGGCCATGCCCACGGAAAGGGCGAGGCTGCAGAGAAGGCCGGTCATGGCGCGGGGACGGACGGTCATCATCGACGCTCCAGGACGCGGAAGACGAAGGCGTGGTCGTCGTCGGGACCGGCGGGGTGCTCCTCGCGACGCACCTCGGTCCAGGCCGCCTCGTCGAAAGCGGGAAAGCTGACGTCGCCCTGAACCTCGGCCTGGACCTCGGTCAGGTACAGCCGCTTGGCCTTGGGCAGGGCGGTCTCGAACAGGGCGCGGCCGCCGATCACGCAGACTTCATCGACGCCGTCCTCGGCCGCCTGTTCCTTGGCCATCTGCACGGCCTCCAGGAAGCTCTCGCAGACCACGGCCTGGGGCGGCTCGAACGAACCGTCGCGCGACAGCACGATGTTCATCCGCCCCGGCAGGGGCTTGCGCGGCAGGCTGTCCCAGGTCTTGCGTCCCATGATCACCGGCTTGCCCATCGTACAGGCCTTGAAGATCGCCAAGTCGGATTTCAGCCGCCATGGCAGGTCGTTGTCCCGGCCGATGACGCCGTTGAGGGAGCGAGCCACTGGGCCGACGGTCAGGATAACGGACATGGGACAAGTTTACCCTGCGTCGGGCGCTGCGGCCACCGCTCTGTCGGATTTGCGACGCCGGCGGACGGTTCAGCCGCCGAAAGGGACGACAATCTGCTGGGCGCCGGCCCGGGCGATCAGTTCGCCGTCGGGACGGCGGAAGTCGGCCTCGACATGGATCATGCCCCTGGTCCGGGCGACCACCCGGCCTTCGATCGCCAGAACCTCGGCCTTACCCACACGGATGAAGTCGATCTTCAGGTTGCTGGTGCGGAACATCGCGTCGGCCGGGGCGACGGTCATGGCCGTGAAGGCCAGGATTTGGTCGGCCAAGGCGGCGATGTAGCCGCCGAACAGCGAGCCGTCGCTGTTGAGCAGCTCCGGGGCCGGCGTCCAGGTCTTGCGGACCCAGCCCTCGCCCCAGTCGTCCAGGCCGCCGAGCCTCAGGGTCTGGACGACGGGCGGGAAAACAACCTCGCCGCCCTTGATCTGGTCGAGCCGGTCGGTGGCCCAGGTCATAGCGGGTCGACCTTTTCGATATCCATCAGACCTCGTCGGGCAAAGACGGCCAGGGTCGCGGTCGCGAGCGGCGCCAGCGCGGCCGGCCAGCCGCTTGCCACGAAGGCCCGATCAGTCATGGTCTTGGGAGTCGCGTCGCAAGCCTCGCGGAACTTGACGAGGAAGGCAGTCAACGCCGTGATCTCGTCCGCAGTCATGGCCTGGTTTGGGAGGACGCCCTCGTAGGGGACCTCCATGAAGAACCCTTCGAAATATTCGACAAAGCCCCAAGGACGCACGGCGTCGGCGCCTTCGGCGAGGCGCTCCAGCTCGACCATGATGTTGTTGCGCTGTCGTTGGGCGACCACCCGCTCGTATGCGTCTCGGTCCTGGGCGCTGCTCAAACCGCGACCGCGGCCTTGATGTGCGGGTGGGCCTCGTAGCCTTCCAACTGGAAGTCCTCGTATTCGAACGCGAACAGGTCGCGCTTGTCGGCCATCTTCAGGGTGGGGAAGGGCTTGGGCTCGCGCTGGATCTGCTCGCGGGCCTGGTCCAGGTGGTTCAGGTACAGGTGCGCGTCGCCGAAGGTGTGGACGAACTCGCCGGGCTCAAGCCCCACCACTTGGGCGACCATGATCGTCAGCAGGGCGTAGGAGGCGATGTTGAACGGCACGCCCAGGAAGACGTCGGCGCTGCGCTGGTAGAGCTGGCAGCTCAGCTTTCCATCGGCGACGAAGAACTGGAACAGGCAGTGGCAGGGCGGCAGGGCCATGTCCTCGACATCGGCCGGGTTCCAGGCGCTGACGATGTGGCGGCGGCTGTTGGGGTTGGTCTTCAGGCCCTCGACGAGGTTGGCGATCTGGTCGATGGACTGGCCGTTCGGCGCGGCCCACGAGCGCCATTGCTTGCCGTAGACGGGCCCCAGGTCGCCGTTCTCGTCGGCCCACTCGTCCCAGATCTTGCAGCCGTTGTCCTGCAGGTACTTCACGTTGGTGTCGCCGCGCAGGAACCACAGCAGCTCGACGATGATCGAGCGCAGGTGCAGCTTCTTGGTGGTCAGGACCGGGAAGCCCTTCGACAGGTCGAAGCGGATCTGCCGGCCGAACACGCCCAGGGTGCCGGTGCCGGTGCGGTCGCCGCGCTGGACGCCGTTCGCAAGGATGTCGGCGAGCAGGTTCAGGTATTGCCGCTCGGGATGGTCGGCGGCGGCGGGATCGGCGTGGACGGGCGCGTGGGCGTTCATGGGGCCACTGTCCTACGCGAATCGTCGGGATGGCCAATCACAAAAACGCCCCGCTCGAGGACTCGGGCGGGGCGTCTTGTCGCGGGTCGTTCGCTGGCCTACCGCGCCGGCTCCAGGCCGGTGTTCAGCACCCAGCCGACATTGTCGTTCTCGTCGGCCACTTCCCACCACAGGCCGTTCTTGGTCCCGGTGGGGTAGACGATGGCGCCGGCGGGCAGGGCGCGGATCAGCTTGCCGCCGGCCGCGGCCGTGGCGCGCATGTTGGTCACGCGGGTGGCCACGAAGGTCTTGGACGGCGCGTCCGCCGCGGCCGTGGTCGTCGTCGACAGCAGGCCCAGGTCGGTGACCAGCTTGGTGTAGCTGTTGATGAACGACAGGGTGATGATCCGGCCGATCTCGGTGTCCTCGTAGCCGCCGCCCACGGCGCCGCCAAAGCCCCAGCCGCCGCCCGCGCCCCAGCCGATGTCGTTCTTGGCCGCGTAGCCTTCCTGCACGGCCATCGTCTCGGTGGTGCGCACGTTGGTCAGCGACAGCACGGTGTTGGCTTCCAGCTTCTTGGTCTTGATGCCGCCGACCAGCCCGCCGACGCGGCCGCCGATCAGGCCGCCGATGGCGCCGGCCACCGCGCCGCCGCCGGCGTTGCCGTCGCTGGCCTGGACCTCGGCCACCAGGACGTAGTCGGCGGCCTTGACCTGCCCCTGGCCGACGTTGGAGCCACGCTGCAGGCCCAGATTGCCGCCGATGTTGCGCTCGATCTGGGCGGCGTTGAGCCCCGCGCCGCGGTCGACCAGATTGAAGCAGCCCGACTTCTGGACCATGGCCTTCAGCAGCTTCTGCGGCGAGGCCAGATTGTACTGCATCCAGCCGCGCGTATCGTCGCCGTCCATGATCGACAGGGTGCCCAGCTTGCGGGCGCAGTGGGGGATCTCGGCGACGGCCTGGGTCTGGAGCTTCTGGGCGTTGCTCGGTTTGGCCTGGGCCAAGGCCGCGCTCGGCGCGAGGATCGACAGCGTGAGGCCGGCCGTGAGCAGGCCCGATAGCAGTTTCATGATGTGCTCCAGTAATCCCAGACTTCGAGCGCCAACCTTAGCTTGCGCGAAGGGCGCGGCCAAGCTCGCGTCAGCCCGCGAAGCCGCCTTCGTCCAGGAAAGCCTGCTCGGCCGACGTCGTGCTTCGGCCCAGGGCCTTGTTTCGGTGGGGGAAGCGGCCGAAGCGGGCGATGATGTCCCGGTGGGCGATGGCCCATTTCAGACTGTCGGCGTCGCCGGTGTCCTTCAGCAGCCCCTCGAACAGGGCGATGCTGGTTTCCTGGTCGGCCAGGGATTCGGAGTGCTCGTAGGGCAGGTAAAAGAAAGGCCGCAGTTCGGCCGCGACGGCCTTGTCGTGGCCGGCGGCCACCGCGGCGGCGGCGATGGCGCGGGCCTTGCCGTCGGTGGCGAAGGCGTGGCCGCTGTCGCGGTAGAGGTTGCGGGGGAACTGGTCCAGCAGGATCACCAGCGCCAGGGCGCCCTGCGCTTCGGCGGCCCAGGCGTCGTACTTGCCACGGGCGGCGGCCAGATGGACGGGCTCGAACTTCAATCGGATGGCGTCGTCGAAGGCGTCGGACTTGGCGAACCATTTTTCGGGACCGGCGGCGGCCCAGAAGCCCAGTACGTCCTGTGGTCTGGCGGTCATGGCGGATCCCCCTTTTTGGACAATCTTGGATAGGCGGAGTCGTTCAAACAAGGTTCATGGAGCAAGGCCGACACTTCAATACAAGGGATGAGCGACGGGGTCAGCACGAGGCCCCTTGGAGCACTTGGAAAGACATGAAACGTCTGATCACGACGGCGATGATCCTGTCGCTGCTGGGCGGGGCCGCGGCGGAAGCCGCCGGCGCCGGGCAGGACCGCCCGGATCGTCGCGGCGAACGCGGCGCCGAGGGCGGCGGCTGGCGTCAGCGGCAACAACAGCAGCAGCAGCAGCCCCAGGCTCAGGCGCCCCAGGCTCAACCGCAACAGCAGCCTTCGGGCGGCGGCGATCGCGGCGCCTGGCGTCAGTCGCGCGGGGAACGCGGCGACCGGGGCGATCGCGGTGGTCGTCCCGACTGGAACGGCGGCGCCCGGCCGGCGCCCGAGGCCCAGCAGCCCCAGCAACCGGCGCCGGCGCCGCAGCCCCGCAATCCGCGGGAAGGCTGGCAAGACCGGGGCGGCCGCGACGGCCGTTGGGATCGTGGCGACCAGAACCGTGGCGACCAGAACCGCGGCGATCAAAATCGGGGTGACCAAGGCCGCGATGATCAAAATCGCGGCGACCGGAACCGCGGCGACCGGAACTGGAGCGATCGGGGTGACCGTGGCGACCGCAATGGCGGCTGGGACCGGGGTCCCGGACGTGGCGACCAGGGCCGCCCCGGCCAGGGACGCCCCGACTGGGGCCGGCCGGGCCACGACGGCCACTGGCGCGACCGCGACAACGACCGCCAGCGCTACGACCAGCGCCGCTACCGGCCATCCTATCGCGCCACCCAGCGCTATCGCGTCCCGGCCTATCGCTATCCACGCGGATTCTATGCGCGCCGCTGGTCGTTCGGCGACTACCTGCCGGGCGGCTGGTACGGCTCGTCCTACTATCTGGACGCCTGGCGCTACGGCCTGCCGTATCCGCCGATCGGCTGCGAGTGGGTGCGGGTCGGGGACGACGCCGTGCTGGTCGACGTCTGGAGCGGCCAGGTGCTGAGCGTCTACTACGACCTGTTCTGGTAGGCTTGGCCGCCTCTTGAAGAAGCCCGGGCGGATCGCCGATCCGCCCGGGCTTTGTCGTTTCCAGCGCCGGCATCTCGGTCCGAGCTTCGACGGTGAAGTTTTTCGAGGGGGACTTGTCGGGTCGCGGGCCGCGGGATCGTCCTCGGGGCAATGGCGCAACGCCTTGCCCGCCGCGCGACGGCTTCGAAAGGAAACGACGATGTTGAAAGCTTCGCCCATGGTCTGGACGGGACGCGTCCTGACCGGTCTGTTCGCCCTGTTCATGCTGGGCGCATCGGTCCTGCCGAAACTGGCCGGCATGCCGGTCGCGACCGAAACCCTGACGGCGCTGGGCTGGAAGGCCGACTACGTCCTGATGATCGGGATCATGGAACTGGCCTTCGTCGCGCTCTACCTGTTTCCGCGCACGGCCGTGCTGGGCGCGGTCCTGATGACCGGCCTGCTGGGCGGCGCCATGGCGACCCAGGTTCGGGTCGAGAACCCACTGTTCAGCCACGAACTGTTCTCGATCTACCTGGGCCTGTTCATGTGGGGCGGCCTGTGGCTGCGCGACCCGGGGCTGCGGGCGCTGTTTCCCTGGCGCGCGGCGGCCAACGCTTAGACGTTCGTGGTCGACTTCGCCGCCCGCTCGTCGTCCTTGGTCGCCACGATCCCCTTGAGCGCCACGTGGGTGATGAAGGCATCGACCCAGGCGTCGAACTCGGCGACGTGGTCGGTCTCGGCCATCATGTCGTCGGCCTGGTCGTCGGCGTAGGGCTTGCCCTCGCCGAACACGCCGGCGGTCCACAGGCGGTCGGGGACCTCGATCCCGCTGTAGCGGCACTGCCAGACCAGACCCTGATAGGCCAGGCGCTCGTCCTGGTACGGCTCCTGGCCCGGGTCGAACCAGTCCTTGCGTTGGACCAGTTGGGGCCGGCCGTCCTCGCCGAGCTCGTTGGCCCCGCCGTCGCAATAGGTGAAGAACGCGGCTGTGCGCCCCTCCAGGTGGTTCCTCGTCAGCCGCCGCCACTGGGGCGAGCGCTCCAGGGCCTGGGCCTTCAGCGTGTCCTTCTTGTCGATCAGGTCGGGACGCGGATTGCCGCCGGCCGCGCAGACCAGGCGGTCGAACATCAGCTTGAAGTTGGTGGAAGGGCCGTACCAGTTGGTGGGGCCGATGAAGGCCCAGGCGTCGGCCCGGGCCAGGCGGCCATAGAGGTCCAGGTCCCACATCAGGTCGGGTTGGGTGGTGCTGCGCGGGCCGTAGCAATTGCAGGGCCAGACGCAGAGCGCCATCGACGAGCTGACGCAGGCGTTGCAGGCCTGGATCTTCGGCCTGCCGTGCTGGTTGCCCAGGTCCTCCGTGTCGATCTGCCACGCGGCGGGCAGGCGAGCGGCCATCCGCAGCATCAGGGCGCGGGCCTTGGAATCCAGGCCCGGGCAGCTGTTGTGGCGTCGCTGTGAGCCCGCCACCACCAGCACCCGCAGGGCGCGGTCCTCGGTCGGCCGGGGAGCGATCGTCGGGGCGTGTTCGGATGCTTCTTCAAGGCTGGCCATGGCGGGGAAACGCTCTAGCGTCTAAAACGTCGCCACAGAGGCTTTCCGGCCACAACGTTCTGTCGTCGTCGCCTTGACGAAACGGCAAAAAAACGCTCAAACGCCCGGCCTTTGTCGCTCCGCCGTTGCGCGGGGTGGCCATATTGACCAAGTCCTGGAGAAAAAACATGCGCGTCTATTATGATCGCGACGCCGACCTCGCCCGCATCCTGGACAAGAAGATCGCGATCGTAGGCTATGGTTCGCAAGGTCACGCGCATGCCCTCAACCTTCGGGACTCGGGCGCCACCAACGTCGCCGTCGCCCTGCGCGCCGGCTCGCCGACCGCCAAGAAGGCCGAGGGTGAAGGCCTGAAGGTCATGACCGTGGCGGAAGCCGCGGCCTGGGCCGACCTGCTGATGATCCTGGCGCCCGACGAGCATCAGGCCGCCATCTACAAGAACGACATCGCGCCCAACATCCGCGACGGCGCGGCCCTGCTGTTCGCCCACGGCCTGAACGTCCATTTCGGCTTGATCGAGCCCAAGGACACCATCGACGTGCTGATGGTCGCCCCCAAGGGCCCCGGCCACACCGTGCGCGGCGAGTACCAGAAGGGCGGCGGCGTGCCCTGCCTGATCGCGGTGCACCACAACGCCACCGGCAACGCCCTCGACCTGGGCCTGGCCTACGCCAGCGCCATCGGCGGCGGTCGCTCGGGCATCATCGAGACCAACTTCCGCGAGGAATGCGAAACCGACCTGTTCGGCGAGCAGGCCGTCCTCTGCGGCGGCACGGTCGAACTGGTCCGCGCGGGCTTCGAAGTGCTGGTGGAAGCCGGCTACGCGCCGGAAATGGCCTATTTCGAGTGCCTGCACGAGCTGAAGCTGATCGTCGACCTGATGTATGAAGGCGGCATCGCCAACATGAACTACTCGATCAGCAACACGGCCGAGTATGGCGAGTACGTCACCGGCCCGCGCATCATCACGCCGGAAACCAAGGCCGAGATGAAGCGGGTGCTGGACGACATCCAGTCGGGCAAGTTCGTTCGCGACTTCATGTTGGAGAACCAAGTCGGCCAGCCGAGCTTCAAGGCGACCCGTCGCCGCTCGGCCGAGCACCAGATCGAGGAAGTCGGTGGCCGCCTGCGCGCCATGATGCCCTGGATCGCCAAGAACAAGCTGGTGGACGTGGCCAAGAACTAGGCCTTCAGCTCCATCGCTGAACCGACGAACGGCGGGCTCGCAAGGGCCCGCCGTTTTTCGTTTTCTCAGATCTCAAGAGCTTTCATGAGCTCCCAGCACCGCCGGGGTTTCGATCCGCTGGCTCGCCACGGACTCGGGTTGCACGGACTCGGCGAAGCTCTCGATCGCCGCCGTGTAGAGGTTCGCCCGTTCCAGGAAGCCCATGTGGTTGACGCCGTCGACCATTTGCAATCGAGCCTCCGGCGCGGACCTGGCGATCTCGCGGCTCGCCTCCAGTTTGGTGATGATGTCGACTTCGCCGCCGATCATCAGGACAGGCGTCTGGAGGCCTTCGAGCGCGCCGGTCGCATCCCAGCGGAACATGGCCAGATTGCCCCGCGCCTGGACTGCGGGGGCGTTGCGCGTGGCGAGCAGGGTGGTGTGCTCCAGCTGGCTGCGCGTGACGAACCGGCCAAAGCCAAAGCGATTGGCCAGGTGCGCCGATCCGCTCAGATAGCTCTGCCAAGCGCTGAGCCAGGCCACGGGCTGCAGCCAGATCGTCAGGTGAAGCAGCGGCTCCAGCAAGGGTCGTCGCAGGGCCTGGAACAGGCGGCTGAAGACCATGGTCCGCAGAGGATTGGTGTAGGTGGTGTTCAGCAGGGCCACGCCGCGAACCTTGTCGGCGAAGAGGCGCGGGTGGTCGCGCGCCAGGGTCTGGATGGTCATTCCGCCGATGCTATGCCCGACGAGCACCGCGGGGCGTTGGCCGGTAAGGTCTAGGATGGCCGCCAAGTCGTCCGCGAAGCGAGACAGACCGATCTTGCCGGAGGAGCCGCGTCGCGACTTGCCCAGCCCCGCCAGGTCCCACGTGATGACGCGAAACCGCCTGGCCAGGTCGTGCCGGGCGTAAAACCAGATCGTACTGTCCAGGCCCCAGCCATGGGTCAGGATGATCGGCGGTCCGTCGATGGGGCCCGAGACCTCCACATGCAGCTCGCCGCCGCCGGGGCTCTTGACGATCTGCCCAGCGACTCGGTCAGGACGTGTGCGCCGCGTGTCGGGCTTGGCCACGAGCGGGACAACCAACCATTTGCCCAGGAACGACCAGGCCAGGAGGGCCAGGCCCGCCCATAACCGCCAGTCCTCGTCGCGAACGCGCCGCGCCAGGCCATCGGGAGCGACCACAAGGTCGCCTTGCCACCAGCTCCAGATCAGATATCCCGCCGCCGCCAGGACGGCCCAGGAAAGCAGGGAAAAGATCAGTCGCAGCAGGAAGAGGAGAGGCATTGGCGGGTCCGGTGGGTGGAAGATCCCAACGACCGCCCGGCTGTGATGTTCCCGGGGCGACGCCCAGGGAAAACATAGGATAATCGCCGCCGCTCTGGCTTCTCACCCCAGCACGAACACCGGCCCCCAGGCCACCTGGTACTTCCGGGCGCCGGTCGACAAGTGCGGGCGCAGCTGCCAGGCCCCCGGCGGCAATGTCCGGGCGCCGGGGGCCTCCACATAAGTCTCGACCAGGGGGTCGGCGCCAGGCTCCGACACCGAGAACTGGTCGATGCGCGGGACCGCGTTGGACAGGGCCGAGGCGATGGAGGCGACCGAGGCCACGCGGAGCGGGGCCGGGGCGGCCAGGCGGGCGGAGACCTCGGCATAGGCCCCCACGGCGATCACCTCGCGGCCCCGGCGCAGCACCCCGTAGCCGACATGGGTGAAGCCTGGCGACAGCAGGTTGGCGCGATGGCCGGCGCTGCCCTTCCACTGGCCCATGATCTGATCGGGCCGCACGGCGCCGTCGGCGTTCAGGCGCTCGGCGATGTTCTCGGCCGGGGCGCCGACCAGGTCGCGGGCCAGCAGCCCGACCCGGGCGGCGGGGCCGAAACCCTCGCGGGTCATGTGGTCGAAGACGCCGGTGCGGGCGATGTCGGCGGCGTGGGCGCGGGCCGCCAGGGTCAGGCCGGGATCGGGCGCGAGTTCGGAGAGGCTCCGGCCCCGCCGGAAGAGGTCGCCCAGGTCGCGCAGGTCGGTCTCGAAATCGGGATCGAAGTCGCCCCGGCTCTCGGCCAGTTGCTGGCGCAGGCGGCGGTCATAGGCCAGCCACGGGTCGCTCTGCGCGGCCTCGGCCAAGCTTGGCGCGGCGAGGGCGGCGGCGGTCGCGGCGATCAGCGCGCGGCGGTTTGGGGCGATCATGGTCTTCAAGGCGGTTGACAGCGTCCTGTTTCGGCAAGTTGTAAGGGGCATGAGACCCGTACGTTCCATCTGGCTGGCCGGCCCCGAGCCCTGGCTTCCCGACGCCGAGGCGCAAAGCGCGCGCCAGCGCGCCTTCTGCGCGGACAACGGCTTCACCGGCCTGACCGCGCCGGCCATCGTCGAGACCCAGGCCGACAATGTCGAGGTCCAGGCCCGCGAACTCTACGCCGAGAGAATGGCCAAGCTGCGGCAGGCCGACGCCGGGATCATCAACCTGACGCCGTTCCGCGGACCGTCCTGCGCCAGCGCCGCGGCGTTCGAGGCCGGGGTGCTGGCCGGGCTGGGGCGTCCGGTCATGGCCTATGTCAATATCGCCGACGAGAGCGAGGCCGAATATGTCGACCGGGTGGAGGTGCATGTCGGCGCCCAGCGCGACGAGCACGGCGTCTGGCGCGACGGCGACGGCTGCGTGGTCGAGGACTTCGGCCTGCCCGAGACCCTGATGCTGTGGGCCGAGGCGCGGCGCCTGTTCGTGATCATCACCGACGATCCGCTGCACGACCTGACCGGGCTGGAGATGTGCCTGGAGGCGCTGGCGCTGTACGCGGAGTAGGGGGCGGCTCACTTGCCCCCACCTGACCGCTTCGCGGTCTGTCCGCCCCCAGAGGGGGCGGAGCCTTCGCGTTTAGGCTCTTCCCCCTCTGGGGGAAGACGGCCGAAGGCCAGTTGGGGGGCAAGTGGCGGATCTAGTTCCACCCCAGCGCCGCGTCCCCCCGCAGGATCGCCTCGGCCGCCGCCGAATGCCCCGGCGCGTCGCGCTCGTGCAGCACCAGCGGCGGCAGCAGGATCAGCGGAGCCTTGCCGGTCTTGATCGCCCGGACGATCACTCGCTTGGCCGGGGCGTCGGCGAAGGGCGCGATCGGGCGGATCCGGAACGAGCCGGCCTTGGGGGCCAGCAGCGCCAGGAGGTCGGCCAGGCGGTCGGCGCGGTGGATCAGGGTGAGGCTCCCGCCCTCGCGCACGGCCTTCAGGCAAAAGGCCGTCCAGGCCCCCAGCCCGCCGTCGGCCATCCAGGCGACGGACTTCTCCGGCGCGGGCGCGCGCAGGGCGGCGGGGTCATCGAAGAACGGCGGATTGCTCATGACCGCGTCGAACACCGGCAGGTCCAGCGCGCGAAAGCCGCGCTCGACATCGCCGCCGACGATCTCGACCCGATCCTGGAGCGCGTTGAGCTCCGCATTGCCTCGGGCCAGCTCGACGGCGACGGAATCGCGCTCCATGCCGACGAATCGGGTGCCGGGGCGCCGGACGGCCGCGGCCAGCAGCGCGCCGCCCACCCCGCAGCCGGCCTCTATCACCCGCTCGCCGGGCCCCGCGTCGCAGGCGGCCGCCAGAAGGGCCGCGTCCATGCCCGCCCGGTAGCCCGCCACGGCTTGGCGCAGTCGCACGCGGCCGTTCAGGACGGCGTCTTCGGTGACGCTTGGCGGGCTTCCGGCCGCGGGTATCTCGTTCGGCAACGTTTCAAGCCTTGTGCTCGCCTTGACCCTGACCTATCCCGCCACCATTGTCGCTCGCAACGGCTGATCAAGCCCAAGGGACGCGAGGCGTACGCCGACCGCCGGCGGGCGTCAGCAGGGAGAGTATGGTTTTGGACGCAGCTGCAGCGACCCTCGCCCGCCAGCCGGGATCGGTGGATCGTCTCGTGCGGCTGGCCGCCGCCGACATGGCCGGGGTCGATGCTCTGATCACCGCGCGCATGCAAAGCGAAGTGCCGGTCATTCCCGCCCTGGCCGAGCACCTGATCGCCGCCGGCGGCAAGCGCCTGCGTCCGCTGCTGACCGTAGCCGCCGCGCGCCTGGCCGGGTCAGACAACGACACCTGCCTGAAGCTGGCGGCCGCCGTCGAGTTCATCCACACCGCCACCCTGTTGCACGACGACGTGGTCGACGGCAGCCAGCTGCGGCGCGGCAAGGTCGCGGCCCACCTGATTTGGGGCGCCGCGCAGAGCGTGCTGGTCGGCGACTTCCTGTTCGCCCGGGCGTTCGAGCTGATGGTCGAGACCAACTCGATGAAGGCGCTGGAGATCCTGGCCCGTGCAAGCCGCGTCATCGCCGAAGGCGAAGTGCTGCAGCTCACCCGCAGCCACGACCTGAACCTGTCGCAGGCGCTGTACCTCGAGATCATCGCCGCCAAGACCGCCGAGCTGTTCGCCGCGGCGTCGGAAGCCGGCGGCGTCTCGGCCGGCGTGTCGGCCGTCCAGTCGGACGCCCTGCGCGCCTATGGCATGAACCTGGGCCTGGCCTTCCAGCTGGCCGACGACGCCCTGGACTACGGCGGCACCACCGAGGCGCTGGGCAAGAACGCCGGCGACGATTTCCGCGAAGGCAAGGCGACCCTGCCGCTGCTCCTGGCCATCGCCCGCTCGGGCCCGCGAGAGGCTGAGTTCTGGGAACGGGCCATTGGCCGCCGCGAGCAGACCGAGGCCGATTTCCGTCGGGCCCGCGAGCTGATCGTCGGCACCGGGGCGCTGGAGGCCACGCTCGACCTGGCCGCCAACTACGCCGACAAGGCCAAGGCGGCCCTGGCGGGCTTCCCGGCCAACGACTGGCGCTCCAGCCTCGAGAGCCTGGCCGACTTCGCGGTCAGCCGGCGAGCCTGACGTGGCCAGGGCGGGGCGGCGGGCCTCCTCCGAAACAGCTCGCGACGAACCGCACGGCCACGACCACGCGCACCACGCCGGCGAGGCGGCCGGCCGGGTGATCGGCGGCGGCCTGGGCGTGGTGATCGGTTTTTGCGTCCTGCTGCTGATGTTCGGCCCGGTGCTGTGGGCTCCATTGTGGGCGGCCGTTTCCACAGCGATGCAGGTCAAGGCGCTGGCGCACAATGGCTGGCTGACCGCCGGCGCGGCGATCGCCGCCGGCCTGGCCGTGGCGTTCCTCCAGGTCCTGCTGCTGGTCCAGAAGAGCCCGCTGCTGCGCTATCCGGCCGTGCTGCTGTTCTCGCTGGCCTGGGTGGGCGGACTGTGGCTGGAACTTACGGCGCCGCCGCACAACTGGCTGGCGCCGCCGCCCTGGCATGCGCCCGGACCCTGGGCGATGGCGGTCGTCGGCGCCGGCACGGTGATCTATGCGGGACTTTACCTGCTGATCCTCACCCGCTTCGGCAAGGGGAGGTGGGCCAAGCGGTGGCAGTTGATCAAGTAGGCGGTTGCGCCTTGCGTCCTTCGAGGCCCGCTGCGCGGACGCCTCAGGATGAGGAGCTTTGTTGCTGCTGAATTCCTCATCCTGAGGTGCGAGGCGAAGCCGAGCCTCGAAGGACGCACGGCGTTCAGCCCTACGCCTTCAGACACAGATCCAGGTGCGTGCCGTTGTCGTCCTCGACGTGGCGCGTCCAGGCCGCGTCGATTCGGGCGATCACCTCGGCGGCGTCGGTGCCCTTGACCGTCTCGCGCTTCTTCTTGCGGTGCAGGATCTCGACGCCATAGCCCAAGTCCAGGAAGAAACTCAGCAAGGCCGAGCCCTCGGCGCGCGAGGTCTCGGCCTGGAAGCGCGGCGAATATTCCAGGAAGGTGATCGGCTTCTGCTCGGCCATGAAGGCCTTGGCGCCCATGAAGGCGCGATATTCCATGCCTTCGATGTCGATCTTCATCACGTCGACCTTGCCAAGTTCGCCGCGCAGCAGGTCGATCGGCACCACCGGGGCGAAGTCGTAGTCGCTCAGGTCGTCCGGCGCGGCCTGGCCGGCCGGCTCCAACTGGTGATTGTTATGCATGGTCTGGCGGCGCAGGAAGGCCGTCTCCAGGGTGTCGGACACCCCCACCAGGATCAGGCGGATGTTGTCGATGGCGTTGGTCTTGGCGCTCTCCAGGATCACCCGGCCGTTACCTGGGCTCATCTCGATGGCGATCACCCGGCCGGTGGGACCGACTTTCTTGGCGGCGGGCAGGGCGAAGGCGCCCCAGCTGGCCCCGACGTCCAGCACGGTCATGCCGGGTTTCAGGGTCTGCAGGAAATAGTCCAGCACCCAGGGCTCGTAGTCCTTGCCGTCCAGCAATTGCTTGGTGATCACCCAGTGGTCGGGCATGCGGAACGTGCAGCCGCGGAACTTCACCGAGGCGGGCACAGGGGCCGCGCCGACCGGCAGCGAGATCGCCTGGTGCTTCTTCTTGCGGAACAGACCCATCGTGCCCTCGTTCTGCGCCTCGCGCGGAATCGCGTCGCGCCTTTGTTTCGAGCGCGTCACATAGCGATACCTTGTGGCAAGGTCACGTCCGGCGAAGGGAAAGGCGAAGCTCGACATCACCCGCGATTCGTCCCACGCCTAGGCTTGCGACTTCCGGAGGCCGTCATGATCCGCCTGCTGCTCAACATTCTGTGGTTCATCTTCGGCGGCTTCATCTCCGGTTGCCTGTGGCTGCTGGGCGGGCTGCTGCTGGCCATCACGATCGTGGGCCTGCCCTATGCGGGCGCGGCCTGGCGCATCGCCGGCTTCGCCTTCTGGCCCTTCGGCAAGGAAATCGTGCCGCGCGACCTAGTGACCGGCCGCGAGGACCTGGGCACCGGTCCCCTGGGCTGCGCGCTCAACGTGATCTGGTTCGTCCTGGGCGGCTGGTACATCGCCCTGGCCCATCTAGTCGCCGCGGCGGCCGAGGCCGTGACGATCATCGGCATCCCGTTCGCGATCAAGGACCTGCAGCTGGCCGTCGTGGCCCTGGCCCCGATCGGCCGGACCGTGGTGGACCGGCGCTAGAAGCCGGTGAACAGGCGGTCGACGGCGCAGCGGATGTCGTCTTCGTAGGCGGCGAGGGAGCCGCGCGAGCGGCCCAACCGCAAACGTTCGATGTTGGTCAGGAAAGCCGTATTCACGACCAGGCGTTCATCCGCGAAGTTCACCTCGACCAAGATCTTGCCGCCATGCACCGATTGATCGAGCCGCATCATGGGCGCGATGACCAGCGTTGGCAGCGCCTCGAACAAATGGGATTGCAGAACGACGACATAAGGGACCTTGGCGCGCGTGATCGCGCTCGGATTGTCGAAGACGTCGTACTGACGGATCACCACGTCCGCAGATCGTCCCCGAAGGCGCCGTGTTCCTCGACGAACCGATGAAGCGCCTTGATCGCGTCGGCGTTCTCGTCCGCCCACCGCCGCGCACGTTCCTCGGCGCAGGCGGGGTCCACTTTCTGGAGATGCAGTCGAAGCTGCGTCTCGCTCATGCCGGCCACGGAAATTCCCAGCCGCTTGGCCTGCGCCAGCAGTTCCGGATCGATGCCGATGTCGAGTTCGACCTTGCCCATGGGCGAAGGCTAACACGCCCCTCGCCGCGCGTCAGGCTTCGAAGTCGTCGTCCGCCAGCAGCACGTCCAGGAAGGTCTGGCGACGGTTGAGGAAGTTGCGGGTCACCTGGAAGTGCTCGGTGTCCTCGTAGTCCACGCGATCGAGGCCGCGCTCGGAGGCCTGGTAGATCCAGGCGTCGGGATAGCCCAGCAGGATCGGCGAGTGGGTGGCGATGATGAACTGCGAGCGGGCCAGGACCAGCTCGTGCAGCCGCGCCAGGAACGACAGCTGCCGCTGCGGCGACAGGGCCGCCTCGGGCTCGTCGAGGATGTAGAGGCCGTCGCCGCGGAAGCGGTTGTCGAACAGGGCGAAGAAGGCCTCGCCGTGCGACTGTTCGTGCAGGGGAGTGTCGCCGTAGCCGCTGACGCCGATCTCCTCGACATAGCTGGCGACGTTGAAGAAACTCTCCGCCCGCAGGAAATAGCCGTCGATGGGGCGCAACGCCCCACGAACCCGCCGAATATACCGGCTCAGGGACGAGTGCGAGGCGCGTGTCGAAAAGTTGACGTTGGTCGACCCGCCCTCGGGGTTGAACCCCCAAGCCATGGCCAAGGCCTCGATCAAGGTGGACTTGCCCGAGCCGTTCTCGCCGACCAGGAAGGTCACGCGCGGATGGAACGCCAGGCGGTCCAGATCGCGCACCACGGGCAGGTTGAACGGATAGGCGCCGGCGTTCCAGCCCTCGCGCCGCTCGAACAGCGCCTCGATCCAGTAGGGGCGTTCCAAGGCGGTCATCCGACGTTCCGCCGCAACACGTGGGTCCAGGGGCCCGAACTGTCTCGCGAGAAGCCCTGCGCTTCCCAGAACGGCGTGGCGGCGGGGGAGGCGGCGGCGTTGCAGGTGAGGAGGTCGACCTGGTCGAGGGCTTCCTGGATCAGGGCGGACGCCAGGGTGCGCGCCACGCCCTGGCGGCGGAAGGTGGGGCGGACATAGAGGCGGCGCATGCGGCGGGCGGGTTCGGTCGCGGCGGGCTCGACCGACAGGCCGCCGATCCCGGCCAGTTCGCCGGCCAGCAGCGCGCCCAGCAGGGCCTCGCCGTCGTCCTCGAAGCGCTGGTCGGCGCTGGCCCAGCCCTCTGCGAGCCGAGCCATGGCGCCAACGCCCTCACTCGCCGCGTCGGCGAGGAGGGCGTCAAAGCCGTCCGGCAGGTCGTCGATGATCCGGACCAGCTGGATCAAATTCAGCCCGGCGAGATCATGTTCTCGGGGCGGACGTACTGGTCGAACTCTTCGTTGGTCAGGTAGCCGCCGCCGACGGCTTCCTCGCGCAGGGTGGTGCCGTTCTTGTGCGCGGTCTTGGCGATCTTGGCGCAGGCGTCGTAGCCCAGCTTGCCGTTCAGGGCCGTGACGAGCATCAGGCTGTTCTCGACGCCCTTGTTGATGTTGTCGACGCGCGGCTCGATGCCGACCACGCAGTTGTCGGTGAAGCTGATCGCGGCGTCGGCGACCAGGCGCACCGACTGCAGGAAGTTGTAGGCCATCACCGGGTTGAAGACGTTCAGCTCGAAATGGCCCTGGCTGCCGGCGAAGGTGACGGCGGCGTGGTTGCCGAACACCTGGACGCAGACCTGGGTGAGAGCCTCGCACTGGGTCGGGTTGACCTTGCCCGGCATGATCGACGAGCCCGGCTCGTTTTCCGGCAGGCTGAGTTCGCCCAGGCCGGCGCGCGGGCCGCTGCCCAGGAAGCGGATGTCATTGGCGATCTTGAACAGGCTGGCGGCGACTGTGTTGATCGCGCCGTGGCTGAAGACCATGGCGTCGTGGGCGGCCAGGGCTTCGAACTTGTTCGGAGCGGTGGTGAAGGGCAGGCCGGTGATGGCGGCGATCTGCTCGGCCACCTTCTCGGCGAAGCCGATGGGGGCGTTCAGGCCCGTGCCGACCGCGGTGCCGCCCTGGGCCAGCTGCATCAGCTTGGGCAGGGTCTGCTCGATCCGCTCGACGCCGTTGGCGACCTGCTGGGCGTAGCCGCCGAACTCCTGGCCGAGGGTCAGGGGAGTGGCGTCCTGGGTGTGGGTGCGGCCGATCTTGATGATCTTGGCCCAGGCCTCGGACTTGGCCTTCAGGGCCTCATGGAGGTGCTTGAGGGCCGGCAGCAGGTCGTGGACGATCTGCTCGGCGCAGGCCACGTGCATCGCCGTCGGATAGGTGTCGTTCGACGACTGGCTCATATTGACGTGGTCGTTGGGGTGGACGGGCTTCTTGCTGCCCATCTCGCCGCCCAGCATCTGGATCGCGCGGTTCGAGATCACCTCGTTGGCGTTCATGTTGGACTGGGTGCCCGAGCCGGTCTGCCAGACGACCAGGGGAAAGTGTTCGTTCAGCTTGCCTTCGATGACTTCGTTGGCGGCCGCCACGATGGTCTCGGCGAGTTTCGGGTCCAGCTTGCCCAAGGCCAGGTTGGCCTCGGCGGCGGCGCGTTTGACGATCCCCAGGGCGCGGACGACCGGAAGCGGCTGCTTCTCCCAGCCGATCTTGAAATTGCCGAGCGAACGCTGGGCCTGAGCGCCCCAGTACTTGTCGTTCTCGACGGCGATCGGGCCGAAGGTGTCGGTCTCGTTGCGCGTAGCGGTCATGCGGCGGGTCTCCCGGAAAAACGGTCGAGCGGGGGTCTAGACCCAAGGCGCGCCCAGGGCAACGTTCCCCGGTTGCTCAGGGACGCGGTCGCGGGTACGACGGGAACAATCAAGGAACGGAGTTCGCCCGATGAGCCCTCACATCGCCCTGCTGCGCGGCGTCAACGTCGGTGGCCGCAAGGTGCTGAAGGACGACCTGCTGGGCCTGGCCAAGGACCTGGGCTTCGACGACGCCAAGACCCTGCTGGCCAGCGGCAACCTGGTGCTGTGGGGCAAGGCCGAGGCAGACGCCCATCTGGAACAGCGGCTGGAGGACGGCCTGGAGAAGCGCATGGGCCTGCGGACCGAGTTCTTCGCCCGCACCTCCGCCGAGTTGAAGGAGATCATCGACGCGAACCCCTATCCGGACGAGGTCAGGAGCCACCCCAACCACCTGCTGGTGCACTTCATGAAGGCCCCACTGCCAGACGGCGACGAAGCCACGCTGCGCGCGGCGATCACCGGTCCGGAGACCTTCAAGGTCGGAACGCGCGAGCTCTATATCGACTACCCCGAGGACGTGGGCCATTCGATGCTCGACCGGGACTGGAAGAAGACCAAGAGGTCCCCTCTGGGCACCGCCCGCAATTGGAACACGGTGCTGAAGCTGGCGACGATGGTGGGTTTGTAGGGGACGCGGCCCGCCGGCCTTGGCTATATCGACGGCACGCCAAGGAGATATCCCATGCTCGTCGCCACCACCAATGACCTGCCCGGCCACCGCATCGTCGCCCATCTGGGCCTGGTGCGCGGGGTCACCGTCCGCTCGCGCAGCGTGATCGGCAATATCGGCGGCTCGATCCAGTCGATCTTCGGCGGCAAGCTGTCGATCTATGTCAACCTGGCCGAGGCGGCCCGCAAGGAGGCCTACGACCTGCTGGTGGCGCACGCGACCGAGATGGGCGCCAACGCCATCCTGGCCATGCGCTACGACGCCAACGAGATCATGGAGGGCATCACCGAGGTCCTGGCCTACGGCACCGCCGTGAAGGTCGAGCCGATCGCCTAGCGATGCCTCCTTTGGGTGAGAGTGACGGCTGGATCCACCACGGCAAGGTCCGGGCCCGCGAGGCCGACGGCGAACTGACCCTGGTGGTCGACGGCCTCACCACCCAGGCCAAGTACTACAAGCCGCTGATTTACGAGTTCTTCCGCAAGGTCTGGCGCGGGGCGCGTCCGACCTGGGGCGAGTTCTCGGTCGAGATCGGCATGGAGTTCGTCGGCGAGCCGCCGTGGATGGACCTGGACAACTTGGCCAAGGCCCTGCTGGACGCGATCAAGGGCTACGCCTTCCACGACGACGCCCAGGTGGCCCGGCTGCTGGTCGAGCGCCGGCCGGCAGAGCGCGAACGGATCGTCATCGTGGTGCGCCGGCTGGAATCGCGTTTCCTGCGGGCGACGCTGGAAGACTGAGGAGCGGCTGAGAACAGGCCCATGGCCTGTCCCCGTCTTCGCTCTAGGCGTTCCAGAACTCCAGGAAGCCCCAGGCCGCCAGCAGCAGGGCGAAGCCCAGGAAGATCAGCGTGGTGCAGCTGAAGGCCAGCTTGCGCAGCGCGGTCCAGCTGTCGACCCGCCGGCCGCCTCGCCACACCACCGGCAGCATGGCCAGGGTGGCGATGGTCAGCAGGGTGGCCACGAAGGCGCAGGCCGAGGCGCTGAGCAGCCAGCCGCTGGGCCAGCCATAGAACGCCCGGGCCATGTCGTCGGCGCCGCTGGCGAACACGCCCACGCCGACGAGGGCGACCAGCCAGAGGATCGCCTGGATGGTTTGCAGCAGGCTGGCTCGGGCCTGGGTCGGGGTCTGGCGCGCCTCGCGGCGGTCGCGGGTGGCCACGCCGACCAGGGTCGCCAGGGCGGCCAGGGCGGCCAGGACGGCGAAGGTGGTCAACAGGCTGCGCTGGTGGGGGAAGTCGATGCGCTCGAACGCCGCGCCGCCGGTGGGCGAGAAGAACCGCGCCACCTTGCCGTCCTCGCGCTGGAACACCAGCAGGCCCGCGCCGCTGGCGGGCGCGAACGTGTCGGGCTGGTCGGTGGCGGTCCATTGGCTGGACTGGCCGTCGATCGTCAGGGTCAGACGGCCGTCCGGCGCGGCCCGTACGGTCGCCTGGCCGATCAAGCGGTCGATGAAGCCTTCCAGTCCGCCATAGGCGCGCCGGGTGGTCAGGAACTGGCCCTCATAGGCGCGGGCCTCGTCGCGGGTGATCTTGCTGGCGGCGGGGATCTCAGGGCGCGGGGCGTAGAAGCGCTCGATGATCGTCGAGGGCAGGCTGGCGGGCAGGTCGGCGCCGGTGTCGGTGTTGACCGCCACGAACACGCCCAGGCCCAGTTCGGGGACCATGACTAGGTTGGAGTGGAACCACAGGGTCGCGCCGGCGTGGCCGAAGCCGCGGCGGCCGCCGGGCAGGGGGATGTCCATGAAGCCGGCGTTCCAGCCCGGGGCGCCCTCGGCCGGGCGGTACATCGGCGTGCGGAACATCGCGCTGGTCCGGGGCGAGAAGATCGTCCTGCCATCGATCGTCCCGCCGTTCAGCAGCAGGGTCATGTAGCGGGCCATGTCGCCAGCCGTGCTGGAGGCGGCGCCGGCGGGGGCGATGTGGCCGATGAACTCGGGCGCTTCGGTCTGGAAGCCCAGCGGGGTCCAGCGGAAGCCGTCCGACAGGCCGGCCGCCAGGGCCGGCGCCATCGGGGCGGGCAGATCGTCCCGCCACGGGCGGTTCTCGCGGAAGGTCGTGTGGGTCAGGCCGGCGGGCAGGATCACCTGGTCGGCGATCACCTTCTCGAACGGCTGGCCGGTCACGTTGGCCAGGGCCTCCCCCGCCAGGCCGACGCCATAGTTGGAATAGGCCGGCAGCAGGCCCGGCTCGCGCACGCGGTTGGGGCGCTCCTGGCGCAGGTACAGTTCCAGGGGCCGTTCGCGACGGGGGTCGCGCTCGAACAACTGGCCCAGGGCCCGGTCCTCGAACCCGGCGGTGTGGGTCATCAGGTCGCGCAGCCGCACCGGGGTCTTCTTGCCTTGGTCCTTCAGCTGCAGCTTCTCGGGCAGGTAGACGTTGATCGGGGCGTCCAGGCGCATGCGCCCGGCCTCGACCTCGTTCATCAGGGCGATCCAGGTGAAGGTCTTGGAGATCGAGCCGACGCGGAACAGCGTGGTGTCGGGATCGACCTGGCGGCGGTCTCTCAGGCTGGCGACGCCATAGCCCTTCTTCAGCACCACCTGGCCGTTCTGGACCACGGCGACGGTCACGCCGGCGATGTGGTCGCGGGCCATGCGGTCGCGGACGACGCCGTCGACATAGGCTTCCAGGTCGGCGGCAGGCAGCGGCGTGGCGGGGCTGGCCAGGACCGGAGAGGGCGCTGCGGTCTCACCCGTCGCTGCGGGCGGCGCGGCCAGCGTGCTCGTCGCGGGCGCCGGCCTCGCGGCGGCGGGCTCGGGCGTCGCGGCGGTCCGGGCCGTGGCCGGAGCGGCGGGTTGCGGCCGCGGCGGGCGGCGGCGTCGAACCGTCGAGGTGTAGGGGATCGGCGCCGAGGGCAGGGTGGCGGTCGTCCCCGCGGGGGGACGCGCCGTGCGGGCGACGTCCTGGGTTTCAGCGATCGTCGCGCCGAACAGGCCGCACCCGATGATCGCCGCCGAAACAACAGCCCTGAACGAAAGACGCAGCGTCACGAACAAGACCTCGCCGGCTTCTGGAAAACTAAGAGTGATCAGACTTCTAGGGCGCCCCGGGCGGGGATCAAGGGGATGTGGTCCTGCCCGGGCGTCTTTCCCGTGGACGCCTGGCCGGTCAGCGTCGTTTTGGCGAAGCGGCGGGCTTGATGGGAGCGCGTGGCGGAAAGGCGTAGAGCGGCAGCAGCGGCCTCAGGCCCGCGCCGATCCACAGCTGCGGCTCCGAGGCCGGTTCGGCGCCGGTGTCGCGCTCCCGCCGCGCCACGCAAGCCTGCACCGCCCGGCCCAAGACCGCGAAGTCGTGGGCGGCGGGGGCCGACGACAGCAAGCAGTCGTCGAAATAGGGGTACTTGTCGTCCTCGCTGCAGCCGAACGACGTGCGGTCGGGCCGCGCCGCGGTCAGGATCATCCGGTCTTCGCGCTGCAGCGGCTTGACGAACACCCCCGAAAAGCAGGCCGAGACCACGATGATCGACGGGCGGGCCGGGCAGGCGTCGTCGACCATGGCCGCCAGCAGGCTGGGCGGAAGGATGTCCTCCCCCAGCAGCGCCCCCTCGGGCGCGCCGTGGCTGGTGAGATAGACCAGGCATCCGGCCGTGCGCTTGGTCGCCAGGTCGCGCAGGTCAGCGTGGATGGCGCCCAGGTCAGTCTTGCGGGGCTTGGGGGCGGGATAGCGCCTGGGACGCATCGAATATTGACGGATGGCGTCGGGAGAAAATCCAAGGCCGAGCAGGGTCGCGCTCACGTCGCGGCGGGCGTTGTCGAAAGCCTCCGTGGGGCCGCCCGAATGGGCGCGCCAGTCGCCGGCAACCACGACGACGGCCCAGTTGGAGAACGACGGGGTGTCGGCTCGAGCCGGCGCGGCGGCCAGCAGCGACGTCAGCAGCAAACCCAGGATCAGGCTCGCGAACCGCCGCATGATCCCGTTACGTCTTGAACTTCGAGAACGGCGTCGGGATCGCGGTAGCGCTGGCCCGGGCCAGCAGCCGGCCTTCCGGATCGTAGAGTTCGCCCTCCAGGAAACAGACCGTCCTGCCCTGCTTGACCACCCAGCCGACACCCTTGAGCGGGCCGGGCAGGGCCGGACGCAGGAAGCTGGTCTTCATCTCGAGCGTCGGAACGACGGACGTCATGCCCGAGGCGATCATGCCCGCCACCGACATGCACTCGTCCAGCATGGCGCAGACGAAGCCGCCCTGGACCTGGCCCATGGGATTGCCGACCGCCTCGACCGAGGGCGCAAAGGCGATCTCGACCCGGCGTTCGGCCTGGTTGACCGACAGCATGTGGAAGCCCAGCGTGCGGGCGCTGCCCGGCGGGTTCTTGGACGTGTGAAAACGCGCCAGGATCGCCTCGTCCGTCAGGCTCTGCGGCGCATCGAAAGCCACATCGTTCGGGGCGATGTCGCTCACCCGGCTACTTCTTGCGGAACTGGTCGAGGGAAATGATCTTGGGCGCTTCCTCGCCGCCTTCGGTGGCGGCGGCGACCTCGGGTTCCGGCTCCGGCTCGGGCTCCTGCGGCGCGATCTCGGGCGCCTCGAACTGCAGGGCGAACTGCACTGACGGGTCGTAGAACCGGGTCACCGCGGCATAAGGGATCGACAGCCGCTTGGGCTGGCCGCCGAACTTCAGGGTGACCGAGAAGAAAGTCTCGCCCGGCGCCAGGTCCCAATACTGGTGCTGCAGGATGATGGTCATCTCGTCGGGATACTTGCCCAGCAGGTCCTGGGGGCCCGACACGCCCGCCGCCTGGGTCTTGAAGGTGATGTACAGATGGTGCGGCTCGGGCAGGCCGCCGGGCGCGGCGGCCTTCTTCAGCGCGGCCTTGACGACGCCGCGCAGGGCGTCCTGGGCCATCGCCTCGTACTGCATCAGGTCTTCAGGCGGATTGGTCTGGGCCATGCGGTCCATCGTAAGGCGGGAACTGGAACGAAGCGCGCAGAGTAGCGTGTCGCAGGGGCGGCGAGAAGGTGGGGGAGTAGGGGAATTTTACAATTGGCCCGACGGCTTTCCCTGCTGCTGGAGGAGGGAGCCTCGGCGATGTCGTGGAAAGTGGAGGGATTCTGTTGGCAGGCTCCCGCATCCTTCAGCAAGGAAGAGGAGGGAGCCTTGGCGATGTCGTGGAAAGTGGAGGGATTCTGTTGGCAGGCTCCCTCCGGGCCCCGCCTAGGGATCTGAACCCCTAGGACTTAAGAGGCGAGATCACCCGCACCGCATTACGCGGCGATGGCGAACTCTTCAGCGAAGTTATCGTTCGCAGTTAGTTTAGCGGCCCGATACGGTGAGCCACGCCGAGAGAAAGCATACACCTTTACACGTCTGTCGATGCTGATCGGCCCCATGAAGTCCCGTGATAACTCGGGAGGTTTTGGTGGAGCCGCCGGGAATCGCACCCGGGTCCAGTCCGCTTATTACGTGCGCGTTTATCCCCATAGTCCGGGCGAACCCGAACGCCCTCAATATAGGGGGTGAGGCTCGCCATGGGAAGAGCGACGCCGCCATTGACGAGGGTGGGGCGCAGGACGTGGCGGCGGCGCCAGGCTCAGCCGGCCCTCGGTCAGGCGGCCCGACAGCTGGCCGCCGCCGTCCTCGAACAGCCGGATGTCGTCGCCGATCAGCTCGTAATGACCGGCGAACACCAGTTCTCCGTCGTGGCGCTCGTCGAAGCGGCCGTCGGGGCGCAGTTCCAGGCTGACGCCTCCGTCGGCGCTGGCCCAGACGCCGGAGACGCGGCGGCCGGTCAATGGACAGCTCCCCAGGCGGCGCCGCTGAGGGCGGAGGCGGCGGTGAAGAGGGCGGTGGCGGTCAGCCAGGCGGCGACGAACCACCGAGGCGCGGCCTGGGGCCGGCGGGGCGTGTAGCGGGTCATGACATCCTCGGGGGCGGACGGCCGCCGCGTCGTCCGGTCCTGGGCCGACGGCTGTGGCCGAGAGCTCGGGAAGGGGCGGCGATGGCGGCGGGGGCGGGACATCCCCACCATGACCCATGGATCGTCGTTCGCGATAGACCGATGCTGCTCCTTGATTGCACGATCCTGCACATCATGTCTGGCGGAGGTGACGGCCCCCCGCGCCGGGTGTAGGGCAAGCGCCATCAGCAAAAGGAAATGTCGATGGTCGAGCCGGGCGAACTCGCCGCTCTGATTGAACGATACGCGCCTACGGACGGCGATCACAAGGTCTGCGAAAAGGCCTCCCTGCATCGCGCCAGCCAGCCCAGCGAGCCGACCCACGGGGTGTTCGGCGCCGCGGTCTGCGTGGTGGCCCAGGGACGCAAGCAGGTGCTCAGCGGCGGATCGGTCCTGGTCTACGACGCGCTGAACTATGTGGTCGCCTCGGTTGACCTGCCCGTGATCGGCCAGGTGGTCGAAGCCTCGCCGGAGGCGCCGTACCTGTCCTTCCGGATGACGCTGGACCCGGCGGTGATCGGCGACCTCCTGCTGCAGCTGGGCGGCGAGCCGGCGCTGGCCCAGGACGCAGGGCCGCTGGTCGGAGCCATGGCCGTCAGCCAGGTCAATCCGCCCCTGCTGGACGCGGTGATGCGGATGGTCCGGCTGATCGACACGCCGCGTGACGCCGCCGTGCTGGCCCCGCTGATCGAGCGCGAGATCCTCTACCGCATGCTGCTGGGCGACCAGGGGCCGCGCCTGGCCCAGATCGCCCGCGCCGACGGCCGCATGCGCCAGGTCAAGCGCGCCATCGGCTGGATCACCCAGCACTTCAACCAGCCCTTCAGCATCGAGGAACTGGCGGCCGAGGCGCGGATGAGCCCTTCGGCCCTGCATCGCCACTTCAAGGCGGTCACGGCGCTCAGCCCGCTGCAGTACCAGAAGCAGATCCGCCTGCAGGAGGCGCGCAAGCTGATCTTGGCCCAGCGGCTGGACGCCGGTTCGGCCGGCCACGCGGTGGGCTACGACAGTCCCTCGCAGTTCAGCCGCGAATACGCGCGGCTGTTCGGCGCTCCGCCCCTGCGCGACGCGGCCCGCCTGAGAGGCCGGCCCGACATGCTGCTGGAGACCTGACGCCCGTCGGTCGCCCGCCGATCGCCAGCGCATTTCCCCTATTCCAGGACTCGCCAAATAGAGACAAGGTTGTACCGCTTGTCTTCAAGGTGAAGTGCGGGCGCGGAGCGGGAGATCGCGAAATGTCAAAAATTGTTGCCGAGTTCATCGGCACGTTTGCTCTTGTGTTGTTCGGTTGCGGTGCGGCCGTGCTGGGCGGCGACCATGTCGGACAACTTGGCATAGCCTTGGCGTTCGGGTTTGCGATCGTGGCGATGGCCTACGGCATCGGTCCGGTGTCGGGCTGCCACGTCAACCCGGCGGTCAGCCTGGCGGCCTTCGTGGCCGGGCGGATGAGCGCCAAGGAGATGGGGCTGTACTGGATCGCCCAGTTCGTCGGAGCGACGGCGGGGGCGGCGGTGCTGCTGCTGATCGCCGGCGGCACGGCGCACGGCCTGGGCCAGAACGGCTGGGGCACGGGCTACGGCGGCGGCTTCGGGGTCGAGGCCGCCTTCGCGTTCGAGGTGGTGATGACCGCCCTGTTCGTGATCGTCATCCTGGGCTCGACCGGCACCGACGCCGCCCCAGGCTTCGCGGGGCTGGGCATCGGCATCGCCCTGGCGGTGATCCACATCGTCGGCATCCAGGTGACCGGCGTCTCGGTCAACCCCGCCCGCAGCTTCGGCCCGGCCATCCTCGTCGGCGGCCAGGCCGTGGCGCAGCTGTGGCTGTTCTTCGTCGCCCCGGCGATCGGCGCCGTGCTGGGCGCGCTGCTCTACCGCTTCAACGTACTGAAGGTCGGCTAGCTTCGGCGGAACGGCGGACCACTGAGGTCATAACCGCAGTGGTCTGTCGGAAGCTTAATCGCAGGGCGTGGAGGTGACGTCCGCATACGCCGTCTGCACGCCGTTCGAGAAGAAGTGACCGTTGCAGGCGAGCAATGTGTGTCCGACCTCCTCGGTGTGGGAGGCGTCGGAATAGTAGTAGGTCTCGACCTCGTGGGTGGGCAGGGCGAAAGCGACGCCGGCGGCCAGGGCCGAAGCGGCGACGACCGACAGGGCCAGAATCTTAAAGGTTTTTGACGGGCGCATGGTGGACTCCTCCTGGAGCGCTCACTCTTGCATCGCGCCGCGAGCGCCACAATCGAAGATTGATCTCGTCCCTATGGGCGAGTGTTTACGGTTGGCGGGTCTTCCGGCGGCAACGGCGCCGCCGGTGGCTGAGGGCGGTTGTTCTCGCCGGGCTTCAACTGACCGCCCGAGGCGATCAGCGCCTCGTAGGCCCGCTGCTGGCGCGAGAAGTCGCCGCCGCGCGCGAACACCGCGTCGAAACGAGCGTCGCGGCCCGAGGCCGCCGACAGCGCCGCGGCCAGGGCCGGCGCGATGGAGCCCACCTCGGCGTCGTCACAGGCTCGGCGCAGGTGGCGGGCCTGGCCGGGGACCAGCAGGGTGACGTCCCACGAGACGCCCTCCAGGCACACCGGCTCCACGGCCCCGCCGCCATAGTCGACGATCACCGACCGCGGTTGGCTCCACATCGGCGCGCCGACCAGGGCTTTCAGCGGCGGGATCTGCTGGGTGGCGAGCTCGGCATCGATGTCCACGCGGCGGCCGATCTCCGGCGTACAGCAGCCCAGGCCGGCGCGAGCCTGGACGAAGGCGCGGCCGTCGCGGCGCACGGTCACCCGAACCACCGCCTGGCGCACGCCCGTGGCCGGGCGAGCCCAGACCTCCAGCACCAGTTCGCCGGGCTTGATCAGCTGGCTCTGCAGGGGCTGCAGGCCCCAGAGCCGGTAGAGCAGGGGATCGACGCCGTTGTCGATCGGAACCAGTTGCTCGCCCTTGCGCAGGCGGCGGCCCTGAAACGGGTCCTGCTCCGGGGGCGGCTTGGGAATCTCGGGCGACCACCAAACGGCAGGATCGGGCGGCGGGGCGGGCGGAGCCTGGGCGGCGGGCTGCTGGCCGACCAGGGCGAACCCCGTCAGCAGGCCGGCCAGAAGCATCGCGCCCGTCATGGCTACATTCCTTCAACACCCCGCTCGATGGAAAGCACGCCGGTGCGCGACAGTTCCACCAGGCCCAGCGGCCGCATCAGGTCCAGGAACTTGTCGATCTTCGACGGCGCGCCCGAGATCTCGAACACGAAGCTTTCCAGGGTGGTGTCCACCGGCTTGGCGCGGAAGATCTCGGCGATGCGCAGGGCCTCGACGCGGTCGACGCCCTGGCCGCGCACCTTGACCAGCGCCAGCTCGCGTTCGACGCCGTTGGGATCGCGGGTCACGTCGTGCACGCGGCGGACGCTAACCACCTTGTGCAGTTGGGCCTCGATCTGGTCGAGCACGTGACGGGTGCCGCGGGTGACCACGGTGATCCGGCTGGTGTGGGCCTTGCGGTCGGTCTCGGCGACGGTGAGGCTCTCGATGTTGTAGCCGCGGGCGGCGAACAGTCCGACCACCCGGTGCAGCACCCCCGGCTCGTTGTCGACCAGCAGGGCGAAGGTCGCGGTCTGCTCGACCTGTTCGTTCGGGGCCATGTCGTAGGCGGAGGCGGGTTGGAGGTCGGTCATCTAGGGCGCTCTGACTCTGTGCTCTTGTTGTTTGGGTTTGCCGCTGCGACGACGCGACAGGGACGGTAGTGCATCCCAATCGCCGCGCATCATCGCTTCTTTCTTGGCGCGGGACCAACCTTTGATCCGACGCTCGGTGTCGATAGCGTCGACGATGTATTGGAAGGGCTGACACCATACGAGCTTCACGGGAAGCCGACAGGCTGTGTACTCGCCGCGGCGACCCTCTTGATGCTGAGCGACGCGCACCTCTACATCCGGTCCTCGATGAGAGCCGACATAGTATGAACCGTCGCGGCACTGGAGCATGTAAACCCATGCGCTGTTGAGATCGTACATCGGCCCTGCGTCCGTCGAGGCGAACCTTTCAGGTTCGCACCTCAGGATGAGGAAGGATGTGGACGACACGAAAGCAGAAAAACCGCGACCTTACTGAATTCCTCATCCTGAGGCGCTCTCCGCAGGAGGGCCTCGAAGGACGCAGTGCGTTAGACCAGTCCCGCGCCCGCCGCTCCGATCACGTTGCCGATGTCCTCGACGTCGCCCATGATCATCTCGTTGTGGGCCTTACCCGAGGGGATCATCGGCAGGCAATTCTCGTGCTTCTCGACGCGGCAGTCGAAGACCACGACCTTGTCGCTGTTGATCATCTCCAGGATCTTGCCGTCCAGCTCGGCCGGGTCCGAGCAGCGGATGCCGACCGCGCCATAGGCCTCGGCCAGCTTCACGAAGTCGGGCAGGCTGTCGGAATAGGAGTGGCTGTAGCGCTCGCCATGCAGCAGCTGCTGCCACTGGCGGACCATGCCCATCCATTCGTTGTTCAGGATGAAGATCTTGACCGGCAGGTTGAACTGGATCGCCGTCGACAGCTCCTGGATGCACATCTGGATCGAGGCCTCGCCGGCGATGTCGACGACCAGGGCGCCCGGATGGGCCAGTTGCACGCCCAGGGCGGCGGGCAGGCCGTAGCCCATGGTGCCCAGGCCGCCGGAGGTCATCCAGCGGTTGGGCTCCTCGAACCGGAAGAACTGGGCCGCCCACATCTGGTGCTGGCCGACTTCCGTCGTGATGTAGACGTCCTTGTCACGGGTCAGGGCGTACAGGCGCTCGATGGCGTACTGCGGCTTGATGACCGTGTCGGAGCGCCGGTAGTTCAGGCACTGGCGGGCGCGCCACTGGTCGATCTGGGCCCACCAGTCGGTCAGGGCGGCCTTGTTGGCCTGGTGGCCGGCGGCCTTCCAGGCGGCGATCAGGTCCTCGAGCACGCTGCCGGCGTCGCCGACGATCGGCAGGTCGACGCGGACGTTCTTGTTGATCGACGAGGCGTCGATGTCGATGTGGATCTTCTTGCTGCCCGGCGAGAAGGCGTCGAGCCGGCCGGTGACCCGGTCGTCGAAGCGGGCGCCGACGCAGATCATCACGTCGCAGTCGTGCATGGCGTTGTTGGCCTCGAACGTGCCGTGCATGCCCAGCATGCCCAGCCACGCCGGGTCGGCGGCCGGGAAGGCGCCCAGGCCCATCAGGGTCGAGGTGACCGGCGCGCCGGTCAGGGCCGCGAACTCCCGCAAGGCTTCGGCCGCCTTGGGACCGGCGTTGATGACGCCGCCCCCGGTGTAGAAGATCGGTCGGCGAGCGCCGGCGATCAGTCGGGCGGCTTCGGCGATCCGGTTCTGGTCGCCCTTGACCCGCGGATTGTAGGCGTGGGTCGAGGCGACTTCGGTCGGGCCGTAATATTCGCCCTTGGCGAACTGGACGTCCTTGGGGATGTCGATCAGCACCGGGCCGGGCCGGCCGGTGGTGGCGATCTTGAAGGCCTCATGGATGATCTGCGGCAGGTCGCGGACGTCCTTCACCAGGTAATTGTGCTTTGTGCACGAGCGGGTCATGCCGACCGTGTCGGCTTCCTGGAAGGCGTCGGTGCCGATCAGGTGGGTGGGGACCTGGCCGGTGATGACGACCATCGGGATCGAGTCCATCAGGGCGTCCATGATGCCGGTGATGGCGTTGGTCGCCCCCGGGCCCGAGGTGACCAGCACGACGCCCGGCTTGCCCGAACTGCGGGCGTAGCCCTCGGCGGCGTGGGTCGCGCCCTGCTCGTGGCGAACCAGGATGTGCTGCAGGCGCGATTCGTGGAACAGCGCGTCGTAGATCGGCAGGACCGCGCCGCCCGGATAGCCGAACAGCACCTCGACGCCCTGGTCCACCAGGCCGCGGACCACGATCTCCGCGCCGGTCATGGCGCGGGAGGCGGTGTCGACGGCGGCCGAGCTCTCGATGGTCTGGTGGGCGGTCATGGCGGTGATCCCTGGGGTTGGGAAGCGAGGCGGCGGGAAGCGGGGAAGCGGAAAAGAAAAAAGGCCCCGAAGGACCTTTGTGCGCGCGACCGATCTATCAGCGTGACTTCGAGGTCACGCCGTGAACGGCCGCTCCATAAGTACGATCATGGTGTTGCGCACGAGTGTTGCTCCAAATGGATGATTGGGGAATGCCATGCTCGCCCAAGGGCGTCAAGGCGCGCTTTGACGCAAGAAACGACCCGTTGCGCCGGCGCAACGGCGTTCCGTCAGGCGAAATTCAACCCAAGCGTTCCAGGAGCAGGGCAAGGGCGTGCTCAGCGAAGCGCCGCATGTTCGTCTCGCGGTCGTCCAGGCCCGTCTCGACGGTAAGACTGACCTCGGTGTCCGGCCCGACTACGGCGGCGCAGCTGTGACCCGCCGCGTCGCCATAGCGGTTGCCGTCCGGCCCGGCCGCCCCGGTTTCCGAGAGTCCCCAGGTCGCCTTCAGGTTCTTGCCGGCCACCCGGGCCAGCAGCACGGCGTAGGGCTCGCTGGCCGAGCGCAGGCCGTCCATGGCCTTCTGCGGGATGTCTAGCAGGGTAAGCCGGGCGCGGGCCGTGTAGACCACCGCGCCGCCGACATAGAACTTCGACGCGCCGGACACGGCCAGCAGGGCCGCCGAAATCAGGCCGCCGGTCGAGGATTCGGCCACGGCGACGGTTTCACCCCGCTCAGTCAGGCGAGCGGCGACGGCGGCGGCGAGGCGGGCGAGTTCGGTCATGGATGTTCCCTAGTTTGCATCTTCGCTGAAAGCGATCTGATCCATCAGCGACTTGGCGCAGGCTGTCTCCTCAGACGTCACCCGCAGGCCGCGTTCGGCGATCAGCCGGTCGAACGTCGCCGCCATTTCCCGGCTTTGCGCAGCGGGGCCCTTGATGACACCGCCGTCGATCATCGTGACGATCCCGACGTCGGCGGCCTTGAAGGTCATTGGGCGAGCGGTTCGCCAAGCGCAGGGTCGGAAAGCCATGCGGGCGCATAGAGCCGGACGCGCTCGCCGTTGAGCGGTTCGGGCAAGCCAAGACTGAAGAGCAATCCTCCTTTGGAGTCTCTATCGACGACCATGCCCAGCTGCGCGTAGCTGGGCTGCTCGACGGGATCCGGCGTGGCGCAAGCGGTGAGGCCGGCCAAGGCGAAGAGCGTCAGCGCGTATTTCATGGAACCACCCTCTCCCAATCCGGCGTCTGGTTCCTGAACCAGGTCATCTGCCGCTTGGCGTAGCGCCGCGTCTCCTGCCGCGCGGCTTCCAGCGCCTCGTCCAGGCTCGTCTCGCCCCGCAGATGAGCGGCCAGTTCGCGGTAGCCGACGGCCTTGAGGGCGGGCAGGGACGGGTCCAGGCCGCGCGCTTCCATGGCCGCCACCTCGTCCAGGGCGCCGTGCTCAACCATCAGGCCCAGGCGGGTGTCGCAGCGCTCGTAGAGCTCGGCGCGCGGCGGCTCCAGCACGACGCCCCGCCAGCTCCCCGCCGCCAGGGCCGGTCGGGTGTCGGTCTGCCAGGCGGTCAGCGACTTGCCGGTGGCCACAGCCACGGCGTGGGCCCGGACCAGGCGTTGGCGGTCGCCGACCTCGATACGGGCCTCGGCCTGAGGGTCGAGCGTGGCCAGCACGTCGCGGAATTCGGGCTCGCCCTGGGCCGCGTAGAGCAGGGCCGAGATCTCGCGCTGGCTTTCAGGCACCGGCGGCACGTCGGCCAAGCCGTGGGTCAGGGCGCGGAAATAGAGGCCCGTGCCGCCGACCAAGATGGCAGGACGGCCGCGCGCCGCGATCTCCGCCAAGGCGTGAGTCGCCGCCGCCAGCCAGCGCCCGACCGACCAACCGTCGGCGGCGTCGGCGACGCCGAACAGGTGGTGCGGCGCCTGGGCCAGCTCGTCGGGCGACGGTCCGGCCGTCAGCATCCGCAGGCCGGCATAGATCTGCATGGAATCGGCGTTGACGATCTCGCCGCCGGTCTCGCGCGCCAGTTTCAGGGCCAGGGCGGACTTGCCGCTGGCGGTTGGCCCGGCGATAAGGACGATCTTTGTATCAGGCAATCTCGGGTCGAGTCCTTTTCCGGTCTCGAGGGGTTCGCGTTATCGGGGACAAACCATGAAAACCACCTTCGGCGCCATCCTGGCCGGCGTTCTTGTCTTGACCGCGTCTTCGGCCCTGGCCGCATCGGGCGATCGCACCACGCCAGCCCAGGCGACCGCCGAGACGGCGCCTCAAGCCGAAGGGCCCGCCACCCTGGACGAACGCCTGGGCTGCGGCGTGATGCTGGTGACCATCGACGAAGTGCTGCAGCGCAATCCGCAACTGGCGGCGAAGTTCTCGCAGGGCAACAGCGCCGGGGCGGCGATGGTCCCGATGTTCAAGCTGCTGGGCGTCAGCGGCGGCCAGGTGCTGGACAAGGCCTATGCGGAGGGCGTGGCCCAGGGCTCGACGCCCTCGACGCTGTACCGCCGAGGCGTGGCCGCGCTGTCGGCCAAGATCAACCAGGACGGCGGCGGCAAGGACCAGGCCATGGCGGTGTTCAGCCGTTGCATGTCGGTGGCCGCGCCCCAATCCTGAGCCTTCGGAACGCTTGAAGGTTGACGCGGGCGGCTTCCTCCAATAGCCGCCCCGTCATGCTCGCGATCACACTCGTCTCGCCCGACCCTGCCGCCCTCGCGCAGGCCGCCGCCGTCGTGCGCGCCGCCGTGGCGATCACGTCGGATATTCCGCTGGGGGAGGGCGCGCTGGACCTGCTGGCCGACTCGCCGCCGGTCGAGACGCACCAGGCGGTGAAGGCCGCCGTCGGCGCCCTGCCGGTCGACTTCGCCGTCCAGCCGGTCGAGAACCGCCGCAAGCGGCTGCTGATCGCCGACATGGACTCCACGATCATCAATGTGGAGTGCCTGGACGAACTGGCCGACTTCGCCGGGGTCAAGGACAAGGTGTCGGAGATCACCGAACGGGCGATGCGCGGCGAATTGGCCTTCGAGGGCGCGCTGCGCGAGCGGGTCGGCATGCTCAAGGGCCTGTCGGTTGACGCCCTGCAGGCCTGCTACGACGACCGCGTGAAGCTCAATCCCGGGGCGCGGACCCTGGTGCGGACCATGGCGGCCCACGGCGCTCGCTGCGCCCTGGTCTCGGGGGGCTTCACCTTCTTCACCTCGCGCGTCGCCGACGCCGCCGGTTTCCACCTGAACCGCGCCAACACCTTGATCGAGGCGGGCGGCCTCCTGACTGGCACGGTCGGCGATCCGATCCTGGGCAAGGAGGCCAAGCTGGCGGCCCTGCGGGAGGAGACCGCGGCGCTGGGACTGATCCCCGCCGACGCCCTGGCCGTGGGCGACGGCGCCAACGATCTAGCGATGATCGAGGCCGCGGGCCTGGGCGTCGCCTACCGCGCCAAGCCGATCGTCGCGGCCCAGGCCCACGCCAAGGTCGACCACGCAGACCTCACCGCCTTGCTCTACTTCCAGGGCTACACCGCCGCGGAGTTCGCCTCGTGACCTTCCCACGCGGCGTCCCCTTTCCGGAAGAGATTCGGGCGGTGGTGTTCGACATGGACGGGCTGCTGCTGGACACCGAGACCGTCTACCAGGCGGCGATGATCGAGGCGGGCCAGGCGTTTGGCGTCGACTTCACGGCCGCCACCTACCGCTCGATGGTCGGCAAGACCAACCCGGAATGCGGGATGATGCTGCGAGAGCTCTACGGCGCCGGCTTCCCGGTCGAGGACTATTTCGCCCGCACCTGGGCCGACGTTGAGGCGATCCTTGAGGCCGAGGTGCGGCTGAAGACCGGGGTGATGGAGATCCTCGACTACCTGGACTCCCTGGGCGTCCCGCGCGCCATCGCCACCTCCAACAGCCGCCAAGCCGTCGACCGCTATCTAGGCCGCTTCGACCTGGTCAAACGTTTCCACGCGGTGGTCGCCAACGCCGACGTCGTCCGCCACAAGCCGCATCCTGACCCGTATCTGGAAGCCGCCCGCCGGCTGAACGTGCACCCGACCCTGTGCCTGGCCTTGGAGGATTCCCACCCGGGCGTCCGCGCGGCCCACGCGGCGGGGATGATGACGATCATGGTGCCGGACATTCTCGATCCGAATGAAGAGATGCACGACAAGTGCGTGCACATCGCGGAGAGCCTGCACGTGGTCATGGACCTGCTGAAGGCGGCGGCTTAGAGCCGTCCAGCCGGGACTTCCTTCTCCCGCAAGGGGGAGAAGGATCAGGTCAGCCCGCCGGACCCTTCTCGAAATATTTGAAGAACGCGCTGTCGGGCGACAGCACCAGGGTGGTGTCGCCCTGGCCCAGCGCCTTCTCGTAGGCCGACATCGAGCGATAGAAGGCGGCGAAACCCGGGTCGCGGCCGAAGCTTTCGGCGAACAACTGGGCGCGCTGGGCATCGGCCTGGCCGCGGATCTTCTCGGCTTCCTCAGTCCCCGTCGCGATGATTTCCAGCCGCTGTTGCTCGCCCTTGGCCCGCAGTTCGGCGGCTTCGCGTTGACGTGCGGTGCGCATGCGTTCGAAGACCGCCTGCTGGTTGGCCTCGGGCAGGTCGGCGCGCTTGATGCGCACATCGATGACCTGTACGCCCAGGTTCGAGGTCGCGGCGCGGCGGACCATGTCGTCGCGAGTCCGCTTGGTAAGGGCGGCGCGACCGCCGGAGACGATCTCCTCGGACGAGGCCCGGCCCAGTTCCTGACGCAGCGATGAGTTGACTAGGCGGGTCAGGCGGTCGGCGGCGGTGCGTTCGTCGCGCAGGGTGCGGTAGAATTGGCGCGGGTCGGTGACGCGATAGCGGACGAAGGCGTCGACCACCAGGCGCTGGGCGTTCGACGCCATGATCTCCTCTTGGTCGACGTTGAGCGCGATGCTGCGATTATCGAACCGCACGACGTTTTCGACGAAGGGCGTCTTCAGGTGCAGGCCGGGCGACTCGACCTCGCGGATCGGATCGCCGAAACGGACGATCAGCGCCTGCTGGCGCTGGTCCAGTTGATAGACGGTCTGGGAGAGAAGGATCAGGGCGCCGATGGCCAAGGCGGCTCCGGCGAACAGGCGACGATCGGTCATCAGTTGGCTCCCGCCGGCGTGGAAGAGGTGACTCGAGCGGTCGAGGTGCGCGGGCGGAAGGCGTCGGGGGGCAGAATGATCGGGGCGCTGGCGCCCTTGCTGTCGACCACCACCTTGTTCGACCGGGCCAGCACGCGCTCCATGGTCTCGATGTAGAGGCGTTCGCGGGTGACGGCCGGGGCCAGCTTGTACTGGTCATAGACCTGGTTGAAGCGAGCGGCCTCGCCCGAGGCTTCACGGACCACCTGGGCGCTGTAGCCGCGCGCGGCCTGCACGACCTTGGCGGCTTCGCCGCGGGCGATGTTGGCGTTTGACTCGGCGTTCTGGCCGGCGGCGGTGACGTCCTGGAAGGCGGCGATCACCGGTGGCGGCGGGTTGGCGGCGCGGATTTGCACGCCGTCGATGAACACGCCGGCCTGATAGCGGTCGAGAATGGCCTGGGTCAGGCTGCCCGCTTGGTCCTGCACCTGGCCGCGGGCGGTCGTCAGGATGGGCTGGAGGGCGGTCTTGCCGATCACCTCGCGCATCGCGCTCTCGGCCACGGCCTTGATCGCCGCGTCGGGGTCACGAAGGTTGAACAGGTACTTGGCCGGGTCGGAGATGCGGTACTGAACCGAGAAGCTGAGATCGACGATGTTCTCGTCGCCGGTCAGCATCAAGCTTTCGTCGGGCAGGGGCGCGGTGGGAACGCCGCCCACGTCGATGCGCTGGAGCGAGGTGACCGAGACCTTCTCGACCTGTTCGATCGGGAAGGGCAGGTGATAGCGCAGGCCGGGCGAAGCGGTGCGCGAATAGGCGCCGAAGGTCGTGACCACGGCTTGCTCGTCGGGCTGCACCACGTACGATCCGGACATCGCCCATAGGCCGACAGCCACCGCCGCCGAGATGGCGAGCGCGCGGGACCGGCGCGGGCCGCCGAGGACCTGGCGCATCCGGTCGGACAGCCGTTCGAGCAGGGCGTTGACGTCGATGGGCGGCGGCGGACCGCCGGGACCGCTCGGACGCGGCTCTTCGCCCCGGTTACGATCCGCGTCCTTCTTGCCGTCGTTCGGCGGCGGGGATCCCCAGGGTCCGGGGCCGGCGTTGTCGTTCCAGGGCATGGGCGGCTTGGTCTTCCGTCACAACGAAGGGCGGGGTTGTAAAACGACCCCCGCACGCGGATATGAAAGCCCCCGCAGAACAAGGCAAGACAATCCCGTGACCGCAGCTTCCCCCGCCACCCTCGACGACGCCCGCGCGGCGCTGGACCTGATCGTCGATCCGGTCTCCGGCGAAGGCCTGGTGGCGGCCGGTCTGGTGCAGGGCCTGGTGGTCCGCGCCGGTCGCGCCGGTTTCATGCTGGAGGTCCCGGCGTCCCAGGCGGCGACCTACGCCCCGGTGCGTGAGGCGGCCGAGAAGGTGCTGGCCGGCTTGCCGGGCGTCGACGTCGCCCAGGTGGTGCTGACCGCCCAGGCCGCCGAGGGCGCGACGCGGGTGCGCAAGGGCGCCAAGGTTTCCGAAGACGGCCAGGCCAGGCTGGTCCCGCCGCCGGAGGCCGAGAAGCCGGCCCATGTGAAGCACGTGATCGCCGTCGCCTCGGGCAAGGGCGGGGTGGGCAAGTCGACCGTGGCCACCAACCTGGCCTGCGCCTTCGCCGCCCTAGGCTTGCGGGTCGGGCTGCTGGACGCCGACGTCTACGGGCCCTCGGCCCCGCGGATGATGGGCGTCGACGGCGAGCCCAGCTTCGAGGACGGCAAGCTGCAACCGCTGGAGGCCCATGGGATCAGGCTGATGTCGATCGGTTTCCTGGTCGACGAGGGCAAGGCGATGATCTGGCGCGGTCCCATGGCGTCGTCGGCCGTGCGCCAGATGATCCACGACGTGGCCTGGGGCTCGGAGGCCGCGCCGATGGACGTGCTGGTCGTCGACCTGCCGCCCGGCACCGGCGACATCCAGCTGACCCTGGTCCAGAAGCTGCGGATCGACGGCGCGGTGCTGGTGACCACGCCCCAGGAGATCGCCCTGATCGACGCCCGCCGGGCCGCGGCGATGTTCGGCAAGACCGCCACGCCGATACTGGGCCTGATCGAGAACATGGCCTTCTTCGCCGACCCGGCCACGGGCGCCCCGATCCCGATCTTCGGGGCCGGGGGCGGGGTGGCGGAGGCCAAGGCGCTGGGGGTGCCGGTCCTGGCCCAGGTCCCGATCGAGATCGCCGTGCGCGAGGCGGGGGACGCGGGGACCCCCGTGGTGCTGCGCGCGCCAGACAGCGCCGCGGCCAAGGCGTTCGTCGGGGCGGCGAAGGCGCTGTGGGACGGGGTGAAGGAATAGTTCGCCATGGGGCTTCCCCTGCGGGGGAGGATCAAAAGAAAAAGGCCGCCCGGATCGCTCCGGACGGCCTCCTTTCGTCAACTCACGCCAGGGCTTAGAAGCTCCAGCGCAGGCCCGTCGACAAGACCACGGCCGAGCCCCCGACGTCGCCCTTGAGGTTCAGGGTCGTCGCCGCGGCGGTGCCGCGATAGATCGTTTCGGTGCGGTTGATCTTGGTGTCGTCGAAGCTGATGTACGACAAGGCCGCGTCCCACTGGATGGCGTCGGTGGCCTTCCAGGTCGAGCCGATGGCGTACAGCATGCGGTCGCCGTCTGGCACGCGGGCGGTGCGGCCGACGTCCGGGGTCGGGGTCGGATCGTACTGCACGCCGGCCCGGAGGGTCAGCTTGTCGTTGACGTCATGATCGACGCCGACCGCCACGGTCGTGGTGTCCTTGTAGTTCTGCTCGCTGACGCTGCCGCCGTTCGGATAGGTGACGACGATCTGGTCGAACTCGCTCCAGCCGATGCGCGAGACCGAGGCGTTCAGGGTGGTCTTGTCGGTCACCTGCCAACGGGCGCCCAGGTTGGCCATCCACGGGGTGGTGATCGTCGCCTTGCCGTCGGTGTCGACATTGGCCGCGGCGAGCGGGCCCAGCAGGCCGGAGACGACCACGTGGCCGTCCAGCTTGTGCTTGATCTCCGAGCGATACGAGGCGCCGATGGTCAGGGCCGGGGTGGCGTGGAACTGGGCGCCGACGTTCCAGCCGTAGTCCCAGTTGCCGTCGCCCTTCAGCGACGAGGAGCCGTCGGGCAGCAGGGGCGACAGGTTGGGCAGGGCCGAGCTCAGTTCGGCGTCGGTGTACTGGGCCGAAACGCCTACGCCGAGGTCCAGCATGTCGTTGACGCGGTAGGCGACCACGCCGTTGACGTCGATGGTCTTCAGGTTCGACTTCAGGGCGTCGTAGCGGGTCCAGCTGCGGCTGTTGTAGTCGGTGGTGAAGTTGTAGGGCGCGGCGACGGACAGGCCGACGGCCAGCTTGTCGTTGACGCGGAAGGCGCCGGCCAGGTTGGGCACGATGCCGTTGTTGATCGGGCCGCCGGCATAGGGCTCGCCGCCGACCGGGGTGGTCAAGCCGCCGGGGATGACCGGGCGGGTCAGGGTCGAACCGGCGTTGTTGACCTGGGAGTCGACCTGGACCAGGTGCACGCCGCCGTAGATCTCGTTCTTGTCGAGGCCGGCGATCGAGGCGGGGTTCCACCACAGGCTGGCGGCGCCGCGGTCGGCGACCTCGCCCGAATAGGCGCGACCGGCGCCGCGCACCGATTGTTCCTGCAGGTAGAAGGCGGCGGCCGAGGCCTGAGAAGCCGCGACCAGCGTGGCGAGCGCCACGCCGGCGGCGAGGGAGATACGCGTAATGGACATGAGAGACGACCTTCTGGGGAGGAAGCTCCGGCGCCCTTGCTGGCGCCGGTTGCCGTCGCTCTAACGCATCCAGTCAAAAACCGTTGCTATTTATTCGCAAAACCGTGAATTTTGTGCAGAGCGCCCAAGAATGTCGGCGTCGAACAGGATCTATATTTCGATGTTCTGTCAGTTACGTTTGAAGTTGCCTGAAAAGGACGCGGAAAAGCTGACGTAAGGGAAATCTACGCCACGTTCTTCCGCGTCACAATTCAAGATCTCGCCTTCGCGAGCGGAATTAACCGCCCGCCAGCTTGCGGAAGAACTTCGCGCCCTGTTCGCCGCCATTGAAGTAGGCTTTCTGGTCGGCCTCGGCGGTGATGCTGTCCCAGTTGTCGCGAACCTCCTCGGCCGAGAGGCCGCCCTCGCCCAGATAGACGCCTTCGGTCTCGAAGATCCGCGACAGGGCGAAGGCGCCGGCGCCGGCGGTCAGGATCGCGCCGGTCGGGGCGTCTTCCGACACCAGATAGACCACGCCCGGGGTGACATATTCCGGCTTCAGCTTCTCCAGAACCTCCGGCGGCATCAGGCCCTCGGTCATGCGGGTGGCGGCGACCGGGCTGATGGCGTTGATCTTGACGTTGTTCTTGGCGCCTTCCAGCTTCAGCGTGTTCATCAGGCCCAGCACCGCCATCTTGGCCGCGCCGTAGTTGGACTGGCCGAAATTGCCGTACATGCCCGAGGACGAGGTGGTCACGACGATGCGGCCGTAGTTCTGGGCTTTCATGATGTCCCAGACCGCCTTGATCGGCTTGAAGGTGCCGAACACGTGGACCTGGATCACCGCCTCGAAGTCGGCCAGCTCCATCTTGGTCAGGGTGCGGTCGCGCAGGATGCCGGCGTTGGCGACCAGGATGTCGATCCGGCCCCACTTTTCCATCGTGGTCTTGACCATGTCGGCGACGCCGGCGTCGTCGGTCACCGACGCGCCATGGGCGATGGCCTGGCCGCCGAAGGCCTCGATCTCGGCCACGACAGCCTTGGCCGCCTCGGACGAGCCGCCCGAGCCGTCGACGCTGGCTCCAAGGTCGTTGACCACCACCTTGGCCCCGCGCCGCGCCAGCTCCAGCGCATGCTGCCGGCCCAAGCCCCCGCCCGCTCCCGTGACGATCGCCACCTGACCGTCGAACCGGATATCGTCCGCCATGCTCATATCTCCCTCAAACGCGTGTTTTGTTTGGGGCGTTTGTGCGGTGCGGGAGAATTGGCGTCAAGAGAGCGGTCCACCCGTCCGGTCCGGCTCAACGCATATGCGATAGCCCCGCCCGGGAGGGGAGGAGGGCGCCTTACGCCTTCTTCTTGTCGCCGCCGGCCACCGGCGGCTTGGGCTGGTCGCGCTTCACGCCGGCCCTCTGGCCGGGCTTCATGAACTTCACCAGCACGCGCTGGCCGACCAGGATCGGGGCGCCGTCGGCGCTGACCACCACCTCGACGACGCGCTCGTCGCTGCGTTGGCTCGGATCGTCGGAGGCCAGCTTGCGGGCCCCGAACACGGCGGCGCGGCGGAGCACCTTTCCGACATAGGTCTTGGTCGGGTCGGCTTCCGGCTGGATCTCGACCTCCTGCCCGATCGTGATGTTGGGGATGTCGGCCTCGACGATCTCGGCGCGGACGATGCGAGCGGTTTGCGGCTCGAGGTCGAACATCGGGGTGACGTTCAGGGTCGAGGCGCCGGCGCCGGGATTGGCGTAGCGACGGGCGATGCGGCCGTTGGCGGGCGCGCGGATCACCGTCAGTTCCTGGTTGTAGCGGGCCTGGGCCAGTTGGGCCGTCGCCACCTGGATCGCGGCCTGCTGGGCCTGGATGTTGGCGTTGGCCGACGAGATCTGGTCCTGAGCGGCGTCCAGGCGCTGGCCGGCCACGAAGTTGGCGGCCGACAGGTTCTGCAGACGCTTGTACTCGCGTTGGCCCGTGTGCAGCTGCACCTGGTAGACGGCGACCTGGGCGCGGGCCGACGCCAGGCTGGCCGACGCGGTGTCGGCGGCCAGGCGGGCGTCGTCGTCCTCCTGCTTGGCTAGGGCCTGGCCGGCCACCACGTCCTGGCCTTCCTGCACGAACACTTCGCGCACGATGCCTTGGCGACGCGCAGCCACCTGGATGATGCCGCCCTCGACGTCGGCCTTGCCGTTGGCGATGGCCGCGTAGGGGCTCGGCTCTTCCTGGACGGCGGCGGCCTCGAGCTTCTTCTTCTTCTCGGCGGCCTGTGTCTTCATGAAGAAGAACCCGCCGCCGCCGAGCGCGAACACGGCGAGGATGATCCAGAAGGCGGGGCGGCGCAGGAACGCGGGCATTGCGGGGCTTCCTCGGAAAATCAGTGGCTGAGCGGCGTGGGATTGGCGTCGGGCGTCCGGCGCACGTCGTCCAGGATCCGGCCGTCTTCGATATGGATGACGCGGTCGGCGTAGGCTTCCAGCCGCGGGTCGTGGGTGACGCAGATCACCGCCGCGCCGCGTTCGGTGGCGGCCTGGCGCAGCAGGCGGATGACGATCTCGCCGCTCTTGCCGTCCAGGGCCGAGGTCGGCTCGTCGGCGAAGATCAGGTTCGGGTTCTTGGCCAGGGCGCGGGCGATGGCTACGCGCTGCTTCTCGCCGCCCGACAACTCGGACGGACGCTGGTTGACGCGCGGGCCCAGGCCCACCGACTCCAGCGCCGCCTGGGCCCGACGACCCGCTTCGCCCGGGCCGACGCCTTGGTACTTCAGCGCCGTCATCACCTGCTGTTTGGCGGTCAGGGCGGGGAAAAGGTTGAAGCCCTGGAAGATGAAGCCGCAATGGTCGAGGCGGAACTTGTCGATCTTGCCCGGCGACAGCTTCCAAAGGTCGGCGGCCTCCAGGGCCTGGACCTTGCCTTCGTCGGGCTTCAGCAGGCCCGACAAGGCCGCCACCAGGGTCGATTTGCCCGAGCCCGACGGGCCCATGACCATGGTCACGTCGCCATGCCTGGCGTCGAAATCGACGCCCTTGAGCACCTCGATGAAGGTGCGTCCCGTCTTGAAGCGCTTGACCAGGCCCTTGGCCGTCAGCGCGCTTTCGCCATGAGTGAAGGCGCTGACGCCCTTGATCGTGAGGGGCGCGTTCATCGCAGCAGGTCCGCGGGTTGACTGTTCTTGAGGACGCCCAGCGACAGGAGGCCCGACACCATGGCGATGACGATCAGGAACACGGCGACCACGACCACCAGCACCGGCGGGAACGACATCGGCACGCCGCCGGCGGTGGCCGCCAGCGAAACCAGCCAGGTCAGGGCGGCCGAGGCGACCACCCCGACAATGCCGACCCAGAAGCTGAGCTCGATGACGATGTTGCGCAGGTCGCCCATCGACACGCCCAGGGCGCGCAGGGACGCGAACTCCTTGATGTTGGCCATGATCGCCCCGCGCAGGGTCTGCCAGGTGATCACGACCCCGATCAGCAGGCCCAGGAACGCCGAGAAGCCCAGGATGATGCCAATGATCTGGTCGTCCAGCATGGCGCCGGAATTGGCGTCCGCCAGCTCCTGGCGGGTCCAGGCGCGGAACTTGCCGTCGCCCTTCTTGTTCAGCTGGGCGGCGACGATCTCGGCGCGGGCTGGGTCACGGATCTGCACCATCAGCGGCCCGACGCGCTGGCCGGTGTCGGCCTCGCCTAGCATCCGCAGGGTGTCGCGCGACATCACCAAGGTCGGCTGGATAATGTTGGGGTAGCCGTGGGTGATGACGCCGATGGTGATGGTCTTGCCGTTGTAGAGGGCCTTGTCGCCCTTCTTGACGCCAAGGCGCTTGAGGGCGGTCTGGTCGACCGCCACGGCGTAGGGCTGGCGCAGGGCCTCGACCATGCTCAGCGTGTAGTCGGTAGGGACGGTGACGAAGCCGGGGATCGCGTCGATCACCGTGACGTTGACGAACTCGCTCTTGCGGCCGCCTCCGCCGCCCTTGCCGCCCTGCTTGGCGCGGGCGTCGGCCTTGGCCTGCTCCTCCGCCGACAGGATGTTTTGGAAACGGCCGCCCGAGCCGTCCAGCGGCGCCACCTGCAGCACTTCGGGGTGGCTGTAGACCAGGGGGATCATCCGGCGCGGCAGGCCCGAGGGGCCGCCGAACAGCGCCTTGGCGCCTGGGCCCAGCACCATGATGTCGGCCCGGGCGCGGTCGATCTGGGCGGTGAAGCCCTTGCCGATGCCGACGAAGATGCCGACCTGGGCCAGCACCAGCAAACCCGAGAAGGCCAGGGCGACGACGGCCGCCATGTACCGACGCCACTCATACAACAGTGTGGCCAAGGCCAGCGACATGCTCGCAACGCTCCCCAAATCCAGGGTTGCAGCAATGCCCGGTGAACTTCAAGCGGCCAAGTTAAATCGGGGTAAGGCGTAGTTCGCGCGTGCCAAAAGCGAAGCCGTGCGGGTTTCGCCGGCGGAGCGGCGCGCGGGCCAGTTGGTCAAGCTTTTCGATATCGGTCCGATGTATCGACAACCGGCGGCATTGTGTCGGAGCCGTAACGCCCTGAAATAGGGCATGTTTTTCGCATTTCGCTCTCCGCGTCGGACCTTCGGCGCGGGCGTGCGGCGCAGTAACCGGCGCTCCCTCCACAAAGGAGAGACAGATGACCATCTCCAGTCTCGGATCGTCCTCGCTGTTGCAGCAGCTGCTGCAGGCGAGGGCGTCCGCCTCGACCCAGGCGCCCGACACCGGCGCGGCGTCAAGCAGCGCGCTCGGCCAGGCCGGGCAAAACCTGCCGTCGGGCGGCCGGAACGGTCCGCCGCCGCCAATGCAGGGCTGGTCCTCGTCGGGCCAGGGTTTCAGCGCCGATACGTTGGCCTCGCTGCTGAGCACGCAGCAGACCGACCAAGGCGACCGGGCCGCCTCGATGTTCGCCGACGCCGACGCGGACGGCGACGGGGCCGTGACCAGCGACGAACTGGCCACGGCCATGGCCGCCCACGCCCCGTCGGACTTGCCGGCCGGCGCGCCCAGCGCCACGGACATGGCGTCCAACATGTTGACCGACGGCGATTCCGACGGCGACGGTTCGCTGTCGCTTAGTGAGTTCCAGGCCCTGAAGCCGCCACACGGCGGCCCGCCGCCCGGACCGCCGCCCAGCGACGGGGTGGGCGACACCGCGGCGTCGACCAGCGACTCGACCGACGCCGCCGACCTGAACGGCGATGGCGTGGTCTCGGCCGATGAACTGGCCCAGACCCTGACCTCGGCGGCCGACAGCCTGGGGGGCGACGTGTCCAGCGACGCCTCCGACCTGATGCAGAAGCTGCTCAGCCAGTTGGTCAGCAGCCTGACCAGCGCGACCAGCCCGGACGCCACCTCGGTCGACGTGGCCGCCTAGGTCTTGCGCGAGGGTCGGGCGGATCGGCCGGCCCTCGCGCTTTCCTGCGCATGGCCCTTGCGCCGCGCCCCCCATTCATAGTCATTTGGGCCCTTGGATGGCGTCGCGGGGGCGTCGCCTCATCAGTTAAGGTCCTTCCGTCTTGATCTTCCTTCCCGAGAACGTCCAGGCCTTGGCGGGCGTGGCGCTGATCCTCGGCCTTTGCTGGCTGGTGTCCGAGAACCGCAAGCGCTTCCCGCTGGTGCTGGCCGTCTGCGCGATCGCCATCCAGCTGGTCCTGGTGTTCGTGCTGTTCAAGCTGCCGGCGATGCGCAGCGCGCTGCAGGGCGTGAACGGCGCGGTGGAAGGGCTGGCCTCGTCGACCCAGGCGGGGACCAACTTCGTGTTCGGCTACCTGTCGGGCACGACGCCGCCCTATACCGAGACCAATCCGGGGGCCGGTTTCCTGTTCGCCTTCCGAGTCATGCCGGTGATCCTGGTGGTCTGCGCCCTGTCGGCGCTGCTGTGGCACTGGGGCATCTTGAAGTGGCTGGCCAAGGGCCTGGGCTTCCTGTTCCAGAAGACCCTGGGCCTGCGCGGTCCGCCCGCCCTGGCTACCGCCGCCACCATCTTCATGGGCCAGATCGAGGGGCCGATCTTCATCCGCGCCTATCTGGAGCGCCTGACCCGCTCTGAGCTGTTCATGCTGATCGCGGTCGGCATGGCCTGCGTGTCCGGCTCGACCATGGTGGCCTACGCCACCATCCTGCACGACGTGCTGCCCAACGCCGCCGCCCACGTGCTGGCCGCCTCGCTGATCTCGGCCCCCGCCGGCGTTCTGCTGGCCCGGATCATGGTGCCCGGCGATCCCAGCGAGAAGTCCGACGACCTGGACCTCGCCGAGGGCGACAAGACCTATGGCAGCTCGATCGACGCCGTCATGAAGGGCACCACGGACGGCCTGCAGATCGCCTTGAACGTCGGCGCCACCCTGATCGTCTTCATCGCCCTGGCCACCATGGTCGACAAGATCCTGTTCGCCCTGCCGATGGTGGGCGGCGAGCACCTCAGCATCGCCCGCATCCTGGGCGTGGTCTTCTCGCCCCTGGCCTGGGCCATGGGCGTGCCTTGGAAGGAAGCTGGCGCGGCCGGCGGCCTGCTGGGCGTCAAGCTGATCCTGACGGAGTTCACCGCCTTCATCCAGATGGCCAAGACCGGTCCGGAGCTGCTGGACCCGCGCACCCGGATCATCATGACCTATGCGCTGTGCGGCTTCGCCAACATCGGCTCGGTGGGCATGAACGTCGCCGGCTTCTCGGTGCTGGTGCCCCAGCGCCGGCAGGAGGTGCTGGGCCTGGTCTGGAAGGCGATGATGGCCGGCTTCCTGGCCACCTGCCTGACCGGCTCGCTGATCGGCCTGATGCCGCGGGCCTGGTTCGGGCTGTAAGGTCCTTCCTTCCCTCGCGGAACCGAAGCATCCTCCCGGTCGCAAGCCGGGAGGATTTCTTTTTGAAGCTCTACGACAGCCGCCGAGCGCCCAACCCCCGCCGCGTGCGCTGGTTCATGGCCGAGAAGGGGATCGAGGACATCGAGGTCGTCGACATCGACATCTTCGGCGGCCAGCACCGCACGCCCGAATACCTGGCCAGGGCGGGCCTGCCCAACGTGCCGGCCCTGGAGAGAGACGACGGTCGGACCATCACCGAGTCAGTGGCCATCTGCCGCTACCTGGAGAGCGTTTATCCAGAGCCCAACCTGTTCGGCGAGGACGCCTGGGAGTCGGCCGTCATCGAGATGTGGTCACGCCGGACGGAGATGACCGTGGCCACGCCGCTGATGATGGCGGTTCGCCACGCCCATCCCGCCCTGGCCGCCATCGAGACCCAGATTCCCGAGGTCGCCGCCCATGGCCGGACCGCGGCCGAGAAGGGGCTGAAGATGCTGGATCGCCGCCTGGCCGAGAGCGACTTCATCGCCTGCGAGCGGCTGACCATGGCCGACATCCTGGCCGCGACGGCGATCGACTTCGCCCGCATGGTGCGGTTTCGACCCGACGCGGAACTGGTCCATGTGAAGCGCTGGCTCGAGGGCATGATGGCCCGGCCGGCGGCGAAGGCGGGGGTTTAGCGGCTGGGGACAGGCGCACGCGCCTGTCCCCGTCCAGTTCTAACGCGCCCGGATCTTCTTGATCACGCCGGAAAAGTTCAGCATCGGCGCGCCGCTCGTCGACACCAGACCGCGCACGAACAGCAGCGAGCCGCCGGCCTTGGTGACTTCTCCGGTCGATTCCACCAGGTCGCCGGCCTTGGCGGGGCCGAGGAACTCGCCGTTCAGGCTGACGGTGACGGCCCGCACATCCTTCAGGTGGGCCCAGGAGATGGCGAACAGCGAATAGTCGGCGAAGGTCATCATGCAGCCGCCGTGCATGAAGCCGCCGCCGTTCATGTGGCGGGGCTCGGCGCGGAAGGCGCTGCGGACGACGCCGTTCTCTTCCTTGAAATAGAACGGCCCGGTCTGGTCCTCGAAGGCGTCCATGCCGGCCCAGGTTCGCCAGCCGGCCCATTCGCCCTCGGTCACCAGCTTGGGCCCGTCCCAGATCTCGTTGCCGCCGTCCATGATCCCTCCCCTTCGTTGTCTTTGAGGACCTAAAGCCCGGCGAGCAGGTGTGCAAGCCGAGCCGCTTCGACCGCTGTCCGCAACAATCGGCGTGACGACCCGCGGTTGCGCCGTGCACAGTCCAAGCGACTCGGGCGGGAGGGGTTCATGGCGGTCGGAAGGTGGATGGGCCGGATCGCGGCCTGGGTGGTCGTGTTCGCGCTGGCGACGCCGGCCTGGGCGGGCGTGATGTCGAAGGCTGAGTTCAGGCTGGAGGTGCGAGACGCCATTATCCGGCTTGCTCCGAAGGCCAAGGTCGAGATGGAGGGCGACGACACGCTGCGCGTCGCCCCGCCGGGATCCAAACCCGACGATGGCGCCTCGATGTTCATCGGCAACGCCTATGAGCGCTATCTGAACAAGCCCGAGGCACTGGAGACCATCGTCGGCCAGATGGCGCGGACGGTGTTGGCGACCAACGATCCAGCCGCCGTGACGAAGGAAGATCTGGTCGTGCTAATCCGGCCGATCGACTACGTGACCCAGCCGGGCTTCGAGAAGATCAAGTTCCTCACCCGGCCATTTGCGGGCGATTTCATCGAGATCATCGCCATCGATGGCGAGGAAACCTTCCAGATGACCCCCGCCGACAAGATCACGCCACTGTTTCCGGACGAGGCGGCGGCTTGGGCGCGGGCCGACGCCAATACTCGCACAAAGATGGGGCGAATGGAGATCGATGCCCTGGAGCCTGGTGTCTGGACGATCACCAACGAAAGCAGCCTGGCGCTGAATTTCGTCAACCAGCCTGACACCTGGAAGATCCACGGCATAACGATGACAGGCGACCCGGTGGCCGTCTTCTCCCAGCGCAACCTCTTGCTGCTGGCCGACGGCGGGGATAAGGACCGGCTGGAACGCGTCGCGGCGTTTGTCGACCAACTCGCCGGCGATCCCGAAATCATCTCCACGACCCTGTTCATCCGCCACGATGGCGTCTGGTCCGTGCTCGAGCGAAAACCATGACCACCCCGATCCAAGACACCATTCTCTCGCAACTGGCCGCCGTGGCCGCTGGCAAGTCCATCGATCCGATGTCGGTCGCCAAGGCCATCGAGCCCGAGCGCTGGCAGCGCCTGCTGGGCCATGTGCGGACTAACGCCATCGAGCTGGCCCGCGAGGGCAAGATCGTCATCCTGCGCCACAACAAGCCGGTGAATCCGGAGAAATTCCGCGGCGTCTACCGGCTGCGTCTGCGCCAGGAAGGCGACCCGACCAGCTTCGAGGACGCGGCGGGCGAAGAGGGGGGCGAGGGCTAGGCGCCCTGCGTCCTTCGAGGCTCGCCTGCGGCTCGCACCTCAGGATGAGGAATTCACTGCAACAGGCGTCCTCATCCTGAGGCGTCTGCGGAGCGGGACCTTGAAGGACCCACGGTGTTTTGGCCAAAGTCTTGAATCGCAACCCAAGCCGTGGACCTATGAGCGGGACTCATAAGGGAGGCTCCATCATGATCGTCTACGGCTCGTCGCTGTCGCCCTATGTGCGCAAGACCCTGGCCTTCGGGGCGGAGAAGGGGCTGGTCCTGGAGAACAAGGTCTCCCGGCGCGGCGAACCCGACCCCGACTTCCTGGCCTGCAGCCCGTTCCGCAAGATCCCCGGCTTCAGGGATGGTGATTTCCAGATTTCCGATTCCTCGGCGATCATCACCTATCTGGAGGCCCTGCATCCCGAGCCCAATCTAATCCCGCTGGATCCGCGCAACCGGGCGCGGGCGGTGTGGTTCGAGGAGTTCGCCGACACCATCGTTGTCGCCGCCGCCGGACCTTTGTTCTTCAACCGCATCGTCGGTCCCCGTTTCATGGGCAGGGACGGCGACGAGGACGTCTGCGTGAAGGCCGAGCGCGAGACGATCCCGCCGCTGCTGGATTACCTGGAAGGCCTGGTTCCCGACGGCGGCGGTTTCCTGCTGGAGGACCGCATCACCCTGGCCGACATCGCCGTGGCCAGCCCGTTCGCCAATCTCGACCATCTGGGCTTCGATCTCTCGGCCTGGCCCAGGACCCGGGACTATGCCGACGCGATCCTGGCCCGGCCCTCGTTCGCCGAGCAGGTCGCCAAGGAAAAGCGCCTGCTGGCCGCCTGAACGCCCGCGCGGGTGCGCGCCCAGGTCGCGCTTGCCGGGCGGCGGCCGTCGCCCTAACTGCACGCCATGCCGCTGGACGTCCTCCTCGCCGACATCGCCGCCTGCCGGGCCTGCGCGCCGTACCTGCCGCATACGCCCAGGCCGGTGGTGCGGGTGGGCGAGGGGACGCGCCTGCTGATCTGCGGCCAGGCGCCGGGGCGGCTGGTGCACGAGACGGGCCTGCCGTTCAACGACCCGTCGGGAAATCGCCTGCGCGACTGGATGGGCGTCGATCGCGAGACCTTCTACGGCCGGCCGGAGATCGGCGTCGCGGCCATGGCCTTCTGCTTTCCGGGGACCAATCCCAAGGGCGGCGACTATCCGCCGCCCGCCCGCTGCGCCGCGCTCTGGCGCAAGCCGTTGCTGGCGGCGCTGCCCAACGTCGAGCTGACCCTGCTGGTCGGGAGCCATGCCCAAGCCTGGGCGTTGGGTGAGCGGATGAGGGCCAACATGACCGACACCGTCGCCGCCTGGCGGGACCATATCGACCAAGGCGTCCTGCCCCTGCCGCATCCGTCGTGGCGCAACACCGCCTGGCTCAGGCGCAATCCCTGGTTCGAGGCCGAGGTCACGCCCTATCTTCGCCGCCGAGTGGCGGGCATTCTGGGGTCATGAACCGTCGGACTCTCCTTCTGGGGGCGACCTGCGCGGCCAGCCTGGCCGCCTGCGCTCCGGTCATCCAGCATCCCGGCCCGGGCGAGCTGGGCTATCGCGGCCCCCGGCTGGACAAGGACGGCTTGTTCAGCTTCGACGGCAAGAGGCTGGGCCTGATGACGTGGCTGCCGCCCGAAGGGCAGCCCGTCACCCACGTGATCGTCGCTTTGCACGGCATGAACGACTACGCCAACGCCTTCCACCTGGCCGGGCCGTTCTGGGCGGGGCAGGGGATCGCCACCTACGCCATCGATATCCGCGGCTTCGGCCGCTCCCCCGACCGTGGCGTCTGGGCGCCGCCGGAACTGGTGATCGAGGACATCCGCACCGCCGTGGCCCTGGTCCGCGAAGCCCATCCCGAGGCCAAGGTCGCCCTGGCCGGCGAGAGCATGGGCGGGGCGCTGGCCATCGTCGCCATGGCCTCGGACCGACCGCCCGCCGCCGAGCGCCTGCTGCTGTTCGCGCCGGCCGTCTGGGGCTGGTCGAACCAGCCGCTGCCCTACAAGACCAGCCTGTGGATCACCGCCCACACCACCCGGAGCTGGGTGGTCAAGCCGCCCGAATGGCTGGTCAAGAATGTCCAGCCCACCGACAATATCGACGAGCTGCGGCGCATGGGGCGCGACCCGCTGATGATCTGGGGCGCCCGTTCGGACACCCTGTACGGCCTGGTCGGGCTGATGGAGAAGGCCTGGGCGGCGCTGGGCAAGGTCCAGGTCCCGGTCGCCTATTTCTACGGGGCCAACGACCACATCATCCCCAAGGAGCCGACGATGGAGGCCGTCCGGCGGCTCAAGCCCGACGACCGCTCAGCCTACTACGCCGACGGCTGGCACCTGCTGCTGGTCGACAAGCAGGCCCAGGTGGTGTGGACGGACGCGGCCTCGTTCCTGAAGGACCCTCTGGCCGACCTGCCGTCCGGCGCTCCGCCGATCCCGGGGGCGCCGACCGCGCCGAACGTGGTGCGGTCGGAAATATCGAAACAGTAGCGCCGCCGCGGCCGTGCGTCCTTCGAGGCCCGCTGCGCGGGCGCCTCAGGATGAGGCGCTTTGTTGCTACTGAATTCCTCATCCTGAGGTGCGAGGCGAAGCCGAGCCTCGAAGGACGCACGGCGCCCGGTAAACCCGCGCCCTGAAGCGAGGGGTTGTGGGGGAAGGCCCGCCAGCGTACACCGCGCGCAAACTTTCTGACTAGGGCAGGACTGACGGCATGACCTTGTTCGATTCCCCGGATTTCGAGGGACACGAAGGCGTTCACGCGTTCTTTGACGAAAAAACCGGCCTGAAGTCGATCATCGCCATCCACTCCACTGCCCGCGGCCCCGCGGCCGGCGGTTGCCGGATGTGGGACTATTCCAGCGCCGACGCGGCCGTGACCGACGCCCTGCGGCTGTCGCGCGGCATGTCGTACAAGAACGCCATGGCCGACCTGGACTTCGGCGGCGGCAAGGCCGTGATCATCGGCGACGCCCGCAGCCAGAAGACTCCCGAGCTGTTCGAGGCCTTTGGCCGCGCCGTCGACAGCCTGGCCGGCCGTTACTGGACCGCCGAGGACGTCGGCGTCTCGCCGGCCGACCTGGTCGCCACCCGCCGCACCACCCGCTATGTCGCCGGCCTGGAAGGCCACGCGGCCGCCTCGGGCGACCCGTCGCCGGTCACCGCCGAAGGCGTGTTCCGCGGCGTGCGGCTGTGCGTGCAACGGGCCTTGAACCGCGACCTGAACGGCGTCACCGTCGCCATCCAGGGCGTCGGCCATGTCGGCGCCTATCTGGCCGAGAAACTGCACGCTGCGGGCGCCAAGCTGATCATCGCCGACGTCAATGCGCGCGCCCTGGACGAGGTGGCCGCCAGGACCGGCGCCCGGATTGTCTCGACCGACGCCATCTTCGATGTCGAGGCCGACGTCTTCGCTCCGTGCGCCCTGGGTGGCGCGATCTCGGCCACCACCCTGCCGCGCCTGAAGGTCAAGGTGATCGCCGGCGGGGCCAACAACCAGTTGGCCGACGCGACGATCGGCCAGGCCGTCTATGATCGCGGCATCCTCTACGCTCCCGACTACGTGATCAACGGCGGCGGCATCATCAACGTGGCCGGCGAGATCCGGGCGCTGGAGGCCGGCGTGGCCTTCGATCCGGACTGGGTGGCGACCAAGCTGGATCGCCTGGCCCAGACGCTGGGCGAGGTGCTGGACCACTCGCTGGTCGACAAGCGCCCCGCCAACCTGGTCGCCGACGAGATCGCCCGCGCCCGCATCGCGGCGGCGCGTTCCTAAACTCCCAATCAAACTCTCTCCCGCTGGGAGAGGGTTTCTGTTGTTCGCACCCTTCCGCTGATCTCCGCCCCCGCGTCGCGGTCCAGCCGCAGGTAGACCGGCAGGGCCAGCAGGGTGACCAGGCCGATGGCCACGAACGGCCAGGTAAAGCGGTCGGGGGTCAGGTGCGCGCCGTGGCCGCGCGCGACGTGCAGCATCAGGCCGCCGAAGCTGACGCCCAGGGCCAGGCCCACCTGTTGGCTCACCGCCGCGAGTGTAGAGGCCGCGGCCACTCTGGGCTGGGGCACGTCGGCATAGGCGATGGTGTTGGCGGCGATGAACTGGTTGGAGCGGGCGAAGCCGGCCAGGAACAGGGCCGCGGCCATCACCGCCATCGGCGTCGCCAGGGTGAAGAACCCCGGGACCGCCGTCAGGATCGCCGTGGCGACCACGAACACCGCCAGCGAGGTGCGGAAACCGAAGCGCTTCAGGCCCGCCGCGGCGAACGGCCGGGCGATCAGGGTGCCGACCCCGGCGCCCAGCGTGACCGCGCTGGCCCTCAGGGGACTCCAGCCCAGGGCGACCTGCAGCAGCAGGGGCAGCAGGAACGGGCTGGCCCCGATCCCCAGCCGCACGAAGGTCCCGCCCAGCAGGCTGGCGCGATAGGTGCGGTGCTTGAGCAGGTCCAGGTCGAGGATCGGCCTTGGCGTGACCTTGGCCTTGCGCAGGTATAGCCAGCCGGCGGCGACGGACAGCGCCAGCACGGTCGCCTGAGCCCAGGGCGGCAGCAGCGACAGGCCGGCCGTCTCGGCCACCACCACCAGGCCGCTGATGGCCAGGGCCGACAACAGGAAGCCCAGGGTGTCGAACCGGCCCATTTCCTTGTTCGGCTGGCCCCGGGGCACGAAGCGCATCACCGCCGCCATGCCCAGCAGGCCGATCGGCAGGTTCAGGTAGAAGATCCACGGCCAGTCGGCGACGCTCAGCACCAGGCCGGCGAGGGGAGGGCCGATCAGCGGGCCCACCAAGGCGGGCATGGTGAACCACCCCATGGCGCGGATCAGCTTGTCCTTGGGCGTCGAGCCGACCACGATCAGCCGGGCGACCGGCGTCATCATCGCCCCGCCGACGCCCTGGAGGATGCGCGAGGCGACCAGGGCCGCCAGGTCCCGCGACAGCCCGCATAAGGCCGAACCGGCCAGGAAGACGATCATGGCTGTGATGAACACCCGCCGCGCCCCGAACCTTTCCGCCGCCCAGCCGCTGGCGGGGGTGAACACCGCCAGGGCCAGGATGTAGGAGGTCAGGGCCAGCTTCAGATGGATCGGATCGACGCTGAAGGCCCGGGCCAGTGTGGGCAGGGCCGTCGACAGGGCGGTGGAGTCGATGAACTCCATCAGCAGGGCGCTGGCCACGGCCAGGGCGATCAGCCGGGTTCCGAGAGCCGACGGGTCTGGCGAAGGGGCGGGCTGATCGGACGACACGAAACGCGGCTTACGCCCGCGCGGCGCCGATCTCAAGCGCGGCCCGATCCGACGTCTGGCGCGTTACATTGAACGCACCCGCCCGGAGCCCGCCATGACCCAGGAAACCCATCTGTCGGCTTTGGAAGAGGAGATGGCCCAGGCTGTCGCCTCAGAGGATTTCGAGACGGCCGCGGCGCTGCGCGACCAGGTCGATCAGATCCGCCGCGACCAGCGGATCATGGAACAGCCCGGCGCGGACGCGCCCCAGGCGTCCTACCTTCGTCGCCAGGAGCCGGGAAAGATGGGCCTCGGGACCAATCAATCCAGCTATGTCCCGCCCAAGGGGTGGGTCCCGCCCCCCAAGCCCGACCCGATGACGACGGGACATTCCAGGGGCGGCCGACGCTCGAAGAGCTGACGGCTAGGGGCCGTGCGCCGATCTGCCTTCCGGGATCGCGCGCCCACCCCCGGGCGCCCACCTCAAGGCGCCTTGGGGCCGCTTTCAGAATTCCTCCGTCCGCGTTTCATCTTGACGCTTGCGCCAAATTCGAACGGTCGTAAGACTTCCCTACAGGTAAAGGGGATACCGTAGTGAGTCCGAAGAGCGACGGCGCGACCGTCACCACCGCGCCGGAGACCGAGGTCGAGGGCGTCGACAATGAAGCCGTCACCAAGAACCTGGTGTTCGTCGCCGCCGAGCGCCTGTTCGCGCTGCACGGCTTCCAGAACGTGTCGGTGCGCGACATCACCGCTGCTGCGGGCGTCAACCTGGCCTCGGTGAACTACCACTTCGGGTCCAAGGACGCATTGCTGTACGAGATCTTCCGTCGCCGCACGGTCGAGCTGAACCGCGAGCGGGCCAAGAAGCTGCACGAGGCGATCGACCGCCATGCGGGCAACCCCCCGGTGCGCGAGATCCTCGCCGCCCTGCTGACCCCGCCGCTGAAGTGGCTGGCGCCGGACCACGAGCGCCGCATCTCGTTGCAGTTCCTGATCCGCGCCCGCAGCGAAGGCACCGACGAGATCCGCAAGGTGCTGCAGACCGACGTCACCCACCTGCGCCGCTTCTCGGACGCCCTGCTCAAGGCCCGTCCAGACCTGCCGTCCGAGGAGATCTACTGGCGGCTGCACTTCACCCTGGGCATGCTGCACAACAACCGCTTCGCCGAGTTCGACCGCCTGAACGTGCTGTCGGAAGGCACGACCAGCGAGGCCGACGTCGAGGCCCTGCTGGGCCGCATGCTGGCCTTCGCCGAGGCGGGGTTCTCGGCCTAGCGGTCGTTCTCCGATCGGGAGGCGGCTTGAGATCGCCTTACCTCGAAAGGCCTCGCGAAGCTGCCGAGATTTGCGTGAGTGAGCCGGCGGCGCGGCCGGCCCGGACCTGGACGAGCGCCGCGTGCTCTCCGGATGCGCGGACTCGCGCCCTCATCCTACAAACGTCGTGCAACGCCGGGTGACGGTTTGACAGGTCGCGCCCTTACCTACTATTGCACTTGCGACTCATTATTGTTCGCAAGCGAGACCATCCATGATTTCCTCCCCGCGCGCCCTGCTGATGGCCGGCGCCGCGCTCCTGGCCCTGTCTTCCGCCGCCGTCGCCCAGGCTGAAGAGACCGCGCCCGTCGCCGACGCCGGCGTGGTCGAGAACCAGGTGGACGGGGTGGTGGTCACCGGGGCGCGCACCCGCACCTCGGCGGTGACGGGGCTGGACATGAGCCTGCGCGAGACCCCGCAGTCGGTGACGATCCTCGACCAGGTCCGGATCCGCAATTTCGGCCTGACCAGCGTCAACGACCTGTTGGCCCAGGTGACCGGCGTCAATGTCGAGAAGGTCGAGACCGACCGCACCTATTACAACTCCCGCGGTTTCGACATCACCAACTTCCAGGTCGACGGCATCGGCCTGCCGCTGATCTGGGGCATCCAGTTCGGCGACCTGGACACCGTGCTGTTCGACCGGGTCGAGGTGGTGCGCGGCGCCAACAGCATGATGACCGGCACCGGCAATCCGTCGGCGACGGTCAACTATGTGCGCAAGCGCCCGACTGACACCTTCAAGGCCAACGCGGCTCTGCAGTACGGCTCGTGGGACGACTACCGCCTGGAGGCCGACGTTTCGGGACCGCTGAACGCCGCGGGTACGGTGCGCGGCCGGCTGATCTACGCCAACGAGGACAGGGGATCGTACCTCGATTACTACCACGTCAATCGCAACGTCTATTCGGGTCTGCTGGCCTGGGACGTCACGCCAAAGCTGACGGTCACCGCCGGCTATGCGCTGCAGGACAACCGTTCGCGCGGCGTGCTGTGGGGCGCCCTGCCGCTGCTCTATGAAGACGGCGCGAAGGTCGACTACCCGCGCTCGGCGTCGACCTCGGCCGACTGGACCTATTGGGACGTCAAGGACCAGACGGCCTTTACGGAGCTCGACTACCGGTTCGACAACGGTTGGGAGCTCAAGGCCACGGGCACCTACAAGCGCTTCAATGAGAACGCCAAGCTGCTCTACGCCTACGGCAACCCCGATCCGGACACTGGCCTGGGCGTCAAGGGCATGAGCGGCGTCTATCCGTCCAAGTACGAGAACTTCATCCTCGACGCCTACGCCTCCGGACCCTTCCAGCTGTTCGGGCGGACGCACCAGCTGGTGGTTGGCGGGCAGACCTCCAAGTCGACCGGTAAGGAATGGGAAAACTTCGCCCTCGACTCCGAGATCCCCTATCCGGCCATCGGCCTGTGGGGCGCGCAGCAGGTGGCCGAACCAGCCTATCCCGGAGCCTACCAGGCCTCCGACCAGACCGACCGCCTGTCGCGCTTCTACGCCGCCGCCCATTTCAGCGTCGCCGACCCGCTCAAGATCGTGGCCGGCTTCAACGCCCTGAAACTGAAGTCCAAGGGCTATTCGTACGGCGCCGACACGCCGCGCGACGAGAAGAAGGTCAGCCCCTATGTCGGCGCGGTCTACGACCTCAATCCCAACGTTTCACTCTACGCCAGCTACACCGACATCTTCAATCCGCAGTCCGAGCGCGACATCAACAACCGGAACCTGCCGGCCGCCCATGGCAAGGCCTATGAGGCGGGGGTCAAGAGCGAGTGGTTCGACCACCGCCTCTACCTGACAGGCGCGGTGTTCCAGTCGGAGCAGGACGATCTGGCCATCGCTGTGGGCATGGACGGGACACGGACGGTCTATGCGGGCCTCGACACCAAGGTGACCGGCTACGAGCTGGAGGCCACCGGCGCGCTGAGCGACCAGTGGACGGTCAGCGCCGGCTGGACCCAGCTGAAGGTCGAGGGCGAGGACGGCCAGAACCGCGAGTACCTGCCGCGAAAGACATTCAAGGCCACCACGGCCTATACCTTCCCCGAACTGCGCAACCTGACGATCGGCGGCGCTCTGCGCTGGCAGAGCGCGGTGTCGATGGTCGACATCGCGCCCGTCGAGCAGAAGGCCTACGGCGTCGTCGACCTGATGGCCGGCCTCGACCTGACCGACAAGGTGCGCGCCACGCTCAACGTCAAGAACGCGGCCGACAAGACCTACCTGACCAGCCTGATGTGGACCCAGTCGTACTACGCCGCGCCGCGCAGCGTGTCGCTGCGTCTTGATTACAGCTTCTGAGGACGGACATGGACGCGCGAACCCATGACCTCGCCCCCGCCACCGCTCCGGATGCGGGTCCCGCGCCGGTGCGTTCGGGAGCCGCCCGGTTGGCGCCGTTCAGCCTTCGGCCCGGCCTGACCTTCCTTCATCGCTGGGTGGGGCTGTTCATCGCCGGGTTCCTGTTCGTGTCGGGCGTCACCGGGGCGGTGATCTCGTGGGACCACGAGTTGGACGATCTGCTCAATCCGCACCTGATGTTCGCCCAGTCGAAGGGCGCCGCCGCCCTGCCGCCGCTCGACCTGGCGCGCCGGATCGAGGTCCGTGATCCGCGGGTGCAGGTGACCTACCTGCCCCTGGCCCCCGAGCCGGGCGGGACCCTGGCTTTCGGCGTCGCGCCCAAGCGCAACCCGGCCACCGGCAAGCTGTTCGAGCCGCACTACAACCAGGTGTTCATCGATCCGGCGACCGGGGCCGAGCAGGGGCGGCGCGAGTGGGGCGCGGTCTGGCCGATCACCAGCGAGACCTTCGTCTCGTTCCTCTATGTGCTGCACTACACCCTGCACATTCCGGCGATGTGGGGGATCGACCGCTGGGGGATCTGGCTGCTGGGCGGGGTGGCGGTCCTGTGGACGCTGGACTGCTTCGTGGGCTTCTACCTGACCCTGCCGCCGCGCCGGAAGGCCTTGCCCGGCGGGAGCGGCGCCAAGTCGGCCAAGGGGTTCTGGGCGCGCTGGAAACCGGCCTGGGCGATCAAGACCTCGGCCAGCGCCTATCGGATCAATTTCGACATCCACCGGGCCTTCGGCCTGTGGCTGTGGGGCGTGCTGTTCACCGTGGCCTTCACCGCCTTCTCGCTGAACCTCTACAGCGAGGTGTTCTATCCGGTCATGTCCAAGGTCTCGAGGGTGACGCCGGGCCCCTTCGACCTGCGCAAGCCGGCCGACATCCATTCGCCGATCGTGGCGACCCGCACCTACGCCCAGGTGCTGGACAGCGCCCGGGTCGAGGCGGCCAAGCGCGGCTGGCGGGCGTCGGCCGGCAGCGCGTTCTACTCGCCTGAATACGGCATCTACGGCGTGGCCTTCCACGAGCCCGGCGGCGACCACGGCGCGGCCGGCGTCGGTCCGCCCTACCTCTATTACGACGGCAAGACCGGCGCTCTGCTGGGCGCCCACCAGCCGTGGAAGGGCACCGCCGCCGACATCTTCGTCCAGGCCCAGTTCCCGCTGCACTCGGGCCGCATCCTGGGGATTCCGGGACGGATCCTGATCTCGCTGACCGGCCTGGTCGTCGCGGCGCTCAGCGTCACTGGCGTGGTGATCTGGCTGAAGAAGCGCAGGGCGCGGGCAGGGCGCCGGGCGAGAACGGCCCGATCACCCTCGTCCGGGGCGACAACAGAAGGGATTTAACCCGCCAGCTTCCAAGCCTGCTTCAGGTCCGTGACCAGCTCGGCATAGGCGCGGTCCTTGGCGTCGCGGTCGGGGATGCGCAGCATGAACGACGGGTGCCAGCTGACCAGGGCCAGCTCGCCGCCGTCCAGGGCCTGCCGCTGGCCTCGGGTCTTGCCGATCGGCAAGGCCTTGCCGAACACCGCCTGCACGGCCGTCGCGCCCAGGGCCAGGATGACCTTGGGGCGGACCAGCCGTCGCTCGGCGTCCAGCCACCAGCGGCAGGCCTGGACCTCGCCGCGGTCCGGGGTCTTGTGGAGCCGGCGCTTGCCGCGCGGCTCGTGTTTGAAGTGCTTGACGGCGTTGGTCACGAAGACTCGGTCGCGCGGCGCGCCGGCCTGGGCCATCGCCCGGTCGAGCAGTTGGCCCGCCGGTCCGACGAACGGGACGCCCTGCAGGTCCTCCTGGTCGCCCGGTTGCTCGCCGACGATCATCAAGGCCGCCCTGGCCGGACCGAGACCGGGAACGCCTTGGGTGGCGTCGCGCCACAGGTCGCAGCGGCGGCAGACCTGGATGCCGGCCGCCACCTCCTCCAGGTTGGTCAGGTTGCCCTCGCCGTACGACCCGCGCGCGTGCTTCAGGGCGGCCTTGAGCACGCGTTCCGACGGCTTGGCGGGTTGGGCGGCGACCATGGTCTCGGTCCGGCTCTGCGCTTTCTCGATCAGGTCTGGAATGAGCGCCGCCTCCGGCAGGTTCCGCCAATAGCGCCTGGGCATTTCCTGTTTCATCATCGCCGGGTTCAGCCGCGCCGGGTTGAAGATCGAGGCGTAGTAGGTGCGCCACATCTCCTCCTGGGCGTCCTGGGAGGGCGCGTCGGCGGGATCGGCGCCGGCTGACATCGTCAGCATGGCCCGGTCCCAATGGACGCAGGCGTCGGGCGTCAGAATCGACCAGTTCATGTTGGCGAACCGCCGGGCGAAGAACGGCGCGGCGGCCTCGGTGACGCGGTGGGCCGGTTCGAACCAGGCGACGTATTGCTCCCTTGGGGTCTCGGGCGCCACGTCCTCGACCCGCCGGAAGCGGACAAAGGCGTGCATCTTGTGGATGGCGCGTCCGACGCCCTTGGCCATGTCGCGGGCCTTGGCGACGTCGGTGTCGGCAGGATTGTCCAGCAGGCGCGGCTGGCGTTCCAGGCGGTGGAGGATGCGGTAGAGCAGGGCGAACCGCTCGGGGGAGCGGTGCAGGATGACGGTCCGGGCCAGCTCGACGAAGGCGGCGGGGACACCAAATGCCTTTCCCTCGCCTTCATGGGGAGGGAAGAGACCTTGATCGAACAGCTCCCGTTCCACCGTCCATACCACCGCTTCCGGCCTCACCCCCTCGGCCCGCAGCGCCCGCGCCGCCGTCCGCCAGCCGTCGAAGTCGATCTCGGACTCCAGCCGCGCCACCCGCATCAGAACAGGCTCAGCTGCTGGGGCGCGACCAGCGCGGCTCGCAGACCCTCGGCGTCGGTCGCGGCGCCCGGCGTCCAGTCGGCGGTGACGATGAAAGGCTTGGCTCGCTTGACCGAGCCGCAGACCCGCTTGACGTCGTCCAGGGTCAGTCGGGTCTGGGCGCGGGCCTGCAGGATGCGATCGACGCCCCGCGCGCCCAGGCCCGGCGTGCGCAGCAGGGTCTCGCGGTCGGCGGTGTTGACGTCGACCGGAAAGTCGCCGCGATGACGCAGGGCCCAGGCGGTCTTGGGGTCGACGGCCAGGTCCAGGTCCTCGCCCGGGGCGACGATCTCGCCCTGGCCGAAACCGTAGAACCGCATCAGCCAGTCGGCCTGGTACAGGCGGTGCTCGCGCACCAGCGGCGGACGGCTCAGCGGCAGGCGGGCGCTGCCGTCGGGGATGGGGCTGAAGGCCGAATAATAGACCCGCTTGAGCTGGTAGGATCCGTAGAGCGCGGCGCTGCGGGCCAGGATGTCGCCGTCCCTGGCGCCGTCGGCGCCGACGATCAGCTGGGTCGACTGGCCGCTGGCGAACCTGCGCGGCCTGGCGCGCCCGGCCTTCACCGGTTCGTTGCGGTCCTCGATATGCAGGCGCATGCGGCCCATGGCCTTCTTGATGCCGGCGGCGTCCTTCTCCGGCGCCAGCACCGCCAGGCTCTCGTCGCGCGGCAGCTCGACATTGATCGACACCCGGTCGGCGTACAGGCCCGCCTCCGCCGCCAGCTCAGGCGAGGCCTCGGGGATCAGTTTCAGGTGGATGTAGCCGCGGAAGTCGTGATCCAGTCGCAGCGACCGGGCCACCCGGACCATCTCGTCCATCGTATAGTCGCCGGTGCGGATCACCCCCGACGACAGGAACAGGCCCTCGATGTAGTTGCGCTTGTAGAAGTTGAGGGTGAGGTCGACGACCTCCTTCACGCTGAACCGGGCCCGCGCGACGTTGGACGACACCCGGTTCACGCAATAGGCGCAGTCGTAGATGCAGAAGTTGGTCAGCAGGATCTTCAGCAAGCTGATGCAGCGCCCGTCCGGCGCGTAGGCGTGGCAGATTCCCATGCCTTCGGTCGAGCCGACGCCTTTCCCGCCCAGGGAGTTGCGTTTCTCGGCCCCTGACGAGGCGCACGAGGCGTCGTACTTGGCGGCGTCGGAGAGGATGGCGAGCTTGCGTTTCAGATCGAGGACGGCCATGCGCCCAATCTATTGTTCCCATTTTGTTCCGTCCAGCCCGATCACCCGCCTGTGACGGAACGAAGCAGGCGTGATGGGGTTATGGTGGATCCATGGCGCGGCTCGGCATCCTCCACGAAACGCGATACAGCTACGCCCGGCCGGTCGGCTTCGGGGCGCATCGCCTGCTGATCCGACCGCGCGACAGCCACGCCATCCGCATCAGCGAGGCTTCACTGCAGACCTCACTGCCGGGCGAGACCCGCTGGACCTATGACGCGGCCGGGAACTGCGTCTGCTGGTTCACGCCGCAGGGGCAGGCCGACAGCCTGACCATCACCAGCCGGCTGGTGATCGACCGCTTTCCCGCGCCCCTGACCAGCCTGCAGGTCGACGACCCGCACACCGTCTCGCCGATCGTCTACGCCCGCGAGGACCGCGCGGTGCTCAACCCCTTCATCGTCCCGGCCACCGAGGACGAGGACCGGGTGCTGCTGCGCTGGCTGCGCGGCCAGATGGAGCGGCCCGACGAGCCGGCCGTCGACTTCCTGCTGCGGATGAACCGCACGATCCACGACCAGTTCGACTATGTCCCGCGTGAGGAGGTCGGCGTCCAGACGCCGGCGGAGACCATCGCCCAAGGCAGCGGCACCTGCCGCGATTTCGCCTGGCTGATGGTCGAGGCCCTGCGGCGGTTGGGCTATGCGGCGGTGTTCGCCACCGGCTACATCCACAGCCCCGGCGCGACGGTGCGCGGCGCGGGGGCGACCCACGCCTGGTGCGAGGTGTTCCTGCCCGACCTGGGCTGGACCGAGTTCGACCCGACCAACGGCCTGGCGGAATCGCCCGACCTGATCCGGGTCGCCGCCACGCGCACGCCTGGCGAAGCGCGGCCGGTGTCGGGCACGATCATCGGCGAGCCCGGCGAGGCGCATCTGAGCGTCAGGGTCGAGGTGCGGCTGCTGGACGCCCTGGAGGCGGCGGCCTGACAAGAACGAGAACAACGACAAGAGATTTCGGGAGGATGAGGCGATGATGAAAGCATTCCAACACCAGGCTCCCCTCGGCGCCGGCCACTTGCCGCGTCCGGAGCCCAAGCCGCAGCATGGCCAGAAGCCCGACGCCGAGTGCCTGAAGACGCCGGAAAAGCGCTCGTTCGAGCCGCGTCCGGCCCACTAGGAGACGGATCGGCCTTTCATGGTCGTGCGTGGTCCTTGTCCTTCGACAAGCTCATAATGAGGACCGTTCGCAGGCTCAGCGTCTAGAAAACCTCATCCTGAGCTTGTCGAAGGACGAGGTTTTCGGCCGGCCGGATTGGCGCGGCATTGTCAGGAAGGGTCACCCCCGCACCAGTTCCCGCATCGCCTTGTCCAGCCCGTCCAGGGTCAGGGGGAACATCCGGTCGTTCATCAGTTGCTTCATCACCCCGATCGACTGGGTGTAGTCCCAGTGCCGCTCCGGCGTGGGGTTCAGCCAGACGGCGCTCTGATAGATGTCGGTGACCCGGCTCATCCAGATGGCCCCGGCCTCCTCGTTCCAGTGCTCGACGCTGCCGCCCGGATAGGTGATCTCGTAGGGGCTCATTGTCGCGTCGCCCACGAAGATGACCTTGTAGTCGTGCGGGAACTTGTGGAGCACCTCGAAGGTCGGGATCTTCTCGACCTGGCGGCGGCGATTGTCCTTCCACACCGCCTCGTAAAGGCAGTTGTGGAAGTAGAAGAACTCCAGGTGCTTGAACTCGGTCCTGGCGGCGCTGAACAACTCTTCGCAGAGCTTGATGTGGCCGTCCATCGAGCCGCCGATGTCGAAGAACAGCAGCACCTTGATGGTGTTGCGCCGCTCAGGGCGCATCTGAATGTCCAGATAACCCTTCTCCGCCGTGCCGCGGATGGTGCCGTTCAGGTCCAGTTCGTCGAGCGCCCCCTGGCGGGCGAACTTGCGCAGGCGGCGCAGCGCCACCTTGATGTTGCGGGTGCCCAGCTCGACGCTGTCATCGAGGTTCTTGTACTCGCGCTTGTCCCAGACCTTCACGGCCCGGCCGTGGCGGCTCTTGTCCTGGCCGATGCGGACGCCTTCGGGATTGTAGCCGTTATTGCCGAAGGGCGAGGTCCCGCCCGAGCCGATCCACTTGTTGCCGCCCTCGTGGCGCTCCTTCTGTTCCTTCAGGCGCTCCTGCAGGGTCTCCATCAGCTTCTCGAAGCCGCCCATGGCCTCGATCTGCGCCTTTTCCTCGTCGGTCAGGAACTTCTCGGTCAGCGCTTTCAGCCACTCGGCCGGGATGTCGGCGGTGATGCCGTCTTCGACCGTCTCCAGCCCCTTGAACACATGGCCGAACACCCGGTCGAACTTGTCGAGGTTCTTCTCGTCCTTCACCAGGCTGGCGCGCGACAGGAAGTAAAAGTCCTCGATCCGCCGGTCGATGACGTCCTTGTCCAGCGCCTCCATCAGCAGGAGGTATTCGCGCAGGGACACGGGGACCTTGGCGGCGCGGAGTTCGGAGAAAAAGCGCAGGAACATGGGCGGACGGCTTTCGAACGAGTGTTCGAAGGATGGCGGGTTATGCGACGGCGCGCAACGGCCCTGCGTCCTTCGAGGCCCGCTACGCGGGCGCCTCAGGATGAGGCGCTCCTATGCTGACATCCTCATCCTGAGATGCGCGGCGAAGCCGAGCCTCGAAGGACGCTCGATCTCACCCCCGCCGCAGGATGAACTCCAGGTCCTTCGTCTCCCCGACCGGGAAGTGATACTCGCCGACCTTTTGGAACCCCAGGCGGCCATAGAGCTTCTGGGCGCCGAAGTTCTCAGACCACACGCCGATCCACAGCGGGCGCGGGCCGTCCTGCTCCAGCCAGTCCAAAGCGGCGTTCAGCAGCACGGAGCCGCGACCGCCGCCCTGGTGCGACTTGAGCACATAAATCCGATACAGCTCGCCGTGTTCAGGCCAGGCGTCGGGATGGGGCAGGCCGCAGGGGCCGGCCAGGGCGTAGCCGATGGCCTCGCCGTCGTCCTCGAGCAGCCAGGCGGCCTTGGCGGGGTCGGCCAGGTCGTTGCGTGTGCGCTCCAGGCCGTAGGCATAGGCCAGGAAGGTCTCCAGGTCCTGCGCCGGGTAAAGGTGGGCGAAGGTTTCGCTGAAGGTGCGGGCGCCGAGGCTGGAAACCGTGTCGGCGTCATCGATCGTGGCTCGGCGTAAGGTCGCGGTCATGGCGACACCGATAGCCGCCACGACCGCCGTCTTGCAACGGGTCAGAAGCCTTCGAGCACGATCTTGCCGCGCGTCCTGCCGCTCTCGACGGCCGCGTGGGCCGTCTTGAGGTTGGCGGCGTTGATCGGGGTCAGCACCTGGGTCAGCGTGGTCTTCAGCCGGCCGGCGTCGACCAGGTCGGCGACGGCGTCCAGCAGGCGGTGCTGCTCGATCATGTCTGGAGTCTGATATAGCGAGCGGGCGAACATCATCTCCCAGTGCAGCGAGATCGACTTCCACTTCAGCGGCAGGGCGTCGAGGCTCTTGGGATCGTCGATCACCCCGAGGCGGCCTTGCGGCGCCAGGATCTCGACCAGGGCCGGGAAGTGGTCGGTCGTATTGGTCAGGCTGGCCACCAGGCCGACCGGGCCGGCGCCGGTCGCCTTGACCGCCGAGACGAGGTCGCCGGCATGATCGACGACGTGGTGGGCGCCCAGCGCCAGGCACCAGTCGCGCGTTTCGGGCCGAGAGGCGGTGGCGATGACCGTCAGGCCCGTCAGCTGACGGGCCAGCTGGATCAGGATCGAGCCGACCCCGCCGGCCCCGCCGACGACGAGCAGGGCGCCGGTGCTGTCCGTCGTGGCGCCCAGTCGGTCGAACAGCAGCTCCCAGGCGGTGATCGCCGTCAGGGGCAAGGCGGCGGCCTCGGCGAAGGACAGGCTGGCGGGCTTCCTGCCGACGATACGTTCGTCGACCAGCTGGAACTGCGCGTTGGAACCCGGGCGGTCGATGGCCCCGGCGTAGAACACCGGGTCGCCGACCTTGAACAGTGTCGCCTCCGGTCCGACCGCCTCGACAACCCCGGCGGCGTCCCAGCCGATCACCTCGGCCTGGCCCTCGACCGGTTTACGGCTGGCGCGGACCTTGGTGTCGACGGGATTCACCGAGACGGCGCGGACGGCGACCAGCAGGTCGCGGCCGGTCGGGACGGGCTGAGGCAGGTCCAAGTCGATCAGCGACTCGGGGACGTCGATGGGCGAGGGGGCTTTGAAACCGACGGCTTTCATGGGGGTCCTCAGGGCTTGATAGGTTTGGCCTGGACCCCCAGATCGGACTAGCCTGCGAAGCGCGCAAGTACGGCGAAATTCTGTAGGTAGTACACCAAAGGATACCGTGATGACCAAGCGTCGCGACTACAGCTGCGCCGAAGGATGCCCGGTCGAAGCCACCCTCGACCTGCTCGACGGCAAGTGGAAGGGCGTGATCCTGTTCCACCTGAAGCGGGACGGCACGTTGCGGTTCAACGAACTGGGCCGGCGGCTGAGGGGGATCACCCAGCGCATGCTGACCAAGCAGCTGCGCGAGCTGGAGGAGGTCGGCCTGGTCGATCGCCGGGTCTACGCCCAGGTGCCGCCGAAGGTCGAATACAGCCTGTCCGACGAGGGCCGCAGCCTTGGGGCGGTGATCGACGCCCTGGCCGCCTGGGGCGAGGGTCGCATCGCCCGGTTGGCGGCCGCCCCGAAAGCGGCCTGAGCCATGGAGGTCGCGCTCCACACCCATCCGGACATGCTGGACCACCGGCCTGGCGACGGTCACGCTGAGCGGCCCGAACGTCTGCGGGCGGTGATCGAGGCGCTGGAGGACGACGCCGGTCTGGACCTGGAGCGATTCGAGGCTCCGCTGGTCGACTTCGCCGACCTGGCGCTGGTGCATCCGCAAGGTTTCATCGACGCCATCCTGGCCGCCGCGCCGCGCGCCGGCCGCCACGCCCTCGACCCGGACACCGTGCTGTCGGCCGGCAGCCTGACGGCGGCCCGCCGCGCCGCCGGGGCGGTGGTCGCCGCGACCCGGGCCGTGGCGGACGGGCAGGGGAAACGGGCCTTCTGCGCGGTGCGGCCGCCGGGCCACCACGCCGAGCCGAGCACGGCCATGGGCTTTTGCCTGTTCTCCAACATCGCCGTGGCCGCCCGCGTCGCCCAGGCGGCCGGCCTCAAGCGCGTGGCGATCGTCGACTTCGACGTCCACCACGGCAACGGCACCCAGGCGGCGTTCGAGCATGATCCGAGCGTGTTCTTCGCCTCGATCCACCAATCGCCCCTCTATCCGGGCACCGGCGATCCGTCCGAGACCGGGGTCGGCAACGTCGCCAACGCCATCGTCGCCCCGCACGCCCCTCGCGAGGTCTGGCGCAAAGGCTTCGAGGGACTGATGGACCGGGTCGACGGGTTCGCCCCAGAGCTGATCCTGGTCTCGGCCGGCTTCGACGCCCATGTCCGCGATCCGCTGGCCGCCCAGAGCCTGGAGGCCGAGGATTTCGCCTGGGCGACACGAGCGATCGCCTCGGTCGCCAACCGACGTTGCGGCGGGCGTATTGTTTCCTCGCTCGAGGGCGGCTACGACCTAGAGGCGCTCGGCCGCTCGGCGGCGGCGCATGTCAAGGCGTTGCAGGAGGGGTGAGAGGTTCGATCGGGTCGCCGGGGGCGACCAGCCGGACCTCCAAGATCTATGGCCGACGAATCCGCCGACCACCTTTCCTCGCCGGGACCTTCCGGACCTGCCGAGCGCCCTGGCGCGATCACCCTGGCCCGTCACGGCGAGCCGGCCCTGTCGCGCAAGGTCCGCTTCAACGCCCCGGCCTACGGCGAATGGTGGGCGCGCTACGAAGAGGGCGGGCTGCTGCCCGGCCAGACTCCGCCGGAGTTCCTGAAGGCCACGGCCAGGCGGGCCGGGGTGATGATCGCCTCGACGCGCCGCCGCTCGATCGAGACGGCCACGGCCGTGGCCGACGGCAAGGCCTTCGCCACCGATCCGCTGTTCATCGAGGCGCCCCTGCCGCCGCCGCCCTGGCCGCGCTGGATCAAGATGTCGCCCAAGCACTGGGGCTTCTTCGCCCGGTTCTGGTGGTGGTTCTTCGATCACCACGCCGGCCAGGAGAGCCGGGCCCAGGCCGAGATCCGCGCCGACCAGGCCGCCGACCTGCTAATCGACCTGTCGAAGAACGGCCAGGAAGTGCTGCTGGTGGCCCACGGCTTCTTCAACACCATGATCGGCCTGTCGCTTCAGAAGCGCGGCCTGAAGAAGACGCTGGACCAGGGATTCCAGTACTGGTGCGTGAAGCGCTTCGAGCGGCCCTGACCGCGCGCGCGGGCGCCGGGGACCTCGGCGCCCCGGGCCCCGTTCACCAAAAGCCCCGCCAACGGCGTTGCCCGCGCCGCGGCCCGCCACTAGGGTGCGCCCATTCGCCCCCGGAGTAGAAATGATCAGTCCGCAAGATCTTGAAGGCATGAGCTTCGAGCAGGCCCTGGCCCGTCTGGAGCAGATCGTTGGCGAGCTGGAGTCCGGCAAGGCCGAGCTCGAGCGCTCGATCGAGATCTACGAGGACGGCGCGGCGCTGAAGGCCCACTGCGAGAAGAAGCTGGAGGCGGCCCGCCTGAAGGTCGAGAAGATCGTGCTGGGCCAGGGCGGCGCCGTCACCGCCGAAGCGGCCGAGTTCAACTGATGGGCCAGGCGTCGCCCCAGATCGGCTACGAGGACTTCGAACGGGTCGATATCCGCATCGGCACGGTGATCGAGGCCACGCCGTTTCCGGAGGCGCGCAAGCCCGCCTACAAGCTGACCATCGATTTCGGTCCCCAGATCGGGGTGAAGAAATCCTCGGCCCAGGTGACCAAGCACTACGCCCTGGACGAACTGATCGGCCGCCGCGTGGCCGCCGTGGTCAATTTTCCGCCGCGCCAGATCGGTCCGGTGAAGTCCGAGGTCCTGTGCCTGGGGTTTCCGGACGCCGAGGGCGGCGTGGTGCTGATCGACGTCGACCGCGACGTTCCCAACGGGGGGAAGCTGTTTTGATCGACCTCGAAAAGCGCATCGTCCAGGCCGCCGACATCGTCACCGTGGCGCTGGACGAACTGCTGCCGCGGGCCGACGGTCCGGAGAGCCGCCTGACCGAGGCCATGCGCTACGCCGCCCTTGGGCCCGGCAAGCGCCTGCGGCCGTTCTTCGCCCTGGAGACGGGCAAGATGTTCGACCTTCCGGAGCGGCCGGTCCTGCGCGCCGCCTGCGCCCTGGAGTGCATCCACGCCTACAGCCTGGTGCATGACGACCTGCCGGCCATGGACGACGACGACATGCGCCGCGGCCGTCCGACCGTCCACGTGCAGTACGACGAGGCCACGGCGATCCTGGCCGGCGACGCCTTGCAGACCGCCGCCTTCGAGATCATGGCCCACCCCGACACCCACGACGACGGCCATGTCCGCTCGGAACTGGTGCGCAAGCTGGCGATCGCCTCGGGCGCCAAGGGCATGGCCGGCGGCCAGATGATCGACCTGTTGGGCGTTCGCGACGACCTGGGCGCGGTGGCCCGCATGCAGCGCCTGAAGACCGGCGCCCTGATCGCCTTCGCCTTCGAGATCCCGCTGATCATCGCCCGGTCCAAGCCCGAGGAGCGGGCGGCCCTGATGGGATTCGCCCAGGACCTGGGCCTGGCCTACCAGATCGTCGACGACATTCTTGACGCCGAGGGCGACGAAGCGGTGCTGGGCAAGGCGGCCGGCGGCAAGGACGCCGCCAAGGGCAAGGCCAACTACGTCACCCTGCTGGGCCTCGAAGCGGCCAAGGAACGAGTCAACCTCCTGGCCGCTCAGACTCGGTCACATCTCGATATTTTCGGCGAACGGGCCGAACATCTGCGCCTTAGCGTGGATTTCGTGCTGGACCGCCGCAACTGACCGCGCTTTCTTCGGACATGCCTGCCTTGACCCCTCTCCTCGACACCATCGCCTCGCCCGCCGACACCCGCGGCCTCAGCGTGGCCGAACTGAAGCAGCTGGCGAGCGAGGTGCGGGCCGAGACCATCGACGCCGTCTCGGTGACCGGCGGACACCTGGGCGCCGGCCTGGGCGTGGTCGAGCTGACCGTCGCCCTGCACCACGTGTTCGACACGCCCAGGGACATCGTCATCTGGGACGTCGGCCACCAGGCCTATCCGCACAAGATCCTGACCGGCCGCCGCGACCGCATCCGCACCCTGCGCCAGGGCGGCGGGCTGTCGGGCTTCACCAAGCGGGCCGAAAGCGAATACGACCCCTTCGGCGCGGCCCACGCGGCCACCTCGATCTCGGCGGCGCTGGGCTTCTGCGCCGCGCGCGACGCGAAAGGCGAGAACAACAGCGTCATCGCCGTGATCGGCGACGGCTCGATGAGCGCCGGCATGGCCTACGAGGCCATGAACGCGGCCACCGACACCACCAAGCGCTTGATCGTCATCCTCAACGACAACGACATGTCGATCGCCCCGCCGGTGGGGGGGATGAGCGCCTATCTGGCCAACCTCGTCTCGGGCGGCGCCTATCGCAAGGTGCGCAAGCTGGGCAAGACGGTGGTCGAAAAGCTGCCGACCCCGATCCGCGACGCAGCCCGCAAGGCCGAGGAATACGCCCGCGGCATGGTCACCGGCGGCACCTTCTTCGAGGAGCTGGGCTTCCACTATGTCGGCCCAATCGACGGCCACGACATGGATGCCCTGGTCAGCGTGCTGACCAACGCCAAGAACTTCGACGAGAAGCCCGTGCTGGTCCACGTCGTCACCCAGAAGGGCAAGGGCTACGCCCCGGCCGAGGGGGCCGACGACAAGCTGCACGCGGTGGTCAAGTTCGACGTGGTCACCGGCCAGCAGCACAAGGCCGCCGCCGGCCCGCCCAGCTACACCAAGGTGTTCGCCCAGGAGCTAATCAAGCACGCCGCGATCGACGACAAGATCGTGGCCATCACCGCCGCCATGCCCTCGGGCACGGGCCTGGACCTGTTCGGCAAGGCCTTCCCCGAGCGCACATTCGACGTCGGCATCGCCGAGCAGCATGCGGTGACCTTCGCCGCCGGTCTGGCCGCCGACGGCATGAAGCCGTTCGCGGCGATCTATTCCACCTTCCTGCAGCGCGGCTACGACCAAGTGGTGCACGACGTGGCCATCCAGCGCCTGCCGGTGCGCTTCGCCATGGACCGCGCCGGCCTGGTCGGCGCCGACGGCCCGACCCACGCCGGCACCTTCGACATCGGCTTCATGGGGGCTCTGCCCGGCATGGTGCTGATGGCCGCCGCCGACGAGGTGGAACTGGCCCACATGGTCTCGACCGCCGTGGCCATCGACGACCGTCCCAGCGCCTTCCGCTATCCGCGCGGCGAGGGCCTGGGCCTGACCCTTCCGGAGCTCGCAGCCCCGCTGGAGATCGGCAAGGGCCGCATCGTCCGCGAGGGGACCAGCGTCGCCATCGTCTCGCTGGGCACGCGCCTGACCGAATGCCTGAAGGCCGCCGACCTGCTGGCCGCCCGCGGCCTGTCGGCCACGGTCGCCGACGCGCGTTTCGCCAAGCCGCTGGATGTCGACCTGTTGCTGCGCCTGGCGCGCGAGCACGAGGCGATCATCACGGTGGAGGAGGGGGCCATGGGCGGCTTCGGCGCCTTCGTGCTGCAGGCCCTGGCCGAGCACGGAGCCCTGGACCGCGGCCTGAAGATCCGCACCCTGGTGCTGCCCGACGTCTTCCAGGACCAGGATAAGCCCGACCTGATGTACGCCCAGGCCGGCCTCGACGCCGAGGGTATCCTGCGCGGGGCGCTGTCGGCGCTGGGCATCGACAACATCAGCGCGGCGGGGCGTCGGGCTTAAGGCGGATCGATACTCGAAATCGTGCGCCCAACATCTTCGCCCTAGGTCGAGCAGGCCTTGAAGAACGCCTTCACCTGCCGCTGATCGGCCGAGGCGGCGTCGAGGTCGTGGTGGGCGTCGGCCACGAGCAGGTCCAGGTCGCCGGTGCGGCGGAAGGCGCGCAGCGCCGAGGCGTCGACCGTGGTGCGGGCTTCCAGCACGCCGCCGTCCATGCCCGACACCGCCGGCTGGGCCCTCAGCCGGATGACCGAGCGGCCCGAGGCCAGGGCGATCTCGCCGCCCGCCACGCCCGTCGTGGTCAGGGTGACGCCCGAGGCGTGGGGCGCGCAGGCCAGCATCATCACGACGTCGTCGCTGTTCGGCCGGCCATAGGCCAGCTTGGGCCCTTCGCCGGCGTTGTCCATGTAGTTCCAGCCGTAGCCCGGTTGGCCGGCCCGGTCATGGGCGCAGGCCCCCAACGTCAGCCCGCCGAGAGTCAGGAGCAGCAGCAGGGCGTTGGGCGGCAGGCGGGTGGACAGGCGGCGGCGAGGCATGGGCGGTCCCTTCGTCAAGGGAACGTCCGTCCCGGCGCGCGGGTTCAGCGCCGCGCGGTTTACGGCTCCCGTTCGCGTTGGCCCGTCCAGGCCCGACCTGGCGCAGGATCGCTGGATCGCCCCGCCGGCGACCGCGGGAGGAGCGGCGATTTCCAGGGGCGTCAGAGACGGCGGATTGGGCTATCGTCCGTCCGGCCCGAGCGTGTCGGGATCCCCGGAGGGGAGGGCTTGAGGATCGGATTTCGGAGGAAGATGGTGGGCGCAGTAGGATTCGAACCTACGACCCGCTGATTAAGAGTCAGCTGCTCTACCAACTGAGCTATGCGCCCGCGCGACCCGAAGCGATGGTTTGCCTCGGCGGCGAGGCGCGGAACATACGCAAAGAATCTTGGAACGCAAGGGACTATTTTTTGGCCAGACGAGATATCAGCGGAGCCGTGGATTTCGCTTACCTGGAAGGGTTCGCGATGAACGATTCCACGGTCATCGACGAGGTGCTGGCGCTGTTTCGCGAACAGGCCGCGCTGTGGACGCCGATGCTCGACAAGAGCCATCCCGGCTGGATGGACGCGGTCCATACGGTCAAGGGCGCGGCGCGGGGCGTGGGGGCCTTCGTCCTGGGGGATGTCTGCGCGCAGGCGGAGGCGGGGACCCGGAGCCTGGGCGATGTGCGTAACGCCCTGGACACTGCGCTGCTGGACATCGCCGCCTACGCCCACGAACGGGCGCTGCGGTCGCTGAAGGGGTAGGGAGTCTCTCATTCGCCCCTGAACTTACGAACCTGTAATTGGCTTGCCGCGCGGCGCTCGCCTAGGCTGCGGGCGCCATAACGGGAGTCCCTTCGACCATGACCAACAGCCCCTGGTCCCACCAGCGCAGCGCCAGCGTCGCCGATGACGTCGATTTCGAGATCAAGGGCCAGGAGCTGCAGTTCCTGGAGATCGAGCTGGATCCCGGCGAGAGCGCCGTGGCCGAGGCCGGGTCGTTCGTCTGGAAGGACGCCAGCATCCAGATGACCACGGTGTTCGGCGACGGCTCGGGCGATACCGGCGGCGGCTTCATGGGCAAGCTGCTGGGGGCGGGCAAGCGCCTGGTCACCGGCGAGAGCCTGTTCACCACCGTCTTCACCCACACCGGCTCGGGCAAGGCGCGCGTGGCCTTCGCCTCGCCGACGCCGGGTTCGATCCTGCCGCTGAACCTGGGCCAGCTGGGCGGGAGCTTGATCTGCCAGAAGGACAGCTTCCTGGCCGCCGCGCGCGGCGTGTCGATCGGGATCCATTTCCAGAAGCGGATGATGACCGGCCTGTTCGGCGGCGAGGGCTTCATCATGCAGCGCCTGGACGGCGACGGCTGGGTGTTCGTCCAGATGGGCGGCACGCTGGTCGAGCGCGAACTGCGGGCCGGCGAGGAGCTGCACGTCGATACCGGCTGCCTGGCGGCCTACACGCCGGGCGTCGACTTCGACCTGGTCACGGCCGGCGGCGTGCGCAGCGTGCTGTTCGGCGGCGAAGGGCTGTTCTTCGCCCGGCTGCGTGGACCGGGGAAGGTGTGGATCCAGTCCCTGCCGTTCTCGCGCCTGGCCGGCCGGATGCTGGCGGCCGCCGGCGGCCAGGGCGGCAATCGCGGCGAGGGGTCGATTCTGGGCGAACTGGGCGATCTGATCGGCGGGAATCGATAGGCCGTAGCATTGTGAGGAAGGGCGCGATGCTTTCGGACGCGGTTCTGGCGGACATCCGTGCCCTCCACGAGGGGGAGGACCGCGGCTACCATGACTGGAGCCACCCCTTGGCGTTGCTGGGCCAGCTGGCGGAGATCGAGACCGAGCTTGATGATCCGCTGGCGGTGCGATGCGCGATCCTGCTGCACGACGCGATCTACGAGACCCGCAGCGCCGAACTCGCCCGACGCATGCTGGACAGCGTCGTGCCGGCGGCCACTCTGGAGCGGGCGGTGCGCTTGATCGAGGCGACGCAGCACCACGCCGTTCCCGAGGATCTTCCGCCCGGCGAGGTCGGCGACATGGCGCGGTTTCTCGACATGGACCTGTCGATTCTCGGCGCCGCGCCTGAGGCGTTCGACGCTTACGAAGCTGGCGTCCGGCACGAGTATCGGGAGGTCCCGGAAACCGTTTTTCGGGCCGGACGCGCGGCGATTCTCGAGCGCTTCCTGGAGCGGGACGCGCTGTACTTCTCGGACTGGGGCAAGGCCAGGTTCGAGGCCAGGGCGCGCGAAAACCTCCGGCGCTCCATCAGGCGGCTGAAAGCCGACTGAGGCCTAACCCTTCGTCCGATCCCAGCTGTCGTACTCATAGGCGATGCAGCGGTCGATCAGCGTACGCCAAACCGGCTCGGCGATGGCTTCCGACAGGCCCGACTCGCGGGCGGCGATCTTGACCTTGTCGACCACGTCCTCGATCCGGGCGCGGTCGAACACCTTGTTGCGGTCGGCCTTGATGCGGGCGGCGGCGTCCATGTAGCCCTGGCGCTCGGCCAGCAGCGCCACCAGGGCCCGATCCAGGGCGTCGACCCCCTGGCGGACGTCGAGCATCGTCTGGCAGTCGGCGGGGGCGAGGCGCTCGTCGACGTTGAGAGTCGTCTTGATCATGCGCCCCTTTAAGCCGTTTTGAGCGGCGGGGACCATACCAAACCTGACCGTGGCGGCCGCCTAGATGCCCGCGCCGTTGTCCATGGTCAGCAGGGCCGCTTCATGGGCGGCGGCCTCGTCCCTGAGCCAGGCCACGAAGGCCTTGACCTGCGGCAGGCGGCCCTTGGCCTTGGGGTGGACGACGTAATAGGCGAAATCGACCGCCGTGGCGGCTTCGAACGGGATCACCAGCCGGCCGGCGTCGAGATCGGCCTGGGCCAGGGTCTGCTTGGCCAGGGCGACGCCGCGGCCGTTGGCGGCGGCCTCGATCACCAGGCTGGACTGGTTGAAGCGCGGGCCACGCGCCCCGTCGACGCTCTTGATGCCCCGCGCGGCCAGCCACATGGCCCAGTCCGGGCAGCTGTCGTCGGCGTCGGGCGAGCCGTCGTGCAGCAGGATGTGGCGCGACAGGTCCTCGGGCGTTTCCAACGGGTTGGACGCCAGAAGTTCAGGGCTGGCGACCGGGATCACCGTCTCGCTCAGCAGGCGGATCACCTCCAGGCCCGGATAGCGGCCCGAGCCGTAGCGGATGGCCAGGTCGACCTCGCCGGCCGCGAAGTCGACGACCTCCATGCCGGCCGACAGCCAGACGTCGACCTGGGGCTGGGCCTGCTCGAACTTGCCCAGGCGCGGCACCAGCCACTTGGCGGCGAACGAGGGAGCGGCGGTCAGGGTCAGGCGGCGGCCGTCGACCGCGGCGGTCAGCAGGCTGGCGGCCTCGGCCAGCCGGTCGAAGGCCTCGCGCAGGGCGGGCAGGGCGGTCTGGGCCGCGTCGGTCAGCAGCAGGCCCTTGGGCGTGCGCTTGAACAGGGCCGCGCCGACATAGTCCTCCAGGTTCTGGATCTGCTGGCTGACCGCGCCCGGCGTCACCGACAGCTCGTCGGCGGCGCGGCTGAAGTTCAGGTGACGCGCGGCGGCCTCGAACGCGCGCAGGGCGTTCAAGGGCGGGAGGCGACGTCGTTCGGACTGTCTTTCCATGAGTTTTACTGAACGCCCCGGCAGAAGACCTTGTTTGCGAATTGGCCCGGTCGCGACCAATTTGCAAGCGTTCGCTGATGGAGATGGCCCTTTTCCTTGGCGAACGCGAGCGGGGCGGACCCTAGGGTTCGCCCCGCAATGCTTTGAAGCGCACCGGTTTGGCGAACGCGCCGGTCCGGCGCATCGCCAATGGTGGCTGGCTTATAGAGGACCTGAATCTGATGGCTCGGCCAACGGTCCGATCCGCTTCCCGGTCGAAGGCCGGTCTCGTCGCTCTCGGCGGCGGGACGGACGCGCGCGCGCCGGGCCGGGTGACCCTGGTTGGCGCGGGGCCCGGCGATCCGGAGCTGCTGACGATCAAGGCGCTGAAGGCCCTGCAGGCCGCCGAGGTGGTGGTCCACGACGGCCTGGTGTCCGACGAGATCCTCGACCTGGCGCCGGTGGCGGCGCGGCGGATCAACGTCGCCAAGCGCAAGTCGCGCCACACCCTGCCGCAGGACGACATCAACAAACTGCTGGTCGCCCTGGCCCTGGACGGCCTGACCGTGGTGCGGCTGAAGGGCGGCGATCCGTTCCTGTTCGGCCGCGGCGGCGAGGAGCTGGCCGCCTGCCGCGAGGCCGGCGTCGACTGCACCGTCGTTCCCGGCGTGACCGCCGCCCTGGCCGCCTCGGCCGGAGCCGGCGCGCCCTTGACCCACCGTGGCGCCGCCCAAGCCGTGACCTTCGTCACCGGCCACGCCGCTCATGGTGAGCCGGATCTGGACTGGACCGCCCTGGCGCGGCCGAACCAGACCGTCGTCGTCTATATGGGCGTCTCGACCGCCGGCCTGATCGCCGAGCGCCTGACGGCGGCTGGCCGGGCCGGCTCGACCCCGGCCCTGATCGTCGAGAACGCCAGCCGCGCCGATGAGCGCCGTCTCCTGACCACCCTGGCCGGCCTGGCGCTCGCCGCCGAGGGCCTCAAGGGCCCGGCGCTGCTGATGGTCGGCGAGGCCATGGCGATGGCCGACGTCGTGCCGAACAACATCGTCCTTCGACAAGCTCAGGATGAGGTTGTCTCGGGCGCTGCAGTAGACCTCATCCTGAGCTTGTCGAACGACGAGGTCGCCTCTCCGAAAGTCCAACGCGTGAGCCCCGGTCAATGAAAGCCATCACCGCCAATCGCCTGATCGACGGCGAGGTCGTGTTCTGGAAGGCCGGCGCCTGGGTCGAGGGCTTCGGCGACGCCCAGCTGTTCGGCGAGGGCCAGGACGCCGAGGTCGAGGCCGTGGTGGCCAACGGCAAGGCCCAGCCGACGGTGGTGGTCGACGTCTATCCGATCGACCTGGCCCCGGTGGACGGCGGCCTGGCCCCGATCAGCTATCGCGAACGCATCCGGGCCCTGGGGCCCACCAACGAACCCACCCACGGCAAGCAGGCCGTCGGCGGCGAGGTGATCGAGGCTCTGCGCCACGCCGCGGGCGCGGCCCGCTCCACCGGTCGCGTCGACCTGATCCGCAGGAAGTAAGCCTCATGTACCTGTACGATCCCATCGACCGCGAGTTCCTGACCGACCGCTCCAACGAGTTCCGGCATCAGGTGGCGCGCCGCCTGGCCGGCGAGCTGACCGAGGATCAGTTCAAGCCGCTGCGGCTGATGAACGGCCTGTACCTGCAGCTGCACGCCTACATGCTGCGGATCGCCATCCCGTACGGCTCGCTGAACGCCCGCCAGGCTCGCCGCCTGGCCTGGATCGCCCGCACCTACGACAAGGGCTACGGCCACTTCACCACCCGCCAGAACATCCAGTTCAACTGGATCAAGCTGAAGGACGCGCCCGACATCCTGGACGCCCTGGCCGAGGTGGACCTGCACGCCATCCAGACCAGCGGCAACTGCATCCGCAACGTCACCGCCGACCCCTATGCCGGCGCCACGGCCGAGGAGATCGACGACCCGCGGGTGTGGTCGGAAGTCCTGCGCCAGTGGTCGACCCTGCATCCCGAGTTCAGCTTCCTGCCGCGCAAATTCAAGATCGCCATCACCGGCGCCCTGACCGACCGCGCGGCGGTCAAGGTGCACGACATCGGCCTGATCCTGCGCAAGGGCCGTGACGGCCAGATCGGCTTCGAGGTGATCGTCGGCGGCGGCCAGGGGCGCACGCCCTATGTCGGCCCGACCATCCGCTCGTACCTGCCCGCCGAGCACCTGCTCAGCTATGTCGAGGCGATCCTGCGCGTCTACAACCGCCATGGCCGCCGCGACAACATCTACAAGGCCCGGATCAAGATCCTGGTCGCCGCCCTGGGTGCCGAGGAGTTCGCCCGTCAGGTCGAGGAGGAGTGGGGCAAGATCGACGCCGCGCGCGCCAACCTGCCGGCCAGCGAACTGGCCCGCGTCCGCGCCGCCTTCGCCCAGACTCGCTTCGAGACCCTGCCGGCCGTGTCCGAAGCCTTCAAGGCCGCCCGCGCCGCCAGCCCGGCCCTGCAGCGCTTCGTGCGCAACAACGTCAAGCCGCACAAGCAGAGCGGCTATGCGATCGTCGAGGTGTCTCTGAAGGCCATCGGCCAGACGCCGGGCGACGCCACGGCCGAGCAGTTGGAGGTCGTCGCCGACCTGGCCGAGCGCTACAGCCTGGACGACCTGCGCGTGACCCACGCCCAGAACCTGGTCCTGCCGCACGTCAAGCTGGACGACCTGCCGACCGTGCACGCGGCGCTGGAGGCCGCGGGCCTGGCCACCGCCAACATCGACCTGGCCAGCGACATCATCGCCTGCCCGGGCCTGGACTACTGCGCCCTGGCCAACGCCCGCGCCATCCCGATCGCCCAGGACATCGCTCGCAAGTTCGCCGATCCGGATCGCGCCGAGAAGGTGGGCGAGCTGAAGATCAAGATCAGCGGCTGCATCAACGCCTGCGGCCACCACCACGTGGCCCACATCGGCATCCTGGGCGTCGACAAGAAGGGCGAGGAATTCTACCAGCTCTCGCTCGGCGGCTCGGGGGCGGAGGACGCCAGCATCGGCCGGATCCTGGGCCCGGGCCTGTCGGCCGACAAGGTGGCCCCGGCCATCGACGCCCTAGTCGACGCCTATCTGAACATCCGCGCCGGCGACGAGCGCTTCCTCGACACCTATCGCCGCGTCGGCCTCGAGCCCTTCAAGGAGGCGGTCTATGCCCAAGCTGATTAAGCTGACCGGCGACACGGCGCAGTGGGCCGACGACGTCTTCACCCATGTCGGCGACGACGACGCCCTGCCCGAAGGCGACGTGATCCTGTCCCTGGCCCGTTTCCAGGCCGAGGGTGAGATCCTGCTGTCCAACAGCCGGCGCGTCGGCGTGCGGGTCGAGGCGGACCAGGAGGTCGAAGCTCTGGCCTATGACCTGCCGCGCCTGTCGGTGGTGGCCCTGGCCTTCCCGAAATACCGGGACGGCCGCGCCTATACCTCGGCCCGCCTGTTGCGCGAGCGCCTGGGCTTCACCGGCGAGGTGCGGGCGGTCGGCGACGTGCTGCAGGAACAGGCCGGCTTCATGGTCCGCTGCGGCTTCGACGCCTTCGAACCCGCCGACGGCGCGACGCCCGAGGTCTGGACCAAGGCCGCCCACCGCTATCGCCATGTCTATCAACGCGCCGCCGACAACCGTCAGGTGGCGTTCGAGGAAAGGGCCAGCTGATGGCCTACGACCAGACCGTGACCGAGGTGAAGCCGACCGTCGCGACGCAGCCTCTCGTCCCGGAAAGCGGGGCCGCTGACCTGGCGGCGCGGCTGGACGCCGAGCTGCGCGACGCCCACCCGCTGACCATCCTGCGCAAGGCCTACGAGACGTTCGGCGACCAGTTGGCCCTGGTCAGCTCGTTCGGCGCGGAATCAGCGGTGCTTCTGCACCTGGCCAGCCAGGTGTCGACAGCCATTCCCGTGCTGTTCCTCGACACCGGCATGCTGTTCGGCCAGACCCTGGACTACCGCCGGCAACTGGCCGCCAAGCTGGGCCTGACCGACGTGCGCGACCTGCGCCCGGCCTATACCGACCTGGCGGTCACCGATCCCAAGTCGGACCTGTGGCGCACCGACACCGACGCCTGCTGCCACATCCGCAAGGTGCTGCCGCTGGACCGCGCCCTGGGCGAGTTCGCCGCCTGGACCACGGGCCGCAAGCGGTTCCACGGCGGCGACCGCCTGCGGCTGCGGGTGGTCGAGGAGGCTGACGGCAAGATCAAGTTCAACCCCCTGGCCAACTGGGGCAAGGCCGAGTTGGAGGCCTATGTCGCCGAGCACGACCTGCCGGCCCATCCGCTGGTCGCCCAGGGCTTCCCTTCGGTCGGTTGCTGGCCGTGCACCAAGCCGGTGGAGGACCCCAACGCCGACGTCCGCGCTGGCCGCTGGGCCGGCCAGGACAAGACCGAATGCGGCATCCACGTCGCCCGGGCCCCCGGCGCCGCGCCGAACGTGGGCGAGGGGATCTAAAGCCTCGGCGGCTCTTGACGCCAGGACGTCGCTGTCTGAGCCTGCCTTCTACGTTCGGTTGAGAGGGGCGGGCGATGAGGGCGGTGCTGGCGTGCATGTTCGCGGCCTTGATCGCCGCTTCGACCCTACCCGCGACCGCCGAGCCGCTCCGTGCGCCGGGCAGGTCGCCACCGAGCCCGGCGTCGCTACCGCCCTCGACGGCTCGACCATGGCCTACGAGATCGGCACGCTGTACGTACCCGAGAACCGCGCCAAGCCGGGCAGCCGGCTGATCGGCGTCGGGTTCGCGCGCGTCCGGGCCGCCCGCGCCACGGACGCCCCACCGATCGTGCTGCTGGCGGGAGGTCCCGGCGTCACCATGCTGGACATCGTGCTCGACCACGACGAAGCCGCCAGGCGGCGGGTCAAGGCGTGGCAGGCCTACGCCCAGGTCGCCGACCTGATCGTCATTGAGCAGCGGGGCTATACCCTGCGCGGCGACCTGATGGAGATCGACAGCCCGGCCCTGCCGCTGGACCGGCCGTCGACCACGGCCCAGGATATCGAGGTCACCCGCGACCTGGCCCGCCGGGCCCAGGCGGCCTATCCGCAAGCGGACCTTTCCGGCTATTCGATCACCCAGATCGCCGACGACGTCGACGACCTGCGCCAGGCCCTGGGCTACGACAAGGTCAGCCTGGTGGCGGCCAGCTTCGGCTCGCAATGGGCCTTCGCGGTCCTGAAGCGCCATCCGGGCCGCGTGGCGCGGGCGGTGATCTCGTCGGCCGAGCCGCTGGATTACGGCTACGACATGCCCTCGCAGGTGTTCGCGGCCTTCCAGCGCATCGCCGTCGAGGCCGACGCCGATCCCGGCCTGGAGCCCTATCTGCCGCCGGGCGGGCTGATCGCGGCGATGCGGGCCGTGCGCGACCGGTTCGCGGGCGGACCGGTCACCGTGACGGTCGAGGACGAGGGCGGCCAAGCACGCCGGATCGTGCTGGGCCTAGAGGATTATCAGCTGGCCCTGATCACCTATTCGGCCGACGCCGCCGCCTTCCCGCGCTTCGTGGTGTCGGCCTATCACGGCCACTACGAGGCGTGGGCTAGGGACGCCATCGGCTGGCGCGCGTCCGAGAAGCGGTCGCTGATCAATCCGCTGATCAATATCGGCCTGGACATGACCGCCGAGCGCAAGAGCCTGCTGTGGAGCGATCCGGCCCTGCCGATGCTGGGAAACTGGAACTTCGCCGCCTATCTGGCGACCAAGGGCGAGTGGGCGACGCCGGACGCCGGCGACGCCTTCCGCCGGCCGGTCCAGGACCCGACTCCGGTGCTTTTCGTCCAGGGCGACTGGGACACCTCGACGCCGATCGAGAACACCCTGGCCATGTTGCCCTATTTCCCCAACAGCCGGACGATCGTCCTGCATCGCGCCCAGCATAACGACCCGTTCGCCCTGTTGCGCGGCCGACCCGAGGTGGCGGCCAAGGTTTACGACTTCCTGCGCGACGGCCGCACGACGGACCTGCCGGCCGAGGTGCAGCTGGACCCTGTAACCTTTGCCAGGCCGGACTTTCCAGCGCCTGGGCGCGCGGTTTCGACGCAGGGAACCAGGCCCGACACATCCCCAAGGTTAAATCGCCGTTAGGCCTCGCCTCGTAGCTTCGGCCTGGGTTCGGGAGAAAAGATCTTGTCGATGGTCGCGAGTGAGCTTCGGTCGGACGTCGCGGCGACGTTCGACGTCCTGTCGTGGGAGCTGGAGCTGGCCGGCGCCCGCTGCATCTTCCTGGACACGTTGATCGGCAAGCTGCTGGGGACCGTAGCGCCCGAGCATCGCGAGCAGCTGATCGAAGGCATTCAGGCCGTGGACCTGCTCAGCCAGCACCTGACGGGCCTGTCGACCTTCGCTCGAAGCCTCAGCCAGACCGTGGCCGCGCCCGAGCAGATCGAGGTGGGCGCCGCCTTGCAGAGCGTGACCCTCGGCGCCCTGGCCGATAGGATGACCTCGTCGTTCGGCGGCGACGAAGCGGGCATCAACGACGGCGACGACGCCGGCGACCTGGATCTCTTCTGATGACGCGCCGCCGACACAAACTGCGGGGACGCCCATGAACATGGTTCAACCCGGCACGCGGATCCTGGTCGCCGACAGCGACCGGGCAGTCCTGGAAATGCTGCAGATCCGCCTGGACCTGGCCGGCTATCACGCGTTGGCGGCCCGCAGCGGCCCGGCCGCGCTGGAAATGGCGCACAACATGCGCCCGGCCCTCATGGTGCTGGACCTGGCGATCACCGAAATGACCGCCTTCGAGGTGATGGCGGCGCTGCAACGCGACGTCTCGCGCCCGTGCGGCCAGATCCTGCTGGTGGGTAAGCGACTGGGCGTCGACGAGGTCAAGCGCGGCGCTGCTCTCGGCGTCCGGGCCTGCATGCTCAAGCCGTTCAGCGGCGCGGACCTAGTCGAGCGGGTCGGCAAGATGCTGAAGCCGGCTTCGCCCGCGCCGTCGCCGGCCGGCGCGGTGGGATCGCGGATGCCGCCCGCAGGCCGGCCTTCGCCGTCCAGCGACGTCTTCATCTAGGAGATCCCGGAAGGCTTCGCCTCCGGGCGACGCCGGCTATTCCGGCGGGCAGCCCTTGAACTCGCCGACCTTGGTCACCGAGAGGGTCGAGAGGTTCAGGCCCATCAGGGGCTTCATCGAGGACGCGCCCTGGCCGCTGAACAGGTCCAGCTTGTTGCCCTTGATCGCCCCGCCGATGTCGGAAGCGTACCAGTAGCCGTCGTGCTTTTCGCCGTTGGGCATCGGCAGGCCGACGGTCTCCTTGATGAACACCACGGTGCGGCGCGGGATCACGGTCTTGTCGACCGCCAGGGTGCGCATGGCCACCACCTTGCAGCCCAGGCTGTCGAGGGCGCGGATGCCCTTGGCGCCGGCGTGGTAGAGCGTGGCCTTCATCTTGTATTCGACCGACCCCGGCATCGTGCCCGTCAGCGCGCCGGTGATCAGATCGCCCAGCGGATCGGGCTTGGAGTCCGAGTCGGCGGCCAGGGCGGGGAGGGCGATGGACATGGCCGCGATGGCCAGAAATCCCGCAAACGTGCGTCGCATCGAGGGGTTCCTCTTATCGGCGTAGAGTGTCGGTCGGCGGCCTGATTACTAAGATCACAGCCGCGTGACAACCCACCAGGAGGCGACCTGATGCCGCGCCGCACCCTTAGCGGCGGCGCGCGGCGCCATCGTTCGAACGCACTTTTGGTTCCCTGATGAGCGTTAACCGGGAACGGGCAAGGGATTGCACGCTGACGCTTGGAGCGGAAACGCCGCGCTCTGGCGGTCGGCGTCGGGGTGGCATAAACCGGAGGCGTCCGCGGCTTTTCGGCGGTGCACGCGTCTTGGGCCGGTCCGCGGGGCAGGGTGAGTCGCGGCGGTCGCCCGGTCGTCCGTTCGTTGGAGTGCGCATGAAGTCGTCCGTCCGCCTTTTCGCCAGCGTCGCGATGATCGCCGCCATGGCCGCCCCCGCCAGCTCGGCCCTGGCCTGGGGCGCCTGGGGCCACCGTATGGTCGGCGTGGTCGCCGCCGAGAGCCTCCCCAGCGACCTGCCGGCCTTCCTGCGCACGCCCGAGGCGGCCGCCGCGATCGGCGAATACGCCCGCGAGCCGGACCGCTGGAAGGGCTCGGGCAAGGTCCACGACACCGACCGCGACGCCGCCCACTTCCTCGACATCGACGACGAGGGGCGGATGTACGGCGGGCCTAAGTTCACGCTGGAAACCCTGCCGTCCACCCGCGCCGACTACGAAAAGGCCCTGACCGCGGTCGGCCACGACAGCTGGAACGCCGGCTACCTGCCGTATTCGATCATCGACGGCTACCAACAGCTGGTGAAGGACTTCACCTACTGGCGCATCCTGCAGTCGGTCTCCGCCACCGAGAAAGACGCCACCCGGAAAGCCTATTACGTCGCCGACCTGAAGCGGCGCGAGGACCTGCTGGTCCGCGACCTGGGCGTCTGGGCCCACTATGTCGGCGACGCCAGCCAGCCGCTGCATCTGAGCGTGCACTACAACGGCTGGGGCGATTACCCCAATCCGAATGGCTACACCCAGAGCAAGGCCACCCACGGCAATTTCGAGGGGCCTCTGGTCAAGGCCGTGGCGGTCGACGCCGACGTCAAGGCGCTGGTGCCGGCCTACAAGGACTGCGGCTGCACGATCGAGGCGCGGACCGTGACCTATCTGAGCACGACCGTCGGCTTCGTCGAGCCGCTGTACAAGCTGGAGAAGGAGGGCGGACTGGTCGCGACCGACCCGCGCGCCAAGGCCTTCGTCGACGAGCGCCTGGCGGCCGGGGCGACCCAGCTGCGCGACATGGTCGTCGACGCCTGGAAGGCCAGCGCCACGGGCAAGATCGGCTATCGTCCCGAGATCACGGTCGACGACGTGACCAGCGGCAAGGCCGATCCGTGGAACGACCTTTACGGCAAGGACTGATCCCATGCAGGCGTTCGACGCGCCCGAGCCGGGCCTGGAGTACAAGCACCGCTGGGCCGCCTTCGGCATCGCCGAGGGGGCTGACGGGACCATCGCCCTGGTCGAGGTGCGCAAGCCGGGCCGGGCGCCCTATTTCGACCTGCCGGGCGGGGCGGTCGATGGCGACGAGGACGAGCACGCCGCCGTGGTGCGCGAGTTCGGCGAGGAGACCGGCCTGGTCGTGGAGGTGGGGCGGCGGGTGATCGAGGTCAGCCAGCCCTTCCTGAAGTCGAACGGCCAGCCGGTCTGCAACAACGGCGGCATCTATGTCGTCCGCGTCACTGGCCAGCGGTCCGAGCTGAAGGTTGAGGACGACCATACGCTGGTATGGCTGGACCCGCGCGACGCGGTCGTCGCCCTGAGGCACGACGCCCACGCCTGGGCCGTGGCGGCCTGGCTGCGGCGGGGCTAAGGCCTACCTCAGCAGGGCCTTGGCCTTCTCCGGCGCGACCTGGTCGAAGATCATCTTCAGGTGCGTGTCCTTGGCGTGGTCGTTGTGCAGGTCCCAGGCCAATGACACGGGCAGCTTCAGTCGGCCGCCGTCGGCCAGCCTGGCCACGAGGACGCGCCATGAAAAGCCGTCGCCGGGATCGCCCAGCGGATTCTTGAACTCAAGCGGCGCGGGATCGCGCAGGCGGAAAGCCCGGCCCTCGTGCGCCTCGAACCAGGCGATATCGGCCTGGGCGATCGGGTCGACGGCTGGAGCGATCAGCCTGCCCTTGAGATTGCGGACCATATCGGCCTCCGGAATGGGAGCGGGGTCTCTAGCGTCTTTGGGTCCCGCGAGCCAGCGGGCGAAGGTGGGGCATTAGCGGATTAATATACCCGGATAATATTGACTTCATAAAATACCCGGGTAAAAAGCCGCTCATGGAAAAGACGAACAACCGGCGCGCCCTGGTGCGCGACTACAAGGACCGCAGGGTCCAGGCGGGGATCTACGCCGTCCGCTGCGCGGCGACCGGCGAGGTCTGGATCGGCGGCACGCCCGACCTGTCGACCCGCCAGAACGGCGTCTGGTTCGCCCTGCGCATGGGCGGCCACACCAGCCCGACCCTGCAGCAGGCCTGGAACGCCCACGGCGAGGCGGCCTTCGGTTTCGAGGTGCTCGAAGTCCTCGACGACCAGGGGCTGGAGCGGCTGGGCCGGGCCTCGCTGCTGGTCGAGCGCCGCGAGCACTGGCGCGCGACCCTGCACGCCGAGGAATTGCGGCGGTGAGCGGCCCGATGACGTCCTATGTGCTGTTCGAGGGCGAGCGGCGGCTCGCGGCCGGTCCGAAGCTGGAGGTGGCGGTGGCCGCCCAGGCTCGCCTGGCCCAGGCGCCGGACGCCTCGCTGCTGATCTTCGACCCCGAGGGACGCCAGGTGGATTTCGACCTGCGGGGCGGACCCTGGGACATTGCGCTGCGGTTGGGGGTGGGCGAGCCCGCGCCGCGCGGCCGCGGACGGCCCAAGCTGGGCGTCACGGCTCGCGAGGTGACCCTGCTGCCGCGCCACTGGGAGTGGCTGGCCGCCCAGCCGGGCGGCGCGTCGGTCGCCCTGCGCAAGCTGGTCGAGGCCGCCCGTCGCGAGAGCGAAGGGCCCGACCGCCGCCGCAGCGCCCGCGACGCCGCCTACCGTTTCGCCTCGGCCATGGCCGGCGACCGGCCGGGCTTCGAGGCCATGAGCCGGGCGCTGTTCGCCGGCGACGCGGCCGGGTTCGCGGCGCGGATCGCCGACTGGCCGACGGACGTCCGCGACCACCTGCGGACCCTGGCGAGCGAGGCGTTCGAGGCGTCCATTACCGAAGTTTAACAGCCGTTACAGAGGTTTAAGGCCGAGATCCCGGGGCGGCGTGGCAGGGTGCGCCGATCACGAAACGGGGGACCCGAATGAAACTCATCGCCTCGCTGCTGGCGCTCGGCCTCTGGGCCGGCGGTTCGCAAGCCGCCCTGGCCCAGGCCCGCATCCTGCCCGAGCGGCCCTATCTGGAGCCGACGGCGGCGGGGGCCAGCGCCAATTTCGACGTGCTGATCACCAACGACAAGGCCTGGCCGGTCGAGGTCTCGGAGGTCACGGTGACCACCCTGGATACCGGCGGCGCGGCGGTGCTGGAGCGGCGGATCGACGGCAACGGCTTCGCCCCGGCCATCGAAACCATCGCCAATCGGGTGCTGGCGCCTGGCGAGACCCGGCTGTTCTTCAACCCGTTCCCGGAGCTCCCCGGCGACGTCGCCGCCTCGGCCATGCGGGTGCGGGTGACGCTGGAGCGCGTGACGAAGGAGGGCGAAACGGCGCCGGCCGGCGAGGTCCCGACCGTGGTCGAGGCCAAGGCCGTCTTCGCGAGCGCGCCCGCCTGGACCCGCAAGCTGGTGCTGCCGGTGGAGGGCCGGGTGCTGGTCTGGGATGGTCACGACCTGCTGTCGCACCACCGCCGGTTCGACACCCAGCATCCGTTCCTCAAGCAGATGGGCATCGGCGCCAACGCCATGCGCTATTCCTACGACCTCGTGCCCGTCGACGCCGAGGGCCGGATGGCGGCGGGCGATGCGACGCGCAACGAGAGCTATCTCGGCTTCGGCCGCCCGGTGCGGGCGCCGGCCGACGGCATGGTGGTGGCGGCTCTGGACAGCCGGCCGGACGACAAGAGCTTCGATCCGGGCGAACTGAAGGACGCGCCGAACGCCCTGTTCGGCAACTATGTCGTGATCCGCCATGCCGACGGCCTGTTCAGCATCCTGGGCCACATCCGCCAGGCCAGCCTGAAGGTGAAGGTCGGCGATCCGGTCAAGGCGGGCCAGCCCGTGGCGGCGATCGGCGCCTCGGGCAGCTCGCTGTTTCCGCATCTGCACTATCAGTTGATGACCGGCCCCAGCATGCGCGACGAGGGCGCGCCCAGCGGGTTCGCCGGCCTCACCCGGGTACGCGGCGCCGTACGCACCCCGGTGGTCAACGGCGCGATCGACAGCGGCGACGTGGTGGAGGGGCGCTAGCGGGCGCCGCCCCGCGCCAGCACGTCCGCCAGCACCGCCTTGTAGGCCGTGTCGAACGGCGCGCGGTCGCTGTCGGGCTTGGCCGGATAGACCGTGCGCAGGTCGGCGATGCGCTGGGCGGTGGCGGCCTGCCATTTCGGGTCCATCTTCAGCAGCCGGCCGAGGATCGCCTTGTCGTCGCGGCCGGCGGCGGGCTCGTAGGCCAGCAGCGCCTTCACCTGCCACAGGAACTGGCGCAGCGTGTCGGGGCTGGCCTCGCCGTCGGTGCGACGGCCGGTCCAGTTCACCGCCGCGACGATCTGCTTGCGAAAGCGCGGATCGTCCCAGGTCGAGGGCGTGTGGCCCAGGTTGGTGAAGAACAGCCGGCCCTGGCCGACCTGGCGCGCCCAGGCGACCGGCACGGCGTAGGGCCGCTTCAGCGGCGTGCCGGCGAAGTCCAGCGTCTGCAGCACGCGCACCTTGGCCGGGTCGAAGTCGCTGTGCTGGTAGATCTCCTCGGCATAGTCGAACCCGACCGGCCACATGGCCACCAGGGCCAGGTCGGGATCGAGCGTCTCGACGCGGATCGGCGTGCCCTGGGTCCAGGGATGGCCGGCGAACTTGCCGTTGATGAAGCGGGTATAGGTCTCGCCGGGGCCGTCATAGGGCCAGCCGGTGTCGGTGGCGCTGTGGACGCCGACGAAGCCCAGCTTGCCGGCCTTCACGCGCGACTGGACGACCGCCCAGGCCTCGGGCGAGATCGGCAGGGCGCCGGTGGTGTAGAACACCAGCACATCGACGCTCGCCAGCCGCTCCGGCGTGATCTCGCGGGCGTCCTGGGTGACCTCGGCGGTGAAGGCGCCGCTCTCCTGGCCGATGGCCTTTATCGCGATCTCGGACGGCGCAAGGCCGCCGCCCTCGGGCCGGGCGACGGGGGCGTGTTTCCAGCCGACCGACTGGTCCAGATAGAGCACCCGCAACGGAACAGGCTTGGCCATGGCCGGGGCGGCGACCAGGGCCGCGACGGCGACGAACAGCAGGGCGAGGATGCGACGCATGGGGTGGAGCATGGGGGATCAGGCCTTGGTCTTGGGCTGCAGCAGGTCCCAGCGGTTGCCGTACAGGTCTTCGAAGACCGCGACGCTGCCATAGGCTTCGTGGCGGGGCGCCTCGAGGAACCTCACCCCGGCGGCGCTCAGTCGGGCGTGGTCGGCCTCGAAGGCGTCGGTGTGCAGGAACAGCCAGACCCGGCCGCCGCCCTGGCCGCCGACCAACGCCGTTTGCTGGTCATCGCTGGCCTTGGCCAGCAGGAAGCGCGTGCCGGCCGCGCCCGGCGCGACCACGACCCAGCGCTTGCCACCGCCCAAGTGGCTGTCCTCCACTAGGGAAAACCCCATCTTGCCGACATAGAAGGCCAGGGCCTCATCGTAGTCGCGGACGAGCAGGGACAGGAGGGCGAGGTGCTGGGCCATGGAGACTCACTCGGTGACATCCCTGCTTAGCACGAGGACGCGAGGTATGATCCGCGGGTGATCGACGCCCGATTGAAGCATACTGCCCGGGTCGCCGACGATCCGCCTGTGGAGAAGCCGCCATGTTCGCACGTTCGATCCTCGCTTCGGCCATCGCCCTGGCCCTCGCGGCCGGCGCCGCCGGGGCCCAGGTTCCCGAGACCAAGGTCACGCCCGTGGAAGCCGCCGACCTGCCGCCGGCCGTGGTCGCGGCGGTCACCAAGGCCGCGCCGGGCCTGAAGATCAAGGCGGCGGAACTCAAGGTGCGCGAGGACCGGCGCTATTATGATGTCGAGGGGACCTTGCCGGACGGCGCAGAGATCGAGTTCGACCTGCTGGAGGCCGGCGGCCGGTGGAAGATCGTCGAGACCCAGCGCGACGTCGCCTGGACCGCCACGCCCCAGCCGGTGCGCGACGCCGCGGTCAAGGCCGCCCCCAAGGTCGCGCCGGTCCGGGTGATTGAGAGCACCCAGGCCGACGGCGAGGTGATCTACGAGCTGTTCGCCGAGGGCCAGCCCAAGACCCCGGCCCTGGAGGTCAGCTGGAAGGGCGGCAAGGCCAAGGTGCTCACCGAGGTCTGGCCGCATTAGAAGAGGCGACATGCTCATGGCATGGGCCCGGCGCTCAGGCCCGATGCGCCGCGATCCCCCTCCGGCCCTCCGGGCCACCTCCCCCAGAGGGGGAGGATCTAGCACCGCTCAGATGCTCCCCCTCTGGGGGAGCTGTCGCGAAGCGACTGAGGGGGTCTTTCACGGACACGGCTCTTCGACCTCGGCCCTTCGCGGGCGAGTGGGCGGGGAGGCGCGGAGCGGTCCGGGCCCAGCCCGGATGACCGTGGGTTTAGAGTGTGCGTTTCGGCTAGACCTGACCGCTCCGCGAAACCGTTTGTCTCAAGGGACGACGACTGAGGGCTTGTTTCATCCCGGTCGGCGTTTCCCCTCAGGCGGGCAGGATCAGGTCGCCCGGAAGGGGCCGTCGGCGACTCCGACTGATCCTGGAACAGGCCGGTTTGAACTCCCAGCCCCGTCGACCCGCCTGTCCCGCCATCGTCCCCACCAGGCCTTGGAGCCTTCTGAGCCCCGCCGCCCGCCGCGATCCGATCGCCAGGCCCAGGCGGCCCCGCTCGGTTCCACCCCCATCGCCTGCTTGGGCCGGTACCAAGAGCCCTCCCCCGCGATAGGGACAGCTTCGATTGTGCAGGAGGTTTGAGGCCCGAGGACCGGTGACGCTGCTTTTTCTGCAGGGCGTTGGAAGGGCTGGGGTTTGTAGCGCCGACGACGGGGATTGAGCGGCGTCCATCCTCCCCAATTGCCGTCATCCTCGGACTTGTTCCGAGGACCCCTCGTTCAGCCGCGTTGTCGCTCCAGACGGAACCACGGCCTCACCGCTCAACGGACCAGCCTCCTTCGCAGTGGAGGCAGGGGTCCTCGGAACAAGTCCGAGGGTGACGAGCGTTGGGGAAATGTTGTGAGCCCGCCCGCAGCGGCGAGGCCCCATGCGGAGCGATGGGATTTGCCGGAAAAGAGACAGCCCGAAGGTCCGAGACGGGTGGATGCCGGACATTCACCGCTGAGGCGAAAACCGGTGCTCTCGTCGAGGGCCAATCTGACGATGCCTGCGCCATTCGGCGATGACAGCGACAATGCCAAGCGCGACTATCACGGGCTCTGCGCCGAAAATTACGAGCGCCACGCGTTTGTAAACGTCAGGGAATGGTGACAGGAACAAGCGCCAAATCAGGTCCATGGCGAGAAGCGCAGCCAAGGCGATAGCCGCCGGTGCCCACTCCCACGCACGAAGCCGAATGGTGCGAATGAGCGATGGAATTAAAGCGCCAAGGACTGACAAGAACATCGCGAGCGACAGCGCTGGACCGACCGGGAAGCCGTGCGCGATCCCCACATACCATTGGGCTACGAACGAAGCCGCAGTCGCCATGAAGAAGACGATGGTGACACCATGGGGTAGTCTCTTCGGCTGCATGGCTTAGTGTCGCACGCCATATGAATGTCGCCAACGGGTCGAGGCTGTGTGAAAACACCGCCAAATCGGCTAGAATCCTGATGCTGGAGTAGCAGTCGGGAGGTGGAGTTGAGCCGCTTCGTTGAGGGTTGTGATCGCCGACAGCCGACGCTGCTTCCCGAATGTCTGGACGACTACGTGGCCGAGGAGAACCCGGTACGTGTGGTCGATGTCTTCGTCGACGAGATGGATCTGGCGTCGCTGGGCTTCGAAGTGATGCCGGCGGCGACAGGACGTCCGGCCTATCATCCGGCCATGCTGCTCAAGCTCTACGTCTATGGCTACCTGAACAAGGTGCAGTCCAGCCGCCGGCTGGAACGCGAGGCGCGGCGCAATGTCGAGCTGATGTGGCTGACGGGCCGGCTGGCGCCCGACCACAAGACCATCGCCGACTTCAGAAAGGATAACGGCCCAGCGATCCAGGCGGCCTGCGCCCAGTTCGTGGTGCTGTGCCGGCAGATCGGCCTGTTCGGCGCGGCCCTGGCCGCCATCGACGGCAGCAAGTTCAAGGCGGTCAACACCCGCGACAAGAACTTCACAGCCAACAAACTCAAGAAGCGCCTGGAGCAAGTGGCCGAGCACATCGCCGGCTATCTGCGCGACCTGGACACCGCTGACCGTCAGGAGGGTGAGGCCGCCGAGACGCGATCGGAACGCCTGAAGGAGAAGGTCGAGCGGCTCCGCGAGCAGATGCGCTGGCTGCAGACCATGGAAGCCAAGATCGCGGCCTCTCCCGACGGCCAGGTCTCACTGACCGATCCCGACGCCCGGTCGATGGCCACCAGCGGACGTGGCAGCGGCATGGTCGGCTACAACGTCCAGTCCGCCGTCGACGCCGATCAGTCGCGAGATCCTGCGCAACGGCGGGCCGGAACGGTATCGAGCAACCAGCGCCGATCGAGCGGCGTGGGACCGGGCGTTGCGTCCGAAGCGATGCAAGCTGGCTTGCCGTCCCGCCCTGGCCCGGACAGTATCCGCCAAGCTGCGACGCAAATGGTCGCCCGAGCAGATCGCCGGCTGGCTCAAACGCACCTGGCCCGAGGAGCCGCACAATCAGGTGTCGCACGAAACCATCTACCGCAGCCTGTTCATCCAGACCCGAGGGGTGCTGAAGAAGGAACTGCTGGACCACCTCAGGGCACGGCGGACCATCCGCCGCTCCCGCCACGCCAGCCTAAAGCGAAGCGGCCTGGGCCAGATCAAGGATGCGGTCTCCATCCGCGAGAGGCCGGCCTGCGTTGAGGATCGCGCCGTGCCGGGCCATTGGGAAGGCGACCTGATCGGCGGGTCTCCTCGCCAGAGAAATAGCCGCGGTCGGCCAGCACATCGAGGGCTTCAACGCCCAGAGCATCCTTGGCCTGCGCGGCCATTGACGAGAGCTGCTGGCGATCGCTGCCGGTCATGATCACGTCGTGGGCGACGATCAGGTGATGCTCGGCGTCGACGGCGGACTGGACGTTGTAGCCGACCATGCCGCTGCCACGTCCGCTGGTGGCCATCGACCGGGCGTCGGGATCGGTCAGTGAGACCTGGCCGTCGGGAGAGGCCGCGATCTTGGCTTCCATGGTCTGCAGCCAGCGCATCTGCTCGCGGAGCCGCTCGACCTTCTCCTTCAGGCGTTCCGATCGCGTCTCGGCGGCCTCACCCTCCTGACGGTCAGCGGTGTCCAGGTCGCGCAGATAGCCGGCGATGTGCCCGGCCACTTGCTCCAGGCGCTTCTTGAGTTTGTTGGCTGTGAAGTTCTTGTCGCGCGTGTTGACCGCCTTGAACTTGCTGCCGTCGATGGCGGCCAGGGCCGCGCCGAACAGGCCGATCTGCCGGCACAGCACCACGAACTGGGCGCAGGCCGCCTGGATCGCTGGGCCGTTATCCTTTCTGAAGTCGGCGATGGTCTTGTGGTCGGGCGCCAGCCGGCCCGTCAGCCACATCAGCTCGACATTGCGCCGCGCCTCGCGTTCCAGCCGGCGGCTGGACTGCACCTTGTTCAGGTAGCCATAGACGTAGAGCTTGAGCAGCATGGCCGGATGATAGGCCGGGCGTCCTGTCGCCGCCGGCATCACTTCGAAGCCCAGCGACGCCAGATCCATCTCGTCGACGAAGACATCGACCACACGTACCGGGTTCTCCTCGGCCACGTAGTCGTCCAGACATTCGGGAAGCAGCGTCGGCTGTCGGCGATCACAACCCTCAACGAAGCGGCTCAACTCCACCTCCCGACTGCTACTCCAGCATCAGGATTCTAGCCGATTTGGCGGTGTTTTCACACAGCCTCGGTCGTAAGCCGCCAGGGCCGTCGTGCCCAAAGCCGGACCTTCACAACGCCCCCTCGCGGCGCGAACGGCGTCCTCACTGGAGCGCCCGACGGAACGCCGGATCCGCCCGGGCGCGTCAGCCGCCGAACAGTTTCAGCAGGTAGCTGGGCGCGGAGTTGGCGATGCTCAACGACTTGATGGCCAGCTGCTGCTTGACCTGCAGGGCCTGCAGCTTGGTGGCTTCCTTGGCCATGTCGGCGTCGACCAGCCGGCCGACCGAGGCGTCCAGGGTGTCCTGCAGCTTGTCGATGAAGCCCATGTGGGTCTCCAGGGCGTAGGACCGCGTGCCCAGGCTCGAGAGGGCCGAGGTGACGTTCTGGATCGCCCCGCTCATCGCCTTGATCTCGGCGGCGCTGATCGGCGCGCCCAGCAGGTCGGCGCGCATCCCCGACAGGGCCGCGCCGGTGGTCGACAGGTCCACGTGGTCGACGTCGATGGTGTCGCTGGCGTCGGCGTTGGCCAGGGCCCGCACCTGGCCCGTATTGCCCGAGGAGATCAGGTTGATCCCGTTGAAGTCGGCGTTTCCCACCGTGCGGTCGATCTGCCGCTTCAGCGACAGGTAGTCGTCGTTCAGAGCCTTGCGGCTGGTGGTGTTGAGGCTGGTGTCCGAGGCCGCCAGCATCTTCTCCTTCATCTGGGTCAGGAGGTCGGTCACCGTCTCGCCGGCCGCCAGGGCGACGTCGGTGATCGACTGGCCGCGCTGCAGCGAGGCGCGCACGGCGTCCAGGGCGTGGGACTCGGACCGCTGGTTCTGGGCGATGGCCCAGACGGCGGGATTGTCCTTGGGGCTGGAGATCGCCAGGCCGGTGGCGATGTGGCGCAGGGTGTCGGACAGGTCGCGGTTGATCGCGTTCAGCGACTGCAGGGCGATCATCGCCCCGACATTGGTGTTGATGCTGTTGAACGACATCGACGGACCGCTTCCAGGATCGGCCGCGAAGCCGAAGGCGCGTTTTGCGCCCGACGGTCAACCTAGACTGGCAGACTTAGCCGTTCGTTAGCGGTCTAGGTTAAGGGCGGCGGAGACGAGAGGTCCCTTCCCTGTGGGAGGGGTGTCGGCGCAGCCGACGGGGAGGGGAGTGACGGGCGCTCCGAAAACTCCCCCCACCGGTCGCTGCGCGACCGCCTCCCCCACAGGGGGAGGATCTGGTGGGCCGACACCTAGCCCCCGCTGTACCCGCCGATGATCGGCAGCACCTCGCCGGTGATGTAGCTGGAGGTCTGGGGCGAGGCCAGGAAGACGTAGGCGGGGGCGATCTCCTCGGGCTGGGCGGGGCGCTTCATCGGGGTCTGGCCGCCGAACTGGGCCACCTGGGGCGCCAGCTTGTCGGCAGGGTTCAGGGGCGTCCACACCGGGCCCGGGGCCACGGCGTTGACCCGGATGCCCTTGTCGACCAGGTGGGCGGCCAGCGAGCGGGTGAAGGCGTGGATGCCGCCCTTGGTCAGGGAGTAGTCCAGCAGGTCCTTGTTGCCCAGCATGCCGGTGACCGAGCCGGTGTTGATGATCGCCCCGCCAGGCGGGATCACCTTCACCGCCGCCTGGGCCATGTGGAAATAGCCGTAGAGATTGGTCTTCAGCGTGCGGTCGAAGTGCTCGGGCGTCAGGTCCTCGAAGGCGGTGACGTGCTCCTGGAAGGCGGCGTTGTTGACCAGCACGTCCAGCTTGCCCAGCTCGGCGACCGTGCGCTCGACGGCGGCCTTGGCGTAGGCGGGATCGGCCACGTCGCCGGGCAACAGGATGGCGCGGCGGCCTTCGCGCTCGACGGCGGCCCGGGTCTCGGCCGCGTCCAGCTCCTCGTCCAGATAGGCGATGGCCACGTCGGCCCCCTCGCGGGCGAACAGCACCGCCACGGCCCGGCCGATGCCGCTGTCGGCCCCGGTGATCAGGGCGACCTTGCCCTCCAGCTTGCCCGAGCCCTTGTAGAACGGCGCGTCGTACATCGGGGCCGGATCCAGCTTGGCCTCGATCCCCGGCTTGACCTGGTGCTGCTCGGGGAAGGGCGGGGCGGGATAGGGGCGGGCGCCGGCCTGCATGGCGGGCTTTTCCTCCTTCTGGTCGCCGTCTTGGCCCTTCTCCTGAAACGAGCGCTGCTCCTTGGCGTCCAGCGGGGCCTGGATGTCGCGCTCGGCCTGGGCGGCGCGCTCGGCGGCGGGTTCGAACTGCGGGGTTTCGACGTCGGGCATGGAGGCCTCCTGCGGCTGACGACGGCGAAACTGACGGGCCGCGCGGATGTTCCAAGCGGTAGCGCGCAAGCGGGGGTTGCTCAAAGCTGGAGCATCGGTCACCTTCCCGGCCTCTTGGAAAGGCCCTGAAGATGTCGCGTTCCGCGGCCGCGCCGGCTCCCCGCCCCGGGAAGCCGCACGGCGTCATTGTCTCCGACCTGATCGAGCTGCTGCGGCTGGCCGGGCCCGTGGTGCTGTCGCGCCTGGGCATCATGGTCATGGGCCTGACCGACGCCATCGTCGTCGGCCACTTCTCGGCGACGCAGCTGGGCTTCCACGCCATGGCCTGGGCCCCGACCTCGGTGTTCGTGACCATGACGGTCGGCCTGCTGGTCGGGGTGCAGGTGATGGCCTCGCGGGCCACCGGGGCGGGCAGGCCGCACGAGACCGGCGCGGTGCTGCGGCGCGGCGTGGTCTACGCCCTGTGGCTGGGCGTCGCCGGCGCGGCCTTGCTGGCGATCGCCGGGCCGCCGCTGATGCACCATGCCGGCCTCGACACGGCCCTGGCCAACGGGGCCACGGCGCCGCTGGTCGTCTTCTCCCTGTCCCTGCCGCTGTTCGCCCTGAGCGTGACGCTGAGCTTCTGGCTCGAGGGCCTGGGGCGGCCGGGCCTGGTGACCGTGGCCATGTGGTTCGCCAACCTGATCAACCTGGCGGCCAACCTGCTGCTGGTGCCGGGGACGTTCGGCCTGCCGGCCCTGGGCGCGGTGGGCGCGGCGTGGTCGACCTTCGTGGCGCGGGCGGCCTTCGCGGCGATGCTGGCGGTGGTCATCGTGCGCCTGAAGGACGCCAGGGCCATGGGGGTGTTCGACCGGCCGGCGCCCGACCTGGCCGCCGCGCGCGAGCAGCGCCGGATCGGCTACGGGGCGGGCGGCTCCAACCTGTTCGAGTCGGGGGCCTTCGCCGGCATGAGCCTGGTGGCCGGCTGGCTGGGCGGCTATTCGGTGGCCGCCTGGGCGGTGGTGCTCAACGTCGTGGCGGTGATCTTCATGGTCCCGCTGGGCCTGTCGACGGCCACGGCGGTGCAGGTGGGCCGGGCCTACGGCGCGCGCGACTCCAAGGGCATGAGCCGGGCCGGCTGGGTCGCCTTCGGGGTGACCGCGGCCTTCTCGCTGCTGGTCACGGTGCTGCTCTATCCCCTGCGTCACCTGGTGGCGGGGGCCTACACCACCGATCCGGCCGCCCTGACCCTGATCGCGCCGGCCCTGGCGCTGAGCTGCCTGTTCCTGATCCCCGACGCTGTCCAGGTGGTCTGCGCCCAGGCCCTGCGGGCGCGGGGCGAGGTGTGGATCCCGACCGCGACCCACATGATCAGCTACGCCCTGGTCATGGGCCCCCTGGCCTGGTGGCTGGCCCTGCCGATGAAGCTGGGCGTCGACGGCATCGTCTGGTCGGTGATCATCACCAGCTTCCTGGCCGCGGGCCTGCTGCTGGGGCGGTATCGGATGCTGGACCTGAAGGAACGATAGCCGCCATGGGTCCTTCGAGGCCCGCTACGCGGGCGCCTCAGGATGAGGAACTCTGTGCTGATTGCCTCATCCTGAGGTGCGAGGCGTAGCCGAGCCTCGAAGGACGCACGGCGTTTCCGCCTAGATCGCCGCCCCCAAAATCCAGCCCTCTTCGGTCTGGGCGTCCACCACCAGGTCGGCCGGGGCGTCCTTGCTCGGGCCGAACAGGGCGGCCAGCTTGCCGGCCTCGTCCAGCTTGGCGAAGTGCTCGGCCAGGGCGCGCACCTGGGCGGCGTCCTTGATCTCGCCGGGGGCGGGGGTGGCCTTGACCAGCGAGGGGTAGACCTCGGCGATCACCACCTGCACGCCGTCCAGGTCGGCCTCGGTCAGGGCCTTGAAGCCGGTCTCGAACGGCCAGACCCGGGCGGCGTCGCCGCGGGCGTCCTTCAGCCGGCGCGCGGCCGGGATGCCGACGATCGCCTGGCCGCCGACCGAGCCGTTGTAATAGAGCTTCCAGATCGAGGCCGCCCCTTTGGCCGCCAGGTCCGCGTGGCGGAACTCGGGCAGGTCGCCCGGTCCGTGCTCGCGGGTGCGCTTGGGCTGCAGGGTAGTCAGGGCGTCCTTGGGCGGGCAGCCCCAGAACGGGAACGGCCCGCCGGTCAGCCGACGGTTCAGCTCGGAACCGACGCCGAAGCGGTTGTTGGTGTTGTCGGCCTTGTCCTTGACCATCTTGGCCAGCTGGTCCCAGACCGCGCGCCAGGGATGGTCGCCCTTCAGGGACAGGGCCGCCGTGACGCCGCGCGGGAAGCCCAGCGGAAAGTCGAAGCCGACCAGGGCCCGCTCGCCGCGCTTCTTCAGGTCGTCGAGGATCGTCGCCAGCTTGGCCTCGGCCTCCTGGCGGGTGGGCGGGTTGAAGCTCTCGAAGGTCAGCCGGAAGCGCACGTCGCGCTTCATCACGCCGATCCACACGGAATCCGCCCCCGTGGTCGGCTTGGCCGCCGCGCTCCAGTCGACGATCACATAGGCGCTGAAGAGGCGCGACACGGCGGACGCTCCGTTTGGATTGAACGAAGCGCGCTTCTACTCCGGTCGGGCGAAGGCGACCACCCTTAAGCGAGCATAGGCGCTATCGGACGCTGGACCGATAAGGCCCTAGGCGGCGTTCCGTTCCGCCGCCGCGTCGGCGATCAGGACCGGGGCCGGCTGGCGGCTGAACCAGCGGGCGGGCGGCTCGCAGGCCGGGCCCAGGGCGGCGCGGACGATGGCCGGCGGGCGGCGCTCCTCGGGGGTCATGAACAGGCCGTTGGACTTGACGCCCAGGCCGGCCAGCTTGTGGGCGCCCAGCATGGTCAGCGGCACGGCCAGGATCAGGCCGGCCAGGATCGGCATCGTCGCCGTCAGCAGGTCGGGGGTGAACCAGAAGGCCACGGCCAGGGCCAGGCCGGTGACGCTGATCCAGCCCATGGCCGCGAAGGCTTCCTTGCCGGTCACCTTGTCGGCGTCGCGGCGCTGGGTCGCCCAGCCGCCGACCTTGCCGGCCAGGATCTCGACCAGGGCGCGGGTCTGGGTGAACATCAGCATCGGGGCCACCAGGGCCGAGAGCAGCATCTCCACGCCCAGGCCGGCCAGGATCCGGCGGCGGCCGCCGAAACCCTTGATCTCGTTCTTGCGCGAAAAGACCAGGATCGAGCCCAGGATCTTGGGGCCGAACAGCAGGACGAAGGTGATGATCATCGCCCAGGCGGTGGCCTGGATCTCGCGCCAGTCGATCAGGGCGTGGGCCGCGGCCTGCAGGTCGGCCATGGTGAAGGCGGCCTTCTTCAGCTCGGGCATCAGCATGCGCGAGATGATCCCCGACGACAGGGCCACGAACCACAAGGGCGAGAGCACGTAGCTGAGCACGCCGATCACCAGGTGCAGGCGGCTCATCCAGTGCAGGCCGGGCAGGCCGACCAGCGGGATGTGCTGCACGTTGCCCCGGCACCAGCGGCGGTCGCGGGTGGCGAAGTCCAGCAGGTTGGAGGGGCTCTCTTCATACGAGCCGCCCAGATAGGGGGCCAGGTGCACGCCCCAGCCGCCGCGGCGCAGCAGGGCGCTTTCCAGGGCGTCGTGGCTCATCACCTCGCCGCCGAACGGCTTGGGGCCGTCCAGGCTGGGCAGGCCGCAGGTCTCGGCGAAGGCGCGGGTGCGCACGATGGCGTTGTGGCCCCAGAAGCTGCTCTCCGAGCCCGACCACCAGGCCAGGCCGGTCCATGCGACGCGGCCGTAGAGGCGCGTGGCGAACTGCAGGGTGCGGGCGAAGATCGTCTGGCCGTTGATGATCATCGGCATGGTCTGGATCAGGCCCACGCGCGGATGGCGCTCCATGGCGTCGGCCAGGCGAACCATGGCCTCGCCGGTCATCAGGCTGTCGGCGTCCAGCACCAGCATGTGCTCGTAGTCGCCGCCCCAGCGGGCCACCCAATCAGCGATGTTGCCGGCCTTGCGGCCCGTGTTCTGGGTGCGCTTGCGATAGAAGACGTGGCTGTTGGCCTCGCGGCGGAAGCGGGCGAAGCAGGCCTGCTCGGCCAGGGCCACGGCGGCGTCGCGGGTGTCGCTGAGGATGAAGATGTCGAAGGCGCGGCTGGCGCCCGTTTCGGCGATCGAGGCGTCCATGGCGCGCAGGCGGGCGAACACCTCGGCGGCGTCCTCGTTGTGCACCGGCATCAGGATCGCCGTACGGGCCTTCGGCTTGGGCATGGGCGAGGCGGCGCTGTCGTCGATGCCCAGCGGGTCGCGGGGCTTGCCCAGCAGCACCACGAAGCCGACCACGGCGGTGCAGAACCACAGGGCCAGGGCCAGGAACAGCGGGACCAGCAGGGTCAGGACCACGGCTTCCAGGCGGGTGACGCCGCCGAGGGCGATGGTGTCGTAGGTGGCCCGCCAGCCGGCGAAGGCCATAATCGCGGTGGCGACGAACACGCCCCAGCGGCGCAGCACCAGGTTTTCCTGGGCGGTGGCGACCGGCTTGGCCTGGCCCTGCCAGAAGGCCAGCGGCTGGACCGGCATGGCCAAGGGTGCGTCGGCGGGGATCTCGACCCGGTCGCTGGTGGAGACCGCCATGTCGTAGGCGACGCTCCGCGAGGAGGTCAGGTCGAAGAAAGCGCCGCGTTCGCTCATCAGGTCCATCGTCTCGGCTGTCCGGTTCGGATGGATCCGAGGGCCGGGCCTCTCCGAAGGGGGCTCGAGAGGCGCAAGGCCGGCCTTCACGGGACGCGCTAGATCGCTAGGGATGGAGGTCCTCTAGGATCGGCGTGCTCGGTTCGGGCGGTCCGGCGTGGTCTCGACGACCGGCGTGGAGAGCCGCCGGCAGGCCTTAGAGTAAAACTTCGATCACAAAATCGCTACCACAATCGCCGGCCTTTTCGCACTTGCGGCAAAAAACCTTGTATGAGTGACGTGTTCGGATCGATCCGCCAAATTTCGAAAACTGATAAGCCCATGAAAATCAAAGCAATATCAGCCGGTTTCCTGATGGTGGCGCTTGCCGCCTGCGGTCCGGGCAAGCCGGCGAAAACCGCGTCCGAGGCCCCGGCGACGACTGCGGCGGCGCTTCCGGCGGGCCCGGAATACGATTCGACGGGCGTCATCGCCGGGCTTGAGGGCCAGGCGGTAACGCTCGATCACGAGGGCGCGAGCGCGGCGAAGCTGGCGCCGGGCCGTACCGTTTTCCAGGCCTATGGCGACATCCTGGCCGAGGCGCCGCTGACGCCCGGCGCGCGGATCGCCTTCAAGTTCCACAAGGTCGGCGAGGCCTGGGAACTGACCGAGTTGAAGGCCCGCTAGGCAGTTCCCCAGCTCGGCCATGGAACGGGGGTCGGAGGCGGCCGTTGATCGGGTCCAACTTCAAGGACATCACCATGGCTGACGACACCGCGCCGCAAGACGGCTCGCGCCCCGGAGTGCTGGGCGACTTCTCCCAGGCCCAGGACCTGGGCCAGCCCGGCCATCCCGAGGACCGCGTCTCCGAGACCGACGTCAAGGAGGCCTTCCAGACCGCCGACACCCCGACCAGCCGCAAGGTCGAGCCGCTGCCGGAGGGCGAGAAGCCCGACCACCTGGCCGAGCACGTCGAGCAGGCCGAGGACCGCCAGGAGGCCCTGATCGACGAGAGCCTGGAGGAAAGCTTCCCCGCCAGCGACCCGCCGAGCGCCAAGCACATCACCTGAGGCGGACCCGCCAACGCGAAACGCCGCCCGGTCACAGACCGGACGGCGTCCCGCTCTTTGGCTTGGCGCATTTTCGTCACGCGAACCGGCGTCCACTTCGCTTGAAAATGCCTTAGCCCTTCACGCAGACGACCTGGCGCAGCGTGTGGACGATGTCCACCAAGTCGCTCTGGGCGGCCATGACCGCGTCGATGTCCTTGTAGGCCATCGGCGTTTCGTCGATCACCTCGGCGTCCTTGCGGCATTCGACGCCGGCGGTGGCGGCCACGTGGTCGGCGATCGTGAACCGCCGCTTGGCCTCGGTGCGGCTCATCGCCCGCCCGGCGCCGTGCGAGCACGTGCAGAACGAGTCCGGGTTGCCCCGGCCGCGCACGATGAACGACTTGGCGCCCATCGAACCCGGGATGATTCCCAGCTCCCCGTCCTTGGCCGAGACCGCGCCCTTCCGGGTCAGGTACACGTCCTTGCCGAAGTGCTTCTCCCGCGACACGTAGTTGTGGTGGCAGTTCACCGCTTCCTGCGTGACCACGAGGTCGGGAAAGGTCCGCTTCAGCACCCCCAGCACCTGCTCCATCATCACCTCGCGGTTGGCCCGGGCGTACTTCTGCGCCCAGGACACGGCCCGGACGTAGTCGACGAAGCCCTCGCTGCCTTCGGCGAAGTAGGCCAGGTCCTGGTCGGGCAGGTTGATGTACCAGCGCTTCATCTCGTGTTTGGCGCGCTCGATGAAGTAGGTCCCGAACCGGTTGCCGACGCCGCGCGAGCCCGAGTGCAGCATCACCCAGACGTCGCCGGCCTCGTCCAGGCACAGCTCGACGAAGTGGTTGCCCGTGCCCAGCGTGCCCAGGTGGCCGAAACCGCGCGGGTGGGCCGCCTTCGGGTGCCGGGCCACGACGTCGTCATAGCCGGCCTTCAGGCCTTCCCACCTGTCCGCCGCGGCCGCCGGCGGCTCGACCTGCCAGGCGCCCGTGTCGTTGCGCCCGCCGTTGTCGGTCCGGCCGTGCGGCACCGCCGCCTCGATGTCCGAGCGGACGCCGAACAGGTTGTCGGGCAGGTGCTCGGCGCGGATCGAGGTGCGCACCGCCATCATGCCGCAGCCGATGTCGACGCCCACGGCGGCCGGGATGATCGCCCCCAGGGTGGGGATCACCGAGCCGACCGTCGCGCCCATCCCCCAGTGCACGTCGGGCATGACCGCCACGTGCTTGTGGATGAAGGGCAGGGCGGCGACGTTGCGCAGCTGCTTGAGGGCGGAGTCCTCGATGGGCACGCCCCGGGTCCACGCCTTGATCGGCGCGCCGTCGCTTTCGATGTGTGTGAAGCCGCTCATGGGCTTCTCCTTTTCCAAACCGCCCTTCCTGGCGACATGGTCGGAAAGCCTCTCGCACAAAACGAAGAAACCCCTCCGGCCAGGCCAGGAGGGGCTTCTACGAACATCCCGAGTTCAGACGAACCCTAGACCGGAACCCCTACCGATGCGCGCGCGCCCATCCGTTCGACCTGGCGGTCGAGCAGATTGCTTGCGGGCTTATAGGTCGGGGCTTTGTGCGCCATGGTCCTCATCCTTCGGGAAACGGGCGATTACAGCGTTCGCCGAGCGGTGGGAAGGGACGATGGTGAAGATCAGCTGGGTGTGGCGCCGAGGTCACGGTCGCGGCGCCGGCCGTCGCTAGGCCCGTTCGGCCCGGTCCAGCTTGTCTTCCAGCCGGCGCAGCGCCGCCTTCAGCTCTTCCTGCTCGGCGTGGCTGAACTCGTTCTGATCCTTGACGCAGCGCGAGCAGATGTTGCCGATCAGCAGCGGCAGGATGAACAGCAGCGTCACGTGCATCAGCACCACGGCGACGACCCGGCCGCCGGTCGTGGCGGGGTATATGTCGCCGTAGCCGACGGTGGTGGCGGTGACGCAGGCCCACCACAGCGCATCGAGGAACGGCTTGTGCTCGAAGGCGGCGTAGGCGCCGGCCCCGGCCACGAGCAGCAGCGCATAGAGCGCCAGAAGTTCCTTGATGCTGTCGACGTATTTGAGCATGGGCCCCTCCCGAAAGAGGCTGACCTTAGCCAAGCCTCCCGGAACGGGTCCAGCGCCAACTCAATCCCTGGTCGTTCGTTTGGGTCAGATCGCGCTTCGGCCGGAGTGAAAACCTGGTCCTTCGACAAGCTCAGGATGAGGTTTTCTTACCGCCGAGCCTGCAAATGGTCCTCATCCTGAGCTTGTCGAAGGACCAGGGCCACGCACCGCCTTGAGGATCGATCCGCCTAGTGTTCGGCGGGCGGGGTCTGCTCGCCCGTCGACGCGGCCGGGCGCGCCTTCATGCGGGCCATGCCGGCTCTCAGCTCCTCCAGGGAGACCTTGCCGTCGCCGTCCGTGTCGGCCTGGGTGAAGCGCTTTTCCTTGCGGCCGGCGGCGATCCACTCGTCCTTGTCGATCCCGCCGTCGGCGTTCTTGTCCCAGGCCTTGAAGATCTTTTCGGGCGACGGCATCCGGGCCTGGGCCGAGCCGGCGGCGGCGAAGACGGCCAGCGTGGCCAGGGCGAGGGCGATGATCTTGCGGCGCATGGGTTTTCCTTGCAGGGACGTCCCCGGTGACGACCATCAACGGACGTTGCGGCTGTATTACGGCGTTAGCGCGACTGGCCGAAGGGCTTCGTCGGTTCGGACGTCTCGTCCGCCACCCAGCCCACGTGGGACCAGCCAGCGCCGCGGACGCGCTCCAGAACGGGCGAGAAGACGCCGTACTTCACCTCGCGTCCAGCGTGCAGCATGACGCGCTGGCCGGATCTGTCGGCCGTGGCGGCCTGGGCCTGGATGTCCCGGGGCAAGCCTTCCAAGCTGGACGGCCTGTCGTCCACGCGAAGGGATCCGTCCGGGGCGATGTAGACGTCGACCGTTTTGGGCTTGGCCGGGGGCGCGGCCGGCGGCAGGTCGACCTTGATCGACACCGTCGTCAACGGAAGGAACAGGCCCCAGACCACCAGCGCCAGGACGATGGACGCCAAGACCAGGCCCAGGATGCGCTTCCAGCCCACCGCCTAGTGCTTCCCGCGGTCGCGGCCGAAGTTCGGCTCGGCGCTTTCCTGGCCGGCGGCGACGATGCCGCGGCGGATGGCGCGGGTGCGGGTGAAGTGGGCGTGCAGGGTGTCGGCGTCGCCCCAGCGGATGGCGCGGCTCATGGCCTGCAGGTCCTCGGTGAACCGGCCCAGCATCTCCAGCACCGCGTCCTTGTTGGCCACGAAGATGTCGCGCCACATGGTCGGGTCGCTGGCGGCGATGCGGGTGAAGTCGCGGAAGCCCGAGGCCGAGAACTTGATCACCTCGCTCTCGGTGACGTTCTCCAGGTCGGCGGCGCTGCCGACGATGGTGTAGGCGATCAGGTGGGGCAGGTGGCTGACCACGGCCAGCACCAGGTCGTGGTGCTTGTCGTCCATCAGCTCGACCTGGGCGCCGAACGCCCGCCAGAAGGCGCTGAGCCGGGCGACGGCGGCGGCGTAGGCCTCGTCGTCGCTCTCGGCCGGGGTCAGGATGGTCCAGCGGTTCTCGAACAGCTCGGCGAAGCCGGCGTCGGGGCCCGACTGCTCGGTGCCGGCGATCGGGTGGCCGGGGATCACGAACACCTTGGACAGGTCGAGCGCCTTGAACGCCTCGACGACATTGGCCTTGGTCGAGCCGACGTCGGTCAGGGTGGCGCCCGGCTTCAGGTGCGGGGCCAGGGCGGCGGCGACCTCGGCCGTCGACAGCACCGGCGTGGCGATGACCACCAGGTCGGCGTCCTTCACGGCCTCGCCGATGTCGCCGGTCACGTGGTCGGCGATGCCCAGCTCGATCACCCGGGCGCGGTGCGCCTCGCTGGCGTCGGCGACGGTGACCTGGCCGACCACGCCGTGCTCGCGGGCCGCGCGGATGATCGAGCCGCCGATCAGGCCGCAGCCGATCACGGTCATCTTGGGGTAAAGAATGCCGGGGTGGCTCATCGCGAAACGAACTCGCGCAGCAGGTCGACCACGGCCCGGTTGTGCTCCTCCAGCCCCACGGTCACGCGGATGGCGTTGGGCAGGTTATAGTTGCCCACGGCGCGGACCAGGTAGCCCTTCGAGGCCAGGAACGCCTCGGCCTCGAGCGCGGTCTTGCCGGGCGTGGCGGGGAAGTTGATCAGCACGAAATTGGCCGCCGACGGGGTGACCTCCAGGCCCAGGCCGCCGATCTGCTGGGTCAGCCAGGCGCGCCACTGCTCGACCAGAGCGACCGAGCGCTGCTGGAAGTCCAAGTCGGCCAGGGCGGCGATGGCCGCGTCCTGGGCGGGGATCGAGGTGTTGAACGGCGGGCGGATGCGCTCCAGCGGTTCGATGATCCCGGCCGGTCCATAGCCCCAGCCCACGCGCAGGGCGGCTAGGCCGTGCAGCTTGGAGAAGGTGCGGGTGACGATGACGTTCTCGGCGTTGCGGGCCAGGTCCAGCCCGTCCTCGAAGCGCGGGTCGGTGCAGAACTCGGCATAGGCCCCGTCCAGCACCAGCACCACCGAGGGCGGCAGGGCCGCGTGCAGGGCGCGGATCTCCTCGCCGGTCAGCCAGGTGCCGGTCGGGTTGGCGGGGTTGGCGACGAACACCAGGCGGGTGCGCTCGTCCACGCACTTGACGATCTCGTCGACGGCGACGCGCTGGCCCGGCTCCTTGGCGAAGCGGACCTCGCCCTGGCAGGCGCGGGCCCCGATGGCGTAGGCGGCGAAGCCGTGCTCGCCCTGGACGATGTTGTCGCCGGGCTCCAGATAGACCTGGTTCAGCAGGGCGAAGATCTCGTCGCTGCCGTCGCCCAGGGTGATGCGCTCGACCTCCAGGCGGTAGTGGGCGGCGATGGCGGCGCGCAGGGCCGAGCCCTTGCCGTCCGGATACATATGCATCCGGTCGACCGCGTCGCGATAGGCGGCCTTGGCCTTGTCGCTGCTGCCCAGGATGTTCTCGTTGCTCGACAGCTTCACCGGATGGGCGACGCCCTCGATCTTCGACTTGCCGCCCACATAGGCGGCGATGTCGAGGATGCCCGGCTTGGGCGTGGGGCGCGGCGCGGCGAAGCGGTCGGTGGTCGGAGCGGTCATCGAGGGAACTCGGGTAGCGAAGAGGCGGTCTTCTTACACGGCGCCGGACCGTAACGTCTAACCCTTGGCCCGAAATCCTCGTCCTTCGACGGGCTCAGGATGAGGATTTCTATTCCGACCGGCCCATCTGTCGTCCTCATCCTGAGTTTGTCGAAGGACGAGGACGTCGCAGGCGCTACACGTCGAACTGGGTCGGCGCAGCCCCGATGACGCCGGTAAGGGAGCCCGGCGCGCGGGTCAGGCGCGCGTCGCCGGCCTGGTAGAAACCCAGCAGCGCGAACAGCTTCAGACCGCCGGCCTCGGCGACCAGCTCGGCGGCCACGCCGTCGGCGGACAGGGCCTCGATGATGGCGGCGGCGGCCTTAGGGCTGTCGGTGACCCAGAAGGTCTGGTCGCCGCCGGTCGGCTCGACCTCGACCTCGGCGACGGCGAAGGCGACCTGCGGGCCCCAGCGCTCCAGGCAGGGCAGGGCGGCGAAGATCTTCAGCCGCGGCTCGGCCAGCAGCCGGCCCCACCAGGCGTTGTCCGGGACCAGGCCCAGGACGCCCACGCCCCACGGGGTCTTGGCGGCGGCCAGGGCCTCCTTGTCGGTGGCGGCCACGGTCATCGGCGGGGCGACGCCGAACCGCAGGCGGGTCAGTTCGACGGCGCGGGCGGGGTTGGAGCCGCCCCAGACGGTCAGGTGATAGGGGCCCTGGCGGGCGAGGCTGTCGGCCATCAACTCGCGCCAGACGCGGATGACCAGAGCGTCGCTGGCGGCCTTGCGGGGGGCTTCGACCAGCTTGCGGACGATCAGGGCCTCGCGGCCGGGGCGCAGGCCGAAGCCGGTGTCGCCGGCCGCCTGCTTGGCGGCCGCCACGGCGCGCGCCAGGCCGGCCCGCTCGTCCAGCAGGGCCAGAAGCTCACCGTCGATGGCGTCGATACGCCATCGGACCTCGTCCAGCGAAGGCGTCGCGTCGCCTGCGTCGCTACCCATGATTTATCCCCAAAATTGGAGGCCGGACCATAGACTTTGCCGCCGGAGGCGCAATAGGGCGCGATGACGGGAATAAAGTTGCGTGGCGCCCTGTGCTGAATCCGCCCATTCCGGCGGATCTGATGGCCTCAATAGACCCGCGGCGCAGGCCCGGTGTCGAACAGGCCCAGGCGGGTGCGGCCGTTGTCGAACTTCAGGGTGGCCGACAGGGTCGGGTCGCGGCCCAGAGCCTGGGCGACCGCCGCGGCGGCGGCTTCCGGGCTTTTCAGCGCCTGGTCGGGCGAGGCGACCTCGCGCACCGTGACGTCCAGCGCGCCGCGCAGGCGGCCGTCGTCGTCGACGGTCAGCGCCCCGGACTTGGCGTCCAGCAGCGCCTCGCCCGCGGTCAGCCGGCCCTGCTGGACGGTCAGGGTCCCGCCGGCGTCGGACCAGTCGCCGACCGCGTCGGCCCAGCTGGCCCCGTGCAGGGCGCTGATCTTGCTGATCTTGGAGTCCCAGATCAGGTCGGCGGTGCGGTCCGCGGCGATGCGGCCCAGCAGGCCGGTGAAGCGGGCCTTGGCCCCCTTGGCCTCGAAGAAGATCGCGCCTTGGTCGTCGGGGCCGGGCCGCACGTGCAACTGCAGGCCCGCCGTCGACAGCAGGGGGAACGGGGCGGCGCCCGGCGCGGGCGTGAAGACCAGGTTCGCGCCCTCGATCGAGATGCGCGGCGGGTATTGCTTGAAGCCGGCGAAGCTGGCGCGCAGGGCCTGGCCGGTGATCTGCACGTCGCCATTGACTGGCCGGGTCATGACCACGCCCCGGGGCGCGACGATCACCCAGTGGCCGATGTCGTAGGCGTTGGCCTCGCCGTTCAGTTCCGGCGCCCGCACGGCCCAGCCCGACGGCTCGGCGACCCGGGCGTTGACCAGCCGCACGTCCATGCGGAACGGATAGCCGGTGAAGGTCCGGCTCTCCCACGACAGGTCGTAGCCGCGCGACTTCAGCGACAGGGCCGTGGCGTCCATCCGCTGCTCGGCCTGGCCGCGCAACCATAGCCAGGCGACGCTCCAGCCCAGGGCAACTATCAGCAGCAGCACGAAAGGCGCCAGCAGACCGCGACGCCGGGGCTTGCGGGACGGGGCGGCGGCGTTATGGGTCATGGAATGGGCGGCTCCGTCGGGAACAGTAGATGAGCGTTGCAGGCAGCGAAGACCGCTGGGTGTTCGGATATGGATCGCTGATGTGGCGGCCCGGGTTCCCGTTCATAGAGCGAAGAACCGCGGTGCTCCATGGCCGACGCCGCGCCTTCTGCATCTATTCGGTCCACCATCGGGGCACCTACGAGCGGCCGGGCCTGGTGCTGGGCCTGGCCCCCGGCGGCGCGGTGCGCGGCGTCGCCTACCGGGTGGCCGGGGCGCAGTGGCCGGAGGTCTACGCCTATCTGCGCGAGCGCGAGCAACCGACCGAGACCTATTTCGAGGCCTGGTCCGAGTTGAAGATCGATGGAAACGGCAAGGTTAGGTCGCTGGTGTTCCTCTCCGACAGGAAGCACGGCCAGTGGGCGGGGGCATTGACCCTGGAGCAGCAGGCCGAGCTGATCGCCGGCGCCCAGGGCCTGTCGGGCCGCAACATCGACTACCTGCGCGACCTGGTCATGCATCTGCGCGAGGACGGCGTGCGCGACCACGCCATGGAGACCCTGCTGAAGATGGTGGAGGCCCGGGAAGGGGCCTGAGCTCTCTTAGCGGATCGTTTCAGAACGCCGTCATCCCGGGCCTCGTGCCCGGGACCCCTCTGTCCGCCGCTGGTGCAGTGGGGGCGGTTCGCTGGCGAACCGCTGGCGTCTCACGTGGAAGCTGAACCAGGGGTCCCGGGCACAAGGCCCGGGATGACGGCGTGAAAAGGGATGACTCAATCTCCCGCCGCCCGCATCGCCTCCAGCCGCCGGTACACCGCGTCCAGCCGCCGTTCGCAGACTAAACGCAGCGCCGGGGTCGCCGCCTGTCGTTTGTCCAGTCCGTCGGGCGTAAAAGCCTGCTCGGGGGCCTTGGCGTCACGGACGGCGGCGGCGCGCATGCCCTGGAGCTCGGCGTCCGAGGGCGTCACCCCGAAGTGCGGCAGGATCTGCGTGAACAGCGCCTCAGGCAGCTGGCAGTAGTTGACCAGCCGGCCGCCGCCGACCGGATAATGCCGCACGGCGCCCTCGCACACCGCCGCCAGCACCCGCGCGCAGTAGTCCTCGTCGGGCACGCCGTCCGGTAGGTCGACGCCGAAGGTCGCCGGGGGAACCAGGCTGGGGACCATCTGCACGCCGCGCCGCCGGGCCTGCGAGACCATCACCTCGACGGGCTCGCGATAGAGGAACACCCAGGGCGTATGGGGAAAGGCGCGCCGGAACAGCGGCAGGTCGCGGCTGTGCCAGCAGTCGAGCTTGAGGAACAGCCGGGTCTCGCCGTTCCGCGCCTGGCCCAGGGCGGCCACCATGGCCCGCAGCAGGGCGGCCTTGGCGTCGCCGTCCAGGTCATCCCGCCGGGTGACGGCGTTGAGCGGCGCGGCCTCGGATACCACGACGTTGGCGGGCGAAGCGGCCAGCATCTGGGCCGCCAGGGTCGAGCCGCAGCGCGACATGTGGAAGATCAGGCCGGCCGGCTGCTGGGCGGCCAGGGCGGCGGACCAGGCCGCCAGGTCGCTCAGGGCGGTGCGCACGCCGAACAGCCGGCTGAACGGCAGGAAGCGTCGGCGGACCAGCGAGTCATCGTAGAACGGCTCGTCCAGCCGCCGCCGGCCAAAGCGCGTCCAGGTGATCGCGGGGCGACCGCCGACTTCGCTCACCTCGGCCGGCAGCCAGCCGGGCGTCGGCGTCAAGCCGTCGATGACGGGCGGCCGGGGCGAGGCGTAGAGCAGGTCGCGCACCGTCTCGGCGTCGAGATCGAGGCCTCGGGCCTGCGCCGCCTCGGCCGCGCGCTCGGCGAAGACCGTGAAGTCCTTGATGTCGCCCAGCGCGTCCTGCAAGGCGACGTCGCGCAGGACCAGGGCCCGCAGCGTCGTCAGAGGATCCGCAGTCGACGTCGTGGTCTCCAGCCTGGCCGGCATTGGGTCTCCCGTCGGGACTTGTGAGGCCGCTCGCGGCCCGATAGTGTCACTGGATGGCGTTCCCGGACAGATTGCAACTGCCGCTGAGCTTCGACCCGGCCCGGCTGGCCTGCGACCTCGACGCCCTGGCCGCCGCGCCCTGGACCGCCCACTACGTCCAGCAGAACTACGAGGGCGACTGGAGCGTGATCCCGCTGCGCTGCGCGGCGGGCGAGACCCACCCGATCCGGATGATCTATTCGGACCCGACCGCCACGGCCTTTGTCGACACGCCGATGCTGGCGGCCTGTTCCTACTTCCAGGACGTCATCGCCGCCTTCGTCTGCGAGGTGCGCGCCGTGCGGCTGATGCGGTTGGGGCCGGGTTCGGTGATTAAGGCGCATACGGACCTGGACCTGGACATCGAGTCCGGCGCGGCCCGCATCCATGTGCCGGTGGTCACCAATCCCGATGTCGATTTCCAGCTCAATGGCTCGCGGATCGAAATGGCGGCGGGCCAGGCCTGGTACCTGCGCCTCAGCGACCCTCACGCCGTGGCCAATCGCGGAGCCGGCGACCGCGTGCACCTGGTGCTGGACCTGATGGCGGACGACTGGCTGCGAGGGTTTTTCGAGCCTTCCGCCGGGGACATGCCCTTGCGGCGTGTCCCCTGACCGGGCGTCGAGCTGTCGATGGGGACATGCCGCAAGGGCATGTCCCCGACTCTACAGCCCCTCGTCCTCCAGGGCCTTGGTGGCGGTGTCGATCCGGGTCTGCAGCTCGCGCATGAATTCGCCGCGCTTGAGGCCGGCGGGGATCGGCGGCAGGTATTCGAAGACGATCGTGCCCGGCGGGCGCAGCCAGCCGCGCGGCCAGTGCACGCCGCAGTTCAGGGCCAGGGGCGTGACCGGCAGGTTCATCTCGCGGTACAGCGCCGCGATGCCGGGCTTGTAGTCGCCGGGGACGCCGACCTCGCCGCGCGTGCCTTCCGGGAAGATCACGACCTGGCGGGTCTCCCTCATGCGGTCGACCGCGTCGCGCACCAGCTTCTTCAGCGCCGCCGAATGGCCGTCCCGATCGACGACGATCATCCGGGCCTTCAGCCCGTGCCAGCCGAACAGCGGCACCATCAGCAATTCCTTCTTCATCACGAAGCAGGCGTCGGGCAGCAGGGCGAACTGGCTGAAGACGTCGAACATCGACTGGTGCTTGGCCGCCACCAGGGCCGGGCCGGTGGGCCGGTACGGCTCGCCGCGCACCTCGACCTTGATGTCGGCCAGCCAGCGCAGGGCCCAGATCAGGCCCTTGGACCAGGTCGACAGCGACCAGGTGTTGGCGCGGCGCGGCAGGGGGTAGGTGACGATCATGCCGATCGCCCAGACCACCGACCATAGCCAGAAGAACAGCTGGAACAGGAACGAGCGCAGATAGATCAAGAGGCTTCCTTCGCCGGTTTCGGATCGGCCTTGTCCTGGGGACCCAGCTTGAGGAACGCCTCGCGGCCCAGGATCGCCAGGTACTTGCAGTATTCCACGATCATCCGCCGCGCGCTCGTGCCGCCTTTCCACCAGCGGTGGGCGTTCAGGCTCTCGGTTACGACGGGGTAGGGGTGCAGGGTCACGTCGGGCATGGCCGCGTGCAGTTCCAGCATCGAGCGCGGCATGTGGTAGTCGGCCGTGACCACGATCAGGCTGTGATAGTCCTTGGCCTTGGCCCATTCGGCGCTTTCGCTGGCGTTGCCGATGGTGTCGGCGGCCGCGTAGCCCAGGTCGACGCAGCAGTCGTAGATCGGCCGCACCGCCTTGGTCACGCCCAGCACGTCGTCGCGCGAGGCCTCGCGGTTGACGCCCGAGATCAGCAGGCGCTTGCCCTTGCCGGCCTCCAGCAGCTTGGTCGCCTGTTCCAGCCGCACGTTCGAGGCCCCGGTCAGCACCACCACCCCGTCCGCCACGGGCGGTTCCTGGGCCGGGGTCGACTGGTCGACCCGGCTGGTGAAGGCCAGCAGGCCCACGAACCAGATCATCACCAGGATCAGCAGTGCGGCGAAGCTTTTCACGGCATGCCTCTCAACAGGCGCAGGGAGGCCGCGCGCGCGGCGATCCCGGCCACCAGCGCCGCCACCAGCGGGCAGGGCAGGGGCGCCAGGAGGTCGATCCAGGCCAGCGGCAGGACCGGCGTCAGGCCCTGGCCGCCCCCCACGAGCCGCGCCGCCGCCCCGATCATGGCCGCGCCCGCCCCGCCCAGCAAGCCGGCGAAGAAGGCCATGCCGGCGAAGCGGTTCTGGAACAGGTTGGCGATGAAGCCGTCCTCGGCTCCCGACAGGTGCAGCACCTCGACGATGTCATGACGCGCGGTCAGGGCGGCGCGGGTGGCGAACACGATCACGGCCCCCGCCGCCGTGGCGATCAAGCCGAACACGCCGATGGCCGCCCAGCCGGCCAGGCGCGCCGCGCGCTCGATGTCGGCGATCCAGCGGCTGTGGTCGTCGACCACGGCGTCGACATTGGCGTCCTTCAGGGCCTTGTTCAGCACCGCGGCCGTGGCGGGCGCCTTGGGGTCCAGGTCCAGGGTCACCAGGCGCGGCACGGGCAGGTCGGCGATCAGCGCTTCGCGGCCGATCCAGGGCTCGAGCAGGGCCTCGGCCTTGTCCTTGGACAGGGCGCGGGCCTCGGTCACGCCCTTGACGCCCGACAGGGTCTCGGCGGCGCGGGCGGCGGCGCTGTCGGGGCTCTCGCTGGCGCGGGGGCGGACCACCACCGTGGCCGAGCCGGTCAGCTGGGCGGTCCAGCCGGTGGCCGCGCGGGTCGAGGCCAGGGCCGCCAGGGCCGTCAGGCAGGCCAGGAAGCACAGCACCGCGACCACGAACACCAGCGAGCCGTCGCGGGCGTCGCGCGGCGGCAGCAGCTGTCCCGGCTTCCAGCGGGCGACGGAGAAGGCGCTCATGCCTCGTCCTCCGCGTCGTCCTCGTCGTCATAGCCCCGGTCATAGTCGGGCTCCGGCGACGTGTCGGCGACATCGACCAGGCGGCCGTTCTCCAGGTGCAGGGTCGGGCGGTTGGCGCGGGCGACCAGATCCTCGTCATGGGTGGCGATCAGCACCGTGGTGCCCAGGCGGTTCAGCTCGACGAACAGCCGCAGCAGGCGCAGCGACATGGCCGGATCGACATTGCCGGTCGGCTCGTCGGCCAGCAGCACGTCGGGACGGTCGACCACGGCGCGGGCGATGGCCAGGCGCTGCTTCTCGCCGCCCGAGAGGGTGGCCGGCAGGGCGTGCATGCGCTCGCCCAGCCCCACCCATTGCAGCAGCTCGGCCACGTCGTCGCGGTAGCTGGCCGGCTTGCGGCCGGCGATGCGCAGGGGCAGGGCGGCGTTGTCGAACACCGGCAGGTGGTCCAGCAGGCGAAAGTCCTGGAACACCACCCCGATCCGGCGGCGCACGAACGGCAGGTCCTCCGGCCGGGTCAGGCTGATGTCGCGGCCGAACAGCTCGACGCGGCCCCTTGACGCACGGTGGGCCAGGTAGATCAGCTTCAGAAGCGAACTCTTGCCCGCTCCCGACGGTCCGGTGAGGAAATGGAAAGACCCTGGGTGTAGGGTGAACCTGAGATCGCTGAGCGTTTCCGGCCCCCGTCCATACCGCATCGAGACCCCCTCGAAGCGCACGACGGGGACGGTGTCGCCATCCTGGACGTCTGCAGTGCGCAAGGGTGTGTCGCTGGGTCGTGTGGACATGGCTGGCAAAATCGGCGACCTCGTGTGTAGGAGCGGGGAGCGTCCGATTCGCGGCCATGATACTGACCTGTCCCGAGTGCGCCAGCCGCTATTTCGTCGATGACTCCAAGGTCGGCGCGGCTGGTCGTGTCGTGCGTTGCGCGGCCTGCGGGACCCGCTGGACGGCCCGCAACGAAGACGCCCTGGACCTGTTCGAAGAGCCCTCGGCCGCCGACCTGGCGGGCGAGCCGAACCTGACCGCCCTGGACGGCGCGGCCAATGCCGCCGATGATTTCGAGACCCCCGTCGACCAGCTGCCGGGCGAGGAACTGCCCAAGGTGTTCCGGGCCCGGGCCGACGCCGAGCGCCGCCTGAAGGCGGCCAAGACCACGGGTCTGGTCTGGGGCGGGATGGTCGTCGTCATGCTGCTGCTGCTGGGGGGTGCGTGGTTCAACAACATGAGCGTCGCCAAGCTGTGGCCAAGCACGGCGGGGGCCTACGCGTTCGTAAACCATCCCGTCAACACGGTCGGCCTGGTGGTCGAGGACCTGAAGGCCGAGCCCTCGATGCAGGACGGCCACGCCGCCATCACCGTCACCGGCGTCATTCGCAACATCACCGACCACGCCGTGACCACGCCGCCGCTGCGGGTGGCCCTGCTGAACAAGCACGAGAAGCGGGTGGCCGGAAAGCTGGCCGCCGCCGCCGATCCACTGATCCCGCCCAGCCAGACCCGGCACTTCTCGGTGACCCTGCTGGACCCGCCGCGCACCGCCAACACCCTGGAGATCGGCTTCGCCCTGGAGCCGGGCGCGGCCAAGCACGCCGGTCCGGCCGGCCATGTCGAGAAGGTCGCCAACCCGGAGGCCCCTTCGCTGCGGGGCGTCCAGGACCAGCCGGCCGAGCTGGCGGCGGGGGCGCCGCCGCCGATGGAAGACACGCAAGACACTGGACATGAGCCCCCGGGTCATGAGACCGGAGCGGTCGAACCGGCCCCGGCCGACCATCATTGACCCAGAAAACCTGACATGACCGATCGCGCCGCCCCCGAAGTCCTGATTTCCCAGGAAGAAATCGCCGAGCGGGTGGAAGCCCTGGCCCAGGTCATCGCCCCGCGCATCGACAACGACACCGTCGCCGTCTGCCTGCTGACCGGCGGTCTGTGGTTCGCCGCCGACCTGACCCGCGCCCTGTGGCGCGCCGGCCGCGACGTGCGTTTCGACGCCCTGTGGCTGGCCTCCTATCATGACGAGCGCAAGAGCTCGGGCCGTTGCGAGGTCCGCGCCGACCTGCAGCGCCCGCTGATCGGCCGCCGCGCTCTGGTGGTGGACGACGTGCTCGACACCGGCCTGTCGCTGGGCGAGGCCGCCCGCCTGGTCAAGGACGCCGGCGCCAGCGAGGTCCTGACCGCCGTCTTCGCTCGCAAGCCCTGGGACAAGCCGCGCATCGAGCCCGACTTCGTGGCCTGGGAAGCCCCGGCCCGCTACCTGGTCGGCTACGGCCTGGACGACGAGGGCAAGAGCCGCGGCCTGCCCTATATCGGGGCGATGGACTAGCGCAGCCAGTTCTCGATCGTCAGGCCTTCGATACGCGAGAACTCGCGCTCATTGTCGGTGACGAGAATGTGGTCGCTGGCCAGGGCGTGGGCGGCGATCAGCATGTCATTACCGCCGATCGGCTTGCCGGCCTTCTCCAGCTTTGTGCGAAGTTCGCCGTAGAGATGATCGGCTGGCGCTGTGAAGGGCAGGACTTCAATAGCTCCCAGAATGGTCTCGAGCTGGTGGGTCAGGCGCTCAGAGCCCTTCTTGGCCGCACCAAACTGAAGTTCTGCCGCCACTACAATGCTGGTTCGGACATGGCTCTCGCCGCACCGGCGGATTTGCTCGGCCACTCGGCCGGACGGGTTGCGAACCAAGTCCGACAGGATATTGGTGTCGAGCAGCCAACCCTGGCTCAAAGGTCGACGGGCTCCGGCTCAGGATCGTCGATCGCGCCGAAGTCGTCATCGATCGGCTGCAACGAAGCCAGGACCGCCAGCAAGGACCGCGGCGGGGCGGGTTCGAGGATCAGCCGGTCGCCGTCCTTGCGCAGGATCGCTTCGTCGCCAGGAAGCTCTAGCTCACGCGGAATCCGCACGGCCTGATTGCGGCCGTTGCGGAACAGCTTAACGTGCTTCTCATAGCCCATGGACGTATGCTCCGGCATAGGCCTTAGCATAGGCCAAATGGGCTCAAGCGCCAAACCCTGCCTAAACCCAGTCCGGCGTCACGTCCCGCGCCAGCATCTCCTCGTATGACGGCCGCGCGCGGATCACCGCGAACCGGTCGCCGTCGACCAGCACCTCGGGGACCAGGGGGCGGGTGTTGTACTCGCTGGCCATGGCCGCGCCGTAGGCCCCGGCCGACATGAAGGCCACCAGTTCGCCCGCCGCCAGCGGCGGCAACAGACGCTCACGGGTGAAAGTGTCGCCGGTCTCGCAGATCGGGCCGACCACGTCGTAGGTCGTCTCGCCGGCCCGTGGGATCACCGGGCGGATGTCGTGGAAGGCGTCGTACATGGCTGGGCGGATCAGGTCGTTCATCGCCGCGTCGATGACCAGGAAGCGCTTGCCCTCCGGCCGTTCGTGGACGTGGATCACCTCGCTGACCAGCACCCCGGCGTTGGCGGCGATCACCCGGCCGGGCTCGAAGGCCAGCTTGACGGGCAGGTCCTGGATCGCCTCGGCGACCATGACCGCGAACTCGGCCGGCGAGGGTGGTTCGGGCATGTCGAAATAGGGCACGCCCAGACCGCCGCCCAGGTCCAGGCGCTCGACGTGCAGGCCTTCGCCCAGCAGTTGCTCGACCAGGCCCCGCATCTTGGCGAAGGCCGCCCGCATCGGCGTCAGGTCGGTGATCTGGCTGCCGATGTGGCAGGCCACGCCGATCGGCTCAAGATGGGCGTGGTTGCTGGCGTTGGCGTAGAGGCGGGCGGCCTCGGCGAACGACACTCCGAACTTGTTCTCGGACTTGCCGGTGGCGATCTTGGCGTGGCCGCCGGCCGCGACGTCGGGATTGACCCGGAACGCCACCTTGGCCTTGACACCCAACTCGGCGGCGACTTCGGCGATCAGGTTCAGCTCGGGCTCGGACTCGACGTTGATCTCGGCCACGCCGGCCCGCAGCGCGAAGGCGATCTCGCCGCGCTTCTTGCCCACGCCCGAAAATACGATCCGCTCGCCGGGGATGCCGGCGGCCAGGGCGCGGCGCACCTCGCCCTCCGACACCGTGTCGGCCCCGGCCCCCAGTTCGCCCAGCACCTTCAGCACCGCGACATTGGAATTGGCCTTCACCGCATAGGCGACCAGCGGATCGACGATCCCGGCGCCGACCAGGGCGTCGCGGAACACCGTGAAGTGCCGCTCCAGGGTGGCGCGGGAATAGACATAGACCGGCGTGCCGACCTCGGCCGCGATGCGCGCCAGCGGGACGCCTTCGCAGGCCAGGCCCTCGGGGCCGTATTCGAAATGGTTCACGTTGAATGCTTTCTAGGCGGCTTTCGCCGATGCGCCTTGCGTCCTTCGAGGCCCTCCTGCGGAGGGCGCCTCAGGATGAGGAACGCTGTACTGAATTCCTCATCCTGAGGTGCGAGCCTCAGGCGAGCCTCGAAGGACGCATGCGGTGGTCAGTTGCCCTGGGCGCTGGGGAAGCCGGCGCCGGAGGGGCCGCCGAACGGGTCGTGCGTGCCGGCCAGCGGCGCGGCCCGGGTCGTGCGGTTGCTCGAGGCCGGGTCGATGTTCTCCTGCGTGCCGTTGGCGCGGGCGGGCTGGTTGGCGGTGGCCGAGCCCTTGCGCCGTTCGGCCTCGTAGGCGGCCTTCTTCTGAGCGTTCCACAGCGGCGCGGGACGCTCCAGCTCGGCCTGCTTGCCGCAGGCGGCCGCCGACAGGGCCACGGCGGCCAGGACGACGAGGGTGAGAGGGCGACGGATCATCCGAGCAGTTCCTTCCAACGCGCGATCTGGGCGCGAACCTGGGCGGGAGCGGTCCCGCCATAACTCATCCGGCTGGCCGCCGAGGCGGCCGGGGTCAGCACGGCGTAGACCGCGTCGGTGATCCGCGGCTCGATGGCCTGGAACTCCGCCAGCGACAGCTGCGCCAGGTCGAGACCCCGCGTCTCCGCCGCCTTGACGGCCGAGCCTGTCACGTGGTGGGCGTCACGGAAAGGCATGTTCAGCTCGCGGACCAGCCAGTCGGCCAGGTCCGTGGCCGTCGAGAAGCCCGCGCCGGCGGCGGCGGCCATCTTCTCGGTGTTCGGCGTCAGGTCCGACACCATGCCGGCCATGGCCAGCAGGCTCAGTTCGAGCGCGTCGAAGGCCTCGAAGGTCGGGACCTTGTCCTCCTGCATGTCCTTGGAATAGGCCAGCGGCAGGCCTTTCATGACCACGGTCAGGGTGGTCAGCGAGCCCAGGATGCGGCCGACCTTGGCGCGGATCAGCTCGGCGGCGTCGGGGTTCTTCTTCTGCGGCATGATCGAGCTGCCGGTGGTGAAGGCGTCGGTCAGCTTGATGAAGCCGAACATCGGCGTCGTCCACAGCACGATCTCCTCGGCCAGGCGCGACAGGTGGGTGGCGGTGATCGAGGCGGCCGACAGGGCCTCCAGGGCGAAGTCGCGGGCCGAGACGCTGTCCAGCGAATTGGCGGTCGGCCGATCGAAGCCCAGGCTGGCCGCGGTCTGGTGGCGGTCGATCGGGAACGGCGAGCCGGCCAGGGCCGCGGCGCCCAGCGGGCACTCGTTCATCCGGGCCCGAGCGTCGCGGAAGCGGCCGGCGTCGCGGCCGAACATCTCGACATAGGCCATCAGGTGGTGGCCGAAGGTCACCGGCTGGGCCGGCTGCAGGTGGGTGAAGCCCGGCATCAGGGCGTCGGCGTGGGCCTCGGCCTGGGCGACCAGCGCCTTTTGCAAAGCTTCCAGCTGGGCTGCAGAACGATCGCAGGCCTCGCGCACCCACAGGCGGAAGTCGACGGCCACCTGGTCGTTGCGCGAGCGGGCGGTGTGCAGCCGGCCGGCCGTCGGGCCGATCAGCTCGCGCAGCCGCGCTTCGATGTTCATGTGGATGTCTTCGTATTCGTCGCGGAACGGGAAGGCCCCGGCGACGATCTCGCCCTCGACCGCGTCGAGCCCCTTGAGGATTTCCTCGCCGTCCTCCCTTGCAATCACGCCTTGGCTGATCAACATCCGCGCATGGGCGCGGGAGCCCGCCAAGTCCTGCGCCCACAGGCGCTTGTCGAAGCCGATGCTGACATTGATCGCCTGCATCAGCTCCGCCGGCTTGGCCGAGAACCTGCCGCCCCACATGGCTTGGCCCTGGCCGTTCGCGGCGGGCTTATCAGAGGCGTTGTCGGTCATATGAGCGAATTCCAGTCGGACAGGGAAGAAGCCGCGCGCAAGCTCGGCCCGCTGAAGTGGGTGATCGGCGCCGTTCTGCTGATCGGCGTCGCGGCGGTTCTATACGTCATCGCTCAGGCTTCGTTCAAACCCGCAGGCGTGGTCGACCTCAAGGAATTCAAGAAAGCGTCCTTAGAGAAGCTGGACGTGCCGGCCCAGCCGCGCGCCGCGCCGCTGACGGTGTTCACCGATGGGGCTGGCAAGGAACTGACCCTGGCCGATTTCAAGGGCCAGGTGGTGGTCATGAACCTGTGGGCCACCTGGTGCGCGCCGTGCAAGAAGGAGATGCCGACGCTGGCCAAGCTGCAGGCGTCTTACGCGACCCAGCCGCTGAAGGTGCTGCCGATCAGCGTCGACAAGGACGTCGACCTGAACCTCGTCCAGGCCGAGATGGCCGCCAACCCGCCGCTGCAGGTCTATCGCGACAAGAACTACAAGATGTCGTTCGACCTGGAGCCGCGCGCCGCCGGCTATCCGACAACGGTCGTCTACGACAAGCAGGGTCGCGAGCGGGCACGGATGTCGGGCGAGGCCGACTGGTCCAGCCCCGAGGCCCGCGCCCTGGTCGAGGCCCTCCTGCGCGAGCATTGACGCCCCGGGTTGAAAAGAAACGCGGCGCATGTCGAAGGATATCGCTGTTTTTTGAATTGACCCCTCAACGATCGCGTGTCCACTCTGGCCTGCAATCCTGGATTTGGGCTGCCAACGCTACCCGGACGACTGAGATTGTTACCCGCCCGTTTGTCCGGGCATTGGCTCGGCATCTCTAGGAGACACGCCATGGCGACCGGCGTAGTGAAATGGTTCAACGGTACCAAGGGCTTCGGCTTCATCCAGCCCGATGACGGCGGCAAGGACGTGTTCGTCCACATCAGCGCCGTCGAACGCGCGGGCCTGCGCAGCCTGGACGAAGGCCAGAAGGTCAGCTTCGACACCGCCGAGGAGCGCGGCAAGATCGCGGCGGCCAACCTGAAGCCGCTCTAGGCTTACAGCCTTCGTTTGATACGCGAGCTTCGCGGGCGTCGGTTCCAACGAGCCGGCGCCCGTCCGCTATGGGGCGCCGTCTGCTATGGAAGACCCATGACCGTCGATCCCCGCCTTCTCGAAATCGTCGCCGACCGCGCCTGGCCGGCCCGCCAGAGCGGGGCGCTGGGCGGCTGGCGGCTGAACGCCTCGGACGGCTGGTCGCTGCGGATCAACGCCTGTTGGCCCCTGGGCGAGCCCGACCGGCCGATCGACGAGGCCATCGCCGCGGCCGAGGCCTTCTACGCAGGGCGCGGCCTGCCCGCCCGCTTCAAGCTGTCGGACGGGGCGGTGGTCCCGGCCAACCTGTCCGAGCACCTGCGGGCCCGCGGCTACCGGCCCACCCACGGCACGGTGGTGATGGTGGGCGAGGCCTCCGGTGCGATCGCGGGCGCGACGGACGCGGCCGTGACCCTGTCCGACGCGCCGGATCCGGCCTTCGAGGCGGTGCTGACCGCCAGCGCCGCCGGCAACGCCGCCGACGCCCGCGAGCGCCTGGACGCCCTGGCCCGCATCCCCGCGCCAGCCCGCTTCGCACGGCTGGAGGTCGACGGCGAGGTCGCGTGCCTGGGGGCGACGGCGGTCGACGGCGAGTGGGCGGGGATCTTCGGCATGCGCACCCTGCCGGGCCACCGTCGCAAGGGCCTGGCCCGCCGGATCCTGGCGGCCCTGCTGGGCGAGGCCCAGGCGCTGGGCGCTCGCCGCGCCTACCTTCAGGTCGAGGCTGACAACGCTCCGGCCATCGGGCTCTACAGCGGCCTGGGGTTCGTGCCGGCCTATGGCTATCGGTATTGGGTGGTGGAGTAGGAGGGCGGGGACGCGCGTTCCTTCCGGATAGCTCAGTCGCGCCAATCAGATCCTGCCCTGTGGGGGAGGTGTCGGCGAAGCCGACGGTGGGGGGAGTGATCGGCAGGTGACCACAATCCGGATCGTCGATCCCAACACTCCCCCCACCGGCCTTCGACCGCCTCCCCCACGGGGGAGGACCATCCAACGGCGTCCGTAGGGGGCAAGTGATCCTGCTAGTTCAGGTCGAACTCGAACCGGTCGTGCTCGGGATGCAGGCAGCTCTGGTCGATCGGGGCGGTCGGGTCGGCCAGGAAGCCGCGGATCATCTTGCGGGCGCAGGCGCTGCCGCGCGAGACGCCGTGGGTGGTGTTGGGGACGATGCTCAGCTGGCCCTTGGGGAAGCGGCCGACGGCGGCCTTGGCCACGGCGGGCGGGCAGCCGGGGTCGATCTCGGCGGCCAGGAACAGGGTGGGGATCGGGCTGGAGATCGGCTGGGCCTCGACGGGATCCGGCGCGCCGACCGGATAGGCCTGGCAGACCTGGAACAGGCGGTCGAACGACTTCTCGGCCAGACGGCTGACCGGGTCGCGCTGGGCGCCCTTGCGGGTCGCCTCCCGGCTCTCGAACGGCAGCTCCTCCTTGCACAGGTGGGTGAAGAACTGGGCCTCGCGATAGCCCGCCCCGGCCCGGGTGTCGTCCAGGGCCGACAGGTCGCCGGCCGCGAACCTGGCCGCGGTGGCGGGCAGGGCGCGGGCGTCGGGGCCGCTGTAGGCGGCGTCCATCAGGAAACCACCCAGCAGGTCGGCGGTGTAGGTCTGGCCGTTCTGGACCACCGGCCCGGCCAGCAGCTTGGCCGCCACGCCATCCAGGTCGGCGCCGGGGTGCGGATATTTGGCGTTGCAGGCGGCGTCCTCGGCGCAGCGTTTGAAGATCACCTTCACCGCGTCCGAAATCATCTCCGGTCCGCCCTGCGCCCACTTGGCCTCCGGCGTCCAGGGCGAGTCCAGCACCACGGCGCGCACGCCGGTCGGGTCGTGCCTGACCACGTCCAGGGCGATGCGGGTGCCGTAGGAAACGCCGAACAGGTCGACCTGCTTGAGGCCCAGGGTCTTGCGCAGGTCCTGGATGTCCTTGACCACCTCCTCGGCGTTATAGCGCGACAGGTCGACGCCGGAGGCCTTCAGGCGCCGGCCGCAGGCGATCAGCTGCTGGGCGGCCGCGTCGCTCAGCGGACCCGCGTCGTTCAGGGCCACGCCGCCGCAGTCGAGGGTCGGCGAGGCCACCCCGCCGCCGCGCTGGTCGAAATAGATCCAGTCCTGGTCGACGGCGATCAATTCGCGGCCGGGCACGCCGCGCAGGGAGCGGCCGAGAGTCTCGACCACCCCGCCGCCGGGGCCGCCGTGCAGGTAGATCACCGGGACCGCGCCGGGCCGGGGGGCGCTGGCCTTGACGATGGTCACCGGCAGGGCGACGCGGCGCGGGCTCGGCCCGCCCCGGGTCTCGTCGACGGTGAGCGTTCCGCACTGGATCTGGTTGGCCACGCCCGAATAGTCGCCCGCGCACGGGCCGGGCGTGAACTTCGGCTCGGCGGCCTGGGCGGCGCCGACGGCCAGGGCGAGGGCGGCGAAGGCGCCGGAAACGGCGGCGCCCCAGATCATCTTACGCATGTGAGTCCCATGGTGCTGAGGCTGGCAGTGAGCACGGCGGCGGGGAGGGGGCAAGGGCGGCCGAGGAGCGCGGCGCCGCCGCCTCAGTGGAAAGGATGGCGGGACACCCGGTCATAGGCCTGGCGCTTTACGGCGGCCCGGATGGCGCACCAAATCCCCGCCAGCAGACAAACGCCCCCGATGATCGCGCCGTTGACCCAGAACTGGATCGAAAAGCCGTGGCTTCCCCCGCGGGATGCGACCAGGAGGTGGACCAGGACGGGCGCGCCCATCACGCCGGCCGCGCCGCCCACGCCCTTGAGGAAGGCGACCCACGGGGCGTCCGGTTCCTTGAGTATCCGCCCCAACGCCCTTGTCCCGTAGCGGCCTTCCAGAGCCCGACCTTAGGCGGCGGAGAGCGGCCAGGCAACGCCACGCGCCTCCGGAACGGCGCCGGCCTGAAAAAGACGCGGGACTATCAACAAGTTTACAAAACAAACAAGTTGATCCATGGTGCGGCCATCGCAACGAAGCCCGGCCATGCACGCGCCTCTGAAGTCCCTTCAAACCGTCATCCCGGCGGACGTCTCGGCCCGCAACGCGCCGGTCGGCGCCGTGCGCGCCTTCCTGACCCTGCTGGTCGTCGCCCACCACGCGGTGCTGACCTACCACCCGTACGCGCCGGCCCCGAAGGCCTTCGCGGCCCCGCCGATCCTGTGGACCGCCTTTCCGGTGGTGGACCCGCAGCGGTTCGGAGGCTTCAGCCTGCTGACCCTGGTCAACGACCTGTTCTTCATGTCGCTGATGTTCCTGGTCTCGGGCCTGTTCGTCGCCGGCAGCCTCCGGGCCAAGGGCGCGGGCGGGTTCCTGCGGGGACGGGCGCTGCGGCTGGGCGCGCCGTTCGTGGTCGGGGCCGGGCTGCTGGCGCCCCTGGCCTATTATCCCGCCTGGCTGCAGTCGGGCGGCGCGCCGTCCCTGGCCGCCTATGCCAAGGCCTGGACCCACCTGCCGTTCTGGCCCAGCGGCCCGGCCTGGTTCCTGTGGGTGCTGTTGGCCTTCGCCGCGGTCGCCGCGGCGCTGGACCGCCTGTTTCCGGCCCTGGTCCCGGCGCTGGGCCGCTGGACCCAGGGCGCCGCCCGGCGGCCCGGCCGCGCTTTCCTGGTCCTGATCTCCGCCAGCGCCCTGGCCTATGTCCCGCTGAACATGGCGCTGCCGTTCGGCCACTGGACGATGGCGGGGCCGTTCCTGGTCCAGACCGGCCGCATCGGCCACTACCTGGTCTATTTCCTGGCCGGCCTGGCGTGCGGCGCGGCGGGCGTCGGCCAGGGCCTGACCGATCCGCAAGGGGCCCTGGCCCGCCGCTGGTGGGTTTGGCAGATCCTGCCGCTGCCGGCGGTGGCCGCGGCGGTCGCCACGTTCATCATCGCCTTCTCGCCCAACCCGCCGCCCAAGCCGGTGCTGGACGTGGCCGGCGGCCTGGCCTTCGTCCTGGCCTGCGCCAGCCTGTCGTTCGCGGTGCTGGCGGTGTTCCTGCGCTTCGTCCGCAAGACCGGTCCGGTCGGCGCCAGCCTGCAGGCCAACGCCTACGGCGTTTACCTGACCCACTACGTCTTCACCGCCTGGCTCTCGTGGCTGCTGCTGCCCCAGGTCTGGGGCGGGCTGGCCAAGGGGCTTACGGTGTTCGGCGGGGCGATGGCGCTCAGCTGGCTGACGACCATGGCGCTGCGCCGCATGCCGCTGTTGGGACGAATCCTATGACCGGCCATGATGCCGCAACGAAGGGGGCCTTGCCCGTGAACCACGAGATCAAGTCGGTCCAGGACGACCTGGCGTTCCTGCGGACCATCGCCGAAGGCCGGTCGGGCGGCGGGATGGGCGTCGCGGGCGGCGCGCTCTACGGCTCGGCCGGGGTGCTCTACGGGATCCAGTGCCTGAGCTACTACCTCCAGGAGGCCGGGATCATCCGCCTGTCGCCGACCGCCAACATCGTCATGGCCTGGGCGCCGACCTTGATCTTCCTGGTGCTGATGACGATCGTGATCATCATCGACCGCAAGCGGCCGGCGGTCGGGGTGACCAGCCGAGCCGTCAATTCCGCCTTCGCGGGCGCGGGGATCGCCAACCTGGCCCTGGTGCTGGTCTTCGCCAGCGCCGCCGAGCGCCACCACGACTTCCACTACTGGCTGTTCCACCCGGCCGTGGTCTTCGTGCTGCAGGGCGCGGTCTGGTACGTGATCTTCATGCTGCGCAGGCGCTGGTGGACGGCGCTGGTGGCCGCCGGCTGGCTGGTCTCGGGGGTGGCCCTGGGCATGCTGATCGAACGCGCGGACCTCTATCTGCTGATCGCCGCCGCCAGCCTCTTCCTGCTGATGGCCGTCCCGGGCTTCGGGATGATGCGCCAGGCCCTGCGGGCCTCGGCGGCCTGAGGCGAGCGTGACCGGCAAGTTCGACATCAGCGGATTGGACGACGTCATCCACGGCCGCGTGCGGCTGGGGATCGTCGCCTACCTGGCCAGCGCCGAGGTCGCCGACTTCACCGAGCTGAAGGCCCTGCTGGAGGTCACCCAGGGCAACCTGTCGGTCCACCTGCGCAAGCTGGAGGACGCCGGCTACGTGGCCATCGACAAGAGCTTCGTGGGCCGCAAGCCCCTGACCCGCGTGCGCCTGACCGACCTGGGCCGCGCGGCGTTCGCCGCCTATCTGAAGGCCATGGGTCAGCTGGTCGAGCAGGCGCGGGGCGGCGGGGCCTAGGGCCTTTGGGCATTGACGGTTCTGGGGCCGAATTCCTCGTCCTTCGACAGGCTCAGGATGAGGAATTCTACTGAACCGCCTCGCCAGCAGCCCTCATCTTGCCATTGGCCCTCATCCTGAGCCTGTCGAAGGACGAGGGCGGCGCACCGGCGCTAAACGCTTACTGTCCAGAGCGCCTAAAGCCCCATCTCCGCCCGCAACTGGGCCGGCGTCACGCCCGCCGCGCGCAGCTCGCGCAGCGTCTGGGCCCGGTCGCGCTTGGCGTAGCGCTTGCCGTCCGGACCGACCAGCAGGCGGTGGTGGCGGTAGGTCGGGGTCGGCAGGTCCAGCAGGGCCTGCAGCAGGCGCTGGATGTGGGCGGCCTCGAACAGGTCCTGGCCTCGGATCACGTGGGTGACCCCCTGCAGGGCGTCGTCCAGCACGACCGCCAGGTGATAGGCCACCCCCACGTCCTTGCGGGCCAGGACGATGTCGCCGGCGGTTTCGGGCCGGGCCCGGACCTGGCCGGTCTCGCCGTCTGGTCCGGCGCCCTCCTCGACGAAGCCCAGGCGGTCGAAGCCGCCCAGCGCGCGGCGGGCCGCGTCCAGCGACAGGCGCCAGGCGAAGGCCTCGCCCCGCGCCAGTCGCTCGGCCTCCTCGGCGGGCGCCAACGGACCGCCGGCGAAAGGCCGGGCCGGCTCGTGCGGCGCCCGGCCGATGTCCAGCTCCTTGCGGGTGCGGAAGCAGCGATAGACCAGGCCCCTGTCGCGCAAGGCGTCGATGGCCTGGTGATAGTCGGCCAGGTGCTCGGACTGGCGGCGGACGGGCTGTTCCCAGGCCAGGCCCAGCCAGGCCAGGTCCTCCAGGATCGCGGCCTCGAACTCCGGCCGGCTGCGGGTGGCGTCGATGTCCTCGATCCGCAGCACGAACCGGCCGCCGGCGGCCCGGGCGGCGTCGAAGGCGGTCAGGGCCGAGAAGGCGTGGCCGCGATGCAGATGGCCGGTCGGGGAGGGGGCGAAGCGGGTGGCGAAGCGCAAGCGGACCTAGGCCTGGTCGAGCTTGGCGAACATGCCCAGATGTTCGAACACCGCGCGCAGGAAGGCCTCCTCGCCGCCCAGGGCCTCCTTCAGGGCGTCGAACTGCTTGAAGCTGGCCATCTCGGCCAGGCCGTGGGCGGCGCACCAGGCGGCGATGGTCGCCAGCTCCAGGTCGATCGGCGAGACCGTCCCGCCGCTGCGCTCGCCGATGGTGTTGCGCACCTGGCAATAGGCGCCTTCTTCCTTCATCTGCTCGGGCAAGGCGTCCTTGTCGCGCGAGCAGTCGTACATCACCCGATAGAGGGCGGGGTTCTCGCGGGCGAAGCGGACATAGGCCACGCCCAGGCCGGTCATCCGCTCCTTGCTGTCGACCGCCTTGCAGCGCGCCTCGGTCAGGGCCGTGTCCAGCGCCGCCCAGCCCTCGTGGGCGACGGCGTCCAGCAGTTCGCCCTTGTCCTTGAAGTGATGATAGGGCGCGGCCGGGCTGACGCCCGCCTCCCGCGCCACCGCCCGCAGCGACAGCGCCGCCGGGCCCTCGGTCTCGAGGATGCGGCGCGCCGCCTCGACCAGGGCGCGGCTGAGGTCGCCGTGGTGGTAGGGGCGGGCTTCGGAGGCGGCGGTCTGTGTCATCTCGGACACTGTAACCGTTCCCGTTCAAAAATCCATCCTAACGGCGTCAAGATTATCTTGACGCCGTTCAGATTGGTGTTATCTAAGCATCGTCCAGATCGAAACGGATCGGACCGGGGCGGCCTTCCCAATCGCCGCGCCCGCAACAAACTCAAGGATGTGTGTGATGACCAATACCTTCTTCGCCTTCGAAACCGTTCTCGACCGCATGGCCGTGGGCTTCTTCCTGGCCGCCGCCGTCGGCGTCGCGGGCGCCCTGATCGGCATGGGCTTCTAGGCCTCGGCAGCTTTCGTGGCCGACGGGACTTGCGGATCCCCCCGCTGTCCCGCGGACATGATCGCCGCCAACGCCTTTGCCGAAGTGTTCGAAGCCGCCCGCGCTTTTTCGCCGGCGGCTTTTGCATGTCTTGATCCCGGTCTTGATCCAGGGGGGCCGCGAGCCTAGGTCGGATGCTCCCGAGGCGGAACATCCCGCGCCGGGCCGGATTTTCCAGACATGACCTTTTCGCCCTCCATCGTCGAGATGCGCGCCGAGACGTACGCATGAGCGTGGCCTTCACCAAGGAAGGCGACAGCGAGGCCTTTGCCGCCGACCTGCTGGACCGCCCGATCTCGCCGCATCCGAACCTGGTGACGCCGGAGGGGCTGGCCCAGATCGAGGCGGCCCTGGCCCAGGCCCGCGCCGCCTACAGCGCCGCCCAGGCCGGCGGCGACGTCGCCCAGGACCGCACGGCCATGGCCCGCGCCACCCGCGACCTGCGCTACTGGTCCGCCCGCCGGGCCAGCGCCCAGCTGCGCGAGCGCGATCCGGTCGTCGAGGGCCTGCAGTTCGGCGGGACCGTCACCTTCGACCGCGAGGACGGCCGCCGCCAGACCTTCCGCATCGTCGGCGAGGACGAGGCCGACCCGGCCCAGGGCTCGGTGTCCTATGTCTCGCCCGTGGCGCGGGCCCTGCTGGGCAAGGGCGTGGGCGACACGGCCGTCGTGGCCGGCGGCGAGGTCGAGGTCGTCGCGATCGGCTGAGCCTCAGGGCGTCGGCGCGGGGACCTCGAAGATGTCCATCCGCCCCGGACCCAGGGCCGGGCAATAGGCCGAATAGTACAGCGCCTCCGGTCGTTTCGGATCAATAGCGGGGCCGTTGTTGATCGCCTCCGAACAGTTGACCGGCGCCGCCAGCACGTGGCGCGGGCCAAAGCGCCCGTCGTCGCTGCGCCGGGCGCTGTGCAGGGCCACCTGGGTCTCGGCCTTCAGGTCGCCCGAGGCGAACACCAGGGTGCGGCCGTCGGCCAGGAGAGTGGCGTCGAAGTCGTCCAGCGGTCCGTTGACGCCCGGGCCCAGGCCGCGCACCGGGGCGTCGCCCGCCAGGTCGCCCTCGAACAGGTCCTGCCGGCCCAGGCCGCCATGGCCGTCGGACGAGAAGATCAGCTTGCCGTCGACGGTCGGGGCGGGCGCCCACTCGTCGCCGGGGGTGTTGAAGCGCGGGCCCAGATTGCGCGGGACGCCGAACGCCCCGGTCGCCGGATCGCGATCCACCGCGTAGAGGTCGTCGCCGCCCTGGCCGCCCGGGCGGTTTGAGAAGAAGTACACCGTGCGGCCGTCCGGCGAGAACGCCGGGTCGAAGTCGTTGTCGGGACCGTCGAACGACACCGCCGCCGGCTTGGACCAGCCTGCGTCGGCGCGGCAGGTCTGCAGGATGCGCCAGGCGGTCTTCGGCGCGCCGATCGAGCCCCACAGCACGCAGCGGCCGTCGGGGCTGAAAGCGGGACGGACCTCGGTGTCGGGCGAGTCGATCACGCCCGGCAGCAGCGGCGCGGGCGATCCGGCTCCTGGCGAGCCCGCCGCCAGGGCCTGGGCCAGGGCGATCGCGACGAGGGCGGGGGACGGCATGGCGAAAGGCTCCCGAATGTCGGTCGCCAACCATAGCCGCGATCCACCGCGCGCCAAATGCAACGGATGTCTTGGTTCTGTCGCCGAGTTGGCTCATCCTTTCCCTGCGTTCGGGAATGAATGGCGATTCCTGAGAATGCGTAGGAAGGAGGCCCGTCTTCAGTCCGATCGCGTACCCGCTTCATAGGAGCCCATCCGGCTCCCAAGTTCGCTGGAGCCCTCCGGGCTCCTCCCAAATTGACTGGAGCCCTCCGGGCTCCGGGGGGAGGCCCTGATGCAGGTGCTGTCCCGCCCACCGTCCGGCATGCCGGCGCTCGTGCTCAACGCCGACTACCGGCCCCTGAGCTACTACCCGCTGTCCCTCTGGCCCTGGCAGGAGGTGATCAAGGCGGTGTTCCTGGAACGGGTCGACGTGGTCTCGACCTATGACCACGTGGTGCATTCGCCCTCGTTCGAGATGAAGCTGCCCAGCGTGGTGTCGCTGAAGCAGTACGTGCCGCAGGATCGTCCCCCGGCCTTCACCCGCTTCAACCTGTTCCTGCGCGACGCGTTCAGCTGCCAGTATTGCGGCTCGCCCGACGACCTGACCTTCGATCACGTGATTCCCCGCTCGCGCGGCGGCCGAACCACCTGGGAGAACATTGTCACCGCCTGCGCGCCTTGCAACCTGCACAAGGGCGGCCGCACGCCGCGCGAGGCCGGCATGCAGCCCTTCCACGCCGCGCGCCGCCCCAGCATGCACGAACTGCAGGACCGCGGCCGCCGCTTCCCCCCGGGACACCTGCACGCCAGCTGGCTGGACTATCTGTACTGGGACATCGAGCTGGAGGCGTAGCGGCCAATCGATACTCGACCCCATGCATGGTCCTCGTCTTCGACAGGCAGGATGAGGACCATTCACGGCGCCAGGCCGTAAAAATCCTCATCCTGAGCTTGCCGAAGGACGAGGTTTTCGGCCCTGGGGAGCTGGATATCGATCCACCGGAGGCCGCGCCGCCGAGTCGCGAAAAATGTCCAGGAAACAAAGCCTTCCGGCTCCGCTTGCTTCGACTCATCGCTGAGCAGACCCCAGGATAGGGGGCTCTCGACGGGAGGGTTCGATGTTTGCCAGTCCTTCAGCGCCTGCCGGCCCGACGCTGCACGAGCACGGGCGGGCGCTGTGCGTCAGGCGACGGTTGCGGTGGCTTTTGGCGGCCCTGGCGGTAGCCAATCTCGCGCTCTGGTCGGTGGTGTTCGGGCTGTCGGGCGCAACCTAGGCGCCGCTTCACGGGTTCTCCTTTCCAACGCCTCCGGGCGAAATTCGGGAGAGACCCCATGAACTTTGGCCACAAGAAGGAAGAAGGCGGTCGCCACTTCACCCATGGCACCAGCGCCTCGACGGCCGACATGGCCAGCGACGGCAAGGTTCGCCACGAGGACAAGCATTTCGACGCGCCGCACGCTCGCGAGGCCGAGACCCCGCTGGCCGAAGGCGAGAAGCACGATCAGCTGGCCGAGAAGGTCGAGTGCTCGGAAAGCCGTCAGGAAGCCCTGCTGGACGAGGGGCTGGAGGAAAGCTTCCCGGGCAGCGACCCGGTCAGCGTCAAGCGCATCACCTGACGGCGAGGCTTTCAGGCCTGTCGCGGAAAGCGTCGGGCCGCCCGGCTGGCGAAGGTGGTCGAACCCTCGGGCGTCGGCTCGTCGGCCGACGGCGGGAACGCGGCCTGGATCACCGGCGCCAGGCGGCGTCCGCCCCGGCGGCGGTCCTGGGCGGCGATCTCGGCGAAGCTGGCCCGGCCGCGCTGGCGGGCCAGGGACCGCAGGCTCTCGATATGGCTGGCCAGGTAGACCACGGCCACGCCGGCGGTGTCGGCCAGCAGGTCGCTGATCGAGGCGCTGCGGTCGGCGGTGAACATCTGGGCCACCTCGACGCTGGCGCCCAGCAGGACGGCGGCCAGGGCCAGATCGTTGCGACGCATCCGGGGGAAGGCCAGGAACGAGACGGCGACCAGGCCGCCGAAGGCGATGGCGTGGGCCGTCTTGTCGCTCAGGCCGAACACCTGCTCCAGGCCCGGCCAGGGGCCCAGCATCAGCACCGCGGCGGTCAGGGCGCCGGCGATCAGGACGGCGCGGGCGGTGGTCACGACATGGTTGGGCGTCAGCATCGGCTTCCTGGCTCGCAATGAGCCCAAAGCCTTAGGGCGCCTTGGCGTACAAGCCGTGAAGGAACAGGGTCAACGGAAGATGACCGGGCGCCGCCGCCATTCCGGGCGAGGCCCGGGCGCTTCGCACCCTTCCCATCACGTTCGGCGGGTTCCGCGTGAGGACGAGATGTCGTGCATCCAAGATCCTCCCCCTGTGGGGGAGGTGTCGGCGAAGCCGACGGAGGGGGGAGTGATCGGACGATGACTGTAACCCCGGATCGACGTCCTTAAAACTCCCCCCACCGATCGCTGCGCGATCGCCTCCCCCACAGGGGGAGGGTCTTGGTCCCCCCAGGAGGCCGCAAAAAGAAAGGCCGCCCGGTCGCCCGGACGGCCCTTGTCTTGCGAGTGAAGCCGGAGCTACCGAATCGGGGTGTCGGCCAGCACCGACGCCCCGCTGGGGGTCGAGCGCAGGCGGGCCTTGGCCATCTCGTCCAGGATCGATTGCGAGCGCGGGTCGCCCAGCAGCCAGGCCGAGGCGGCCAGAGTGCGGACCGAGGTCTCGCTGACGCCCAGCATCTTCTCCAGCGCCTCGAACGGCGAGTTGGAGCCGCCGACCTTCTTGAGCTTCACCTCGCCCTTGAGGTTGGCCAGGCTCTTGGCCTTGTCGACGGCCTCGTAGAAGCCGCCCAGTTCGTCCACCAGGCCCAGTTGCTTGGCCTGGACGCCGGTCCAGACCCGGCCCTTGGCGATCTCGCGAACCCGGGCCTCGGGCAGGTTTCGACCCTCGGCGACGCGATGCACGAAGCCGGCGTAGATGCGGTCCATCCAGCCGGCGAACCGGGCCCGCTGCTCGGGCGTGAAGCCCTGGCCCGTGCCGAACGCGCCGGAATAGTCGCCGCCGACATGCACCTGTTTCACGTCGACGCCGAACCGCGCCAGGGCGTCCCCCAGGGCGAACTTGCCGCCGAACACCCCGATCGAGCCGGTCAGGGTGGTGGGCTCGGCGACGATCGCCGAGGCTCCCGAGCTGATCCAGTAGCCGCCCGACGCCGCATAGGTGCCCATGCTGACCACGATCGGCTTATTGGCCTTCTTCGCCGCCTTCACGGCGGCCAGGATCTGTTCGGACGCGGTGTCCGAGCCGCCGGGGGAGGAGACCCGGAACACGATCGCCTTGACGTCCTTGTCGTCGATCGCGTCGTACAGGGCCTTGGCCACCTGGTCGGAATAGATCGTGCTGTCGCCGCCGAACGGCGAGCCGCCTTCGCCGCTGCCGGTCATGATCGCGCCCTCGGCCGAGACGACCGCGATGGTCGGGCCGGTCTTGGCCGGAGCCTTCTTGGCGCGGGCGGCGTAGTCGTCGAAGTCCAGCAGCTTGGCGCCCTTGCCGGCCCGCGACAGCATGGCGTCCTGGGCGTCCTTCACCTGGCCGACCCGGTCGATCAGGCCCTTGGCCTTGGCCTCCTCGGCGCTGTAGGGGCCGGCCTCGATGGTCTTGATCAGGGCGGCCGGATCGACCTTGCGGTCCTGGGCGGCCGTGGTCAGGGCGGTGGTGTAGACCGAGCCCATCCACGACAGCGTCGATTCCCGGTGGGCCGGGGTGTAGTCGCTATAGAGGTAGGGATTGACCGCGTTCTTGTACTCGTAGCGCTGCTCGTAGTCGGCCTTGACGCCGTACTTGTCGAAGAAGCGCTTGAAGAACATCTCCTCGCTGGCCGCGCCGACGGCCTGCAGCGAGCTGTCGGGCTGCATCCAGAACTCGCTGGCCGCCGCGCCGAGCATATAGGTCGAGGTCACCAGGCCCGAAGGATAGAGCCCCTGGCTGTGGGCGAAGATCGGCTTCTTGCCGACCGCGCGGAAGTGTTTGAAGGCCAGGCGCAGCTCGTCGGCCGAGGCCGGAGCCATGCCGCCCTCCGGCAGGCGCACCAGCACCGCCTCGACCTTGTCGTCGGTCTCGGCCCGGCGCAGCGTCTCGATGATCGACATCACCGACTGGCCGCCGCCGCCGCCGAGGGCCGCGAACGGGTTCTGCGGCTCCTGGTCGGACAGGCCGCCGCGCAGGTCCAGCTGCAGCACGGTGTGGGCGGGAACGGGGGCGGGCCGGGCGGCGCTGGCCGCCATGACGATCAGGAGGAAGGGGACGCCGACCAGGAACAACACCAAGCCGACGAAAACGCCGGCCACGGTCATGAGAAACTGCTTCATCGGACGTCCTGCTGCCTCGTGTCGCGCAAGCTAGTAGCGACCCTGGCGTCGCGGTCAAATGAACTGCGCGCAACCCTTGGTCTCACAAGGCCGCGAAGTTCGCGAGCAGGCGTCGAGCCCGCCGCTCGCCCCCTCGGCGAGGGGCGACGCCGCGACGTCTTGTTCTCTTGGAAATCTCGGGAAAGGAATGGTCGGAGTGGCAGGATTTGAACCTGCGACCCCTGCGTCCCGAACGCAGTGCTCTACCAGACTGAGCCACACTCCGACTTGGAGGGCGGCTTATAGACAGGCCCCGGCGCTCTCGCAAGCGCCAAAAATCGCTCCACAAAAAGAAAAAGGGCGGGAAAAAAGAAGTTCAAAGCGGCGTTGCATCCATCCGACTCCTGCGCTATCTCCACCGCCTCGCCGGGCCCAGACGGGTCTCGCCGTTCCTGCTGGGGAATGGTGTAATGGTAACACTGCGGTTTTTGGTACCGTCATTCTAGGTTCGAGTCCTAGTTCCCCAGCCACTTCCCCCCTGCCAGTCGACATCGCGAGACATGTCCGCGGCCGCCGCGCCGGCGGGCAGGCGCCAACGTCAGGATTGGTCGGAGAACGCCGTTAAGCCCTGCACTGGTGCGCAGGGCTCTCGGCATCGATATTCGGCGTCTGGCCTAGCCGGCTTCGCGGGCGGCTGCAGCGCTTTCCGCCGATCGCATGAAGCGGCCTGAGCGCGGCGGTTCGGACCGCGGCGCGGTGGTCGGGCCGCCTTCGTCGCGGATGTCCATCGTCTTGATCAGGGCGACAACCCTGGCCAGGGCCTGCTTCTTGTCAGCCAGCACGGCGTCCAGGGCCTGGCGAATCGCCAAGGCTTGGACGGACGGATCCGATCCCTGCCTGACGATCCCGTCGATCACGGCGAGAGGCACGTCGACTTGCCTCAGGCGGACGATGGCTTTCAGGATCTCCACGGTCTCCAGATCATAGGCCCGCGCGTTGCCCGTCGTGCGCTCGGAGCGGATCAGTCCGACGTCCTCGTAGTGGCGCAGGGCGCGCGCCGTCACGCCCAGTTGCTCGGCCAGGTCGGCGATCATCACCAGGCGGCGTGGCCCGGCCTGGGCGCTAGGGGTGGGCCGTCCCGTCATCATGAGGACTCCATTTGCGAGGGGTTTGGGAGGGGGTGTCGCGGAAACCCGGCCCGACGGCGAGGCGGCGCGGGCGGTCAACGACGACGTCCCCAGCAGGCCAGGCTGGCCAGACGGGTTCCCTGATCGTTCCGCCGGGAAGACAGCTCACGAACGCCGCCGTCGACGTCGAGCTGCACGACTCGGCGGCCGACGACGACCGTCCAGTCGTCGATGATCTGAAACGAGTCCGGCCGACGGGTGGTCTGGGTCGCGAGCCAGCGACCCACGCGCCACAGGCGGACCGCCTGGTCGCCGCCGGACGCGAGATCTCGGCCTTCGAACCCGTCGCGAAGCAGGGCCAGGCTCGGGGGCGTGGCCTCCGGCAGGCGCTCGACCAGGGCCGTCGCGAAGGGAGCCCACTCGACACACGACGCCGACCCGTCCGGCGAAGCCTCGTCACGGACCTGATCATGAACCCTGGCGCCAAGTCGCACGGCCGTCCCTGCGGATCGAGATTGGAAAAACAGGCGCCGAGACGACGATGCGGTCTCGGCGCCCAGGTTCCTGGCGAACCGAGGCGCCAGGGAACAGCGACCGGGAGGAAAGCTGTCGAGACTCACGAAAGGCCAATGGCGAGGCGTCGACAAGTCGCCAGCCGCCTCGGCGCCGTGCTTAGCGCCCTTGCGATATCGAAGGCTTGCGACGCGCTCGCTCGGCTCCTGCGATCCGCGGCGTTCAACCGCGCAGGAAGGTCGCCAGGTCCTGGGTCAGGATGACGATCCCGGCGTCCAGGTCGGCGCCCCAGTCGGCGAAGGCGGCGTGCAGGCAGAATTGCTCGATCTTGAAGACCAGCAGATGCGCGGCCATCCGGCGCCGACGTCCGGCGGGATCGGCGCCGAAATGGAAGGCGGGGTGGCGTGCGCCGACATCGTCGAACAGGGCGTCACGCTCGCGGGCGATTTCCGCCAGGAAGCTCGGGTCCGAACCGATCACCAGGTTGAACAGCGACAGGGCCGCGCGGCGATCGCTGAAGACCTTCATATAGCGGCGAACCCAGCGTTCCAGGCTCGCCTGGTCGGCGTCGGCGCCCAGGTCGGCGAGGCGATGATAGAGGCGCCGGTGCGCGGTCATGTCCTCGACCAGCAGGTCGCGCAGCAAGGCGCGCTTGCTGTCGTAGTGCAGATAGAAGGTCGCTCGCGCGACACCGGATCGCAGGGCGATCTCGTCGATGGTGGCTTCCGTGTAGGGACGTGCGGAAAACACCGCCCGGGCGCCCTGTCGCAGGCGATCCCGCGTCACCGCGCGCTGAGCCTCTCGAAGGGAGGGCGCCTTCGCGGCGGGAGCAGAGGCGTTCAAGAGCAAACCCGGAAATAGCGGAGGCGCGAACATCGCCTCCTCGATGGATGCTGGACTATCATATATTCAATAGACTGTCAGTCTTGCGAAAGGGAATGGACGCGCTCACCGTTCCGGCATGACGAGCGATGAACAGATGCGGCTGACCGCCTGGCTGGACGTCCACGCCCCCGCCCTGGGGCGGGCGGCCCTGGAAACGCGCGTGCTCAGCGGCGGCGCCAGCAATCTTGTCATGGCGATCCGCCGGGGCGGTCCCGAGGTGGTGCTGCGCCGGCCCCCGGAACGGCCACGCCCCGACAGCGAGAAGATCATCGCGCGGGAGGCCAGGGTCCTGTCCGCCCTCGCCGGGACGGACGTGCCGCACCCGCGTTTCATCGCCTATTGCGACGATCCGTCGGTGATCGGCGTGCGCTTCTACCTGATGGCCCTCGTCGACGGCTGGCTGGGCCACGGCGAGCCGCCGCCCGCGCCGTTCGATCGACCGGGCAAGAGCCGCCGCGATCTGGGCTTCGCCTTGGTGGACGGCATCGCTCAGCTGGCCAATGTCGACTATCGCGCCGTCGGCCTGGAGGGGTTCGGCAAGCCCGAGGGCTTCCTGGAACGGCAGGTCGAACGCTGGCGTAGCCAACTGGCCTCCTACGCGGAAACCGAGAACTACGCGGGGCGGGACCTCCCGGGCCTGGCCTACGCCGCCGACTGGCTGGCGGCCAATACGCCCCAGGCATCTTCGCCCGGGATCATCCACGGCGATTACAGCTTCGCCAACTGTCTGTTCGAGCGCGCGGCGCCGGCCCGGGTGGCGGCGATGATCGACTGGGAACTGGCTACGGTCGGCGATCCGCTCCTGGACCTTGGCTGGGTCTGTTATGGCTTCCGTGGGCGGAACGATCCCAATCCTGCCGGCTATTTCGACGCCGCCGATTTCCCCTATCGCGAGGAATTGGCCGACTACTACGCCGACAGGACGGGCCGATCGGTCGAGCATCTGAGCTATTACATGGTGCTGGCCCAGTACAAGCTGGCCGTCATCATGGAGCGCCACTACGCGCGCTTCCGAGGCGGACGCCAGGCCCATTCCGCCGACTCCGAAAACTTCGTCCTCCGCCTGGCCGCCAAGGCCGGCGAGATGGCGCGCGGCCAAGCCTAGGGAGGAAAGCCCATGGTCGATTTCAGCATCGCGCCCGAGTTCGAGGAAAAGCTCGACTGGGTCCGTCGCTTCGTCGCCGAGGAGGTCGAGGCGATGGACCTGGTGTTCGACCAGATGAGCGCGCCCTACGACCGGAAAAACCAGGCGGCGAGGGCGGCGCTGGCCCCGCTCCAGGCCGAGGTCAAGCGGCGAGGCCTCTGGGCGGCGCACCTGCCGGCCCATGACGGCGGCGCCGGGGTCGGCCAGGTCAACCTGCTGTATCTGAATGAGATCCTCGGCCGCACCGACTGGGGCCCGGTGGTGTTCGGCTGTCAAGGGCCCGACAGCGGCAATTCCGAGATCCTGGCCGCCTTCGGCACGCCCGAGCAGAAGGCGCGCTATCTGCGGCCGCTGGTGGCGGGCGAGGTCTATTCCTGCTTCTCGATGACCGAGCCGACCGGCGGCGCCGATCCCACGCGGCTGAGGACCCGCGCCGTCCAGGACGGCGACCACTGGGTGATCACCGGCGACAAGTGGTACGCCAGCCACGCCCAGTACGCCGACTTTATCATCGTGGCGGCGGTGACCGATCCGGACGCCCAGCCTCACCAGCGCAACACCCTGTTCATCGTCCCCCGCGACACGCCGGGCCTGGAGATCGTCCGCGAGGTCGGCTTCTTCGGCGAGCCCGAGGGCGTGGGCGGCCATCCCTATATCCGCTTCGACGGCCTTCGCCTGCCCGACAGCGCGCGGTTGGGCGGGCGAGGGCAGGGCTTCGCGGTGGCCCAGGCGCGGCTGGGCGGCGGCCGCATCCATCACGCCATGCGCGCCATCGGCCTCTGCCAGCAGCTGATCGACATGATGACCGAACGCGCTGTCAGCCGCGAGGTGGCCGGCGGCAGGCTGATCGACCTGCAGAGCGTGCAGAACGACCTGGCGTCCAGCGCCATCGCCCTGCGCCAGTTCCGGCTGCAGGTGCTGCACGCGGCCTGGATGTTCGACGCCGGCCTAGGCCACGGTCGCGAGGGCCGCCTGGCCGTGGCGATGGTCAAGGTCGCGACCGCCGACATCACCAAGGACATCGTCTGGAAGGCCATGCACCTGCACGGCGCCCTCGGCGCGTCGAACGAGATGGCGTTCGGCAAGTATCTGGGGCTGGCGGCGATGTTCGGCATCGCCGACGGGCCCACCGAGGTGCACCTGGCGTCGGTGGCCAAGGCCCTGGCGCGCGACGTCGAACCGCATGTCGGCTTCTTTCCGAGCGGCCATTTGCCCAGTCGGCGAGCGGCGGCGCGCGCCAAGCTGGCGTCCTATCTGGAGGCGGCGGCGTGAGCGGCCTGGACCTGACGGGCAAGGTGGCCCTGATCACCGGCGGCACCCGCGGCCTGGGCCGCGCCATGGCCCTGGGCTTCGCCCGGGCCGGGGCTGACGTCATCGTCTCCAGCCGCAAGCCGGAGGCCTGCGAGGCGACCGCCGCCGAGATCACGGGCCTGGGCCGCCGCGCCGCGGCCCTGCCCTGCAATGTCGGGCGCTGGGACGAGGTCGGCGCGCTGGCGGAAGCGGCCTGGGCCGCGTTCGGTCGCCTCGACGTGCTGGTCAACAACGCCGGCCTGTCGCCGGTCGCGCCCTCCAGCGTCGAGACCAGCGAGGCGCTGTTCGACAAGGTGGTGGCGGTCAACTTCAAGGGGGCCTTTCGCCTGACCGCCCTGGTCGGGGCGCGGATGGCCGCCGGAGCGGGCGGCAGCATCATCAATGTCTCGTCGATCGGCGCCTTGAAGCCCTCGCCGTGGATCGCGCCCTATGCCGGGGCCAAGGCGGCGCTGAACGCCATGTCCATCGCCCTGGCCCAGGAGTTCGCGCCCAGGGTCCGCGTCAACGTCATCTCTCCTGGCGGCTTCCTGACCGACATCGCCGGCGAATGGGCTACGGAGGCGGAGGCGCGGCGGAGCACGGCGCTGAACCGCTGGGGCGACCCGGACGAGATCGTCGGCACGGCGCTCTACCTGGCGTCCGACGCTTCAAGCTATACCACAGGCGCGAACATCCGCGTCGACGGCGGCTCCTTCTGGGACCGCAAGACCGGAGTAGACCCATGAGCCTGGACGGCAAGGTCGCCATCGTCACCGGCGCGGCGGGCGGCATCGGCCTGGCGATCGCGCGGCGCTACGCCCGCGACGGGGCTCGCGTCGTGATGACCGACCTGCAGGCCGAGCGGGGCGAGCAGGAGGCGCTGGCCATCCGGACGGCGGGCGGCTGGGCGCGTTTCATGGCCTGCGACACCGCTGACGAGGCGACCGTCGAGACCTTGGTCGAGACGGTCGAGACCGAAGTCGGTCCGATCGACCTCGCCGTCTGCTCGGCGGGGATCAGCAAGGGCGGCCAGCCCTTCTACGACACGACCCTGGAAGACTTCACCAAGGTCCTGTCCGTCAATCTGGTGGGACCGTTCATCGTCGGCAAGGCCGTGGCGCGTCGGATGATCGCCAGCGGCGTCAAGGGGGCGATCATCCATATTTCGTCCGTCGGCGCGGTGCTGGGAGTCGAAACCTCGCCGGCCTATTGCACCAGCAAGGGCGGGCTTTCGATGCTGACCAAGGTCATGGCCCTGGCGATGGCCAGGCACGGCGTGCGGGTCAACGCCATCGGTCCGGGACCGACCTGGTCGCCGATGACGGAGGCGGCCCTGGACCAGCCCGCCATCGACATGATGCTGTCGCGCACGCCGCTGGGCCGCTTCGCTGAGGCCGATGAGGTGGCCGGCGTCGCCGCGTTCCTGGCCAGCGAGGATTCCTCCTACATCACCGGCCAGACGCTCTATGCCGACGGGGGCCGTCTGGCCTTGAACTACGTGGTCTCCAAGCCGGCCTGATCGTCGGCCGGGACCGACGCCAGCAGCAGGCCCAGAAGGTCGGGCAGCACGGCCTCGAGCCGGGCGCGGCGCTCAGGATCGAGATTGGCGATCGCCCAGTATTCCGGCGGCGCCTGGTTCTCGATGATGTCGGTCATCCGGCGATTGCCCTCGGGGGTCAGCTTGACGATGACGCCGCGGCGATCCTCGGGATTGGGTCTTCGGGCGACATAGCCCAGCGCCTCCAGCCGCGCGATCGGCTTGGCCAGGCCGGGCAGGGTGACCCAGTGGGCGCCTTGAAGCTGGCTTGGCGAAGCCTCGAACGGCGGTCCGAACCGCTTCAACGCGCCCAGGATCGCGACTTCGGCGTGGGTGAGGCCGTTGGCGGCCGCCACCCGGTCGACCGACCGCTGCACCAGCTGGCCCAGCTGCAGCAGCTGCCAGCGCACGGTGGCCGCGAAAGGATCCAGCTGCGGCCACACCTCCAGCCCGCCGACCAGCGCCTCATGTCCGGGGACCTCGTCGACGGTTCGGGGCGGCGGATGGACGATGGTCTGGCTCATGGGCTCCTCGCCATGTTGCGGCGCCGCGATCGCGGACGCGATGAGCCGCGTCGCCGACAACGGAGAGGTTCGCCCAGTCCGTCGAAAAATACTACACCAGTTTAGTAAATTGCCCGGGAGAGGCCAGATGCTGGATGCGTTGATACGGATCGCCAAGTCGGCCGGAGACGTGATCCTCGACCTCTACGCCCGCCAGGACGTGGGCGTCAGCCTCAAGGGTGACGGCTCGCCGGTCACCCTGGCCGACGCCGCGGCCGAAGCCGTGATCCTTCGCGCCCTGGCCGAGCAGTTCCCCGATATACCGGTCGTCTCGGAGGAAGCCGCCGAAGCCGGCGAACTTCCGGACGTCGGCGATCGCTTCTTCCTGGTCGACCCGCTGGACGGCACCAAGGAGTTCATCAGCCGCAACGGCGAGTTCACCGTCAACATCGCCCTGGTGGAAGACGGTCAGCCGTGCGTCGGCGTGGTCTATGCGCCGGCGCTGGGCGTCATCTATGCCGGGGCGGGCGGGGCCGCACGGACCAGCGTGCTGGACGCCGACGGCGCGTTCGGACCCTGGACGCGGCTCGAGGCCGGCCGGCCCTCCGCCGCCGGCCTGCGCGTCGTCGCCAGCCGCAGCCACATGGGGGCGGAAACCGCCGACTATCTGGCCCGGTTCGACGTCGCCGACCTGCTGTCGGCGGGCTCGTCGCTGAAACTGTGCAAGGTGGCCAGCGGCGAGGCCGACCTCTATCCGCGCCTGGGACGGACGATGGCCTGGGACATCGCCGCCGGCGACGCGGTGCTCAGGGCGGCGGGCGGCATGGTCCGCTGCCTGGAAGGCAAGCCGTTCAGCTACCGCCTGTCGCGCGTGCCGGGCGACAGCGCCTTCGCCAACCCCTGGTTCGTGGCCTCGGGAGCCTTCGATCCAGCCAGCTTGGAAAGGGCGACGGCATGACGATGAACGCGCCGATCAACACCGCCGCGATGGCCCTGTCGGCTGCGCGTCTGACGCATTTGCAGCGACTGGAGGCGGAGAGCATCCACATTCTTCGGGAGGTGGCGGCCGAGTGCGAGAAGCCGGTGATGCTGTATTCGATCGGCAAGGACAGCGCGGTGATGCTGCACCTGGCGGCCAAGGCGTTCTATCCGTCCAAGCCGCCGTTCCCGCTGCTGCATGTGGACACCACCTGGAAGTTCCGGGCCATGTACGACCTGCGCGACACCATCGCCGCGCAGCTGGGCTTTGAGCTGCTGGTCCACAAGAACCCTGATGCGCAGGCGCGGGGGATCAACCCGTTCGACCACGGCAGCGCCCTGCACACGGATCTGTGGAAGACCGAGGGCCTCAAGCAGGCCCTGGCCAAGTACGGCTTTGACGCCGCGTTCGGCGGGGCGCGGCGCGACGAGGAGAAGAGCCGGGCCAAGGAGCGGGTGTTCAGCTTCCGCACCGCCGAGCAGCGCTGGGACCCCAAGGACCAGCGGCCCGAGCTGTGGAAGCTGTACAACACCCGCAAGCACCCGGGCGAGAGCCTGCGGGTGTTTCCGATCTCCAACTGGACCGAGCTGGACGTGTGGCAATACATCCACCTGGAGGCCATCCCGATCGTGCCGCTGTACTTCGCCGCCGAGCGGCCGGTGGTCGAGCGCGACGGGTCGCTGATCATGGTCGACGACGAGCGCTTCCGGCTGCGCCCGGGCGAGGTCCCGCAGATGCGCAGCGTGCGGTTCCGCACCCTGGGCTGCTACCCGCTGACCGGGGCGGTGGAGAGCACCGCGGCCACCCTGCCCGAAGTGATCCAGGAGATGCTGCTGACCACCACCAGCGAGCGCCAGGGCCGGGTCATCGACCACGACCAGTCCGCCTCGATGGAGAAGAAGAAGCAGGAGGGCTATTTCTAGATGACCGCCGCGGCCCCCAACACCATCTACAAGCCCTCCGACCTGATCGCCGACGACATCGACGCCTATCTGGTCGCCCACCAGCACAAGTCGCTGCTGCGCTTCATCACCTGCGGGTCGGTGGACGACGGCAAGTCGACCCTGATCGGCCGGCTGCTCTACGACAGCAAGATGATCTTCGAGGACCAGATGGCCGCCCTCGAAGCCGACAGCCGGCGGGTGGGCACCCAAGGCGGGGCGATCGACTTCGCCCTGCTGGTCGACGGCCTGGCCGCCGAGCGCGAGCAGGGCATCACCATCGACGTGGCCTACCGGTTCTTTTCCACCGACAAGCGCAAGTTCATCGTCGCCGACACCCCCGGCCACGAGCAATACACCCGCAACATGGTCACCGGAGCCTCGACCGCCGATGCGGCGGTGATCCTGATCGACGCGCGCAAGGGCGTGCTGACCCAGACCCGCCGCCACTCCTACCTGGTCAAGCTGCTGGGCATCCGCCACGTGGTGCTGGCGGTCAACAAGATGGACCTGGTCGGCTGGGACCCGGCGAGGTTCGAGGCCATCGTCGCCGACTATCGCGCCTTCGCCGATCAGATCGGCCTGGAGGTGTTCACCCCGATCCCGATCTCGGGCCTGACCGGGGCCAACATGGCCAGCCGCGGCGAGGACTCGCCCTGGTTCGACGGCCCGATCCTGATGGACTGGCTGGAGGGGGTGCAGGTCGAGGACGACCTGCGCGGCCAATCGTTCCGCATGCCCGTGCAATGGGTCAACCGGCCCAACCTCGACTTCCGCGGCTTCTCGGGCCAGATCGCCGCGGGAACCGTCAAGCCCGGCGACAAGGTCCGGTCCCTGCCGTCCGGCCGCCAGAGCACCGTGGCCCGCATCGTCACCAAGCCCGACGACCTGCCCGAGGCCTATGCCGGCCAGTCGGTGACGATCACCCTGGCCGACGAGATCGACGTCAGCCGCGGCGACATCCTGGTGGCCGCCGACGACCCGGTCGCCGTGTCCGGCCAGTTCGAGGCCACCGTGGTGTGGATGGACGACGAGCCCCTGCCGCCGGGCCGCGCCTACCTGCTGAAGATCGGAACCCGGATGGTCGGGGCCAGCGTCACGGAGATCAAGCACCGGGTGAACGTCAACACCCTGGAGCACCTGGCCGCCAAGAAGCTGGAGCTCAACGAGATCGGCCTGGTCAACCTGTCGCTGGACCAGGCCATCCCGTTCGAGCCCTACGCCCAAAACCGCGACCTGGGCGGGTTCATCCTGATCGACCGGATCAGCAACCGCACCGTCGGGGCGGGGCTGATCAACTTCGCCCTGCGCCGGGCCGACAACATCCACTGGCAGCACACCGACGTGGGCAAGGCCTCGCGGGCGGCCCTGAAGGGCCAGCGCGGCCGGGTGGTGTGGCTGACGGGCCTGTCGGGGGCGGGCAAGTCGACCATCGCCAACCTGGTGGAAAAGCGCCTGCACGCGCTTGGCCGCCACACCTACCTGCTGGACGGCGACAATGTCCGCCACGGCCTCAACCGCAACCTGGGCTTCACCGAGGAGGACCGGGTGGAGAACATCCGCCGGGTCGCCGAGGTCGCCAAGCTGATGGTCGACGCCGGCCTGATCGTCCTGACCGCCTTCATCTCGCCGTTCCGCGCCGAGCGCCGCCTGGCCCGCGAGATCCTCGACGACGGCGAGTTCGTCGAGGTCTTCGTCGACACCCCCCTGGCCATCGCCGAGCAGCGCGACGTCAAGGGCCTCTACAAAAAGGCCCGCGCCGGACAGCTGAAGAACTTCACCGGCATCGACAGCCCCTACGAAGCCCCAGAGCACCCCGAACTGGTGATCGACACCACCAGGATGGACCCCGTCCAAGCCGCCGAGCGCATCGTCGCCTGGCTCGAAGGCGAGATCGATTACGAAGTCTGAAACGGCCAGGACCGAGGAGATGGACATGCCCGTGCGATCGGTGCTGAACGGACCCGGCCAGTTGGCCATCGAGGCCGACGCCGTGCGGCTGTTTGCGCACCCGGCGGTCCAGGCGGCCGTCGAGGCCAAGCGCGCGGCGTTCGAGGCCCACCCGTTGGCGCAGGCGCCGGCCGGGCGGGCGACCATCCCGCTGAACCTGGAGGAAATGGCCTTCAGCGCGGTGGTGTCGGTGGTGGCCATGGACGTAGGCCGGGCCACGGCGTTCTGGACGCTGAACCTGCCGCACGCGCGCGACGGGACGCGTGTGCCCGGAACTCGGCACGGGGTCGATAATCCCGACAACGTCTACCGGGTCATCGCCGTGGACGATGTCAGCGATTTCCGCATCGACGGCCAGGTCAACGATCGTCCCGGCGCCGATGTCAGCTTCACCCTGTTCGACGCCTATCCGGGGTCTGGCGTCGACAGCCGGTCCCAGGGCGTCCTGATCCTCGACCAACTGGACAGGGACGACGAAGGGCGGTTCAGCTTCACCGTCGGGCCGGACGAGACCGGCGGCCGCGTCAACCACCTGCAGACCCGCCCCGGCGCCGCCCGCCTGATCTTCGTGCGGGACTCGCTGCAGGACTGGGCGGCGGAGACGCCGGTCTCGCTGACGGTCACCCGCACCGCCGGCCCCGGTGCGACGGCGCGCTCCGAGGGCCAACTGGTCGCCGAGGCGGTCGCGGCCATCGACGCGTCCATCGACTACTGGCTTCGCCTGATGCCCCAGTGGTTCGGGACGCCGTTCAACGAGATCGCCAAGGGCCGCGCCAAGAACTTCTCCTACACGCAGCAGGCCACCAGCGAGGCCCGCTTTGAACTGGCTGTCGACGAGGCCTTGGTCGTCACGATCGATCCGTGCGGGGCGCGGTATCTGGGCGTCCAGCTGGCCGATCCCTGGGGCGCCTCGATGGACTATGGCGCCCACACCTCCAGCCTGAACCAACACCAGGCCCACCGCTCGGCCGACGGGACGATCACCTATGTCGTCGCGCTGTCCGATCCCGGGGTCCACAACTGGCTGGATCCCGCCGGGTTGGAGCAGGGGACCATGCTGCATCGCTGGCAGGGGCTGCCGGACGGCGGGTTCGACACCGAGCGCTCGGTGCGCGGATCGCGCGTCGTGAAGCTGGACGTCCTGGCGAGCGCCCTGCCGACCGACATGCGCTGGGTCACGCCGGCGGAGAGACGGCGACAACTGTCGCAACGGGCCGCCGACCTGGCGCGGCGGCTGGATTGATTCAGGAGGACACCATGGCGTCTGACATCCATTTCGACCCGTTCGAGGAAGACGCGCTGGCCGATCCCGGCGCGGCCTACGGCGCCCTGCGCGCCGCCTGTCCCTTCCACCATCAACCCGCGCAGGCGGGCCGGCCGGACTACTACGTCCTGAGCGACCACGCCGAGATCAAGACCGACATCCTGCAGGGCAATCCGATCTGGTCGTTCCGCTTCGGCAACGCGATGAAGGACTCGATCAGCGACGTCGGCTTCAAGACCGACGGCGACTTCCACGCCGCGTTTCGCATGGTGGTGCAGCGCGGCCTGACGCCGCCGATGGTCAAGGCCTGGCGCCCGAAGATCGAGGCTATCGTCGACGAACTGCTCGACGCGATGCTGGCCATTCCCGACGGCCAGGGCGATTTCTACAGCCTGTTCGCCCTGCCGCTGCCGGCCCGGATGATGTGCCGGATGCTGGGCGCGCCCGAGGCCGACTACCAGAACTACAAGCGCTGGAGCGACACGCTGCAGTTCCTGACCTTCGAGGATCCCGAGCCGGGCTCCTACGAGGTCGTGCTGCGGGAGATCTATCCGCACTTCACCACCCTGATCGAGCAGCGCCAGGCCCTGCTGGCCGCGGCGGGCGTCGACGACCCGGACCTTTCGCACCTGGGCGCGGTGCTGCCGGACGACTTCATGTCGCGCGCCCTGGTCTCGCGGGTCGAGGGACGGCGGCTGACGCACGAGGAAATGCTGAACATCTGCCTGGCCTTCCTGACCGGCGGCCAGGAGACGACGACCAACCTGATCGGCCACCTGCTGCGGCGGCTGCTGGAGGCGCCCGAACGCTGGGAGCAGCTGAAGGCCGACCCGTCGCTCATCGACAACGCCGTGGAAGAGTCGCTGCGCTTCGACCCGCCGGTATTGGCGCATTTCCGCACCAGCCTTTCCGAGACGCAGATGCACGGCCATGACATCCCCGAGCGCGCCAAGCTGATGTTCTCGATCTGCGGCGCCAATCGCGATCCGGCGGTGTTCGAGGCCCCGGACGAGTTCCGCATCGATCGGCCGTTGCCCGAGGCGCGCCAGCACCTGTCGTTCGGCTCGGGCGTCCATCTCTGCCTCGGCGCGCCGGTCGCCCGGCTGGAGGCCCGGATCGCCCTGGAACGCTTGATCGAACGCCTGCCCAACCTGCGCCTGCTGGGCCTGGGCGGCCGGGTGCGGACGTGGATGTACTGGGGCCATACCGGTCTCGACGTGGCCTGGAGCTGATCGGATGCTGAGGTCCACGCCCCTACCGCCGGACGCCGCCCTGACGGGGCGCGCCCGGGCCCTGGCCTATCCTGAGCACACCGCCGCAGGACTGGCCGCGCTGAACGGCGCGATCCCCGCGGCGAGCGCGTTGGCCCTGACGCCCGAGGCCCTCAAGGCCGAGGCGATCCGGCGGGCCGGCGGACCGGTCGATTTCGGTCCGGCGCCGCTGGACGAGCCCCTTTCCGTCCTGTGCCGGTCGCTGAACGATGAGATCGAGCTCCACGCCCTGGGTCGGTTGCAGGTGTTCAACCAGCTCGCGGGTCTCTTGACCATGCGGCTGCGGTTCGAGGACCTTTGGCGGCGCCATCCGGAAATCCTGGATCAGCCGGTCGAACGCCCGATCGTCGTCATCGGCCTGCCCCGCAGCGGAACGACCATCCTGCACCGCCTGTTGTCGCGAGACCCGGCCAAGCGCTCCTCGCCGTTCTGGGAGCAGGTCGTCCCGTTGCCGGACGGCGATCCGACGGCGCTGCAGCCCGACCCCGACCCGCGCCTGGTCCGCATGCGTCAGTCCCTGGACATGCTGGACAAGGTCGTGCCCGACCTGAAGCTGATGCACGAACTGACGGCCGACCAGCCGGACGAGGACATCAGCCTGCTGATCTTCGCCTTCGCCTCGCTGCAGTTCGAGTGGAGCTACCGCGTTCCCAGCTACAGCCGCTGGCACCAGGCCTTCGACCATACCGAGGGCTATCGCTATTTCCGCCGGGTGTTGCAGACCCTGCAGTGGTTGCGCGGCGGAGAGCGCTGGGTGCTGAAGGCGCCGCAGCACCTGGAGCAGCTCAAGCCGCTGCTGAGCGTCTTTCCGGACGCCATCCTGGTGCAGACCCACCGCGATCCCGTGCCGGCGATCATCTCGCTGGCCAGCCTGACCACCTATGGCGGGCGACGCTACTACGACCATCCCAACCCGCACGCGGTGGGGGCGGACATGGCGTCGATCGTCGAGCGGCTGCTCCGCAAGGGCGTGGAGGACAGGCCCGAGGATGAAGGACGCTTCGTCGACATCCAGTTCACCGACCTGATCGCCGATCCCCTGGGCTGCGTGCGACGCATCTATGCGGTCGCTGGCGATGCGCTGAGCCCTGAGGCTGCGTCCGCGATGCAGGCCTGGATCGACGACAATCGCCAGGGCAAGCACGGCGGCCACGATTACGCCGCCGAGGACTTCGGCCTCGACGCCGGCGACCTGCGTCGTCGCCTGGGGTTCTACCAGGAGCGCTTTTCCATTCCGGTCGACCGCCGGTTCGCGGTCTGAGGACGCGTCGATGACATCGCCGATCGATCCCGCCCTGTCGTCCGACGCGATCACGGCCATCGCCGAGGAGGCCTACGTCTACGCCTTCCCGATGATGATCGCCTACGGCTTCTTCCACCGGCAGACCATGGGCCCCGACACGCCGGAGAAGCAGGCGATCGGGCGGTTCACCCACTTCCGGACCCTGGGCAGCCCGACGTTCAACAACGTCATCCCCTGGATCAACACCGACACGCTGTACTCGGCCGCCTGGCTGGATCTGCGGCGCGAGCCCGTGGTGCTGAAGGTCCCGCAGTTCGAGGGCCATCGGTTCCAGAACGTTCAGGCCGCCGACTGGTACACGATGAACTTCTTCACCCGCGGCACGCTGGACGTGGGCAACGCGGCGCGGACCTATCTGCTGGCCGGGCCGGACTGGAGCGGCCCCTCGCCGCCGGGCGTCGACGAGGTGGTGACGGCCGACAGCTGGATCATCAAGCTCTTCACCCGGATCATCGTCGAAGGGCCGGGCGACGAGGCCGCCATCCACGCGCTGCAGGACCAGTATGCCCTGGTCCCGCTCAGCGCGTTCCTGGGTCTGGCCCCGCCGCCCGCGCCGCCGGCGGCCGAGTTTCCGGCCCCGCCCGCGTCCGGCCTGCGAGGACGGGGGTTCTTCGAGCAGCCGTCGCCCGAGTTCATCGGAACCTTCAACCATCTGATGACCCAGGCGGCCGTCCATCCCGACGAGGCGGCGCTGTTCGAGCGTTTCGCCGGCATCGGCGTGGCGCCCGGCGCGGATTTCGACGCCTCGGTGCTGACGCCGCAGCAGGCGGCGGCGATCCAGGCCGGGATCGACGCCGGACGGGCCAGGATCGAGCATCGGCTGGCCAACCTCGACACGCCGGTCAATGGCTGGGTCTATCCCCTGGACCTGCGCGGCGGTCGCGATCGGTTGACCGGCTCTTCCGGCGCCTATCTGGCCCGGGCGGTCGCGGCCCGATACGCCATCTGGGGGCCGGGCGCCGCGGAGGTGGTCTACATGGTCGCCGAGGTCGACGCCGCCGGGGCGGCGCTGGACGGGTCGGCCGCGACCTACGCGATGACCTTCGACGCAGCGCCGCCGGTCGACGGCTTCTGGTCCTATACGGTCTACGACGCGGCCACGCGGTTGCTCGTTCCCCACCCCTCCGGGCGCTACAAGCGCGGCGATCGCGACGCCGACATCCGCCGCAACGCCAACGGCGGCTTCACCCTGCTGCTCCAGAACGCGCCGCCGCCCGCTGATCGCCTGGGCGATTGGCTGCCCGTACCGGCGGGGCCGTTCCAGGTGGTGGGACGGTTGTACGGTCCCCATGCGACGCTGCTGGACAAGACCTATACCCCGCCGCCGCTGGTGGCTCGACCGCTGGAAACCTAAACCGGATAGGCCGTCGACTCGACCAGGTCGACATGCAGGTCGTAGTCGGCCAAACGCGCGTGGATCGCGTCGCGGATGTACTTGCGACCGTCGGCGCCCAGCGCCAGGTGGACGGGCGGGTTTTCCATCGCCGCCAGGGCCAGGACGACCGCCGCGCCGCGGGCTGGATCGTTGGGCGCGGGAACGACCGGACGCTCCATCGAGTGCCTCAGGCGGGCCGTCATCGCCGCATAGTCGGGCAGGGGGGCCTGGGCCCAGGCCATGCTGGCGGCGCCGAAATTGGTGCGGAAGCCGCCGGGCTCGACCACGGTCACCCGGATGCCGAACGGCGCGAGTTCCTTGGCCAGGGCCTGGCTGAGGCCCGCCACCGCGAACTTGGAGGCGCTATAGAGCCCCATGCCCGGAAAACCCCGCGCGCCCGCCACCGACCCGATGTTGATGATGGCGCCGCCGCCGCGCGCCTTCAGGTGCGGGATCGCCGCCTTCACCACCCTGAACACCCCGAAGAAGTTGGTGTCCATCTCGCGGGCGGCCTCGGCCTCTGTCAGTTCCTCGACCGCGCCCACCAGCCCGTAGCCAGCGTTGTTGACCACCACGTCGAGGCCGCCGGCCAGGCGAACAGCGGCCTCGACGGCAGGGCCGACCGCCGCGGCTTCGGTGACGTCGAGGGCCAGGGCGTGGGCCCGGCCGGGCGCGAGCGCTTCGAACGCGACGAACTGGTCGGCCTTGCGCAGGGTGCCCACGACGACATGGCCGGCGGACAGCGCCGCCTCGGCGATCGCGCGCCCCAACCCGCTGGATACGCCGGTGATGAACCACACCTTGGGGGAAACCATCGAAGCCTCGCTGAGCACACCGACGCCGCGCCGGGTCCGCTCCAGCCTTTCTCCTCAAGGTAGCCGCGTCCAGCCGCCGCACCCGATGGAAGGGGCATATCGCTGACGCGATGAGGACGGCGTGACGCATAGGCAAGGCCGCCGTTGGGCATAGGGTGTCTCATCGGGAGCCCGCCAGAAGAAGAGCGGACCTCGCGCGGCCAGACGACTGGCGGCTAGGGAATAGAAACGCAGGAAGGGGAGGCTTCATGGGCATTCGAGGAAATTGGCGCGTGTTGGCGTGCGCTACGACCGCCTTGTGCGGCGTGCCGGCCGTCGCGCTCGCGCAGGACGCGCCGGTCCAGGCCCCGCCTGCCGCCGCCTCGGCACAGACCGTCACCACCGTCGACGACATCATCGTCACCGCCCGGCGACGGGAGGAGCGCCTGCAGGACGTCCCCCTGGCCGTGACGGCCGTGGCGCCCAAGGCCCTGGAACGCGCCAACATCACCAATGTGTCGGGCCTTCGCACCCAGGCTCCAGCCCTGATCATCGTCCCGGGCGCCGGCGCCAACAAGAGCACCCCGACCTTCGCGATTCGTGGCCAGAGCCAGCAGGAGCTGACCATCCTGGCCGACCCGTCGGTCTCGCTCTATATCGGCGACATCGTCGCGCCCCGCTCGCAGGGCGCCAATGGCGGCCTGTTCGACCTGGCGTCCGTCCAGGTGCTGAAGGGACCGCAGGGCACCCTGTTCGGTCGCAACTCGACGGGCGGCATCGTCCAACTGATCCCCAACGCGCCGACCCATGAGGCCGGCGGCTCGTTCGGTGTGACCGTTGGCAATTTCGGCACCCTGAACACCGAGGCGGTCGTCAACATGCCGCTGGGCGACAAGCTGGCGGCCCGCCTGGCCGTGGTCAGCAACAAGGACGACGGCTACCTGTACGACGTCCTGCTGGGCCGCAACGTCAACTTCACCGACAACCAGGCGCTGCGGTTCTCGCTGAAGTGGGATCCGAACGACGCCCTGACCAATACCCTGGTGGTCGACGCCTATCACTCCAACGAAGGCGGCGCCGGCTCGTATGTGCGCGCCGTCAATCCCAACGGCGTCTTCAACTCCGCGCCGGCGAGGACGCCGCGCAACTATCCGACCCTGCAGCAGATGCTGGCCGACCAGCAGGCCCGGGGCACGCTGAAGACCGCCAGCGGCACGCCGTCGTTCTCCAAGGTCGAAACCGTGACCGTCGCCAACTCGACGGTCTACGATCTCGGCGACCACATCTCGGTGAAGAACATCTTCGGCTATCGCGACGTGAAATCGCACAGCTACGAAGACACCGACGGCCTGCCGATCCCGCTGCTGGAGATCGAGCGCATCTTCGACCAGCACCAGTTTTCCGACGAACTCCAGATCCTGGGCCAGAGCGGCAACCTGAACTGGATCGCCGGGGCCTACTACTTCCGCGAAAAGGGTTCGGACCAGGGCGCCAGCGTCACCGGCGCGGCCGATTTCGGCGACGTTCAGCCCACCAGCGTCTTCGCCTATCCGGGCTGGGCCAACACCTGGGTCAAGGCCAAGAACACCAGCTACGCGGTCTTCGCCCAGGGCACCTACGCCTTCCCGAGCGTGAAGGGGCTGTCGCTGACCGCCGGCGTGCGGGGCAACTGGGACAAGCGCGAAGCCGACATCCTGAGCCGGACGGCGACGGCCTGCCGCTTCACCATGGACGAGGACCACAATTCGGCCACCGCTGAAACCCGGCCGACCCTGGCCAACTGCGACCTGCCGCTGGCCGTCAAGTACAGCGAGCCGACCTACAATGTCAGCCTCGACTACAAGTTCGGCGACGGCAAGCTGGTCTATGTCGCCCACCGCCACGGCTATCGCACCGGCGGCTTCGGGGCCCGCGCCTCGACCGAGGCCGGCCTGCGCCGGACTTTCGAGCCCGAGATCGTCGACGACGTCGAAGTCGGCGTGAAGGCGGACTGGCGCTTCAACGGCGCCTTCCTTCGCACCAACCTCGCCCTCTACAGCAGCCAGTACAAGGACATCCAGCGGCTGCTGCAGGACAACACCGTGATCCCGATCACGACGGTCACGGCCAACGCCCAGAAGGCCCAGGTCCAGGGCGGGGAATTCGAGTTCCTGTTCCGGCCGGTGCAATCGGTCGAGCTGTCGGGCTTCTGGGCCTATGCGGACGGCGAGTTCAAGCAGTTCATCGACCCGAACGGCGTGGACCTATCGGCCACGGCCTTCTCGCGCACGCCCAAGAACGTCTACAGCCTGTCGGCCCGCTTCATGCCGACCATCCCGGACAAGATCGGCAGTGAGTTGTCGTTCGGCGTCAGCTACTTCCACAGCGACGGCTTCGTCGACAACGACGGCGCCGCCCCGACCCAGATCACCTACGCCTACGAACTGGTGAACCTGAACGCCGAGCTGCGCAATGTGGGCGGGACGAACGCCTCCATCGGCCTCTACGTCAACAACGCCCTGAACGAGAAGTACGACTTCGCCATGCTCGACGTCTTCTCCTCGCTGGGCTTCAGCGCCCGGACCCCGGGCGACCCGCGGACCTACGGCGTGCGGCTGAAGTACGAGTTCTAACGACCTTCGATCAAACTGAAGGGGCGGAGATCCTAGTGATCTCCGCCCCTTTTTTTGTCTGCCGGCGGCCACATCGGAGGGTCGTCAACGGCCTGACCATTCTCATCATCACCAACAACCGTCGGTGAAAAAGGGGAAGCGTGGAGAGTCACAACCCAAGGCCCCTTGGCCTCAGCGCGGCGCCTTGTCGGGCCGATAGTCCTGCGGCAGGCCCAGGATCCGTTCGGCCACGGTGTTCAGCAGCATCTCATCGGTCCCGCCGGCGATGCGCAGGGTGGGCTGGTCCATCCACGACATGGCGAAGTCGGTCTTGGGGCGGGGATGGGCGCCGGCGTCGAACCGCAGCCCGTCCGCGCCCAGCAGGTCCAGCGCGCAGATCGCGACCTCGCGCCGGCCCCGCGCGCCGACCAGCTTGTGGATCGAGCCCTCGGGGCCGGGCTCGCGGCCTGCGGCCAGTTCCAGGACGGACTTCTCGTGGATGGCCGACAGCGCCTGTTGCGTCGCGAAGGCGCGGGCGATGACGCCGCGGACGCGGCCGTCCTGGCTGGCCGGCCGGCCGTCCACCTGGGTTTCCTGGGCCAGGGCGACCAGGGCGTCGAGCGGCGGACCGAAACCGGTCTCGTCGGCGGCGGCCGTATAGCGTTCGATCATCAGGGTCTCGACGGCCAGGCGGAAGCCCGCCCCGACCTCGCCCAGGCGCCAGGCGTCCGGGATGCGGACGTCGTCGAAGAAGACCTCGTTGAACTCTTCGGCGCCGTGCAGTTGCCGGATCGGCCGGACCGTGACGCCCGGCGCCTTCAGGTCCACGAAGAAATAGGTCAGGCCGCGATGCTTGGGCGCATCCGGGTCCGAGCGGGCGACGATGACGCCGTAGTCGGAATACTGGGCGAAGGTGGTCCAGACCTTCTGGCCGGACAGGATCCAGTCGTCGCCGTCGCGGACGGCGCGCGTGCGCACCGCCGCCAGGTCCGAGCCCGTCGAGGGTTCGGAGAACAGCTGTGACCACATTTGTTCGCCGCGCAGGGCCGGCGGCACGAAGCGGGCCTTCTGCTCGGGCGTCGCGTAGCGCAGCATCATCGGGATCGGCATGGACAGGCTGATCACGAAATAGGCCGAGGGAAAGCCGCGCGCGGCTTCCTCCTCGACGAACAGGACCTGCTCGATCTGGCTGAGGCCCGCGCCGCCATACTCGGTGGGGAAGGTCAGGCCCGCGAAGCCCGCCGCCGCCTTGGTCGCCTGCCAGCGACGGGCGAGCGCCACGTCGTCGTCCAGCGAGAGGCCCAGGCGCGCGGCCTGGCCGAACTCAGCGACATGCGGCTCCATGAAGGCGACGACGCGGGCGCGAAAGGCCTCCAGTTCGGGGGAAAGGGCGCTCATGCGGTCAGGTCCTTGGCATGACGGGCGACCAGGCGTTCGGCCACGACATCCTCCCAGCGCCCGGCGGCGCCCAGTTCCAGCGCCAGGGCGCGGCTGCGGCGATAGTAGAGGTGCAGGTCGTGCTCCCAGGTGACGCCGATCGCGCCGTGGGTCTGGATCGCCTCGCGCGCGGCCAGTTCGCTGGCCTCGATGGCGCAGAGCCGCGCCGCCCCGGCCCGGATCACCAGGTCGTCGGCATTGTCGCGCAAGGCCAGGACGGCGCGCAGGGCCGCGCCGCGCGCCAGCTCGGCGGCGACATAGATCTCGGCGATGCGGTGCTTGATCGCCTGGAACTTGCCGATCGGCTGACCAAAGGCCTGGCGCTCGTTGGCGAAGGCTCGGGCCCGCTCCAGGCAGGCCTCGGCGACGCCCAACTGCTCGAAGGCGACGACGACCGCCACGCGGGCCAGCAGGTCCAGCGCGGCTTTCCCGGCGTCCGTCGCAACCAGGATCGTGGCCGCCGCCCCCTTGAAGGTCAGGTCGGCGTAGCCGCGGCTGTTGTCGAAAGTCTCGACCGGGGCCCGACGAGTCCGGGCGTCGAGCTCGACCAGCGCCAGGACGTTGGTCCCGGTCGCCACGTCCTGCGCCAGGGTGACCAGCAAGCCGGCCTGCAGACCGGCCGCGACCGGGCCAAGCGCGCCATGCAGCGCGCCGTCGCGAAGCTCGGGTGGGCGGACGCCGTCGAGCGCGGCGGACAGATCGACCGCGCCGATCGTCTCGCCCGTTCCCAGGCTCGGCAGAAGCCTGGCCCGAAGCTCAGGCGCGCCATGCAGGCGCAGGGCCTCGCTGACGCCGAAGCTGGTGGACAGGAAAGGCGCGCCGGCGGCGAAGCGGCCGGCGACCTGCGCCGTCAGGCAGAGTTCGACAGGACCCAGGTCCAGGCCGCCATGCGCCTCGGCGAGGGTGATCGCGGTCCAGCCCATCTCCCGGCACGCGGTCCAGAAGACCTCGTCATGGCTTCCGGTCCGCTCCAGCAAGCCGCGCAGGCGGTCGGGCGAAAAGCTGTCGGCCAGCAGGCGCTCGGCCTCCCGGACGATCTGGCGCTGGTCGTCGTCGAGCAGGAAGGCCATGAGCTGTGATCCTACAGGCCCTGGGCGATCAGGGCCGGGGCGTCCTTCCAGCCCTTGCCCTCGGCGACCAGTCGTTCCAGCAGCTTCGACGGCCCCCAACGGGTCTGGCCGTTCTCGGCGCCGAGCACGCGCGCGGTCTCCAGCACCTTGTCCAGGCCGATCTGCTCGCCCCAGAACATCGGGCCGCCGGTATGGATGGGGAAGCCGTAGCCGTTGACCCAGGCGACGTCGATGTCGCTGGCCCGGATCGCTATGCCTTCCTCCAGCTCCTTGGCGCCTTCGTTGACCAGGGGATGGAACAGGCGAGCCAGGATCTCCTCGTCCGTGAAGGTGCGCTGCTCGATGCCTTGGCGCTGGGCCTCGGCGGTGATGATCGCAATGGCCTCGGGATCGGGCAGGCGGTCGCGGCCTTCGTAGCGATAGAAGCCCGAACCCGAGCGCTGGCCGATGCGTCCGGCCTCGACCATCCGCTCGACCAACTCGGGCATGCGTTCGTCGACGGGCAGGGTCTTCTTGCGGACGGCGCGGACGTTGACCGCCTGGGCCATGCCGGCCAGGTCGCGCATGGCCAGCGGCCCCATGGCCATGCCGAACGCCTCGGCCACACGGTCGATCTGCTCCGGCGTCGCGCCGCGCTCCAGCATGTATTCGGCGTTGACCGTGTAGTACTGCAGCATGCGGTTGCCGATGAAGCCGTCGCAGTTGCCGGCCAGCACCGGCGCCTTGCCGATCTGCTTGCCCAGCGCCATCACCGTGGCGATGGTCTCCGCGCTGGTCTGGGAGCCGCGCACGGCCTCCAGCAGCTTCATCACGTTGGCCGGGCTGAAGAAGTGGGCGCCGATCACCTTGTCGGGGCGGCTGGTGGCCGAGGCGATCTGGTCGATGTCCAGCGACGAGGTGTTGGTGCCCAGGATGGCGTGCGGCGGCGTGGCCTTGTCCAGCAGGGCGAAGATCTCCTGCTTCAGGGCCATGTCCTCGAACACCGCCTCGATGGCCATGTCGACGTCGCCCAGGTCATCATAGCCGCCGATGGGTTGGATGCGGCCCAGGCGCTCGTCCATCTGGGCCTGGCTGATCGAGCCTCGCGATAGCGAGGTCTCGTAGGTCTTGCGCACCGCCGCCATGCCGCGCTCCAGCGCTTCGGCGTTGACGTCCAGCAGCTTGACCGCGATGCCGGCGTTGGCGAACGACATGGCGATGCCGCCCCCCATCAGGCCCGAGCCGATCACCACCACCTTGCGGACGGGCAGGGGCTTCACCTCGGCCGGCACGTCGGGGATCTTGCGAGCCTCACGCTCGGCGAAGAAGTAGTGGATCAGGGCCTTGCGCTGGTCGCTGGCCATCAGTTCGCCGAAAGCCTGGTTCTCGTAGGCCTTGGCCTCGTCGAAGCTTCGGTTCGTCGCCGCCTCGATGACGTCGACGATGCGGGCCGGGGCGATCTGGCCGCGCCACTTCTTGCGGTTCTTGGCGCGGAAGTCGTCGAACACCTTGGGATCGACGCCGCTGACCTTGTCGTTGCGGTCGCGCACCGGGGCCGGCGCGCCGTCGGTCGCCAGCTTCAGGGCGTAGGCGACCGAACCGGCCCGCAGATCGTCGACGATGGCGTCGATCACGCCCAGCCGCTCGGCCTCGACGGCGCCGAGGTGACGGCCGGTGGTGACGGCCTCCAGGGCGACCTCCACGCCCGTCAGGCGCGGCAGGCGGATCGTGCCGCCGGCGCCGGGCAGCAGGCCCAGCTTAACCTCGGGCAAGCCGACCTTGGCGGAGGCGACGGCGACACGGGCGTGGGCCGTCAGCGCCAGTTCCAGACCGCCGCCCAGGGCCGTGCCGTGGATCGCGGCGACGATCGGCTTGGGGCTGGCCTCGAACTGAGCCTGCAGGGTCTGCAGCCGGGGTTCGGCCGCGCTGTTGGGGGTGCCAAACTCGCTGATGTCGGCGCCGGCGATGAAGGTCGAGCCGCCGCCGATGACCACGACGGCCTTGACGCCGCTGTCGGCCAGGGCCCGCGCCAGGCCCTCGGCCAGTCCCGTGCGGACCGCCAGGCTCAGGGCGTTGACGGGCGGGTAGGCGACGGTGAGGACCGCGACCTCGTTCTCGACGGCGTATTCGACGGCGGACATGGAAACTCCCGAAGCTGACGTCCTGTCTTACGCGCGGCGGGAAGGCGGCCTCAACCAAACCCGCGCGTTCGGGGGTTCTGATCGCGCTTACGATGGTCCGGGCGATGACCCGGGACCGAGCCGCCGTCGCTAGGCCAGGGACTGGCCGTCGTCGGCGGCGAAGACGCCGCCGGTGATGGCGCTGGAGGCGTCCGAGCTCAGGAAGGTGACCAGCCCGTCCAGGTGGTCCGGGGTCATCACCCGGCGGCGAGGGAAGGTCTTGACCAGCTTCTGCCCGCCTTCGCCGGCCAGCCATTCTGCGTTCAGTTCGGTGACGATCCAGCCGGGACAGATGGTGTTGACGTTGATCCCGTGACGGGCCCATTCCCGGGCCAGGCCCTTGCCCAGCATGGCGACGCCGGCCTTGGACGCTGAATAGGCCGTCAGCCCCGCCAGCGGCCGCAGCGAACCCACCGAGCCCAGCAGGATGACTCGGCCCCGCGACGGATCAGGCGAGGCGATCAGCCGGCGCGCCCCCTCCCGGGCCGTCAGATAGACGCCCTGGACATTGATCCGCAGAAGCTGGCCCAGGTCGTCGGCCGCCAGGTCGGTGGCCGGGCCCTGGGCGTTGACGCCGGCGTTGGCGATGACGATGTCGACCGTGCCGAATGTCGCCTCCGCATGGTCATAGGCGGCCTGGATGGAGGCTTCGTCCTCCACGTCCATCTCGACGGGTTCGACCTGTCCGCCCTCCGCCCGGATCGCCTCGGCTAGCGATTGCAGCCGATCCAGACGGCGGGCGCCGGCGACGACCTTCACGCCCTGCGCCGCCAGCATCCGCGCGAACCGGGCGCCCAGTCCCGAGGAGGCGCCGGTCACCAGGGCGACGCGGCCGGTCAGGTCGAAGGGCGAGCTCATGGGGATCTCCTGTGTTCGCCAAGGCGATAGCGACCCGTCTACCGCCCGACGAGCGGCGGGTCCAAGGCATCGGATGCGCGATGCCGACGTGAGGGCCCTCGCCGAGCGCCGGCGGGGGCAGAACAATGGCGGCGCACCGAACGGGAGACCAGCATGACGATCCTGGATCTGAAGACCGCGATCAGCCGGGCTGAAGCCCATGCGCTTTCCACCGGCGCCTTGCTGCCGGTGGTCACCGAGCAACGGGTCGTCGAGGACGCTGGCATGGTCTTCCGGGTCGAATGGCTCTCGAGCCTGGCGATGAAGGACCTGGCGGCCAAGATGCCGCGCGCCGGCGACAAGTCGTCGACCAATCCGTTCCTGCCGTTCGAACAGGACCTGTTCGTCGCGGACCTGTCGGACACCCACGTGGCGATCCTCAACAAGTTCCAGGCGTTCGCCGGCCATCTTGTGCTGATCACCCGCCAGTTCGTCGAGCAGGGAGAACCGCTGGAGCGGGCCGATCTTGAGGCCTGCGCCCTGATGCTGGCGCAGAGCCCGGGGCTGATCTTCTTCAACAGCAACGGCCAGGCCGGCGCCAGCCAGCGGCATCGGCACCTGCAGTTCATCCCGGACTACGACCCGTCGGTGGCGGCGATGATCGGAACCTCGGCCCTGCCTTTCGCCCACCGGCTGCACCGCTTCGAAGCCGGTGCGTTCGACGACCTGCCCGCCGCCACCGACCGGCTGCTGGCGCTGGTCCAGGATGCTTACGGCATGCTGGAGCCCGGCCAGGCCGGCGAGCTGGCCGCCTACAATCTGCTGATCACCCGCGACTGGCTGATGGTCGTGCCGCGGCGCGTGGAGACGGCCGCGGGCGTATCGTTGTCGGCCCTGGGGTTCGCCGGACTGATCGGATTGCGCTCCCAGGACCAGTTCGACGCCGTGGAGGCGTTCGGGCCGATGGCCATGCTGGTGGAAGCCGCCGGACCGGCGTGACGATCAATAGAGGCTGGCCAGCAGTTCCTTCTCGAAGGGGATGCGTTCGTCCAGCCGGCCTTCGCGGACCTTGTCCGTCCAATCGGGATCCGCCAGCAGGGCGCGGCCGACCGCGATCAGGTCGAACTCGCCGGCCGCCATCAGCGCCTCGACCCGCTCGACGCCATCGAGGGCGGCGTCGGCGAAGCTGACCGTCGCGCTGTTGACCTGGCCCGGCGCGGTCTTGGCGGTCGAGGCCACGCCGGCCAGGCCGACGCTGCCGACGGCGATGACGGGTTTGCCCGTGATCTCCCGGGTCCAGCCGGCCAAGGTCTTTTCCGACAGGTCGCGGAAGCCCGCCTCCCAGAAGCGCCGGGTCGAGGCGTGGAAGATCGTCACGCCGGCGTCGGACAGCGGCCCCAGAAGCGTCTCCAGCTCGCGCGGCGTCTGGGCCAGCCGGGCGCGATAGTCCTGCTGCTTGAACTGCGACCAGCGGAACGACAGCGGGAAGTCGGGACCGACCTTGCGCCGGATCGCCTTGACCACCTCGACCCCGAAGCGGGCCCGCGCGGCCAGGGTGGGACCGCCCCAGGGATCGTTCCGGCGATTGGTCTCGTGCCAGAAGAAGGTGTCGATCAGATAGCCGTGGGCGGCGTGCAGCTCGACCCCGTCGAAGCCCAGGACCTGGGCGTGGCCCGCCGCGACCGCATAGGCGTCGATGACGTCGGCGATGTCGGTCTCGCTCATCGGCTTGGTCAGGTGGGTGGTGTTCTCGAAGGCGTTGAGGTTCTCCGAGGGGCCAAAGCCCGGAACCTCGCGGTCGGGCGCCATGCCGATCTCGCGGAAGCTGCCGGTGTGCCACAGCTGCGGCATGATCCTGCCGCCCTCGGCATGGACGGCCTCGACCACCCGCTTCCAGCCCGCCAGCGAGGCCTCGCCATAGAACCGCGGCACGTTCTCATAGCTGTGCGCCGAGGGGTGACCGATATAGGTGGCCTCGGTGACGATCAGGCCCACCCCGCCCCGGGCGCGTCGGGCGTAGTACTGGACCACGTCGTCGTGCGGGATCTCGTCGGGGCAGAAATACCGCGACATCGGCGCCATCACGACGCGATTCTTCAGGGTCAGCGGGCCAACGGCGAGCGGTTGGAACAGCGGACTTTGCTCGTCGCCGGAACCGGCCGTCATATCGTCTTCCTCGGGCGCAACCTGGATGCGGATCGTGGCGTCCGCAGCCTGGCGGCGCCACCTTGTTCGGCCGATTATCGCATGCCCGATCAACCGCGCCGCTGGCTTCGATCCGAGGGTTGGGGCCAATATACAACTCTGCGACAACGCCGCGTCAGACGGCGCGCCCGCGGGCCTTAGGGAACACCGAGCATGCTCGACGCCGCCGCCGATCCTTCCGACGCCATGGCGCTCAACCCGTCGGGCAACAGCGTCGCGTACCAGAGGGAGAACGTCGCCAAGTGGAGCGACAAGCCTTTCCTGGACGCGGTGGAAACGGCCTCGCGGGCGGAGATCGAGGCTCTGCAGGAAAACAAGCTCCTGGAGCAGCTGGCCTGGGTGGCGGAGCGATCGGCGATCGTGCGCGAGGTGTGGAGCGCGGCCGGGGTGGACCCGCTGAGCATCACGTCCCTGGACGACTTCAAGGCCCGCGCGCCGTTCATGGACAAGGACACGCTTCGAGACTTCCGCGACCGCCACGACGACCCCTTCGGCGGCGTGCTCTGCGTCGATCGGGCCGAGATCCACAACATCGGGTCCAGTTCGGGCACGACCGGCGATCCCACCCTCTTCGCCGAACGCTGGAACCGGCCCTACGAGGGGCCCTTCACCCCTCGGGAATACTGGCACCTGGGCCTGCGTCCCGGCGACTATGTGCTGGAGCTGAGCACGGTCCTGCGGGGCGTGGCCCATCGCATCACCCGGGCGGCCGGCGCCATTCCGCTGATGCTCAACCACGATCCCAACGAGGTGGAGCAGGCGGTCGAGTGGATCCTGAAGTACCGGCCGACGATCTTCTTCATGCTGTCCTCGCCGGTGATCTACGGCCTGGAGCGGCTGGAGCGGGAGAAGGGGATCGACATGGTCGACCTGTTTTCCAGCTTCAAGGCCTGCATCTACGGCGGCGAGCCGATCGGGCCGCGCATGCAGCGGACGATGGATCGCTGGGGCGTCAAGGTGTTCGAATTTTCCAGCCTGGGCGATTCCGGCACGATCTGGGAGTGCCAGGCCAAGGACGGGTTCCACGCCTGGGAGGACATCGCCATCGTCGAGGTTCTGGAGCCGGGCGGCGATCGCCATGTCGCCGACGGCGAGGGCGGCGAACTGGTGGTGACGGCCATCCACAACAAGACCGACCCGCTGATCCGCTACCGGTCCGGCGACTTCGTCCGCTACACCAAGGCGCCCTGCGCCTGCGGCCGAGAGCACGTGCGGCTGTGGCTGGCCGGCCGACTGGGCGACGAGGTGGTCGTCGACGGCGTTTCGATCCTGCCGCGCGACATCTGGACGGCGGTCGAGGAAGTGCCCGAGACCGCCGCCGCCCTGTTCCAGATCATCCGCCCGCAACGCGAGCTTACCGAGCTGAAGCTCCGCGTCGGCTATGACGGCGAGCCGGACCTGGAGGACGTCGCCCGCCGGGTGGCCGACCAGGTCGAGGCGCGCATCAAGATCCGCCCGCAGGTCGAGCTGATCCCCAACAGCGAACTGATCAAGCTGGGCCCGCCCCACAAGATCCCCCGCGTCGCAAAGGCCTGAGGATGACCACAGCCGTGCTGGATGCTCCGCCCGTGACCTCGGCCGCCCTGACCTTCGACGCGCCGGACGCGATCTGGGGCGTCGGCAGCGCGCCCATGGCCAGCGGCCTGGTCCATTATCCGCTCTCGAACCGGGACGTCCTGGCCGACGTCGACTGGGCCGAGGGGCAACTGCGCGCGCTGGGCGTCGAGGCGGGCTCGTTGATCGACCTGGTGCATAACTACAGCGAGTGCGGCCAGTTCTGGCCCTACTACCTGGCCGGGATGCGGCTGGGCGCGCAGGTGATGAACGGCATGGCCACGCCCTGGGACGTGGGGCGCATCGAGATGTACGCCCGGCGCTTCCCCTTGCGCGCCGTGCTCGGCGTTAGTCCGCAGACCGTCGAAGGCATGGCCGCATTCGGCCTTGATGCGGCCAGGGTGTTCGCCGCCGTGCCGGTGGTCGGCGCGCGGGGCGCGGCCGCCTCGGCGCTGGAGGCGCTGAACCTGCACCCCCATCGCATGACGCCTCTTGGTCCGCTGATCCTGATCGCCGCGCCCGGCGAGGACGCCGCGGCCTATGACACGGCGGAGTGGATCCTGGAGACCGACGGCGAGGGACGCATCCTGGTCACGTCCGGCGCCAAGCGCGCCGCGCGCTACGATCGGCTGGACACGGGCTACCGGGGCCAGGTCGCCGACGGGGTCGTGAAGCTCGAGGCCGGGGCATGACCGAGCCCCGCGTCCTGGAGCGGCTGGACCGGATCGAGTCCCACCTGGCGATCCAGCAACTGGCCGTCCGCTACGCCATGGCCGTCGACCGGCGCGACATCGACGAATGGCTGGGCATGTTCGTCGAGGACATCGACTGCGGGCGGCGCGGCAAGGGGCGCGAGGCCCTGCGCGGCTTCATCGAGCCGGCCGTGCGCGACTTCTATCGCACCGTCCACACCATCACCGGCCACGCCATCGACCGCATCGACGGCGACGTCGCCGAAGGCCGCGTCTACTGCCGGGCCGAGCATGAGTTCGGCGACCAGTGGATCGTCCAGGCCATCTGCTATTTCGACACCTATGAGCGGCGGGACGGGGTCTGGTACTTCGCCCGGCGGGTCGAGGACTTCTTCTACACCTGCGACGTGCTGGAGAGGCCGCAGGACGCGGATTTCGCGCGCTGGCCCGGTCCGACGCCCAAGCACGCGCCGCCGATGATGCTGCCGCGCTTCCCGACCTGGAAGAGTTTCTGGGGCGATGCGGACGTCTCGGCGATCACCCGCCGGCCGGCGGCGCCTTAGATCTCGACGGCGACAGGAACAATTTGTCTTCCTCATCCTGAGGCGCCCGCGCAGCGGGCCTCGAAGAACGCCGGGCGGCTCAGTCTGTGCGTCCTTCGAGGCTCGCCGCTCGCGACGAGCACCTCAGGATGAGGTGGATTTGAGAACGCCCCAGAGCCGTGGTGGGAGTGGCCCTCACCCCGCCAGGAAGTCGCGCAGGTCGGGCATGTGCGGCGCGTGGGACTGGGCGCCGCCATCGACGCTGTAGACCTGACCATTGACGAAGGCGGATTCCGCGGACGCCAGGTAGACCGCCATCCAGCCGATGTCCTCCGGCACTCCGCCGCGGGGAACGGTGTTCTGCCGCAGCAGGGCTTTTTCGAGCTTGGCGCGCCGTTCGTCGGTGACCGGTTTGGTCGGGATGTAGCCGGGAGAGATGGCGTTGCAGCGCACGCCGTCGATCCCGTGCTGGGCGGCGACATAGCGGGTCAGGGTCGCCAGGCCGGCCTTCGAGCAGGCATAGGCCGTGTTGCCCAGGTCGCCCAGGAACATCGAGTTCGAGCAGATGTTGATGATCGCGCCGCCGCCCTGGCGGACCATGTGCGGGACGGCTTCCCGGCACATCAGCATCGGGCCGCGCAGGTTGATCGCCATCAGCGTGTCCCACAACTCGACACTCTGTTTCAGCAGCGGGCCGTCCTGGGTGGCCGACAGGAAGGTGGCGGCGGCGTTGTTGACCACGACGTCGATCCTGCCGAAGGCGGCGACCGTGTCGGCGACCACGGCCTTGACCGAGTCCTCCGAGCCGATGTCGCAAGCCATGGCGATCGCTTCGCCGCCGCCGGCGCGCAGTCGCTCGGCCGTGGCTTCCGCCTTGTCCAGCGCGATGTCGGCGATCACGACCGGCGCGCCCTGGGCCACGAACAGTTCGGCCGTGGCCGCGCCGATGCCCGACGCCGCGCCGGTGATGATGGAAACCAAACCTGCCAGTCGCGTCATGATCTCGATCCTGTTGCGATCCCCCGATCTAGGTAAGGGATGGTCTTCGCGCCGTCGCGTGGCGCGAGGCGCTTGATCGCAACAGCGATAGCCTTTGGCGCGGACTCGCCCCCGCCTCGCGCCCGTGGGATTCAAACGGACAGTCGTCCGCGAGGAGTTCCATGATCGACCGCAAGCATATCGGCGCCACGACGGAAGAGGTCTCGATCGACGTCGAACTCAGTCAACTGCGCCTGTTCTGTCAGGCGATCGGCGAGACCAATCCAGTCTTCCTGGACGCCGAAGCGGCGCGCGCGGCCGGTCACGAGCGGATCCCCACCCCGCCCACCTATCCCCAGACCCTGCTGAACCTCAGCCCGTTCAAGAAGAACCTGGTTCTGGACGTGATCGAGGCCGATCTGGCCCGCATGCTCCACGGCGAGCAGGTGTTCGAGCATCACCACCCGATCCGCGTCGGCGACACCCTTCGCCTGCGCCAGACCGTGGCCGACATCTACGACAAGAAGGGCGGGGCCCTGGAGTTCGTCGTGCTCGAAACGCTGGCCCGCAACCAGGACGACGTCGTCTGCGCCACGCTGAAAAGCGTCGCGGTGATCAGGAACTGAGGCCGGCATGAGCACGCATGACCTATCGACCCTGAAAGCTGGCGACCCCTTGCCGACCCTGACGACCGGGCCGATCACGCCCCTGACCCTGGCCCTGTTCGCCGGCGGGTCGGGGGACCACAACCCGATCCACGTGGACAAGGCGTTCGCCGCGTCCGCGGGTTTCCCCGACGTCTTTGCTCACGGCATGCTGTCGATGGCCTATCTGGGCCGGGCCCTGACCGACTGGGCCGGGGCGACGGCCGTCCGCCAGTTCGGCGTCCGGTTCGCCGCAATCACGCCCTTGGGCGCTACGGTCGCCTGTGACGGGATCGTCGAGCAGATCGTCGAACAGAAGGGCGAGCGGCTGGCCAAGCTGACGCTGCGGGCGACGGTCGTCGACGGCCCTGTCACCCTGGTGGGCGACGCCCTGGTGCGGATCGGCTGACCCGTGGACCTGAGCTTTTCCCCAGAGGACATCGCGTTCCGGGACCGGGTCCGGGCCTTCATGGCCCAGAACCTGTCGCCGGACACCCGCCGCAAGGTCGAGCAGGGCCGGGCCCTCGACAAGGCCGACGTGGTCGAATGGCAAAGGACGCTGAACCGGGTTGGTTGGGCCACGCCCAGCTGGCCGGCGTCGGCGGGCGGCCCGGGATGGAGCGCCGTGCAGCGCTACATCTTCATGGACGAGCTGTACGCGGCCTGCGCGCCCGAGCCGCTGTCGTTCAACGTCTCGATGATCGGACCCGTGCTGATCGCCTATGGCAGCGACGAGCAGAAGGCGCGTTTCCTGGAGGCGACGGCCAACCTGGACATCTGGTGGGCCCAGGGGTTCTCCGAGCCGGGCGCCGGATCCGACCTGGCGGCGCTCAGCGCCACGGCGGCGCGCGACGGCGACCACTATGTCGTCAACGGCCAGAAGCTCTGGCAGGGCATGGCGCACCGGGCCGACTGGATGTTCACCCTGGTGCGCACCGATCCGAAGGCGGCCAAGAAGCAGGGCGGCATCAGCTTCCTGCTGATCGACCTGAAGAGCCCGGGCGTCACCATACGGCCGATCATCACCATCGACGGCCGCCATGAGGTCAATGAGGTGTTCCTGGACGATGTGCGGGTGCCGGTCGGCGACCGGGTGGGCGAAGAGAACCAGGGCTGGACCTACGCCAAGTACCTGCTGTCCAACGAGCGCACCGGCATCGCCCGGATCGGCATGACCCGGCGAATCCTGGCGCGGGTCGCCGACGCCCTGGCCAGCGTCGAAGCGGGCCTGACCGAAGCCGCGCAAGCACGGCACGCCGCCGAGGCGACCGCGATCGAGGCCGAGCTCCGGGCGCTGGAGATCACCCAGCTGCGCGTCCTGGCGGCGCAGCAGGCCGGGCAGGTCGATCCGCGCTCGTCGATCCTGAAGATCAAGGGCGTCGAACTGCGGCAGGCGGCTTCTGAGCTGTTGCTGCGCGTGGTCGGGCCGGCCGGCTACGCCTTCGTCTACGAAGGCCAGGGCGAGGCGCCGTCCGAGGCGGCATCGAACTATTTCACCCTGCGCGCGGCCTCGATCTACGGCGGCGCCAGCGAAGTGCAGAAGAACATCATCGCATCGAGCGTGCTGGGCTTGTGAGGGCGGGATGAACTTCGAGCTTTCCGAAGACCAGGCGATGCTGAAGGACACGGCCGAGCGCCTGTTCGCCCAGGCGGCTGGCGATCCATCCGGCGACCTGTGGGCCAGGATGGCCGAGCTGGGCCTGCTGGCCGCGCCGTTCGCCGAGCAAGACGGCGGGCTTGGCCTGGGCCCGGTCGAGACGATGATCCTGGCCGAGGCGGCCGGGCGAGCCCAGGTCCTGACGCCCTACGCCAGTTCGATCGTCGCGGCCGGGACGGCCTTGCGGCTGGCGCCCGTCCCGCCGTCGGGCTTGATCGCTGGCTTGGCCGCCGGTGAGGTCCAATTCGCCTGGGGGCATGAGGAGCTGGGCATGCCCAGCGGCCAGGCCCGGCGGACGCGGGCGCGATCGTCCGGCGACGGCTGGATCCTGTCGGGCCGCAAGACCAATGTCGTCCACGTCGCCGGCGACGCACGACTGGTGGTCACGGCCACGACCGACGGCGGGCCGATCGTACTCATCGTTCCACTGGACGCCCAGGGCGTGTCACGCCGCGACCACCAACTGTTCGACGGGACGCCTGCCTCTGAGATCAGCTTCTACGAAGTTGGGGTGGAGGTCGGCGCCGTCCTGGCGCATGGGCCCGACGCCGCGACCTTGACCGAAAGGGCCCGCGAGCATCTGGTCGCCTTCCGCGCCTCGGAGGCCGTCGGCCTGATGCAAGCCCTTCTGGACGCCACGCTGGAGCACCTGAGGACGCGCCGCCAGTTCGGCGAGCCGCTGTCGTCGTTCCAGGCCCTGCGGCACAAGGCGGCCGACATCCTCGTGGCGCTGGAGCAGGCGCGCTCGATGGCCATGCTGGCCGCCCTGTCCGTCGAAGACCCCGAGGCCGAGATGCGGCGCAAGACCATCGCCCAGGTGCGGACGGTGGTCGCAAAGGCCTGCAAGCTGGTCGGCCAGGCCGCCGTGCAGTTGCATGGCGGGATCGGCGTCACCGAAGAGCACCCCGTCGGCCGCGGTTTTCGCCAGCTGACCCTGATCGACCTGGAGATGGAGCGGGGATGACCGCATCGGCCTCAACCCACGGCGCCCTGGACGGGGCGCTGGCCCTGGTCGTCGAGCTGGGGCTGCCGCTGCTGTCCGGCGTCGGCGAGGGGCTGCGGGACGCCGGGGCCGAGGTCGTCACGTCGCGCGATCCGCGTTGGGCGGGGTCGCGCGAGGACGTCGACGCCGCCCTTCTGGCCGCCCTGGGTCCCGACCGCGCGCCGGCCCTGGCCGTGCTGAGCCTGCTTAGCGAGGAGACGACGACGCTTCGCCCGCTGAGCGATCTGGACCTTCAGGCCTGGCGGGCCGGAGCGGCGGATCCGATCCGGATCGCGATGCGGGTGCTGGCGGCGCTTGGGGCGCGGATGAAGCCGGCGGGGCGAGGGACCATCCTGTTCCTGGCGCCGTCCCTGTCGCTGGTCGGCGGCTCGGGCATGGTGGCCTTGAGCACCGCCCTGGAAGGCCAGCGCGGCCTGATGAAATCCATCGCCCGCCAATGGGGCGCGACCGGCGTGACGGTGAACTGGGCGGCGGCCGCGCCGCGCGCCCTGTCGCCTCACTTCGACGCCGCCGACCTGGCGGCCAAGGGCGACGCGGTTCCCATCGCCCTGGGCCGGCGTCCCGACGCCCGCACCGAGATCGCGGCCCTGGCCGCCTGGTTGGCGAGCCCGTCCGGACGTGGCGTGACGGGCGCCACCCTGATGGTCGACGGCGGCGAGTGGATGGTGCCATGACGACGCTGGACTGGACCTCGATGGCCGGCCTGCTGGCGGGCCGCGTCGCGATCGTCACCGGCGCCAGCGGCGGAGTCGGCCGGGGCCTGGCTAGAGCTCTGGCGCTGTCCGGCGCGCGCGTCGTCGTGGCGGCGCGCAGTCCCGCCGGCGGCCAGGAGACGGTCGCCGTGATCGAAGCCGAGGGCGGCCGGGCGCTGTTCGTCGCCACCGACGTCTGCGACGCGACGGCGGTGCGGTGCACGGTCGAGGCGACGGTCCAGGCCTTCGGCGGGCTGGACATCGTGGTCCACAACGCCGCCAGCACCTTGGCGAAGCCCACGCCGCTCGAAGACATCGACGACGCCTTGTGGGCCGAGCAGGCCGGTGTCTCGCTCGACGCCCTGCATCACCTAGCGCACGCCGCCCTGCCGCACCTGCGCGATACGGGCCGTGGCCGCTTCCTGGTCCTGTCGTCGGCCCAGGGGCAGCACGGCGGGGCGATGAACCCCGCCTATACCGCCCTGAAGGCGGCGCAGCGCGGGTTCGTCAAGGCGTTGGCCCGCGAGTGGGGTCCGCACGACATCGTCGTCAACGCCCTGGCGCCGGCGGCCCTGACCGACGCGGCCAAGGCCTATCTCGACGCCGATCCCGAACGCACCCGCGAGGCGATGAAGAGCTTTCCGCTGGGCCGGATGGGCGACATGCGCGACGACATCGGACCGGCCGCCGTGGCCATGTGCAGCGACCTCTGGCGCTACGTGACCGGCCAGACCGTCAATGTCGACGGCGGGTACTATACGGCCCTGTAGGGCCGTGCGTCCTTCGCGGCCTTGCTGCGCAAGGCGCCTCAGGATGAGGAATTCAATGCAAAGCAGTCCTCATCCTGAGGTGTGAGCCCCTCTTAGGGCGAGCCTCGAAGGACGCATGATCGAGAGCCCTAGGCCGAGGCCGTGAACTTCACATCCAGATAGGCCTGAAGCCCTTCGACGCCGCCCTCCTGGCCGTGGCCGGAATCGCGGACGCCGCCGAACGGGGTCTCGGGATTGGAGACGGCCAGGGTGTTCAGCCCGACCATGCCGGCCTTTAGCGCCGCCCCGATGTCGGCGATCCGGCGGGCCGAGGTCGAGAAGGCGTAGGCGGCCAGGCCATAGGGCAGGCTGTTGGCGCGCCGCACCACCTCATCGAAGTCGGCGAAAGGCACGATCGGCGCGACGGGGCCGAACGGCTCCTCGGTCATGACCAGAGCGTCGTCGCCGATCCCGGTCACCACCGTCGGCGCGTAGAACCAGCCCTCGTTGCCGCGCCGCGCGCCGCCGGTCTCGACCTTGCCGCCGCGGTCGCGGACATCCTGGACGATGGCCTCCATCGCCTGGATCCGGCGGGGATTGGCCAGGGGGCCCATCTGCACGCCGGCCTCCAGGCCGGCGCCAAGCTTCAGGCCCTTGGCGACGTCGGTGAACCTAGCGACGAAGCGGTCATAGGCCGCCTCCTGCACGAAGAAACGGGTCGGCGAGATGCAGACCTGGCCGGCGTTGCGATACTTCGCCGTCGCGGCCAACTCGGCCGTCGCCTCGACGTCGACGTCATCGAACACCACCACCGGTCCATGGCCGCCCAGTTCCATGGTGGTGCGCTTGAGATCGTGAGCGCACAGCGCCATCAGATGCTTGCCGATGGCGGTCGAGCCGGTGAACGACACCTTGCGGATCGCCGGCGAGGCGATCAGGTGGGCCGAGACCTCGGCCGGCTTGCCAAAGACCAGGTTCAGCACGCCCGCGGGCAGGCCGGCGTCGGCGAAGGCGCGGGCGATCTCGACCGCCGTGCCGGGCACTTCCTCGGCCGCCTTGAGCACCAGGGTGCAGCCTGCGGCCAGCGCGCCGCCGATCTTGCGGCAGGGCGTCAGGGCCGGGAAGTTCCACGGCGTGAAGGCGGCCACGGGACCGACGGGTTCGTGGGTCACGGTCATGGCCACGCCAGGGACGCGGCTGGGAACCACTCGGCCATAGGTGCGGCGGCCTTCCTCGGCGTACCATTCGATGACGTCGGCGGCGTAGGCGATCTCGCCGCGCGACTCCGCGACGGGCTTGCCCTGTTCCAGGGTCATCACCGTGGCGATGACCTCGATGCGGGCCCGAATGAGGTCCGCCGCCCGGCGCAGGACCTTGGCGCGTTCGCTGGCGGTGGTCGCCGACCAGGCTGGAAAGGCCCGCGCCGCCGCGTCCAGGGCCGCGTCCAGGTCGGCCGCCGAAGCGTGCGGCAGGTCGGCGATCGGCCGGCCGGTGGCGGGATCGAACACCGGCTCGGTCACGCGGCCCTGGCCGGACAGGAACCGGCCGTCGATGAACAGTTCGAGCGCGGTGTAGGTGGTCATGGAAATAGCCTTCGTTCTGGCCGTCGTCAGACGGCGCGCGCGTCTTCCAGGATCATGTCCGCGGCTTTCTCCGCGATCATGACGATGCCGGCGTGGGTGTTGCCCGAGAGGACCGAGGGCATGATCGAGCCGTCCACGACCCGCAGGCCCGCGATCCCGTGCACCTTCAGCCGCTTGTCCACCACCGCGCCGGGATCGCTTCCCATCCGCGCGGTGCAGGTGGGGTGATAGATCGTGCTGCCTCGCTCGCGGCAGTAGGCCAGGAGCTGATCGTCGGACGCGCAGTCCAGGCCCGGCTCGACCTCGCTTTCAGCGAAGGGGAGCATGGCGGGCTGGCGCATGATGTCGCGCAGCACCTTCAGTCCGCCGACGGTGACGCGGCGGTCGGTCTCGGTGGCCAGGTAGTTCGGATCGATGGCGGGCGGCGTGAACGGGTCGGGGCTGACGATCTTCAGCGTGCCCCGGCTCTCGGGCCGCAGCTGGCAGGACGAGGCCGTGAATCCCGAGAAGGCGTGCAGCTTGTCGCCCATCTTGGTGGTCGAGAAGTTGATGAAGTGGATCTGGGTGTCGGGCAGGGCCACGGCCGGATCGGTCTTCAGGAAGGCCCCCGCGTAGCCGGCGCTGACCGTCAACGGTCCCCGCCGTTGAAGGGCGAACTTCAGGCCCACGCCCGCCATGCGCCACGGGCTGCGCATGTCGTCGTTGAACGTGATGGGCTGGGCGCAGCGTAGGACCATGCGCACTTGCAGGTGGTCCTGCAGGTCGGCGCCCACGCCCGGCAGGTCGTGAATCACGCGCACGCCGTATGCGGTCAGCAGGTCGCCTGGTCCGATGCCCGACAGCTGCAGAAGTTGGGGTGAGCCGATCGCGCCGGCGGCCAGGATGACCTCGCCGCCGGCGGTCGCCCGGGCCAGTTCGCGGTCGCGGCGCCACTCGACTCCCACCGCCCGACGTCCTTCGAGCACCAGCCCGGTGGCGTGGGCGCGGGTCACGACCGTCAGGTTGGACCGCCGCCGGGCCGGCCGCAGATAGGCCACGGCGGAGCTGGCGCGAAGGCCGCGCCGCGAGGTGGTCTGATAGTAGCCGGCGCCCTCCTGGGTCGCGCCGTTGAAGTCGTCGTTGCGGGGGTGGCCCGCCTCCTGCGCCGCGGCGATGAACGCGTCGCACAGCGGGTGGGGCTCGGCCTGGTCCGAGACGGGCAGGGGGCCGCCCTGGCCGTGGAAGGCGTCGGCGCCGCGCGCCTGGTCCTCGGCCTTGCGGAAATAGGGCAGGACGTCGTCATGGGACCAGCCGACATTGCCCAGCCGCCGCCAGGCGTCGAAATCTTCCTTCTGGCCCCGGACATAGACCAGGCCGTTGATCGAGCTGGAGCCCCCCAGCACCTTGCCGCGCGGCTGGCTGATCCTGCGGTCGTTGAGGCCGGGCTGCGGCGTCGTCTGGAACATCCAGTTGACCTTGGGGTCGACGAACAGCTTGCCGTAGCCCAGCGGGATGTGGATCCAGGGATTGCTGTCCTCGCCGCCCGCTTCCAGCAGCAGGACCTTGTACTGGCCGTCGGCGCTCAGCCGGTTGGCCAGGACGCACCCCGCCGAACCCGCGCCGACGATGATGTAGTCGAAAGCGCCGAACTCACGCATGCAGCACCTCGCGGGCCAGTCGGGCGACCTCGTCGGCGATGGCCAGGGAGGCCGTCAGGCCGGGGCTTTCGACGCCGAACAGATTGATCAGGCCCGCGCCCGGGCCGGCGGGGTTGGCCTCGATGCGGAAGTCGGCTGGCGGCTCGCCGGGGCCCGAAATCTTGGGGCGAACGCCGGCATAACCCGGCGTCAGGGCTCCGTCGGGCAGGTCGGGCCAGTAGCGCCGCACCGCGCCGTAGAAGCGCTCCGCGCGGCGGGGATCCACCGCGTAGTCGGGTTCCTCGACCCATTCCACGTCTGGCCCGAACTTGGCCTGGCCGCCCATGTCGAGCGTCAGGTGGACGCCGAGGCCCCCCGGCTCGGGGGTGGGATAGATCAGGCGGCTGAAGGGTGACCGTCCCGACAGGGTGAAATAGCTGCCCTTGGCGTAGAAGGCCGTCGCCTTGGCGGGGGGCGGCAGTCCCTCGGTGGCGTCCGCCAAGCCTGGCGCGCCGAGGCCGGCGCTGTTGACGACCAGTCGCGCCTTCAGGGCCGGCGCGGGGTCTTCGCCGAGGGTCAGGGCGACGCCGTCGGTGTCCAGACGCATAGCCGTCACCGGGGTGTGAAAGGCCGTCATCGCGCCGCGGGCCTCGGCCTCGCCCTGGAGCGACAGCATGTAGGCGTGAGAGTCGATAATGCCGGTCGAGGGCGAATGCAGCGCGGCCACGCAGGCCAGGGCCGGCTCCATCGCCCGGGCGGCGTCGGCGTCGAGCCAGGTCAGGTCGTCGACGCCGTTGGCCCGGGCGGCCGCCAGGATGCGTTCCAGGTCCGAGATCTGGTCGGCATGGCTGGCGACGATCAGCTTGCCGCAGCGCCGGTGCGCGATCCCGCGGCTTTCGCAATAGGCGTAGAGCTGGGCCTTGCCCCGGACGCACAGCCGCGCCTTGAGCGAGTCCCGGGGGTAGTAGATGCCGGCGTGGATGACTTCGCTGTTTCGGGAACTGACGCCCGAGCCGATATGGCCCTCGGCCTCCAGGATCACCACCTCGCGGCCGGCCAGGGTCAGGGCGCGCGCCGCCGCAAGACCGACGACCCCGGCGCCGATCACCACGCATTCGACTGTATCCATGGGCCAGCGTAAACACGGGATCGGCGCGGGTTGAAGTCGCGCCCCGCCAGGATCGCGGACGCGATCAGCCGGCCTGCGCATGGGGTGTTTTTCGGGGCGCGGGTCTCCTAGTCTGGCCTTGGACGGAGATGACATGACCGGCGATTCTGAGATCCTGGAACGCGACAGCGGCGGGCCCCGCGCCATGGGCCGGGTGCTGGCCCTGCTGGAGTTGCTGGCCGGTACGCCGGTGGGCCTGCCGCTCGCCGAGATCTCCGTCGCGCTGGGCGTGCCAAAGAGCACGCTGCTCAACAGTCTTCGTCCCCTGGTCAGCGACGATTTCCTGGTCGTCGAGGGCGTGCTCTACCGGTTGGGGCCGCGCGCCTTCCGCCTTGCGGCCACCATCGGCTCGGCCTACGACCTGCCGCGCCTGGTGCGGGGCTATCTGCGCGCCCTGGCCGACACGACCCAGGAGTCGGTCAATCTGGCCGTGCTCGACCATCAAACCCACCGTTTCGTCTATATCGACGTTCTCGAAAGCCCGCGTCCGGTGCGCTACACGGTCCGCCTGGGCATGAGCGGTCCGCTCTATTCGACGGCGGCGGGGCGGGTGCTGCTGGCCTATCAGTCGACCGACTATCAGAACGACTACATCGCCAAGGCCAAGCTGACGCCGCTGACCGCCCGCACCAACACCGATCGCGAGGTTCTGCGAAGCCAGCTGGAGGAGGTCCGCCGCAAGGGCTTCTGGGTCAGCCTGGGGGAGTCAGTGGAGGATTCGGCCGCTGTGGCCGCGCCCGTGTTCGGACCGGACGGCGCTGTCCTGGCCGCGGTTTCGCTGGGCGCGCCCTCGGACCGGCTTCTGGCCAACCAGGACGCGCTGGTGGCCGCGGTCGTGAAAACGGCCGCGCACGCCTCGGGGGGCGTGGCGGCCGCTTGACGCTCCCTCTTCCGGGGAGCTGTCTCGAAGTGATCGAGCTCCCCGCTAGAGGGGCAGGCCCGCCAGCTTCATGCCGTTTTCGTACATGACCTTGGCCGTATCCGCGTCGCTCAGGTCCTTGCAGGCCTCGTCGGCGAAGATGCGCGGCTCCTCGACGCCCTCGGAGTGCGGGTAGTCCGAACCCATCAGCAGCCAGTCGGCGTCGCCGGTCTGGTCGACGATGGCTTTGATGTTGTCCTCGGGATAGGCCACGATCTTGACGTGGCGCTTGAAGATCTTGCTGGGCCGCTCCTTGAGCTGGCCGGCGGGCCAGTAGCCGTTCTTGGCCATGCCCCGCACCTTGTCCATCTTGACCAGCATCGACGGCACCCATTCCGCGCCGTTCTCGGCCGAGATCAGGGTGATGTTGGGGAAGCGCTCGAAGAAGTTCAGCAGGACGAAGCTGGACAGGGTCTCGATCACCGGCCGTTCGGAATAGCCGTGCATCCACATGAAGGCGGTCTGACGCAGGCGCGACTTCTGCATCGGCTCGCCCCACACGGCCATGTGGTCCTTCAGGTAGATGGCTTCGGAGACGTGGAAGACCACGCCGACGCTAGCCTCGTTGAGGATGGCCCAGAACGGGTCGTGGTCGGGATGGGCCGGGGCCTTGCCGTTGTAGGGGCCCATCGGCATCAGGACGAACTTTGCGCCGTTGGCCACCGCCCACTTGGCCTGCTCGATCGCCTGGGGCAGATCGGCCAGGGTCAGGACCGGGCAGCTGAAGATCTTGTTCTTATAGTTGAACTTCCACTGGTCGAGCATCCAGCGGTTATAGGCGTTGAGGATCGCGTAGGCGGGATCGGGCTCGTCCAGATAGCTGATCGCGCTGACGAAATTGCCGCAATACAGCATCGAGGAGCGAACGTCCCACTTGTCGAGCACCTTCACGCGCTCGGCCGGGTCGGTCATGGTCGGGGTGATCGGCACCCGCATGTCGACCTCGGCCTTGCCTTCCTTCTGGGCCCGCAGCCACTCGTGCAGCTTGCCCGGCGGCGGGATCTTGAAGTCCTCGGTCATGTAGTCGGCGCTGATCTCGACCTTGCGCTTGCCCACGTGCAGGGCGAACTGGCCGTCGTCGGCGACCTTGTAGTTCAGGCCCCAGTCTTCCTTGTACTTGGCCGGCACATAGACGTCGAAGGCCTCAGGCGTCTCGTAAAGGTGGGTGTCGGCGTCGAAGATCGGACCCTTGTAGCGCCAGCCGGTCGCTTGATCCGGGGCGATGGCGGTGTCGGTCATGAGGGTCTCCTCGCCGGTGTGCGGCGCAATTTGCAGAAAACTGAATATCGTTCAATTTTCTGTTCACCTGGGCGAGATGTCAAGGTTCTGGTCGGCCCAGGGGCATCGCGCATGCGATCCGCGCCGGTTCAGCCGAGAACCAGGTCCGCGACCGAGGCCTTCTGCGTCTCGGTCAGCGGCAGGGGCCGCCGGCCGGCGCGGTCGACATAGACGTGAACGAAATAGCCGGCGGCCACCGGCGTCTCGCGGCCCTCGACGAAAAGGCCGATCTCGAACCGGATGCTCTTGTCGCCCAGCTTGCCGATGCGCACGCCCGCCTGGACGGTCTGCGGAAACTCCACCGGGGCGAGGAAGTTGCAGTGGCTCTCGACGCACAGGCCGATCGACGGCGAGTCCGGCAGCCAGATGACGCCGCGTTCGAACAGCATCCGGGTCACGGCGGTGTCGAACCAGCTGTAGTAGATGATGTTGTTGGCGTGGCCGTAGGGGTCGCCGTCGGCCCAGCGCGTCGGGATGTCCACCCACCAACCGTAGTGTTCGCGGCGCTCGTCCTGGGGCTTGCGGGCATCGGTCATGCGGCGGAACCCTGGCGGACAAGGCGCAGGAATTCGGCGCGGGTCCGCGGGTCGTCGCGGACCACGCCGCGCAGGCTGCTGGTCGTCAGCCGCGAGCCCGGCGTGTTGACGCCGCGCAGGGTCATGCAGCTGTGCACGGCCTCGATCACCACCCCCACGCCCTGCGGCTGCAGGACGTCCTCAATGGCCTGGGCGATTTCGGCGGTCAGCTTCTCCTGGATCTGCAGGCGCCGCGCGAAGCCGTTGACCACCCGCGCCAGCTTGGAGATGCCGACCACCTTGTTGGTGGGCAGGTAGCCGACATGGGCCACGCCGGTGACCGGCAGCATGTGGTGTTCGCAAAAGCTGACCACGCGGATGTTGCTGAGAACCACCAGCTGGTCGTAGCCGGCCACTTCCTGAAAGGTCCGCTCCAGGTAGCCGCGCGGGTCGGTCTCGTAGCCGGAGAACAGCTCGCGATACGACTTGGCCACGCGCTCGGGCGTGTCGAGCAGGCCTTCGCGCGACGGGTCGTCGCCGGCCCACTCCAGCAGTGTCCGGACAGCGGCTTCGGCGTCGGCCTGGCTCGGTTTGCTCATGGTCGGATGCTCACGCCTTCTCGAACAGGTGAACGGCGGACGCGGTTCCTAGACCGACCACGTGGGTCAGGCCGATCCTGGCGCCCTGGACCTGCCGCGCGCCGGCCTCGCCGCGCAGGTGCAGGGCGACCTCGTACATGTTGGCGATGCCTGTGGCGCCCAGGGGATGGCCCTTGGACAGCAGCCCGCCCGAGACATTGACCGGCACGCGGCCGCCCAGCGCGGTGACGCCCTCGTCGATCAGCCGTCCGGCCTCGCCCAGTCCACACAGCTGCAGATTTTCGTAGTGCAGCAGTTCGGCGGTGGCGAAGCAGTCGTGCAGCTCGACCAGGCTGACATCGCGCGGATCGATCCCGGCCTGTTCGTAAGCCGATTTCGCCGCCAGCTGGGTGCAGCCGTTGACGTCGGGCATGATCGGATTGCGCGGGTTCCAGGGATCGGAGGCCAGGGCCGAGGCCAGCACGCGGATCGCCCGCGTCAGGCCCAGCTCCCGGGCCTTCTTCTCGGAAACAACCACGGCCGCGGCCGAGCCGTCGACATTCACCGAGCACATCAGCTTGGTGTTGGGATAGGCGATCATCTCCGAGCCCATCACCTCTTCCAGCGGCGTCTCCTTCTGGTAGACGGCCTTGGGGTTCATGGTCGAATGGTGGTGGTTCTTCACCGACACCTTGGCGAACTGCTCGAAGGTGGTGCCGTACTTTCCCGCGTGCTCCATGCCGGACTCGGCGAAGACGGCCGGCATCGAGGCCGAGCCGAACAGGCCTTCCAGCGAGATGCCGGTCTCGTGGCCCGCGCCCAGCATGCCGCGCGGCATCTTCTCGACGCCGACCGCCAGCACCACGTCGTAGAGGCCCGACTTCACCGCAATCCACGCCTCGCGAAAGGCCGAGGCGCCGGTGGCGCAGGCGTTGGAGATGTTGGTGACCGGAATGCCCGTCTGGCCGATCTCGCGCATGATCGCCTGGCCGGTCATGTCATAGGCGCCGAACACCGAGCCGCAGTACATGGCCTGGACGTCGTGGACGGAGAGGCCGGCGTCGTCGAGGGCCAGCAGCGCCGCTTCGCCGCCGAGCTGGGCGAAGGTCCGGTCGGGATATTTGCCGAACTTCAGCATGTCGATGCCGAGGATGTAGACGTTCTCGCTCATGGCGGACCTCAGGCCGAAGGTTCGAAGAAGAAGGCGACATAGGACGCGCCGTCCTTGTCGGTGCGACCCAGGGCGTCGCCGAACACCATCCGGACCGGCATGCCGACCGGCAGGGCCTCGGGCTCGGCCGCGACGTTGATCAGGTTGCCCTTCAGCGTCAGGCCGTCGTCGAGATCGACGATGGCCGAGATGAAGGGAACGGGCACGCCGGGATAGGAGCGCCGGACGATCGAATAGGCGTGCAGCTTGCCGGTCGTCGGGGCGCGATAGGTCTCGATCGAGTCGCGGGCGCCGCAGGCCGGACAGGCCAGGTGGGTCGCCGCCGTGCGGGCGCCGCAGGCCCGGCACAGCCGCCCCTCGACGAAGGGTTCGGGTCCGTCCAGGCGGATCCAGGGCAGGGCGGGACGAGGTCCGAGGGTGTCGGTCTGGGTCATGGCTTGGCCTCAGGCGCCCGTGAACACGGGCGGGCGTTTGTTGAGGAAGGCCTCGACGGCCTCCTTGTGGTCGGCGGTCTCGTGGGCCAGGGCCTGGAAGGCGGCCGACAGCTCCAGCACGTCGGTCAGCCGGGAATGCTGGCCCTCGCGCAGCAGGCGCTTGGCCAGCCGGACGGCGCGCGGCGGGTTGGCGGCGACCCGGTCGGCCAGCTTCAGCGCCTCGTCCATCACCTGGTCGGCGGGGACCACCTTGTTGACCAGGCCCATCTCGCGGGCCTCGGCGGCGGTGTAGGTGTCGCCGGTCAGGATCATCTCGGCGGCGCGGGCGTAGCCGATGGTGCGCGGCAGGATCCAGGCGCCGCCGTCGCCGGGCACGATGCCCATCTTGACGAAGCTGGCGGCGAACTTGGCCGCGTCGGAGGCCACGCGCATGTCGCACAGGCAGGCGATGTCGCAACCCAGGCCGATGGCGTGGCCGTTGACCGCGGCGATGCTGGCGATTTCCAGACCGGCGAAGGCCAGGGCGATCTTCTGTACGCCCTTCTTGTAGTTGTCCCGGGTGTCGGCGGGGGTGGCCAGGGGGCCGATGCCGTCGCGGTCGCGCATGCCCTTCAGGTTGCCGCCGGCCGAGAATGACGCACCCAGACCGGTCAGGACCAGCACCGAGATCGAGCGGTCCGCATTGGCGCGCTCGACCGCCTCGACCAGTTCGGCGCAGTCGGCGTGTTCACCGATCGCATTGCGCGTATCGGGCCGGTTCAGGGTCAGGATCGCGACCCGGCCACGGGTCTCGTAGAGGACAAAGGGCTCGCGCATGAACTGACGGTTTCCATCTGCGGATTTGAGGCAAACCATTCCCAAACGCAGGCCGGGACAAGCATCATGGCGGCTTTAAGGGTGACATATCACCCACACGATGACCCTGACCGTCACCTTGTCACGCGGTGGCGCATCGCGACGATGACACTCTAGAGACGTGCGCCGCCGGCGGCGTGGGGAGGGAGTTGTCCTATGTCGTCCAAGACCCTGGAAGGTGTCAGGATCCTGGATTTGAGCCGCGTGCTGGCCGCGCCCCTGGCCAGCCAGATGCTCGCCGACCTGGGCGCCGACGTGATCAAGGTGGAACGTCCCGGCACGGGTGACGAGTCCCGCGAATACGGGCCGCCCTTCCTGAACGATCGGGACGGCAATCCGACCTCCGACGCCGCCTTCTATCTCAGCTGCAACCGCAACAAGCGGTCGGTGACGGTCGATCTGGCCTCGCCGCGCGGGCAGGAGATCGTCCGCCGGCTGGCGGCCGACAGCGACGTGGTCCTGGAGAACTTCAAGACCGGCGCGTTGAAGAAGTACGGCCTGGACTACGACAGCCTGAAGGCGGTCAATCCGCGGCTGGTCTATTGCTCGATCACCGGCTTTGGCCAGACCGGTCCTTTGGCTCACAAGCCCGGCTATGACGGCGTCTTCCAGGCCATGGGCGGGATGATGAGCGTGTCGGGACTGCCGGACGACGCCCCGGGGGGCGGTCCGATGAAGGTCGGCATCTCGATCGTCGACATCCTGACCAGCCTCTACGCCTCCAACGCCATCCTCGCCGCCCTGCATCATCGCGACGTGGGCGGTGGAACAGGCCAGCACATCGATCTGTCGCTGCTGGACTGCGGCGTCGCTTCGCTCAGCCACTTCGCCATGAACTATCTGGTGTCGGGCGAGATCCCCGCGCGCCGCGGCAATGGCGGATACGGCGGCGTGCCCTCCCAGACGTTCCGCTGCGCGGATCGCGACCTTTTCCTCACCGCCGGCAACAACGCCCAGTTCGGCCGGCTGTGCCTGGCGCTGGACCGGCCTGACATCGCCAAGGACCCGCGCTTCGACAACACGGCCGGCCGCATCCGCAACCGCGACGCTCTGCTGGCGATGCTGGACGCGATCTTCGCCACCAAGCCGGCCAGCGTGTGGCTGGAGCGTCTCGACCTCGCCGACGTGCCGTCCAGCCCGGTCAACGACATCGCCGACGCCCTGGCCAATCCGCAGGTCGTCCATCGCCAGATGGTTCGAGAAATCGAGCATCCGGTCGCCGGCGTCCTGAAGACGCTGAGAAACCCGATCCGGCTTTCTGAAACCCCGATCAACGACTACGCCCCCCCGCCTTTGGTCGGACAGCACACGGACCAGATCCTGGCCGCCGCGGGCTACGCGCCCGAGGACATCGAGACCTTGCGACAGGCCGGCGTCGTCTGATCACCCAATTCCCGAGGCGCCCGTCGGCGCCGCGACATTTCAAAAGGAAGACCCGTCATGACCGACAAGATTCTCAGCCGCAAGGACGGCGCGATCGGCCACATGATCTTCAACAACCCCGACAAGCTGAACGCCATCTCGCTGGAGATGTGGGAAGGCATGTCGACGATCATGGCCGATTTCGACTCCGATCCGAATATCCGGGTGATCGTGGTCTCGGGCGCGGGCGGGGTGTCGTTCATCGCCGGGGCCGACGTCTCGAAGTACGAGGAAGAGCGCATGGGCGAGAACGCCCAGGAGCACTACGCCCAGACCGGCGAGCGCGGGCTGTCGGCGATCTACAACAGCGAGAAGGTGACGATCGCCGCGATCGACGGCTGGTGCATCGGCGGCGGCATCTCGGTCGCCGTGTCGTGCGACCTGCGCTACTGCTCGTCCAAGTCGAAGTTCGGCCAGCCGGCCATGCGCTACGGCATCGGCTACCGCTACAAGAGCCTGTCGCGGCTGGTCGACATCATCGGCGTTCCGGCGTCCAAGGACATGCTGCTGGGCGGCCTGCAGTTCACCGCCGAGGAGGCCTTCGCCAAGGGGCTGGTGGGCCGGGTGATGGCCGAGGGCGAGGCCTTCGACAGCTTCATCGCCAAGACCGCCGCCCAGATCGCCGGCGGGGCGCCGCTGACGGCCAAGCAGGTCAAGTACACCCTGGCCACGATCCTGAAGGATCCGGCCGATCGCGACCTGGCCAGGTGCGAGGAGATGTTCCAGACCTGCTATGCTTCGACGGACTACAAGGAAGGCATCCGCGCCTTCGCCGAGAAGCGCAAGCCGCAGTTCACCGGCGCCTGATCGGCGAAAGCGCGTGACCGGGAGGTTGGAGCGATGAAGGACAAGGTCGTGGTCGTGACCGGCGCGTTCGGGGCCCTGGGGCGCGTGGTCGCCCTGGGCGCGGCGGCGCGCGGCGCGCGGGTCGTCGCCGTGGACTACGCCGCCACACCGCCGGGCGACCTTGTCTCGGCGCTGGGCGAGGGGGCGCTGTTCAAGGGCGGTGTGGACCTGTCGGACGCCGACGCGGCGAGCGCCGCGATCGACGCGATCGTCGAGGCCGCCGGGCGGATCGACGTGTTGGTCAACATCGCCGGCGGGTTCGCCTGGGAGACGGTAGGGGAGGGCCAAGCCGCCACCTGGGAGCGCCTGCATCGTCTCAACCTGATGACCACCCTGAACGCCTCGAAGGCGGCTCTGCCGCATCTGGTCGCCAGCGGGGCGGGGCGCATCGTCAATGTCGGCGCCAACGCCGCGGTCAAGGCGGCGACCGGCATGGGAGCCTATGCGGCCTCCAAGGCGGGCGTGCACCGGCTGACCGAAGCGTTGGCGGAAGAGTACAAGGGCCGGGTGACGGTCAACGCGGTCCTGCCGTCGATCATCGACACCCCCGCCAACCGCGCCGACATGCCGGACGCCGACTTCTCGAGCTGGGTGAGCCCCGAGGAACTGGCCGCGGTGATCCTGTTCCTGGCCTCCAGCGAGGCGAGCGCCGTGACCGGAAGCCTGCTGCCCGTCGTCGGCCGCGTATGACAAGGTCGCCAAGACCCTTTGGCCCGGGAGCCGACGCATGACCTACAGCGGCAAGTGGCTGGACCAGCCCGAGGAAATCCTGTTCGAGGTGTCCGAGCGCGTCGCGCGCATCACCCTGAACAAGCCCGACAAGCGCAACGCCCTGTCGCCCCGGACACTGCAGGAACTGCACGACGCCCTGCTGGAGGCGGACGATCGCCTCGACGTCAACGTCGTGATCCTGCAGGGCGCGGGCAAGGACTTCTGCGCCGGCTACGACCTGGGCGGGGTCTATGCCGGGCGCAAGGCCGAAGGCGAAGCCGCGGCGGCCGACGCGCCCCTCTATCGCAGCTCGTCGGGAAGCTATGACGACGACGCCTGGTTCATGGAGCGCCAGCAGGCCCTGACCACGGTGATCTTCGATCTGCACAAGCCGGTCATCGCCCGGGTGCAGGGCAACTGTCTGGCCGGCGGCACCGATCTGGCGCTGATGTGCGACTTCGTCATCTGCTCCGACGACGCCAAGATCGGCTTTCCGGCGGCCCGCGCCAACGGCTCGCCGCCCAACCACATGTGGATCTATCACTGCGGGCCGCAGTGGGCCAAACGCATCCTGATGACCGGCGACAGCATCCGCGGCCGGGACGCGGTGACGATCGGCCTGGCGCTGGAATCGGCGCCGGCCGACCAGTTGGACGCGGTGGTCGACGAACTGGCCCGGCGTCTGTCGTTCGTGGACAACGAACTGCTCTCGGCCCACAAGCGCATCGTCAACCTGGCCCTGGAAGGCATGGGCGCGCGGACCCTCCAACGGCTGGCGGCCGAAAACGACGCCCGGGCTCACCTGTCCAAGGGCCCCCGCCGCACCCAGTTCAAGGCCGACATGGCCGAGCACGGACTGAAGGCGGCGCTGACCAACCGCGACGCGCCGTTCGGCGACGGCGTCATCCGGTTGCGCGAGGACTGACCGCTTATCGACCAGGCGATGATCGCGGTAACGCGCCTTCTTCGTTTGGCCCGGGAACCCGAGCACGGCTAACCTGTTCGATGTCGTCGCGCCCGACGCGAAGCACGGAAACCCTATGCAACTCCAGGCCGGCCCACTTCCGCTCTACCACCAGATGGAACAGGATCTGCGGTCGCGTCTGCATGGCGGCGAATTCGGCCCCGGCGATCCCTTGCCCACCGAAGAGCGCCTGTGCGAGCAGTACGGGGTCAGCCGCATCACCGTGCGACGCGCGCTGGACGCCCTGATCGCTCAGGGTCTGATCGTCAGGCGTCGCGGCGTGGGCTCCTTCGTGGCCGAACGCAAGGTCGGCTCGCGGTCCATTTCCCTCAAAGGGTCGCTGGACGAGTTCCTGGCCGGCGCCGGTCTGATGGAGCCGGACCGGCTGTCGCTCGAACACGAGGTGCGCAACGCCGAGGCGGCGGCGATCCTCAACCTGCCCGACGACGCCGGCATGACGCGCCTGGAACTGATCAGCCGCATCGACGGCGAGCCGGCGGCCTATCTGGAGATCTACTTTCCCCCCGAGGTCGGCAGGGAGCTCGAGCAGCACGACTTCGTGACGGCGGGCGTGCCGATCATTCGCGCCGTGGAGCGGCGCCTGAACGTTCGCGTCGCCCGCGCCCAGCAGAGGATCGAATCCGGCGTGGCCGGCAAGGTCGCCGCGGCGCACCTGGGCCTGCGGCCCGCCGATCCCGTTCTGCTGGTCACCCGCGCCTATCACCTGGCCAGCGGCCAGCCGATCGAGGTCGTGTTCGTGCGCTACCACCCCGCCCGCTACAGCTACGTCATCGAATTCAACGCCGACGGCCGCGCCGGTTGAGCGTTCCGCAGCGTGCAACGAGACGTTCATAAAAATTGAACGGCGTTCAAAAAATCGAAAAAGACCGTTGCGACTCCCCGGTTGTTATGACAACATAACGTCATAAGAAACGAAGGGAGGTTGCCGTGGTGAAGTCATTGGATCCGAAGAAGATCAAGTCGGCCCAACGCGCGCTCGAAGTGCTGGAGTTCTTTTCCGACGCTCGGCCGACGGCCACCGTCATGGATATCGCCCGCTCCATGGGCTATCCGCAGTCGAGCACCTCTGAACTGCTCAACTGCCTGGTTTCGCTGGGTTATCTCAATCGGGATCGCGACCAGCGCACCTACAGGCCGACGGCGCGGGTGGCGGTGATCGGTTCATCGGTCCAGCCCGAGCTGTTCCGCAAGGGACGGCTGCTGGCCATTCTCGACCACCTCGCCGAGGAAGCCGGCGTCACCGTCACCCTGGCCCACAAGGTCGGCATGTCGGTCCAGCATATCCACGTGGTGCGCGGCGGCGACGCGCCCGCCGACATCGACGCCAGCGCCGGCTTGGCGGCCTCGTCGGCCGGCAAGGTGCTGTTGGCGACGTTCGACCCGGTTCTGGTGCGAAAGCTGGTCCATCGGATCAACGCCGAGGCGCCGGAGGGAATTGACCGCATCTGCGCCGTCGAGTTCGGGGAGGCGCTGCGTCAGGTCCGGATCCAGGGCTACGCCCAGCATGTCGACGGCGACCAGGCCAGCCTGTCGATGCTGGTCTCGCAACTGCGCGACGCTCACGCCCTCGCGCTCAACATCCACGGGGACAGGGCGTTCTTCGAAGCCAACAAAGATTGGCTGCTGCAGATGGTGCGCGGGGCCATCGCCCGCCTGAACAATCCGGCTCTGGGACGTTCCCTGGAAGCCGAAACCATCCAGCCGGAACGCCGTTCCGCCTGATCTCATCTCTCATCTCTCATCTCTCATGTCGGCGACAGCGGCCGCGCCCTGGGCGCGGCCGCTTTTGCGTATGTCAGGTGGCGGCCGCGCCCAGGATGACCGTCGCCTGGCTGGACAGGACGCCGCCGTTGCCGTGGGCGATGGCGAAGCTTGCGTCCGCGACCTGGCGGTCCCCGGCCTCGCCCCGCAGCTGGCGCACAGCCTCGACGATCGGGAACAGGCCGTACATGCCCGGGTGGCAGCAGGAGAGGCCGCCGCCGTTGGTGTTGACCGGCAGGGCCCCGCCGGGCGCGATGCGCCCGTCCTCGACGAAGCGGGCGCCCTCGCCCTTGGGGCAGAAGCCGAGATCCTCCAGGAACAGGATCGTGTTGATGGTGAAGGCGTCGTAGACTTGGACGACGTCGATGTCGGCCGGCGTCAGGCCAGCTCGCTGATAGGCCCGCGCGCCCGATCTTGCGGCGGCGGTGACCGTCAGGTCGTCCAGCCAGCCGATCTCGCGGTGATGAGACTCGGCGGCGGCGCCCAGGACCTTGATCGGCGCCCGCTTCAGGTCGCGCGCCCGGTCAGCCCGGGTCATCACCACCGCGGCGGCGCCGTCGGTGACCAGGCAGCAATCGAGCACCGACAACGGGTCCGAGACCATCCGCGAGGCCAGGTAGTCGTCCATCGTCAGCGGATCGCGCTTGAAGGCCTCCGGATTGAGCATGGCCCATTTGCGCGCCGCCAGCGCCACCGCGCCCAGCTGCTCCCGCGTCGCGCCGTACTGGTGCATGTAGCGGGCCGCGGCCAGGGCGTAGGAGCTGACCGGATTGAGCGGCCGATAGGGCGCCTCATAGCGCATGGGCTGGACGGTCGAGACCAGCTTTCCGGTCGCCGTCGCCTGGTTCGAACCGTAGGCGATCAGGGCGCAGTCGATGGCGCCGGCGTCCAGCAGGTAGGCGGCGTGCTCGACATAGGTCTGGAAGGCCGACCCGCCGGTGCGGTTGTTGTCGGTGACCTTGGGCCGGATCCCCAGGTACTGGGCGAAGGAGAGCCCGCCCATGGTGTCGGTGGGGTGGCAGAAGAACAGCCCGTCGACGTCGGCCAGCGAGAGGCCGGCGTCTTCCAGCGCCATGGCGCTGGCGATCGCGGCGAGATCGGAGGCTTCGTAGCCGGGGGCCTTGCCCTGGCCGAAGGTGGCGGCGCCGACGATGGCCGTGCGGCCGCGGGGAAAGTCGTTCATGCCGCCGGCTCCACCGCGTCGAAGACCACGACCGGCTCGCCGTGCTGGTCGACGATGCGGGCCTGGACGGCCATGCCGATGGCCACGGCGGCGGGCTCGACGCCCTCGACCCGGCTCATCATCCGCGGCCCTTCGGCCAGGTCGATCAGGGCGACGTTGTAGCTGGGCTCGGGCGGCTTCTTGCGCACCACGGTGGTCGAATAGACCACGCCGCGCCCCGAAGCCTCGACCCATTCCAGGTCCCGAGCGCCGGTCCCGGGGGCCACGGCGCGCGGGTAGAAGACATGGACCCTGCTGCTCTTCGAGCGCTGGATCATGAACCGGCCCGCCACGAGGAAGGCGCGGAACTCGGCGTCGGGGTGAGTGACGTCCATCGGTCAGTTGCCGACGAACTGGGCTTTGCGCTTTTCCTTGAAGGAGTTGGTCCCCTCGCGGAAGTCCTCGGTCTGCACCATCAGCGGCTGGATGTTGGCCTCGAAGTCCAGGGCCTGGTCGTAGGTCTGGGCCGGGGCGGCGTCGAACTGGCGCTTGGCCATGGCCAGGGCGATCGTCGGGGCGTTGACGAAGCCGGCGGCGACCTCCCGGGCCTTGGCCAGGGCCTCGCCCGGCGGCGTGGCGTGCAGGGCCAGGCCCAGCTGATGGGCCTCGGCGCCGCTGACGAAGCGGCCGGAATACATGATCTCCTTGGCCCGCTGGATCGGCACGTAGCGGGTCAGCAGGAAGGCCGCGCCGCCGTCCGGCGCCAGGCCGATGTGGCGGAAGGCGAACTGGAACCGCGCGTTCTCGGCCGCGACGGTGATGTCGGCCGCCAGGGCCAGGGCCCAGGACATGCCGATGCACACGCCCTCGACGGCGGCGATCACCGGCTTGTTGGTGTTGGCCACCGCCCGCGCCATCCGGTGCAGGTGGCGCATGCGATACAGCGAGCCGCTGATCCCCCCGCCGCCCATCTCGCCGACATCGGCCCCGGCGCTGAAGTCCGAGCCCGCGCCGGTCAGGATGATGACGCGCACGGCGTCGTCGTCCTGGCACTTCAGGAACGCGTTCTCGATCTCGGTGCGCATGGCCAGGAGAATGGCGTTCTTGCGCTCGGGACGATTGATGGTCACGGTCGCGACGCCGTTTTCGATGCTCAGATCGATCGCCATGTCGGTTGGTCTCCTGCTCTGGTTCCAAGGCATAGCACCGCGCTGGATGCGGTGACGACCCGCCCAGGCCCCTGGTTCTCCGCCATATCGCGGCTGCGATAGGGACCGGGCCGTCCTTGCGAGGCCCGGCTCGGCGCGCAAATTGGCCCCGTGCAAACCTTCGACGCTCATCCCTTTGACCCGCCAGCCGGCGTTGAGACGCTTCGCCGTGAGGTGCGCGATTTCATCGCTCGTGAAGCGCCGAAATCCGACGCCGCCGGCCGCGCCAACTGCTGGGCCGTCTGCGACGCCGACTTCAGCAAGGCCATGGGCCGGGCCGGCTATGTCGGCATGACCTGGCCGGTCGAATACGGCGGCCACGCCCGTCATCCGTTGCACCGCTACGTGGTGCTGGAGGAACTGCTGGCCGCCGGCGCGCCGGTCGGCATGCACTGGATCGCCGACCGCCAGAGCGGGCCGCTGCTGCTGCGCTACGGGACCGAGGAACAGCGGCGCGTCCACCTGCCGGGCATCGCAGCCGGCGAGACCTATGTCTGCATCGGCATGAGCGAGCCGGGCGCGGGATCGGACCTGGCGTCGATCCGCACCCAGGGCGTTCGCGACGGCGACGGCTGGCGCATCAGCGGCCAGAAGGTCTGGACCACCAACGCCCACAACGCCCAGCTGATGATCGCCCTGGTCCGCACGGTCGAGGGTTCGCAGCGCAACGAGGGCCTGACCCAGTTCCTGATTCCGCTGGACACGCCCGGCGTAACGGTCCGCCCGATCATCGACCTGGTCGGCGGGCACGACTTCAACGAGGTCTTCCTCGACAATGTCCACGTGCCGGACACCGCCCGGGTCGGCCCCGAGGGAAACGGCTGGAAACAGGTGACGGCCGAGCTGTCGCTGGAGCGGTCGGGCCCTGAACGCTACCTGTCCAGCTACGCCGCCCTGGTCGAGCTGATCCGGTTCGCCGGTCCGGAGCCCGAGCCCGTGCTGGCCGCGCTGATCGGCCGCCTGACCGCCGAGCTGTGGACCCTGCGGCAGATGTCGCAATCCACCGCCGCCAAGCTGGCGGCCGGCGAGGATCCCGCCCTGGAGGCGGCGATCGTCAAGGACCTGGGCAACAGTTTCGAGCAGGAGCTGCCGCGCGCCATCCAGGCCGCGCTGGACGGCGCCGAGGACCTGTCGGCGGCCACGGACCTGATGCGGGTCCTGGCCCTGCTGCTGCAGGTCTCGCCGTCGTTTTCGCTACGGGGCGGCACGCGCGAGATCCTGCGCGGCATCATCGCCAGGGGGCTGGGTCTGAGATGAGCGAGTCACGGACCCTGCTGAGCGACACGGCCGATCGCCTGTTCGCCGACGTCGCGGCCAATCCGGACGCCGCCTTCGCCGAGACCTGGCCCGCGATCGCGGAGGCGGGTTTCGAAAGCCTGCTGCTGAGCGAGGAGCGGGGCGGCTTCGGCGGCGATTGGGGCGATCTGTTCGCCGTCGCCCGGCTGGCGGGAGCGCACGCCCTGGCCGCGCCGGTGGGCGAAGCGGCGGTGGCGGCCTGGGCGCTGGCCCAAGCCGGCCTGACGCCGTCCGAAGGCCTGGCCACGATCGCGCCGGTGGTCGACGGGCGTCTCGCGGACGGTCGCTTCACCGGCAGCCTCAGAGGGACGCCCTGGGGCGGCGCGGCCGAGACGGTCGTCGCCACCCATGCCGGGTCGTTGCTGAGGCTGCGGACGGCCGACGCCCATGTCCAGGCCGGCCACAGCCCGGTGGGCGAGCCGCGCGACGGGTTGATCTTCGAGGCCGCGGCGGTCGAGGCCGCGCCTTGCGACATCGACCTCTTCGCCTGCGGCGCCTTCCTGCGGACGGCGCAGATCGCCGGCGCGCTGGACGCGGCGCTGGAAGCCTCGATCGTCTACGCTAACGAGCGGGTGCAGTTCGGCAAGCCGATCAGCAAGTTCCAGACGGTCCAGCAGAGCCTGGCGGTCTTCGCGATCGAGGCGGCGGCGGTGAATTCCGCCGGCCAGGCCGCCGCGCGGGCGGCCGACGCGGGCGACGCCGGTTTCGAGTTCGCGGCGGCCAAGCTGCGCGCCAACGCCGCCGCGGGGCAGGGCGCGGCCCTGGCCCACCAGGTGCACGGCGCCATCGGCTTCACTCACGAGTATCCGCTGCACCGCCTGACCCGCCGCCTGGCCGGCTGGCGGTCCGAATTCGGCGGCGACCGGTTCTGGGCGCAGCGCCTGGGCTGTCGCGTGGCGGGCCTGGGGCCTGAAGGCCTGTGGCCCGAACTGGCCCGGCGGTCCGACGCCGCATGACTGGATTTGCAAGGGGAGGGCGCATGCCCGAAGCCGTGATCGTCTCGACCGCCCGAACGCCGATCGGCCGGGCCTTCCGAGGCGCGTTCAACAACACCCATGGCGCGGACCTGGGCGGGCACGTGATCGCCGCCGCGCTGGAACGGGCCGGCGTTGCGCCGGGCGATGTCGAGGACGTCATCCTGGGCTGCGCCACCCCTGAAGGGCCGACCGGCAACAACATCGCCCGGCAGTCGGCGATCCGCGCCGGATGTCCGGTGACCGTGCCTGGCTTCACCCTGGATCGCAAATGCTCGTCCGGCCTGCAGGCGATCGCTCTCGGCGCGCAAAGGATCATGGCCGGCGAGGGCGAAGTCTTCGTCGCGGGCGGGCTCGAGAGCATTTCGCTGACCCACCACCACGTCAATCGCCACCGGAACCGCAGCGATTGGCTGGTCGAGCACAAGTCCGACATCTACCTGCCGATGATCTCGACCGCCGACATCGTCGCCCGCCGCTACGGGATCAGCCGCGAGACCCAGGACGCCTATGCGCTGGAAAGCCAGCGGCGGACCGCCGCCGCCCAGGCCGCCGGTCGCTTCGACGCCGAGATCGCGCCGCTGAAGAGCCTCAAGCAACTGACTGACAAGCAGGGCCAGGCGATCGGCGAGGAAGAGGTCCTGCTGACCAAGGACGAGGGCAACCGGCCCGAAACGACGCTGGAAGGCCTGAGCGCGCTGAAGCCGATCAACGGCGAGGACGCCTTCATCACGGCCGGCAACTCGTCCCAGCTGTCGGACGGCGCCAGCGTCTGCGTGGTGATGTCGGCGGACGAGGCGTCGCGCCGGGGCCTGCGGCCCCTAGGCCGATTCAAGGGCTTCGCGGTCGCCGGCTGCGAGCCGGACGAGATGGGCGTCGGCCCCGTCCACGCCGTGCCCAAGCTGCTGGCGCGGCATGGCTTAAGCGTCGGCGACATCGACCTTTGGGAACTGAACGAAGCCTTCGCCGTGCAGGTCGTCCATTGCCGCGACGTGCTCGGGATCGACCCGGATCGCATCAATGTCGACGGCGGCGCGATCGCCATCGGCCACCCCTATGGCATGAGCGGCTCGCGCCTGACCGGCCATGCCCTAATCGAGGGGAGGCGGCGCGGCGCCAGGCGTGTCATCGTCACGATGTGCATCGGCGGAGGCATGGGCGCCGCTGGTCTGTTCGAGATCGACTGATGACCGACCGTTACGCCGCCTTCGACCGCCTGAAGTTCGACCGGCCCGCGCCGCGCGTGCTGCGCCTGACCCTGAGCAATCCGGGCAAGGCCAATGCGGTGACGCCGACCATGCATCGCCAACTGGAGGAGGTCTGGGCCGCGATCGACGCCGATCCCGAAACCCGGGTGACGATCGTCACGGGCGAGGGGCGCGCGTTCTGCGCCGGCGGCGCATTGGACGACATGCCGGTGGCTGGGGCCCTGGATCCCAACCAGCAGTTCTCGCAGGACTTCAACAACGCCACCCGGCTGGTGCGCAACATCATCGCCTCGCGCAAGCCGATCGTCTCGGCCATCAACGGCGCGGCCGTCGGGGCCGGCCTGGCCCTGGCCCTGCTGGCGGACGTGCCGATCGCGGCCAAGACGGCCAAGCTGCTGGACGGCCATGTCCGTATCGGGGTGGCCGCCGGCGACCATGCGGCGATCGTCTGGCCGCTGCTGTGCGGCATGGCCAAGGCCAAGTACTACCTGCTGACCAACCGCCCGATGACGGGCGAGGAGGCCGAGCGCAACAACCTGGTCGCCCTGGCGGTGGACGCCGAGGCGCTGGAGGCCACCTCGATCGAGGTCGCGCTCGAGCTGGCGGCCGCGGCTCCCACGGCGGTGCGCATGACCAAGTACGTGCTGAACCACTGGCTGCGCCAGAACGAGGCGATCTTCGACCTGTCGGCGGCGTTCGAGATGGTCAACTTCTCCGGCGCCGAAGCCAAGGAGGCGCTGAAGGCCATGGAAGAAAAGCGCCCGCCCGACTTCACCACCGACGTGCTGTTCTGAGAGGCCGCGATGAGCGACGGACATTCTGACGGCATGGACCTGGAAGCGCTGCGTGATGGCGTCCGCGCTGTGCTGACCGAGCAGGCGTCGCACGAGAAGGTGGCGGCCTTCACCAACGCCGAGGGCGTGCGGGACGAGCCGCTGTGGTCGCAGGCGGCCGAGCTGGGCTGGCTGGCGCTCTCCGCCGACGAGGCGCACGGCGGCCTGGGCTTGGGATCGTCCGAGCTGGCCATCGTCTACGAGGAGCTTGGCCGGGCGCTCGCGCCCTTGCCGGTGCTGGGCACGATGTTGGTTGTCGAGGCCCTGGCGCGCGGCGGCGACGCGGCCCAGCAGGCGGCCTGGACGCCGCGGCTGGCGGCGGGCGAGCTGGCCGGCGCGGTGTCGATGCTGACGCCCGGCGACCGGACCACGCGCCTGACACTGTCGGCCGGCGCCGACGGCGGCGTGACGCTCGACGGCGTGGCCGCCGATCTGCTGGACGGCGCGGCGGCCGATATCCTGCTGCTGCTGGCCCGCGAGGGCGAAGGCCTCAGCTGGGTGCTGGTCGAGCCCGCCTTGGACGGCGTCGTGGTCGAGAAGGTCGCCACGGTCGATCGCACGCGGCGCCTGGGCGAAGTCCGCTTCGACCGCCTGGCTCTGCCGGCTGGGCGGGTGCTGATGGGCGACGCCGGCCAGATCGCCGACGCCCTGCTGGCCCACGCGGCCCTGGCCTTGGCCAGCGACGCCCGGGGCGGGGCCAACGCCGTGTTCGAGATCACCCTCGACTATCTGAAGACCCGCGAGCAGTTCGGTAAGCCGATCGGCTCGTTCCAGGCCCTGAAGCACCGCTGCGCCGACCACAAGATCGCCCTGGTCGCCTCGGGGGCCCTGGTCGCCGAGGCCGTGGCCAGGATGGCGAGCGGCGATCCGGCGGCGGGGCGCTACGCCCTGGCGGCCAAGGCGCTGGCGACCGAGGTCTACGCTCGCGTGGCCCAGGACGCGGTGCAGCTGCACGGCGGCATCGGCTACACCTGGGAGCATCCCTGCCATCTCTATCTGAAGCGCGCCAAGCTGAACGAGCAGCTGTTCGGCGGGCCGGCGGCCTATCTCGACCGGGTGACCGACCTGCTGCTGGCGGCGGCCTGAGGAAGCATGACCATGTCCGTCCAGACCGCGACCAGCCCGACGACCCGCCGCTTCGATCCCCTGGCCTGCAAGGACGATCTCGACGCCTTCCGCGCCGAGGTGCGGGCCTGGCTGGAGGCGGTGGTGCCGGCCGACTGGCACGCGCGGATGACCGGCGCGAGCGAGGCCGACTATGTCGCCTTCCAGCGCTGGTGGTTCGCCGAAATGGGCAAGGTGGGCCTGGCCACCCCTCACTGGCCGCGCGACTGGGGCGGGGCCGACATTGGCATCCGCCACCAGGTCATCATCTTCGAGGAGATCGCCCGCGCCCAGGCGCCCAATCCGGACATGTTCGTCATCTCGCTCTACCACCTGCCGGCCACCCTGTTCGGGAACGGGTCGAAGGCGCAGCGGGATCGCTATCTGACCGGCGTCAAGGAGCGCGGCGAGGTCTGGTGCCAGGGCTTTTCCGAGCCGGGCTCGGGCTCGGACCTGGCGTCGCTGCGCACCCGCGCCGAGCGCAAGGGCGACGTCTATGTGATCAACGGCCAGAAGGTCTGGTCGTCCTACGGCGCCTTCGCCGACTACTGCCTGCTGCTGGCCCGCACGGATCCGACCGCGCCGAAGAAGCAGGCCGGCATCTCGTATTTCATCCTGAACATGAAGGCGCCCGGCGTCACCGTGCGGCCGATCCGCCAGGCCACCGGCCAGGCCGAGTTCTGCGAGATCTTCCTCGACAACGTCGAGATCCCGGTCGCCGACCTGATCGGCGAGGAGAACGCCGGCTGGGCCATCGCCCAGTCCACCCTGTCGGCCGAGCGCGGCCTGATCATCTTCGAGCTGTCCGAGCGGATGGCGCGGACGCTGGACGCCGACCTGGCCGAGGCGAAACGGACGGACGCGGCCTGGCTGAAGGACGACGAAGCGCGCCGCGCCTTCACCCGCGCCTACAACGACATGGTCGCCCTGCGGCTGATGATCCGAGCCTTGATGCAGGAGATCGAGACTGATCCCCACATGGGTTCAACCACCATGCCGACCTACATCAAGGTGCACTTCTCCGAGCTGCTGCGGCGCTACACCGAGTTCCGTCTCAAGCTCGGCGGACTGGCGGGCCAGCTTCGCCAGCCGATCGTGCTGGGCGGCGGGCACCAGACCGGCAATGTCATGCACGACTTCCTGCTCAGCTACGCCTGGACGATCTCGGGCGGGGCCAACGAGATCCTGAAGACCATGATCGCCGAGCGCGCGCTCGGCCTGCCGCGCTGAGGGACCGCCGATGACCGACACCCAAACCCCTGAGGCGGTTCTGGTCGACACGCCCGCCGAGGGCGTCGCCCGCATCACCCTGAACCGGCCCGACTCGCTGAACGCCTTCACCTTCGACATGTACGAGGCGCTGATCGCCGCCTTCGAGGGGCTGCGCGACGATCCCGACGTGCGGGTGATCGTCCTGACCGGGGCGGGACGGGCGTTCTGCGCCGGGCACGACGTGCGGGTCGGCGGCAAGCCGGCCTGGGTCCGGCCGGGCCTGGGGCGCATCCAGGCGGGCAAATACACCATGCGGGTGCTGGGCCAGATCCCGGTGCTGATGCGGGCCATGCCCCAGCCGATCATCTGCGCGGTCAACGGCACGGCGGCGGGCATCGGCTACGCCCTGGCCCTGGCCTCGGACATGACCATCGCCGCCCGGTCGGCCAAGTTCGTCAACGTGATCCACAACGCCGCGACCGGCGCCGAGCTGGGCATGAGCTACCTGCTGCCGCGGGCCATCGGCGCTCAGCGGGCGGCCGAGCTGCTGCTGACCGCCCGGGCCGTGCAATCCGACGAGGCCGAGCGCATCGGCCTGGTGCTGCGCGCCGTCGACGACGCCGCCCTGATGGACGAGGCCCTAGCCCTGGCCGACGCGGTCGCGGTCAACAGCCCGGTGGGCATCTGGCTGACCAAGCAGTCGCTGTGGTTCAACCAGGGCGCGGGCAGCCTGGAGGCGGCGATCGAGCTGGAGAACCGCGCGGTCCTGGCCAGCCAGGCCACCGAGGACGCCGCCGAGAAGCGCGCCTCCGCCGTCGAGAAGCGCCGTCCCAAGTTCAAGCACACCTGACGCGCCGACAACGGCCGCGCCAAGCACCTGATCTGAGCGAGGAAATCCCATGGCAGACACGATCCGCTTCGACGACAAGGTCGTCGTCGTCACGGGCGCGGGCAACGGCCTGGGCCGCACCTATGCGCTGCAACTGGCCCAGCGCGGCGCGAAGGTCGTGGTCAACGACCTGGGCGGCTCGACCGACGGCAAGGGCGACGACCGGTCGGCCGCCTCGCGAGTGGTGGAGGAGATCCGCGCCGCGGGCGGCGAGGCGACGGCCAATTTCGACAGCGTCGCCACCCAGGCCGGCGGCGCCAACATCATCAAGACGGCCCTGGACGCCTATGGCCGGGTCGATGCGGTGATCGCCAACGCCGGCATCCTGCGCGACCGCAGCTTCTCCAAGCTGAGCCAGGAGGAGCTGGACATCATCCTGGACGTCCACCTGCGCGGCACGATGTTCACCGTGCAGCCGGCCTTCAACTGGATGCGCGAGAACGGCGGCGGCAACATCGTCATGACCGCCTCGCCGTCTGGGCTCTTCGGCGCCTTCGGCCAGGCCAACTATTGCGCGGCCAAGCTGGGCATCGTCGGCATGATGCGGGTCATGGCCATCGAGGGGGCCAAGGCCGGGATCAAGGTCAACGCCCTGGCCCCCACCGCCGCCACGCGCCTGACCGCCACGGCGGGCATGTCCGGCGAGGCGACCGAGCCGAAGACGCCGGAGGAGGACCCGATGTCGACGGGGCGGGTCTCGCCGCTGGTGCTGGCCCTGGCCCATGCCAGCTGTCCGGCCTCGGGCGAGATCTTCAACGCCGGCTGCGGCTGGATCAGCCGCGCCGTCGTCGCCGTCAACGAAGGCGTGCTGCTGGATGACTTCTCGCCGGAGGGCGTCGCTGCCCAATGGGACGCCATCCGCGACCCCTCCCGCTTGACCGTGCCGGTCGACGCCACCGACTACTGGCGCATGATCCAGGCCAAGACCGGCGCGACCGGCTGATGGCCAAGGCCCAACTGCCCGACCTGACCCTGCACGACCTCCTGGACCTGGAGGACATCGGCTCGGACTATTTCCGTTCGCGGCGGACCGAACCAAACTTCAGCGGGGCGCTCTACGGCGGGCAGGTCCTGGCCCAGGCGCTGCGGTCCAGCCAGCTGACGGTGCAGGGGCGACCGGTGCATTCCCTGCACGGCTATTTCATCCGTCCCGGGGCCGAGGCCGAGCCGGTGGTCTACCAGGTCGAGCGCACGCGCGACGGCCGCAACTTCACGACCCGGCGGGTGATCGCCCGGCAGAAGGGCGTGCCGATCTTCCACATGGAGGCGTCGTTTCACGACGGCGCCGAGGGCGTCGCCCATGCTCGCCCGGCCCCCGCGGTTCCGGGCCCCGGCGAGGTCTCGGCCGAGGATCCGTTCGAGCGGGCGCTGGCGGCGTCGCGCGCCCCCGATGATCCGCCGCCGCGGACCCTGTTGCCCCTGGTGGAACGGCGCATGGCGCCCGCCGAACAGGGCGCGCGGGAGGCCGAACGCCAGCTGTGGATGCGTGCACGCGGCCAACCCCTGGCCGACGCCGAGCTGCGCGCCTGCGGCCTGGCCTATCTGTCAGACTTCTGGCTCGGCGGCGTCGCCAAGGCCCCGCATCCCGAGGCGGTACGGCAGCGGATCGCCAGCCTCGACCACGCCCTGTGGTTTCACGCGCCGGCCCACCCGACCGACTGGCTGCTCTACGAGATGTCCAGCGCCTGGGCGGGATCGGCGCGCGGCCTGGCCCAGGGCCGTATCTATGACGAGGCCGGCGGGCTGGTCGCCTCGGTGGCCCAGGAAATCTATCTCTTCCCGGGCGAGATGCACGCCGCGCCGCGCGTCGGCGAGCTTTGAGACCTGTCCGAAGGTCATCGGATCGCCCATGCGATTGGCGAGGCGGGGACGACTTGCATCGCGCGCGAGTGGGGTAAGGTCGGGTCATGAACTTCGATCTCGATCCGGCCGACGCGGCGTTCCAGGCGGAGATGCGCGCCTTCATCCGCCAGGCGCTGCCGGCGGACATCGCGCGCCGCGGCCGCCAGGGCTTCCACGCGACCCATGACGACGTCCAGGCCTGGATGCGGATCCTGAACGCGCGCGGCCTGGCCGCCGTGCATTGGCCCCGGCAGCATGGCGGCACGGACTGGTCGCCGCTGCGGCGGCACCTGTTCCAGGTCGAGCTGCGGGCGGCCGGCACCCCGGTGCCGGACCAGGCCGCGCTCGAGCTGGTCGGGCCGGTGATCTACACCTTCGGCGACGAGGTCCAGAAGGCCCGCTACCTGCCGGCCATCCTCAACGCCGACACCTTCTGGTGCCAGGGCTTCTCCGAGCCGAACTCGGGCTCGGACCTGGCGTCGCTGAAGACCCGCGCCGTGCGCGACGGCGACCACTATGTCGTCAACGGCCAGAAGACCTGGACGTCCGAGGCCCACAAGGCCGACATGATGTTCGCCCTGGTCCGCACCGACGGCGAGGCCAGGCCGCAGGCCGGAATCTCGTTCCTGCTGATCGACATGAAGAGCCCCGGCGTCTCGGTGCGGCCGATCTACACGATTAACGAGGGCCTGAGCGTCAACGAGGTGTTCCTCGACAATGTGCGGGTCCCGGCCGAGAACCTGGTCGGAGAGGAGAACCGCGGCTGGGGCTACGCCAAGTTCCTGCTGACCAACGAGCGCACCATGAGCGCCGAAACCCCGCACACGGCCTTCGACCTGGAGCAGGTCAAGCAGATCGCCGCCGTCGAAAGACGGGGCGGGCGGCCGCTGATCGAGGATCCGCTGTTCGCCGCCCGGCTGGCGCGTTTTGAGATCGAGCTTCGAGCCCTCGAAGCGGCCGTCCTGCGCGTGCTGCACATGGGTGAGAACGACCCGGCGCTGAACGCCACCGCCTCGGTGCTGAAGTTGCGCGGCTCAGAACTGCGCCAGAGGATCGCCGACCTGGCCGTCGAGGCCCTGGGCGACCATGGGCTGGCGGTGTTCCCGGACGTCGAGGGGCAGGACAACATGGACGTCCTGGCGCCGGTCCCGCCGGCCCCAGACTACGCCGCCGGCTGGTTGTCGCGCGCCATGTTCCGCCGCGCGACCACGATCTATGGCGGCGCCAACGAGATTCAGCGCACCATCATCGCCAAGTCGGTGCTGGGTCTGTGAGGGCATAGGACGATGGATTTCTCCCCGACCCAGGAACAGGCGGCCCTGAAGGAAAGCGCGCGGCGGCTGTGCGAGCGCGACTACGGCTTCGAGCAGCGCCGCCATCGGATACGCGGCGCCGAGGGCTTCTCGCGCGACCTGTGGAAGACCTTCGCCGACCTGGGCTGGCTGGGCGCCGGCCTGTCGGAGGACGATTTCGGCTATGGCGGCGGACCGGTCGAAACGGCCCTGCTGCAGGAGGAGTTCGGCCGCGTGCTGCTGGTCGAGCCCTACCTGTCGTGCGCGATCATCGCCGCCCGCGCCGTCGTCGCCCTGGGCGACCCGGCCCAGAAAGAGGCTTTGCTGGCGCCGCTGGTGGCCGGCGAGAAGCTGATCGCCCTGGCCCATAACGAGGCGGCCATGCGCGGCGACGACGCGGCTGTCAGGACCGAGGCCAGACTGACGGCGGACGGCTGGCGGCTGGAGGGGCGCAAGGCCTTCGTGCTGGGCGGTTCCAGCGCTGACATCCTGCTGGTCTCGGCCAGGACCCCCGGCGGCGTCAGCCTGTTCGAGGTCCCGGCCGACGCGGCGGGGCTGGAGGTCGTCGCCTATCACGCGGTCGACGGGCGGCGGGTCGCCGACCTCATGCTGACGGACGTGGCCGTGGACGACGCGGCGCGGATCGGGCCGGAGGGCGGGGCGCTGCCGGGGATCGAGCTGGCCGTCGACCATGGGGTCATCGCCCTGATGGCCGAATGCGTCGGCGCCATGGACGCGGCCCTGTGGCTGACCCGCGACTATCTTACGACCCGCAAGCAGTTCGGCGTGACCCTTAACACCTTCCAGGCCCTGCAGCACCGGATGGCCGACATGCTGGTCGAGACCGAGCTGGCGCGGTCGATGCTGCTGCGCGGGATCGCGGCCCTGTCGGACCCCGATCCGCGGGCGCGGCGGGCCGGGGTGTCCGCCGCCAAGGTCCAGATCGCCGAGGCGGCCGTCAAGGTCACGGGCGAGGCCATCCAGATGCACGGCGGCATCGGCGTGACGGAGGAATATGTGGTCGGCCACTTCTACAAGCGCGCCGTCCTGGCCCGGGGCCTGTTCGGATCGATCGACCTGCACCTGGAACGCTTCGCCGCCTGGTCGCGAAAGGCGGTCGCATGAGGACCCTGGGCGACCTGATCACCCGCGCGGCGCGCTTCTCGCCCGACGACGTCGCCCTGGTCCAGGGCGACCGGCGCTTCACCCACGCCCAGCACCTGGAACGGGCCCGGCGACTGGCCTCGGCGCTGCATCGCGCCGGCTGCGCGCGCCAGGATCGCGTCGCCGTCCTGGCGATGAACTGCACCGAATATGCCGAGGCCTTCAGCGCGGCCTGGCTGTCGGGCTATATCCTCAGCACTGTCAACTTCCGCCTGGCGCCGCCGGAGATCGCCTGGGTGCTGGGCGACACCGCGCCGCGCGCCCTGATGTTCGAGGCCCAGTACGCCGAGGTGGTCGCGGGCCTGAAGGCCGCCCTGCCGTCGATCGAGATTTTCGTCTGTATCGGCGAGGCGCCCGCCTGGGCCGTCGCCTACGAGGACTTTCTCCAGACGGGGGATCCCGAGGGCGCACCGCTGGAGGCCCGGGCCGACGACATCGCCCATATCATCTACACCTCCGGCACGACGGGCCGGCCCAAAGGCGTGATGCGCTCGCACCGCGCCGAGCTGGCGATGGGCGAATGCGTCTGCCTGGCCATGGACGTGCGTCCGCGCGGCCGGATGCTGGAGGTGATGCCGATGTTCCACGCCGGCGCCCAATCCAGCATGCTGGCCCAGATGTGGCGGGGCGGTGAGATCCACATCCACCGGGCCTTCGATCCCGAGGCGGTGCTGAAGGCCATCGCGACCGAGAAGATCACCCACCTGCACCTGGTGCCGCTGATGGTGCAGGCGCTGGTCGATCATCCCGGCTTCGAGAGCCATGACGTGTCCAGCGTGGAGACCATCCTCTACGCCGCCGCCCCGATGCCGGTGCCGGTGTTGCGACGGGCGCTGGCCCGTTTTGGCCCGGTGTTCGTCAACGCCTGGGGCCAGACCGAGGGCACGGGCACGGCCCTGCCCAAGCACCTGCACGCCGTCGACGGACCCATGGTCGAGCTGCTGGGCTCGATCGGCAACGCCTATCCGCTGACCCAGGTGCGGATCGTCGGCGACGACGGCCGCGACTGCGCGGTGGGCGAGGTCGGCGAGCTGTGGATCCGCGGCGAAGCGGTGATGAGCGGCTACTGGAACAATACGACCGCGACGCTGGAAGCTTTCCATGACGATTGGTTGAAGACCGGCGACATGGGCCGGTTCGACGCCTGCGAGCGGGTGTTCCTGGTCGATCGCAAGAAGGACATGATCATCTCGGGCGGCGAGAACATCTATTCCCAGGAGGTGGAGCGGGCGATCGCCGAGCATCCGGCCGTGGCCCAGGTGGCGGTGATCGGCGCGCCCGACGAGAAGTGGGGCGAGGCGGTGGTGGCTGCCGTCATCCTGCATCCCGGCGCCCAGGCCAGCGCCGCCGACTTGATCACCCACACCGCCAGCCTGATCGCCAGCTACAAGAAGCCCAAGCAGGTGCTGTTCCTGGACGCCTTCCCGACCCTGCCCAGCGGCAAGGTCAACAAGGTGGCGCTGCGGGCGATCCACGCCTCATCGCATGCTTGATCCTGTGGGTTCGAGGCGCGGCGGCGCATTGACCCGGGGCGGCGGCGAACGGACAAACCTTATGATGGCGCCCGTCCGGCGCCCGTTCGATCGGGACTGACGATGGCTTTGGCGCGTGATCCGGTGGTGGTGGGAGTCTACCTGACCCAGCAGGCGCGGACCTTGCCTGGCCGGACGTCGCACGAGCTGCTGATCGAAGCGGTCAAGGGAGCGATCGCCGACGCCGGGATCGATCGCCGCGACATCGACGGCGTGGCGCTGGACTGGCCGGGCCCGGGCGGCGCGCCCGGCGATTCCGCCAGCTGGGCGCCCTATTTCGGCGCGCCGCTGAAATGGGTCGACAGCCACTTCATGGACACCACCGGCGTGCGCGGCGTGCTCAAGGCCGGGGCGGCGATCTCGGCGGGCCTGTGCGACACCGTGGTGATCGGCAGCGCCCGGGCCGGACCGTTCAACACCACCGGCGCGGCCGTCGGCTCGGGCATGGGCCTGGAGTGGATCGACGCCTACGGCGCCTCGACCATGGCCTATTTCGCCCTGGTCGCCCGCCGCCACATGCACCAGTTCGGCACCACGCCCGAGCAGATGGCCCACGTCGCGGCAGTGATCCGCAACCATGGCCGGACCAATCCCGAGGCGGCGCTGTTCGGCGGCGATCCGGTGACGGTCGACGACATCCTGGCCTCGCCGATGATCGCCGACCCGCTGCACCGGTTGGACTGCTGCCTGATGAACGAGGGCGGCGCGGCCCTGATCATGACCACGGCCGAGCGCGCCCGCGACCTCAACGTCAAGGGCGTGCGGGTGGCCGGCGGGGCCATGGAGTTCGCCCAGGGCAACTACATCAATCCGCCGCTCTATCGCGACGTCCGCACCTTGGGCGAGGCGGCGGTCCGGCGCTCCTTCGGCCAGGCGGGGCTGAGCGTGGCCGATGTCGACGTGTTCTGCATGTACGATCCCTGTTCATTCGAGGTGCTGCGCCAGTTCGAGATGCTGGGCCTGTGCGCCGAAGGGGAGGGCGGCGCCTTCGTCGCCGGGGACCGTCTGACCCTGGCGGGCGACTGCCCGACCAACCTGGACGGCGGCATGCTGGCGGGCAGCTGGACCGGCACCAGCCAACTGACCGGCAAGGTGATCGAAGGCGTGCGCCAGATCCGCGGCGGGCTGGGCGCGCGCCAGGTGGCGGACGCGCAGGTGGCGCTGGTCACCAACGCCGGCTCCGGCGCCCAGCATCTCGAAACCTTGATCCTGACCGGGAGCTGAGCCATGGCCGACGCCGCGTTCGACTTTCCCGTCACCACCCTGTCGAGGCCCTATTGGGAGGCTGCGGCGCAGGGGCGCTTGATCGCGCCACGCTGCAACGCCTGCCAGCGGTTCTTCTTCGCCCCCGAGATCGCCTGCACCCACTGCTTCTCAACCGACTGGAGCTGGGTCGAGACCTCGGGACGGGGCGAGGTCTACAGCTACACGACCGTCCATCGGGCCCCTGTTCCGGGCATGGCCACGCCGTATGTCCTGGCCGCCGTCGAACTGCCGGAAGGCTTCACCATGTTCGCCCATCTGGTCGACTGCCCGCCCGAAGCCCTGACCTGCGGCCTGCCGGTCGAGGTCGATTTCCGACCGCTTCACGACGGACGGATCGCGCCCGTGTTCAAGCCCCGCCCATCCAGCGTCTGATCCAGAGATCCCCATGTCCGACACGCTGCATACCCTGACCCTGCTGGACGTGCTGCAGGAGCACCGCCGGTCGCACCCCAACCGCACCGCCCTGGTGCAGGAAGGTCGCCGCTACACCTACGCCGACCTGGAAGACCGCGTGAACCGGCTGGCCAACCTGTGGGAGTCGCTGGGCGTCGGGCCGGGCGAGCGCGTGCTGTGGCTGGGACAGAACTCCCTGGCCGTGCTCGAGGGGATCCTGGCGTGCTCGGTCCTGGGGGCCATGTTCTGCCCGCTCAACTGGCGCCAGTCGCCGGAAGAGATCGCCTTCGTGATTGACGACCTCCAGCCGCGCGTACTGCTGTGGCACGAGGGCGAGATCGGCGAGGCGGTGAAAGCCGCGCGGGCGCTGGCCCAGTGGAAGCAGGGGACCTGGATCCACTTCGACGAGGCCGGACCCGACGGCTACGAAGGACGACTGCAGACGGCCGATCCGGCGCGGCGTGAGCGGGCGATCGACGTCCATGCCGGCTGCGTGATCATCTACACCGCCGCCTTCGGGGGACGTCCCAACGGGGCGATCCTCAGCCAGGCCGGGGTGATGGCCCAGAACGTCAACATCATGCTGGTCCAGGCCCTGACCTCGGGCACCATCTTCCTGAACTCCGGGCCGCATTTCCACATCGGCACCCTCATGGTGACGCTGGGCGTGTTCCACGCCGGCGGGGCCAACGTGATGATCCGGCGGACCGAGGTGGCCGTCATCGCCGAGGCCCTGCACGCCGAAAAATGCAGCCTGGCCTTCCTGGTGCCCAAGACCATCGACGAGTTGCACGCCTTCAACGCCGACGGTCGCTACGACCTGGCCCACTTCCGCTCGGCCGCCCTGCCGACCGAGGACTATTCGATGATGGGCTACGGCCAGACCGAGGTCGGCGGCCTGGTGACCTGGGCCCACTACGACCGTAAGGCCGCCAGCATCTTCGGCCGCACCAGCCCGATCGCCGCCGTCCGCATCTTCGACGAGGAGGGCCAGGAGGTCCCCGACGGTGAGGTCGGCGAACTGGGTGTGCGCGGTCCCACGGTCGGCCTGGGCTATTGGAACCGGCCGGAGACCAACGCCCGCCGCACCCGCTTCGGCTGGTGGCTGACCAACGACCTGGGCCGGCGCGAGCCTGACGGGTCGATCAACTTCGTCGGCCCCAAGGTCCAGATGATCAAGTCCGGGGTGGAGAACATCTATCCCGCCGAGGTCGAGGGCTGCCTGAGGAGCCATCCGGCCGTCGCCGACGCCGCCGTGATCGGCGTTCCCGACCCGCGCTGGATCCAGAGCGTCAAGGCCATCATCGTCCGCAAGCCGGACGCTGAGGTCACCGATGCGGAGCTGATCGAGCACTGCCGCGCCCGGATCGCCTCGTACAAGAAACCACGCTGGGTGGAGTTCGCAAGCGCCATCCCCCGCACGCCGGCCGGGCCGACCGACTATGCCGCCCTCGACGCGGCCTATGGCGGCGGCGGCTATCCCGGCGGCAAGGACTACAAGTACTGAGGCCATGGCGATGGACCTGCTGCATCTCGGCTTCGCCGTGCGGGACATCGAGACGACCACCAAGGCCTATCGCGATCTGTTCGGCGTCGATTGGGCGCCGATCGCTCGCTACGTCCTGCCCGATCTCGACGGCGGCCCCGACCAGGTCAGCCTCGTCACTCATGGCCAGACCGGCGACGGGGTCGAGATCGAGATGGTCCAGACCGTGTCGGGCCAGACGGTCGACGCCCGCTGGTTCGGCGACCGCGAGGGCCTTTCGCACATCGCCTTCAAGGTCGAGGACCTCGCGGCCGAGCGGGCCCGGCTGGCGGTCCTGGGCGTCGAGATCGTCGGTGAAGGCTCGGCGCCGCGCGCGGACTGGTTCTTCGTCCGCGACGAACGGCTGGGCGGGGCCCTGGTGCAACTGGTCCAACTGCGAGGAAGCTAATCGGCCGCCTTGCCGATCTGGGTCGCCAGCCAGTCCTTGTGGCGCTGGAAGTGGTCGGGGTCGCGTTCGGAGAACACGCCGGTGGCGCGACCCAGCAGGGCGCCCGTGGCGGCCAGGGTGACCTCGCCGACATTATGCCAGTGACGGCCCTCGATCCGGTCGTTCCAGGATCGGCCCAACAGAGGCTGATCGATCGGCACGGGCCGCAGGAACTCCACGGTCAGGCTCTTGGTCACCGTCAGTCGCTTGTGCAGCAGGGCGACGCTGCCCAGCATCTCGTCCAGCACCGAGGCGGTCCAGCCGCCGTGGGCCACGCCCGGACCGCCTTCGTGCCCGGCGTCGCAGACCAGCCGGAAGCGGGCCACGCCTTCGGCGTCCAGGCCCAGGCCGCTGATGCCCAGGCGGCAGCGGCCGCGCGGGATACAGCTGGCGCACAGCCTGACGCCGTCGCCGACTGGGGTGCGTTCGACATGTTCCCGCGGGGTGATCATAGGGCTTCGATCGGATCGTCGCCCACGCCGATGGCGGCGGTCAGGCGCTGCTGGGCCTCCAGCATCCGGGTCCACAACGCCTCGGCCTCGGCCACTCGGCCAGCCTCCAGGTGATCGACCACCTCGCGCTTGACCTCGACGTGCCGGACCATGCCCGCCCGGGAGCGGGGCGCGTGCTGGACCCAGGCGTCGCCGACCAGCTCGGTCTGGGCCTGGATCAGGTCGCGCAGGGTCAGCAGCTCCAGGGCGATCAGCCGGTTGGGGCAGACCTCCGACAGGGTGGCGTAGAAGTCCTCGTGCGCCCTGCCGAACTCGCGCACGTCGTCGATGGCCTCGCCCTGCCGCTGGACCTCGGCCCGCAGCCGGGCGATCGCGTCCGGCGACAGCTTGCCGGCCAGGAAGCCGATCAGTCGCGGCTCCAGCGTGATGCGCGCCTCGTTCAGCTCGGCCTGGGTCGTGCCGTGCGCCTGCAGGTAGACGCCGGTGGCCTCCGAGACCATGCGGGCCTCGGGCAGGGTGAACCGCGCCCCGCCGAAGGCGCCGCGGGCCACCTTGACCAGGTGCTGCGTCTCCAGGATCCGGACGGCCTCGCGGATCGTCGGGCGCGACACGCCGAACCGTTCGCGCAGCTCGGTTTCCGAGGGCAGGGCGTCGCCCGGGCTCGGACGCGTGCGCAACAGCTCCCGCCGCAGCCAGCGGGCGATCAGTTCCGAGGTCTTGGGAACGCGCAGCGCGCTGCCTTCGGCGCGGGCGTCGGGCGACCATCGCTGGGCGGATTTGGGGTCTTGCCGGCTCAATCGCGGGTCCTCGAAGCGTGCGCCAGGGTGGCCCGCGTCGCCGCCCAGGTCAATTATATATATTATTGACCTATTGAGGCCGTGGACGGATACTCGCGGCAGGTAGGAGACGAACAAAATGACCACGGGCACGCCGACCGCAGGCGGAAAAATCTGGGTGAATTCGGGCGACAGCCACGTCTGGGAGCCCAAGGGGCTCTGGACCGAGAACCTGCCGCCGTCGCTGAAGACGCGCGGCCCGCACATGGTCCGCGACGGCAAGCACGACATCTATGTGGTGGACGACGAGAAGGTGTTCTTCGCCGCCGCCTCGATGATCGACGCCATCACGCCGCCGGGGTCCGAGAACCTCGACCTGCGCCTGGCCGACCTGGACGAGCAGGGCATCTGCGCCGAGGTGGTGTTCCCGTCGGTCGGCATCTGGCTGTCGGTGATGAAGGACCGCCAGCTGATGCACGAGTCGGTGAAGGTCTATAACGACTGGGCCCACAGCGACATGATCAAGCGCTCCGAGCGCCTGCTGGCCACGGCGCTGATCTCGGTGCTGAACTTCGACGACGCGGTCGAGGAGACCAAGCGGGTCGCGGCCCTGGGCTTCAAGTCGATCTGCCTGCCGGCGACCCTGCCCGATCACCTCGAATACAACATGCCCGAGTTCGACCGGATCTGGCAGGTCTGCGAGGAGGCCGGGATGGTGGTCTGTTTTCACGTCGGCACCGGCACCTCCAAACTGATCGTCACCCGCGGTCCCGGCGCCGCCCTGATCAATTACTGGGAGACCACCGTGCCGGTGCAGCGCTGCGTCGTGCACATGATCTCGGGCGGGGCCCTGGACCGGTTCCCCAAGTTGAAGATCATGACCGCCGAGGCCGGCGTGGCCTGGGTGCCGGCCATGGGTGACCGCCTCGACGAGGCCTATCGCCAGCACAACCAGTACGCCCACCCCAAACTGTCGCGCCTGCCCAGCGAGATCATCAAGCAGCAGGTCTATTCGTCGTTCCAGCACGACGTGACGGCGCTGCCGGCGGTGATCGCCCACGACTACCGCAACGCGCTGTGGGGCTCGGACTATCCGCACCTGGAGGGCACCTATCCCCACACCCAGGAGGTGCTGCACCAGCTGTTCGACCACGTCTCGCCGGACGTGCGCCGGCGCGTCACCCTGGGGGCGTTCGAAGAGCTGTTCGGCATCGGCATGCCGGTGGCGCTGGCCGCCTGATCCTGGCCGGACGCAGACAAAAGCCGTCAGGATCCAATCCTGGCGGCTTTTTCTCGTCTACCTATTCTTCCTCATCCTGAGGCCCGCCGCTACGCGACGGGCGCCTCAGGATGAGGAGCGCTTGTAGGCGTCCGTCCTGAATAGGCGGCTGGCCGTATCAGACCGTCCGCGCCTCGAACCCCTCCAGATAGGCGGCCAGGGCGGGCGGTACAGGCTTCTTTCCGGGATTGTAGAAGGGCGAGAGCACCATCAGCAGTTTGGGGATCATCAGCCGGGCGTAGGTCTTCTTGAAGTGGGCTTCACGAGCTTTGGAGGCCTCTACCTCTTCCGGTGTCATCGTCGCCCGATCCACCGACAGCAGGTAGTCGGCGGCTCGCCGCGAATAGCCGCCCAGATGCCTGAGGGCGAAAAAGAAGCCGTACAGACGGTAGAAATAGCCGGCCACCGGGTTCTTCCTGGCGAACAGGGTCTGGTAGACGTCGAAGGCGACGCTGCGGTGCTCGAACTCCTCGGCCAAGTGCCAGCGCCACAGCTCCGAACCGGGATTGGGCTCGCTGGCCTCGAATTCCGCCAGCTTGCCGTGGAACACCACCTGGGCCATGCCCGAGCCCAGGGCCTCGAAGCCCTCGGCGTAGGCGCAGTTGAACTTCAGGGACTTGTTGGCCAGGAAGTCCTCGTAGGTCGCCTCCAGCTCGGCCTCGAACGCCTTGATGCCGTCATAGCCGGCGGCGTGCAGCTGCCTGTTGAAGGCGTCGTGCTGCTTGCAGTGCTGGGCCTCCTGCTTGATGAACACCACCAGGTCGCGATCCAGCGGCGTGTCCTTCTGGTCCAGGGCTTGGCGGGCCTGGAGCATGATCTTGACCAGGAACGGCTCGACATAGGACGGGATGGTCGAGGCGGCGTTCCGCGCCTGGACGTACTCGATATAGGGCGACCAGTGGGGCGGGGTCTGGGCGTAGTCCCAACGCGGATAGCGAACCTTCATGGCGTGGCTCCTGCCGGTTTCCGGCTCATAGGCTCAGGAAGAATTGTCGAACGTCGTCGGCGAAGGCCGCGGGCTCCTCGAAGGCCGCGAAGTGGCCGCCGGCCGGCATCTGGGTCAGCCGGACCAGGTTCCAGTTGCGGGCCATCGCTCCGCGCGGCGCGGCGGGTAGGAACTCGCCCGGATAGAGGCCGACGCCGGTCGGGACCGTCACCTTCAGGCCGGACAACCGCCCGGCGGCGGCCTCGGCGGCGGTTCCGGCGTACATCCAGATGGAGGACGAGACCGCGTCATTGACCAGATAGGTCATCAGGTTGGTGATCAGCTGTTCCTTGCTAAAGCGGCTCTCGATGTCGCCGCCGGTGTCGGCCCAGCCGTGGAACTTCTCGATCACCCAGGCGGCGAACGCCACCGGGCTGGCCGAGAGGGCCGCGCCGATGGTCTGGGGCTTGGTCATGTGTTCGAACATGTAGGCGGACTCCCGCCGCTGAACCGTCTCATAGGCCGCCCGCCATTCGACCTCGCCCTCGACAGCCTCGCTGGCGGGGACAGGCTGCGGGATGCACAGGTTCAGGTGCAGGCCGGCCACGTGCTTCGGGGCGTCATGGGCAAGCCAGCTGGAAACCGCGCTGCCGAAGTCGCCGCCCTGCAGGAGGAAGCGGTCGTAGCCCAGGTGGTCGACCATCAGGCTGCGCCACATCTCCGACACCCGGCGTGGCCCGATCGGGCTGTTCGGTCGCGAGGAGAAGCCGAAGCCGGGCAGGGAGGGGATCACGAGGTCGAAGCCGTCTTCGGCCCGCCCGCCGAACCGCTCGGGAAAGGCCAGTCGTTCCGCGGCCTGGTCGAATTCCAGAATCGAGCCGGGCCAGCCGTGGGTCATCAGGATCGGGCCGCGTCCGCCCGAGCCCCTGATGTGCTGGAAGCGCACGTCGACGTCGTCGATGCGGACGCTGAACTGCGGAAACCGATTGAGGTGCGTCTCCCAGCGCCGCCAGTCATAGGTGTCGAGCCAGTAGTCGATGAGCTCGCGCAGATAGGCGGCGTCGACGCCGTAGGCCCAGCCCGAGCCCGGCGGCGCATAGGTGATGTCGGCCGCGCGCAACCCGGCGCGAATGTGCTGCAGGCGGGCCTCGGGCACGGCGATTTCGAAGGGCGTCGGGGCATCCATGGTCGCAGCATGACTCCCGGCGCATCATCCCGGAAACGTTCCGGCGCATCCGGGGCGGGCTTATCGCGGAGACGATGCCTTGGGGCGGTTTGGGTGACGGCGACCTCCGGCCGGGCCTAGGCTGGACGCAAGCCGTGGAACAGACGGCGGACAGAGAGGAACGGCCGATGACGCATCCTTTGGACGCTGAGGATCTGATGCGCGCCGCCGAGGACGCGACGGGCCTGGCCGACTGGGGCGGCGAGCTTTTCCGCGAACCGCTCGAAGTCCTGTCCCACGACCTGATCGTGCATGCCGACCTTAACGCCCGCGGGATCGAGCGGGCGCGGCGGCGGCTGGTCGACAACCTGAAGGGCCGTCTCTGTCTGGCCGAGGACCGCAAGCGGTTCCCGGGCGTCGCCGAGGAAACCGTCGTCAAGCCGATCTTCGTCGCCGGCCTGCCGCGCGCCGGCTCGACCTTTTTCCACAACCTCCTGGCCGCGGACCCGGCCAACCGCTCGCCCCGCCTGTGGGAGATCATGTTTCCCTCGCCGCCGCCGCAGGAGGCGACCTACGGGAGCGACGCCCGCATCGAGGCGTGCCGAGCGGCATTGGATTTCGAGGGGTTCCTGTCGCCCGCCATGCAGGGCATCCATCCCTACGGCGCCGAGCGTCCGGAGGAGTGCAACTTCCTCTGGGAGATGTCGCTGCTGACCGTGAACTACCCGGCCTGGTGGAACGTCCCCAACTACGCCAAGCTGCTGTATTCCATAGACATGAAGCCGGTCTACGAGGAGCAGAAGCGGGCGCTGCAGCACCTTCAGCACCGGTTCAAGCGCGACCGCTGGGTGCTCAAGACCCCGGCCCACGACTGGTGGATGCGCGACCTGGTTGAGGTTTTTCCCGACGCGGGCGTGGTGCTGTGCCACCGCGACCCGGCCAAGGTCCTGGCGTCGCTGTCGAGCAATCTGGCGGTCAATTACAGCCTGTTCTCGGACGCCACGCCCGCCGGCTCGTTCGGCATGCTGGAGCGCCAGTCGCAGTCGATGCGACGCGCCGCCCAGGTGCGGGACGAGCATCCCGACCGGTTCTTCGACGCGCACTATCTGGACGTCCAGGCCGATCCGCTCCGCGAGATGGGTCGCTGCTATGCGCGCTTCGGCGTGGCCTTCACGCCCGAGCGCGCGGCGGCGGTCCTGGACTGGATGGCCGCCGATCGCGAGGCCCACGCCAAGGGGCCGCGCCATTCCTATTCGATGGAGGCGTTCGACCTGGACTACGCCAGCATCGACAGCGTCATGGGCGGCTACATCCGCGACTTCAACGTCAGGCTCGAACGCGCCGCCTGAACCGCCCCGACAGGCGGCGCCGGCGGCGACGATTTTGAATGGAACATCGATGATCGACCAGACAGCCCGAGAAGAATGGCGCGCCCACTGGAAGGTGGTGCTCGGCACCTTCATCGCCATGGGCCTGGGCTATGGCGGCTGGTCGTTCACTTCCAGCCAGTTCGTCCAACCCCTGCAAGCGGCCTTTGGTTGGAGCCGGGGGCAGATCGCCCTGGCCTTCCAGGTCGCGTTGTTCGCCGGCCTGGTCGCGCCGCTGTTCGGCCGGCTGATCGACCGTGTCGGAGTGCGGCCTGTGCTGTGCAGCTGCCTGGTCCTGGTTGGCGCCAGCTATCTGCTGATCGCCCATAGCGGCGGCAACTACACCCTGTTCGTCGCGGCCTATGCGTTGCTGGTCTTCGCGGGGATGGGCACGACGGGGGTGGCCTTCACCCGCGCCGTGGCCGGCTGGTTCACCACCTCGCGGGGGACGGCGCTGGCGGTGTCGCGGATCGGCTATTCGCTGGCCGGCGCCTTCATGCCGGTGCTGGCCTATCACGTGATCAAGGCCCACGGCTGGCAAGCCGGCTACTACCTGCTGGCGGCCGTCGCCCTGCTGGTGGCCTTGCCCATCAGCTGGCTGCTGGTGCACGACCGGCGCGAGGCGGTCGAGCTGAACGACAAGGGCAAGCCGATCTCCGTGCTCAATCCGGCCCTGTGGCTGGCCCTGATTTCGGACCGCCGGATCCTGCTGGTCTGCGCCGCCGCGGCGCTGACCTACGGCCCCTGCGTGGGGATCCTCAGCCAACTCCAGCCCATGCTCACCGACAAGGGCCTGCCGGCCGGCGTCGCGGCCCAGTACAGCGCCCTGCTGGCCATATCCGTGGTCGTGGGCACCCTGACGACGGGCTTGCTGGTGGATCGGATCTGGGCGCCGGCGGTCGGTTGCGCCTTCACCCTGCTGCCCGTGGTCGGCATCGCGCTGCTGCTGCCGGGAACCCCGACGCCGGTCATGGCCGGGATCGGCCTGATCCTGATCGGCCTGGCCCAGGGGGCGGAGATCGATGTGATCGCCTTCATCATCGCCCGCTATTTCGGCATGAAGTCCTTCGCCGCGATCTATGGCCTCAGCACCCTGTTCATCGCCGCCTTCGCCGGCCTGGGCGGCATCGCGTTCGGTTTCGCCTTCGACCACTTCAAGTCCTACAACCAGGCCCTGGTCGGCGCCGCGGTCCTGTTCCTGCTGGCCGCCGCCGCCTACCTGTTCCTCGGGCGGTATCCGGCCGAGCCCGGCGTCAGGACCCGCAAGCCCCTCTAGGCCTGGTCGCCGGCCCGCGTCCGGCGGCGGTATTCGCCCGGCGTCAACCCGGTGTGCTTGCGAAACAGGCTCTTGAAGAACCGCGGATCGGAATAGCCGACCAGATAGCCGACCCGGTCCACCTTGCGGGCGGACCGGGCCAGCATGCGCTTGGCCGCCTCCACCCGCAGTCGCTGCAGGTAGTCGATCGGCGTCATGCCCAGACTGGCCATGAACCGGCGCGAGAGCGTCCGCGGATGGATCGCCATCGCCGCCGACAGGTCCGCGATCTGCGGCTTCTGGGCGAAGCGCAGCTGCAGCCAGTGGGCGGCGCGTTTCACCAGTTCGTCCTCGCGCAGCACGGCGGGTGAGAAGGCCAAGGCCGGATCGGGGCCGTCGGGATAGCGATCCACGCCGGTGATCCGCTCGATCCAGGTCGCCACGTCCGGCGACATGATCGCCTCGATGATCCGCACGGCCAGGGCCGGCTCGCCGACATGGGCGCCGGCCAGGAACAGGCCGTCATGGACCTGGACCTTGCGGTCGACGTCGAAGGTGAGGTGCGGATGGAGGCGGGCCATCGGCCGCTCCAGCCACCAGGGCAGGGGAACGACGACTCCCGTCAGCACCCCCGCCCGGGCCAGCACCGCGACGCCGCTGCCGCTCGCCGCCAAGCGGGCGCCCTCGCCATGCGCGGCGGCCAGCCAGTCCGCAATGGCGTGCAGTGGTTCCAGCCGGACGGCCAGCGCCGCGGGCTTGCCGATCGCGAAGGGCGCGACATAGATCAGGTCGTAGGGACCCGAGTGCAGGCCCTCGTCCACCGGCAGCAGCCGCCCGTTTTCGGCCCGCACCGCCTCGCCGGAGGCCGAGACCAGCCGCACGTCGAGGGTCGGCGGCAGGGCCTCGCGCTCGCCGTACTGCTGCTCGGTGTAGCGGTTGGCCAGGCTCAGGCCGTCGACCAGCTCGAACACCGCATTGGCCAGGACCCCGTCGGTGACGACGATGGCGACGCGCGGCACTGGGCTTCCTCCGGCTTGTCCGTTCCAGCGACACGATTGTCCGGATCGCCCCTCTACCGTCGGCGCTGGGAGGATCATCGTCAAAGAAAAATTGGGAGCCCAGGGACATGTCGGTTCGATCGGAACTGGTGGACGCCGCCGTCCACGAAGACGTCTTCGACAGGTCGTATCCCGACCTTGAGGCGCGACAGCTGGAGGCGGCCCGCGAGCTGTTCGCCGAGCGCCGCGAGCAGATCCCCGTCCTGCGCCGCCGCGCCGCCGAGAGCGGCGTCGACGAGATCCGCAGCCTGGACGACCTCGTGCCGCTGCTGTTCGCCCACACGTCCTACAAGTCCTATCCCGCCAGCTTCGTGGAGCAGGGGCGGTGGGACCGGCTGCTGCAGTGGATGCAGACCCTGTCGACCCAGACGGTGACCGATGTCGACGTCGAGGGCGTCACCGACGTCGACGACTGGATGGACCGCCTGCGCGCGGCCGGCCACATGGTGCTGGCCACCAGCGGCTCCAGCGGCAAGGTCTCGTTCCTCAACCACACGCGCGGCGATTCCGCGAACAAGCAGCGCCACTACCGCCGGATGAGCGGCTGGCCCTACGTCAAGGCCGACAACAGCCGGGTGGTGTTCCTGACCAGCCCGTCTAAGGGCCCCAACAGCGCCATCGAGGCGGCGGTGAACTCGGCCGCCGTCTGGGCCCGGCCCGGCGAGGCCCATTTCCTGACCGACGAGCCCCTGCGCCTGGCCGACATCAGCGCCTCGGCCGCCTTGAACAAGCGCATGGCCGAGGGGCTGGCGACCCCCGGCGAGATCGCGGTGGCCAGGGTCCAAGCCCAGGTGCGGGCCGAACGCATGAGCGCGGCGCTGGACGACTTCGTCGAGAAGCTGCTGGCCCACCGCCACGAGCCGATCGTGGTCTCGGCCCTGTGGGCCCAGCACATGGCGATCATCGACCGCGCCAAGGCCCTGGGCGTCGAGGACGGGGGCTTCCACCCCGACAGCCTGGTCAGCGCCGGCGGCGGGCTGAAAGGGGTCTCCCTGCCCGACGACTACAAGGAGCGGGTCGACCGCTTCTACGGCAAGGTCATCCGCAACAACGCCTACGGCATGACCGAAATGGCCCAGACCTGTCCCAAGTGCCAGTGCGGCCGCTATCACCGGCCCCCGGGCCTGATCTGGCTGCTGCTGGACCGTGACGGCGAGCGCCTGCTGACCGCCGACGATGGCGAGGACGGCGTCGTCGAGGGGCGGTTCGCCTTCCTGGACCTGCTCTACGAAGGTCGCTGGGGCGGCCTGATCAGCGGCGACAAGGTGACGATTGATTTCAAGGACTGCCCCTGCGGCCGCGCCGGACCGACCATACTGGACACCATCAGCCGCTACGCCCAGGCCGGAGAGAGCGACCACATCGGCTGCGCCGGCACCATCGACGCCTATATCCGCGGAGCCGTGGCGCCATGAACGCGATCCTTCCGCCGCTCGCCGGGCCTGCCCGGGTCCGCCACGTCATCAAGGGACAGGTCATCGAGGGCGACAGCCTGGAGTATGGCCGCGAGCCCAACCGCTTCACCACGCCGGTTCTGGATGTCGGCGCCCTGGTCTGGCCGCGCCCCACGCCCACCCCCGCCGCCGACGTGCCGGTGGACGAGATCATCGACGTGCTGGTCGCCACCGGCGACGTCCTCAAGCGCGACGCCTCCGGGGTCCTGGCCCAGGCGATGGAGCGCAGCGTCGCCGCCGGCTTCTATCCACGCGACCTGGTCGAGACCTCGTTCGCCCATCTGGGCCACATGTTCAGCCGCGCCTCCATGGAGTTCATGATCGCCCAGGAGATCGGCGGCAAGGACCTGCTGGACGGCTGGCGCGAGGTGACGGCGCCGTCCGGGCGATCGGCGCGGGTGCGGGCCTTTCCCTGCCGGCTGCTGCACGTCATCGCCGGAAATTCGCCGGGCGTCGCGGCCAACACGGTGATCCGCGGGGCGCTGACCAAAGGGGCCCATCTGCTGAAACTGCCGTCGAACGAGCTGTTCAGCGCGCCAGCCATCCTGGCGGCCCTGTCCGAGGCGGCCCCCGGCCATCCCGTCGCCCGATCGTTCTCGGCCGCCTACTGGCGCGGTGGCGACGAGGCGGTCGAAGGGCTGCTGTTCCGTCCGCAATATTTCGACAAGATCGTCGCCTGGGGCGGCGAGAGCACCATCAAGGGCGCCCTGAAATATGTCGGGCCTGGCCTGGAGCTGGTGGCCTTCGACCCCAAGACCTCGATCTCGCTGATCGGCCGCGAGGCCTTTGCTTCGGAGGCGGCGCTGGAGGCGGCGGCCGAGGCCGGGGCCCACGACGCCACGATCATGAACCAGGAGGCCTGCACGGCCAGCCGCTTCCAGTTCATCGAAGGGTCGATCGAGCAGATCGACCGTTATTGCGAGCGCCTGCAGGCCAAGCTGGGTCAGGCCCGGCGTTCCGCCTCGGCCGAACCGCGCCCGATCGCGCGGTCCCTGCGCGACGAGATCGACGGCCTGCGCGACCTGGAAGACTACTACCGCGTCTGGGGCGGCTACGAGGGGCGGGGGCTGGTGATCCGTTCCGACGAGGCGGTCGACTTCTATCCCGAGGGCAAGGTCGTCAACGTCGTCGCCGTGGAGCGATTGGAGGACGCGCTCCGCCACGTCAATGTCGCCACCCAGACGGTCGGGGTCTATCCGCCCCAGCGCAAGGCGGCCCTGCGCGACCTGCTGGCCTCGGCCGGCGCCCAGCGCATCGTCTCGCTCGGCGCGGCCACGCCCGAGGTCGGCCTGCCGCACGACGGCTTCTATCCCCTCCACCGGTTCGTCCGGTGGGTCAACGACGAGGGCTGACGCGGTTCCGCACGCGATCTTCCCCGCAAACGCAGGAAACGACCATGAAACTCTCTCCCCATCTCCCGTTCGGCGCCGATATCTCCGGCGTCGATCTGCGCGATCTCTCCGCGCAGGACGGCAAGGCCCTCGTCGACGCCCTGGCCGAGCACCACGTGCTGCGCGTCCGCGGCCAGGACCTGACCAAGGCGCAATACGACCGCTTCGGCCGCCTGTTCGGCGCGCCGATCGACTTCTTCTTCACCAAGGACCTGGACCCGGACTATCCGGCCCTGATCACCATCTCCAACTCGCCGCAGCACGACATGGGCCGGCGCGACGGCGCCTCGTTCTGGCATACGGACGGCTCGTACGAATACGTGCCCGCCTCCACGACCATGCTCTATGCGATCGAGGCGCCGGACGAGGGCGGGGAAACGCGCTTCACCGACCTGACCGCCGCCTACGAGGCCCTGCCGGACGCGCTGCGCAAGCGGGTCGATGCGCTGGACGCCCTGCACATGCTGGTCGGCGGCAAGCGCGGCCCCGACGAGACGCCGATCAAGCTGGATCCCGACGCGACCGATCGCGACGGCGGGGTGCGGGCCAGGAAACGCGCCGCCGAGCGTCCCCGCCATCCCCTGGTCATCACCCATCCGATCAGCGGAAAGCGCAGCCTCTACGCCGTCGCCGGCACGCCCTACGGCGTGGAGGGACTGGAGCCGGAGGAGGGCGAGGCCCTGCTGGACGCGCTGAAGAGCCACGCGGTGTCGCCGCGCTTCAACATCGCCTTCAAGGCCGAGGTCGGCGACGTGCTGATCTGGGACAATCTGGCGACTCTGCATCGCGCCACGCCGATCGAATATTCCGCGGTCGAGGGCAAGCGCCGTCGCCTGCTGCGGATCAGCACCCAAGGACTGCCGCCGGTCTATGGCCACAAGCCGCCGCTGTTCACCGCGCCGGAAGGGCACGCCTCGATCAAGCTCGCCTGACCGCGAGCGATGGCCTGTGATATCGCCGGGCTGATCGTTTCCGCGCGGCCGTGGTCGTCCGGGGCGGCGGAGGCAGGATGGCGCGTCCCAGCGGAGATCTGACGGTGAGCTTGGTGTTCGACGCCTCGGCGTTCCTGACCCGCGACGGCGCCCCCCGCGAGGGCGCGCCGCTCGGCGCCCTGCTGTCGGCCCAGGCGCGTCTCCAGCCCGACCGGCCCGCCGTGACCCTTGGGGCGCAGACCCTGACCTTCGCCCAGCTCGACGCGGCGGCCAACCGGCGGGCGCGGCGGCTCATCGCCCTGGGGGTCAGGCCCGACGACACGGTGATGATCGCCCTGCCCAACGGCCTGGCCTATTACGAGACGGCGTTCGCGATCTGGAAGGCCGGGGCGTCTCCGGCCCACGTGTCCCACCGGCTGACCGACAGCGAGTTCGCGGCCTTGGTCGAGCTGATGCGACCCCGGCTGGTGATCGGCCGCGGCGAGGACGCGCCTTTCGACGGCTTCGAGGCGCTCGACCCTTCGCCCCTGCCGCCCATGGCCGCGCAGGTGTGGCGGGTGGCGACCAGCGGCGGGTCGACCGGCCGGCCCAAGCTGATCCAGGATCGTCGACCGGCGCGCTGGACCGCCGCCATGGGGCCGATGCGCATGCGGCCGGGCGCGGTGATCCTCAATCCGGCGCCCCTGCATCACAGCGCGCCGTTCGCCCAGATCCTGATGACCATCGCCCAGGGCGGCCATGCCATCGAGATGGCCCGGTTCGACGCCGAGGCCTGGCTGCGTCTCGCCCAGGCCCATGCGGTCACCTACGCCTACCTCGTCCCCACCATGATGCACCGGATCCTGCGCCTGCCCGAAGCGCTGCGGGCGGCGGCGGACCTGAGCGCGCTGGAGACCGTGCTCCACATGGCCGCGCCCTGTCCCGCTTGGCTGAAGCAGGCCTGGATCGACTGGCTGGGGCCGGACGCGATCTGGGAGGTCTATGGCGGCGCCGAGCGGATGGGATCCTGCGTGATCGGCGGCCGTGAGTGGCTCGATCATCCGGGCTCGGTCGGCCGGCCCCGGCCGGACATCGGCATGAGGATCACCGACGACGCGGGCCGTGAGCTTCCCGTCGGCGAGGTCGGCGAGATCTGGTTCCGCACGCCGCCCGAGGAGGGACCGACCTACGCCTATGTCGGGGCGGATCGGCGCGAGCGCGACGGCTGGAACTCGTTCGGCGACCTGGGGCGGGTCGACCAGGACGGCTACCTCTATCTCGCCGATCGGCGGACCGACATGATCCTGTGCGGCGGCGTCAACCTGTACCCCGCCGAGATCGAGGCGGAGATCGAGCGCCATCCGGCCGTGATCTGCGCGGTGGTCGTCGGCCTGCCCGACGAGGACCTGGGGGCTCGGCCCCACGCGATCGTGCAGTCGGACTGGCCGTCGGAACCGTTGGCGAGCGAACTGCGCGCGGCCCTCGCCCTGACCCTTTCGACCAACAAGATTCCGCGCGCCTTCGAGATCACCATCGAGCCGCTGCGCGACGCCGCGGGAAAGGTCCGCCGATCGGCCCTGGCCGAGGCGCGACGCTAGCGCCCGCGCCTGCATAGCGGGCGACACATCGCCATTGCGGTGGATGGCGCTGATGGATTGACACCGCCGGCGTTGCTGATCGCCTTATCCGGCTGGGGGAGGACCGGCCGGCTCCATGGGGTCTGCGGCCTTGTCGAGCACGGCCGCGAAACGGGTCGAGGAGAAGCTATGTACAAGCGGATTGTCCTGGCGTTCGACAGCACAGTCGAAGGACGGGCGGCGCTCCGGGAAGGTGCGCTGCTGGCCAAGGCGTGCGACGCGGAAGTCTTCCTTCTGTCCGTCCTGGTCGAGTCGTCCAGCGTGCTCGTCGCCGAGGGCGTGCTCGTGGGCGCCGCCGAGACCCACCTGGAAAGCTATCAGGCCGTGCTGGACGAGGGGCTGGTGCGCTTGCGGCGGCTGGGCTTTTCGCCGACCGGCAAGCTGGTCCGCGGCGAGCCCGCCACCGAGATCGGAGCCTTCGCGCGGCAGGTCGGCGCCGACCTCGTGGTGGTCGGTCATCGCAAGCGGAACCTGCTGGAACGCTGGTGGTCGGGCGCGACCGGCGCCTACATCGTCGACAACCTGGACTGCAGCCTGCTCGTCGCGCGCCAGGCCATGAGCGACCAGGACTTCGAGGCGAAGCTGGAAAGCCTGGCGTAGCGGTCGGCGAGCGGGGCCGTTGTTCCTGCTCTAGTCGGCGGGAAGACGCGCAAGATAGGCGATGATCGCGCTGCGCTGGTCGTCGAGGGCCGCCAAGGCCTGGACCAGGCGCTCGCGCAAAGCGGATGGCACGGGCTGGTCCTGGGGTAGGAAGTTGGCGATCTCGGAGATGGTCAGGCCCAACTTCTTGAGCTCGACGATGGCGTCCAGCCTGGCCTTGGCGGTCTCGTCGAGCATCCGCATGTTCTTGATCCCGCGTTGACACGCGATCAGGCCCATTTCCTCGTAGAGGCGGATGGCGCGGGGAGACAGGCCCAGATGCTGGCTGACGTCGCCGATGGTCGACATCGTCGAGGGGAGTTGGCGAAGGGACCGGTAGGGATGGGCGCGCGTCGCACCCGCCGGCGGCGACCGGGGGGCGACTTGGCCGCGACCCTGTTGAAGTTCGCGACGACGATGCCGCTCGATCAAGGCCAGGGCGGCCTTGGTTTGCGGTCCGATGATCGTGGGATGATTGTCCATCAGCCGAACTCCACCAGGATCTCATCGGCGGCGACGGGGTCGCCGGGCTTGGCGTTGACGGTCTTGACCAGGCCGTCGCGCTCGGCGCGGATGATGTTCTGCATCTTCATGGCTTCGAGCACGCAGACGACCTCGCCCTCGCGGACCTGCTGGCCGGGGGCGACGTCCATGCTGACCACCAGGCCGGGCATGGGCGAGAGCACCAGCTTGGAGGTGTCGGCGGCCTGCTTTTCGGGCAGCTTGTCGTGCAGTTCGGCGCTGCGGGGCGTCAGGACCAGCACCCGGGCCTTGGCGGCGCGGTGGCGGATCACAAACCCCTCGGCGGCCGGGGCGACCTGGACGGTGAAGGCCTGGCCGTCCAGCTTGCCCCCAAGCACGCCCTTGAACACCGGCTGGCCCGGCCGCCAGTCGACGGTCTCCAGGACCAGGGTCCGGCCTTCGTCGAGCAGCTCGACGCTCAGGCCGGGGGCCTGGTCCGACAGCCGGACCCGGCGCTTGGCGGGTCCGACGGCGACGACCCACTCGTCGCGCACCGGTCCGCTCAGCCCCGCCCGGGTCGAGCGGGCCCGGGCGGCGTAGACCCGCTGCATGGCCGCCCCCACCGCGGTCAGGATGTCGACCTGCTCGGGGGTGGGGTCGACGCCTTTGAAGCCGTCAGCGAACGCGTCCTTGATGTAGTTGGTCGAGATCGTCCCCGAGCGGAACCGCTCCTGGTCCATCACCGCGGCCAGGAACGGGATGTTGTGGGCCGGGCCCTCGATGTGGAAGTCCTCCAGCGCCCGGCCCATGGCGTCGATCGCCGCCAGCCGGGTCGGAGCCCAGGCGCACAGCTTGGAGATCATCGGGTCGTAGTACATCGAGATCTCGTCGCCCTCGCGCACGCCGGCGTCGTTGCGCACGACGGCGCCGGCCGTCCCGGCCTGCGGCCCTTCGGGCGGCGGGGCGTAGCGCACCAGCCGGCCGATGCTGGGCAGGAACTTGCGATAGGGGTCCTCGGCGTAGATCCGGCTCTCGATCGCCCAGCCGTTGATCTTCAGGTCCGGCTGGGCGAAGGCCAGCGGCTCGCCCCAGGCGCTGCGGATCATCTGCTCGACCAGGTCCAGACCCGTGATCAGCTCGGTGACCGGGTGCTCGACCTGCAGGCGGGTGTTCATCTCCAGGAAGTAGAAGCTCTTGTCCTGGCCGGCCACGAACTCCACCGTGCCGGCGCTGTCATAGTTCACCGCCCTGGCCAGGGCCACGGCCTGGGCCCCCATGGCCGCGCGGGTGGCTTCGTCCAGCAGCGGGCTGGGCGCTTCCTCGATGACCTTCTGGTTCCTGCGCTGGATCGAGCATTCGCGCTCGAACAGGTGGACGACATGGCCGTGCTTGTCGCCCAGCACCTGGATCTCGATGTGGCGCGGGCTTTGGATGAACTTCTCGATGAAGATGCGGTCGTCGCCGAACGCCCCGGCCGCTTCAGCCCGCACGGCCGGAAAGCCCTCCTCGACGTCCTGGCGGCTCCAGGCCACGCGGATGCCCTTGCCGCCGCCGCCGGCCGACGCCTTGATCATCACCGGATAGCCGATCTCCTCGGCGATCTTCACCGCGTGGGCGGCGTCGGCGATCTCGCCGATATGGCCGGGCACGCAACTGACCCCGGCGGCCTGGGCGAACTTCTTGCTTTCGATCTTGTCGCCCATGGCCGAGATCGCCCCGGGATTGGGCCCGATGAACACGATCCCCTCGTCGGCGCATCTTTGCGCGAACTCGGCCTTCTCCGACAGGAAGCCGAAGCCCGGATGCACCGCCTGGGCGCCCGTCGCCTTGCAGGCGGCGATGATCTTGTCGGCGACCAGGTAGCTCTGGCCCGCCGGCGAGGGGCCGATATGCACCGCCTCGTCGGCCATCTCCACCGCCAGGCTGTCGGCGTCGGCGTCCGAATAGACCACCACGGTCTTGATCCCCAGCCGCCGGCACGTCTTGATCACCCGCACCGCGATCTCGCCCCGGTTGGCGATCAGGAGTTTGTCGAACATCATCTTTATCCCGCTACGCCGGTGATTTCTGGTTCCAACGCGAAACGCCGCGCCGTGGTCTTGGCCGAAGCCATCGGCCGTAGGTCCAGGTCGTGGAACAGCTTGCTGTCCTCGTCCTGGCCGGGCAGGGGGGTGGTCAGCAGCTTGCCGCCGACGAAGATCGAATTGGCGCCGGCCAGGAAGCACAGGGCCTGCAGCTCGCGGCTCATCTCGTCGCGACCGGCCGACAGGCGGACCATCGACCGCGGGCAGACGATGCGGGCCACGGCGATGGTGCGCACGAACTCGATGGCGTCGATGGCCGTGGTCCCGTCGGCCAGCACCTTGTCGCCCAGGGGCGTGCCGCTGACCGGGACCAGGCCGTTGATCGGCAGGCTGTCGGGATGGCTGGGCAGGGTGGCCAGCTGGTGCAGCAGGCCGGCGCGGTCGCGGCGCGTCTCCCCCATGCCGACGATGCCGCCGCAGCAGGTGCTCATGCCGGCGTCGCGGACATGGGCCAGGGTGTCCAGCCGCTCCTGATAGGTGCGGGTGGTGACCACCTGGCCATAGTATTCGGGGCCGGTGTCGAGGTTGTGGTTGTAGTAGTCCAGGCCCGCGTCCTTCAGCTGGCGGGCCTGGTCGGCGGTCAGCATGCCAAGCGTGGCGCAGGTCTCAAGGCCCAGGGCTTTCACCCCGCCGATCATCGCCGCCAGTTTCGGCAGGTCGCGGTCCTTCAGCTCGCGCCAGGCCGCGCCCATGCAGAAGCGCTGGGCGCCGCCGTCGCGGGCCTGGCGAGCCTTGGCGATCACCGCCTCGGCGTCCATCAGCTTCTCGGCCTTCAGCCCGGTCTTGAAGTGGGCGCTCTGGCTGCAATAGCCGCAGTTCTCCGCGCAGCCGCCGGTCTTGACCGACAGCAGCTGCGACAGCTGCACCTCGGACGGGTCGAACCCGGCCCGGTGCACGCTGGCGGCCTGGAACACCAGCTCCATGAACGGCAGGTCGAACAGGGCCTCGACCTGGTCCAGGGTCCAGTCGTGGCGAGGGGCGGCCATCGATCGGCTAGAGTGGAATGTTGTCATGCTTGCGCCACGGGTTCTGGAGCTGCTTGCCCTTGAGGCTCTTGAGGGCTCGGACGATGCGCTTGCGGGTGCCGTGGGGCATGATGACGTCGTCGATATAGCCGCGGGAGGCGGCCACGAACGGGTTGGCGAAGCGGTCCTTGTACTCGGCCTCGCGGGCGGCCAGGGCGGCGGGGTCCTTGGCCTCCTGGCGGAAGATGATCTCCACCGCCCCCTTGGCGCCCATGACCGCGATCTCGGCGGTGGGCCAAGCGTAGTTGAAGTCGCCGCGCAGGTGCTTGGAGCTCATCACGTCATAGGCCCCGCCATAGGCCTTGCGGGTGATCAGGGTGATCTTGGGCACGGTGGCCTCGGCATAGGCGAACAGCAGCTTGGCGCCGTGCTTGATCAGCCCGCCGTACTCCTGCTTGGTGCCGGGCATGAAGCCGGGCACGTCCACCAGGGTGAGGATGGGGATGTTGAAGGCGTCGCAGAACCGCACGAAGCGGGCGGCCTTCCTGGAGCTGTCGATGTCCAGCACCCCGGCCAGCACCTGCGGCTGGTTGGCCACCACCCCCACCGTCTCGCCGTCCATCCGCGCAAAGCCGCAGACGATGTTCCTGGCCCACTCGCTGGAGATCTCGAAGAAGTCGGCCTCGTCGACGATCTTCAGGATCAGCTCCTTGATGTCGTAGGGCTTGCCCGGGTCGGACGGGATCAGGCTGTCCAGGCTGGGCTCGGCGCGCCAGGGGTCGTCGAAGCTCTGGCGGGCGGGCGCGGTCTCGCGGTTGGACGAAGGCAGGAAGTCGACCAGGCGGCGCACCTGGGTCAGGGCCTCCAGGTCGTTGTCGAACGCCCCCTCGGCCACCCCGGACTTGGCCGCGTGCACCCGCGCCCCGCCCAGCTCCTCGGCCGTGACCACCTCGTTGGTCACCGTCTTGACCACGTCCGGCCCGGTGACGAACATGTAGCTGGTGTCGCGGACCATGAAGATGAAGTCGGTCATGGCCGGCGAATAGACGTCGCCGCCGGCGCAGGGGCCCATGATCACGCTGATCTGCGGGATCACGCCCGAGGCCATCACGTTCTCCAGGAAGATGTCGGCATAGCCGGCCAGGCTGTCGACGCCCTCCTGGATGCGCGCCCCGCCCGCGTCGAACAGGCCGATGATCGGCGCGCCCACCTTCATGGCCTGGCGCTGGACCTTGACGATCTTGGCCGCGTGCGCCCCGCTCAGCGAGCCGCCGAACACCGTGAAGTCCTTGGAGAACACATAGACGACCTTGCCGTTGATCGTGCCCCAGCCGGTGACCACCCCGTCGCCGGGCACCTTCTGCTCGGCCATGCCGAACTCCGTCCCCCGGTGCTCGACGAACATGTCGAACTCCTCGAACGAGCCCTCGTCCAGCAACAGGTCGATCCGCTCGCGCGCCGTCAGCTTGCCCTTGGCGTGCTGGGCCGCCACCCGCCCCTCACCGCCCCCGCCCCGAGCCTGCGCGCGACGGCGATCCAGTTCCTCGAGTATGTGCTGCACGCGGATTGGCTCTTGCAAAAGGAGTGAGAACTTCAAAATCAGCCTATTGTGCTTGTCAGCAAGCAAAACATGGGGAAAATCGAGCTGTCGCGCGACGCTGCGATGGCGAAACTTGTGAAACTGCAAAGTTGTAAAACCATGCGCGACAAGCTGTTCATCGGCCCGAAGGTCCGCCTCCTGCGCCTGGCCAAGGGCTGGAAGCTGGAGCCCTGCGCCGCGCGGCTGGGGGTTTCCGCCAGCTATCTGTCGCAGATCGAGGCCAACCAGCGGCCGGTGACGGCCCGGGTGCTGATCGACGTGATGCGGGTGTTCGAGGTGGACGCCGCGTCGCTGGACGCCGCCGACGACCAGCGGATGATCGCCGACTTGCGCGAGGCCACGGCCGACCCGATCCAGGACGGCGAGACTCCCAGCCTGCACGAGCTGAAGGCGGCCGTGGCCAACACCCCCAACCTCGCCAAGGCCTATCTGGCCCTGCACCACGCCTATCGTCGCCTCGACGAACGGCTGAAGACCACCGAGGAAGCCGTTTCGCTGGACGAGCGCGGGGCGGCCAGCGCCCTGCTGCCCTATGAGGAGGTGCGCGACTTCTTCCATTACAAGAACAACTACATCCACAGCCTGGACATGGCGTCCGAAACCCTGGCGGTCGAGCTGGGCCTGGACGGGCGGGAGGCGGCCGAGACCGTGCTGGAGCGCTGGCTGGGCGACCGGCTGGGCGTCCGCGTGGCGCGTTCGCCCGAGCCGGACCTGCTGCGGCGCTTCGACCCCGCCGCCGGCCTGCTGACCCTGGGCGCGGCCCAGCCCGCGGCCACCCGCTGCTTCCAGATGGCCTATCAGGTCGTCGCCGCCGCGCTGTCCGACACGGTCGAGGCCGAACTGGCCGCGGCCGGATTCCGCAGCGAGGGGGCGGCCAAGGTCTGCCGCACCGCGCTGCTGAACTATGCGGCCGGCGCGCTGCTGCTGCCCTATGAGCGGTTCCGCGACGCCGCCCGGGCGGTCCGGCACGACACCGAACAGCTGAGCTTGCTGTTCCAGGCCAGTCTCGAGCAGGTGTTCCATCGCCTCAGCACCCTGCAACGGCCGGGCGCGAGGGGGGTGCCGTTCTATTTCGTGCGGGTCGACCAGGCGGGCAACATCACCAAGCGCCACAGCGCCACCCGCCTGCAGTTCGCGCGGTTCGGCGGGACCTGCCCGTTATGGAACGTGCATGACGCCTTCGCCCGGCCCGACCATTGGCTGGTGCAACTGGCCCAAATGCCGGACGGCGTGCGCTATGTCAGCATCGCCCGGGGCGTGGTGAAGTCGTCCGGAGACTATCTGCGGCCGGACCGCCGCTACGCGCTGGGCCTGGGCTGCGAGGCGCAATACGCCGACAGCCTGATCTACGCCCAGGGTCTGGACCTGGGCGGGCCTTCCGTGCCGATCGGCGTCAGCTGCCGGATCTGCGAGCGCGACGACTGCGTGCAGCGGGCCTTCCCGCCGGTCGACCGGGTCTTCGACGTGTTCGAGAACGAACGGCGCCTGGCGCCGTTCGAACTGGGGTCGGGGCGCGGCCGGCCGGAATAGCCGGCCTCCGCGCCCCGGATCCTACCGCGATCCCGGCTCGAACCAGGGCGGCGACACCACGAAGTGCAGGCCCAGCGGGTCCGGGGCGCCGGGATAGTAGTCGCTGCTGATGATCTGCGCGCCCGACCGCACCGCGGCCTGCAGGCGACCGAGGTCGTGCTGGCGCGCCTCGCGGGTGTCGGCGTCGCTCCGGGTGCGCACTAGGAAGCCCTGGCCGACCAGGGCCTTGATCCGCGCTTCCTCCGCCCTGGGATCCTGGATGTTGAACACCGCCGCCTCGGGTTCGGCGGCGTCGTAGAGCCCGAACATCATCCGCCCCTCCAGGGACGGATGGCCGTGGCGGTAGAGCTCGGCGATGCGCGGGTTGGAATCCAGCACCAGCAGCACCTTGCCGCGCGAGGCCTCCAGGCTGGGCCAACGCCCCGCGAGCGCCGCCGCTCGAAGGCTGGTGGCGTCGCCGCGCAGGTCGTCGGGCGCGATGACGCCGGCCCGGCCGAACGCCTTGACGGCGTCGGCGTCGATCCCCGCCAGGTCCGCCTCGGTGTAGAGCGGCGGGTCGGGGATGGCCGGGGTGTTGAACGGTTCTTCCTTGGTGTTGACGAAGATCACGATCGGCGCGTGGCCGGGGTGGGCGCGCGACCAGGCGGCGACCTGCGCGAAGCAGTCGGACAGGGCCAGGCAGTGGGTGCGGGCGTCGACGACGGGGGCGTGCAGCACCTTGGCGCCGGGCCGGTCCATGATCGCCCGCTTGGCGGGGTCACCGGCGTAGGGCGCGGCGTAGAGGCCGCCGGCGCTGTCGGCATAGGGGTCGAACTCCAGCTGGCGCAGCCCCAGGTCCAGTTGGGCCGCGATCGGCGGATGGCCGTATTCGACGCCCGCGGAGCGCTCGCCCATCACCTGCCGCTGATGCGCCAGGGCGGCGGGGTCCAGGTCCGGGCGATAGCTGTTGTGCGAGCCCAGCACGTGCATGGCGTTCAGCCGGGGCGCCTCGGCGGCGTGGGCGGCGAGCGGCCCCAGCAGGGCGATCGAGGACAGCAGGGCGGCGGACAGGCGCATGGCGGATCTCGTGAAGGGAAAGGGCCGGCTGGGCGCGCGGGCGCGCCCAGCCGGAAGTTGAAGCGGCCAAGGGGGCGGCCGCCTTCGGGGGAGGGGTTAGAACTTGCCGCGCAGGGTCAGCGAGACCGTGCGGCCCCAGTGATAGATCTCCATCGGCTGGTCCTTGGTCTTGCCGTAGACGTAGCGGATCTCGTCGGTCAGGTTCGAGCCCTCCAGCGTCAGGGCGTAGTTCTGGGTCAGGTCGTACGAGATCGAGCCGTCCAGCGAGCCGTAGGCGTCGATATAGGACTCGGCGGTGGTGGTGCTGCCCGTGCCCGACAGGTAGCGCGAGCGCCAGAACCAGCCCAGGCGGGCGGCCAGCGGGCCCTTCTCGTAGTAGCCGACCAGGTTGTAGCTGGTCTTGGACAGGCCGATCAGGTCGTCCTTGATCTGGCGGTTGCCGGCAAAGTAGCTGGCCTTGCTGTCCACCACGGTCAGCGAGGCCTGGACGCCCAGGCCGTCGAACGGGCCAGGCAGGAAGGCCAGGCTCTGGTTGTAGGCCAGCTCGACCCCGGTCAGCTTGGCGTCGCCGCCGTTGACGCTGGTCGACAGCAGGATGTCGCCGCGGCCGGGAACCTGGATCGTGGTGTTCTGCTGGGTGATGTAGTCGTCCATCTTCTTCCAGAACACCGCGCCGGTCAGGGCGGTGGTCGGGGCCGGATACCATTCCAGCGAGGCGTCCAGCTGGTCGGCCAGGAACGGCTTCAGGGCCGGGTTGCCGCCCGAGGCGTTGGGGGAGTCGCGCGAGACGCTGATCCGCGGGGCGCTGTCGGTGATGTTGGGCCGGTTGATCACCCGCGAGGCGGCGAAGCGGGCGACCAGGGTGTCGGTGAGCTCGGCCTTCAGGTTGAAGCTGGGCAGCCAGTCGCCGTAGTCCTGCGGATAGGACACCGGCGTCAGCACGGGGTTGTTGCTGGCGTCGGTGCTGGTCAGCGTGCCGCTGGCCGCCTGTTCGGTGCGGGCGTAGCGGACGCCGACATTGCCGCTGATCGGCACGACGGCGTCGAACCGGAAGTCGCCGCGCACATAGGCGCTGGTGATCTTCTGGTCGACGACGAACGAGTTGCGGGCGTCCGCGGCCGAGACCGGCTGGGCGGCGACGGCCGGGGTGAACAGGCTGTTGTAGAAGGCCGTGGTGGTCGGGGTGAGCCAGTTGCGCGGCGTATTGCCGTCGAAGCCCGACAGGAAGTTCTTGTAGGGCAGGGGTTCGTAGAAGGCCGGGCCCAGCGTGCTGACCGGCACGTTCAGGTCGTTGTTGAGCACCCAGTCGCGCCGGCGATAATCGCGCTTCATCTCGTGGCGCTCGGCCCCGAAGGCGATCTTGCTGAACCAGCCGTCGAAGGTGCGTCCGCCGTCCAGGCGGATGGTCTCGTCGGTGTCGCGCGAGTCCTTCCAGGTGTAGTCGAAGGCCTGGCCGACGAAGTTGGCCGGGTTGGTGTAGTCGACCGTGGTGGTCAGCTGCGGGATCGACTTGTAGCCGCGCGAGAAGTCGTAGGTCAGCGGTCCGAAGAACGCCAGGCGGTTGCGCTTGGTGGCCTGGCCGTCCGGATGGTAGCTGCGGGCCCGCGAGAAGGCGTACTCGGCGTTGAAGCTCCAGGCGCCGGGCGTCCAGGCCTGCTTGAGGCCGACGGCGGTCAGGTCGTGGCGGTTGAGGCTGGTCTCGCGCGAGGCCATCCAGCGCACGTTGTCGATCGTGCCGCCCACCACGGTGTCGCCGACCACCTTTTGGCTGCCGACCACGAAGGCGGGCGTGCGGAAGGTGGTGTCGTCCGGATAGATGTCGAGGCCGAACTCGTCGTAATCGACGTCCAGGCGGGTCACCAGCACGTCGACGTCGGTCTGGAAGTCGCCGTTCGGCCGCCACTGGCCGGTCACCGCGCCGGAATAGAGCTTGCGATGCTCGGTCTCGATGGTCGGACGGGTGCGTGACGGCGTGTAGAGGCCGCCGCCCAGCGCCGATTTGAACTTATCGAGGTTCCAGCCCACCTGGTACAGGCGGTCGTTGCGCACGTGGCGCTCGTCGTACAGGCCCGAGGCCAGCAGGCCCAGGGTGTTGTCGGCGCTGGTCCAGGAGAACAGGCCCGAGGCCGAGGGATCGGCCTTCTTGCGCACGTCGCCATAGGTCTCGCGGATCGAGAAGGCGGCCTTCTGGCCCACGTCCAGCGGCTTGAAGGTCTTGATGTTGATGTTGCCGCCCAGGGCGCCTTCGTCCATGTCGGCGGTCGGAGTCTTCACGACCTCGATCTGCGAGATCAGCTCGGACGGCAGCACCTCGAAGCGGAACTGGCGTCCCTTGGCGCCGCCGTTCTCGATCAGTTCGTTGACCGCGATCGAGCGGCCGTTCAACTCGACATACTGGAACTGCGGGCCCAGGCCCCGGACGCTGACATAGAGCCCGGCGCCGCGCTGGCGGTCGATGGTCACGCCGGTGACCAGTTGCAGGGCCTCGGCGGCGTTGCGGGTGGGGAATTTGCCGATGTCCTCGGCGTTGACGGCGTCCACGCCATAGGCGGCCGAGCGCTTCAGGGCGGCGGCGGCTTGCAGGCTCTTGCCGTAGGAGGTGACCACGATCTCGTCGACGGCGTCGGCCGGCGCGGCGGGCGTGGGCGAGGCGGCGGGCTCGGCGGCCTGGGCCTGGCCGGAAGCCAGGGCGGCCGAGGCCAGGAGGGCGGCGGCGCCGGCGCGGCGCGCCGACGGGTTCTTGGAACGGATCATCTTTTCCCCCGATGGGCTGAGACCCGCGGGGAGGCGCGGATCGAGGGAGAAGAACGAAAGCGCGGGCGTTCGCCCTCAGTCGCTGGTCGGTGAAATATTTGCGACAGCCTGTTGAAAAGACCTGACTTTTATCCGCTCAAGGACGAGTTCCGTTCACGGCGGTGAGGGTCAGGTCGCCGTTGGCCGCCAGATGGGTGGTCACCGGCAGGCTGGCCTCCAGAACCGACCGCACCTCGTCGATCCGGCCGACCTTCATCGATCCGGAAAGCCGCAGAGAGCCCAGCGCGGGATCGCCGATGATGAAGCGCCGGCCCGCCGCGCGCGACAGGCGCTCGGCCGCCTCGACCAGGCTGGTGTCGGCGAACACCAGCCGGCCGTCCTTCCACGCGACGTCGTTGGCGACATCGGCCCGTTCCACGCGACCTCCGCCCTGGGTCGCCACATAGCGTTCGCCGGGCGCGAGCAACACGCCGGGCGCGCCGGGCGCGCTGACACGCAGCGATCCCTGCACCAGCGATACGATCAATCGCCGTCCCCCCGCGACGTTGAAGCGCGTGCCCAGCACCGTCAGCGTCCGGCCGGACGCGGCCACCGTGAACGGACGGCGAGCGTCGTGACTGACCTCGAAGAAGGCGTCGCCATCGACCAGGGTCAGCGCCCGCTCGCGGCGCGAAAGCCTGGCCGTCAGCACGCCGCCCGGGCTCAACGTGACATGGCTGCCGTCGGCCAGGGCCAGATGGACCGTCGCATGGTCGGGTGCGACAAAGGTTTCGGTTCGGGCGGCGTCCAGCAGCAAGACCCCGGCGACAAGACCAGCCGCGGCCACGCCAAGTCCGCCGACCAGCCACCGGCGGGAGCCCATCGCGTCGGACCGCCGCTCGGGTCGGTCGAGGCGAGCGGCCAGGCGCGCCGAGCGTCGCAACTGGCGGACCACCGGATCGTCGGCGGCCAGTCCGGCGGCCAGCCAGATCTCACGGGTCTGGGCGACTTCCTCGCGCGCGGCGACCGAGCTGGCCGCCCAGGCGTCGAGACTGAACTGCTCAGCCTCCGTCAGGGCGCGCGACAGGCTGGCGGCGAGCAGTTGGCGCGGATCGGGGCCGGGCGCCGGATTGGCCTTGTCGTCAGGCGTCATGCTGGGATCCGAGCGCTTGGCGCAGCCGCGCCATGGCCGTCATCATGTGCTTTTCCACCGCGCTCACCGACAGCCCCAGTCGGGCGGCGGCCTCGGCCTGGCTGAGGTTCTCGAAACGGCAGAGGACGAACACGGCCTTGACGTTGGGGTGGAGCGTATCGAGGGCCGCGACCAGGGTCCGCAGGCGTTCGCGCCCGCTGACCGCCGCCTCGGCCGAGGGTTCCTCGGCGGGAAGGGCAGGATCGACCTCGACGTGATGACCCCGACGCCGCGACCGCTCGTGGCGCTCGTGGTCGACCAGGGCGTTGGCGGCGACCGTGAAGATCAGGCCGTCCGGATTGCCCCAGTGCAGGCGGGAGAACCGCCGCGACAAGCGCATGAAAACCTCCTGGGTCAGGTCCTCGGCGTCCTCGACGCCGACGGCGCGGCGTTGGAAGAAGCTCAGCAGCGGGCGGCGATAGCGCGAGACAAGTGCGTCGAAGCCGGGCGCGCCCAGCGGCGAGGGAACTGGGTCCGGCGAGGCGCCCTTCAAGGCGCCTTCGGCTGTTGGCGTGGGGAAGGTCAGAACGCCCATCTGAGCCTCGCGGACAGGTATCGGCCCCAGTGGTGGGTCTCCATCGGCTGGTCTCGAGTCTCGCCGTAGATGTACTTGCGCGCGTCCGTCAGGTTGACCCCCTCCAGGCTCAGCGTCATCCGGCGATCGATCCGCCATGACGCCGCGCCGTCCAGCGACCCGAAGGCTTCGGTATGGGAGGGCGCGGTGATCGAGCTGCCGATCGTCGTCAGGTAGGGGCCGCGCCAAACGTAGCCCAGTCGCACGGATGCGCGGCCGCGCTCATAGAAAACCAGCAGGCTGTAGTTGGTGCGCGACAGGCCCAGCAAGGCGTTGCGGATGACCCGGTCGCCGGCGAAATAGCTGGCCTGGCTGCGCACCAGAGTCAGCGAACCCTGCACGCCCAGGCCGTCGAGCGGGGCGGGCAGGGACCTGAACGTCTGGCTGTAGGCGGCCTCGACCCCCTGAATCCGCGCGTCGCCGCCATTGACGTTGGTCGACAGCAGCACCTCGCCGCGCCCGGGAACCTGGATGAAGGTGTTCTGGGCGGTGATGTAGTTGTCCAGCCGACGGTCGAAGACCGCGCCGGTCAGGGCCCCGCCGGACGTCAGATACCACTCCAGCGAAACGTCCAGCTGGGTGGCCAGGAACGGGTCCAGGTCGGGATTGCCGCCGTTGGCCGTGGGCGTGTCGCGGGCCAGGGTGATGCGCGGGGCGTTGTCGACGACATTGGGCCGGTTGACCACCCGCGACGCACCCAGGCGCAGCAGCAGGTCGGGGCGGAGCGTCACGCGCAGGTTGGCGCTGGGCAGCCAGTCACCATAGGTCTTGCGCCATTGGGCGGGGATCGGGTCGGCCCCGCTGGACAGTACGCCCTGGGACACCTGGTCGGTCCGGGCGTAGCGCACGCCCAGGTCGCCATCGACGGCGCGCCCGAACCACAGGCCCGAGAAATCGGCGCGCACGTAGGCCGAGCGGATCTTCTCCTCGACCACGAAGGAGTTGCGCAGGTCCGATATCGAGGGCGGCCGCGCGGCGATCTCGGCCGTGAAGAGCCGCTCGTAGAAGGCGCGCGCGTCGGGCGCCACCCAATGGCGCGGGAGATCGCCGGTGGTCCCGGCCAGGAAGTCCGAGACCGGGGTCAGGGCATGGAACCGGTCTCCCAGGGCGGTCAGGGGCGCGCCGACCACGGTGTCCAGGATCCAGTCGCGGCGGCGATAGTCGCGCACCCGGCGGCGTTGCTCGACCCCCGCGCTGAGCTTGACCAAGGGGGCGTCGAAGACCCGCGAGGCGTCGAGTTTCAGCGCCTCGTCGGTGTCGCGCGAGTCCTTCCAGGTGTAGTCGAAGGCCTGACCGACAAAGCGATTGGGATCGGCGTAGTCCACCGGCGTGGTCAAGGTCGGACCCGCCTCTCGGCCGCGACCGAAGTCGAAGCTCAGCGGCGCGAAAAACGCCGCCCGGGCGCGCACCGTGCCTCGACCGTCGGGATGATAGCTGCGCGCCCGGGAATAGGCGTAGTCGGCCTCCAGGGACCAGGAGCCCTGGCTCCAGTGCTGGTGGGCGCCCAGGGCGACCAGGTCGTGCCGGTTCAGGCTGGTCTCGCGCGAGGCCATCCATCGGACATTGTCGATGGTCCCGGCCTGCACCATGTGGCCGACCACCACCTGGGTTCCCGGGACGAACCGGGGCGCCGAAAGGGTGGAATCGTCGGGGTAGATGTCGAGGCCGAACTCGTCATAACGCGCGTCCAGCCGGGTCAGCAGCAGGTCCAGGTCGGTCCGCCAGGCGGCGGACGGTCGCCATTGCAGCGCGAAATCACCCGACGCCAGGCGGCGGTCCTCCAGCTCGATGGTCGGCCGGGTGCGCGTGGGCGTATAGAGTCCCGGCCCCAGCACCGCCGGGAAGCGGTCGAGGTTCCAGCCTGTCTGGTAGAGGCGGTCATTGCGGATATGACGGCGGTCGGCCACGCCCGTGGCCAGCAGGCCGAGACTGCCGCTTTCGTTGGTCCAGCTCCAGACGCCCGAGGCGGCGGGGTCGACCTTGCCGCTCTGGCCCACCGAGCCGCGGACCGAAACCGCCGCGCGGCGCGACTGCTCGAGCGGCTTGAACGTGCGCACGTCGATATTGCCGCCCAGCGGGCCCTCGTCCATGTCCGCGGTGGTGGTCTTGGCCACCTCGATGGTCTCGATGGCGTCGGCCGGCAGCATCTCGAAGCGAAACTGTCGGCCGCGAAATCCACCATTTTCGACCAGATCGTTCATCGCCACGGACCGGCCGTTCAGCAGCACGTTCTGAAACTGCGGGCCCAGGCCCCGGACGCTGACATAGAGCCCGATCCCACGATGACGCTCCAGGCTGACCCCGGGCGCCAGTTGCAAGGCCTCGGCCGCGTTGACGGCGGGGAGGCGGGCGATGTCCTCGGCGCTGACGGCGTCCAGCCCGTAGGCCGCGCGACGCTTGAGCGCGAGGGCGCGGCCAAGACTGGCGGCGTAAGAAGCGGTGACGACGACCGCCTCCAGCGGCGCGACTTCGTCGTCTCCCGGGCCGGATGAGGGAAGGGCGGTTCGCGCCGGGACCGTCTCCAGCGAATAGAGGGCGGGTCCCAGCTTGCGCACGACCAGGCCTTGGCCGCCGACCAGCGCCGCAAGGGTTTCGTCGAGGCCAGCTCCGCGCCGGACCCGGCCGGCCATACGGCCTTCGACCAGGCGAGTCTGGAAGATGATCTGCACGTCCCGTTCGATCGCAAGTTGGGTCAGGGCTGGACCGAGATCACGTCGAGTCTGCGCATGGGCCGGCGACGCCAGCGTCGCCGCAGCGGTCGCCGTGATCGTGAACAGCACGGTCCGACAATCGATTTTGCGTGGCATGCTGCGCGCGAGGATTTCCAGTTTCGCCGACGCGAACCGATCCTGGCGTGAGTAGTTGGCTTAAGTGACGACTTGACGACAGCGCGCCCTCTGCGGAGAGGACCAAGCGCCGTCGTTTCCCCGTCCTGGATCGATCTGCGCCCGGCAGGCCCGGCGAGACGCCTGGCAAACCGACGCTCCGTCGCAGTTTTCCACAGGAATTGGTCCAGGCGTCCCAAGCCGGGGATTCTCCCTTGGGGCGATTGTCCGTCGCGCGAGACGCGCATGCTCTGGTTTGAAGTTCTTCCGGCTCGCTGAGGTCGGCCTCGGCTTGAGAGGCCAAGGCCGCGTCTGTCATGATCCGCCGCCTCTCAAAACCGCCGAACGCTCTCAAGTCTTTGTGTTTTCAAGCACAAGGCGCAGCTTCGACAAGCTTCGGCTTCAAAAAGCCGCTGATCTTCGCCTCATCTGCTGCGGGTCGAATCATTGCGACGCTGAAACTTTTGTCGCAGCAACGTCGGCCTGACAGCGCTTGTTCGGGATGGAAAAACCAGCCTTCGGTCGCGCTTCATGGTTTAGAAACGCGGCGGATTGCTCGTTTCTGTTCTCAAGATTCGTTGCCTTAAGGGCTCGGCAAGCACGATTATCCACATGGAGTACTTGTATTTCGACAGGGCGGGTGTATTTCCAAGTCAAAGAACCACCGGAGAGACACTCGTGGAAGACAAAGCTACCCTGATCGAGCTCACCGCCGAGATCGTCGCCAATTACGTGGCCAATAACAGCACGTCGGTCTCCGATCTGCCGGCCCTGATCCGGGCGACTCACGACGCTCTGGCCGGTATTGGCTCTCCGGAAGCGGCTCCGGTCGAGACCGTTACGAAGGCTACGCCGGCTCAAATCCGTCGCAGCATTACGCCGGACGCCCTGATCAGCTTCGAAGACGGCAAGCCGTACAAGACTCTGAAGCGTCACCTTACGACGCATGGCATGACCGTCGCCGAATACAAGGCCAAGTGGGGCCTGCCGAACGACTATCCCACCACCGCCCCGGCCTATAGCGAAGCCCGCTCGGCCATGGCCAAGGCCCTGGGTCTCGGCCAAGGCGGCCGCAAGGCCAAGGCCCCGCGCGGCCGCAAGGGCTGATCGGTCCTCCACAAGGCCGATATCGAGCAAGACCCCCGCCGGCGACGGCGGGGGTTTTTGCTTGTCGCGCCAGGAGCCGCGGCTTAACGGGCGCCCGGTCCCCAGGCCGCCAGCACGACGTCGCCGCCGCCCACCACCGAGATGGCGTCGACCCGAGCCGTGGCGAAACACTGGCGCGCCTTGACCAGCGTGTAGACGGTATCGTCGATGTGGGTGTCGGGCGCGGCCAGGCGTCCATCATATTCGCCGCAGAACACCTCGGGCCGCTGGCCCAGGGTGGTCAGCTGGCCGTTCAGAACCAGCTTCATGCCGCGCACGAGCCGGTGATAGGCCTGCTGGTTCATCCTGACCTTGTACGCCATGAAAGGTTGGAAGCGCGGCGGCAGCGCCGTTTCGCCGTCGGCATAGGGAATGGCCAGGCCGTAGTTGGTGATGGTGCTCTGAACGCCCACCTCCTGGCGCTTGACCGTGCCTTTCGAGGTTTCGACGGTCGTCGGGCTGCGCAGCTCGCTTCCGTCGAAGAAAGCCGTCTGGAGACGGGGCAGGTTCGGCAGCCCCTGTTGCTCGAAGCCGCTGTAGTTCTCGGCGCTGATCTGCCCCAGGCCGATCATCACGGTCAGTTCGCCGCGCGAATAATCGTAGCGCCAGCGAGCGGGGCTCTGCAGCACCTTCATGGTGCGCTTGCGCTCGTCGACGAAGGGGATAGCGATCTGGAAGCGGCGGCCGGCCAGCGATTCCGCCGTGGGCGTTTCCCGCGCAGTCTCCATGGCGTCGCGCAGAGCGGCCGCGTCCAGAACCTGGCCGGAACTCGTCGCCAACAGGCTCGCCGCCAAAAGACCGCCGATCATCGCCGAGTTCTCCGGTACGTCGCCCCTAGGAGAACCCTGAGTTGATTCACGGTCAAGGCCCCAGCCAATCCGTTGGGGCGCCGACGGACCCGCGGCCGGCTCAGACGCCGCTGAGCTCCAGGCCCGGCGCGTCGGGATCGCGCGAACCGCCGCCGTTCAGCGGGCGCTGCATCCAGACCAGGTCGACCCAACGGCCGAACTTGTAACCCATGGCGGGGAACACGCCCTTGCGTTCGAAGCCGAGGGCGGCGTGCAGGCCGATCGAGGCGGCGTTGCCGCTGTCGCCGATCACCGCGCAGATCTGGCGCAGGCCCAGGGCCTCGCAGGCGTCGATCAGGGCCGACAGCAGCGCCTTGCCGACGCCCTTGCCCACGGCGTCCGGGCCGACATAGACGCTGTCCTCGACCGTGTAGCGATAGGCGGCGCGCAGGCGGAACGGCCCGGCATAGGCGTAGCCGACGACCACGCCGTCCCGTTCAGCGACCAGATAGGGCAGGCCCTTGGCCAGGAAGGCCGCGCGGCGTCGCCCCATCTCGGCCGCGTCCGGCGGAACCTCTTCGAAGGTGCCCAGGCCGTTGAGCACGTTCCAGCCGTAGATGGCGGTGATGGCGGAGACGTCGGCGTCGGTGGAGGGGCGGATGGTGATCGCGGCCATCTAGATCCTCCCCCTTTGGGGGAGGTGTCGCGGAGCGACGGAGGAGGGAGTGATCGAACGCCCGACGTATTCCCCCACCGGCGCTTCGCGCCGCCTCCCCCACAGGGGGAGGATCTTGTTCTTCGAAGCCTCGCTCGTCACGCCTTGGTCCATCCCTTGTCGACCGCCCACACGGCGAAGGCGTAGTCCAGGGCGATCTCCTTGAGGAAGTCGAACCGGCCCGAAGCGCCGCCGTGGCCGGCCTCCATGTTGATCTTGAGCAGGATCGGGGCGCCGCTGGTCGTATGTTCGCGCAACCGGGCCGTCCACTTCTCCGGCTCCCAATAGGTCACCCGCGGGTCCGACAGGCCGCCGGTGGCCAGCACGGCCGGATAGGCCCTGGCCGTCACGTTGTCGTACGGGGAATAGCTGGCGATGTAGTCGTAGGCTTCCGGGTCCTCCAGCGGATTGCCCCATTCGGGCCATTCCGGCGGGGTCAGGGGCAGGGAGGTGTCGCTCATGGTGTTGAGCACGTCGACGAACGGCACCGCCCCGATGATCCCGGCCCACAGGTCGGGGCGCAGGTTGGTGATCGCCCCCATCAGCATGCCGCCGGCCGAGCCGCCATAGGCCACCGTCCGGCCCTTGGCCCCGTAGCCGGCCGCGTGCAGGTGCTCGGCGCAGGCGATGAAGTCGGTGAAGGTGTTCGTCTTCTTGAACTTCCGGCCCTCCAGGAACCAGCCGTAGCCCTTTTCCGAACCGCCGCGGACGTGGGCCGTGGCCCAGATCCAGCCGCGGTCGACCAGGCTGAGGTTGCGGATCGAGAACGACGGGTCCATCGACATGCCGTAGCTGCCATAGCCGTACAGCAGCAGCGGCGCAGCGCCGTCCAGGGCCACGCCCTTCTTCATCAGCACGGTGATCGGGACCTCGGCGCCGTCGGGGGCCTTGGCGTAGAGCCGCCGCGTGACATAGGCGGCCGGATCATGGCCGGAGGGAATCTCCTGGGTCTTGCGCAGGGTCTTCTGGCCCGTGGCCATGTCGTAGTCGAACCACTGCCGAGGCGTGGTCGGCGACTGATAGACATAGCGCATCACCGGGGTGTCGAACTCGTAGCCGCCCTCCAGACTCAGGACATAGGCCTCTTCGTCGATCGTGATCGGCTTTTCGGCCCGGCTGGTCCGGTCAGTGACGACGATCCGGGTGTTGGCGTTGACCCGCTCGATCCGGACCAGGTGGTCCTTGTAGGCGGCCAGGCCCGTGATGAAATGGCCGGGCTTGTGCGGGACGAAGTCCTTCCAGTGCGCCCGGCCCGGCGTGGCGACCGGGGCCTCGACCAGCTTGAAGTCGATGGCGTCGTCGGCGTTGGTCAGGATGACGAACCGGCCGTCCCAGTGCTCGACGGAGTAGCGCAGGCCCACGGTGCGCGGCTCGACCACCTTCGGTTCGGCGGTGGGGTCCGAGGCCGGGATCAGCAAGGTCTCGGAGGTTTCGTGGTCGCCGGCGCTGATGACGATGAAGGCGTCCGACCCCGTCGCGCCCACGCTGACGAAGAAGCCGTCGTCGGGCTCGTCATAGACCAGAAGGTCGTCCTTCAGCCCGCCGCGCGCGGGGCGGCGGTAGATCTTGTCGGACCGACCGTTGTCGTCTCGGTGGGTCCAGAAAAGCCACTGTGAGTCGGGCGACCAGGCGAAGTCGCCGGTGCTGCTCTCGACGGGCTCCTTCAGGACCTCGCCGGTCGCCAGGTCCTTCACATAGATGTGGTGGACCTCCGAGCCCTGCGCGTCCTCGGCATAGGCGAACAGCTGGTGGTCGGGGCTGTGGTCGGCGGCGCTGACCTGGCTGTAAGCCTTGCCCTTGGCCAGGGCGTCGCAGTCCAGCAGGATCTCCTCGCCGTCGGTCTTGCCGCGAGGCCGGCGGCAGAAGATCGGGTGCTGGCCGCCGATGTTGAAGCGCGAATAGTATTCCCACGGACCATCGGGGGCGGGGACGCTGGCGTCGTCCTCCTTGATGCGACCCTTCATCTCCTCGAACATCGCCGCCTGCAGCGCCTCGGTCGAAGCCAGCATGGCCTTCACATAGGCGTTCTCGGCGCTCAGGTGTTCCTTGACCTCCGGCTTGATAAGGCTCGGATCGCGCAGGACCTTCTGCCAGTTGTCGTCCTTCATCCAGGCGTAGTCGTCGACGCGGACCCGACCCAGCTGTTCGGTGCGCTTGGGGATCTTGCGGGCGACGGGCGGGACGGGGGGCGACTGGGTCATGCGGGTCTCGGAAACGGCGGCCTTGGGCTTGAAGGCCGACACCGACGTAATGACCGCGGCCGCGCTCGTCATCATTTTGCGCCGGTTCATGGTCAGATTTTCCCCCGTGATGCGTCAGAACGCCAACTTGTGCGCCCTGACGACGCTGGTCAAACTGGCCCTCGCGTAGGGTGAATCGGGGGCTTGAGGGCTTAGATGGCTTGGGACCTGTCGGTCGATCTGATCCAGGCTACCGTGCAGCTCGAGCAGCCGCTCGGCGACGGATCGCGAACCGTCGGCACCGGCTTCCTGATCGAAAATCCCACGCCCGACGGCCGGCCGCGCACCATCCTGGTCACCGCCGCCCACGTCTTCGACAAGATGCCCTCGGCCTCAGCCAAGATCGGCTACCGCATCCAGAGCGCCGATGGCGTCTGGCGCTATGATCCCCACACCCTGAAGATCCGCGACGGCGACCATCCGCTGTGGGTCAAGCACCCCACCCGCGACGTCGCCGCCATCGAGGTCGAGGCCCCGCCGGAATTCGCCAAGGCGGCGATCCCCCTGGCCTGGCTGGCCCAGGATGACACCTTCAACAAGTACAGCCTGGGTCCGGGCGACGAGATGATGGCCCTGGGCTTCCCGCGCGGCCTGTCGGCCAATCCGGCCGGCTTCCCGATCCTGCGGTCCGGGCGGGTCGCTTCCTACCCGCTGGCCCCGGCCAGCGTGTTCCCCACCTTCCTGATGGACTTCTCGGTGTTCCCCGGCAATTCCGGCGGGCCGGTGTTCATGGCCCAGGGCGCGCGTCGCCGGCCCGGCTCGACCGAGAGCCAGGAGGTGCAGTTCGTGGCCGGCATGCTGACCCAGCAGGTCGAGCTGTCGGGCGAGCGCCTGGAGATCGGCATCGTCACCCACGCCAAATATATCCGCGAGACGGTGGCCATGCTGGACAAGCTGGCGGGGCCGCCGCTGATCCAGGCCAGCCCCGCCAAGCCGGTCGTGCCCTCGACCCAGGCCGCGACCCAGGCCGCCGCGGCGGTGTCAGTCACCGCCATCGCCGTCTCACGGTAGGATAGCCGACACAGGAACCTCGCTCCGGGCCTCCCGTTTGTAAGGGGAGTTCAAATCCAGCAGGAGCGAGCCATGAGCACCAATCGAGTCGAAGGCGCTGTCGACAAGGGCGTCGGCGCCGTCAAGGAAGCCGCCGGCAAGGCCACCGACAACGAGCGCCTGGAAGCCGAAGGCAAGGCCCAGAAGGCCAAGGGCGACGTCCAGAACAAGGTCGGTCAGGCCCAGGACAAGATCGGCGACGCGATCAAGCACTAGGCTTGGTCGAACGCTAGACGAGCAAACGGCCGCGGGAGCGATCCCGCGGCCGTTTTCTTTGCTCCAACGGGCGGGGACAGGCGCATGCGCCTGTCCCCGATCCAGTTACCCGTAGAGGATCGAGATCGTCTCGGCCACGCAGGCGGGGCGTTCCTCGCCCTCGATCTCGATGGTGCACTCGTTCTTCATCTGCAGACCGCCCGCCTTGGGCTCGACGCCGAGCAGCTTCTGGCGCATGCGCACCCTCTTGCCGACCCGGACCATGCCGGTGAACCGCACCTTGTCGCAGCCGTAGTTGATGCCGCGCGTCACGCCGGTGACGCGCAGAATGCCTTCGCCCAGCATCGGGATCAGCGACAGGGTCAGGAAGCCATGGGCGATCGGCCCGCCGATCTCGCGGGTGGCGCGCTCGACGTCGACATGGATCCACTGGTGGTCGCCGGTGGCCTCGGCGAACTGGTTGACCCGCTCCTGGCTGATCTCGACCCAGTCGGAGACCCCGATCTCCTGGCCGACCAGGCTGGCGACGTCGGTGTAGGCGACTTCCTTCATGGCGTTCCCGCTCCCAAACATTTGTTTGGATAGAGACCAGCCGCCGCGCCCGCGGTCAAGCCGCGAAGGTCTGGACCACCAGCCAGGCGTTGGCCGACGAGATCACCCCGAACAGGCTCCAGGCTACCGCCTTGGTGACCGGGCCGTTGGCGAACACCCCCATCAGCGCCCTGTCGTCGGTGAAGCGCAGCAGCGGAAAGATCGCGAACGGCAGCTGGGCGCTCAGCACCACCTGGGTCAGGACCAGCAGCTTGCCGACGGAATGCTCGCCCATCGTCAGCACGCCGACCAGGGCCGGGACGATGGCCAGGCCCCGGGTGATCAACCGCCGCTGCCAGCAGGGGATGGACAGGTTCAGGAAGCCTTCCAGGATCACCTGGCCGGCGATGGTGCCGGTGAAGGTCGAGCTCTGGCCCGAGGCGAACAGGGCGATCCCGAACAGCAAGCCGGCCACGGCCGCGCCGGTCAGAGGCGCCAGCAGGCGGTGGGCCTCCTCGATGCCGGCGACTTCGGTATTGCCCGTCCGGTGAAAGGCCGAGGCCGCCAGGATCAGGATGGCGGCGTTGATGAACAGGGCCACGGCCAGCGAGGCCACGGTGTCCAGCGTCGCCAGCCGCAGGGCCGCGCGCTTGCCGGGCTCGTCGACGGGGACCACCCGCGTCTGGACGATCGACGAGTGCAGATAAAGGTTATGCGGCATGATCGTCGCCCCGACGATGCCGATGGCCAGGTACAGGGCGTTGCCCTGCTTCAGGGCCTCCAGCGACGGGACCAGGCCGCGCGCCACCTCGCCGGCGTCGGGCCTGACCAGGATCAACTGGACCAGGAAGCAGATGCCGATCGTGCCGACCAGGCCCAGGATGATCGCCTCCAGCTGCCGGAAGCCCTTGCCCTTCAGGCCCAGCACGATGACCGTGTCCAGCGCGGTCAGCAGGACTCCAGCCCACAAGGGAACGCCCAGGAGCAGCTTGAAGGCCAGGGCGCTGCCCAGCACCTCGGCGATGTCGCAGGCGATGATGGCGACTTCGGCCAGCAGCCACTGGACCTTGACCGTGCGCGGGCCGTAGCGCTCGCGCGACATCTGGGCCAGGTCGCGGCCGGTGACCAGGCCCAGGCGCAGGCTCAACGTCTGCAGGACGATGGCCGCCAGGCTCGACAGCACCACCACGAACAGCAGGGCGGTCCCGTAGCGCGAGCCCGCCTCGATGTCGGTCGCCCAGTTGCCGGGGTCCATGTAGCCGACGCTGACCAGCAGGCCGGGGCCGGCGAAGCGCAGGGCCCGCTTCCAGGGCGACAGGCCGTCGGGTACGGCCACTGCGCCGCGCACCTCGGCGGGACAGAAGGGCGCGGTGGCGGTCTTGGGCAGGGCGAACATGGCCCGAGCGTTAGCGTGGATTCGCGCGGGGTATAGAAGGGAAAGGTGAGGATCCGCATCGCCGCCGCCATGGCGCGTCGGGTCTACGCCGTCCTTGAAGACAGGTCACGCGGCCCCACGATTGGAGAACGTACGGGCGGGAGTTGCTCATCATTCATACGCATGTTTGACTGCGCGAAATCCGGAGGAACACCATGGCCGCGCCCAGCTTCGAGACCCTGATCTACGCCGTCGAGGACGGGATCGCGACCGTCACCCTGAATCGTCCGGACAAGCTGAACGCCTTCACCGCCCGGATGATGAAGGAGCTGATCGAGGTCTTCGACATCACCGACGCCGAAGACGCCGTGCGTGTGGTGATCGTCACCGGCGCGGGCCGGGCCTTCTGCGCGGGGGCGGACCTGTCAGCCGGCGGGGCCACCTTCGATCGCACCAGCCCCCAGGCCATCGAGCGGGAAGAGGGCAAGGTCGGCGACGTTTATCGCGACGGCGGCGGCCGGGTGGTGCTGCGGATGTATGAAAGCCTCAAGCCGATCATCGCCGCGGTCAACGGTCCGGCGGTCGGGGTGGGGGTGACCATGCAGCTGCCGATGGATATCCGCCTGGCCTCGACCGACGCCAAGTTCGGCTTCGTGTTCGCCCGCCGAGGCATCACGCCCGAGGCCTGCTCGTCCTGGTTCCTGCCGCGGCTGGTCGGGATGCAGACGGCGCTGGAATGGTGCTTCACCGGCCGGGTGTTCGGCGCCCAGGAGGCCAAGGAGCGCGGCCTGGTCCGCTCGCTGCACGCGCCTGACGAGCTGCTGCCCGCCGCCCGCGCCCTGGCCCGGGAGATCGCCGACAACACCGCCCCGGTTTCGGTGGCGCTGTCGCGGCAACTTTTGTGGCGCATGGCCGGCGCCGACCATCCAATGGAAGCCCACAAGGCCGACAGCCGGGCCATCCAGTCGCGCGGCGCGGCCGGCGACGCCCGGGAAGGGGTCAGTTCCTTCCTGGAAAAGCGCGCGCCGGTCTATCCCGACCGGGTCTCGGCCGACCTTCCCGACATCTGGCCGGCGTGGGGCGAGCATCCGTTCCGGTAGGCGCGACGCATTCCGGATGGTCCCGACCCGGAGAAGGTGCATGGAAGCTCCTCGCCCTGTCCCTGAGCGCTCCACCTGACGCCGCTACGACTGCGGTCCATGACCTCGGCCGACCGCCCCCTCGCCAACCAGCACATCGCCGTCCTGCTCGGCGGCCCGTCGGCCGAGCGCGAGGTCAGCCTCGCCACGGGAGCGGCCTACGCCGGCGCGCTCGAGCGGCTGGGCGCCCGCGTCAGCCGCGTCGACCCGGGTCCCGACATCGCCCAGGTCCTGACGGCCCTCAAGCCCGAGCTCGTGGTCAACGGCCTGCACGGCCGCTGGGGCGAGGACGGTTGCGTGCAGGGCGTGCTGGAGACCCTGGGCCTGGCCTACACCCACTCCGGCGTCCTGGCCTCGGCCCTGGCCATGGACAAGGCCCGTAGCAAGGTGGTGCTGGCGGCGGCGGGGATCCCCGTGCCCGGCGGCCGCCTGTTCAACCGGCACGATGTCGCGCGCGACCATGTGATGCAGCCGCCCTACGTGGTCAAACCCAACGCCGAGGGCTCGTCCGTCGGGGTGTTCATCGTGCGCGAGGGCGCCAACGGACCGCCACGCGAAGTGGCCGCGCCGGACTGGACTTTCGGGGAAGAGGTGATGGTCGAGCCCTACATCCCCGGGTTGGAGCTTTCCGTCGCAACCCTTGGCCAGGCAACGGGTCCGAGGGCCCTGGCGGTCACCGAGATCCGCCTGTCCACAGGTTTCTATGACTACCAGGCCAAGTACGCGGAAGGCGGCTCGGTCCACGTTCTGCCCGCCCCGATTCCGGACGCCATAAGGGACCGCGCCCTGCATTTCGCCAAGCTTGGCCATGCAAGTCTTGGTTGCCGAGGTGTGACCAGGGCGGACTTCCGTTATGACGGAATTAACGACCTTCTGGTCCTTCTAGAGGTCAATACGCAACCTGGCATGACACCCACTTCGCTCGTCCCCGAGCAGGCGGACCACGCCGGAGTCTCGTTTGATCGTTTAGTGTTCTGGATCGTGGAGGACGCTTATGCCCGCAAGTGTGCGGGGGGGACCGCGTAAGCCAACGCGCCCCCGGGCCGAAGCGCCCGCAAGTCCGAAGGCTCGACCGGCCGCGCGCAACGCCGCGCCGCCGGCTGGGAAGCTGCAAGCCGCACGCAGCGGCGTGGGCGTGTCGCCCGGCCTGGCCCTGAGCGTGGCCGGCGGCGCCCTGGTCGTGGCCCTGGTCGCCACCCTGGCCACCGGCCATCGGGCCGAGCGCCTGGGCCAGGCCATGGCCCGCGGCGTCGATGGCGAGTTCGCGGACCTGGGCTTCAAGCTGAAGACGGTGCACATCGAAGGCGCCTCGCCGATGGCCAAGGCCGACATCCTCAACGCCACGGCCCTGTACCAGGACCAACCGATCCTTGGCCTGGACCTGGCCGACCTGCGCTCGCGGGTGGAGGGCGTGGGCTGGGTCAAGTCCGCCAAGGTCGTGCGCCTGCTGCCCGACACCGTGTTCATCTCCGTCGAAGAGCGCCCGGCCCTGGCCGTCTGGCAGCATTCCGGCGCCATGCGGGTGATCGACGGCGAGGGACGGATCATCCGCGAGGCCGACGCCGCGCGCTTCCCGCAGCTGCCGCTGGTGGTGGGGCAGGGCGCCGACCAGGCCGCCGGCGCCATCCTGCCGGCCGTCAACGCCCGGCCGCGCCTGCGCGACCGCCTGGAGGCCCTGGTGCGCGTCGACGACCGCCGCTGGGACCTGCGTCTGAAAGATGGTTCGCTGATCCAGCTGCCGGCCATTGACGAAGAGTCCGCGCTGATTCAATTGGATCAACTCGATCAACGACAACGAATCCTCGATCTCGGTTTCGCGCGCATCGACCTGCGCGACCCGGAGATGGTGGCCGTAAGGCCTCGCGACGCGGTGCTGCCCGGGCAGCCCGTGGCCGGAGGGGCCTGAACATGAACTTGTGTGTGAGGTGACTGTAACCATGTCGCGACTGGATGACCGGAAGCAAGCCCGCGAAGGCTTGAAGGCGACGCTCGTGCGTCAGCCGGCGGTCGCGGCCGTCGATCTTGGCGCGTCCAAGGTCACCTGCTTCATCATGAAGGCCGACGGGATCCACCGCGACAACCGCACCCTGACCACCGCCGGCGTCGGCTATGTGCAGTCGCGCGGCGTCCGCGGCGGGGCGATCGTCAACCTCGACGAAGCGGCCCAGGCCATCGCCCAGGCCGTTGAGCGGGCCGAGACCGTGGCCGGCGTCAACGTCCAGGGCGTCAGCGTTTGCACGGCCGGCGGCCAGCTGGCCAGCCATCGCGTCCACACCCAGGTGTCGCTGGGCGCCCGGCCGATCGGCGACGGCGACCTGTCGCGCGCCATCGCCTCGGCCCTGGCCCAGGTCCGCATTCCCGGCCGCAAGCCGATCCACCTGCTGCCGATCGCCTGGTCGGTCGACGGCCAGCGCGGCATCCGCGACCCGCGCGCCATGTTCGGCCGCGCCCTGGGTCTGGAGCTGCTGGTCGTCTCGATCAACGAGAACATCTTCCACACCCTCGCCCACTGCGTCGAGCGGGCCCATCTGTCGTTCGAGGGCGTGGTCGCCGCGCCGTTCGCCTCGGCCCTGGCGGCCCTGGAAGAGGACGAGATGGACCTGGGCGCGGTCTGCATCGACATGGGCGGCGGCTCGACCTCGGTGGCGGTGTTCAACAACGGCGCCCTGTGCCACGTCGACAGCCTGGCCGTCGGCGGCGGACACGTCACCCAGGACATCGCCCGCGGCCTGCAGACCTCGGTCGCCGGCGCCGAGCGCATCAAGACCCTGCACGGATCGGCCATCGCCTCGGCCAACGAGGACCGCGAGATGATCGAGGCCCCGCCGCGCGGCGACGATCCGGGCGCGGGCCCGGTGATCGCGCCCCGGTCGCTGCTGAAGGGCATCATCCAGCCGCGCGTCGAGGAGACGCTGGAGCTGCTGCGCGAGCGCCTGAAGGCCTCGGGCGCGCCGGTCGAACCGGGCGCGGGCATCGTGCTGACCGGCGGGGCCAGCCAGCTGGCCGGCGTCCGCGAAGTGGCCGTGCGGGTCTTCGACCGTCCCGTGCGCCTGGGCCGTCCGCGCCGGGTGCCGCACCTGGCCGACGCCGCCTCGGGGCCGGCCTTCTGCGCCGCCGCCGGCGTGCTGCACCGCTCGGCCTTCGGTCCGCGCGAGGTGGTCTCGCCCAAGGCCCTGGCCGGCGCGGCGATCCGCAAGCGCCCGCTCGATCCCAACGCCAGCCCGGTCGCCCGGGCCGCCGCCTGGCTGCGCGATAATCTTTGATCGGACGGTCGTGGGGATGGCCCCGCGTCGCATGACTTCGCGCCAGCTTGGCTGAGCCGCAACCGCGGGCGTGCGACTGTAAATTTTTGTGACCCGACGATTTTTTCGTCTTGGCCAAGCTCGTTAAGAACAGCGGCCAAGTCTTAAACGGTCTTAAGCATGACCGTTTACGATCTAAGTGTCGGAAACACCTGACAGCCTAGTTTTCGAGGCTTTGGAAACCGGGTTTTCCAAGGGTTTTTCGCTCAGCGGCGTTCCGCCGCACGGCGGTTTTGGCTAGGCTCGGGAACCCAAGGAATCCCTGGCGATTCCTTTGGATAACTGGATTTTTTCGGCCAGTTTGGGATCGACCCCGGGCCGACTCAGCTTATGCAGTTAACCACCGATTAAGGTTGGTGGTTGTTCTGTTAACCCGATCGTCGAGATGACTCCCGGCGGTTGATCCGCTCGGTAGTTGACGAATTCGGCGTTTAGGACGCGAGGGTCCCATGGCTATTTCTCTTTCCGCGCCGCGTACCACTGAACTGAAGCCGCGTATCGTGGTGTTCGGCGTCGGTGGGGCCGGTGGCAATGCTGTCAACAACATGATCGAGGCTGGCCTCGAGGGTGTTGAGTTCGTGGTGGCCAACACCGACGCGCAGCAACTCCAGTTCGCCAAGACGGACCGCCGCATCCAGCTGGGCGTGCAGGTCACGCAGGGCCTGGGCGCCGGCGCTCACCCCGAAGTCGGCATGAGCGCCGCCGAGGAGAGCTTCCCCGAGATCGGCGAGCATCTGGACGGCGCGCACATGGTGTTCATCACCGCCGGCATGGGCGGCGGCACAGGCACCGGCGCGGCCCCGATCATCGCCAAGTGCGCCCGCGAGCGCGGCATCCTGACCGTCGGCGTGGTCACCAAGCCCTTCCACTTCGAAGGCCGCCACCGCATGCGCCTGGCCGACGCCGGCATCGGCGAGCTGCAGCGCTACGTCGACACCCTGATCGTCATTCCCAACCAGAACCTGTTCCGCGTCGCCAACGAGCGCACGACCTTCGCCGAAGCCTTCGGCATGGCCGATCAGGTGCTGCACTCGGGCGTCCGCTCGATCACCGACCTGATGGTCCTGCCGGGCCTGATCAACCTCGACTTCGCCGACGTCCGCACGGTCATGACCGAGATGGGCAAGGCGATGATGGGCACCGGCGAGGGCACCGGCGAAGACCGCGCCCTGATGGCCGCCCAGAACGCCATCGCCAACCCGCTGCTGGACGAAGTCTCGCTGAAGGGCGCCAAGGCCGTGCTGGTCAACGTGACCGGCGGCATGGACATGACGCTTCTTGAAGTCGATGAAGCGGCGAACGCCATCTCGGATCAGGTCGATCCGGAAGCCAACATCATCTTCGGCGCCGCCTTCGACCCGTCGCTGGACGGCGTGATCCGCGTGTCGGTGGTCGCCACCGGCATGGACGGCGCCTCCATCGCCCAGATCGAGCCCAAGCCTGTCTCGCGCAACACCACGGCCCAGCCGCTGATCGCCGAGACCCGGCCGGCCGCGCCGCAGGCCGCCCCGGCGCCGGCCCCGGTCACCGCCGAGGCCAGCCGTCCGGGCATGCGCTACGAGCCGCGTCCGATCGAACGTCCCGCCGCCGCTCCGACCGCCTATGCGCCGGAACCGGCCTATGAGGAACCCGCGCCGATCGTCGAGGCCCAGGAAGACCTGCGCTTCGAAGAGCCGGTGGTGGAAGAGCCGCGCATCGCCGCCCCGGCCCCGCGCGTCACCCGCATCGTCGACCCGATGGTCGCCGAGGCCGAGGACGAGCCGCTGTACAGCGAGACCTACGAGGATCGCCGGCAGCAGAAGTCGGGCGGCTGGATGAGCCTGTTCGGCGGCGGTCGCCAGCAGCGCTACGAACAGCAGCCGGCCCAGCAGCCGCGCCAGACGGGCTCGGCCCGTCCGCAGCTGCAGCCGCTGGACCAGCCGACCGCCGACGAAGGCGAGGATCTGGAGATCCCGTCGTTCCTGCGCCGGCTGGCCAACTGAAAGTCGCGACAAGTTTAGTGGCGTACCTGTAAGCGTAAACGAGACCCCCGGGGCGAAAGCTCCGGGGGTTTTGTTTTGGCTGCTGGTAGGGACAGGCGCATGCGCCTGTCCCCATCCCCGTTCAGGCGCGTCAGTGGGTCTTGGCGGCCGCGTCGGCGGCGGCGTCGGTCTTGCGCTCGGCCGCGCCGACGGCGTCGGAGGTGTTCTGGGCGGCCTTGTCGGCGGCGGCCGCCGTGCTGTCAGCCGCCTTGTCCGTGGCCGCGGCGGTGTTGGCGGCCGCGGCGTTGGCGTTGGCGGCGGTGTCCTGGGCGGCCGAGGCCGTGGCGGCGCCGGCCTGGTCGGCGGCGGCGCCGGCGTGGTCCTCGGTCTTCTGCGAGCAGGCCATCAGCGACAGGCTGGCGATCGCGGCGGAAATCAGCAGGGCGGTGCGCATGGGTCTCTCCGTGGCGGCGGGACGTTGATCGTCCTCGCGGTGGTCCGGCGCCGATCGGCGCCGGGCGGGGTGGAGGCGGATGCCTCGCAGGTCCCAACGTCCGGCCCGGCCTTAAGGCTCCGCCTGACGGTGTCGCGGGGCCGGAAAGCGGGCTAGGATCGGCAGGGTCTGCCAGTCTTTGCGAAAATCAGGTCACGATGAAGCTCACCCGCGCCGATCGGAAGATCCTGGAGATCCTCCAGCAGGACAGCTCGGTCACGAACGTCGAGCTGGCCGAGCGGGTCGGGCTGTCGCCCAGCCCCTGCCTGCGACGGGTCAAGCAGTTGGAGGCCTCGGGCCTGATCGCCGGCTATGTGGCGCTGCTGGACCGCCGCAAGGCGCGGCTGGACCTGCTGGCCTATGTCGAGGTCCAGGTCGACCGCCACAGCGAGACCGCCGCCGAGGCCTTCGCCGACGCCGTGCGCCGCGAGCCGATGGTGGTGGGCTGCCACGCCATGACCGGCGGCTACGACTACCTGCTGCGCGTGGTGGCCCCCAACCTGGACGCCTATGCCGACTTCACCATGAAGCGCCTGCTGAAGATGCCGGCGGTCAAGGACATCCGCTCGTCCTTCGTGCTGGAGACGATCAAGGACGCCACGGCGTTGCCGCTGGATTATCTGGAGTAGGGGTGAGCCGATTTCAGGCTTCGACCCGTTGCGGACTCATCAGCGCCGAGCAAGCTTGCCAGAATCCGGTTCTAAGGTACAGCTTGGAGCTGACTTCCAGCGAGAACCGCTTGTGCAAGCACTTCCCGACAGTCTGCTTACAATCGCTGCGATCCTGTCCATCGTTCCTTCGCTGCTGCTCGCCGTGCCCAGTGCGATGATCCTGGCGAGGGTGGGCCATAGCCCCTGGTGGGCGCTGCTCGTGTTTGTTCCGCTAGTGAACTTTGTGGCTCTGTGGGTTTTCGCTTTTGGTCGATGGCCTGCGAGCACGCCCCGCACTTAGTCCGACAAGGTCAGCTCCTGAGAGCGGTCTGATTTCCGTTCCCGCCCCTTAGCGGACGTTTGGCCCAGCGCCGCGGCCATGGCAGAACGCACTTCATGGTGGATACCGACGCTTTGTTTCGGATTGGCGACGCCGCTGAGGAAGCCGGCGACTTTGGCTTGGCGCTACGCTCGTTCGAACGTGGTGCGGCGCTCGGGTCGCCTGAATGCCTTACGCGATTGGCCTACTTATACGACGTGGGCGTCGGAGTTGAGGTCGATAAGGACCTCGCGATGGCACTCTATCAGCGTGCCTGGCGTCGAAATGGTTCGGTGGTGGCGGCTCAAAATATAGCGATCCTCTACCACGAGGTGGGGCGGTATCGTGAGATGTTCCGTTGGTATCAGAGGGCAGCCAGGAATGGCGATGGGAGCGCCCAGCTTGATTTGGCGAAATGTTATCTCGACGGCTTAGGTGTTCGGAAAGATATTCAGTTAGCTGTACGGGCACTCGCGATTGCAGAAGGCTCCATCTACATAACGGAGTACGAGCGCGACGAGGCGCTCGCCCTTGTCGAGATGTTGAAACCTCGCCTAATCTAAAACGGCTGCTCACCACCCTTCTCGGACTATCGAAACGTCAGCTTTTTGGAACTCATCCGCTCGTCGGATGGGCCACGCCTTAAAGCCTTGGTGGATGACGTCAGGGGCGAGGGCGGCAAATGCCGCTTTGCCTCCCCCTGCGGGGAGGGGGGGCCCGCTTAGCGGGTCGGGTGGGGGATCGGTGCAGGGTGTTGGACGGGGCTTTGACAGCTGAGTCAGCGAGCCCCACCCGACCCTGGCGCTGCCAGGGCCACCCTCCGCATGAAGGGGAGGGAAGGGCGTTCGGGGCGCTATCCACTCGGCGGATAGGGAATTAAGTTAAGAGATTTCAACGGCCTGAACTTTCTCGACCCAAACCTATCCCCACCCTCCAGACCGCCCCCATAATCAGAGCTGCCCCACCGCTGGGGAGGCCGTCCAGCTGGCGACCTGACGGGCGGTGCGGGGCGGTCGAGCGGGAAGCGTCCGTCGGCCGGTGTCGAAGGGCCCTTCGGGTCGGTCGGCGGAACGTGGGGGCCTCGGATGGGGTTTCGGGCGGGCCGGACCGGACGGCGGGAACTCCCCCTCAAGGCCGGACGGCGAAACGCACCAGGCGCGGGCTGAAATCGCCCGCGCGGTCCGGAGGGTTTGCCGACCTTCCGCCCGCCGGGGGCCTCCATCGGAGCGGGTTAAAAATCCGCGATCCGAAGGCTCTCGTCCACCGGCCGCGCGGAGCGCTCCGGCCCAGGCCGAAACGGTGTTCCTACAAACTCTATTCCGGGCATGGCCCGGAGCGCTCCGCCGCCTCCCGACCCCGCCGGCTCAAACCGGCGGAAGGGCGCCCTCGTGCGTCCCTACGCTGTCATCCCGGACAAGCGCGCAGCGCGCCGATCCGGGACCGACGCGTGAACTCGGCCCTTCCGGCGGTCCCGGATCTTCGTTTCGCCAGGTCCGGGACGCCAACCGATGGATACCGGTCTCAGGAAGGCGATTTGTGGGGAATAAATGGCATAATATGACCAGCTGTAGATGGTTCATGGTCATCATCGCCACAACTCGCCGCGATCAAGGCCCTATCCTGCCGCCGTACCCTTTTCCGGAGCGCGGCGCATGCTGGTTGTCGATCAAAAGTCCCTGTCGCCCGCCCTGGTCTCGCCGGTGCGTCCGGCGCTGGAGGGCGTGGGCGCCTACAAGGCCGGCATGACCCTGGCGGAGGCGGGACGCCTGGCCGGACGCGCCGACCTGTCCAAGCTGGCCAGCAACGAGAACCTGCTGGGCGCCAGCCCCAAGGTCGCGGCGGCGGTGCAAGAGGCCCTAGCCAGCCCCGAGATCTATCCCGACCCCTATTGCGAGACCCTGCGCGCCGCGATCGGCGCGCGGCTGGCGGTGGATCCGGCCCGGATCGTCATGACCCCGGGCTCCGAGGCCCTGATCGACTACCTGTTCCGCGCGGTGCTGCATCCTGGCGACAGCATCCTGCTGTCCTCGCCGACCTTTCCGGCCTACGAGATCTTCGGCCGCTGCGCCGAGGCCAGCCTGATCGACGTGCCGCGTCTCCAAAGCTTCGACCTCGACGTCGAGGCGTTCAAGCTGGAGGCGGCCAAGGGGCCCAAGCTGCTGGTGCTGTGCACGCCCAACAACCCGACCGGCAATGCGACCAGCGGCGTCGACCTGGCCGAGATCCTGGCCGTCACCCCGCGCTCGACCGTGGTCTTCATCGACGAGGCCTATCGAGAGTACCACGAGGCCTTCGACACCCTGGCCCTGCTGAAAGCCTGGGGCGGAACCTGGGTCGCGGCGCGGACCTTCTCCAAGGCCTATGGCCTGGCCGGCCTGCGAGTGGGCTACGGAATCTGCTCGTCGGCCGAACTGGTCGGCTACCTGGACCGCATCCGCCCGCCGTTCAACGTCACCGCCGTCAGCCAGGCCGCCGCCCTGGCCGCCTGGGACGACGTCGAGCACCTGGAGCGCACTGTGGCCCTGACCATCGCCGAGCGCGGCCGCGTCGAGGCGGCGCTGGACGCCCTGGGCGTCCAACGCACCGACAGCGCCGGCAACTTCGTCTTCCTGCGCAGCCCGGCCGGCGCCGAAGCCACCGCCGCGCGTTTGCTGCGCGAAGGGCTGATCATCCGTCCCACGCCCGTGCCCGGCGGCTGGGTGCGGATCACCATCGGCCGTCCCGCCGACAACGACCGCCTGATCGCCGCCCTGCCGGCGGCCCTGGCCGTGTGACGGAGATCGCGCCGTCGCCACATTCGCCCTCGTCCTGAGCTTGTCGAAGGACGAGGGCGCACCACCTTTCCATCACGATCGCTTCGCTGGAGCCATCCCATGACGATCACGACCGAAAACCCCCTGGGCCTCGACGGCTTCGCCTTCGTCGAGTTCACCAGCCCCGAACCCGCCGCCATGAAGGCGCTGTTCGAGCAGATGGGCTTTGTGCCCGCCTCGACCCATCCGACCAAGGCCGTGACCCGCTACAAGCAGGGCCGCATCAACCTGCTGGTCAATGACGAGCCGACCGGCCAGGTCGCCGAGTTCCGCGCCGCCCACGGCCCCTCGGCCAATGGCATGGCCTTCACCGTCGCCGACGTCGACCAGGCCTATGCCGAGGCCCTGAAGCGCGGCGCCGTGGCGGCCGACGCGAGCCTGACCGTGCTGGGCGACGGCGCGCGGGTGCTGGAAGGCATCGGCGGCTCGATGCTGTACCTGGTGGCCGGTCCGGACGCGGTGTTTTCCAGCTGGACGCCGGTCCCCGGCGCGGCCGAGGCCGAGGCGGCCAACTCGGTCGGTCTCGACCTGCTCGACCACCTGACCCACAACGTCAAGCGCGGCCAGATGCGCACCTGGTCGACCTTCTATCGCGACGTCTTCGGCTTCGAGGAGCAGAAGTATTTCGACATCAAGGGCCAGGCCACGGGCCTGTTCAGCCAGGCGATGATCGCTCCCGACAAGGCCATCCGCATCCCGCTCAACGAGAGTCAGGACGACCAGAGCCAGATCGAGGAGTTCATCCGCCAGTACAACGGCGAGGGCATCCAGCACCTGGCCCTGACCACCGACGACATCTACGACACGGTCGAGCGCCTGCGGGCCCGGGGCGTGCGGCTGCAGGACACCATCGAGACCTATTACGAGCTGGTCGACAAGCGCGTGCCCGGCCACGGCGAGGACCTGGAACGCCTGAGGAAGAACCGCATCCTGCTGGACGGCAAGGTCGGCGAGGAAGGCCTGCTGCTGCAGATCTTCACCGAGAACCTGTTTGGCCCGATCTTCTTCGAGATCATCCAGCGCAAGGGCAACCAGGGCTTCGGCAACGGCAACTTCCAGGCCCTGTTCGAGAGCATCGAACTGGACCAGATCCGCCGCGGCGTGATCACGGTCGAGGCTTGAAGGCTTTCGGTTCGGTGGGGGAGGGCGCTAACTTTCCTCCCCCCATCCCGGCGTTCGCGGCAAGATGGACAACGATCGTCAAAGGCCATGTTACGGGGCCCGAATCCCCATCATTCTAAGGGACAAAGTCCGTCAGAAATGGTGCTGAGCCTCTCCACCCCGTGCGTTGGGTGGAGCAGCCCCTTGTCCGAGAAGGTTTTATGTCCCGATACGACCGCCCCCTTGCTGGAACATTGGTTCGGCCTCTCGATCAGATCCCTGTCCTGACCGTGGTTTTTCCGACCTGGAAGCGCCCGGCGGAATTGACCCTGGCGGTCTCCAGCGTGGCGGACCAGATCGACGGCGAACTTGCCGGCAAGGTGGAGATCATCATCTCGGACAACGCGTCGGGTCCGGAAACCCACGCGGCCTTGCAGCGGCTGAGCGAGACCTACCCATCGGTCAATTACTACATACACGCCGAAAACTACGGCGGCATGTACCAGGTCGCCATAGCGCCTCATCGCGCGAGAGGCCGATGGACGTGGGTGTTCGGGGATGATGACGTCCTGGCCCCGGGAGGACTGAAAGCCGTCCTGGAGGTCCTGGAGAACGATCAGCCCAGTTTCCTGACCATCAACCGGCAGGTCTGGGACATCAGCCTCAGCAAATGCCTGACGGCGACTCGACACAACCTGCCTGATATGCGGTTCGATACCTTTGTTGATTTTCTGAAGGTATTTGGATTCGACCAACTTAGCTTTTTCACGTCCCAGGTCTATGACACCGAGCTGGCTAAAGCCTTTGATGTCGAGTCATATCTAGGTTCGCTCTGTCGCTATGCGCAGCTGCCCTATTACCTGGAAGTGTTTTACGGGCAGCCAACCTTCTATCTCTCGAAGGCGGTGGTCTTGCATCGGTTCGATGCGGACGATTTCTCCGTGCACAGGTCCAACTTCCATAGCTTGGCGACCTCGCTCCCGGCGCTCGTTCAAGAGGTGGTGGATCGCACGGGGCTGGATCCAGGCCTGCTCGAGCAGATATCCGGCCGGCGGCTGCTGCTGGGGCCGGAGAGCCGCAGGATAACCTTCGTCGACAACACCTTGCAGAACCTGTGGCGCTGCATGGCGACCGGCATGGAGATTGCCGACGCGGAGTGGGCCGTACTGCATCAGATCAGTTCGAAGTGGCGGCCGGATCGCGCCGAGACCTTGGCGGAGATCCATGAAGTCTATCGCAAGATCGCCACCGCGTTCGGGCACTATGAGACGCTTGTCGCCAACCATCGCACCTGGACCACGCCGGCTGGGCGGACCTATTCGCAAGAGGAAGCCGAGTTGATCGAGCGGGCGGAGGCGGCGATACGGTTCATGCAGAACAATATCAACGACGCGCGACAGATGGCCTCCGATGTGGCGGGTAGTTTCGACTGAAACGTGCTGTGCTCGGCCGTAGTTTTATTGCACGGAGATGAGCGGTGGTAAGGCAGTTTTTGAGGTCCGCATGACCGACGCGCTCCAATACCAATCCGGATTCGGCAATCACCTCTCCAGCGAGGCGGTTCCCGGCGCGCTGCCGGTCGGCCAGAACTCGCCGCAGAAGCCGCCGTTCGGCCTCTATGCCGAGCAGCTGTCGGGCACGGCCTTCACCGCGCCACGCCACGAGAACCGCAGGAGCTGGCTTTATCGCCTGCGGCCCAGCGCCGGCCACGGGCCTTACGCGCCCTATGTCCAGGACCGGCTGAAGAGCAGCCCGTTCGACGCCGCCGCGCCGACGCCCAACCGCCTGCGCTGGGACCCGATGGACGTTCCGGCCGAACCGGTCGATTTCGTCGACGGCCTGGTGACGATCGGCGGCAACGGCGACGTGGCGACCCAGATCGGCATGGCCGCGCACCTCTACCTGGCCAACCGCTCGATGATCGACCGGGTGTTCCAGAACGCCGATGGCGAGTTGCTGGTCGTGCCCCAGCAAGGGGCCCTGCGCTTCGTCACCGAGTTCGGCCGCATCGACGTCGCGCCGGGCGAGATCGTGGTCATTCCCCGGGGCGTGCGGTTCCGCGTCGAGCTGGACGGTCCGGCGCGGGGCTATGTCTGCGAGACCTACGGCGCGGCCTTCCGCCTGCCGGAGCTGGGGCCGATCGGCTCGAACGGCCTGGCCAACAGCCGCGACTTCCTGACCCCCGTCGCCGCCTTCGAGGACCTGGAGCGCCCAACCGAGGTGATCCAGAAGTTCCAGGGCGGCCTGTGGCTGGGAACCTGGGACCACAGCCCGCTGGACGTGGTGGCCTGGCACGGGAATCTCGCGCCCTACAAGTACGACCTGGCGCGGTTCAACACGATCAACACGGTCAGCTTCGACCACCCGGACCCGTCGATCTTCACCGTGCTGACCGCGCCCAGCGAGATTCCGGGCACGGCCAATGTCGACTTCGTGATCTTCCCGCCGCGCTGGATGGTGGCCGAACACACCTTCCGCCCGCCCTGGTTCCATCGCAACGTGATGAGCGAGTTCATGGGGCTGGTCACCGGCGCCTACGACGCCAAGGCCGGCGGTTTCTCGCCGGGCGGGGCCAGCCTGCACAACATGATGAGCGACCACGGGCCCGACGTCGCCAGCCACACGGGCGCGACGCAGGCCGAGCTTGCGCCGCACAAGATCGACGGGACCCTGGCCTTCATGTTCGAAAGCCGCTGGGTGATCCGGCCGACGAAGTTCGCGCTGGAGACTTCCGCGCTTCAGGCCGACTATGACGCCTGCTGGACCGGCTTTCCGAAGGCCAAGCTGCCCTAGGACGCCGGTCGGCCCAACAACGAAGCAAAGAGGAAGCGCCCATGAAGCTTGCGTCCCTGAAGGGCGGCCGCGACGGCCGGCTGGTGGTGGTCTCCAACGACCTGGCCTGGTTCACCGACGCCGGAACGATCGCGCCGACCCTGCAAGCCGCCCTCGACGACTGGGAGCGCTGCCAGCCGATGCTGAAGGCCCTGGCCGAAAGCCTCGAGCATGGCGGCGTGCCCCAGGAGCGCTTCCACGAGCACGAGGCCGCCAGCCCCTTGCCCCGAGCCTACCAGTGGATCGACGGCAGCGCCTATGTGAACCACGTGCAGCTGGTGCGGCAGGCCCGCGGGGCGGAGATGCCGGAGAGCTTCTGGACCGATCCGCTGATGTACCAGGGCGCCTCGGACGGCTTCCTGGGGCCGCGCGACACCATCCCCCTGGCCAACTCCGCCTGGGGCTGCGACCTGGAGGGCGAGGTGGCGGTGATCGTCGGCGACGTGCCGCTGGGGGCGACCCGCGAGGAAGCCCTGGAAGCCATCAGCCTGGTCATGCTGGTCAACGACGTTTCCCTGCGCAACCTGATCCCGGACGAACTGGCCAAGGGCTTCGGCTTCGTCCAGTCCAAGCCGGCCAGCGCCTTCTCGCCGGTGGCGGTGACGCCGGCCCTGCTGGGCGACGCCTGGAAGGACGGGAAGCTGCACGGCGAGCTGCTGGTCACCCTGAACGGCGAGGACTTCGGCAAGGCCGACGCCGGGGTCGACATGACCTTCGATTTCGGGACCCTGGTGGCCCACGCCGCCAAGACCCGCGCCCTGGCGGCCGGCACCATCGTCGGGTCGGGCACCGTCAGCAACCGCGGCCCCGATGGCGGGCCCGGCAAGCCGATCGCCGAGGGCGGCGTGGGCTATTCGTGCCTGGCCGAACTGCGCACGGTCGAGACCATCCTGGGCGGCGCGCCCAAGACGCCGTTCCTGATGGGCGACGACACGATCCGCATCGAGATGCGCGACGCCAAGGGACACTCGATCTTCGGCGCCATCGAGCAGACGGTCGAGCGCATTTGAGCCAAGGGGCCGCGCCCGAAGCCGAGTCCGTCGGGCGGGTCTGGGTCACGCCGGCCGGCGTGACCCTGGGTCCGCTCGACCAGATCGCCGATCCGGGGGCGCGAAACTATGTGCTGCAGATCGGCGACAAGCGCTTTCACGGCTTCGTGGTGCGCCGGGGCGAGGCGGCGTTCGGCTATGTCGACCGCTGCCCGCACGCCGGCCTGCCGCTGGCCCAGGTGCTGGACCGCTACCTGACCGACGACGGCCAACTGATCGCCTGCTCCTGGCACGGGGCGCTGTTCCAGCCGGAGACAGGCGTCTGCGTCGGCGGGCCTTGCGTCGGGGCGCGGCTGTCGCCCTGGCCGGTGCGGGTGGAGGACGGGCGGATCGTCACGGCCTGAGGCCTGCACGGAAACTCCATGCCGTCTCTCCCGTCCGTGGAAACCCGCGCCACGATCACAGGACGGCGCGCCCCTAGTCTGCTCCGACGGAACAGGGAGCCGACCGATGCCTTTCGCCCAGGTGCAGATGAACGACTACGCCGTGGTCATCCACGCGGGCAACGACGCCTGGACTTGGCAGGTGATGGATTTCGACGCCAGGGTCGCCGCCAGCGGCGAGGCGCCAGACCGCGAGAGCGCCTGGCGCAGCGGCCTGTTCGCCGCCGGGGCGGTCGGTAGCCTGGCTCGGATTGGCCGCCGGCTCTGAGCTTCGGGCCAGGCGACAGGCAAAAGAAAGGCCGCCTTCCACAGGAGAGAAGACGGCCGAAGTCGCATAGGAGGAAACGCCCAGAAGGGCTGAAACCTCTATAGCGGAAGATTGCTTTCGTGACAACGTTGTCATAGAATTTTTTTCAGGCAGAGCTGAAAACCGTCGCCGTGTCGGCCGAACCGCCTTGGCGCGGGCTTCGCGGGCCGTCAGACTCGGTCCGATTCAGACGGAGACGCCCGTGAGCCTGACCCTCCGCCTCGCCGTTCCCGAGGACCTGCCGGAGCTGCGCACGTTGATGAACGCGTCCATCGGCGAACTGCTCAGGCCCTTCCTGACGCCGGACGCGGTGGCGGCCTCGTTCGACATCATGGGGCTGGACAGCCAGCTGGTCGCAGACGGGACCTATTTCGTGGTCGAGGACGACGGAGCGCTTGCCGGTTGCGGCGGCTGGAGCCGGCGGGCCACGCTGTTTGGCGGCGATCATTCGACGGGACGCGACGCGGCCCTGCTGGACCCGGCGCGCGATGCGGCTCGGGTGCGGGCGATGTACACCCATCCCGACCATGTCCGCAAAGGCGTGGGCCGGCTGATCCTGGAGGCCTGCGAGGCCGCGGCGGCCGGGGAGGGGTTCGTCCGCTGCGAACTGGCCGGAACGCTCGCCGGCGAGCCCCTGTACCGCGCCTGCGGCTATCGGGAGATCGAGCGGTTTACCGCGCCGACGTCCCGCGGGGTCGAGGTGCCGCTGGTGCGGATGGGCAAGGCGCTGGCGGGCGCCGTTTCCCGATAGAAAAAGGGCGGGTCCTAGGACCCGCCCTTTCTTACGCTACTCGGTACGCTGGTCTTAGCGGAACAGGCTGAGGATCGACGACGAAGACTGGTTCGCGATCGACAGCGCCTGGATGCCCAACTGCTGCTTGGTTTGCAGCGACTGCAGCTTGGCGCTTTCCTTGGCCAGGTCGGCGTCGACCAGGTTGCCCACGCCCGCGTCGAGGCTGTCTTGCAGCTTGCCGACGAAGGTCAGGTGGGTGTCCAGGCCGGTCGAGCTGGTGCCCAGCGAGGCCAGCTTGTTGGTCGCCGTGCCCAGGGCGTTGCTGACGGTGGTGATCATCGTCTTGGCCGCGGCGGCCGTCGTGAACGACGACGTCGCCGTCAGACCCAGGCCGGCCAGCGACAGGGTCTTGGCGTTGACGGTGAACTGCGAACCGTCCGAGTTGGCCAGGAAGGCCAGCTTGGTGGTCGAACCGTCGGCGATCGAGACGCCGTTGAACTTGGCGTTGGTGACGGCCTTGGTGATCTGGTCGCGCAGGCTGTCGAAGTCCGACTTCAGGGCGTTGAACGAAGCGGTGTTCAGCGAGGTGTCGGAAGCGGCCAGGGCCTTTTCCTTCATCTTGCCCAGCAAGTCGGTGACCGTGTCGCCCGCGGCCAGGGCCACGTCGATGGTCGATTGGCCGCGCTGGAGCGAGTCCTTCACGGCGTTCATCGAGCTGGCGGTCGAGGACTGCGTCTTGGCGATAGCCCAGATCGCGCCGTTGTCCTTGGCGTTGCCGACCTTCTTGCCGGTGTTGATGCGCTGCTGCGTGACCTGAAGTTCGGCGTTGGTGCTGTTCAGGTTTTGCAGGGCGATCATCGCGCCCGAGTTCGTATTGATGCTGTTCAGAGCCATTTCGGCGATTTCCCATTCAAGGTGTCCGACGTCATTTTGACAGCCGGGAGCATTTTGCTCATCGCCAGCATCCACGGTCGTGCTTTCGATAAAGTAAAAGTGTCGCAGCTAATTTCGCGGGGTGGATAATGCCTCGTTAGTCATTTCGATTCGGCGAAAGTCGTGACCCTGAATCGAGTTCATTTGACCGAGAGTCCTGCCGTCGGTTCTTGATTTTGCGTCGACTCTGTCGGCGGTCCGACTGTTCCTGAAAACACCCTGTCGCTGCGGCGCGTCGCTCGGGCGGCGAGTCTTGCCGGACCGGACAAAAGAAAAGGGCGGGTCCGATGGACCCGCCCTCAAGATGCTGAACTCGAAGTCCGAACCGCTTAGCGGAACAGGCTGAGGACAGACTGGGTCGACTGGTTGGCGATCGACAGCGCCTGCACGCCCAGCTGCTGCTTGGTCTGCAGCGATTGCAGCTTGGCGCTTTCCTTGGCCAGGTCGGCGTCGACCAGATTGCCCACGCCGGCGTCGAGGCTGTCCTGCAGCTTGCCGACGAAGGTCAGGTGGGTGTCCAGGCCGGTCGAGCTGGTGCCCAGCGAGGCTAGCTTGTTGGTCGCCGTGCCCATGGCGGTCGAGACCGTGGCGATCATCGTCTTGGCCGCGGCGGCCGTCGTGAACGACGAGGTGGCCGTCAGGCCCAGGCCGGCCAACGACAGGGTCTTGGCGTTGACCGTGAACTGCGTGCCGTCCGAGTTGGCCAGGAAGGCCAGCTTGGTGGTCGAGCCGTCGGCGATCGAGACGCCGTTGAACTTGGCGTTGGTGACGGCTTTGGTGATCTGGTCGCGCAGGCTGTCGAAGTCCGACTTCAGGGCGTTGAACGAAGCGGTGTTCAGCGAGGTGTCGGAAGCGGCCAGGGCCTTTTCCTTCATCTTGCCCAGCAGGTCGGTGACCGTGTCGCCCGCGGCCAGGGCCACGTCGATGGTCGACTGGCCGCGTTGCAGCGAGTCCTTCACCGCGTTCAGCGAGCTGGCGGTCGAGGACTGCACCTTGGCGGTGGCCCAGATCGCACCGTTGTCCTTGGCGCTGCTGATCTTCTTGCCGGTATTGATGCGTTGTTGCGTGACCTGAAGTTCGCTGTTGGTGCTGTTCAGGTTCTGCAGGGCGATCATCGCGCCCGAGTTGGTATTGACGCTATTCAGCGGCATCCGACGTATTCCTATTCAAGGTGTCCGACGTCATTTTGACGGTCGAGAGCATTTTGCTCGTGATCAGGATGTCGGCTGCCTGTTTAAAATGGATGAACCCGGAACTTCATGCTTGAGAAGAACTGCCGGGGTGGGAAAAATCTGCAGCGTTATATTCTTCGGGTTGGGGTTGTGTGTCGATTTGACGCAATAACGGCCTGAGCCAGCCGCCGTCTTGGGTTGCCGCAACTCACGGGCCGAAGGCCGGCCGCCGCCGCCTGCGGCCAAATGTCCGCCGACAGACGTCAGGCGCACAGCCGCTGCGGCGCCACGTCGCGGTCGTCGGCCTCGAAAAGGTCGAAGGCCTCTTCCCAGGCGGCCTGTCGCGAGGCGCGCAGGGCCGCGTCATCGATGATCCGCACGATCTGGTCCTCGCGATCGTTCCACACCAGGCTGATGTCGGCGGCGCGCTCGGCGTCGCGGCCCAGCAGCAGGATGATGTCGGGCCGTAGCACCCGCTCGGGGCTCAGCCGCATCAGGGTGCGCCCACCGCCGAGATCGCGATGGATGTCGGCGAAGTCGAGCACGGCCGAGATCATGGCGGCGCTGACGGGGGCGACGTGCCAATCCTGGGCGAGAAGACGGGTCATGGGCTGGGCTCCAGATCGGGTGTTCTGTGCGGCGGGTTCTTGAGTCTCGCTTTTGAAGGTGTGCTGCGTCAAAAACGGTCGTATAAAATTCGGCCATGCGACACGACAAGGCGACCCGACTGCTGGACCTAGCCCGGATGCTGGCCGGATCGTCCGAAGGCCTGACCTTGGACGAGATGGCCCGCGCCATGGGCGTGGGCCGGCGCACGGCCGAGCGGATGCGCGACGCGGTCTGGGCCGCCTTCCCGCAGATGGAGGCGATCGAGGATCCCCCGACCAAGCGCTTCCGCATCCCGTCAGGTCTGGATAGTCTGTTCCAGACCCCGACCGCCGAGGAACTGGCGGCCCTACGCACCGCCGCCGACAGCTACGCCGCCGGCGGGGCCGAGGGGCGGGCGGCGGCCCTCTACGCTCTGGAGCGCAAGCTGCTGTCGGCCCTGCGCGGCGCGGCGCGGCGCAAGGTGGCTCCGGACGTCGAGGCCCTCGTCCAGGCCGAAACCATAGCCGTCCATCCCGGCCCCCGCCCGTTCGAGAGCGAGCAGGTGTTGAGCGCCATCCGCACGGCCGTGAAGGGCCTTCAGGCCTTGTCGTTCCGCTACGAGGGCGGCAGTGCGCCAGGCCGGACCCGCAAGGTCACGCCCCTGGGCATCCTGTTCGGCCACAGCAACTATCTGGTGGCGACCGAAGGCCGGGACCCCAGGCCCCGAACCTTCCGCCTGGATCGCATGCAGGCCGTGGCGGCGCTGGACGAGCCGGCGCCGCCGCCGGCCGACTTCTCGCTGCAGGCCTTCGCCGACGAGAGCTTTGGCATCTACCACGGCCAGATCGAGGACGTGGTCCTGCGCATCGGCCCCAGCCGGGCCGAGGACGCCCTGCGCTGGCGCTTCCATCCCAACCAGGTCGTGACCCAGGACCCGGACGGCTCGGTCACCGTGGCCTTCCTGGCCAGCGGCATGCTGGAGCTGTCCTGGCATCTATTCACCTGGGGCGACGCGGTGGAGATCGTCTCGCCGCCGGGGCTGCGCGAGATGATGGTCGAGGAACTGAAGACGGCGCTGAAGGCGCACGAGGGCTGACGCCGTAGCGCAGAGCGGTCAGGGCTGCTCTTCGACGAAGGCGCGGACGATCTCGGCGAAGGTCGCGGGGCGCTCGACGTACATCAGGTGGCCGCTGGCGGGCACGACTATCCTGCGGGCGTGCGGCATCAGGGTCTCCAGCGCCTTGGCCTGTTCCTGCACGTCCTTGATGTCGACCTCTCCGACCAGGACCAACGTCGGCGCCTGGATCTCGCCCAGGCGCGGCTTGGCGACGGCCAACGGCCGCTCGCGCGCGCCGGCGCCCAGATTGCCGGGATTGGCCTTCAGCCAGGCCACCACCCGGGCGCGCTCGGCGTCGGCGGTCTTGGTCAGGATGTAGGGGTCCTTCACCGCGCCCTCCAGGTCGCCCATCTTCACCTTGGCGACCAGGTTCAGGCTGCGGGCGATGAAGCCGAGCGAGACGTCGAAGCCGCTGACCCAGGGACCGACCAGCACCAGGCGATCGACGGCCTCGGGATGGGCCAGGGCGTAGTCGACGGCGATCCCGCTGCCCGACGACGAGCCGACGAAGGTGGCGTGCTCCAGTCCGACCGCCTTCATCAGGGCTTCCAGGTCCTTGGCCGGAGCATAGGCCGCCGGGGCGGGAGACGAGGCGCCATAGCCCCGGCGATCGTAGCGGACGACCCGGAAGCGCTGGCAGAGGATTGGCCAGACGTCGTCGAAGGCCGCCGAGTGCAGGATGCCGTCGTGCAGTAGGACGATCGCCTTGGGGCCAACGCCGCAGGTCTCGTAGGCCAGCGTCCCGCCGTCGATGTCCAGGGTGGCGCGGGTCGAGGTCTGGGCCTGGGCCGCCGCTCCGCCGCCGCAAAGCAGCAGGCAGCCGGCCGCGATCGCCGCGGCGGGCGTCGAAAACAGTCTCATGGGGGTCTCCGGGGGTGAAGCGCCGTCAGCCGGCGCGCTTGAACTCGTCTTGCTCGCGTTCGGGCGTGGCTTCCGGCGCGTATTCAAGGATGTCGCCCGGCTGGCACTGCAGGTAGGCGCAGATCGCCTCCAGGGTCTCGAACTTCATGCCCTTCACCTTGCCGGACTTCAGCAGCGAGAGATTGGCCTCGGTGATGCCGATGGCGCGGGCCAGGACGTTGGAGCGCACCTTGCGCCTGGCCAGCATGACGTCGAGACGCAGGATGATCGGCATCAGACGAACGCCTCGCGGTCTTCCTCGATCTCGCGTCCCACCCGCATGACCTGGCCGATCACGAAGACCAGCAGGCCCAGCACCAGGGCCTGGACGCTGGCCATGTGAGCCCAGTTCCTGTCGATCTCGTAGCCCGTGGCGCTGAGGAACAGGTGGCAGACGAAGGGTGAGAGGGCGTAGGCGCACAGCCAGCCGCCGATCCGGCTGAAGCTCCGGCCGTTCTCGGGCGAGAACACCCGGCCTCGGGCGTAGAGGCGGAACAGCGCGCGCAGGCTCCAGAACAGCATGATGATCGGCGTCGCGCGCACGATCCCGACCAGGCAGTAGATCAGCCGGTGCGGCAGGGGCAGCGAGCCGAAGGCGACGGAGTTGGGCGGCCCGGCGCCGATGTAGCAGTTGTCGGGCCCGATCCGGACCAGCTCGCCCTTGTAGAACAGCATGGCGCCCAGGGCTGTGACGAGGATGGCCGTCGACAGGACCAGCAGGCCGGTGAACAGCCAGGCCAGAGCGCAGCTGCCCTGGCGCACGCGGCGCTGGGCGGCGGTTTCCGGCGCGGCGATCGTCTCGGCGCGCGGCTTGAGTTTGATGACGGTGCTCATAACGTCCTCCCGTGACGCCAAGGTCGTCGTGAAATTTCTTTCTGTCAAACGATAATTATTCAACGCGGATCGCGGCGAGCACGCTTGCCCGCCCGATGGACTCGAAAAAAGTCGCGGGTCATGTCGAGAATGGCCGGACGGCTCCGACTTGCCCTCGAAAGCGCCGGAGGACGGCGCTCCAACCGAAGGGAACCGACGATGAAGTACATCCTGATGATGCAGTACCCCGCGGCCGGCGGGGACGTCCCGTCCATGGACCAGTGGCCGCAGGCGGCGGTCCAGGCGCACATGGAGCATCTCCGCCTGTTCCGGGAGGAGTTCACCACCTCGGGCGAGATGATCGTCACCCATGCCTTGGCGGGGCCCGACGATGCGCGGTTCGTGCGGGCGCGCCAGGGCGCGGCGCCCGAGGTGACCGATGGTCCGTTTCCGGAGACCAAGGAGTTCCTGGCCGGCTATGTCATCGTCGATGTCGATACGGCCGAGCGAGCCTACTACGCCGCTTCGCGCTGGTCGGAAGGCCCTGGTCCCGATGGCGCGCCGCTGAACCTGCCGGTCGAGGTGCGGCGGATCATGTGGGCCAGCGGCGAGGACATGTGACTGTGGCCTCGGCGGCGCTGGACCGCCAGACGACGGACCTGCTGCGCGAGTTGGCGCCGCGGGTCCTGTCGGCCGTCGTTCGCCGCTACCGCGACTTCGCCGCCGGCGAGGACGCAGTGCAGGAAGCCTTGCTGGCCGCCGCGCGTCAGTGGCCGCAGACCGGCCTGCCGGCCAATCCGGGCGGCTGGCTGGCGCAGGTCGCCTCGCGACGGATGACCGATCAGATCCGCCGCGAAATCGCCCGGCGGCGGCGCGAGGCGGTGGCCATGGAGGGCGACGTCCAGGTGGTGTCGCCATCCGACGACCTGGACGCCCTGGCCGGGCGCGACGACACGCTGAACCTGCTGTTCATGTGCTGCCACCCGGCCCTGACCTCGTCCTCGGCCATCGCCCTGACGCTGCGCGCGGTGGGCGGCCTGACGACGGCCGAGATCGCCAGCGCCTTCCTTGTGCCCGAGGCGACGATGGCCCAGCGCATCAGCCGGGCCAAGCAGAGCATCCGCGCCTCGGGCGCGCCGTTCGAGGCCCCGGACGCCACCGAGCGCGGCGAGCGGCTGCGGTCGGTGCTGCATGTCCTGTACCTGATCTTCAACGAGGGCTATGCGGCCAGCGCCGGGCCCGTGCTGCAACGGGCCGACCTGGCGATCGAGGCGATCCGGCTGGCGCGCGCCGTCCGGGCCCTGCTGCCGGACGACGGCGAAGTGGCCGGCCTGCTGGCCCTGATGCTGCTGACCGACGCCCGACGTTCGGCCCGGACGGGGCCTGACGGCGAGCTGATTTCGCTGGCCGAGCAGGATCGCGGCCTCTGGGACGCCACGGCGATCGCCGAGGGCGTGGCGCTGGTCGAAACCAGCCTGGCGCGCGGCGCGGTCGGCCCCTATCAGCTCCAGGCCGCCATCGCCGCCGTGCACGACGAGGCCGCTCGGGCCGAGGACACCGACTGGCTGCAGATCCTGGCGCTGTACGGCCTGCTGGAGCGGATGGCCGACAATCCGATGGTCCGGCTGAACCACGCCGTGGCCCTGGCGATGGCGCAGGGGCCGCGCGCCGGTCTGGAGCGGCTGGCCGAGCTCAAGGGCGACAAGCGTCTCGCCGGCCATCACCGGCTGGCGGCGGTGCGGGCCCACCTGTTGGAGATGGCTGGGGATCGGGACGAGGCGATTGGCGCCTATCGGACGGCGAGCGCGCTGACCGCCAGCGCGCCCGAGCAGCGGTATCTGCTGGCGCGGGCGGCGCGGCTGGCGGGGACCTAGGGCGCCGCTACCTTGCGGGGCATCCCAGGTCCGCGGCGTAGACCCGCCAGCCCTTCACGGTCTCCCGGCGTTGCGCCTCGGTCCCGCCATTGGATATGTCGCCGAAAGACTGGCCAGTGATCTGGTTCAGAATGGCGTCGAGCGCGTCGACCACTTGCTCGGGACCGTAGTGGCGCACGCCCTCGAAAGCGTTGGTCGCGTGATTTGTCAGGGAGATCGTCGGCTCGGCCAGGAGGCGGTGATCCTCCATGTGGGCCACGATCGCCGGAACACCGGCGGGGCCCAGCGCTTCCAGCCGCGCGAAGATCGCCCGCTGACGAGCGTCGGCGCCAGCACGCCCGCGTAGTCCGCCCAGTTCCGAAACCAGGCGGCGAACTTCCGCATCGTGGGCGGCCGGGGTGGGAGTGGCGCGAAGCACTGAAGCCTGGCGGGCGATCTCGGTTCGCACGCCGGCTTCGGCCCCGGCGGCGGGCGCCAGCGCCTTGGGGGAATGGCCGGCGAAATAGAATTTCGCCGGCGAACCGGCTTGGGTCAGGAAAAGCAGGGCTGGCGTGTTGATGGCGGCCCGCAGGGCGTCGGGCGACGGAAGATAGGACTCGTCCTTGGGATAGATCTGAACGGCGTTCGGCCTTGGGCCCTTCAACGAGATCGCTTCCTCCAACGGCACGGGGATGTACTCAGGATGCGCGATGGCGTTCGCCAGGGCCTCCTGTGAAAGGCCGAGGCGTCCCTGGACGATGCTGGACGAGGCCGCGACCAGTCGAGCCAGTTCGGGCGAGGCGGGGCAGGCGCGGGGCGCCGCGGCGACGGGCCAAGCGGCCAGGATTGCTACGCAGGTCCAAGGCGCGAAACGTTGGAATGACATCGATAACCCCGGCGACTCCGGCCAAGCTTGGCGCGAGGTTGACGCCCTAGCAAGCTCAGTTGGCCACCAGCTTCAGTAGCGCCAGCTCCTTGGCCCTGGGCGACGAGGCTCGCCGCCTTGGCAGTTGGCTGGTCTCGAAGGCTTCGAGGACCTTCGGGTGAATATAAGCCGCGCGGCAGACGGCGGGGGTGTTGCCCAGCAGGCCGGCCACGGCCTTGACGCAGGTGTTGAGCGTGCGCTTGGCCTCCGCCTGGGTCGTGGGCGGAGGGCTCATGCTGAGCGCTTCAAGCGCCGCCAGCGAGCCGTACCAGGTGCGGAAGTCCTTGGCCGAGAAGTCGTCGCCGCAGGCGGCGCGGATGTAGTCGTTGACGTCGCTGCTCTCGACCGCCCGCCGCTGGCCGTCCTCGTCGATGTACTGGAACAGTCGCTGGCCGCGCAGCTCCTGGCAGGCGGCGACGATGCGGGCCAGGCGACGGTCGCGGAAGCCCGTCCTGTGCATCTTGCCGCTCTTGCCCTTGAACTCGAACACCGCACCGCCGCCGGCCAGCTTCAGGTGGCGCTTCTGCATCGTCGTCAAGCCGAAGCTCTTGTTGGTTCTGGCGTATTCGTCATTGCCCACCCGGATCAGGGTCAGCTCCAGCAGGCTGACCACGGCGGCCAGCACCTTCTCGCGCGGCAGGCCCCGGCGCGCTAGGTCGGCGGCCACGCGCCGCCGCAGCCGGGGCAGGGCGCGCCCGAAGGCGGCCATGCGATCGTACTTGCGCGCGTCGCGGTCGGCCCGCCAGTCGGGGTGATAGCGATACTGCTTGCGGCCCTTCTGGTCGCGGCCGACCGCCTGGATGTGGCCATTGGGATCGGGGCAGATCCAGACGCTGGTCCAGGCCGGCGGAATGGCCAGGGCCCTGATCCGCGCCAGGGTCGTCTCGTCCTTCACGGGCCGGCCGTCCTCGTCGACATAGGAAAAGCCTTTGCCGCGGGGCAGGCGACGGACGCCCTGCTCCTGGTCGTTGACATAGGCCAGCAGGGCGCGTTCGGCGGGAGGGGTCTCGAGCGTGTCGCGGGGCACGGTCATCACCTCGCTGGACGGTCCGCGCCGCCGTTCTCGGAAATATCCTGGTCCATCGCCTGGCTCCCAACCTATCGTCGGCCAACGTGATAGACGGAGCGCCGGTTCCGGGAGCGACGCGCCAGACATGAACTACCGACACGCCTTCCACGCCGGCAATTTCGCCGACCTGCAGAAGCACGCGATCCTGCTGGCCTTGCTGGAGGCGCTGACCGCCGAGGACACGCCCCTGTCGGTGATCGACACCCATGCCGGAGCCGGGGCCTACGACCTGGGCGGCGACATGGCCCAGCGCTCGGGCGAGGCGGCGGCCGGGATCGGCCGACTGCAGGCGATGGCGCAGGTTCCGACGGTGTTCGCGCCGCTCGTGGCGGCGGTGAGGGCCTTGAACGGCGGCGGCGCGGGGTCGCTCTATCCCGGCTCGCCGCTGCTGATCGCGCGGGCCCTGCGCAAGACCGACCGCTACACCGCCTGCGAACTGCGGCCCGACGACTTCGACAGCCTGCGCCGGACCCTGGCCCCCTATGCCTTCGCCCAGGCGCTGAAGGACGACGGCTACGCCACGGCCGCCGCGCGGGCGGGGAAGGGCGGGCGCACCTTCGTCCTGATCGATCCGCCGTTCGAGCGCAGCGACGACTACGCCCAGATCGTCGCCACGACAAAGGCGGTGCTGGCCCGGGACAGGGACGCGGTGATCGCCGCCTGGATGCCGCTGAAGGACCTGGAAACCTTCGACGCCTTCATGCGGGCGATGGAAACCGTCACGAACGACGCGCTAGCTGCGGAGCTGCGCCTGCGGCCGCTGACGGATCCGATGAAGATGAACGGTTGTGCGATGGTCGTGGTCGGGACGCCGAAGTCCGCCGAAGGCGTGATCGCCGAGGTCACGACCTGGCTGGCCGACACGCTCGGCGACGCCGGCGCCAAGGCGCGGGTCTGGCGCGCGTGACGACCGGCCAGCCCAGCTTTCGGCAAGCGTTTTGGGTCTGGTTGAAGGTCGGCTGCCTGGGCTTCGGCGGTCCGGCCGGCCAGATCGCCTTGCTGCACCGCGAGGTGGTGGAACGGCGCGGCTGGGTCGACGAGGAACGGTTCGCCCACGCCCTGAGCTTCTGCATGCTGCTGCCGGGGCCGGAGGCCCAGCAACTGGCCACCTGGCTGGGCTGGCGCCTGCACGGCGTGCGCGGCGGGATCGCGGCGGGCCTGCTGTTCGTTCTGCCGGGTCTGGCCGTGATGCTGGGCCTGTCGGCGCTGTACGTCGCCCACGGCCGCGCGGCCTGGGCGGGACCGGCCCTGCTGGGGCTGAAGGCGGCGGTGGTCGCCCTGGTGCTGCAGGCCCTGATCCGCATGGGCGGCCGAGCGATCAAGGGCGTCGCCGGCTGGTGGGCGGCGGGCCTGGCCTTCGCCGCCCTGACCTTCACCGTTCTGCCCTTTCCGCTGATCATCCTGGCCGCCGGCGCGGTCGGCTGGATCCTGGGCGGCGGCGCGGTGGCGGTCGTACCCGCGGAAACGGGGACACGGACTCCCTGGCGCACCGCCCTGGTCTGCCTGGCGATATGGCTGGCGCCGGTGCTGCTGGCCCTGGTCTTGGCGCCGGGATCCACCCTGGCCCGGATGGGCGGGGTGTTCAGCATCCTGGCCATGGCCAGCTTCGGCGGCGCCTATGCGGCCCTGGCCTATGTCGGCCAGGCGGCGGGCGCGTTCGGCTGGCTGGCGCCGGGCCAGATGCTGGACGGCCTGGGCCTGGCCGAGACGACGCCGGGGCCGCTGGTGCTGGTCCTGGTCTTCGTCGGCTTCGTCGGGGCCTACCAGAACGCGCCGCCGGAATGGGCCTGGATCGCCGCCCTGGCCGGCGGGCTGATGGCCGCCTGGACCACCTTCGCGCCGTCGTTCCTGTGGATCTTCGCCGGCGGGCCGGTCTTCGAGCGCCTGCGCTCGCGCCCCCGGCCGGCGCGCGCCCTGTCCCTGGTCTCGGCGGCCGCCGTCGGGGTGATCGCCAACTTGGCCGTCTGGTTCGCGGTCCACCTGCTGTTCCGGGTCGGCGCGGTCCGGGCCTGGGGACCCCTGAGGGCCGAGGCGCCCGACCTGGGCAGCGTCAACCTTCCGGCGGCGGGACTGACCCTCCTGGCCTGCGGCCTGGTGTTCGCGTTGCGCGTCCCGATCCTGGCGGTGGTGGGGGCGATGGTCGCCGCCGGCCTGGCCCTGGGCGCAACAGGACTGATTTGATCCCAAGGTTGCGATTATGCGACTCGCCAACGGCAAAACCGTGTTATGCTGCACTGCAACAAACGGTTGTTGGAGCTCGGCCATGACCCTGTCATTCCTTCCCGAACTGCCCAAGATCGATCCTGAAAAGGGCCCGAACCTGATGGCCGGCGCGGCCTCGCCGCTGTGGCTGGTGTTCGGCGGCGCGGCGATGGCCGGCGCCACCTGGTGGTGGTGGTCGGCCCGCTGGCGCGAGGCGGTCAATGTCGAGGCCCTGCTGGCGCCGACCCTGACCGGGGCCCTGACCGGGGGCTTGCCCGCGTCTGAACCCGTCACACTGGCGCCCGAGCCGGCCGTCGAAGCTCCGATCGACCCCGTCACCGAGGCGCCCGTCCTGGCGCCGGTCGAGGCGACCGCTGGCGCCGAGACGGTCGCCGAAGTCGCGCTCGACACCGCCGAAACCGTGACGACCGAGGTCCAGGAAACCCTGGACGCCGCCGCCGGGCCGGCCGTCGAGACGGCCAAGTCGGCGGCCGACGACCTGACCCAGCTGGTCGGGATCGGTCCCAAGCTGGCCGCGTCCCTGGCCGAGCTGGGTGTAACGCGCTTCGAGCAGATCGCCGCCTGGGGCGCCGAAGACTTGGCCGACGTCGACGCCAAGCTGAACCTGCGGGGCCGCGCCGAACGCGACGCCTGGGTCGCCCAGGCCAAGCGGCTGACGAGCCTCTAGCCGCCCCAAGTACGGCCAGGAAAGCGCCAGGTCCGTTCGCCCGGCGACAACCAAGTCCGCCGCGGGGCGTTGACCTGACATGACCGAACGCAGCGAAACCCTTGAGGGCTACGTCGTCGACGAAGGCCCCGCCAGCGAGCGCCAGAAGGCGCATCAGGCCTGGCGGCACGCGGAGACCATCAAACGGCTCTCCGACCGGCTGATCGGCATAGGGCCGTTCGGCCTGGGGCTGGACGGGGTTCTGGCCTGGGTCCCCTGGGCGGGCCTGGCCTACGGCCTGGGCGCGGGCGGTCTGTTGCTGTTCCATGCCGTTCAAGCCAAGGCGTCCACCCCGACCCTGGCGCGGATGGCCGCCTATCTGGCCGCCGACAACCTGTCCGACACCGTACCGGTGCTGGGCTGGGCCGTCGACACCCTGTTCCCGGGCCACCTGATGGCGGCCAAGGCGTTGCAGAAGGACGTCGAAGCCCGGCACGGCCTGCCCGAAGAGATCGACCCGAAGACCCGCAAAAAGCGCAGGTCGAAGAAGACGCGGTCCTAGGCGCTAGGCGCCCGGACCGGACGGTTGTCGATCACAGGTTCAAGGGCGGCCGGGTGACGATTGACCGGAACCGTTCTTGCCGGCCGTAGGCTATCCACCAGACGCCGAGGCCCGTGAGAAGGCCGGCCGCCGCGCCGGTCAGGTGCATGGCGACGGCTTGGGTGTCTTCGTCGTCAAAGGTCTTCAGCAGGGCGGCGAAGGCCAGACCGGTCGCCAAACCCACAAAGGCCGCCGCCGATCGGTATTGCCGGTCCAACTGATGCAGCACCGCCCAGGCCACGCAGGCCGGCAGCACGAAGATCCAGCCCGCGAGCAGGCTCATCATCAGCGCGCCAGGCAGGGCCGCCACCACGATGGAAATCCTGTGCGGCTCCTTCGGCAGCGCCATGGCCGCGGCCAGCAGGTATACGGCCAGGGGCGGAAAAGCGAAGGCGAACAGGATCGCCGCGACGACTCGCGGCGGGCTGGTCATTTCGCGTGCGGGCTGGAACATGGCGGGTCTCGACGGAGGAACGATCGCTCCATCCAGCCCGCCGCGTGTGAACCGAAGATCGCGCTCCCCGGGGAGTTCGGATCGAGGGAACGTGCAGCCTCCGCCTAGGCCGCCTCGCCCTGGGTGTAGCCGAGCTGCTTGTTCAGCTTGTCCAGCAACTCGATCACCGCCTCGGCGATCACCGTACCGGGCGGGAAGATCGCCGCGGCGCCGGCGTCGATCAGCGCCTGGAAGTCCTGCGGCGGGATCACGCCGCCGACCACCATCATGATGTCCGGGCGGCCCTGCCTAGCCAGTTCGGCCTTCAGCTCCGGGGCCAGGGTCAGGTGGCCGGCCGCCAGCGAGCTGGCCCCGACGATGTGGACGGCGTTGTCGACCGCCAGCTTGGCGGCCTCGGCCGGGGTCTGGAACAACGGGCCGATGTCGACGTCGAAGCCGAGGTCGGAAAAGGCGCTGGCGATCACCTTCTGGCCGCGGTCATGGCCGTCCTGGCCCATCTTGGCCACCAAGATGCGAGGCGGACCGCCATGGGCCTCCTGGAAGGCGGCGACCATGGCCCGGGCTCGGGCGGCCTTGGGATCGGCGCCGGCCTCGGCGCCGTAGACGCCCTGGATCGCCTGGATGCTGGCGCGGTGACGACCGAAGACGTTTTCCATCGCCAGGCTGATCTCGCCGACCGTGGCCTTGGCGCGGGCCGCGTCGACGGCCAGGGCCAGCAGGTTGCCGGTTCCCCGCGCCCCGTCCTCCAGCGCCTTCAGCGCCGCGGCCGTCGCGGCCGGATCGCGCTCGGCCTTCAGCCGGGCCAGCTTCTCCAGCTGCTGATTGCGCACCGAGGTGTTGTCGACCTTCAGCATCGGGATGTCGTCGGCGACCTCCGGCTTGTAGCGGTTGACGCCGACCACGCTCTGGCGATTGGCGTCAATGCGGGCCTGGGTCTTGGCGGCGGCCTCCTCAATGCGCAGTTTGGGAATGCCCTGCTCGATGGCCTTGGCCATGCCGCCGGCGGCCTCGACCTCCTCGATATGCGCCAGGGCCCTGACGGCCAGGTCGTGGGTCAGGCGCTCGACATAGTAGGAGCCGCCCCACGGGTCGGCGACACGGGTCGTGCCGCTTTCCATCTGAAGGAACAGCTGGGTGTTGCGGGCGATGCGGGCCGAGAAGTCAGTCGGCAAGGCCAGGGCCTCGTCCAGGGCGTTGGTGTGCAGGCTCTGGGTCTGGCCGTTGACCGCCGCCATGGCCTCGACGCAGGTGCGGGCCACGTTGTTGAACACGTCCTGGGCGGCCAGGGACCAGCCCGAGGTCTGGCTGTGGGTGCGCAGGGACAGCGACCGGTCATCCTTGGGATCGAACTCGCGCTTCATCAGCCGGGCCCACAGCAGGCGGGCTGCGCGCATCTTGGCCACTTCCATGAAGTAGTTCATGCCGATCGCCCAGAAGAACGACAGGCGCGGGGCGAAGGTGTCGATGCTCATGCCGGCGGCGACGCCCGCCCGGGCGTACTCGATCCCGTCGGCCAGGGTGTAGGCCAGCTCCAGGTCGGCCGTCGCTCCGGCCTCCTGCATGTGATAGCCGCTGATCGAGATCGAGTTGAACTTGGGCATGTTCGCCGAGGTGAAGGCGAAGATGTCCGAGATGATCCGCATCGAGGGCGCGGGCGGATAGATATAGGTGTTGCGGACCATGAACTCCTTGAGGATGTCGTTCTGGATGGTCCCCGAGAGCTTGTCGGGGCTGACGCCCTGTTCCTCGGCCGCCACGATGTAGAGCGCCAGGATCGGCAGCACCGCGCCGTTCATGGTCATCGACACGCTCATCTTGTCGAGCGGGATGCCGGAAAACAGGGTGCGCATGTCGAGGATCGAGTCGATGGCCACGCCGGCCATGCCGACGTCGCCCTTCACTCGCTCGTGGTCGCTGTCATAGCCCCGGTGGGTGGCCAGGTCGAAGGCCACCGACAGGCCCATCTGACCAGCGGCCAGGTTGCGTCTGTAGAAGGCGTTGCTGTCCTCGGCGGTCGAAAAGCCCGCGTACTGCCGCACCGTCCACGGGTTGGTCACGTACATGGTCGGGTAGGGGCCGCGCACGAACGGCGCGACGCCGGGATAGCCGCCGGTGAAGTCCAGGCCGGCGGTGTCGTCGGCCGTGAAGGCCGGGGGCACGTCGATCCCCTCCGGCGTGGCCCAGGCGGCGCCTTCCGGAGCGGAGTTGGTCGCGGCGGCCTCGAAGGGTAGGCTCGTGAAGTCGGGGAACTTGCTCATGCCTGGGCTCCCTCGAAGGCGGCCGAGAACCGGATGGGCGCCAGCGGCGGACAGCGGGAATCTGGTCCAGGCACGCGAACGTTGGGCGGATCGACGGCGAAGTCGCCGGTGCTGGGCGTTGCGACCTCCACCGGCTTGTCGTCGGCGTTGGGAAAGGCGGTGACCCCCAGGATCTTGCGGCTTTTGTCGGCGAAGGCAGCCTCCTGCGCCGCGCGCGTGGCGTCGACGATATCGGCGACCCGTCCGCTCTCCAGCGCCTTGACGATCCCGCCGGCCGCCTCGATGGCCTGGAAGCCGCCCCAGGCGGCGCGGGCCAGCTGGTCGGTCAGGCTGTCCAGGTACCAGGACCCGCCGGCCGGGTCGGCGACGCGGCCCAGATGGCTTTCCTCCATCAGCACCAGCTGGGTGTTGCGGGCCTGGCGGCGGCCGAAGGCGGTGGGCAGGCCGATGGCGTCGGTGAACGCGCCCAGGACGATGGCGTCGGCGCCGCCGACCGCGCCGGCGAAGCCCGCAGCGGTCAGGCGCAGCAGGTTGGTCCAGGCGTCGGCCCGGGTCAGCATGCGCTGCGACGAGCGGGCCTCGATGACGGCGGTAACCGATACGCCGCAGGCGTCGGTGATCCGCGCCCACAGGGCCCGGGCGGCGCGGACCTTGGCCACGCCGGTGAAATATTCCGCGTCGAGGCTGACGCCCAGGGTGATCCGGGAGAAGGCCTCCTGCATGGAGAGGCCGGCTCGCGCCAAAGCCTTGGCGTAGGCCAGGGCGCAGGCGGCCATCACCGCCAGCTCCTCGGTGTTGGAGCCGCCGGCCTCGTGCGCCGCGCGGCCGGTGGCCAGCATCAGGCTGGCCTTGGCGTAGGTGTCCGACAGCCGCGCCCCGACCGTCGCCGCCGAAACCAGGTGACCCTCGATGGGCCCCGGGCTGGCGCCGGCCTGGGCGAAGGCGGTCAGCGGATCCATGTGGAAGGCGAGGGGCGCGTTGGGCGCCGCCTTGGCCAAGGCGGCCAGCCAGTCGGCGGCCTTGGGGCCCAGGAAACCGGCGTCCAGGGCGACGGGGGCCAGGTCCAGCAGCACGCCGTTCAGCGCCTGGGCCATGTCCTGCAGCGAACCGACGGCCACGCCGTTGACCCCGGTGGGATCGAGAACCAGCAGCACCGAGGCCGCACCGTTCTCCAGGTCCTTCATGATCTCGGCGGCGGCCTGGCGGGGATCGGGATGGGCGGCGGGCATGCGCAGGTCCCAGGGCCGCACGGCGTCGCGCGCCCGCAGGTCGCGGGCCACGGCCACGCCGTCCTGCGCCGTGTAGAGCGGCTGGATGGCGAGGCCGTCGGCGGTCGGGGTGACCAGGGCGTCGTCGAACGCCTGGCCCTTGAGGGTCTTGTCGACCAGGGCCATCCATTTCGAGGGGTCCGGGGCGCCAAAATCCTCGGCCAGCCGGGAGGGCGGGTGAATCACGACGTTTGTCTCCTGCACCGCAGCATTTTCTTGTTTTGGCCAGCAGATGCCCCCGTGCCGCCGGGGAGGTCAAGCGCTTGCGCCGGGTACGAACGACCGTTTAAGCTAACGCTGTTTACATGCGCCGCCCGCAGCGGCCGCCCCAAAGGAGACGTTCCCATGGCCTTGCCGCCGATCCTGCGCGACCGCCTGCGCCTGCCCGTCATCGCGTCTCCGCTGTTCATCATCAGCAATCCCGACCTGGTCATCGCCCAGTGCAAGGCCGGCGTCGTCGGTTCGTTCCCGGCCCTGAACGCCCGGCCGATCTCGCAGCTGGACGAGTGGCTGGCGCGGATCACCGAGGAACTGGCGGCCCATGACCGGGCCAATCCCGACGCGCCCTCGGCCCCGTTCGCCGTCAACCAGATCGTCCACAAGAGCAACAACCGGCTCCAGGAGGATGTCGAGCTCTGCGTGAAGTACAAGGTTCCGGTGGTGATCACATCGCTGGGCGCGCGCGAGGACCTGAACGCCGCGATCCACAGCTATGGCGGGATCACACTGCACGACGTGATCAACGACAAGCACGCCCACAAGGCCATCGAGAAGGGCGCGAACGGCCTGATCCCGGTGGCGGCGGGGGCCGGAGGTCACGCCGGAACCCTGTCGCCGTTCGCCCTGATCCAGGAGATCCGCCAGTGGTTCGACGGGCCGGTGGCGCTGTCGGGCTCGATCGCCTCGGGCCGCTCGATCCTGGCCGCCCAGGCCATGGGCGCCGACCTGGCCTATATCGGCTCGGCCTTCATCGCGACCAAGGAGGCCAACGCGCCCCAGGGCTACAAGGACACTATCGTCGAGGCCCGGGCCAACGACATCGTCTATTCGAACCTGTTCACCGGCGTGCACGGCAACTATCTGCGCCAGTCGATCGTCCGGGCGGGGCTCGATCCCGAGAACCTGCCGGTCAGCGACCCATCGGCCATGAACTTCGGTTCCGGCGGCAATCAGGAAGCCAAGGCCTGGCGCGACATCTGGGGTTCCGGCCAGGGCGTCGGCGCCATCGACGCGGTGCTGTCGGCCGGCGAGCTGATCGCCAAGTTCGCGGAGCAGTATGAGGACGCCAAGGCGGAGCTGGCCGCCAAGACCGCGTTGACATCGGGCAATCGCCTGGCTTTCGCGGCCCAGTAGGCGGGGACGAGCAGGGGATCCACGGCTGTCGATCCTCGGGGACTCGCGGCGGGGCGACACTGGAGGCGTTGAAACCCTCCAGGAGTTCCCATGTCCAACACCACCACGCCTCGCCTGTCGCTGCCCTTCCTAGCGGCCGGCCAGGCCCAGAAGCACATCACCGTCAACGAGGCCCTCGGCAGGCTGGACGGCCTGGTCCAGCTGGCGGTCCAGAGCCGGACCGTCGCCGCCCAGCCGGCTTCCCCGGCCGACGGGGCGATGCACATCCTGCCGACCGGCGCGACCGGCGCCGCCTGGTTCGACAAGGCCGCCGGCCTGCTGGCCCATTATGTCGACGGCGTCTGGGAGGCCCTGACGCCCAGGGCCGGCTGGCTGGCCTGGATCATCGACGAGGGCCTGGCCCTGATCCACGACGGCGAGAACTGGACTCCGCTGTCCTCGACCTTCAAGGCCCTGACGGCCGCTCGCTCGCCGTTCTTCGCCGCCACGCGATTCGAGATTCTCGAGCAGGAGGTGACCCTGTCCGGCGCCTCGGTGGCCACGACCGTGATGATCCCGGCCCGCGCCATCGTGCTGGGCGTCTCGACCCGCACCAGCGCGGCGATCACCGGAGCGACCTCCTACAGCTGCGGCGTGGCCGGCGAGGCGGGCAAGTTCGGCGCCGCGCTGGGCGTGGCCAAGAACGCCAGCAATGTGGGGGTGATCGGCCCGACGGCCTACTACGCCGACACGCCGGTGGTGATCACGTCGTCTGGCGGCGCCTTCACCGGCGGCAAGGTGCGGGTGTCGATCCACGCGATGCGGTTCGACCCGCCGGCGGCGATCTGAGAGGACGGGGACAGGCGCATGCGCCTGTCCCCAGCCGCAGCGCGACTTGACCTCCACACCCAACGCCGCTACTCACCCCGCACCTTTGGGGAGTAGCCGCCCGCGCCGATCAGCGGGGCCCGTCGTCAACACACTTGCCTCCTTTCTTTCATCGGGAAGGGGCATGGCGCGGGTGAAGGAGGCCATCGGCTTCCGCGGCGAGACCAATGGCGTCGGTTTCCGTTCCGGGCTGGGCGGGGTCTCCGACGCTATTGGCGTGCGCTCGGCCCGGACGGTTTGATTTCATGGAATCCCTGCTCGTTTCGGCCCTCGTGGTGGCCATCGCCGAGATCGGCGACAAGACCCAGCTTCTGGCCATTATCCTGGCCACCCGCTTCAAGAAGCCCGTTTCCATCATCCTGGGCATACTGGTCGCCACCCTGGCCAACCACGCCCTGGCGGCCCTGGCTGGATCGCTGGTCTCGGGCCTGTTCGACGGCGCCTGGTTCAAGTGGGCCATCGCCGTCTCGTTCGTCGCCATGGCCGCCTGGGCCCTGATCCCCGACAAGGCCGACGACGATCTGCCCGGCGGCGCGGGTCGCTATGGGGTGTTCCTGACCACCACCATCGCCTTTTTTCTGGTCGAGATGGGCGACAAGACCCAGATCGCCACGGTCGCCCTGGGCGCGCGCTTCCATGACGTGTTCTGGGTGGCGGCCGGCACCACCGTGGGCATGATGGCCGCCAACATCCCCGCCGTGTACCTGGGCGAGGCGGCGACCAAGATCGTGCCGCTGAAATATGTGCGCCTGGGCGCGGCGCTGATCTTCCTGGGCCTGGGGATCTGGGCGGGCGTGGAGGCGATGCGCTGAGTGGGCTGGGGACAGGCGCATGCGCCTGTCCCCGATCGTGCGGGCGGCCAGAGTCCTTGATACCGACCAGCCTCAGCGCCAAAAGGGATCCGACGAAGGGGATCTTGATGACCGACCGCGGCTGGGAGTTCTGGATCGACCGAGGCGGCACCTTCACCGACATCGTCGCGCGGCGCCCGGACGGGACCCTGCTGACCCACAAGCTGCTGTCGGAAAACCCCGAGCAGTATGACGACGCGGCGGTGGCCGGCGTGCGGGCGCTGCTGGACGGCGACGGCGCCATCGACGCGGTCAAGATGGGCACCACCGTGGCCACCAACGCCCTGCTCGAGCGGGCGGGCGAGCCCACGGTCCTGGCGATCACCCGGGGCCACGCCGACGCCCTGCGCATCGGCTACCAGGCCCGGCCCAAGCTGTTCGACCGGCGGATCGTCAAGCCCGAGGCGCTGTACGGCCACGTGGTCGAGGTCGACGAACGGATCAGCGTCGAGGGCGCGGTGCTGCGGCCGCTCGACGAGCTCGGGGCCCGCGCGGGGCTGCAGGCCGCCTTCGACGCCGGCTTTCGGGCCGTGGCCGTCGTGCTGCTGCACGGCTTTCGCTTCACCGATCACGAGGCGAGGGTCGCGGCGATCGCCCGCGAGGTCGGCTTCACCCAGGTGTCGGTCAGTCACGAGGTCAGCCCGCTGATGAAGCTGGTCGGGCGCGGGGACACGACCGTGGTCGACGCCTACCTGTCGCCGATCCTGCGCCGTTATGTCGACAAGGTCGCCGACGCCCTGGGGCGCGAGACCCGGCTGCTGTTCATGCAATCCAACGGAGGCCTGACCGACGCCCACGCCTTCCGGGGCAAGGACGCGATCCTGTCCGGTCCGGCCGGCGGGGTCGTCGGCATGGCCAGGACGGCGGCCCAGGCCGGCTTCGAGCGGGTGATCGGCTTCGACATGGGCGGCACCTCGACCGACGTCTGCCACTTCGCGGGCGAGTACGAGCGGGCCTACGAGACGGTGGTGGCCGGGGTGCGGATGCGCGCGCCGATGATGAACATCCACACCGTGGCGGCCGGCGGCGGTTCGATCTGTTCGTTCGACGGGGCGCGGTTCCGGGTCGGCCCGGCCTCGGCCGGCGCCAATCCCGGCCCGGCCTGCTACCGGCGTGGCGGGCCGCTGACCGTGACCGATTGCAACGTCATGCTGGGCAAGCTGTCGCCCGACTTCTTCCCGGCGGTGTTCGGCCCGAACGCCGACCAGCCGCTGGATCGCCACGTGGTCACGGCGAAATTCGAGGCGCTCGCGGCCGAGATCCTGGTCGCGACCGGCAGGGCCATGACGCCGGTCGAGATCGCCGAGGGTTTCGTCACCATCGCCGTGGAGAACATGGCCAAGGCCGTGCGGCAGATCTCGATCCAGCGCGGCTACGACGTCACCCGCTACGTGTTGGCCTGCTTCGGCGGGGCGGGCGGCCAGCATGCCTGCCTGGTCGCCGACGCCCTGGGCATGACCGAGGTGATGATCCACCCCTTCGCCGGGGTGCTCAGCGCCTACGGCATGGGCCTGGCCGACCTGCGGACCCTGCGCGAGGCGACAGTGGAGCGGCCGCTGGCCGACGCCGCCGAAGACCTGACCGGCCGCGCGGCCGTCCTGGCGAGCGAGGCCGAGGCCGCGCTGTGGGCCCAGAACGCGCCGCTGGTCCGGGTCGAGACGATCGCCAGCGTGCTGGTCAAGTACGCCGGGACCGACACCCCGCTGCGCGTGCCGCTGGGCGACGCGGCGGCCGTGGGCGAGGCTTTCGAGGCCCTGCACCATCGGCGCTTTGGCTTCGTCTCGCCGGGCACGGCCCTGGTCGTCGAGGCTCTGGCCGTGGAAGCTATCGGTCACGCCGACGCCGGCGGGGCGCCGGACCTGGGCCTCGGCGCGGACTCCAAGCCCGAGCCCCTGGCGGTCCTCACCGTCCGCATGGCCGGCGCCGAGCACGCCGCGCCGGTGTTCGACCGCGCCGCCCTGCCGATCGGCGGCGAGGTGGCGGGGCCGGCCATCGTCCGCGAAGACACCGGCACCACGGTGATCGAGCCTGGTTGGCGGGCGACGGTCGACCGCCACCTGAACCTGATCATCGACCGCGTCGTCGCCCTGGCCCCGCGCCAGGCGGCCGGGACCAAGGCCGATCCTGTGATGCTGGAGGTGTTCAACAACCTGTTCATGGCCGTGGCCGAGGAGATGGGCTTCGCGCTGCAGAACACCGCCTATTCCGTCAACATCAAGGAGCGGCTGGACTTCTCCTGCGCCCTGTTCGACCGCGACGGCGCCCTGATCGCCAACGCCCCGCACATGCCCGTGCACCTGGGCTCGATGGGCGACAGCGTGCGGGCTGTCCGCGACGGACGGCTGCACGATCGCCGGGGCCTCCTGCCCGGCGACGTCTACATGCTCAACGCGCCCTATAACGGCGGCACCCACCTGCCGGACGTGACCGTGGTCATGCCGGTGTTCGACGCGGCCGGGGCGCTGGCCTTCTATGTCGCGGCGCGGGGCCACCAGGGCGATATCGGCGGGATCACGCCGGGTTCGATGCCGCCGGGCAGCCGCACCGTCGAGGAGGAGGGGGTGCTGATCGAGAACTTCCTGCTGGTCGAGGGCGGGCGGTTCCGCGAGGCCGAGGTTCGGGCGCTATTGGCCTCGGGCAAGTGGCCGGCCCGCAATCCCGACCAGAACATCGGCGACCTCAAGGCCCAGGTGGCGGCGTGCGCGCGCGGCGCCGAAAGCCTGACGGGCCTGGTCGCCGAGTTCGGCCAGGCGGTGGTCGAGGCCTACATGGCTCACGTGCAGGACAACGCCGAGGAGGCCGTGCGGCGTGTGCTGGCCACCCTGTCGGACGGGGCCTTCGCCTACGAACTGGACGACGGTTCGGTGGTGAAGGTGGCGATCACGGTGGACCGCGCGACGCGCATCGCGCGGGTCGATTTCACCGGCACCAGCGACCAGGTCCCGACCAATTTCAACGCCCCGGCCTCGATCTGCCGGGCGGCGGCGCTCTACGTGTTCCGCACCCTGGTCGACGACGAGATCCCGATGAACGACGGCTGCCTGCGGCCGGTCGAGCTGGTGATCCCCGAGGGCTCGATGCTGCGGCCGCGCTATCCGGCGGCGGTGGTGGCCGGCAATGTCGAGACCAGCCAGGTGGTGGTGGACGCCCTCTATGGCGCGCTGGGGGTGATGGCGGCCGCCCAGGGGACGATGAACAACTTCACCTTCGGCGACGACCGGCGGCAATATTACGAGACCATCTGCGGCGGGGCCGGGGCCGGGCCGGACTTCGACGGCGCCGACGCGGTCCAGACCCACATGACCAACAGCCGCCTGACCGACCCGGAGGTGCTGGAGAGCCGCTATCCGGTGCTGGTCGAGGCGTTCTCGATCCGGCGCGGCTCGGGCGGGGCCGGCGCCCGTCGCGGCGGCGACGGGGTGGTGCGCAGGATCGGCTTCCGCGAACCGATGACGGCGACCCTGCTGTCCAACCGCCGACGGGTGGCGCCGTTCGGGTTGGCGGGCGGTGGTCCAGGCGCGTTGGGCGCGGCCCGCGTCGAGCGGGAGGACGGCTCGGTTCAGGTGCTCGGCGCGACCGACGCTGTGGAGGTCGCGGCGGGGGATTCAATCGTCATTGAGACCCCCGGTGGCGGGGGCTACGGGGCGGTTTAGGCCGAGGAACGATTGGGGACAGGCGCATGCGCCTGTCCCCGACCGAGGCGAGGCGCCTAGGCCAGCACGACCTTGCCATCCACCCGCCGCGCGATGCCCAGCGGGTTGGCGTCCTGCAGTTCCACCGGCAGCAGGGCCGCCGGCAGGTTCTGGTAGCTGACCGGCCGCAGGAAGCGGAAGATCGCCAGCGAACCGACCGAGGTCGAGCGGCTGTCGGAAGTCGACGGGAACGGGCCGCCGTGGACCATGGCGTGGCCGACCTCGACGCCGGTGCCGAAGCCGTTGACCAGCACGCGGCCGGCCTTCAGCTCCAGGGTCGGCAGCAGGGCGCGGGCCAGGTCTGTGTCGGCCTCGTCCATGTGCACGGCGATGGTCAGCTGGCCTTCCAGGGCGGCGAGCACCTGGGTCAGCTGGGCCAGGTCCTGGGCGCGGACCACCAGCGAGGCGGCGCCGAACACTTCGTCCTGCAGGTGCGGCGTGGCCAGGAAGGTGGCGGCGTCCACCGAGAACAGGGTCGCGCGGCCCTGGCCGTGGCCGCCTTCCAGGCCGTGCGCCACCTCGGTGACGCCCGAGGTTTCGGCCAGGGCTTTCACGCCGCCGGTATAGGCCTTGCAGATACCGGGGGTCAGCATCTGGCCGGCCGGGGCCTTGGCGATCACCTCGGCGGTGGCCGCCAGGAAGGCGTCCAGCTCGGGGCCGTCGATGCCCAGGATCAGGCCGGGATTGGTGCAGAACTGACCGGCGCCTTGGGTGAGAGCGGCGACGAACTCGGGGGCGATGGCCGCGCCGCGCGCCTTCAGGGCGTTCGGCAGCAGCAGCACCGGGTTGATGCTGCTCATCTCGGCGTAGAACGGGATCGGCTCGGGACGGCCCTGGGCGACGGCCGTCAGGGCCAGGCCCGCGCGGCGCGACCCGGTGAAGCCCGCGGCCTTGATGCGGGCGTCGGCGACCAGGCCTTGCGAGATCTCGATGCCGGCGTCGTGCAGCAGGGCGAAGACGCCCGACGGCAGGCCGCATGCCTTCACGGCCTCCTGAACGGCGCGGCCGACTAGTTCCGACGTACCCGGATGCGCCGGGTGGGCCTTGACCACCACCGGGCAGCCGGCCGCCAGGGCCGAGGCGGTGTCGCCGCCGGCCACCGAGAAGGCCAGCGGGAAGTTGCTGGCGCCGAACACCGCCACCGGACCCAGCGGCACGTTGCGCAGGCGCAGGTCCGGACGCGGCAGCGGCTTGCGGTCCGGCTGGGCCGGGTCGATCCGGGCCTCCAGCCAGCCGCCGTCGCGCAGCACGCCGGCGAACATCTTCAGCTGGCCCATGGTGCGGCCGCGCTCGCCTTCCAGGCGGGCGCGGGGCAGGCCGGTCTCGGCCATGGCCCGAACGATCAGGTCGTCGCCGATCGCCTCGATCTTGGCGGCGACGGTTTCCAGGAACACGGCCCGCTGCTCGGGCGAGGTGGCGCGATAGGGCCCGAAGGCCGCGGCCGCCAGGGCACAGGCCTCGTCGAGATCGGCCTTGGTCGCGCCACCGAAGGTCACGTCCAGGGTGGCTCCGGTGCTGGGGTCGACCGCGTGGATCGCGCCGCCGGTCCCGGGGCGGGCGCCGCCGTCGATCAGAAGCTCTCCGGTGATGGTCATGGCGCGATCCTCGTGTCGTCGTTGAACGGGTCTTAGATGATACCGCTCCCATAGACGTCAAGCCGATGGCTCGGATACCGGCCGATTTCGAAGCTTTCGGCAGGCCTTGACTGACTCATAACTCGCCAGCTATGAGTAACCCATAGCCAACGGGTTATCGGTTTTTCATGACGGACGCTCACGACCTGCTTTTCAAGACGCTCGCCGATCCCACCCGACGTGGGATCTTCGAGCGGCTGTGCCGCGACGGCGAACAGACGGTCGGGGCCCTGACGGCCTTGGCCGGAGTCTCGCAGCCGGCGGTCTCCAAGCATCTTGGGGTGCTCAAGCAGGCCGGCCTAGTCAGCGACCGTCATGAGGGCCGGCAGACGCACTACAGCGCCCAGCTGAACGCCCTGGCCCCGTTGGTCGACTGGACAAGCCGCATGGCCGGGTTCTGGGAAACCCGGTTCGACAATCTCGAAGACCTGCTCAACAGGATGGACCAATGACCAGCACCGCGACGCAAACCCGTTCCGTCGTCGTCGAGCGTGACATCGCTCATCCGCCGGAAAAGCTCTGGCGCGCCCTGACCCAGCCGCACCTGATGGAGGAATGGCTGATGAAGAACGACTTCAAGCCCCAGGTGGGCCACAGCTTCAACCTGCGCGGGGAGTGGGGCGGGGTGCTGGACTGCAAGGTTCTGGCCGTCGAGCCCCAGAAGACCCTGTCCTATACCTGGGATTTCGCCCACGAGGACGCGGCCTACAACCTCCAGAGCGTGGTGACCTTCACCCTGACCCCGACCGCCACGGGCACGCACCTGCGCGTCGAGCAGGCCGGTTTCCATCCCGACCAGAAGCAGGCCTACGGCGGCGCCCACGCCGGCTGGAAGTCGTTCCTGGGCAATCTGGACCAACTGCTGGAGCGGCTGGACTAGCCGTCCGCAGCGCCCGATCCCGAAGGAGAAAGACCCTTGAACTGGAACGCCCTCATCCGACAGACCCATCGCTGGTTGTCGATCCTCTTCACGGCCGGCGTCATCGGCTACATGATCGTCATGACCAAGGGGCAGCCCCCAGGCTGGGTCGGGCTGTTCGCCCTGGTCCCGCTGATCCTGCTGCTGGTCAGCGGCCTGTACATGTTCGTGCTGCCCTATGTCGCCAAGGGGCGAAGCGGACGGCGCGCGCAAGGCTAGGAGGGAGCCGTGGCCGGGGAGAGGTCCGAACCGAAGCTGCTGTCGGGCGGCAACCCGCAGATCGCCAAGGGAGACGGCGACACCCCGGTCCAGGCCTATATCGCCGCCATGCCGGGCTGGAAAAGCCAGGTCGGGCGCAAGCTGGACGCGCTGATCCAGGCCGCTGTTCCCGGCGTGCGCAAGGCGGTGAAGTGGAACTCGCCGTTCTACGGCGTCGAGGAGAAGAGCTGGTTTCTCGCCGTTCATTGCTACGCGAAGTACGTCAAGGTGGCCTTCTTCCGCGGCGCGGCGCTCGATCCCCAGCCGCCGGTCGCCTCCAAGCAGAAGGACGTTCGGTATCTCCACATCCACGAAGACGACCCGATCGACGAGGCCCAGTTCACCGACTGGGTGAGACAGGCCAGCCAATTGCCCGGCGAACACATGTGAGCCGTTACGACGAGGTATGAGGACCATGAAGAAGAAGATGGGCGGCCCGCTGGAAGGCCCGCCGTCCGAACTGATCGACAAGGCGATTGCGGCGCTGGACGATTGGCGCGGCGAGACGCTGGCCAGGATCCGAAAGCTGATCCACGAGGCCGACCCCGACGTGGTCGAGGAGTGGAAGTGGGGCATACCGGTGTGGTCGCACGACGGCATCCTCTGCACCGGTGAGACCTACAAGGCCGCCGTGAAGACGACCTTCCCCAAGGGCGCGTCGGCGGAGGATCCTTCGGGCCTGTTCAATTCCAGCCTGGAAGGCGCCACCCGGCGGGCCATCGACTTCCGCCAGGGCGAGGCGATCGACGAAGAGGCGTTCAAGGCGCTGATCCGCGCCACCGTGGCGTTGAACGTTTCGACGCGGACGGCGAAGAAGCGCGCCTGACGCGCCTCGAAGGCTTCCAACGATAAAAGGCGAACGCCGCGACGGCCTGTCGGCCCTCGCGGCGTTTCCTTCCCATGCGACCTGTTTAGCGGGCCGCCGGTTCCCACAAGGAGAGGGGGTGGGCTATTTCTTATCGGTGGTCAGCTTGAAGACCATGACGTTGCTGTACTTCTGGCCCGGATCCAGCCGCACCGGCGCGAAGGCCGGCTTGTTGGGGGCGTCGGGGAAGTGCTGCGGCTCCAAGGCGATGCCGTCGCCCTGGCGATAGATCTTGCCGCTCTTGCTCACCGTCGTGCCGTCGATGAAGTTGCCGGTGTAGAACTGAATGCCGGGCTGGTCGCTGAGGATCTCCAGCACCCGGCCGCTCTTGGGATCGGCCAGGCGCGCCGCCAGACGCGGCGCGCCGCCGGCCTTGCCGGTCAGCACCATGTTGTGGTCGTAGCCGCGGCCGATGACCATCTGCGGGTCGCGGGCGTCGCGGACCCGCTCGCCCACCACGCGCGGCTTGCGGAAGTCGAACGGCGTGCCGGCCACCGGCGTGATCTGGCCCGTGGGGATCAGCTCGGCGTCGACCGGCGTATAGCCATCGGACGCCAGGGTCAGGACATTGCCCATCGCGCCGTCGGCCGAGCCTTCGCCGGCGACATTGAACAGGGCGTGGTTGGTCATGTTGACGATGGTCGGCTTGTCGGTGGTCGCGCCATAGGTGATGGTCAGTTGGTTTTGCTCATCCAGCGCGTAGGTCGCCGTGGCGGTCAGGGTTCCGGGATAGCCTTCCTCGCCGTCGGGGCTGACATAGGTGAAGGTGACCGAGGCGACCGGGCCGCGCTTGACCTCGGCGACCTTCCAGACCTGCTTGTCGAAGCCCTTGACCCCGCCGTGCAGGGCGGCGACGCCGTTGTTGTTCAGGGCCAGCTGGTAGGTCTTGCCGTCCAGGGTGAAGCGGCCCTTGCCGATGCGGTTGGCGAACCGGCCGACCGAGGCGCCGAAATAGCTGGCGTTCTTGGCGTAGGCCTCGGCGTCCTTGAAACCCAGGGCGATGTCGGCCTTGGTTCCGTCGCGGCCGGGCGCGATCAGCGACTGCAGGGTGGCGCCGTAGGTGATCACGGTGGCGCTGACGCCCTTGCCATTGGTCAGGGTGATGGCCTCGACCGCGACGCCGTCGGGCGTCTTGCCGAACGGGGCGCGGGCATAGTCGGCCGCGAAGGCCCCCGCCGGGAGGGCGATGGCGGTGGCGGCCAGGAGGGCGCCGGTCAGTGTGCGGCCTGAAGTCTTCATGGGGTTCCTCGTTCCAACGATCGCGAGCGGCTCTGGATGGCGCTTGGCGATCATATAGTCCGACAATTGGAGCCTGCGCAATCGAAGCGGGGCGGAAAGAGCGAGCCCTCGTTCCGGAAGGGCGCAAACCCATGTGCGGAACGGCTCAAAGGGCTATGGGCCATCCGTCGTCGGTCCATCCCAGGGGCTGAATGCGCAGGGTGGGAACACCGCCTTTGCGGGCGTCGTAGGCGTGATAGACGATGTGGTCACGGCCGTCGTCGCGCAGCACGGCCACGTGGCCTGGCCCTTTGAAGCGCTTGGCCGGATCCAGGTCGGCGTGCAGCACGATGAAGCCGCCGCCCTTCATCATCGGCTTGCCGTCGCGATCGACATAGGGCCCGGCCACGGCCTTCGAACGGCCGACCACGGTATAGTAGGTGCTGTCGGCGCCCCGGCAGCAGAAGTCGAACGAGGCGAACAGATAGAACCAGCCGTCGCGCTCGACGATGCAGGGCGCTTCGATGGCGCTGGGCCGGGGTCGGGCGGCGATCGCCGCCGGGGCCGCGCCGGGGCTGGGCTTGCCGGTCGAAGGATCGATCTCGACCAGCTTGAGACCCGACCAGAAGCTGCCGAAGCTCATCCAGACGCGGCCGTCCGGCATGGCGACGATGTTGGGATCGATGGCGTTGAAGTCGTCGCTGGGCTTGGAGGCCAATACGACGCCCTCGTCGCGCCAGCCGAAGGCCGGGTCGGACCGGTCCAGGGTCGGCGTGGTCTGGAGGGCGATGGCCGAACGGTTCTTTCCGAACGTCGAGAGGGCGTAATAGAGGTGGTAGCGGCCGTTGATCAGGCTGATGTCCGGCGCCCAGGCGCCCCGCACGCCGGGGACCTCTCCCTGCGCCCAGTCGGGCAGGGTGGGCATGACCGCGCCGATCAGGGTCCAGGTCACCAGGTCAGGCGAGGTGCGCCAATGGATCAGGCCAGGCTTCTGGTTGGCCTGACTGGTGCAGAACAGGTGATAGGTCCCGCCCTGCCGGATGATGCAGGGGTCGTGCACGGGCGACAGGTCGCCGGTCATCCGATCGTTGAGGCGGGCCTCGGCCATGGCCGACGCGGCGACCAGGCTGGCCGTCGAGAGGCTGCCGGCCAGGGCGTGTCTGCGGGTCAGCATCAGGACCTCCGGCGCCGGAAAGCAAGAGACGAGAAGGGGGCGCCCGGCCGAGAGCCCGGCCGGGCGCGGGTTCTACATCTTCCAGCGGAAGCCGATCAGGACCTGGCGGTCGTAGCGACGGGTGTCGCGCGGATACAGGTGCTTGTCGGTGAAGTAGTCCTTGAACTCGGTGTCGAGCAGGTTGACGCCTTCCAGGGTCAGGGTGAGCTTGTCGCCCACCTTGTAGGAGAGGCTGCCGTCCATCTGGGCGGTGTTGTCGGCGATCAGGTCGAAGCCGCTGTTCTCGAAGTTGGGCGTGTCGAGGAAGTGTTGGCGCCAGTTATAGGCCAGGCGACCCGAAATCGGACCTTTTTCATAGAGAACCGCCACGTTGTAGGACCACTTCGACAGGCCGCGGAAGTCGGTCTTCACGCCGGTGACGGCGTTCTCCATCGACCCGTCCATGAAGGTGAGATTGGCCTGCAGGCCAAGGCCGCTCAGCGGTCCGGGCAGGAAGTCGTAGAACTGCTGGTAGCCCAGTTCGACGCCGTCCAGCTTGTCCTTCCCCGAGTTGCTGGGGCGCGTCATGATGTAGGTGGTGCCGTTGATCACTTCGTTGGCCGAGGTGGTCTCGACATAGCCGTCGATGTTGCGGTGGAAATAGGCCAGCGTCAGGAAGCCGTCGGCGGCGAAGTACCATTCCAGCGAGGTGTCCAGGCTGTCGGAGGTCACCGGTTTCAGGTTCGGATTGCCCCCGGAGCCGGAGAGGAAGGTGGTGTTTGACGCCACGGTCGACAGCGAGACGCCCGGATTGAGCTGGGCGAAGTCGGGACGGGTGACCGTGCGGCCCAGCGAGATGCGGCCGATCAGGTCGGGACGCAGGTTGAACTTCAAGTTCGCGCTGGGCAGCAGGTCGACCGACGAGTTCTTCTTGCTGGTCGGCGTATAGGCCAGGATCGGACTGGCGGTGTCGACATTGTTGCCGCCCAGGGTCTGCTCGGTGCGGACCAGGCGCAGGCCCACCACGCCGCTCCACGGCACGCTGCCCAGGTCGCCGCCAATCTTGGATTGTACGTAGCCGGCATAGGTCTTCTCGACGTCCGAGAAGAACATGCCCGGGTCGATCCGCCGCTTGCCGGTGACAGGGTCGTTGCGCAGGGCGAACAGGGCCGCGCTGGTGGCGTTGCGGTCGTACAGCAGCGCCGTCTGGGCCCGGACCTTGTCGGTGTTGTTGAGCAGGTATGAGGCGCTGGGCGTGTACCACTGAGTGGTGACGTAGTCCGGACCGCCGCTGGCCATCTTCTCCGACACGCCGTTCAGGCCCGGCAGGGTGCTGACCGAGGTGTGAGTGAACGGATAGGCCGCGCCGCCGTACGACTGGTTGGATTCGGCGCTGCGGTCGGCGTAACGGAAGCCGGCGCTGATCTCGCGGATGAACTCATCGGAGGGGGCGGTGTAGACGACGTCGGCGCGCCAGTCGACCGAGGTCCCGGTCTGCTTGCCGTAGTTGTCGAACCAGTTCTCGATCGTATAGGCGGCCGGATTGGTGATGTCGTAGCCGGGGCTGTTGTAGTTCAGCTGGGCCGTGCCGCCGTGGCTGGTGTCGACCTGCACGAGCGGCACGATCGTGGAGGTGTCCATGATCGGGTTCTCGTACCGGAAGAACGAGTTGGTCACCGACAGGTCGGTCGACAGCTTGAAGCTGCCCAGTTCCTTGTAGCCGCCGGCCGAGAACTGGTTGGTGTTGGAATGCTGGTCGTTGGCCTGGGTCGACATGATCGTGAAGACGTTATGGTTGGTCAGCGTCTTCAGCTGGTTGGTGCCGGGGAACACGGTGGCCGACAGGTTGCCGTCGCCCAGCCAGGGCAGGCCCACCAGGAAATCCAGTTCGAACACGTTCTTGTAGTCGGTGACGAAGCCTTCGAGGTAGAGCTCGCTGGTGTCGTCCGGGCGCCATTGCAGGGCGAAGTTGGCCGCCTTGCGCTTGCGCTCGCCGGCGATCGGGATGTAGCCCATCACAAAGGGGCCGTTGATCGAGGTCACGCCCGCCGGCAGCGGGTGGGCCGGACTGAACGAGCCGGTGTGGTCGTCGGAGCGGACGTTGAAGGCGCGCTCCTCGTGATAGTCGCGGTCGACGAACGACACCCCGAGCAGCGCGCCGAACTCGCCGGCGCTGGTTTCCCAGCGGTTCGAAGCGGTGGCCCCGAAGTCCGGATTCCAGGCCTTGGCCTTGTCGGAATAGACCCCGTGGCCGAAGGCGTTGAACTGGGCGCCGGCGAAGTCGAACGGCCGGCGGGTGCGGACGTCGATCGATCCGGCGATGCCGCCTTCGATCTGGTCGGCCGCGGCGCTCTTATAGACGTCGACCCGCTGCAGCATGTTGGCCGGAATGTCGGCCAGGGCGATGTAGCGGCCGGTGGTCGTGAACACCTCGCGGCCGTTGAGCAGGGTCACCAGGTTGGGCAGGCCGCGGATCAGCACCGAATTGGCCTCGCCGGAGTCGCGACGGACCTGGATGCCGGTGACCCGCGCCAGGGCGTCGGCGACATTGTTGTCGGGCAGCTTGCCGACGTCCTCGGCGACGATGGAGTCGACGACCAGGTCGTTGTTCCTCTTGATCTGCTGAGCGCTCTGGGCGGCCTGCCGCTGGCCGGTGACGACGATCTCCTCGACCGTCTGGTCGTCCTTCGTCGCCGCGGTCTGCGCCAGGGCCGGCGCGGCGGCCAGCAAGGTCATGGCCGAGGCGGCCGAGATCAGCAGGGCGCGGCGCACGGCGGAGCGCATCGGCTTCTGGATGCCGGTAGTCATGGATTTCCCTCCCAGGTTCATCGTCTCCCCGTCTGCGCGGGGCGTTTCTCGATGACCGTCATCTTGTCTGACAAATAAATTGAGCGCAAGAGGATTGCCTGCGCGTGATCAAAAAAATGAACGACGTTCTTTGTTCCTCAAGGGGCACGATGCACCCGCATAGGGCTCGTTGATTGTTATGATAAATGGCAATAAAGTAATTAAAACAACATGATGAGGTTGGCTCACTGGACGCTATCGCGGCCGCGGCGGGCCCCGGGCTGGGTGCGCGTGGCCGTGGTGTCGTTCGTGAAAAGTGCGCGAACCTTGGTCAGACAAATGATCGAGATTGGCATGGCCGATTCGCGCGGCCGCGGTCTGGAAGCGGCGGCGGCCGGAGGCGCGGCCACCGTCTCGCTGAATCAGCCTCGCGCCAGGCTGATCACGTTCCAGGACTGAGGCTTCAGCGTCGCGGTCAGGCGGCCGGCTTCCAGCCTGGCGGTAGGATTGGCGGCCGGGGAGACGGCGTCCGGCGCGGCCTTGGTGTTGGTTTTCTTCAGGTCCGGATCGTGCAGTTGGGTCGAACCGGCGATCACCAGCCCGTCGGCCAGGCCGCGCAGGTCGACCGACAGCGCCATGTCGTCGGTGACGCTGCGGTTCAGGGCGAACAGGGTGGCCGCGCCGGTGTCGGGATCGCGCACGATCGTCGCCAGCAGGTTGGGGACCTCGCCGTGGGCTTTGGTCGGGAACGTGCCGGTCTCGACCTTCAGCCTCAACACCTCGCCGCGGCCGTGGCGGGCGCAGTCGGCGAACGGGTGGAAGATGGTCTGGCGCCAGGCCGGGCCGTCGGTTTCCGTCATGATCGGGCCGATCACATTGACCAACTGGGCCAGGCAACCGGCCTTCACGCGGTCGGCATTGTTCATCATCACGATCAGGCAGCCGCCCACCACCAAGGCGTCCTCGTGATTATAGACCTCCTCGATCAGCGGCGGGGCCTCGGGCCAGCCAGGCTTTTTCAGGTCGTCGGGGCCGCTGGCCTTGTACCAGACGTTCCATTCGTCCAGCGACAGCATGATCCGTTTCTTGGAGCGGCGCTTGGCCGCCACGGCGTCGGCGATCGCGGCCACCTCGCGGATGAAGTGGTCCAGGTCGTCGATCGTGGCCAGGAACTCGTGGATATCGTCGGCGTCGTTGCGGCAGTAGTGGTGCAGCGAGATGTAGTCGACCTGGTCGAAGCACTGGTCCAGCACTTCGTATTCCCACTTGCCGTAGGTGGGCATGGCTCGCTGGGACGAGCCACAGGCGGTCAGCTCGATGGTGGGATCCACCCACTTCATCACCTTGCCGGTCTCCTGGGCGATGCGGCCATACTCGGCCGAGGTCTTGGCGCAGATCTGCCAGGGACCGTCCATCTCGTTGCCGATGCACCAGAACTTGACCCCGTGCGGCTGCTCGTAGCCGTGCGATCGGCGCAGGTCGGAGTAGTAGGTTCCGCCCGGATGGTTGCAGTATTCCAGGAAGTGACGGGCCTCGTCGGCGCCGCGCGTGCCGACATTGACCGCGAACATCGGCTCCAGCTGCGCCTTGCGGCACCAGGTGATGAACTCGTTGGTCCCGAACTGGTTGGTCTCGGTCGAATGCCAGGCCAGGTCCAGGCGGACGGGGCGCTCTTCCTTGGGCCCGACGCCGTCCTCCCAGTTGTAGCCCGACAGGAAGTTGCCGCCCGGATAGCGGACCAGGGTGACGCCCAGCTCCCTGGTCAGGTCCAGCACGTCCTGGCGAAAGCCCTCGGGCGTGGCGGTGGGGTGGCCGGGCTCGTAGATGCCGCCATAGACGCAGCGGCCCATGTGCTCGACGAAAGTGCCGAAGATCCGGCGGTCCAGCGGCGCCACCACGAAGTCGGCGTCGGCGATGATCTTGGCGGTCAGCATGGCGGACTCGTAAGGCTAGAGAAGGTGGAACAGCAGGTCGTTGACGCGTCGCTCGGCGTCGGCGAGGGCGGTGTCGATCGGCTTGCGGCCGGTGATGGCGCTGGCCATCTCGTCGCCGATGATGTCCTGGATGGCGAACTGGCGCTGGACCTGGGGCGGCAGGGTCTGGCCGATGGTCGCCAGCGGCGCGATGGCCTGGCGATGGGGCAGGGCCTTGAAGCGGGGGCTGTCGATCACCGCTTGCATGGCCGGCAGGTGGCCGGTGCGCGACCAGTCGTAGTCGTGGTCGGCCAGGAACCGCACCAGGCGATAGACGGCGACGCGCTGGGCCGGCGTGCGCTCGCGGTGCGGCACGACCCAGGCGTGGCCGTCGACATAGGCCGCATCGCGGGTCCCGAACAGCCGCGGATAGGGCATGACCGCGTAGCCGTTCGACAGCGGCCGGCCCGGCGTATGCGATTCCGCCTCGAACGTGCCGATCATCCAGGTGCCGACCAGATAGACCCCGCCGTCGCCGTTCATGAAACCGCTAGTGGCGGCCGGATAGTCCTGGTCCTTGGTCGTCAGGTTCTCGTCGTACATCTGCTTGAGCAGCGCCACGATCCGATGGGCTTCCGGCGTTGTCAGCTTGATGTGCTTGGGATCGGGAAAGAACGCCGCGTCCTGGGTCATCAGCCAGGTGTAGAGGTTGCGGGTGTAGCTGGCCGTCTCGTTGGCCATGGCCTGGACCAGATAGGGCCTGCCCGTGGCCGCCTTGAACTGGCGGGCCTGGATCAACAGCTCGTCGGCGCTGGTCGGCAGGATCGGCTGGCCGTCCCGGACCAGCCCCGCCTGGCGGAACTGGTTCAGGTTGACATGCCAGAGCGGCGCCCAGTTGTCGAAGGGCAGGCCCCAGACCTGGCCGTTCTTGGTCACCCCCTCGCGGGCGGCGCGGGTGAAGGCGGCGGGATCGACGCCGACGCTTTCCAGCCCAGGGCCCATCGGTTCGATCAGGCCCCGCGACTGGTAGTCCGAGATCGCTGACATGTGCATGGTCACCAGGTCGGGCGGATCGCCGGCCGCGAACTGGGCCGACAGCTGGTCGTAGCCGGGCCAGGCGGCGATGTTGACCTTCAGCCGGATGTCGGGGTTCTCGCGCTGGAACTGATCCAGCAGGCCGGTGATGATCTCGCACTCGCCGTCGGGATTGCGCGCCCCGGCTCCGGCCGAGCGGCACTCGCCGAAGATGCGCTGGACGGTGATCTGGGTGATGTCCGCCTGTTTCGCGCAACTGGTCAGGACCAGGGCCATAGCGGCCAGGGCAAGGACGCGAAGACGGCTCATCGCACCGCCGCTCCCGACACCGCCCGCACGATGTACTTCTGGAAGAACACATAGACGACCAGGATCGGCGCGCTGGCGAACACCGCCTGGGCCATCAGAAAGCCCAGGCCGCTGGTCTGGGCGAAGTTGATCTGCGAACTGGCGACGCCGACGGTCAGGGTGAACATTTCGCTGCGCGTCGCCGAGATCAGCGGCCACCAGTAGTCGTTCCACGACGACAGGAAGGTGAAGATGCCCAGGGTCGCCTGGGCCGGCAGGGTCAGGGGCAGGAGCACCTTCCAGAACACCTGCCGGCGGCTGGCGCCGTCCAGCATCGCCGCCTCGTCCAGCTCGGCGGGAATGGCCTTGAAGTACTGGGTCATCAGGAAGACCCCGAACGGCGCGGCCAGGCCGGGCAGCACCAGGCCGGGGTAGGTGTTGTGCAGGTGCAGGGCGGAAAACAGCTGGTGACGGGTGATGATCACCGACTGCTCGGGCACGGCCAGGCCGAATAATACGAGGGCGAACAGCCACTTGCGGCCCGGGAACTCCAGCCGGGCGAAGCCGTAGCCGGCCAGGGACGACAGCACCAGGACGCCGGCGGTCGTGCACAGCGAAACCACCAGGCTGTTGGCCAGCCAGCGGAAGACCGCGGGGCGGGCCAGGATCGAGCCATAGTTCTCCAGCGTGTAGGGCGCGCGAAACACCGAGGCGGTGTCGCGCAGCAGCTCGCCGTTGGCCTTCAGGGACAGGCCCACGGTCCATAGCAGCGGCAGGACCATGACCACGGCCGCCAGGGTCAGGGCGGCCCAGCCGACGCGGTCGATCCAGGGGTTGCGCCCGGCGGCGCGGTCCAGGGCGCTCATCGGCTCGCCGCCTTGTCGCGGGTCGTGACGTACTGGAGGATCGTGGCGACCAGGATCAGGCCGAACAGGATCTCCGAGGCGGCGGCGGCGTAGCCGATGTCCCAGCGCCGGAAGCCGACCTCGTAGATGAACAGCACGATCGGCCGCGAGGCGCCGTTGGGACCGCCCTGGGTCAAGAGCTGGGCCTGGCCGAACAGCTGGAACTGCAGCACGCACTGGATGATCACCACCAGCACGATGGTCCGGCGGATCGAGGGCAGGGTGACGCGGGTCAGCGTCTTCCACGGCCCGGCCCGGTCAAGGGCGGCGGCTTCATAGAGTTCGGCTGGAACCTGCTGCAGGGCGGCCAGGTACAGCATCATCGGCAGGCCCAGGCACCACCAGACGGTGGTCAGGGCGATGGCGGGCAGCACCAGGTCCGGGTGGCTGAGCAGGGGAAGCGGCGGCCGGCCGACCGCGTGCATCAGGTTGGCGATCAGACCGCCGTCGGGGATCAGAACGAGCCGCCAGATCAGGGTGACGATGGTCACCGACAGCACCGACGAGCTGAAGAACACGCCCCGGAAGATGGCCGCCGCGCGGGTGGGGCGGTTCAAGGCTATGGCCAGGCCCAGCGCGATCACCGCCAGCGGCGGAACGGTCAGCAGCACGAAGAGGAAGGTGTTGCGCACCGCCTGCAGGAAGACCGTGTCGCGCAGCAGCCGGCTGAAGTTCTCGATGCCGACGAACGCCTCGCCGCCGAACAGGTCGGCCTTGTGCAGGCTCAGCCAGACGCCGGCCAGCAGCGGGTAGAGCAGCAAGGCCAGGTAGACGAGCAGGTAGGGCCCGACAAACAGGCCGTTGGTCCAGCGGCTCTTGCGCGACGAGGCGGCGGTCATGGCTGGCCGCCGATCGGCGATGGGCCGTAGTGGGCGCGGTCGTCGGCGTCGAACAGGTGCCTGGCGCCGTCGAGGGCCAGGCCGACCCGGTCGCCCATGGCCGCGCGACTGGCCCCGACGTCCTCGGCGGTGATCGTCGCGCCGTCGGTCAGGCGCAGATAGACCAGGGTGCGGTCGCCCAGGCGCTCGACGAACTCGACCTGGGCGTCGACCAGGCCGGCGCCCGGCGCCACGACCTTCACCCCTTCGGCGCGCAAGCCCAGGCGCCAGGTCGGGCTGGTCGGCAGGGCCGCGAGGGGGACGTCGGTGTCGAGGCTCGCGCCGCCGGGCAGGGTCGCGCGGGCCAGTCCATCCACGCCGGCGTCCAGGGTGACGTCCAGGAAGCTCATCGGGGGCGAGCCGACGAAGGTGGCCACGAAGCGGTTGGCGGGCCGGGCGTAGATCTCCATCGGAGTCCCGACCTGCTGGATCCGGCGGTCGCTCATCACCACGATGCGGTCGGCCAGGGTCATGGCCTCGACCTGGTCATGGGTGACCAGGATCATCGTCGCCTGCACCCGGCGGCGCAGCTGGGCCAGCTCCAGTCGGGTGCGCATGCGCAGGGCGGCGTCGAGGTTGGACAGCGGCTCGTCGAACAGGAACAGGTCGGGTTTCTTGACGATGGCCCGGCCGATGGCGACGCGCTGGCGCTGGCCGCCCGACAGCTGGCCGGGCTTGGATTTCAGGAACCGCTCGATCTCCAGGATCCGGGCGGCTTCGGCCACGCGCGCTTCGATCTCGGCTTTCGGAACCTTCGCGTTGCGCAGGCCGAACGCCATGTTCTCGAAGATCGTCATGTGCGGATAGAGGGCGTAGTGCTGGAACACCATGGCCACGCCGCGGTCGCCCGGCGGCAGGGGATCGACCCGTCGCTCGCCGATGTGGATCTGGCCGGTCTCCACTGTCTCCAGCCCGGCGATCATCCGGAGCAGCGTGGACTTGCCGCAGCCCGAGGGGCCGAGGAAGGCGATGAATTCGCCGGGCGCGATGTCGAGGCGGATGTCGTCGAGCACGGCCACGGAACCGAAGCTCTTGCTCAGATGGTCAAGCCGCACGCGCGCCACGGTCTGCTCCCCCCGGACGGCTCGGCGGCCCGCAAGGCGGAAGGATGGCGTGAAGCCGCCGTCTCCTCCCGATCACGCGGCGCCGAGCGCCTTTGTTTCCGCTCGCCTTGGTGGCGCGCTGGTCTGATTATTTACTCAGACAAAAGCGGGATAACGTTGAATCCTGGATGGCGCAAGATGAAATGTGAGTGGGGATAGTTGGCGAAAGGCGGGCAAACCGGAGCTGTGCCGACGCGCGTTATTGTCCGACTATATGGCCTGCCCGTCGGAGCTCAGCTTTAACGACGGGGACGAGCGCAAGCGCCCGTCCCCTTTGCCGAGAGGCGGCCTACAGCACCCCGTCGATGGCCCGCCGAACGCCCAGCGGGTTGTCGGCCTTCAGCGCGGCCGGCAGCAGGGCGTCGGGGATGTCCTGGTAGCAGACCGGACGCAGGAAGCGCTCGATGGCGCGCGTGCCCACCGACGTGCTGCGCGGGTCGGACGTCGCCGGGAACGGACCGCCGTGGACCATGGCGTGCGAGACCTCGACGCCGGTCGGCCAGCCATTGGCCAGGACACGGCCCGCCTTGCGCTCCAGGATCGGCAGCAGCGGCCGGGCGGCCTCGACGTCGGCCGGGTCCATCTGCAGGGTGGCGGTCAGCTGGCCCTCCAGGCTTTCCAGGACCGTCGCCAGCTGGGCGGCGTCCTTGACGCGTACGATCAGCGAGGACGAACCGAACACCTCGTGGCTCAGCACCTCGTCGCGCTGGAAGGTCTCTGCGTCGACGCTGAACAGCGCGCCAACGGCCTGGTTGACGCCGTCGCCGACGCAGCCGCGCGCCAGCAGCTTGACGCCGTCGCGGTCGAGCAGTTGGTTCACGCCCTGCTCATAGGCGCCGAAGATGCCGGGGGTCAGCATGACGTGCGGCGGGGCCACGGTCAGGGCGGCGACGGCGGCGGCCTCGAAGCGGTCGAGATCGGGACCTTCGAGCGCGAAGATCAGGCCGGGATTGGTGCAGAACTGGCCCGCGCCCATGGTCAGCGAACCAACGAACGCCGTCCCCAGGGCCTCGGCCCGGGCGGCCAGGGCGGCCGGCATCAGCACCACGGGGTTGATGCTGCTCATCTCGGCGAAGACCGGGATCGGCTCGCGGCGTTCGGCGGCGATGCGCATGAAGGCCACGCCGCCGGCCCGCGAGCCGGTGAAGCCCACGGCCTTGACGCGCGGATCGGCGACCAGGCCGGCGCCCAGGGTGCGCTGCTGGCCGATCAGGATGGAGAACACGCCGGCGGGCAGGCCGGCGGTCTTGATCGCCTTGTCGATCGCGCTGCCGACCATGGCGCCGGTGTTCGGATGGGCCGAGTGGCCCTTGACGATCACCGGGCAGCCGGCCGCCAGGGCCGAAGCGGTGTCGCCGCCGCCGGTCGAGAAGGCCAGCGGGAAGTTGCTGGCGCCGAACACCACCACGGGGCCCAGCGGGATGAAGCGCTGGCGCAGGTCGGCGCGGGGCAGGGGCGTACGCTCGGGCAGGGCCGGGTCGATGCGCGCGCCGATCCAGTCGCCGCGCCGCACGACCTGGGCGAACAGCCGCAACTGGCCGCAGGTGCGGCCGCGCTCGCCGGTGATGCGGGCCTGGGGCAGGCCGGTCTCGGCCATGGCGGTCTGGATCAGCTCGTCGCCCAGCGCCTCGATCTCAGCGGCGATAGCCTCGAGGAAGGCCGCGCGGGTCTCAAGATCCGTCTCGCGATAGATGTCGAACGCGGCGGCCGCGGCGGCGCAGGCCGCCTCGATCTGGGCGGCGCTGGGCTCCGGGAAGCTGGGACCGAAATGTTCGTTGGTGGCGGGGTTCAGGGCCCGCAAATCAGCTTTCGGAGCGGCTTCGGCCATGTCGTTCTTTCTCTACTCGATGAACGCCGGGGCGACGACCCGTCGGCCCAGCAGGAAGGCGTCGGCGACGTGACGCAGCGGACTGACGTCGACGTCGCTGGCGGCGTCGGCCACCAGACGCGCGAAGGCGTCGTAGAGGCCGGCATATTCAGCGTCCGGGCCCTCATGGAGCAGTTCGCCGTCGATGAACAGCTTGGCGCCGCCATGCGACAGCTTCAACACGCCGGCGTCGGTTTCGACCGCGATGTCCCAGCTCTGCGGGCCCGTCTGCAGGAAGTCGAACTCCGCCCGGACCGGCGCGCCGGCCGCGTCCACGAAGTCCAGCTCGGCCTGGATCGGCGACTGGCAGTTCTCGGGCACGTGCAGCACCGCGCCGGTCAGGAAGAACGGCCGGGGCAGGATGGCGGTGGCGATCGACAGGGCGTTGATGCCCGGGTCGAACACGCCCAGGCCGCCGGCCTCCCAGATCCAGGTCTGACCCGGGTGCCAGACGCGGACGTCCTCGCGCCAGTCGATCCGCACGGCCTTGATGGCCTTGTCGGCCAGCCAGGCCCGGGCCGGCGCGACGCCCTGGGCGTAGCGCGAGTGCCAGGTGGTCTGCAGGGTCAGGCCGCGGGCGGCGGCGGTCAGGCGCAGGTCCTCGACCTCGCTCAGCGTCGCGCCGGGAGGCTTTTCCAGCATCACGTGCTTGCCGGCCGCCAGGGCCAGGTGGGCCAGCGGGTGGCGCGGCTGGGGCGGGGTGCACAGCGACACCGCGTCGACCGCCACGTCGCTGGCCAGCAGGTCGGCCAGGGTCGTGAAGTGGGCGACGCCCTCCAGGTCGGCGTTGCGGCTGACGATGGCGACCAGCTCGAACCGGTCGTCGGCGGCGATGGCGGGCAGGTGCTGGTCGCGGGCGATCTTGCCCAGGCCAACGAGAGCCAGGCGGATCTTGCTCACAGGCTGCGCACCGTCACCGGCTTGTCCTCGGCCAGGGCCAGGGGATTGCTGACCGGGTGGAGGAACGGGGCGGCGCTGATCTCGAACACGTCGCCGACCTGCGTCTGGAAGCCCTCCGAGAACGACAGGGTGGCCGTGCCGAAGAAGTGCACGTGCACGTCGCCGGGCTTGCGGAAGATGTCGTACTTGAAGTGGTGGTGCTCGAGATTGGCGATCGTGTGGGACATGTTCGCCTCGCCCGACAGGAAGGGCTTCTCCCAGACCACCTGGCCGCCGCGCAGGATCTTGCTGGCCCCGCGCACGTCGGCCGGCAGGTCGCCGGTCAGCAGTTCGGGGCCCAGGGCCGCCTGGCGCAGCTTGGAGTGGGCCAGCCACAGATAGTTGCCGCGCTCGATCACGTGGTCGGAGAACTCGTTGGCCAGGCAGAAGCCCAGCCGATACGGCGCGCCATCGGGGCCGATCAGGTAGACGCCGGCGATCTCCGGCTCCTCGCCGCCGTCCTGGGCGAAGGCGGGCGAGGTGAGCGGTGCGCCGTGGCCGACGACGTGCGAGCCGTCGCCCTTGTAGAACCATTCCGGCTGGGCCCCGACGGCGCCGGCGGCGGGCTTTCCGCCCTCGACGCCCATCAGGAACATCCGCATCGAATCGGTCAGCTGCTCGCCCGCCTGCGCGGCCTTGTGCATCTTGTCACGGCCCTCGGCCGAGCCCAGGTGGGTCAGGCCAGTGCCGGTCAGCACCAGGTGGGCGGGATCGGGATGGTCGATCGGGGCCAGCACCCGGCCCTCGGCCAGGGCGGCGGGGATGTCGACCTCGGCGCCGAGCGGGTGGGCCTGGGCGGCCTCGGCCAGGGTGGCGCCGGCGGCCAGAGCCGCCTGGGCCAGGGCCAGCAGGGTGTCGGCCACCTCGACCTTACGGGCCAGGCCCGAATCGTTGACCGCCGCGAGGATTCGCGCCCCGTCCTTTTCCTTCAGTTGCACGAACCGCAGCACCATGGCTGTCGTTACCTCCCAGCGGGTTTGGCTATTTAGTCAGACAAATAGCGATCTGTCGGACGGTGTCAAACCCGGATCGACGGGGTTGTCGCCACGGTCATCGCCGGGTTGGGCGCTGTGATAGCACGGGAACCGGCGCAAACCCGCGCCACGTCGGGGTTTGGCAATCATCGTACTTTTGAGCGTGTAATTTGGCTGCGGGTTCGGTGGCCGCCTGCGAAATCCCTTGTCGTCGCATGAACAGTCTCGTTAGTGTCCGCTGCGCCGGATAGGCGGACGGACGGGGGCTCCGTCCGTCGACGGGCAGGGAGTGAAGCGCGCGTGCGGAAGAAGAAGGACAAGGCTGGGGACGGGGAGTTCGCGCGCGACGGGCTGGCCAATAGCCGGATTCACGGCTCGATCGCCCGCACCCTGGGCGTGGCCATCGTCTCAGGCCAATACGCGCCTGGCGACATCCTCAACAACGAGATCGACTCCAGCGAACAACTGCACGTTTCGCGCAGCGCCTATCGCGAAGCCATCCGCATCCTGGCCGCCAAGGGGCTGGTCGAGAGCCGTCCCAAGACCGGCACCCGCGTCACCGAGCGCAACCGCTGGAGCCTGCTGGACCCCGAGGTGCTGGCCTGGTTCTTCGAATCCGAGCCCAGCGAGGAGTTCCTCAAGGGGCTGTACGAACTGCGAATGATCGTCGAGCCCGCGGCCGCGGCCCTGGCCGCCGAGCGTCGCAACGACAGCCAGCTGGAGCGCATGCGCAAGGCGCTGATCCAGATGGAGAGCCAGACCCTGGCCACCGACGCGGGCCAGGCCGCAGACCGCGACTTCCACGACACCGTGCTGGAGGCGACGGGCAACGCCCCGCTGTTCACCCTGTCCAGCAGCATCGGCGCGGCGGTGCGCTGGACCACGATCTTCAAGCAGCGCAAGCGCGAGTTGCCGCGCGACCCGATGCCCGACCACTGGAAGGTGTTCGACGCCATCGCCGCCGCCCGGCCCGACCAGGCGCGACAGGCGATGGAAAAGCTGGTCGGTCTGGCCCTGGAAGACACCCGGGCGGCGATCGAGCCGAAGGACTGAGCCGGAGACCTCCGATGAGTTTCGATTTCCCGTCGTCGCGGCGCGCGGTGATGGCTGGCGCCGGTGCGGCGGTGCTGGGCGGCGTCGTCGCGCCGTCCGCGGCTAGCGCCCAGGCCAAAGGCTCCAGCGAGGTCGCTCGCAATCCGCTGGTGCGACAACGGGCCGACGCCCAGGTGTTCCGCCACCGCGACGGCGACTACTACATGACCGCCTCGGTTCCCGAATATGACCGGCTGGTCCTGCGCCGCGCCCGCACCCTGGCCGGTCTGGCGACCGCGCAGGAGGCGGTGATCTGGCGACGCCCTGCCCAGGGCAAGCTAGGCGGCTATATCTGGGCGCCGGAACTGCACCAGATCGACGGACGCTGGCACATGTATTTCGCGGCCGGCGATGCGGGCGAGCCGTTCCACATCCGCACCTACGTCCTGCGCTGCCTGGACCGCGACGCCCTGACCGGCCGCTGGGAGCTGTTGGGCCAACTGCAGACGCCGTGGGACACCTTCACGCTGGACTCCACCGTCTTCAGCCACCGCGGCGTGCGCTATCTGTGCTGGGCGCAGCAGGAGCCCGGGATCGCGACGAACAGCAACCTGTACCTGGCGCCTCTGGCGACACCGACCACCCTGGCCTGCCCGCCGGTCCGCCTGACCGTCCCGACCCTGCCGTGGGAGATCGAGGGCTACAAGGTCAACGAGGCCCCGGCCTTCCTGGCGCGCAACGGCCGGGTGTTCATCGCCTATTCGGCCAGCGCCACCGACGCTCGCTACTGCCTGGGCCTGCTGATGGCGAACGCCGACGCCGACCTGATGTCGGCGGACGCCTGGAGCAAATCCCAGGTTCCGGTCTTCGTCTCGTCGGAGGAGACCGGCGTCTACGGGCCGGGCCACAATTCCTTCACCGTCGACGAGCAGGGTCGCGACGTGCTGGTCTTCCACGGCCGCGACTATAAGACCATCCAGGGCGACCCGCTGTTCGATCCGAACCGCCACACCCGGGTGCAGCGGCTCTACTACCATCCGGACGGCGCGCCCGACTTCGGCGTGCCCGTCGGGGCTGGCGAGATCCCCGACCGATTCGCGCCGTTGGATCGGCCGGGCGCTTATCTTCGCCTGGACGGGACGCGGCTGACCGTCGGCGACGGCCCGCTGGCGACCACGCAGTTCCGCCAGAAGGCCGGGGCCGCCGGCGCGGTGGTCCTGGAGCCGATTCTCAAGCCGGGCCAAGGGCTGCAGGCCACGGCGGATGGTGGAGTGGTGCTGGCTCCCGCGCTGCGGGACCCGACGCGGAGCGGCTTTCGCAAGGTTCGCGGACTGGCCGGGCGAGGGGTTTCGTTCGCAGCCCTGGCGCCGGGCGGGGGCTATCTGCGCCACCGCGACGGCGCGATCGTGGTCGGGCCGGCCAAGGACGCCCGCGACAGGGCCAGCGCGACCTTCATCGTCAGCTGAATCAGCCGAAGGGGACCTGCTCGGCGCTCTCTCCAGCGCCGCCACGCCGGAAGCCGTGGGAATCGGCGTCCGTGTTTTCCCCGAAGGCTGAAGCGCTGCGGCCAAACCTCGCCGGAAAGGCGCCGTACGCGGCATGCGCCGGTCCGTGACGAACGGATTTTTTCGTATCCCCAAAGGCTTCCCGTCAATCTATCGTCGGACAACTGCCAGCGAACGATTTCCTTATCCGTTCAATTAGAAGACCCGGTTTCTTGCGGGTGCGGGGCAGCGCAGCTCTCACATTGACGCCGCGTCTCGAGCGGTATAGTCAGACAAATGAACAGGAGTGAAACGAGCGGGATGTCGGTCGCTCCGCCCGGGTGGCGGACAATCCTCCTGACGTCCCGTCAAGCCCTCCCGCCGTCGCCGACCCAAGGCCCCCTCTCCCAGCAGGGGCCGCCTTATCAAGGACTGTCATGAGCTCTGCCGCCGTTCCGCCCCGCGCCCTTCGTTCGCGCGCCTGGTTCGACAATCCCGACAACGCGGACATGACGGCGCTGTACCTTGAGCGCTACCTGAACTTCGGCCTGTCGCTGGAAGAACTGCAGTCGGGCAAGCCGATCATCGGCATCGCCCAGACCGGCAGCGACCTGTCGCCCTGCAACCGTCATCACTTGGTGCTGGCCGAGCGGATCCGTGAAGGCATCCGCACCGCCGGCGGCATCGCCCTGGAATTTCCGGTCCACCCGATCCAGGAAACCGGCAAGCGTCCGACCGCGGGCCTGGACCGCAACCTGTCCTATCTGGGCCTGGTCGAGACCCTGTACGGCTATCCGATCGACGGCGTGGTCCTGACCATCGGCTGCGACAAGACGACGCCCGCCTGCCTGATGGCCGCCGCGACGGTCAACATCCCGGCCATCGCCCTGTCGGTGGGGCCGATGCTGAACGGCTGGCACAAGGGCCAGCGGACGGGCTCGGGCACCATCGTCTGGAAGGCCCGCGAGATGCTGGCGGCCGGTGAAATCGATCGCGCCGGCTTCATCAAGCTGGTGGCCAGCTCGGCCCCGTCGACCGGCTATTGCAACACCATGGGCACGGCCACGACCATGAACTCGCTGACGGAAGCGCTGGGCATGTCGCTGACCGGCTCGGCCGCCATCCCCGCGCCTTACCGCGACCGGCAGCAGAACGCCTATGAGACCGGCCTGCGGATCGTCGAGCTGGTGGAACAGGACATCAAGCCGTCCGACATCCTGACCCGCGACGCCTTCCTGAACGCCATCGTCGTCAATTCGGCGATCGGCGGCTCGACCAACGCCCCCATTCACCTGAACGGCCTGGCCCGCCACATGGGCGTGGAGCTCTCGGTCGACGACTGGCAGACCTACGGCGAGGAGGTGCCGCTGCTGGTCAACCTGCAGCCGGCCGGTGAATATCTCGGCGAGGACTACTACCACGCCGGCGGCGTGCCCGCCGTCGTCAACCAGCTGATGGGCCAGGGGCTGATCCGCGAGGACGCCCTGACCGTTTCGGGCAAGACCATCGGCGAGGCCTGCCGCGGCGCGACCATCGAGGACGAGGCGGTGATCCGTCCGTTCGACAAGCCGCTGGTCGAGCGCGCCGGCTTCGTGGTCATGCGCGGCAACCTGTTCAATTCGGCGATCATGAAGACCAGCGTGATCACCAAGGAATTCCGCGACCGCTACCTGTCGGACCCGAACGATCCGGACGCCTTCGACGGCGAGGCCGTGGTGTTCGACGGCCCCGAGGACTACCACCACCGGATCGACGATCCGGCGCTGGGCATCACCGAGCGCAGCGTGCTGTTCATGCGCGGGGCCGGGCCGATCGGCTATCCCGGCGCGGCCGAGGTCGTGAACATGCGGGCCCCCGACTACCTGATCAAGCGCGGGATCCATCAGCTGCCGTGCATCGGCGACGGGCGCCAGTCGGGCACGTCCGGCTCGCCCTCGATCCTCAACGCCTCGCCCGAGGCGGCGGCCGGCGGCGGCCTGGCCCTGCTGAAGACCGGCGACCGCGTGCGGGTGGACCTGCGCAAGTCGCGGGTCGACGTGCTGGTCACGCCCGAAGAGATCGTCGCGCGGCGCAAGGCGCTCGAGGCGGCCGGCGGCTACGCCTATCCGGAAAGCCAGACGCCCTGGCAGGAGATCCAGCGGGCCATCGTCGGCCAGATGGAGACCGGGGCGGTGCTGGAGCCGGCGGTCAAATACCAGCGCATCGCCCAGACCAAGGGCCTGCCGCGCGACAACCACTGAGCCAATCCACCGAAGACAAGCGCCGACCAACGGCGACCCTAGGGAGAATATCGTGAAGCTGACCACGCTGAAGCACGCGCTCGTCGCGGGCCTTGCCACTGCTGCGCTGGCGACGGCCGGAGCCGCCCTCGCCCAAACCGCTGTCACCGGCGCCCTGCGCGCCGACCAGCCCGGCGCGGTGATCCAGCCGGAAGTCTACGGCCAGTTCGCCGAGCACCTGGGCCGGGGCATCTATGAGGGCGTGTGGGTTGGGGAGGACAGCAAGATCCCCAACACCAAGGGCTATCGCAACGACGTGGTCGCGGCCCTGAAGCAGATCCACGTGCCCGTGGTCCGCTGGCCGGGCGGCTGCTTCGCCGATGACTATCACTGGCGCGAGGGGATCGGCCCGCGCGACAAGCGCCCGACCAAGGTCAATGTGATGTGGGGCGGCGTCGAGGAGCCCAACAGCTTCGGCACCAACGAGTTCATGGACTTCGCCGAACTGATCGGCGCCAAGACCTATGTCGCCGGCAATGTCGGCAGCGGCACGCCGCAGGAAATGGCCGAGTGGGTCGAGTACATGGTCTCGCCGACCAAGTCGACGATCGCCAACCAGCGCCGCGCCAACGGCCGCGACAAGCCCTGGAAGCTCGACTTCTTCGGGGTCGGCAACGAGAACTGGGGCTGCGGCGGCCAGATGACGGCGGCCCACTACACCAATCTCTATCGCAACTTCGCTGAGTTCGTGCGCGTGCCGGCCGGGACCAACACCGTCAAAGTGGCCAGCGGCCCCAACGCCGAAGACTACGCCTGGACCGAGACCCTGATGGCCGGCGCGGCCAACAACATGAACGCGTTGAGCCTGCACTACTACACGATCCCCACCGGCAGCTGGAAGGACAAGGGCTCGGCGACGGAGTTCAATGAGCAGCTGTGGGCCGACACCATGGTCTCGACCATGAGGATGGAAGAGCTTGTCACCAAGCACAGCGCCATCATGGACAAGTACGATCCCGAGAAGAAGGTCGGGCTCTATGTCGACGAATGGGGCATCTGGCACAATGTCGAGCCGGGCACCAACCCAGGCTTCCTCTACCAGCAGAACACCATGCGCGACGCGGTGGTGGCCGGCGTGAACCTGAACATCTTCCACAAGCACGCCGACCGGGTGCGGCTGACCGCCATCGCCCAGATGGTCAACGTGCTGCAGGCGATGATCCTAACCGACAAGGAAAAGATGGTCCTGACCCCGACCTACTGGGTCTACGACCTCTACAAGCCGTTCCAGGGCGCGACCTCGCTGCCGCTGGAGATCAGCAGCCCGAACTACACGCTAGGCAAGTCCAGCGTCCCGGCGGTCAGCGCCTCGGCGGCCCGGGACACGGCGGGCGTGGTGCACCTGGCGCTGGTCAACGTGGATCCGAACAAGTCGGCGACCGTGACGATCAAGCTCACGGGCGTGGCCGGCAAGGCGGCCAAGGGCCGGGTGCTGACGGCCTCGACCATGGCGGCCCACAACACCTTTGACGCGCCCAACCTCGTCAAGCCGGCGGCCTTTACCAACGCCTCGATCAAGGGCGACGTGCTGACCGCGACCCTGCCGAGCAAGTCGGTGGTGGTGCTGGACCTCAACTAGGGTCGAGACCGAGCCGGGGACATGCCCATGGGCATGTCCCCGGCTTGCGCCATGACTGTTCCGGCCAAGGCCGGGCGGGCTCCGCGGATCCGGACAGGGATCCGCGGAGCCCTTGGCGTTTCTTCCGAGGCGTAAGGCTGGAGCGAAATGGGCTATGGTCGCTGCGCTCTAAACAGCCTGAGGAGGAAATGGCGATGAAGACGTTCCTGGCCCTCTACATGGGGTCCGACGCGCCCGTGGATCCAAGCTCGCTGGACCCGTCCACCATCGACAAGGGCATGGCCGCCTGGGGCCAGTGGATGACCGATCACGCCGGCCAGGTCCTCGTGACCGGCGGGCCGCTGGGCAAGACCAAGAAGACGGGCAAGGACGGTGTAAGCGACATCCGCAACAAGGTCGCCGGCTACGTCGTCGTGCAGGCGGAGTCGCACGAGGCGGCGGCGCAGCTGTTCGAGAACCATCCCCACTTCGCGATCTTCCCGGGGGACTCGGTGGAGATCATGGAGCAGCTGCCGATCCCGGGGCAGGAGTAGTTTCGAGCCGTCATCCCGGTCTGAACGCCAAGGCCGGGACGACGGCTCGGCGGATGGCTAACCGCGCCCCCACAGCCGCTCGAACTTCCACCCGGTCAGGTTCTCGACGATGGCCTTCGACTCCGGGCTCTCGGCCTGGGTCTCGCCGGCCCGCAGACGCTCGACCTCGTGGATCAGCACTTCGTGGGTGCGGGCGTTGAGGCGGAACGACCAGGAAACCACCAGGCCCCACAGCATGACCAGGATCGGGCCGCCGACCATCACCAGCACCACGGCGCGTACGGCTTCCGGAGTCTGGACCACCGCGACGCCGGGATGGGCCTTGTCGGCCGAGACATAGCCGCCCAGACCGATCAGCGAGGTGGTCACGACGATGGCCCCAGACTGGGCGATCTTGCGCACGAAGGTCATCACCCCGGCGAAGATGCCCTCGCGGCGCTGGCCGGTCACGGCCTCGTCGACATCAGGCAGGTAGTTGTAGACGCTCCAGGGCACGAAGTTCAGCGTCCCGCGTCCCAGACCCGCCAGGACGATCGGGACGAACAGCCAGAACGCCACCATCGGATTGAAGGCGGCGCTGGTCGGGATGAAGGCCGCGAACGTGTCGCCGCCGAGGGCCGCCAAGCCCTCGGCGAAGCCGGCCGGCCGGATCAGGTAGAAGGTCAGGAACAGCAGCAGGGCCGCGCCAACGAAGCTGATGGCCATGCGATAGGCGGCGGTCGGCCCGGTGCGGATGACCACGTTGATGGCGATCATCACCGAGACCAGCTGGGCGACGTACATGGTGGTCATCAGCTGCGAGATCACCAGGGTCGCGCCCATCATCACCGTCGCCACGAACAGGGGAAAGGCGGTGTTGAAGATGTCTTGGCTGATGTAGCCGCCCAGATAGAGGCTGAGGTGCTGGCGGAAGGCCTTGATGCGCAGGGTCGAGAACAGGTCGCGGAACATGTTGACCGGGATCAGCGCCGCCCGCTTCCAGTCCATCGGCTCGGGCTGGATCAGCTTTTCCGCCTCGGTATAGGGCCGCTCCCAGGTCAGCAGGACGACCAGAAGCACCACCAGGCTGAACAGGACGCCGAAGATCGCCGCCATGATCAGGAAGGTGCCGGGCGAGTCCTTGCCGCCGAAATGGCTGATGATCAGGGTTGGCAGGTAGGAGGCCAGGATCGCCGAGCTCTGGGCGACCAGCATCCGCGCGCCGGCGAACTTGGCCTTCTTGCCGTAGTCCTTGGTCATCTCCGCCGCGAGGGTTTCCCACGGGATCAGGAACATCGTGTAGAGGAACTCGAAGAAGACGAAGGTGGTCAGGTAGTAGGCGAACGTCTGGCCGGTGACGAAGATCAGGGCGAAGCTGGGCAGCAGCGGGATGGTCAGGATCAGGAAGATCTTGCGCCGGCCGATCTTCCGCCCGACCCAGGTGTGGCGCAGGTTGTCGGAGATGTAGCCGATCAGCGGGCAGGTGATCGCTTCAAGCAGGCGCGGCAGGCCCAGGATCAGGCCGGTCTCGACCGGCGACAGGCCGCAGAAGGTGATGAAGAAATAGGCCAGCCAGCCGGTGATCACCGCCTGGGCGCCGGCCCCCAGCATGTCGCCGGAACCCCAGCCCCAGTAGTTGATCCAGGTGGGTGTGCGGAGTTCCGGCGTCGCCATCTGCGTGTCATTCCCTTGGAGGCGAGGGCTTGGCGCCCCTTGTTCGTTGTTCGGCGGCTGGGGCGAAAACCTCGTCCTTCGACAAGCTCAGGATGAGGTTTTCTATTGCCGGAATCTGGGCTCTGGTCCTCATCCTGAGCTTGTCGAAGGATGAGGGCCACGCACCGAGTTGGAGCCTTAGATAAACGCGCGCTGGAACTCGCCCAGGGCCAGGATGGCCAGGGACTGGCCGTACGGCATCGAGGTCAGGGGGATGTCCTTGTAGCCCTGCAGGGTGTCGAACACCGGGGTCCCGAACGACACCTGCTGCAGTTCGCCCTTATCGTCGATATTGGCCAGCACGCCCTTCAGCGCCTTGATCCCCATCTCCTGATACTCGCGGCCGATGTAGCGCTTGCGCACGGCCTTCAGCACGCCGTAGGCGAAACCGGCCGTGGCCGAGGCCTCCAGGTACGAGGTCTTGTCGTCGACCAGGGTGTGCCACAGGCCGGTCTCGGCGTCCTGGTAGCGGGCCAGGGCCTTGATCTGGGCTTCCAGGGTGTCGATCAGGAAGTCGCGCAGCGCGTCGCCGGGCTTCAGGTCCAAGAGCTCGATGAACTCCGGGATGGCGATCGTCACCCAGCAGTTGCCGCGGGCCCACAGGGCGTCGGCGAAGTTATGCCGGCCCTCGAAGGTCCAGCCATGGAACCACATGCCGGTCTTGCGGTCGGCCAGGTACTTGATGTGCACCATGAACTGGCGCTTGGCCTCTTCGACGAAGTCGTCGCGGCCTAGCAAGAGGCCGATCTTGGCCAGGGGCAGGACGCTCATCATCAGCGTATCGTCCCACAGCTGCTGGGGGTTCTCGCTGTTGAAGACGATGTGCTGGAAGCCGCCTTCCTCGGTGCGCGGACCCTCGTACATCACGTAGTCGGCCCAGGTTTCGAGGTAGGGCAGGTAGGTGTGGTCGCCGGTGGCCTCGTACAGGTAGGCCAGGGTCAGGAACGGCGAGACCGTGTTGATGTTCTTGGTCGGGGTGCCGGCCTCGAAGCGGTCGGCGAACCACTGCGTCATGATCTCGAAGGCCCGCGGATCGGCGGTCATCTCGTACTGCTTCCACAGGCCGTACAGGCCCACGCCGTGGGTCCATTCCCAGTCGTTCCAGCCCTTGGTGTCGATGACACGGCCGTCGTCGAGGCGCAGCAGGAACTCGCCGGTCTCGTCCTGGATGTCGACCAGGTTGCTGATCAGCAGGGCGATCTTGGCCTTGATGTCCTTGGCCTCGAGGCCGTGGGCGAGATTGGGCACGATAGTCTCCTTGGAAGTCTTTTCAGGCGCAGACGGGGGAGCGTCCGGTCAGGGTTTGAAGTCGGGCGCGGGAACGCAGGCGACGGGAATGCCGCCGCGTACGGTGCGCAGGGTGACGAGCTTGACGGTCTCCAGGGCGTCGCCGGGCGCGCCGTCGCTGGTCACCGCCAGGGCGAGGGTGTTTTTGCCATGCAGGTCGACGATTCCAGTCGGCAGGACGAAGGTCCGCTGCGGGCCGACATGGGCGATGAACTGGCCCATGTTCCAGCCATTGACGAAGATCAGCACCCGGTAGCGGCCCGGCGAGCGCGGCGTGTTCGGATCGCCGATGGTCAGGCCCAGGGTGGTGTCCTGGTCCTTGGGCAGGTCCAGGTCGAAGCTGGTGCGGTACCAGGTCGTGCCGGCGGTGGACTTGGTCGCGGCCATGTCGGCCTTGGCCCATTCCGCGTCGGGGAAACCGGGCAGGTGCCAGCCCATCCGTTCGCCGTACTGGCCGCCGTTGTTGGCGTTGCCGCGCACCGGGTCCTGGATGTCCTCGCCGCCAAGGTTGCCCTGGATCTTCCAGGCGATCGGCACGGCGAAACTGTAGCTGCTCGGACCCGACAGCGAGGCCGAGACCAGGCCCCGGGCCTCCTTGTGGAAATCGTCGGCGTCCAGGTCCCAGTTGTGACCGTTGTTGCGGACCATCACCGAGATCACGTGCTCGCCGGTCCCGCGCAGATCTTCCGGCAGCTTGAAGGTGGCAACCCCGGTGGTGATCGGGCGGGGCAGGGCGCCGTCCAGCTCGTGCTGGCCCAGGAACCGGCCGTCCAGCCAGACCTGCAGCATGCCCGCCCCGCCGCCGCCGTAGTGCAGGGTCAGGGTGTCGATGTCGGGCTTGCCCTGGTAGCGGCCGCGATACCAGACGTCGCCCTGGTGGAAGCCGTAGGCGCTCATGTCCAGGACCGGTTGGCCCGTAGGACCGCGCACGGTCGAGCCGCTACGGCGGCCCTCGGTCTTCAGCCAGGCGGCGTCGTCGAATTTCGGATCGGCTTCCGGCGAGCCCGGGGCGGTCTTCCAGTCCAGCCTGGCCAGGTCGGGCACGGTGATCGCCGCCGGACCGGCCAGCGGCTTGTCGGCCAGCAGGCTGCCCGACGCGGTGGCCTTGACCGCGACCTTGGCGCCGTTCCAGCGAAGGGCGGTCACGGCCTTGGGCGCGAAGACCTCCAGCGGGCTGGCGGTCTCGGTGTCGCCGGTCAGGCTGAGCACGCCGCCCTTGACGGCGTCGCTCCGCACTAGGCCCGGGCCGCGCACCAGCAGGGCGTCGCGGCGCCAGAAGGTCTGGCCGGTCTCGGCGTCGGCCAGCAGCAGGGTCAGCGGCGGACGCCCGCCGCCGGTGATCCGCACGCGGGCCAGGCCCCCTTGGACGCCCCCGTGGGCGTAGGTCAGCTTCAGGTCGCCCTTGGCGGCGTCGAAGCTGGAGGCGACCTCGCCCTCCAGGACCTCGACCTTCGGCGCCGAGGCGTAGCGCAGCACCGTCTCGCCCGCCTCGCCGGCCCGGCCGTACAACAGGGCCAGGTCGCCGTCGTTCCACTTCAGGTGCGTCTGGATCTCGGACGTCGAATAGACCAGCCGCTGGCCGCCCAAGTCGTAGCTGGCCATCAGCATCTTGCTGTCCTGGCCCTTGATCCGCGAGGCCACCTCGTACTCGCCGTCGCGGGTCTTGACCTGGAAGGTGAAGGCCTCGTCGCTCACGCCGCTGCTGGGGTTGTGGACCACCACATAGAGGTGGCTGCCCGTCTCGGCGTTGACGTTGTGATAGACGCGGACCTTGTCATTGGCTGGCTTGACGGCCTCGCCCTTGTCCATGCGGCGCAGGTCGGGCACGGCGGCGATGAACTCGCCCATCTGCTTCATCACCCGCGCCTTGTCGCGCAGGCCGCGGGCCTCGTCGATCGCCGAGCCGTAGTCGTAGGACGTGAACACCACCGGGCCCGGCAGCCAGCCCCAGCTGGTCCCGCCATAGGTCATGTAGAAGCTCTGGATCGTCAGGCCGTTGGCGATGTTCGTGCCGTAGAACACCCGCTGGTAGCCGACGCCGCGATGCTGGGCGGTGCAGTCGTAGTCGCCGTTGCTGCCCCAGTAGTCGAACCAGCCGCCGCCGAACTCCGCCGCGAAGCCGGGGGTGTTGGGGCTGGCCGAGGCGCCGCCCTTGGCCCCGCCGGGACCGTACAGCCCCCAGTCCGGCGCGACGCCGGGGCTGGACGGGGTGGAGTCGACCTTGCAGCTGCCGCCGGGATAGCCGTCGAAGGCATAGAGGTCGTTGGGCCCTTCGACCGTGCCGGGGACCTTGGAGTCCTTGGGGACCCAGTAGCCGTTGCGGCCCTTGTCGTTGTGGAAGATCGGGACGGTGATCCCGTCGGCCTTGGCCTTGTCGTCCAGCCACCGCATGTAGCGCTGCTGCGGGGCGCCGACCACGTCCAGCTCGTTCTCGATCTGGTGGGCGATCACCGTGCCCTGGCCGGTGGTCAGCTGGTGGCGGGCGATCACGGCGTTGATCCGGGTCAGCCACTCGTCGGCGGCGGCGACGTATTCCGGCGCGTCGGTGCGGGCCCGGGCCTGCTGGTTGACCATCCAGCCGGGGAAGCCGCCCCGGGTCAGCTCGGCGTTCACATAGGGCCCAGCGCGGGTGATGACGTAGAGGCCTTCCTCCTTGGCCATGGTCAGCACGCGGTCCATGTCGCGCACGCCGTTGAAGTCGTAGACCCCCTGTTTGGGCGAGTGGTAGCCCCAGTCGAAATAGATGGCGACGGTGTTGTAGCCGCTGGCCTTCATCTTCTGGAGGATGTCGCGCCACAGGTCCGGGCTGGGCACGCGGAACGGGTGGAACTCGCCGCCCCACGAGAAGACCCGCTCGCCGTCGACCTTCAGCGAGTACTTGTCCCAGGTGATCTGGTGAGCTGGCGCCGGCTTGGCCGCGACCGCCTGGTCGCCGCCTTCCTTCAGCACCGTGAAGTGGCGCACTGTGCCCGACAGCTCCGGCAGCTCGGTCTTGGGCGTCCAACTCCGAAATCCATCGTGGCTGTCGCTGTACCAGTAGCGCTTGGCCGAATATTCGTCGAAATAGATCCGCCAGCCGCCGTCGGGAGTCCGGACCATGGCGGGGCCTTCGACGCCCTTGCCCCAGCCGGCCCAGTCGCCGGTTCCCTTGGCCTGCCAGGGACCGTCCAGCGAAGGGGCGGTCCACAGCTCGATGAACTTGCTGGTCTCGTTCTTGGCGAAGGCGTTGTAGAGCCCGCCCTCGCGCACCACGAAGGTGTCGATGAAGTTGGGACCCAGGCCGCTTAGCGGCTTGGGCGCGGACCAGGTCGCCAGCGAGGCGTCGGTGGCGGTGATCCGGTAGGGCTGGAACTGGCCGGCGATGCTGGTGGTCGAGACCGACAGGATCAGGCTGATCGCGCCATCCTGCTCGACGAACCATTCCGGCGCCCAGCTGTTGGTCGCCCCGGGCACGTCGATCGTCACGTCGCGCAAGAAGGTCCAGTCGGTCAGGTTCTGGCTGCGGGCCAGGCCGATGGTGTTCCCGGTCCAGCCGGTGGTGTAGGCGACATAGTACCAGCCGTCGGTGTGCTTCATCACGCTGGGATCGCGGATCAGGCCCTTGGGCGGGGTGTAGGCCAGTGGCTTCTTCAAGGTGAAGCGCGTGCCGTCGGCCGAGTCGTAGACGCTCATGTTCGATTGGCTGGCGTTGGTGAACGCCGTCATCGTGTAGCGCGCGGGCTCGGCCCGGACGGGTTCTACAAAGGCGGTGGTGGCCAGCAGGGCGAGCGAAAGGCCCAAGGCGCATCGACCGACGAGCGCCCCGCGTGGCCCTCGTCCTTCGACAAGCTCAGGATGAGGTCCATTCACAGGCCTCGCAGTCGAAAACCTCATCCTGAGCTTGTCGAAGGACGAGGTTTTCGCGACGGCGTGAAGGGGCGGGCGGATCATCTTCAGCCCTCGAAATAGAAGACGGGCTTCAGCGGCCATTCGACGGGCTTGTTGTCCGGATGGACCTCCATCAGGTCGGCCATGTAGTCCCACCAGCGCTTCATCACCGGCTCCAGCGGCAGGGCGTCCTTGGTGTTGTCGGGGCGCAGGCGCAGCACCGCGAACAGGCTCATCGTCTGCTCGTCCAGGAAGATCGAATAGTCGTGGATCCCGGCCTTGCGCAGCGCCTCGGCGAGGTCGGGCCACAGGTCGTCGTGGCGGCGCTCGTATTCAGCGGCGACGCCGGGCTTGAGCTGCATGCGGAAGGCGAGGGGCCGGTCCTGGTGGTTGCTCATCGTGTCCTCCCGTTTCTTGCTTTTGTCGTTGGTCAGGTCGTCGGCGGCAGGCGGTAGATCCGACTGGCCGTTCCGGCGAACATCTGGTCGCGCTCGGCCTGGCCGAAATCGGCGGTGATCGCGTCATAGGCGGCGTAGAAGTCGCCGAACGAGCCGTGCACCTTCTCGACCGGGAAGTTGCTGGCGAACATGCAGCGGGCGGGGCCGAAGGTCTCGATGACCTGCAGCACGAACGGCCGCAGGCTGTCGACGGTCCAGGCGCGGTCGATCATCGCCAGGCCGGAGATCTTGCAAGCGACGTTGGGCAGCTGCGCCAAAAGCGCCAGGCCCTCGCGCCAGGCGGCCAGGCCGGCCTCGTCGCGGTCGGTGGGCATGCCGGCGTGATTGACGATCGCCGGGATGTCCGGATGGGCGGCGGCCAGGGCGGCGGCGGTCGCCATCTGCGACGGATAGAGCTGCAGGTCGAACGACAGGCCGTACCTGGCCAGCAGGGCGTAGCCGGCCCGCCAGGCGTCGCTCAGCAGCAGGTCGGTCGGGCCGTAGGTCTTGGCCGGGTCCTTGTGCCAGTTGACGATCTGGCGCACCCCGCGAACATTGGCCCGCGCCGCCTGGGCCTCGAGCAGGGGCTCGACGCGCGGATCGTCCAGGTTGGCGCCGGCCACGATGCCGCCGATCACCCCGCGGGTGTCGGCCAGGCCCTGCAGCCAGTCCGTCTCCGACAGCTGGTCCTTGGGCGGCAGGCCGCACTCGACGTGGACGGTCTGGACGAGGTTCCACCCGGCCGTGTCGGCCAGGTAGTCGTCCAGCCCATAGGACTTGTAGGCGATCGGCGACATGTCGCCGGCCGGGTTGTTCGGCAGCGGCCTGTCCTGGAGCCAGCTGTAATAGTGCCGGTCCAGGTCCCACAGGTGCATGTGCGGGTCGATGATCGGGCCGAGATAGGTCATCGCTCCCGTTTCTCCCAAAGGTTTGGCCCTAGAACGTGGTGCGGCCGCCGGAGGTGTCGAAGGTGGCGCCGGTGGTGAAGCTGCATTCCTCGGACGCCATGAAGCAGACCATGGCGGCGCTTTCGTGCACCTCGCCCAGGCGGCCCATGGGGATCTTGCCCTTCATGTACTCGACCTGGCTGGGGGGCAGCTGCTCCAGGATCGGGCTTTCGAAGGTGGCCGGGGTCAGGCTGTTGGCGATCACGCCCTGGGTGGCCAGTTCCTTGGCCAGGGACTTGGTCAGGCCGATCACCGCGGCTTTCGAGGCCGAATAGGCGCCGGCGTTGGGATTGCCTTCCTTGCCGGCCACCGAGGCGACGTTGACGATGCGGCCATAGCCGTTGGCCAGCATGAACGGGGCCACGGCCTTGCAGCAGTAGAAGACGCCGTTGACGTTGATGTCGAAGACCCGCTTCCAGCTGTCGGTGGGATAGTCGTGGACCGGAGCCGTCGCGCCGGTGATGCCGGCCGAGGCGACCAGCACGTCGATGCGGCCCAGGGCCTGGTGGGCGGCCTGGCCGGCGGCCAGGACCGCGGCCTCATCGGAGACGTCCAGGGCCACGGTGTGGGCCGCCCCGACCTCGGCGGCGGCGGCCTTCAGGCCCTCGGCGTCCAGGTCCCAGAGCGAGACCTGGCCGCCCTCGGCGACGATCCGCGCGGCCACGGCCTTGCCCAGGCCCGAGGCTCCGCCGGTGACCACCGCCGTGCGGCCGGAGAAGCGGCCAAGATAGGAATTGGCGTAGGCGCTCACGCGACGCCTTCCTTGGTCCAGGCAATCACCGTCTGGCGCTGGGCGCCGAGCTTCTCGATGCCCAGCTCCATCACGTCACCGGCCTTTAGGAAGATCTTCTCGGGCTTCTGGCCCTCGCCGACGCCGGGCGGCGTGCCCGTCGTGAGAATGTCGCCCGGCTCCAGGGTGACGAAGCGGCTCATATAGGCGATCAGTTCGGCGACGCCGAAGATCATGGTCTTGGTGTTGCCGGTCTGCATACGCTTGCCGTTCAGGTCCAGCCACATGTCCAGGTCCTGGCAGTCGCCGACCTCGTCCGAGGTGACCAGCCACGGGCCGACCGGACCGAAGGTGTCGCAGCCCTTGCCCTTGTCCCACTGCGAGCCCAGCTCCTTCTGGAAGGCGCGCTCGGAGACGTCGTTCACCAGCACGTAGCCGGCGACGTAGTCCAGGGCCTGCGCCTGCTCGACATAGCGGGCGCGCTTGCCGATCACCACGCCCAGCTCGACCTCCCAGTCACCCTTCAGGGCGTCCTTGGGCAGCATCACGTCGTCGTTCGGGCCGTTCAGGCACGAGGTCGCCTTGGTGAAGAAGATCGGCTCGGGCGGCGGCTCCAGGCCGGCCTCCTTGGCGTGGTCGGCGAAGTTCAGGCCGATGGCCAGGAACTTGCCGACGCTGCCCACCGGCACGCCGTAGCGGGGCGAGCCCTCGACCACCGGCAGGGTGGCCGGGTCGATAGCGGCCAGCTTGGCCAGGCCCTCGGGCGACAGCGCCGCGCCGGTGATGTCGGCCACGTGGCCCGACAGGTCGCGGATCTGGCCCTCGGCGTCGAGGAGACCGGGCTTTTCGGCGCCGCGCGGGCCGTAACGCAGGAGTTTCATGGCTCTAGTCTTTCGGGAGGATCAGCGGGCGTAAGGCCGGTGCAGACCGACCTCGCGATTGAGTTCGACGCCGAAGCCGGGGGCGTCGGAGAGTTTCAGCTTGCCGTTCACCGGCACGGGCTCGCCGATCAGCTGCGGGTGGAACATCGGCACCACCTCGTCGGCCTTGGGGGCCATCATCAGGAACTCGGCGAACGGGCTGTTATGGCGGGTGACCACGAAGTGGTAGCTGTAGACGCTCGACCCGTGCGGGATGCACAGCACGCCGCGGCTGTCGGCGAGGTTGGAGATCTTGACCAGTTCGGTCATGCCGCCGCACCAGCCGACGTCGGGCTGGATGATGTCGCAGCACTCCATCTCCAGCAGCATGCGGAAGCCCCAGCGGGTGGCCTCGTGCTCGCCGGTGGTGACCAGCATGCCCTTGGGGGCGTTCTTCTTCAGGTCGCGATAGCCCCAGTAGTCGTCGGGGCTCAGGGCTTCCTCGATCCATTTCAGGCCATACTCATGGGCCTTGTGGGCCAGCTTGGTGGCGTAGTTCAGGTCCAGCGCCATCCAGCAGTCGAACATCAGCCAGAAGTCCTCGCCCGTGCGCTCGCGCATGGTGGCCAGTTCTTCGAGGTTCTTGCGCAGGCCTTCCTCGCCCTCGGCCGGGCCGTGGTGCAGGGGCATCTTGCCGCCGATGAAGCCCATCTTCTGGGCCAGGTCGGGCCGCGCGCCGGTGGCGTAGAAGGTCAGCTCGTCGCGGACCTTGCCGCCCAGCAGGTGATAGACCGGCTCGCCGCGCAGCTTGCCCAGCAGGTCCCACAGCGCCAGGTCGACGCCGGACAGGGCGTTCACCACCAGGCCCTTGCGGCCGTAATACTGGGTGGAGAAGTACATCTGATCCCAGATCTTCTCGATCTCGGTGGGATCGCGGCCTTCGAGGAAGCGGGCCAGGTGCTTTTCGACGATGTAGGCGGCGGGCTCGCCGCCGGTGGTCACCGCGAAGCCGACCGTGCCGTCGGCGGCCTCGATCTCGACGACCAGGGTGCCCAGCACGTTGATGCCGAAGCTCTGGCGGCTCTGGCGGTATTCCGGATAGCGCGACATCGGCGTGGCGATGTGGTCGTCGATCCAGTGACCTTCACCCTGGTCGTGATAGTCGGCTCCGCCGCCGCGCACGACATAGGCTCGAACTTGCCGGATAAGGGGAAACGGCATGGGAAAAACCAGCTCCAGCCCAAGCACTTCCTGAAAGGAAGCGATCAACTTAAAGGAAGAGGAGGGCGTATCGTGAGGCAAAGGCCTTCGACATGCTTGGCGAGACCTTCAAAGGTCGCGCCTACCTCCCCGGGACGTCGTATGACACGGTGGCGCGCCCTGACTTTCGGAGACCGGATCGTCGCCTTCGCCGCTTGCGCTAGGTACCATATTATGAGAGAGAGTGCTACAAAATGAAACGTGACGCGTCAAGGGGAGCCTCAGTGGCAGCCAAGGAAGACAGTTCCGGAGCCAAGGCGCCCAGCGGCAGCCAGACGCTGTTTCGGGGCCTGGACCTGCTCGACGTGGTCGCGGACTCGGGCACCATCGGCCTGCCCGCCCTGGCCCAGCGCCTGGGCCTGACCCGCAGCACGACTCACCGCCTGGCCACGGCCCTGGTCGAGCGCCGGCTGCTGGCCCAGACCCCGCGCGAAGGCTACAGCCTGGGCTCCAAGTTGCTGGAGCTGGGCTACCTGGCCGGCCAGCAGATGGACCTGCCGCGCCTGGCCCGCCCGCACCTGGAGAAGCTGTGGGAAGAGCTGGAGGACACCGTCCACCTGGGGGTGCTGGAAGACGACCGCGCCCACTATCTGGACAAGCTGACTGGCCGCCGCCGGATCAACATCAGCTCGCGCGTCGGCGACCGTCAGCCGATCCGCTCGACCGGCCTGGGCAAGGCCCTGGTGCTGGACGACACCGAGGAACGCTGGCGCGAACTCTATCGCAAGGAAGGCCCGCGCTCGGAGCACGGCCCCGACGAAGAGCAGTGGATCGCCTGGATGAAGGACTACGCCAAGCGCGGCGTGGCCTTCGACCTTGAGGAGAACGAGGACCGCATCCGCTGCGTGGCCGCCCCGATCCGCGGGCCCAGCGGCCAGATCGTCGCGGCGATCAGCGTCTCGGGCGCGGCGCAATACATGGACGACGACCGCATGTCGACGCTGACCGACGACGTGCGCAACTGCGCCAACGCCATCAGCGTCGAGCTGGGATGGAACGAGAAGCGGACGTCCGCCAAGCGATAGGCGGTCTGTCCAAGCGTGAGAGTGGAGGAACGATGCTTCTGAAGGACAAGGTGGTGCTGGTGACCGGCGCCTCGCAGGGGATCGGCAAGGCCGCCGCCATCGGCTGCGCCCGGCACGGCGCCGACGTGGCGATCAACTACCACTCCGACGAGGCCGGTGCGGCCGACGCCGTCGCCCAGATCGAGGCCCTGGGCCGCCGCGCCATCGCCGTCAAGGGCGACGTGGCCCAGGTCGAGACGGCGACGTCCTTCGTACAGGCCGCCGTCGAGGCGTTCGGCAAGGTGGACGTCTTCGTCAACAACGCCGGCATCTGCCCGTTCCACGCCTTCCTCGACATGCCGCCCGAGGTCATGGAGCGGACCATGAAGGTCAACCTGTTCGGCGCCTATTACATGGTGCAGGCCGCGGCCAACCAGATGGTCAAGCAGGGCCAGGGCGGGGCGATCATCGCCGTCAGCTCGATCAGCGCCCTGGTCGGCGGCGGCATGCAGACCCACTACACCCCGACCAAGGCCGGCGTGCACAGCCTGATGCAGTCGACGGCCATTGCGCTCGGCAAGTACGGCATCCGCTGCAACTCGGTGCTGCCGGGCACCATCGAGACGGCGATCAACAAGGAAGACCTGGCCGACGTGGCCAAGCGCGAATACATGGCCGGCCGCATTCCGCTGGGTCGCCTGGGCGAGCCCGACGACCTGGCCGGACCGATCGTCTTCCTGGCCTCGGACCTGGCCAAGTACGTGACCGGGGCGGCCCTGCTGGTCGACGGCGGCGCCTTCGTGAACCTGCAGTAGCGCCGTGATCGTCTCCTCCACCACCGACTTCCGCGAGGCGGCGCGGCGCAAGCTGCCGCGCTTCCTGTTCGACTATATCGACGGCGGCGCCTATGCCGAGCGGACCCTGGCTCGCAACGTCTCGGACCTAGCCGACCTGTCCCTGCGCCAGCGGGTGCTGAAGGACGTCTCGCAGGTCGATCTGTCGACCACCCTGTTCGGCCATTACCAGGCCCTGCCGGTCGCCCTGGCGCCGGTAGGGCTGACGGGCATGTACGCCCGCCGCGGCGAGTGCCAGGCGGCCAAGGCCGCGGCCGCCAAGGGCGTGCCGTTCTGCCTGTCGACCGTCTCGGTCTGCGACTTGGCCGAGGTGTCCAAGGCCAGCCCCGCGCCGATCTGGTTCCAGCTCTACGTGCTGCGCGACCGGGCCTTCATGCGCGACCTGCTGGCTAAGGCCGCCGACGCCGGGGCCACGGCCCTGGTGTTCACCGTCGACATGCCGGTGCCCGGCGCCCGCTACCGCGACGCCCATTCGGGCATGAGCGGTCCCAACGCCGCGGCGCGGCGCCTGGTGCAGGCGGTGTTCAAGCCGTCGTGGGCCTGGGACGTCGGCGTCATGGGCCGACCCCACACCCTGGGCAATGTCGCCCCGGTGCTGGGCGCCAATTCCGGCCTCGAGGACTTCATGGGCTGGCTGGGGGCCAATTTCGATCCCTCGATCCAGTGGAAGGATCTGGACTGGATCCGTGACCAATGGAAGGGCCCGCTGATCATCAAGGGCGTGCTGGATCCCGAGGACGCCAAGGCCGCCGCCGACATCGGCGCCGACGGCATCGTGGTCTCCAACCACGGCGGCCGGCAACTGGACGGGGTCCTGTCCTCGGCCCGCGCCCTGCCCGACATCGCCGAGGCGGTGGGTGATCGCCTGACCGTGCTGGCCGACAGCGGCGTGCGCTCGGGTCTGGACGTTGTGCGGATGCTGGCCCTGGGCGCCAAGGGCGTGCTGCTGGGCCGGGCCTTCATCTACGCCCTGGCCGCGCGGGGCGGGCCGGGGGTCAGCCAGCTGCTGGACCTGATCGAGAAGGAGATGCGGGTGGCCATGGCCCTGACCGGTGTCAACAGCCTGGGCGAGATCGACCGCTCCATCCTGGCCAAGGTCGACCGGTGAGCGTCGCCGCGTTGGTCCTGGCCGCCGCCCTGGCGCTGGCCCAGGCCGCGCCCTCGGCGCCAGGCGCGCCCAGGCCCGATCTGACCGACGTGCCGCCGCCCGCGCCGATGGCCGCGCCGCTCGCCCGCATCCTGATCGCCAGCGACTCCACCGCCGCCAACTACGGGCCTTCCGCCTATCCGCAGATGGGCTGGGGCATGGTGCTGAAGTGCTCGCTGGATCCCCGCGTCGAGGTGGTGAACCTGGCGCGCGGCGGTCGCTCGACCAAGACCTTTATCGAAGAGGGGCTGTGGACGGGCCTGCTCGACAAGCTGAAGCCGGGCGACACCGTGCTGATCCAGTTCGGCCACAACGACGCCGATCGGGTGAAGATCGTCCGCTTCACCGACCCCAAGGGCGCCTATACCGACAACCTGACCCGCTTCGTCGCCGACGTGCGGGCCAAGGGCGGCCAGCCGGTGCTGATGACGCCGATCGCCAAGCACGTCTTCCTCGGCGACCGGGTTCAGGAGACCCACGGCGCCTACGCCCAGGCGGTCCGTGACGTGGCCAGGGCCACGGGCGCGCCGCTGATCGACCTGGACGTTGACATGATGGGCGCCCAGCAGGCGCGGGGCGAGGCCGGGTCGCGCGGCTTCTATCTGATCTACACGCCGCAGGACGGCGTCGCCCGCTATCCGAACGGCAACACCGACACCACCCACATCAACGAGGGCGGGGCGCGCTTGGCCGCCTCGCTGGTGGCTGGCCGCCTGGCGTTCTTGAAGCTGCCCGTCTCCACCTATGTCCATCCGGCCTCGACCGGCGACCAGCCGATCCTCGGCGGTCCGCGCTGCCCGGGGCGGTAGGGCCCCTCCGTTCGACCCGCTCATCCCGGCGAACGGCAAAAGAAAAGCGGAGCGCCTTGCGGCGCCCCGCTGGCCCGGATGGGGGGAAGAACGGGCGAGTCGTGTGTGAGGAGGAATGGACAGAAGTCCAAGACCTACGCCTGACATTCCACAATGTGGAATATCATTCGATATAATGAGAATATCTTGACAGTCGACCGGGTGTCAAGCCACAGGTGGCGAAAGGCCTGAAGTGGCCTGGCCAATCGGAGGCAGATCGATGCGGCGCATCCTTTCGGGGTTGATCATGCGCGGGCTGTGCGCCGCCCTGTGCCTTTCGGTGCTGCGGGCGAGCCCGGCCGCCGCCGCTTCCCGGATCGACAGGCCGTTCAACGATGGCTGGCGCCTGGCCACCGGCGAGATCGCCGGGGCTGAGCGGCCCGACTTCGACGACGCGGCCTGGAAGCCCGTCACCCTGCCGCGCGCCTGGAACGAGGACGAGGCCTTCAAGGTCGACATCCACGACCTGAAAGGCGGGATCACCTGGTATCGCAAGCGCTTCGTCCTGCCGTCAGGCGTCGGACCGGCGGTCGGCGGCAAGGCCTTCCTTACTTTCGAGGGCGTGCGCCAGGCTGGCGACGTCTATGTCAACGGCGTCCTGGTCGGCGGCCATGAGAACGGCGTCACGGCCTTCGGCGTCGACGCGACGAAGGCGCTCAAGCCGACTCCGTACGTCAACGTGGTGGCCGTGCGGGTCGACAGCGACTGGAAGTACAAGGAGCGCGCCACGGGCAGCGGCTTCCAGTGGAACAACGACAATTTCAACGTCAATTACGGCGGGATCCACCGGGCGGTGCGGCTGGTCCTGACGGATGGCCTGCACCAGACCCTGCCGCTGTATTCCAGCCTGGGCACGACCGGCGTCTATGTCTGGGCCGACGCGTTCGACATCAAGGGCGGGGGGGCGACGATCCACGCCGAGTCGCAGGTGCGCAACGCCTCCGACCGGCCGCGTACGTTCCGCTATCGCGTGACCCTCAAGGACGTCGACGGCAAGCCGGCCGGCGCGTTCGATGGACCTACCGTCACCCTGGCCGCTGGCGAGACCCGGAGCGTCTCGGCCCAGGCGCCGTTGAAGGGCCTGAAGTTCTGGAGCTGGGGCTACGGCTATCTCTACGCGGTGACAACCGAACTGGTGGAGAACGGCGCCAGCGTCGACGCGGTCGTCACCCGCACGGGCTTTCGCAAGACGCAGTTCAGGAACGGGATGATCTTCCTCAACGGCCGGGTCATGCAGGTGCACGGCTACGCCCAGCGCACCAGCAATGAATGGCCGGCGCTGGGGACCGACATCCCGCCGTGGATCAGCGACTTCTCCAACGCCCTGATGGTCGAGAGCGGCGGCAACCTGGTGCGCTGGATGCACATCGCCCCGGCCGCCCAGGACGTCGAGTCGGCCGATCGCGTGGGCCTGCTCCAGGCCATGCCGGCCGGCGACGCCGAGAGCGACGTCACCGGCCGTCGCTGGGAGCAGCGGGTCGAGGTGATGCGCGACGCCATCGTCCGCTTCCGCAACAACCCCTCGATCCTGTTCTACGAGGGCGGCAACGAGAACATCAGCGACGCGCACATGGCCGAGCTGAAGGCGGTCCGCGACCAGTTCGACCCGCACGGCGGCCGCGCCATCGGCTCGCGCGAGATGCTGGCCAGCAAGGTGGCCGAGTACGGCGGCGAGATGCTGTACATCAACAAGAGCGGGACCAAGCCGGTCTGGGCCATGGAATATTCCCGCGACGAGGCGGCGCGGAAATTCCAGGACGACTTCACCCCGCCCTTCCACAAGGACAGTCCCGACTACAACCGCAACCAGGACAGCCACGCCGCCGAGGACGTGCGCCGCTGGTTCGACTACTGGCGCGAACGGCCCGGCGGCGGCGACCGCGTCAGCTCGGGCGGGGTCAACATCATCTTCTCCGACAGCAACACCCACTTCCGCGGCGACAACAACTACCGCCGCAGCGGCGAGGTCGACGCCATGCGCCTGCCCAAGGAAGGCTTCTATGCTCACCAGGTGATGTGGGACGGCTGGGTCGACGTCGGGCGTCCGCGCAGCCACATCATCGGCCACTGGAACTACGCGCCGGGCGCGACCAAGGACGTGCTGGTGGTCTCCAGCGCCGACAGGGTCGAACTGCTGCTGAACGGCAAGTCTCTAGGCCAGGGCGTGAAGTCGGACGGCTTCCGTTTCACCTTCAAGACCGTGGCCTGGGCGCCAGGGACGCTGCGGGCGGTCGGCCGCGACGCCGCCGGCAAGGTCGTGTCGTCGGACGAGCGCGTCACCACCGGCCCGGCCGTGGCCCTGCGCCTGACGCCGCACGTGGGTCCGACCGGCTGGCGGGCCGACGCCGCCGACCTGGCTCTGGTCGATGTCGAGGCGGTGGACGTGGAAGGCCGGCGCGTGCCGACCGCCCTGGACCTGGTGAGTTTCGACGTCGTCGGCCCGGCCGAATGGCGCGGCGGCATCGCCCAGGGCGACTCCAAGGGCGGGGTCAAGCCGACGCAGGCCCCGGCCTCGCCCACGGGCGACGTCGTCACCGGCGCGCACACGGTCGACGGCGTGACCTCCTACGCCGGCGCTTCGCGCCGCGACGACAACTACATCCTCTCCCGGACCCTGCCGGTCGAGGCGGGGATCAATCGCGTGGCCCTGCGATCCACCCTGGAGCCCGGCAAGGTCACGGTGACGGCGCGGGCCGAAGGGTTGAAGCCGGCGACCGTGACGCTGGACGTCGCGCCGCCGCCGGCGGTCGAGCCGCTCCTGCCGGTCAGCCTGGCGCGGGGCCCGACGCCGACGACGCCTTCGTTCAAGGTCCGCCGCGTGGCCATCAGGCCGGTCGCCACGGTGGCTGGCTCCAACCAGGAAGCGGTCGGCCTGGCCGACGACGACGACGAGACGACCCACTGGGCTAGCGACGGCCAGCTGGCCAACGCCTGGATCGAGTACCAGCTGGACAAGCCCCAGGTGGTCGACGAGGTGGTGCTGAAGCTGATCGGCTGGCGCCTGCGCTCGTATCCGCTGCGCATCACCGTCGATGGCGTCGCCGTCTATGAGGGCGCGCCGGCCAAGAGCCTGGGCTATGTCACCCTGCCGCTGAAGCCGGTGAAGGGCCGCAGGCTGCGCATCGCCCTGACCGGCCCGACCGTCGACCGCGACGCGTTCGGCAAGATCGTCGAAATCACCGGCGCCAAGGCCGGCCTCGACACCGGCGCCGAGAAGGTGGCGGCCGGCGGCGGTCTGGGGATCATCGAGGCTGAGCTTTATCGGCGGCCTTGATTGGCGCTGGCCCCAAGATCCTCTCCCTATGGGGGAGGCGATCGCGTAGCGATCGTGGGGGGAGTATTAGGATCGCCGATCCAGGTTGTGGTCGTCTGCCGATCACTCCCCCCTCCGTCGGCTGCGCCGACACCTCCCCCACAGGGGGAGGATTTACGGCGCCGCCTTCGCCACCTCCACCGCATACACGTGGTTGGCTCCGTGCATGTTGGAGCGGAACACGATCCACTTGGCGTCGGGGGTGAAGTTGACGTTCGGCTCCAGCCGGTAGTCGTGGTCCTTCATGTTCACCAGCCGCTCGGTGTCCAGCACGCCGGGCTGGACCAGCGCCTCGGAGCCGGGGGCGTGGATGCCGGCGACGTCGGGGATGGCGCGGGGGCGCATCAGGTACAGCCACTTGCCGTCCGGCGCATGGGCGACCATCTCGCTGTCGCCGCCGTCGCCGGCGAACAGCTTGCCGTCCGGCGAGGTGTTGAAGTGCACCGACCAGGCGTTGCGGTCCAGGTGCAGCCAGGTGCGCTTGCCGGTGGCGATCTCGTAGCCGGCCACCCAGAAGTCCTCGCCGCGCGGGGTCTGCAGGTCGTACCAGACGGTCTTGCCGTCGGCGCTGAACCACTCGTGGCCGGCGATCTCCATATTCATGCTCCGGGTGTGGATCTTGACCGGCGCGGCGCCCGGCTTGTCCGTCCGCGTCAGCCACAGGCGGTCGACCTTGTGCCAGGGGCCCTCGTGGCAGAACATCAGCAGGTGCGGGTCGGTGGGCGAGAACTGCAGGTGGTTCAGCCAGTCGGTGGCCTGGTGCACGACTTTGCGCTCGCCGGTGGCCGTGTTGATCGTGAAGATCTCCATCGGGATGCGGCTGTCCAGGCGAGCGTTCAACTGGACCTCGCGGCCCTCGGCGTAGGACAGCTCGCGACCGTCGGGCCCCTTCACGTCGTCGGGATTGCGGGGCAGGGCGTCCATCAGGTTCGGCGGGATCGGCACGTCGGTGCGGTTGGCCACCCCGGCCAGCAGGGTCTCGTCGGCGTTGATCGTCTGGATGCCCACGCCCTTGGCCAGCTTGACGACCTGGCGGACCTTCCGCGTCTTCGGATCGACCGCCTCGACCACGCCCGAGCCGTCCTCGGCCGGGCGCTGGTAGTAGACCTGACCGGTCTTGCGGCCGACGAACAGCAGCCGGACCTTGCCCTCGACCAGTGGGCGCAGGGCGTGGGTCTTCAGGTCGACGCCCGAGATCCCGTCGGGCGTGCTGATGGCCAGGGTCGCCCCGTCGGGCGTGTAGCCGTTGAAGTTGAAATAGAGGCTGCCGCTGCCGGGCTTGTCCGAGAGGCGGATCACCCGGTGGCCGGTGTCTTTATCGATCCACTCGCGCGGCGGCTCGGGCGCGCCCGGCTTGGGCTGGGTGACGACGTCCTGGGCGTGGGCCGACGGGGCCAGCACCATCAAGGCCAACGCCAGGGCGGAGAGGAGGGGAGCTTTCATCGGCGGTCTCACTGGGTGCGGATGTCGGCGCGAGGCGGCGTCTTCATGCCCTCGCCGAGATAGAAGCTGGTGTGCGGCGGCTGGTTGTAGGCGGTGTTCTGCCAGGCGACCGACACGCGATACTGCGGGTCGTGCATGAGGGTGACCAGGCGGCGCTGGGTGAGGTAGGGCGTGGCGTAGATCCGCAGGCTTCGATTGTCTTCCGCCCGCCAGACCGTTTCCTCGCGCCAGTCGCCCAGGATGTCGGCCGCCAGGGCCGGGGTCGCCTTGGTGCCGTTGTTGGAGGTCACGCCCTCGGCCGTGAGCAGGGGAACCGCCTGGCCGGTCTTCCAGTCCCACTTGCTGATCTGGTTCTTGTCGAGCAGTTCGCGCAGGTCGTCGCCGTCCCACCAGATCGCGAAGTTGGTCTGGCGCGGATGCTTCACGCCCTCGATCGGCTTGCCCTGGGCGGTGTAGAGCGCGTCGCCGTTGCTGGCCCACGCCTCGGCGCCGGGGAAGCGCGGATCGATGTCGGCGGCCAGGCCCCGGCCGGTGTCGCGGTCGGTGGGCGTGGTCCACAGCACCTTGCCGGTGCGGGCGTCGAGCATGGCCGCGCCGATCCCGCCATTCTTGCCGGGGCTCTCGTGCACGCCGAACTTCTCAAGTCCGGGACGGGTGGGATCCAGGTCCGACACGTGCATGGCGTCGCCGTGGAACAGCTGGGCGCTCCACAGGCCCTTGCCGTCGTCGTCCACCGCCATCGCGCCGTAGACGATCTCGTCGCGCCCGTCGCCGTCGACGTCGGCGACGCTGAGCTGGTGGTTGCCCTGGCCGCCGAACTTCTCGTTGCCGGGCGCGGCGCTGTCGAACAGCCAGCGCCGGGTCAGCTTGCCGTTCCGGAAGTCCCAGGCCGCCAGGGTGGTGCGGCCGTAATAGCCCCGCGCGAAGACCAGGCTGGGATGCTGGCCGTCCAGATAAGCCGTACCGGCCAGGAAGCGGTCGGAGCGGTTGCCGTAGCCGTCGCCCCAGACCTCCGTCATCTGCTCGATCGTCGGCGCGTCCGCGCGCGGATCGCGGGGGGGCGAGTAGGGGGCGCTGGCCAGGGCCTTGCCCGTCGGGCCGTCGAAGACGGTCAGGTATTCGGGACCCTTGAGGATGCGGCCCTGCACCCTGGCCACCTTCGTGCCGTCGGGCAGGATCGTGGCGCCGGTCTTGTCGGCCTGGGGCCGCTCGCCGCCGGTCTCGCGCCAGTCGGCGTTCGGGTCGCCCAGCACCCGGCCGGTTCCGTCCACCGTGCCGTCGCTGGTCCGCATGGCGACCTCGGCCTTGCCGTCGCCGTCGTAGTCATAGACCTGGAACTGGGTGTAGTGGGCCCCGGCCCGGATGTTGCGGCCCAGGTCGATCCGCCACAGGCGCCGGCCCTCCAGCGTGTAGGCGTCCAGGAAGACATCGCCGGTATAGCCGCCGAAGGCGTTGTCCTTGGAATTGGTCGGATCCCACTTGAGGACGATCTCGTAGCGGCCGTCGCCGTCCAGGTCGCCGACGCTGGCGTCGTTGGCGGTGTAGGAATAGGCCTCGCCCACGGGCGTGACGCCGTCGGCGGGCGGCTGGATCGGGATGCTCAGATAGCCGTCGACCCAGACCTTGGCGGGCTTGCCGGCCGCAGCTTCCTTGCCGCCGACCACGGCGCGCACAGTGTAGGTCCCGGTCGAACCGCCGGCCTTGTCGACGAAGTCGGTGGGACCGGTCAGGGGCGCGGCGTTCAGCTTTGCGCCGTCGCGATAGAGGTTGAAGGCGGTTTTGGCCGACTCGTCGCCCAGCAGCCGCCAACTGACCAGCACCCCGCCGCCGACGGCCGGCACGGCGACCAGGCCACGATCCAAGGCTTCCATTCGGCGAGACGCCGCCAGGGCTGATCCGCCCATCGAAGCCAGGGTCGTCGCGCATAGAAGGCCCGCCGCCGCGACCCGTGCGCCTCGGTTCCCACCACGCTGGCTCATGCGTCGAAATCCCTTTGGTTTCCCCGTTTCCCCGGCTCGTGACGGCCGTCTTCGCGGCCTTCGGATCGGCTTCTGGGCCGCCTCGCGAGCGTTGCAAAGAGCTTACATCACGGATCTCGGGTTCTGTCTTCCCACAAATTGCGTTGACATCTCAATATATGGAATTATTCCTTTTGTACGAGAAATGCGCCGCCGAGCGCCGCGAGCCGCCCGTCCAAGGGAGCCGCAGGAGGTCGGTAAGGCGTCCGGGGACCTTCGTCCGAAGGCCCGAAAGCCTGGTTTAGAGGGAGGGAACTCAATGCTTGCATCCACTCGCGGCCGTCGCGCCGCCGTCGCCACCACGTCCTTGCTGGCCCTGGCGGCCAGCCTGGCCTTCACGACCGGCGCGCACGCCCAGACCGCGGGCGCCAAGGCCGAGGACAAGGTCAGCACCGTCGACGAAGTGGTCGTGGTCGGCACCCGGGCCAGCCTGCAATCGGCCATGAACCGCAAGAAGCGCAACGGCACGATCTCCGACTCGATCGTCGCCGAGGACATCAGCCAGTTCCCCGACAAGAACGTCGGCGAGGCCCTGGGCCGCATCACCGGCGTGCAACTGGCCCGCGACTTCGGCGAAGGCAACGCGGTCTCGATCCGCGGCGTCGAGCCCGACCTGAACCGCGTCGAGATCAACGGCATGAGCACGCTGTCGACGGCCGGCAACCTGCAGGTCTACGGCGGCGGCGGCCGGTCCAACGACTTCCGCGAACTGGCCTCGGAACTGGTCCAGTCGATCGACGTGTTCAAGGGCTTCACCGCCGACATGACCGAAGGCGGCGTCGGCGGCACGGTCTCGGTCAAGACCCGCAAGCCGCTGGACTTCAAGAAGCCGGTCCTGTCGCTGACCGCGTCCGCCCAGAACCTCGACACGGCCGACACCTGGAAGCCGCGCGGCAACATCTTCGCCGCCACCACCCTGTTCGACGGCCGCCTGGGCCTGATGGCCAACGTCACCTATGACGACGTCGACACCCGCGGCGACTATGTCCGCAACTCGTCGTGGGGCCGGTTCGCCGACTTCGACGCGTCGGCCGACAAGACGGTGCCGTACTACAGCAGCGCCTACAATTCCCAGATCAACGACCTGGCGCGCAACGTCACCACCGCCGCCGGCTGCTCGGGCCTGACCACGCCCGACGCGACCCAGATCTCGACCACCAACCTGCGCAACGCCTGCCTGTCGCAATGGTATGACTACGCGCCGCGCACGGCCCGCTACGGCGTCTGGACCCGCGGCGACGAGCGCATCTCGGCCGAGTTCACGGCCCAGTACCGCTTCACCGACAAGATCGACGCCTGGGTCAGCTACAACCGCAACGACCGCACCCAGACCCTCAACGACATCAACTACGGCACCGACTTCACCACGGCCAACCGCCTGCGCAACACCGCCAACGCCACCAGCTGCTCGTCGACGAACACCACCGCCAGCGCGGTCAAGGTCGACGCCGGCCACAACGTCCTCGCCTACACGCTGGGCAACTGCGTGAACACCACCGGGGCCGGCGGCAACAACGGCTTCGGCATCAGCGCCCGCGACTTCAAGTACGACACCACCAGCAACTACTACAACTTCGGCGCCAACTACCGCGGCGACCGCTTGCAGATCGAGTTCCAGGGCTCCAAGGCCGACACCAGCACCGTGTCGCAGACCAACAATGTCAGCGTCAGCTTCGACACGCCCGGCATGACCGTGACCCTCGATCCGGCCACCGGCAACCCGTCGTTCGCCTTCGCCAGCGGCTACAGCCCCAGCGACGCCTCGGCGATCCGCCAGTGGCAGATCCAGTATCGCCCGTCGAACAACGGATCGAAGGAAGAGCAATACAAGCTCGACTTCGACTACGAGACCAACCTGCCGTTCATCAAGAAGATCGAGTTCGGCGGCCGCGCCACCGACTTTTCGACGAAGGGCTACGGCTACGGCGGCTTCATCCTCGACGGCGGCGCCAATCCCTCGTCGCTCCTCGACGACACCGTGACCTACTCCAACGCCGTCAACTCGACGGCGGTGATCTCCGCGACCCAGGTGGCGGACCAGACCGATCCGGCCCTGGGCCCTCCCAGCACCACCGGCTACTGGACGTCGACGGAAACCTGGTCGCGCGGCTTCTCCAACGCCCTGTTCGGTTCGGCGATGACCCCGCTGCCCAGCGACTTCTACTGGGGCGGCGGCTCGATCCCGTCGAACTGGAACTATCCGAACTTCGAAAAGGTGGCGCAGAACCTCGACACCTCGCACTTCAACCTGAACAACCTGGAGAACACCGTCGGCAGCGACGGCAAGCCCCACCAGCAGTTTCCGTACCGCATCGCGGAAAAGACCGACGCCCTGTATCTGAAGTTCGACTACAACTTCCCGCTGGGAAGCTATGAAATCGACGGCAATTTCGGCTGGCGCCGGGTCCATACCCGCACCACCGGTGAGGGCGTTTCGAGCCGTAGCGTGAGCGTCGGATCGACCACCTTTGTTGTCGGCAACTCGCTGGGCAGCATGACCAAGGACTACACGGTCTGGCTTCCCAGTTTCAACATCGGCCTGTGGTTCATTCCCAACAAGCTGTCGGCCCGCGCCGGCTTCGCCGACCTGATGGCCCGTCCGCGCATGGACTTCCTGATGCCGACGGTGACCTGCACCACCGACATCTCGCCGGACGCCAACGGCGAGTTCGACGAGCCGAGCTGCAACGCCGGCAATCCGGAGCTGAAGCCCTACCGCGCCAACCAGTACGACCTCAGCTTCGAATACTATCCCAACCAGGACACCCAGGTGTCGGTCGGCCTGTTCAAGAAGGACATCGAGTCGTTCTACGTCTCGTCGCGCACCCTGATCGGCAAGCGCGACGTCTATGGCGACGGCCAGCTGTACAACTACAACACCTATATCAACGGCCAGGGCGCGAAGATTTCGGGGGTCGAAATCACCGCCAAGACCGCCTTCACCTTCCTGCCGGGCTTCCTCTCGGGCTTCGGCGTCGACGTCAACTACACCTACCAGAAGGCCAAGAACGTCCGGCTGTTCTCGCAGCTGGACGGCTCGCCGCTGCCGTTCCCGGGCCTGTCCTCGGACAGCGCCAACCTGACCCTGTGGTACGACAAGGGCCCGTTCAACGCCCGCCTGGCCTACAACTACCGCTCCCGGTACCTGGTGTCGGCCGCCGACAACTCGCTCCAGCCGGTCTATCGCGACTCGACCGGCTATCTCGACGGCAAGGTCACCGTGAAGCCCGGCTTCAGCTGGGCGCCCAACCTATCGTTCTTCGTCGAAGGCAAAAACCTGACCAAGGAAGACGAGCGTTCGACCGCGGGCGACATCCGCCTGACCGAACTGGCCTATTTCGGCCGCCGCTTCTTCGTCGGCATGACGGCGAAGTTCTAACCTTGAAGGCTGCGGCGAGCGTCCCGGTGTCGAGCCCGGGGCGTTGGCCGTCGCTTCAAGACCGCGATCTAGGATGACTTCGAGGCCGCGCCGGCATGGCGCGGCCTTTTTTCCTGACCCCTACCGCGGCAGGGCGAACACCCGGAATCGCCGCACCCGCAGGTGGCTGAACGTGGTGCGTAGGCCGAACCAGCCGCGCGTGTAGGGTTCGGCGTCGTCCAGCTCGAACAGCTTGCGGTCGTCGTTCCAGTACTGGATCCGCCCGCCGTCGGCGACCAGCCGCACGGCTTGCCAGCGGTTGGGGACCAGCATCTCGTCGACGGCCGCATGGTCGTGCTCGGGCAGCAGCGGCCGCTCGCCGGCGCGACCGACATAGCGGCGAAAGCGCGTGGAGGTGTTCCGGTTGCCGCCCTGGCCCACATAATAGGTCATCAGCGTGTCGTAGTCGGCGAAGGCCCCGGTGCGGGGCTGAGCCAGGGGGCTGCCACCGTCGGTGTCGCGGGCCATCCAGAAGGCGTTCAGGTCGCTGACCTGGTCGTTGGGGCCGCCGGCCGAGACCGCCTGGGCCTCGTACCGGATCATCACCGAACCGACCAGTTCGGGCCGGAACCACAGGGTCAAGCCGGCGGGGGTGTCGATGTCCAGAACGCCGTCGCGCACCTCGACCCTGGCGGGCTTCTCAGTCTCGAGCGCCCATTGGCCCAGGCCGTGGCGGAAGTCGTCGGCGTGCAGGCGACGACCGGGCCGGGGCGGAGAAGGAGAGCGAGCGAGGGCGGGGCCGGCGGCCAGGGCGGCCAAGCCGGCGAGGACGGCGCGACGGGTCATCAGGCTTCCTCCACCGCGTCCAGCCCGTCCAGCGTCACGCGCCGCGCCGACTGCAACAGGATCGGCGGGCGGGGATCGGGCCTGAGGGTTTCGATGCGGACATTGTCGAGGACCAGCCCGTCCACGTGCCGGGCCCAGAGGCCGTGGGCGGGGGTCGGGCCGAACATGCTGGGTTCGGGATAGGCCTGCGCCATGTCGTCGGGACGCCGCTGCGCCCAGTCCGCCTCGCCGCCGCCGGCATAGACCAGGCGGATGTCGGTCAGCGCGACATCCTCGATCGGATCGCCCGCCAGGCCGGCGATCGTGGCGGCGTAGTCGGGCAGGATGTTGTGAGCGGTCAGGTTGCGCACGCCGATCCGCCGCATCGCCCCGCGCCGCGTACCTGCCGGCCCTCGCGCCCGGTCGCCCAGGCGCAGGAACAGCGGCGCGGTGGTCACCTCGTCCATCACGACGTCGCGGATGGTCACGTCCTCGATGGTCCCGCCGTCGACGGTCTCCAACGCCAGGCCGCGGGAGCGGGTGAACACGCAGTCGCGGATGGTGATGTGGCGGAAGTCGCCGTTGGACTCGGTGCCCAGCTTGATCCGGCCGGTGACGCGGTCCTGGTCGGGGGCCAGCTGTTGGGTCCGGCCCTCGGTCCCGTCCAGCATCGTCCCCAGGTCGAAGCCGCTGACATGGCAGCGGGTGATCTCGACCCGCTCGGTGGACCGGACTTCGCCCAGGGCCAGCGAGCTCTTCAGCACGATGGCGTCGTCATTGGGCGTGTTGACCCGGCAGTCGGCGATGGTCACGTCGCGGCAGCAATCGATGTCCAGCCCGTCGCGGTTGGTGTCGATCCGCAGGCCTCGGATCATCAGGTGATCGCAGCCCGTGGCCAGCACCGCGAAGTGGCCGCCGCGCCAGATGGTGAAGCCTTCCAGCCGAACGCGGCGGGCGTTCTTCAGGGCGATGGCCTTGTTGCCCTGGCCCGCCATGGCTTCGAGATCCGGCACGAGGATCGCCATCTCTTCGGCGGACAGGCCCGCCATGCTGACCGGGAACTCGCCGGCTTGGCGCGTCCAGCGCGAGCCGGGACCTTCGCGGGTCAGGCCGACCCCGTCGATCATCCCCGGGCCGACGATGGCGACATCCTCGACACCGTCGCCCCAGATCAGGCTGTTGCGCCAGTGGCTGTGGCCGAAGTCCTGATAGAGGTCGAACGGATTCGGCTCGGGCAGGTCGTAGGCTCCCGGGTGACGGGCCGGCTCGGCGGCTTCCAGCACGCAGCCCTCGTCCAGCCGCAGGACGACGTCGCTCAGCAGGCGGATCGAGAACGACAGCCAGCGCCCGGCCGGCAGCACAACCTCGCCGCCGCCCGCGGCGTGGGCCGCCTGGATCGCGGCGTTGATCGCTTCGGTGTCCAGGGCCACGCCGCCGCCCGTCGCGCCGAACGCTCGGACGTCGAAGGGCGCGGCGGTCATGCGTAGAGGCCGTGCCGTTTCAGGAAGGCGTCCAGCAGGGCGGGCCAGGGCATGGCGACGCCGGCGGGACCGGTCAGGCCGAAGCCGTGGCCGCCGGACTCGAAGACGTGCAGTTCGCTGGCGATCTTCCGGGCGCGCAGGGCCTGGAACATCATCAGGCTGTTCTCCATCGCCACCACCTTGTCGTCGGCCGCGGCGGCGATGAAGGTCGGCGGGGCGTCGGCGGGGATGTCGTGCTCGGCCGACACCGCCAGGCGCTGGGCGTCCGTCGGACTGGTCCCGAGCAGCGACTTCAGCGAGCTGCCGTGGGCGTGGGGCGTGGTCATGGTGATGACCGGATAGAACAGGCCCGCCGCCGCCGGCCGGGTCGACAGGCGGTCGGCCGCGTCGATCGGGGCATAGGTCTCGACGCCGAAGCGGGTGGCCAGCCGCGCGGCGACATGGCCGCCGGCCGAGAAGCCGGTGACGGCGATCCGCTCGGGGTCCAGCCCCCATTTGCCGGCGTTGGCGCGGATCAGGCGGAGGGCGCGCTGGGCGTCCTGCAGCGAGACGTCCGGTCCCGCCGCCCAGCCGTCGGCCGGCAGGCGGTAGTCCATGACGAAGGCGGTGACGCCCTGGTCGGCGATCCACGCGTCGATCGGCCCGCCCGCCTTGCTGACCGCGACGCGGATGTAGCCGCCGCCCGGGATCATCAGGATCGCCGCGCCATTGGGCTTGGCGGGCCGGCGCATCATCAGCCAGGGCTTGGTGACGTTCAGGAAGGCCGTGTCATTGGGATCGCCGCCCGGCTTGCGCAGGATCACCTGCTCGGTGACCGTGACCTTCTCGCCGCCGGGCGGCTTGCCGGGCCACAGGTCCATGACCTCGATCGTCGAGGAAGCGGCGGACGCCTGGGCGCGGGCCAGGCTCGGCGCGGCCAGGGCCAGGGCGCCCAGGCCCAGGAGCGAACGGCGGTCAGTCGCCAGGTCAATTCCCACGGGGAGCCTCCGTGCTGTGGGCGGCGCTGGGCGCCAGGACAAAGCTGTCGGGCGAGGGCGGATGGGCCGGATCGAACGGCGGCAGGCCGTCGATGAGGTGTGCGGCCAGGTCCGGAACCTGGGCGCGGACGCCGTTCACGACGCATTCGGCCAGCACATAGGCGCCATAGTTGTTGTGGTGGGTGGCGTCCTTGCCGCCGTCGGCGAAGGCCTTCCAGGCGTTGTCCGGTCCCAGGGCCTCGTACAGCGCCGCGCTCATGTCCAGCAGGTCGACGACCGGAACGCCGGTCTCGCGGCCGACCGCGCGCACGGCCTCGGGATAGTCGCCATGGGTGTTGACGATCTTGCCGGCCGCGTCGAACTTGCGGCGGTGCATCGAGGTCAGCAGGACGGGCCTGGCTCCGCGCCGCCGGGCCTCGCCGATATAGGCCTTCAGATAGTCGCGATAGGTGGTGGCGGCCTCGACATAGGTCTGGGGCCACTGGACCTTTTGGTCGTTGTGGCCGAACTGGATCAGCAGCCAGTCGCCGGGCTTGATCGCGCTGAGCAGCTTATCCAGCCGGTGCTCGAACATGAACGACTTCAGGGTCTCGCCGGACTCCGCGTGGTTGGCCACGCTAATGTCGGGCTTGAAGAACCGGGGCAGCATCTGGCCCCAGCTGGCGCCAGGCTCGAAGCGCTGGTCGGTCACAGTGGAGTCGCCGGCCAGGTAGACGACCGGAACGGTGACGGGCTCGACGCGCAGGCGGCGCACGGCCGGGGCCGGGCCGCAGAACTCCAAGGTCAGCTTGTCGTCCCAGTCGTAGGCGCCGTCCTCGCGCGGATTGAGCAGCACCCGCACCCCGCCGGGGGCGTTGGTCGGCGGGGCCTTCAGGGCGGCGGTGCGGACGTTGACGACGAACTCGACGGTCGCGGTCTTGCCCGCCCGGGCGACGATCCGTTCGACCATCAGCCGGCGGGACTCGGCCTTGATCGTAGTGTCGGACGCGGCCTTGCCGCCCAGTTCCACGGTCACCCGATAGTCGCCCTCGGGGACGGCCAGCGAGAACAGGAACGGGCCGGGACCAGAGGAGGGTTCGAAGCCGTGGCCGACTACGGGGTCATAAGCGGCGTCGCGCGCGACCCGGACATGGCCGGGCGCAAGCTTGTCGTCGCCGAAGTCGAAGGCCCAGGTCTGCATCGGTGTCGCCGGCTCCGCCGCCCAACTCGCGGCCGGGGCGACGGCGAGGGCGGCCAGGACCGCGCGTCTATGCCACATCAAGGCCCGGCCTCCCTCGGCGATCTGGGTCGCGCTACATTGATCCCACAAATATCCGCCGTCCCGCGTCGAGGCAATGGATTTCATATTGCGAGATCAAGTCCCGCAAGTTGGAACGTTGCCAATTCTCCCACCTCTCACGCCGTCATCCCGGGCCTTGTGCCCGGGACCCCTCTGTCCGTCGCAAGCGAGAAAGAGGCGGTTCGCCGGCGAACCGCTGGCGTCTCACAGTTCAACTGAACCAGGGGTCCCGGGCACAAGGCCCGGGATGACGGGGGAGAAGGGAAATGGCGGGACTCTATCAAGGGCGCGGCGCGGCGATCGGCAGCGCTAGCGTGGCGGGCTTCAGGCCCGGCGCGTTGGCCTGGATCGTCAACGCGCCGCCGGACCCTGAGCCGCGCACGAAGGCCGTGGCCTTGCCGCGCCAGGCCTGGCGGGTGGGCGAGGCGAACGGCGTGTGGTCGGTCGAGGCGGCGTTGTCGGCGGCGACGAAGCGGCCCGATCCGCGGACGGCGAAGGTGATGGCCGCGCTGGACCCCGGCACGACCACGCCCTCGGCGTCGACCACCTCGGCGCGGACGATGGCCAGGTCGTCGAAGGCCGAACCCACGGCCTTGTCGTCGGTCGACAGCACCAGGCGGGCCGGCGGACCGGCGGTGCGCAACGTGTCGCGTGGGCCCCCGGCGCCGCACGACGCCACGACCTCGCCCGGCGTGAAGGTCACGGCCCACTGGCGGGGCGAGCCGTCGGCAGGCAGGGGCTTGGCGCCCAGCACATGGCCGTTCAGCGTCACCTCCACGGTGGGGCAGTTGCTGTAGACCTCGATAGTCTCGGGATGCGGCGACAGGTCGGTCGGCGTCCAGTCGTCGGCGATGTCGATCTTGGGCCGGGGCGTGGCGACGGCGATCATGGTGGGCAGGGCAGGGGCGGGACCCGCGCCATCGTTCGAGGGCGGCGGCGCGGCGGGCGCGGCGTTGCGCACCACGTGAATGACGGGCTGCTCGGCCCACCAGCCGGCCCGCTGCATGCCGGAGACCTTCAGGGCGCCGGTGCGGTCCAGCAGGCCGGCGGGATTGTCGATGTTGGGCCAGCCGCTGCGGTCGGCCTCGCCCAGATAGTCGACCCCGGTCCACAGGAACATGCCGGCATAGGGGGCGTAGTCGCGCACGGCGATCCACGAGGCGCGGGCGTGGCTGTTCTCGGTCCCGATGATCTTGCGCGTCGGTCGGGCCTCGTGGGCGGCGGTCAGTTCGTTCTCGCGATAGTTCTGACCGACCACGTCCAGCATGTCGGCGAGGCCGTTGTCGTAGTCGCCGGTCACGTTGGGCCGGAAGAGGCCCATGGTCACCGGCCGCGTCGGATCGGTGGCGTGCATCACGTCCAGCAGGCTCTTCAGCGCCGCCTTGGCCTGGACCGGATAGGCGGTGTCGTGGATCTCGTTGCCGGCGCTCCAGATGACTACGCTGGGGTGGTTGCGGTCGCGGCGCAGCATGTCGCGGGCGTCGCGCTTGTGCCAGTCGCCGAAGAACAGGTGGTAGTCGCCCGGCGTCTTGGCCACGTTCCACTGGTCGAACAGCTCGTCCATGACCACCAGGCCCATCTGGTCGGCCAGGTCCAGGAACTCGGGCGAGGGTGGGTTGTGGGCGGTGCGGACGGCGTTGACGCCCAAGGCCTTCAGGGCCGTGAACCGCTGGCGCCAGACGGCGGTCGGCACGGCCGCGCCGAGCGCGCCGCCGTCGGCGTGCAGGGCCACGCCCTTGAGCTTGACGTTCTTGCCGTTCAGCCAGAAGCCGGTGTCCGCCTCGAACTTGGCTTCGCGGACGCCGAACGACGCGCTGTCGCTGTCGCTGACCTGGCCGTCGGCGCCGATCACCCGGACGGCTGCCTGATAGAGATCCGGACGGGCCAGGTCCCAGAGGCGGGGCGAGGGCAGGTCGATCTCCGCGCCCAGGGTCTCGGTGCGGCTGGCGCCGATGGCGACCGGCGGAACGCTCCGTCTGGCCACGACCTGGCCGTCCGGATCGGTGACGACGATGTCCAGGCCCGCTCGGGCGTCGACCGCGCCGCTGTTGGCGACGTCGACTTCGATCCTGGCGACGGCGCGGTCCTTTCCGATCGTCGGCGTGCTGACGAAGAGGCCGCCCTGCTCGACATGCAGATCGCCGGTCTCGATCAGCCGGACCTTCCCGAGGATCCCCGAGCCGGCGTACCAGCGCGACGAGGGCGCGAAACTGGTGTCGGCCCGCACGGTCAGCACGTTGGGGCCGTCGGCCTTGAGAAAGTCGGTGACGTCATAGCGCAGGCCGACATAGCCGCTGGGCCGATGGCCCAGGTGGTGGCCGTTGATCCAGACGCCGCTGCGCTCCATCACCCCGTCCAGTTCGATGAACGTTCGCCGCCCGGGCGCCGGTCTGACGTTCAGCGCCTTGCGGTACCAGGCGATCCCGGTCGGGAAAAATCCGCCCGCCCCGCCGGCCCGGGCCTTGATGTCGATCGGGCCGGCGATGGCCCAGTCGTGGGGGACCGAGACGGTCGCCCAGCGCGAGTCGTCCAGGCCCGGGGTCTCGGCGCCCGCGGGATCGCCCTGGACGAAACGCCAGCCGTCCGCGAGCGGGGTCACGCGGCGTTCCGCGGCGTCGGCGGCGGTCGCCAGCAGAGCCAGGGCCGATGCGGCCAGCAGCAGGCGGCAGGTCTTGGGCATGGCGGGCTCCTTGGGCGTCAGGGATGGCAAGAGGCTTTGACGGTTTTTGGGGTTCGCCCGGGGCGCTACGGCCCCGCCATCCGCTCGACCGGATCGCCATCCAGGTCGATCCGCTGGCGGATGATTTCCAGGCGGTCGCCCGCGTCGCGCATCTCGTAGAGCTTGCCACGGGCGCGCTTGAACGGCCGGTGGACGATCATCATCAGCTGACCGTCGAAGCGCCGGAACAGCATGCCGTGGCCGCTGTCGTGGCGCACCAGCGGCGGAAGTTGCTCCCACGGCCCCGCCAGGGTCCCACTCTTCGACCGGGCCTGTGACTGGACATAGCCGTTGGCGTCGTAGCTGGACCACAGCATCAGCAGGACGCCGGTGCGCGTACGGAACAGTTCGGGCCCGTCGGTGACGAACACCGTGTCGCCGGACGGTCGTCTGTCGCCCTTGGCCCACGGCGCGTCGCTGGCCTTGAACAGCACCCTCGGCGGCCCCTTGGCGGCCAGGTCGTCGGTGACCGGCACGGCCTCCATCGTGCCGTCGGCGGTCTGCAGCCACTCGTGGGCGTAGACGAACCAGGGCTTGCCCGCCGGATCGACATGGAGCGTGCCGTCCAGGGTCATCAACGCCTTGGGCGCGACCGGGTCGCCGTCGCGCACCAGCTTGAACGGGCCCTCGGGACGGTCGGCCACCGCGACGACCGTGCCCCGGCGGTACGGCTTGCGCTGGCCGATCGGCGGCAGGGCGGCGGCTTCGTCATGGAAGGTGGCGAACAGCCACCAGCGGCCGCGCCAGGGATGGACCTCGGGGGCCCAGGCGCCGCCCTTGAACCAGGCCTTGGTCGGGGCGACGAACACCGCGACGGGCGGACTCCAGGTCTTCAGGTCGCGGCTGGCGTACATCATCGTCCCCAGGCCTGGGGTCCCGCTGACGGCCGCGATGTTGGACGTGTAGAGCCGGTAAAGCCCGGCCTCGGCGTCGGCGACGATCCAGGGATCGTGCAGCGGCATGTCCGGCAGGGTCAGGGAGGCTGGCCGGGCCGGAACCGGCGTGACCGGCGCCGGGGATTCGGCCGCGCTGATCACCGGCGCCGTTGCGGACGTGACGATCGCCAGCGAACAGGCCGCGGCCAGCCGAGCCGCGAAAATGCGTGGTGTAACCAAGGTTTCCTCCGCGTCGGCTCGTTCTGGGTGGCCCGACTTTATCTCAAAAAGTGAGACGAAATCCCATTTCGTGAAAGGCTAGCGTTAAGCGCCCATGGGAGCAATCCCGGGCGTCAGAGCGCGCGGCAACCGCTCCGCTCGTCGTGTCATCGGCTGAATCAATATTTCAAAACGGTTGCAATTCGTCCTGTCGGATTTATCGTATCGACAAAATGAGAGTACATCCCAGTAAGTGGGATTTCTTTCGTAATCAGGACCGGATCAACCGGCCTGTTGGGGAAACGCGAGAGGCAGGCATGGGCCGGGCCTCCACCAGGAGGGATAGATGTCTGACCGTCGCATTCAGCGCTGGAGCACGGGTTGCTCGGCGCTCGCCCTGGCCTTCGCCGGCGTCCTGGCCGCCGGCGCCGCCAGCGCCCAGACCGCTCCCGCGCCGGACAATACGGTCGAGGAAGTGGTGGTCACCGGCTTCCGCGAAAGCCTCAAGAGCGCCCTGAACGTCAAGCGCCAGTCCTCGGGCGTGGTCGACGCCATCAAGGCCGAGGATATCGCCGACTTCCCCGACGCCAATCTGGCCGAATCGATTCAGCGGGTGCCCGGCGTGTCGATCACCCGCGTGGCCGGCGAGGGGCGCACGATCACCGTCCGCGGCCTGCCGCCGACCTTCACCCGCGTGCGCATCAATGGCATGGAGGCCCAGTCGACCAGCGGCGCCACCACCAGCGACCGCGGCGCCAACCTGGGCCGGGGCTTCGACTTCAACACCTTCGCTTCGGAGCTGTTCAGCGGCATCACCGTACGTAAGACCGCCCAGGCCGAGGTGATCGAGGGCTCGTTGGGCGCGACCGTCGACCTGGAGACCGCCAAGCCGCTGGACCACAAGGGCCTGACCTTCGTGCTGGGCGCCTCGGCCGGCTACAACGACCTGGCCAAGAACGTCGATCCCAAGTTCACCGCCGTGGTCGGCAACAGTTGGGACACCCGCTGGGGCGAGTTCGGGGCCCAGGCCTCGCTGGCCTTCAGCAAGCGCAAGTTCCTCGAGGACCAGTGGGGCTCGGGCGGCTGGAACCCGGCCACGGTCGACGGCGGCTTCTGCACCCCGGTCGGGGTCACGCCGCAGAACCCGGTCACCAACACCGGCAATGGCACCGACGCCGCCAACTGCGCCACCGGCGTGGCCCGGCCGCCGGCTGGCGACCCGGTCTACGCCCAGGCCAATCGCTCGACCGTGTTCTTCCCGCGCCTGCCGCGCTACGGCCGCTTCCATCACAACCAGGAGCGCACCGGCGCCACCCTGGCCCTGCAATGGAAGCCGACGTCGCGGACCTCGCTTTCCTTCGACGCGCTCTATTCGGACTACGACGTCAAGCGCGAGGAGAACTGGCTGGAGGGCTTCTCGTTCGCCCGCGCCATCAGCCAGAACGGCAAGCCGCAGACCGCCGTGCGCGAACTGATCCTACGCAATGCGGGGACCAGCCACACCGCCGGCGTCAATCTCGGCCAGACCGTCTATGACGTCGACTACGCCCGCTTCGACGGGGTCGACATCCGCTCCGACACCCAGCACGACGAATTCGAGAACGTCTTCCAGCAATATACCCTGGCCGGGACGCACGAGCTGACCGACCGCCTGACGGTGACCGGGCTGATCGGCTATTCGAAGTCCGACTACGACCAGCCGATGACGACGACGATCATGTTCCAGCGTCCCAACGCCGGCATGACCATCGACTTCCGCAACAACCGCGACCAGCCGATCATCAAGCACGATTTCGACGTCACGAACGCCGGGCTCTACAGCTTCGGCGCGCCCAACGCCGAGGTGCGGCTGCAGCAGATCTACACCACCAACATCTACAAGACCGCCGAGGTGAACCTGGCCTGGGCCTATGACGACGACCTGACGCTCAAGGTCGGCGGCCACTATGACGAGTTCTCGTTCGACACCTCTGCCAAGCAGCGGTCGAACAACTTCCTGGTCCCGACCCTGAGCACGGCCGAACTGCAGGCGGTGACCAAGGTGGTGTCCGGCTTCGGCGGCCACGGCATCGACGACGGCGTGTTCCCCAGCAGCTGGGCGACCATCGACTACGACAAGTTCGTCGCCAGCCAGAACCTCTACAGCGAGACGGGGATGTACGCCCTGATCCCCAACTACGGCGGCATCCGGCGCGTCGACGAGAAGGTGGCCTCGGCCTATTTCCAGGCCGACCTGAAGACCGTGATCGGCGGCCTGCCGGTGCGCGGCGACATCGGCTTCCGCTTCGCCCAGACCGAGCTGCAGTCGCGCGGCTACCAGATCGGCCTGTCGCCGCAGCGGGTGACGGCGGAGAACAAGTACCACGACGTCCTGCCGTCGTTTAACGTCGCCGTCGATGTCCGTGAGAACCTGGTCCTGCGCTTCTCCGGGGCCAAGGTGGTCTCGCGGCCGGACCTGGGCTTCCTCACCCCTGGCGGCAGCCTGAACCTGACCGGCACGCCGTCGATCACCTCGGGCAATCCGGATCTCGACCCGATCCGCGCCACGACGGCCGACCTCGGCGCGGAATGGTACTTCGCCCCAGGCGCGCTGCTGGGCGTCGGCGTCTTCTACAAGGACATCGCCACCTATGTTCAGAACCAGTCCCAGCAGATGACCTTCCGCCAGACGGGCCTGCCGATGTCGCTGCTGGGCACGTCGGGCGTCGATCCGGACAACACCCCGATCACCGTCACCCGGCCGGTCAACACCCCCGGCGGCCCCCTCAAGGGCTTCGAGATCAACTACCAGCAGAACTTCACGTTCCTGCCCGGTCTGCTGCGCCACACCGGCGCGCTGGTCAACTACACCTATGTCGACTCGCAGATCGACTACTTCCTGGCGGCGGGCGGCGTGACGACCAACGACCTGGTGGGCCTGTCCAAGCACGCCTACAACGCCACGCTGTTCTACGAGGACGAGAAGTTCAGCGCCCGGATCTCGGCGGCCTATCGCGACAAGTCGATCGTCGCCCTGCCGGCCAACAACCCGCTGCAGGACCTTGAAGGCTACGACAAGAACCTGACCTTCGACCTGGCGGCCTCGTACCAGATCAACGAGAACTTCAAGCTCTCGCTGGAGGGGCTGAACATCCTCGACCGGTTCAATCGCCAGTTCATCGATTCCGACCGCGACAGCACGTTCGTCTACACCCACACCGGACGACAGTGGAATCTGGGACTGCAGTACAAGTTCTAGATCGCGGGAGGAACAGCCGCGGCGAACGCCGCCGCGGCTGGTCGTCTCCAGACTATTGCGGCTTGGGCCGCTCCAGCACCAGCAGGGACACGCCCTGGCGCGGCAGCTGGAAGCTCAGGGTCAGGCCGTCCTTGCCACGGACCGGCTGCGGGCCGTCGATCACGGCCAGGCTGCTGGCCTGCTCAAGGGTGTCGTACTGGGCCTTGCTGGGGGCCATGGGCGAGCCCATCCGCCGCCAGGCGCCGTAGACATTGCCGTGCGTCTCGTCGACCCGGTAGTGGACCAGCCTGGCGCCGGCGAAGGCGCGGGGCAGGTTCTTGAGGGCCAGGCTGACGTCGGCCGCCGGGCCCGGCACGTCGTCGTCGTGATAGTTCCAGACCATGATCGCCAGTCGATCGGGGCCCAAGCTGGCCAGGGTCCCTACATCGGGGCGTCCGCGCACGCCGCTGGCGACGATCTCGTCCAGCGGGATCTGGCCTGAACTGACCGCCTGCAGCCGCTGGGGGCCCATCAGGCTGAACATCCGGAACACGTTCAGCACCGCCAGGTCCAGGCCGTTGCTCGACAGCTGGCGGAAGCCGGCGAAATAGGGCTGGTCCTCGAACTCGAACGCCCAGGTCAGGGCGCCGTCCAGGGTCACGCCGCGCCGCGCGGCCAGGTCGTGCGCTCGGGCGAAGCTGGCGGCGGTGTAGCTGGAATAGACCGTGCCGTTGCGATAGCTGAAGCTGGGGCCCTGGCAGGCGGCGCAGCCTTCCGGATCGGACTCGCCGATCACGATCGGCTTGTCCTTCAGCGCCGGTCGCGCGGCGATCATCGAAAAGCCCTTGTCGATGCCGGCCAGCTGGCTGGCGATGCCCATGCGGATGTGGCCGTCGACGAAGGTCGGCGAGCCCTTGGCGTGGAAGGCCAGGAAGTCGGTCGGCGTGCCCTTCTGGCCGGTCGCGTAGTTGGTCCCGTCGGTCAGGTGGGTGAGGAAGTCCTCCATGAACTGGCCGCCGCTGCCGGCCACGTCCGGGCCGCCGACCTTGGCGGTGGGCAGGGCCCGGCGGACGCCGGCGACGGCGTAGTCGTGCAGCTTGTGGAACTCCTGCGGCGTGCCTTTCCAGTAGGCGGGGCCGTTGGGTTCGTTCCAGACCTCGAAGTACCAGGTCTCGACCTCGGCCTGGCCGTAGCGCTCGACGCAGTGGCGGACCCACTGGTAGGCCAACTCGGACCACTTGTCGTAGTCCTTGGGCGGATAGCCCCAGCCGCCGCTGATCAGGTTGTAGTCGAAGCCCGGCCGCCAGGCGTGCTGGTAGGGCTCGGGGCTCGTCGACAGCGCCTGGGGCATGAAGCCAATCTGGACATAGGGCCGGACCCCGTTGGCCAGGTAGGTGTCGAACAGATGGTCCAGGATGGTCCAGTCATAGACCGGCCGCCCCTGGGCGTCCTCGGTATAGACGTTGGTGCTGCCCCACTTCAGGGCTGGGGTTCCGTCGCCGGTGTTCAGCAGGTTGTGGGTGCGGAAATAGACGGCCTTGGGCTTGAGCGCGCCCAGGTGGCCCAGCAGCTTGCGGCCGTCCTTCATGGTCGCGTAGTTCGGCTCGTCGGCCCCGAAGAACCGCCAGATCGGCCTCAGCTCGCCGACCTGTTTGCCGGCGTCGACGGTGATCGAGACCGGGATGTCGGCGGGCGGCGCCTGGGCCAAGGCCGACGATCCCGCGAGCCAGAAAGCAGCGAACAAGCCCGCGCCGACACCGTTCCGCATGACGTCATCCCCAATGGCCGACGCCTGCCGCGCGCCGTTGAGTCATGGGTAACACGGATCGCGGAACGGGCCAGACGAATTGTAGGACAATAGCGCCAAGGCAAGCGGCGGGACGCGCCAGTACGTTCCGCCGCTCAGTTCCTAGGCCTTCGCCGCTTGCCGCCCGGCCCGCACCGCCGCCGCCAGGTCGTCGAGCATCCGGACCGAGGTCTCCCAGTCGACGCAGGCGTCGGTGACCGACTGGCCGTAGGCGAGGGCGCGGCCGGGGACGATGTCCTGGCGGCCGGCGACGAGGTTGCTCTCGATCATCACCCCCATGATCGGCGCGTCTCCGGTCGCGACCTGGGCGCAGAGGTCGGCGACGACGGCGGGCTGGTTCTCGTGGTTCTTGCCGCTGTTGGCATGGCTGGCGTCGACCATGATGCGCGGCGGCAGGCCGGCCTTGACCAGGGCCTGCGCCACCGCCGCCACGCTGGCGGCGTCGTAGTTGGGCGTCTTGCCGCCGCGCAGCACGACGTGGCTGTCGGCGTTGCCGGTGGTGGTGGCGATGGCGGCGCGGCCTTCCTTGGTCACCGCCAGGAAATGGTGCGGCTGGGCGGCGGCCAGCACCGCGTCGATGGCCACCTTGACGTCGCCGTTGGTGCCGTTCTTGAAGCCGACCGGGCAGGAGAGGCCCGAGGCCATCTCGCGGTGGATCTGGCTTTCGGTGGTGCGCGCCCCGATCGCGCCCCAGGCCACCAGGTCGGCGATGTATTGCGGGGTGGTGACGTCCAGGAACTCGCAGGCCGCCGGCAGGCCCTGGGCGCTGACGTCCAGCAGCACCCGCCGCGCCAGCCGCAGGCCCTCGTTGATCCGGAAACCGCCGTCCAGGTCGGGATCGTTGATCAGCCCTTTCCAGCCCACCGTGGTGCGCGGCTTCTCGAAATAGACCCGCATGACCACTTCCAGCTCGCCGGCGTGACGCTCGCGCTCGACGGCCAGGCGGCGGGCGTAGTCGAGGGCGGCCTTGGGATCGTGGATCGAGCACGGCCCGATCACCACCACCAGGCGGTCGTCGCGGCCGTGCAGGATCTGGTGCACGGCGTGGCGGGCGTCGCCGACGACCTCGGCGATCGACGAGGTGGCCGGCGCCTCGCCGATCACCTGGGCGGGCGGACTGAGGGTCTGGAGTTTCTGGATCCGCAGGTCGTCGGTGGGGACGGGGATCGAAGCGAGCGGGTTTGGGGCGAGATGAGCGGCGGTCGAGGCGGGCATGGTGTCACTCCGGGAAATCTGCGGGGTCCGGAGCGGCCATCAAAAAAGCCGCCCGGGGGACCCCTGGCGGCTGGTGAAGACATTCGGCGGCGCTGAATTCAGGCCGAACGATCCCCTCCCAACGCCAGAGGCGTCGGATAGCTAAAGTACCAAAACAGCTGTTGGCTGGCGCCGAGGATCATGGGGCCAGCCTAGAGCCAAGTTCGCCGCCTGTCACGCCCCTACCGCGCGGGGGCGTAAAAGGGACCTCGACGCGAGGCGATATCGATGTTTGGAAGTTGTCCAGGAAGTGGTCGGGACCCAAAGCCAAGTCGCTTTGGGTCCCGATGGTGCCGCCGGGCAGGATTGAACTGCCGACCTCAGCCTTACCAAGGATGCGCTCTACCACTGAGCTACGGCGGCGAAGAGGAGGGGGCGTATAGCGAACCAAACGCGGTTGGCAAAGACAAAATCGTCTTGACCGATCGTCGCAGCGCTTTCACCTGTGGAAAGATGAGCCGGAACCCCAAGCCCCACAACGAAAAAGCCGAGCGCGAAGCGCGACTGGCCCAGGCTCTGCGCACCAATCTTCGCCGCAGGAAGGCCGCGCCTGCCGCGGCCGACAAGGGCGCGGCCAGGCCGGAATCCCCCGCGTCGGACGACGAGACCCCCTCCGGCTGAGGAGGAATCTTGAGGAATCGGCGCCCCCCCTTGCGCGGGCCCTTGCAACCAGTAGAACCGCCCCTTCACATGTGACCGCGCGGCGACACCCCCCGACCGGCCGCGCGACGAGGGACTTCATTTGGATCGCATCGCCATCACCGGCGGCGCGCAGCTGAACGGGATCATCCCGGTGAGCGGCGCCAAGAACTCGGCCATCAAGCTGATGGCGGCCAGCCTGTTGACCGACCAACCGCTGCGCCTGACCAACATGCCGCGGCTGGCCGACACCCGGTTTTTGGGCAAGCTGCTGGCGCGCCTGGGCGCGCAGGTCGACGAGCGCGAGGGGCCGGACGGCTCGGAGACCGTGCTGCACGCGCCGGAGATCACCAGCGGCTTCGCGCCTTACGACCTGGTCCGCCAGATGCGCGCCTCGTTCAACGTGCTGGGCCCGCTGATCGCCCGCACCGGCCAGGCCAAGGTGTCGCTGCCCGGCGGCTGCACGATCGGCGCGCGGCCCGTGGACCTGCACCTGCAGGCCTTGGAAGCCCTGGGCGCCAAGATCGACCTGCACGAGGGCTATGTCTACGCCCAGGCCCCGCGCGGCCTGAAGGGGGCGGAGATCGAATTCCCGTTCGTCTCGGTGGGCGCCACCGAGCACGCCATGCTGGCCGCCGTGCTGGCCGACGGCGTCACGGTGATCAGGAACGCCGCCTGCGAGCCCGAACTGCTGGACCTGCAGATCTGCCTGAACGCCATGGGCGCCAAGGTGGAAGGGGCGGGGACTCCGACCATCACCATCACCGGCGTCGCCAAGCTGCACGGCGCGACCCACTCGGTGATCCCCGACCGGATCGAGATGGGCACCTACGCCGTGGCCGCGGCCATGGCCGGCGGCGAGGTCCAGCTGACCCGGGCCCGGCCCGAGCTGATCGACAGCCTGCTGGTCAAGCTGGAGGAAGCCGGGTGCGGCGTCGTCCGCACGGAGGACGGCGTGGTGATCAGGCGCAACGGTCACCGCCTGGAGGCGGTCAATGTCGAGACCCAGCCCTATCCCGGTTTCGCCACCGATCTGCAGGCCCAGTTCATGGCCCTGATGACCACGGCCAAGGGCGAGAGCCACATCCGCGAGACCATCTTCGAGAACCGCTTCATGCACGCTCCGGAGCTGAGGCGCCTGGGCGCCGACATCTCGGTGTCGGGCGGCGAGGCCCGCGTGCGCGGCGTCGAGCGGCTGGAAGGCGCGGAGGTCATGGCCACCGACCTGCGCGCCTCGGTCAGCCTGGTGATCGCCGGCCTGGTCGCGCGCGGCGAGACCACGGTCAGCCGCATCTACCACCTGGACCGCGGCTTCGAGCGGCTGGAAGAGAAGCTGGGCGCCTGCGGGGCCCAGGTGCGCCGGATCAAGGGCGACAGCGAGGGCGACCTGGATGGCTGATCCCGCACCTCTGAAGCTGCTGGCCCAGGACGCCGACGACCTGGCCGTGATCTCGGCCGCCCTGCAGGACGCCGTGGCCAAGATCGGCGACATCCGCTGGGACGCCTCGGCCCGCACCCTGACCCTGGCCTGCAACCGCTTCCGCTGGGAGGCGGGCGGCCAAAAGAAAGGCAAGAAGGGCGAGCGGATCCGCTCGGCTCTGCAACTGGGCGACGTCACCGGCGTCCAGGCCCGCAAGCTGCGTCGCGACGCCAAGGGCGCGGTGGTCGAGCTGCTGTCGGTGGCCTTCGAGCCGGCCGAGGCGCCGGGCGGCGCGGTGCTGCTGACCTTCGCCGGCGGCGGCGACCTGAAGGTCACCGTCGATTGCCTGGACGTGATCCTGGCCGACGTCTCGGAGGCCTGGGCCACCCCGCGCCGGCCGGGACACGCGGAATAGGGGCGCCGTAGCCTCCACGCGGAGATCCGCCAGGTGGAGCACGGAAGCGTTGGTGCATTCCGTCGACGCCGGAACTGAAGCACGATGGGTCGTCTCAACCCGCGGCAGGCCGACGACCATGGTCCAGAAACACACGAGCCGGCGATCCTCGCACCCATGGATCGATACGGTATGGCAGACGGTCTGCCTCAGCGACGGGGTGTATCTGGCGACGCCGGACGGCTCGTGGGACCTGATCCGCAGCATCGCGCCGGACGGCGGATCCATGGTGTTCCTGAGCGGACAGGCGACCGAGCCCGTCGAGGTTCCGTATCGCGACGGCGAGAGCTCGGTCGTCATCTCGTTCTGCGCCCACGTCTACCTCGCGCAGGACAGGGAGCCGCGGGTCGGCCCCGAAATCCGGGTGCTGCCGGTGAGCGGCGAGACGTTCGTGCTGGACGGCGTGGAGCTGCCGTTGCCGACCTTCGAGAACGTCGAGCCGCTGGTCGACGCGATGATCGCCGCCGGCCTGCTCGCCTCCAACGACCTAGTGGCCAGGGCCTTCAGCGAGACCCCAAAGGCCGCCTCGGCGCGCTCGGTGCAGCAGCATTTCAAGCAGACCACCGGGATCACCCAGAAGAGCTTCCAACTGATCCGCCGCGCGCAGGAAGCCGTGCGGCGGCTGAAGGCCGGCGAAGCGCCGGCCGGAGTAGCAGTCGATCTGGGCTATGCGGACCAGCCGCACATGATCAAGTCGATCAAGAAGATCATGGGCGCCTTGCCCTCCAATCTCGACGCGGTCCACAAGATCTGATCGCCGGGCGCGGGGGCGCTCGGCGGCGCGACCCCGCTACGACAGCAACAGGGCGAAGCTCTTGAGATCCTTGACGTAGACCTGCGGATCTTCCCACGCCGCGAAGTGGCCCGCGCCTTCCATGTCGTGGAACTGCACGACGTTGCCGGCGGTCTGACGGTCCGCCCATTCGCGAGGCAGGCGCACCCCGCCGGGGATCGGCGCCTCGGTGGCCACCGCCACCGGAACCCTGGTGTTCCTGCCCTTGATGGTCGGGGGCTGCATGGCGTTGGCGTTGTAGAGGCGGAACGAGGACGCCGCCGTCTCCGTCAGCCAGTAGATCATGATGTTGGTCAGAAGCTCGTCACGGCCGAACCGGGCGTCCGCCTCGTCCCCCACGCCCATGCCGGCCATGAAGCTCATGATCCAGGCGGCCAGCCCGACCGGCGAGTCGTTCATGGCGAAGGCTAGGCTTTGCGGCTTGGTCGCCTGCACCAGATTGAATGCGCCGTGGGCGAAGAACCATTGCTGGATGGCGCCCGCATAGGCCTGCTCGGGCCCGCTGAGAACGCTGAAGTCGGTCGTGTGGTCGGGATAGCCGACGTCGGTGACATGGATGCCGGTCACCTTCTCCGGATGGCGCTGGGTCAGCGACATGGCGATGACCGAGCCCAGGTCGCCGCCGGCGGCGATGAACCGGTCGTGGCCCAGCACGTCTCCCATGAGCTGAGCGAAGAGGTCGGCGATCTTGTCGACCGGGAGCGCCGTGCGCTGCGAGAACCCCGTTCCGGGGATGGACGGCACGACGACGTGGAAGTCCTCGGCCAGGGCGTCGATGACCTTGTGATAGCGGTAGAAGCTGTCGGGCCACCCGTGCAGCAGAAGCAGCGCGGGGGCGTCCGGCTTCCTGGACGGCCGGTGGACGAAGTGCAGGTCGACGCCGTCGATCTGGACCTTGTAGTTCGGCAGGGCGTTCAGGCGCGCTTCAGCCTGGCGCCAGTCGTATTGGTTCAGCCAGTAGTCGGTCAGCGACTTCATGTAGCCGAGGTTGGTTCCGAACATCCATGCCGCGTCGGCGGGCTCGTCGGGCCAGCGGGTGTGGCGCAGGCGCGACTTCAGGTCGGCCAGCTGTTCGTCCGGGAAGGCGATCGTGAAGGGGGTCGGCTGTTGCATGGGAGGGCTTTCCTTCGAGTGTGCGGGTTGGCTGACAAGGCCGCTCACAAGGCTCGCCGCGAGGATGGTCTTGCCAAATTCACGCCGGTTCATGGCCTGGTTCCTTGTCTGATTGACGAGGATCAAGCTATCGGCGCGGCCTCGGCGCGCATTGTAAGAAAGCGAAAATCACCTGGGACGCCACGGATCTGACGGACGACGGGTTCGTGCCGCGCCGTTAGCCAGGCGTGACGTCAGCGGGCTTCGGGCGCGGGCGACAAGGCGCCTTGCCCTGGGGATCCCGCGCATTTTCGCTGGCCACGACGCGGCATCGCGGCTAACGGCCGGGGATGATCGAACCTCACCCCACCGGCGGCTACGTCCTGGAAGAGCTGGCCGTCGGCATGGTCGCCGAAAAGCGGGTCACCGTCACCGAAGGGCGCATCGGACAGTTCGCCGAGGCTTCGGACGACTTCAATCCCGTACACATGGACGAGGCCTTCGCCTCCAAGACCGCCTATCGCGGCCGGATCGCGCACGGCCTGCTGTCGGCCTCGTTCGGCTCGGCGGTGGTCGGCACCATCCTGCCGGGGGCCGGCGCGATCTACCTGAGCCAGAGCCTGGCCTTTCATCGGCCGGTGCGGATCGGCGACGTGGTGACGGCGCGTGTCACCGTCTCGGCCATCGACGAGGCCAGCGCGCGGGTCACCCTTCGCTGTGAAGGCCTGGTCGGCGACGATCTGGTGATGGACGGCGAGGCCGTCGTCCGCGTCCCGCGCCGTCGCCGGCCCGCCAAGGCCTGACGGGCGTGGGTCACGCCCGGCGGTTCCTGACCGCCAGCCAGACCGCCGAAACCAGGAAATAGAAGGCCCCGAACGCCGCATAGGGCGCGATGGTGGCGATCGACGGCGTCGCGGGCCCCGTCGCCTGCTTGAGGAAGAAGGCCCCGGCCAGGGCCGACTGGACGCCGCTCAGGACCATCGCCCACTGGGCGCCGTAGCTCCGCCACCGGCGCAGGCCGGTCGCCAGTTGCAGGAGGCCGGCCAGGACGGCCCAGACGCCGAACACCGCCAGGACGGCGTGCATGCCGCTCCGCAAGGCCAGCAGCACCGCCACGGCGGTGACGGCGCTGACCGCCAGGTTCAGCGCCTGGGATGGGTTGGCCGGCAAGCCGCCGTTGGCCTGGGCGTCGCGGGCGTTCGCGAGGGCGTCCCAGGCCGGATACAACACCAGCAGGACGGCCGCGGCGGCCGGATGGCTCTCCCCCGCGGTGAGGGCCGCGGCGACCCAGGCGGCCGCGACGGCGGTCCGCACGAAGTAGTAGCGGGTCAGCGCGCCGGCGCTGGGGGAGGCGGCGAGATCCTGAGTCATGGCGGTTCCTTGGATTGTAGATAGCGACATTATATGTCGCGACATGAAATGGATTAGTCTGAATGACGGGGCCGTGTCCAGCGATAAAGCTGTCGCGACATATATTTCCGCTCTAAGAGATCAAGCCGACAGGAGGACGCCGTGTCAGACCCCGCCTACGTGCCCACGCTCGACGAACAGCTGTGCTTCTCGCTCTACGGAGCCAGCATGGCGATCAACCGCGCCTACAAGCCGCTGCTCGACGCGCTGGAGATCACCTATCCGCAGTACCTGGTGCTTGGCGCCCTCTGGGAGGCCGATGGGCTGAGCGTCGGCGCGATCGCCGAGCGCCTGGGCCTGGACTCCAGCAATGTCACGCCGCTGGTCAAGCGCATGGAGGCGGGGCGGCTGGTCTCGCGTCAGCGCAATCCCGCCGACGAACGCCAGGTGGTGGTCAGCCTGACGCCGCTGGGGCGCGACATGCGGGCTCGCAGCGCCTGCCTGGGCCAGACCCTGTTCGCCGCCGCCAATCTCAGCGTCGAGAAGCTGGTCCAACTGAACAAGGACGTCCAGGCGTTCCGGGATTCGGTCTCGCGGTTCGTGGCGGACCAGCCGCGGGCCTGAGGCGGCTTCACGGAGACGCGCACTGGCTCTACCGTCGGCGCCTGCCGCATCCACCGGAGGCCCGATGACCGAAGAGACGTCCCCCAAGCGCCTGCCGATCCGCTGGCTGACCCTGGCCGAGATCGTGGCGGTCGCGGCCCTGGTGATCACCGGCCTCAGCTTCTGGGACAGTCACCGCGAGCGGGTCCGGGAAGACCGCGAACGCGCGGCCGCGGCCAGCGAGCGCCAGGCGCAGGCGCAGGCGGCGGCGCGGAAGATGACCTTTGTCATGACCGGCCAGCGCGAGGACGGCGGGGCCAGGGTGCGCCTGACCTCCGTCAACGAGGGCCAGGTGATCCAGACCCAGACGGTCTGGTTCCCGGCCGCGCTGCGCAGCGACAGCGTCGAGACCACTGGCAATCCACGCCTGGAAGCCGGCTGGATCGAGGGCGGCCTGCGCAAGCATGCGGGCAAGGCCCAGACCGGCCGCGTGCCGGTCGGCGTGCTGACCGTGTTCATCGAGGACGGCCAGACCAAGACCGACCGGGCGATCTACCAGCTGGGCTACAGCATCCATCGCCGCACGCTCCGGGCCGACAAGGTCGAGCTGGAAGGCCTGTCCCTGGCCCAGCGCGGCGTCTCGGGCGACCTGCAGGCGGCGGCCGGAAACCTGTGGTCGGCGCGCTGACGGGCGTGGCAGGAGGTCCTCCGCGCGCCTGAGACGCCGGGCGAGGTCGCCAAGTTCACCGACATCCAGCCTCGACCAGGTCGGCGCGCCGGGATGGGGGCGCGCGCCGGCGTCAGCCTTCAGGCCCGAAATAGCTGGCGGATCCCTGAAAGAACGCCCTGCGTCGCGCTTGATTCTCCTCTCGCAGGTCAGGGTCGGATAGCAGCGTGAACTGAACGCCGACTTCGAAAGTCTCGACCTGGCCGTCGTGCCGCAAGACCTCGATGTCGTAGCGGCGATAGCTCGGCATGCTCCGGGAACCCCAGATCGTGCCCCGGCGGATTGCGTTCAACACACGCCGACCGCGTCCTTCGTAGTCGCGCTTGATCCGCAGGACATCGGACCGGGGTGATACGGCCACGATCAGCAATGGCTTGATGACGAGGGCCCACAGGACGGGCGAAGCGATGACCAGCAGAAACAAGATCTGGAAGGTCGCGAGCAATACCGTCTTCATTCCGTCGCTCGCGCCGCGTCTGACGCCGGCAGGGTAACCCGGCGCTTTGGCCCGGCCAAGCTCGGGGTCGCGATCATGGTTAATGCGCCCTTAACCCTGATCGCGCCTTGTGCTCCGGTGTTTCAGGCCTGTCGCGATTCGTAATCTCGCGGCGATCCAGTCGAGGGCGTCATGGTCGGCAGCGTTACGAACGGCTACGCGGCGAATCCCTATCTGACCACCACCGCGGCTCCGACGACCGCCACGACGACCTCGACCTCGGGCGACGCCTCGGGCGCCGCCGCCAGGACCAGCGGCTCCAGCGTCAATGTCACCCTGTCGGCCCAAGCCCAGGCCGCGCTCGCCGCTCAGACCGACAACCGCACCACCGATCAGGTCGTGGCCTCCGCCCGCACCGCGCTGGACAAGCTGCTGGCGGGCGCCAAGTCGACCAGCGCCCTGAAGGACGGCAAGGCGACGATCGACGTTTCCGGCCTGGACCGCCGCAGCCTCTACGCCATCGCCAGCAACAAGGGCGGCAAGTTCCCGATCGAGGAACAGGTGGTCGCCTCGCTGCAGATGAAGGCCAACCGCGACTCGGCCTTGTCCGCCCCGGCCTCGGCCATGCGCGTGACCGGCGACTATGCCGGACTCTACAAGGCGGCTCTGGCCAACCTCGAGGCCGCGGGGCCCGAGGAGAAGGCCATGGGGCAATGGGCCAAGGACAAGGCCGCCTTGACCGAGGGGCTCAAGCAGGCGCAGGCCACGCCCGGCGCAGCCCCCACCGGCATCGACGGCGACCCGGTCGCGGCCTATCTCAAGGACGTCGGCGGCGTGGTCGCCAACCCTCGCACCCGCGACATCGGCAAGGTCGCTTCCGACGTCCGCTCGGTGCTCGACAAGCAGTACGCCGCGGCGACCAAGGACGGCATGGCCACGGGGCCCGACAGCGGCCGGATCGACTTCTCCAAGTTCGACGACCGCTCCCTGGCGGCGGTGGCCCTGAACAAGGGCGATCAGTTCTCCGAGCACGAGGCGGCCCAGGCGGCGGCCGAGGTGAAGGCCCGCAACCGAGACAGCGTCTCCAGCGCCTACAAGAGCACGCAGGGGAGCGATAGCTCGGCCTTCGGCAAGAGCCTGATCACCCAGTACGCGGCCATGAGCGACGAGGAGCGCCAGGCGGCCGGCTGGACCCCGGCGCTCTACGACAAGATGGTCCAGATGCAGAACCTCTCCGACAAGCTGGCCTCGCTGTTCAACAGCGACGGCGGCGTCAACACGGGCGGGACCAGCCTGCTGGACTATCTGTAGGGTTCGACCGCGGTTGAGGGAGGGCGGAGCGAAGGGCTAAGACGGATCCAACGCCTTTGCGAATACGGAACCCGCTTCCCATGCCCTCGTTCAAGTCCACGGCCCGCGCCGCCCTGCTGGCGCTCCTGCTCAGCGGAGCCGCGATGCCCGTCCTGGCCCAGACCCCGTCGCCGCCCCCCGCGATCCTGGCCGCCCCCGAAGCCCGGGACATCCACTCCTACGCCCAGCCCCTGGTGGCGCGCGTCACCCACATCGACCTGGACCTGACCGCCGACTTCGCCGGTCAGAAGATGACGGGCTCAGCCAGCCTCGACATCGCCGCTGCGCCGGACGCCACGGAGGTGGTGCTCGACAGCAAGGGCCTGGTGATCCACGGCGTCACCGACGCCAAGGGCGTGGCCTTGCCGTGGACTCTGGGCAAGGTCGACCCGATCCTGGGCGCGCCGCTGACGGTGCAACTGAATGGGGCCCGGCGCATCGTCGTCAGCTATGACAGCGCGCCCGGCGGCGCGGCCTTGCAATGGCTGACCCCGGCTCAGACGGCGGGCAAGCAGAAGCCCTACCTGTTCAGCCAGGGCGAGGCGATCCTCAACCGCACCTGGATCCCCACTCAGGACAGTCCGGGGATCCGCCAGACCTGGACGGCGAACATCCTGGTTCCCGACGGGCTGACGGCGGTGATGAGCGCCCAAAGCCTGACCCCGCCCGAAGGCGACCCGGTGGCCGGCGGTAGCCTCTATCGCTTCAAGATGGACAAGCCGGTCGCCTCCTACCTGATCGCCATCGCGGTCGGCGACATCGCCTTCACGCCCCTGGGCGGGCGGACCGGCGTCTATACCGAGCCGTCGGTGATGAAGAAGACGGCCAACGAGCTGGTCGACGTCGAGAAGATGGTCGAGGCGGCCGAGAGCCTCTACGGCCCCTACGCCTGGGGCCGCTACGACCTGCTGGTCCTGCCGCCGTCGTTCCCGTTCGGCGGCATGGAGAACCCGCGCCTGACCTTCGCCACCCCGACCATCATCGCCGGCGACCGCTCGCTGGTCAGCCTGGTGGCCCACGAGTTGGCCCACTCCTGGTCGGGCAACCTGGTCAACAACGCCACCTGGTCGGACTTCTGGCTGAACGAGGGCTTCACGGTCTATTTCGAGAACCGGATCATGGAGAAGCTGTACGGCAAGCCGCGCGCCGACATGCTGGCCGACCTGGGCTGGAGCGACCTGCAGGCGGCGATCAAGGACGCCGGCGGGCCGACCGGCGCCGACACCCGGCTGCACCTGGACCTGACCGGCCGCGATCCCGACGACGGCATGACCGACATCGCCTACGAGAAAGGCGCGACCTTCCTGCGCACCATCGAGAAGGCGGTCGGCCGCGACCGCTGGGACGCCTACCTCAAGGACTATTTCGCCCGCCACGCCTTCCAGAGCCAGACCACGGCGGGCTTCGTCGCCGACCTGCGGGCCAACCTGATCAAGGGCGATCCAAAGCTGGAAGCGGCGATCGGCGTCGATCAATGGGTCTACGGCCTCGGCCTGCCGGCCAACGCGGTGCATATCAAGTCGGCGGCCTTCCCGGCGGTGGACGCCCTGGCCGCCGCCTACGCCAAGGGCGGCCCGGCCCCCGCCGCCAAGTGGAAGGCCTGGAGCACGCCCGAGCGCACGCGCTTCGTCGGCAGCCTGCCGCGCCAGCTGTCCACGGAACGCCTGGCGGCGCTCGACAAGGCCTTCGGCCTGTCGGCCCAGGGCAACAGCGAGATCCGCTTCGCCTGGCTGGAGCTGGCCGTCGCCAACCGCTACGCCCCGGCCGTTCCCTCGCTGGAGGCCTTCCTGACCGACCAGGGCCGCCGCAAGTTCGTCGCTCCGCTGTTCAAGGACCTGATGGCCCAGGGCGACTGGGGGCAGCCGATCGCCAAGCGGCTCTACGCCAGGACCCGGCCGCTGTACCACGCCGTGACGCGGCAGACGGTGGACGGGATCGTGAAGTAGGGCGGGGCGCGCCTCGGCGTCGTCAACGGTCAGGATCATCGCCGGCGTGGCGACCCTGGCCTGCGCGGTCGTCGACCAGGGTTTCAGCGAGGGGGCGGGCCGAACCGATTCTCGCCAGGCTGTCCCGCCCCGGCCAGCAGTACGACCAGCAGGGCCAACGACGCCAGGTAGAGCAGGTTGTTGGCCATCATCACGCCGAACATCGCCAGCGTCCCGGGCGTCGTCTGGCCGCTGAGCGTGCTCTGGAAAAGGCGCGGGAACAGGGTCAGGCCGATGATCAGGAACGGCACGGGCGCCAAGCCCCACCAGCCGCGCCGTCCACGGTCGTGCAGCCGCCGGGTCACCGCCGCCGCCAGCAGCAGCACGGCCAGGGCGCACCCGACCAGCATCACCGTGAAAAACGGGGTCATGTCCGGCATCAGTTCGGGGTGGTTTCCGTGGATCTCGATCGAATAGGAGCCGGGGCCCCGGGTCACCGTGGCCTGGTCGGGATGTTCGGCCGCGAAGCTCTGCATGCGCGAGAACGTCCCGCTCATGATGGGGATCATGGTCGCGGCCGCGGCGATGAAGAACAGGGCGATCACCGCGCCGGCGTAGGGCCAGAAGCGCCCCGCCGAATCCCGGCCCGCAAAGCGCGGCAGGCCCGCGAAACCGTGGCGGATGGACTCGACGAAGGCTTTCATGGCGTTTCCCCGGCAACAGCCTCTGGATAAGGCGATTCAACCGTACGGCGCCACCGCCGCACTTTGCGCGTGACGTCCGCCGAACGCCGGCCGATGGTCCGTTCACGACACGATCGCGGGGGCGACATGGACCAAGCCGGCAACACCCTCTGGAACCCGGACCTGGCGCCGACCACGGCGGCGCAGCGCACCTGGCGCTGGTGGCACTTCGCGGCCCTGTGGCTGGGCATGGTCATCGCCGTGCCGGCCTACATGCTGGCCGCGGGCCTGATCGAGCAGGGAATGTCGGCGACCCAGGCGGTGTGGGCCGTGCTGCTGGGCAACCTGATCGTGCTGGTTCCGATGCTGCTGATCGGCCATGCGGGCGCAAAATGGGGCGTGCCCTATGCGGTGCTGGCGAGGGCCTCGTTCGGCTGGCGCGGGGCGAGGGCGCCGGCCCTGGCCCGGGCCATCGTCGCCTGCGGCTGGTACGGGATCCAGACCTGGATCGGCGGCGGGGCGCTGCTGACCCTGCTGGGCGTGATGGTCGGCGAGAGCCTGGTCGGGCCGATGGTCCCGGTGCTGGGGATCGGCCTGGGTCAGCTGCTGTCGTTCGCCGCCTTCTGGCTGATCCAGCTGCTGTTCGTCACCAAGGGCCTGGAGACCGTGCGCAAGCTCGAGACCTGGACCGCCCCGGTCAAGGTGATCGTCTGCGGCCTGCTGGTCTGGTGGGCGCTCAGCCGGGCCGGCGGCATCGGCCCGATCCTGCACGCGCCCAGCGCCTATGACCCCGGCGGCGCCAAGGCCGGCCGGTTCTGGCGCGACTTCGGTCCGGCCGTCACCGCCATGACCGGCTACTGGGCCACCCTGGCCCTGAACATTCCCGACTTCACCCGCTTCGCCCGCACCCAGCGCGACCAGATCGTCGGCCAGGCGGTGGGGCTGCCCGGACCCATGGCGCTGCTGGCGGCCATGAGTGTGATCGTCACCTCGGCCACCGTGCTGATCTATGGCAAGCCGGTCTGGGACCCGGTGGCGCTGTCGGGAAACATTGGCGGCGTGGCGGTGCTGGTCGGCCTGCTGGTCATCAGCCTCGACACGGTGTCCTGCAACATCGCCGCCAACCTGGTAGGCCCCGCCTACGACTTCTCGGCCCTGTGGCCCAGGCGGATCAGTTACCGCACCGGCGGCTGGATCACCGCGGCGATCGGCGTGCTGATCATGCCGTGGAAGCTGCTGGAGAGCACGCAAGGCTACATCTTCGTCTGGCTGACCGGCTACGGCGCCCTGCTTGGGCCGGTGGCGGGCGTCCTGATCGCCGACTACTGGCTGCTGCGCCGCGCCCGGCTGGACGTCGAGGCGCTGTACGACCGCGCCGGGCGCTACACCTATTCCAAGGGCTGGAATCCGGCCGCTGTGGCGGCGTTCGCCATCGGCGTGGCGCCCAACCTGCCGGGCTTCCTGAAGGCGGCCGGCCTGCCGGCGGCGGCCGGGATCGGTGCGCCGTGGACCGGACTCTACGACTATGCCTGGTTGGTCGGGGCGGGGATCGCCGCGGCGGTCTATCTGGCCGCGATGCGGGCTGGGGGCGAGGCGCGGACCTAGGGCGCGGAACAGGATGCGTCCGCTGACGTTTCCGAGGCGGTTGCGACGCTTTCCCGCATTGGTCAAGACTGCGACTTCGGCGACCGTCCCCGTACGTTCCAGGAGATCGACCGCATGGCATTGCCGCGTGACCAGGCCTCGCATGTCCTGCTGGCGGACGTGGACGGCGCCAGCGCCAGGATCGTGCTGGTCGAACGCGGGAGCCTGCCTGCGGCGATCACGACGGCCGACTGCGTCAGCCAGGACCAGCTGATCGACCTCCTGGCGGCCGCCGCCTCCGCGTGCGAGGGCCCGATCTTCGGCGCGGCCATCGCCGCGCCCGGCCCATGCCTCGACGGCGTGATCCAGCTGACCCATTCTCCCATGCGCCTGGAAGCCGAGGTGATCGCCGACCGGCTGGGCCTGGACCGCCTGCACCTGGTCAACAATTTCACGGCCCGGGCCCTGGCCGTGCCGCTGCTGGCGCCCGACGCGATGGAGCCGATCGGCGGCGGGATCCCGCATCGCGACGCGCCCGCCGCCGCCATCGGCCCTTCTGCGGCCGGCCTGGGCATGTCGATCCTCAACCCGGACGGGTTCGTCGGCTGGATGGCCGCCGCCGCCGAGGGCGGGCACGCCGACCTGGCCGCCGCCACGGACCGCGAAGCCGAGGTCATCCGGGTGCTGCGCGGCCTGCACGGTCACGTCTCGGCCGAGCACGTGCTGTCGGGCCAGGGCGTGCTCGACGTCGCCCTGGCCGTTTCGATCCTGGCCGGGAAGCCGGAGCGTCCCGGCGACCTGGGCGTCCTGCTGGCCGCCGCCCGGGCCGGCGACGCCCAGGCCCGCGAAGTCTTCGCCCTGGTCTCCGGATGGCTGGGCGCGGTCGCGGGCAACCTGGTCCTGACCGCCGGCGCGCGCAGCGGGATCTACGTCATCAGCGCCACGGTGCTGTCCTGGGGCGAGATGCTCGACCGCGCGCTGGTCCGTCAGCGCTTCGAAGCCAAGGGCCGGATGTCCGCCTATCTGCGCGACGTGCCGTTCTATCTGGTCAATGAGCCGAACTGCGGCCTGCTGGGCCTGACGGCCCTGTTCAACTAGAGCCCCGCAAGGCCTGTTCCCGTCACATCTGCCGGCAAGCCGCTGAAATCCCGACGTTAAATCTTTATGCCCCTCACCTTCTCAGACCGCCCGTATCCTTGGCCTCACCTCGTCGCATGGAAAGGGCGCATGGCCAGCGACCGATGCGGCGGCGGGGGGCGATCGAGCGGGAAGCTCCGTCGGCGGTCCTTCGGGACCAAACCTCGCGTCTCTGGAGCCGGTCGGGCCTGGAACACAAAAACGACGTGGCGCGAGGGCTGATTGAGCAACAGGCGGGCGGTGACGCGCTCGCGGTCCGGGACCGGGGTTCGTTGACCTGGCCCGCCCGCCGGAGGCTTCAAGGCGGCGAGGCCCTAACAGGGTTCAGCGCCGCGGGCTTCCGGATAACGACCGCGCGGAGCGATCGGCTTCGTCGAAACGGTACACAAACTCAAACACTCCGGACGATGTCCGGCGCTCCGCGTCCCTTTCCATCAGCTCAGCGGTGATCCGCGTGAGGACGAGAGATCGTGCCCGCGAAAGACCCCCTCAGTCGCTTCGCGACAGCTCCCCCAGAGGGGGAGCATCGACGCGGATCAGATCCTCCCCCTCTGGGGGAGGTGGCCCGAAGGCCGGAGGGGGCTCGCGGCGCATCAGAACTTGCATCCCGCCCAAAAACCCGCATCTAGGCCCAATGCGCCGCTTCAACGCCTCCGACCCGTCTTTCCCCGCCGCCTTCAAGGCGTTCCTCGACGAGCGCCGGGGCGCGCCCGAGAATGTCGACGCCGCCGCGCGCAACGTGCTGGACGCCGTGCAGGCCGATGGGCTGAAGGCCGTGCTCAGTTTCACCAGCCGCTTCGACGGCGTCGAACTGACCGAGGACACCATCCGCGTCACCGCCGACGAGATCGAGGCCGGCGCGGCCGAATGCTCGGCGGAGGTCCGCGAGGCGATCGCCTTCGCCGCCGCCCGTATCCGCGCCTTCCACACCCGCCAGCGGCCCGCCGACCAGAGCTGGATCGACGAGGCCGGCGTCCAGCTGGGCTGGCGCTGGACGCCGCTGGAGGCCGTCGGCGTCTACGTGCCCGGCGGCCGGGCGGCCTATCCCTCGACCGTGCTGATGAACGCGGTGCCGGCCCAGGTGGCCGGCGTCGACCGCATCGCCATGGTCACCCCGCCCGGCAAGCTGCAGCCCGCGGTGCTGGCCGCCGCCAAGGAAGCCGGGGTCAGCGAGATCTGGCGGATCGGCGGGGCCCAGGCCGTCGCCGCCCTGGCCTATGGCGCGGGGCCCATCCAACCGGTCGACAAGATCGTCGGCCCGGGCAACGCCTATGTCACCGCCGCCAAGCGCCGGCTCTACGGCGTGGTCGGCATCGACGCCCTGGCTGGCCCGTCCGAAATCGTCGTGGTCGCCGACGCCGCCAACGACCCTGACTGGATCGCCGCCGACCTGCTGAGCCAGGCCGAGCACGACCCGGCCGCCCAGTCGATCCTGATCACCGACGACGAGGCCTTCGCCCAGGCGGTTTCCGACGCCGTCGACGCGCGGCTCAAGACCTTGGCCACCGGCGTCGACGCCGCCGCCTCGTGGCGCGACCACGGCGCGATCATCCTTTGCCCGCTGGACGACAGCCCGCGCCTGGTCGACCTTCTGGCCCCCGAGCACGTCGAGTTCGCCATCGACGAGCCCGAGCGCCTGGCCGACCGCGTGCGCCACGCCGGCGCCATTTTCCTGGGCCGCCTGACGCCGGAAGCCATCGGCGACTACGTGGCCGGCTCCAACCACGTGCTGCCCACCAGCCGCGCGGCGCGCTTCCAGTCGGGCCTGTCGATCTACGACTTCCTCAAGCGGACCTCGATCGTGAAATGCGACGCGGCCTCGTTCGGGATCCTGGGGCCGCACACGGTCGCCTTGGCCGACGCGGAAGGTCTGCCCGCCCACGCGCTTTCCGCCGCGATCCGGTTGTCAACTCAGGGATAAGAGGCAAGTCTGCCGGCGATGTCCGATCCCAAGGCCACCCAGTTCCTGAAATCCATCCTCATCGACGAGGACAGCCTGGCGGCCGCCTCGCGCGACCAGGAGCAGGAACGGCAGGTGGCGATCTTCGACCTGCTGGACGGCAACTATTTCGAGCCGGTCGAGTCGCCGGGCGGCCCCTATGACCTGAAGCTGTCGCTGGTCGAGAATCGCCTGGCCTTCGACATCGTCGCCCCGAGCGGGCAGGAACGCCGACACTTGCTGTCCCTGTCGCCCTTCCGGGGGGTGATCAAGGACTACTTCATGATCTGCGACAGCTATTATTCAGCGATCCGCAATTCCTCGCCCCAGCAGATCGAGGCCTTGGACATGGGCCGTCGCGGCCTGCACAACGAGGGCTCGAACCTGCTGCGCGAACGGCTGGAGGGCAAGGTCAAGACCGACCTCGACACCGCCCGGCGGCTGTTCACCCTGATCTGCGCGCTGCACTGGCGGGGCTAGGCGGCGTGGCTTCGGAGCTCCCCGGCGCCGTCCTGTTCGCCTGCAACTACAACCGCGTGCGCTCGCCGATGGCCGAGGCGCTGTTCAAGCACTTCTACGGAACGCGGGCGTTCGTCGATTCGTGCGGACTGAAGCCCGACCCGTCGGACGAGGGCGTCGACCCCTTCGTGGCCGTGGTCATGGACGAAATGGGCCTGGACGTCAGCGGCCACCAGCCCAAGAGCTTCGCCCAGCTGGAGGACGACAGCTTCGACGTCGTCATTTCCCTGACCCCCGAGGCCCAGCACCGGGCCGTCGAGCTGGCCCGCGCCCGCGCCACGGACATCGAATACTGGCCGACTCACGACCCCACCCTTGCGGACGGCTCGCGAGACGCCATGTTGGCGGCCTATCGCGAGGTGCGTGACGCCTTGGCCACGGCGATTCGACAACGTTTCGGCGCGCCATCGACGTTCGGGGGGTGAATGCGCTATACACCCCGCCTCGCAGCCGCGATCCGCTCCCCGACTCAATCGTCGAGGGGGCCTTGTCGGCATGGCGTCACCCGTTTTGAGAGGCCTGATGGCTAAGGAAGAACTGCTCGAGTTTCCCGGTACGGTCAGCGAACTGCTGCCCAACGCGACCTTCCGCGTGAAGCTGGAGAACGATCACGAGATCATCGCCCACACCGCCGGCAAGATGCGCAAGAATCGCATCCGCGTGCTGGCCGGCGACAAGGTGCTCGTGGAAATGACGCCCTACGACCTGACCAAGGGCCGCATCACCTACCGCTTCAAGTAGGGCTGGCGATGGTCGTCCAGCGGACGCCGCTGGTTCTGGCCAGCGCGAGCCCCCGGCGCCTGGACCTGCTGGCGCAGGTCGGCGTCGCCCCGGATCGGGTCGATCCCGCCGACATCGATGAAACGCCGCTGCGCGACGAGACCCCGCGCCGCCACGCCTTGCGCCTGGCGGTCGAGAAGGCGAGGGCGGTCGCGCCGCGTTCGCCGGGCGCCATCGTCCTGGCCGCCGACACCGTCGTCGCCGTCGGTCGCCGCATCCTGCCCAAGGCCGAGACGCCCGAGCAGGCGGCCCGCTGCCTCAAGCTGCTGTCGGGCCGCAACCACAAGGTCCTGACCGGGATCGCCGCCATCGCTCCCGACGGCCGCGAGGCGTCGCGGCTGGTCGAGACCCGCGTGCAGTTCAAGCACCTGTCCGACGCCGAGCAGGCCGACTACCTGGCCGGCGGCGAATGGAACGGCAAGGCCGGCGGCTACGGGGTGCAAGGCGTGGCCGGCGGCTTCATCATCGACCTGCACGGCTCCTACACCAGCGTGGTCGGCCTGCCGCTGTACGAGACGCTGAACCTGCTGACCGGCCTGGGCTATCGAAAATGAGCGAACGGCGGGCCTACCTCTACAAGGGAATCGGCGAGACGGTCGGGGTCGTCACCCTGGACGGCCGGCCCGAGCGCCTGGTCGCTCAATGGGACGGCGACGATCCGCTGGACGCCGAGGGCGTCCGGGGCGTCGCCCGGGTCAAGACGATCGAGCGAGCCTTCAACGCCGCCTTCGTCGCCCTGCCGGGCGGCGCCGATCTTTTGCTGGCCCTCAAGCCCGACATGCCCAAGCTGGTCGAAGGCCAGGTGGTCGAGGTGGAAATTCGCAGTCCCTCGCGTCGCGACAAGTCGGCCGTGGCCCGCTACGTCGGTCCGGCCGAGGGCGAGCCGCGCGTGCTGGCTCACGCCCCGACCATCGATGAACTGCTGCGCCTGTGGGTCAAGTCCGGATCGCCGACCCAGGGCCTGGCCGCTCTGGAAGCGGTCGAGGCCGCCGAGGCTGAGGCCCTGGCCACGGTCTTCGCCCTGCCGGGCGGCGGCGACGTCAGCATTGAGGCGACCCGGGCCCTGGTGGCGGTCGACGTCGACCTCGGGGGGCGGGATGGCGATTCCAAGAGGGCGGCCCGCGCCGCCAACATGGCCGCCTTCGCGACGACTGCTCGGGTTCTGCGCCTCAAGGGCCTGGCCGGGCTGGTGGTCTTCGACCTGGTCGGTCGCGGCCACGATGGTCCGGCCCTGACCACGGCGGCTCGCAACGCCTTCGCCGTCGACAATCCGGGCGTGGGAATCGGTCCGATCAGCAAGTTCGGCGCTCTGGAGATGATCGTGCCGCGCCGCGCCAAGCCGATTCTCGACCGGCTGCTGGACGAATCGGGAGGGCTGTCGGCCCGCGCCGGGGCCCGGCGCCTGGTTCGGGCGTTCGAGCGCGAGGGCAGGGCGGCTCCCGGCGGCAAGCTGGCGGGCCGCTGCGGTCCCGCGGTCGCCGAGGCGTTCGCAGCGCTGGACGCCGCCCTGGCCGACACGATCGGCCGTCGCTTCACCCTGGCCGTCGCCGCCGACTGGCCCAACGACCGCCTGGAGGTCGCGTCCTCATGAGCGCCTGTCCGATCTGCAGGAAGCCGGCGATTCCCGAGTTCCGGCCCTTCTGCTCCAAGCGATGCGCCGACATCGACCTGAACCGGTGGCTGTCGGACCGCTACGTGGTGCCCGGGGCGGACGAGGACGAGGAAAACCCGCCGTCCACAGACTTCGGCCGGGAATAGTTGGCGATCGTTCAAGAGGGGCTGGACTTCGTTTTTAGCCTCCCCTATAGACGCGGCTCCCCGCCGTCGGGCGGGCGCCAGGGCGGTTTCGACCGCCTCTTAGGCCCAGGGCCTGGGTAGCTCAGTTGGTAGAGCAGCGGATTGAAAATCCGCGTGTCGGTGGTTCGAATCCGCCCCCAGGCACCACTTCCTTTTTTGCGCGTCGTCGGCCGACGCTTTCGCCATCCGGATTGTGCTGTCGACGCTGTCTCGAATGCGAAGGGCGGCCATCCTGCGGCGCCGCGAACTTGATCACTCGCGTTCGCCTGAGGGCAGGCGTGAAATTTTAGCTGAGTTCTAACCCGTGTGGAGCGAAGCGGCTCGCGGGCGTTCGAACGTCGCTGCGTCCTTGGTGTGGCGATCAGGCCTGCAGCGGAAACAGCGGGCCCGCTTGGGCTTGACGCGGCCATGCAGCAGGCGCTCCCGCGCCGGCCCGGCGAATTGGATCTCGTTCGTCCTGGAGGGAAGGCCGCGCCACCGTTTTGGATGAAGAAAGTCCAATCAGAGGCGAAAATCGTCACTTCGCCACGTCTGCGCGACGGGGAGCGCTCGTGCAAAGGTCAGATCTCCGTCAGACCTGTTCTCGGCTAGATTGAACTCCTGCTCAATGCGCGTTCCGATCGGGTGTGCCAGACCAATGTTTTGTAAGCATGCTGCGTTGCAACATCCCTATTCCCTATGGCGGAGAAAAACCGCCCTCAAATCCTGATTTCCTATTTGTGCGGCGCGGCAACGATGGTGGGCGTACGGCGGGGGCGGTAAATTTATGCCTCGTCGCACCCCTTGACGGTACGAAAAGGGGTTGCCAAAGGACCCCTGCCGCAATTCTAACATTGCGGTAAGATCGAAGCCTCCTCGGGGGCGGCGATCACACGCGCTTCGAAACGATCCTTCTTGAAGGGCATGAGCCCGACTTGGGGGGCGTAACGGGTCGAGCGCTGCGAAGCGGGTCTGCGGGACGTCCGAGCGATCGGCCTTCATGCAGGCTATTCAAGTTAGGGTGGAGACGCTCTCGCGCGACGACCCTCGGTCCAAACGTGCTAGACCAATCAGGAACTGGCGACAGATGCTCGACATTAAACGGAAAACCCCCCTCATCGCTCTCGTCGGCGCCATGGCGCTGATGGTGAGCGCCCCGGCTTTCGCTCAGGACGCTGCGGCTCCTGCGCCGGCCACCACCGAAGCTGCTGCTCCGGCCGCCGCCGCCCCGGCCCCCGCCGCTGCGCCTGCCGAAGAGCCGCTGGACGCTGGCGTCGCCGCGACCGAAAAGATGAAGTCCCACTCCCTGACCCCGATCGGCATGTTCCTGTCGGCCCAGGCGGTGGTTAAGGTCGTGATGATCGGCCTGATCCTGGCCTCGGTCTTCTCGTGGGTCCTGCTGATCACCAAGCTGTTCGAGTTCGGCGCCCTGAACAAGCAATCGGACAAGTTCCTGGAAGCCTTCCGCGGCGCTCGCTCGATCGCCGACATCGCCCGTATCGGCTCGTCGGAAGAATTCGAAGGCAACCCGATGGCCGACATGGCCGCCGCGGCGGCCCAAGAAGTCGAACTGTCGCGCCAAGCTGGCCTGGCCGTCGGCGGCGAACATCGTGACTCGACCCTGTCGCGCGCCACCTACGCCATCAACGCGGTGCAGGCCTCGCTGGCCAAGCGCCTGTCGGGCGGCATGGTGTTCCTGGCCTCGGTCGGTTCGGCCGGTCCGTTCATCGGTCTATTCGGCACCGTCTACGGGATCATGACCTCGTTCATCGGCATCGCGAACACCAACACGACCAACCTGGCCGTCGTCGCCCCCGGCATCGCCGAAGCGCTGCTCGCCACCGGCATCGGTCTGTTCGCCGCTATCCCGGCCGTTATCTTCTACAACTACTTCCAGACCCGCATCTCCGGCTACGGCACGCGCTCTGAAGGTTTCGTTGCTGAACTGATGAACGCCATCTCGCGTCAGCTCGACAAAGGGGCGTAAGACCGATGGCCGCCAAACTCTCAGGCGGTGGGGGCGACAGGTTTAACATCGACCAAAACAGCGAGATCAACGTCACGCCCTTCGTGGACGTCATGCTGGTCCTCCTGATCATCTTCATGGTGGCGGCTCCGCTCGCCTCCGTGTCGGTCGAAGTGAACCTGCCGCCGGCGGTCGCGAAACCGTCGCCGAGCCCGCCAAAGCCCGTCTATATCTCGATCAAGGCTTCGGGAAAGGTCTTCATTGGCGACGACCCCACTACGGTCGACGAGATGGGGGCGGACCTCACGAAGAGCATCGGTCGTCGCGATCCGACCAAGGAGCGCATCTACATCCGCGCCGACGAAAAGACGCGCTACGGAGCTTTCATGGAGGTGATGAACACCCTCCAGGACAACGGCTTCTACAGCGTGGCGCTCATCGGCAAGGATCAGAACAGCTAGGGGTGATGCATGGCTGAACAACAAGCGCCTGAGCATCGCCACTACGACCCGCTCACCTCTGATGGCCCGCGACGCAAGAAAGGCGGACTCGGCGCCTTCGGTATCGCGACCATCATCGTCGTCGGCTTGCACGCTGCTTTGTTCGCGTATCTGGCGAAGCAGAAGTTCGAAGCGGTGATGAAGGAGTATCACGACGACGCCGTGGACGTGGAGCTGCCTCCGCCGCCGCCGCCGCCGCCGCCGCCTCCTCCGCCCCCGCCGCCGCCGCCGACCAATGCTCCGCCGCCGCCTCCCGCGGTGGTGCAGCCTAGGCCGCCGATCGCGCCGCCGCCGGACGTGACTCCGCCGCCGCCGCTGCCGATCCCGCCCGTCAAGGAGCGGGTCGAGCAAACGGCTCCGCCGGTGATCTCGAACGTGCCGCCGGTACCTTCGAACCCGCCGGCTCGGGCTTCGGTGATCACCAAGCCGGACTGGGCCCGCAAGCCCACCGGCGAGGACATGGCCCGTTACTACCCCGACCGCGCACAGCGGATGGAAGTGGGCGGTCGCGCGACCCTGTCGTGCACCGTCACCGCCAAGGGGTCGCTGGAAGGCTGTTCGGTCGTGTCGGAAAATCCGGCGGACTACGGCTTCGGCGATGCCGCCCTGAAGCTGTCGCGGCTGTTCCGCATGAAGCCGAAGACGCTTGACGGCGCTCCGGTGGACGGCGGTCAGATCACGATCCCGATCGTCTTCACGGTTCCCCGTTAGGGGCCCGGACGACCGGTCAGGAAACGAGCGCCCCGGAGCTTTGCGGCTCCGGGGCGTTTTCGTGTGGAAGGGCTGTTTCGGTGCTTGATCCGGCCCGCGTGTCCGACTAAAGACACTGCCTCGCGATGAGCCGGCTTAGCTCAGTTGGTTAGAGCGCTAGATTGTGGATCTAGAGGTCCTCGGTTCGAGCCCGAGAGCTGGTACCATCGCAGAGATTTGAAAAGGCTCGGCATTTATGCCGGGCCTTTTTCATTGGCCGCAGCGACGTTGCACTTCCGTTGCAAGTCCCGTTGCACTTCCTCAGCCGCGTCCTTGTCGCGCATCGCCAAGATCATGGCGTGGCCGTCGCGGCTCATCTTCAGTCGGTCGGCCTGGCGGCGGTATTTGGCGAAGCTGGAAGGGCTGCTGTGGCCCAGGAGCGATGCGCCCTGGGCGTCGCTGCAGCCGGCAAGCGCCGCCTCCACTCCGCGCGTGTGGCGCAGGCCGTGGAGATCGTACTCGCTGCTGTCGAGGACTTCCTCGAGCACCAGCTCGGCGACGACGTCGCCCAGGGCCTGGGCGAGGCCGCTTTCGGTGTAGCGCTGGTTCCTCGTGTTGAAGACCAGGGTGCGCGGGGGCATGGGGATGACGCCGGTTCGCCGGCGGACACCCGCTTGCCACGCCGACGCCGGCTGCTCGTCGGGCGTGGCGTTGAGCCAGCGGGTCAGCATCGGATCCTCGGGCTGGTTGACCGGGATCTTCCTCTTGCCGGAGAGAAACGCGAACTGGCCGCCTTGGCGTGCGGCCTTGGCGATCTTGACCAGGTCGCCGCGTCGCGCGCCGACGTAGCGGCCGATCGCGACTGCCCGGGCCAAGCCGTAGCGACGGGTGGCGATCGCGCGCTCGATGACGGCGGTCACCACGGCCTCGGGCCAAAGGATGTGCGGCTCGTCGGCGTCGGCCGGCCGGCGCACGCCCTTGATCATGCTGAACGGGTCAGCCTCGGCCCCGGCGGCGACCAGGGCGGGCATCAGGACGTTCTTCAGGACCTGCATGCGCATGTTGGCGGCCCGATAGCCGCGCGGCGCCCACATGGCCCGCAGCTGCTGCAGGAAGGCCGGCGTGAAGTCCTTGACCGGTACGGCGCCGAGGTCCTCTTCGAACTCGCCCAGGTACAGCTTGTAGATGGCCTTGGTCGAGTCGGCGTTGTTGAGGAAATCAGGATCCGTCAGCTCGTAGGCGCGGAGCGCCGCTGACAGGGTGCCCTTGCCGGGCTTGGGGGTGCTGTAGCGCACGATCGCCGCCTTGACCTCGGCCTCGAGCGCCGAACCGGCTTCCTCGCCAGGGGGCGGCATCGGGCTTTCCAGCCGGATGTTCGGCAGGCCCTTCTTGCGGAGGTACAGATCGACCGTGCCGTTGGGCCGGTGGACGGGGTTCACGTACTTCATCGGGGCTCCTACGGCCGGCGGCCGCTGGCCCGTTGGCGCACCTTCTGCAGGGCAGCGGCGGCCGGGTCCCGAGTCGTGGCGCGGTCGTCGGTTGCGTCACCGTCTTGGCGCGTCGGCAGGTTGTCAATCATGCGGTCAAGGTCTGCCCTCTTGAACAGCAGACCGCGTAGGGGCCCTAGGTCGACTTCCGTCACGCCGTTGGCGGCCGCCAGGGCACGGAAGGGTTTCTCGCCCAGGCCGCCGCAGTAGTGGCGCGCCAGCTCCAGATCCATCATCGCCGGCCAGTCGGGGAGGGCGGTGATCATCGCGGCGCTCCTGGATCATGATCCGTGAGGCGGATGTAGGCTTCGGCCACCAGCGCCAGTGGGCCCAGGGCCACCAGGACGCAGCACATCCAACGGTCGACCCCAGCGCCGCCGATGTGATCGGCGATGAGCATGGCCAGCACGATGAGGCTGCCGGCGGCCCAGATCCCGCCGGCGATCTGAAGGACGGCGATCATCGCGGCCCCTCGAGGAGCAGCGCCGTCGGCATCTGACCCTTTTCGTAGGCCAAGGCCATTTGCGGGCCGACCCATTCGCTGACGGTTTGACCGGTGGGGAGCACCATGTCGGCGAGAAATTCGCGCTCTATCGTCGTCGCGCCTTCCCGGACAGCCTCCAGCTTGGACTTGAGGAGGAGCACCAGCAGGCGCCAGGTCCGGCGCGTTTCCTGCTCGCGGTTCTTGGCGTCGAGCTTCAGCGGGACGCTGATCCGGTACTGCCGGCCCTCCATCGTGAAGGCCAGGGCGTGCCGAGCGGTGTCCTCGTAGACGGCGATCATGTCTGCATTCATCTTCCGCAGCATGGCCTTGGCCTCGTCCTGGGAGCGCGAAACCGGAACCTTGGTGTCTTCGGCGAAGCGACGGGTGGCGGCCATCAGACGAACACCTCGATCCACTTCCTCACGGCTTCGCGCCCAGCGAGCGCCGCCTTCAGGCCGTCCATCCGCAACAGGATCTCGAGCGACTGCGGCATGGTCGTTCGAGGATCGGCCATCAACGCGCGCATGAGCGACTCAACGGCATTGGTGAGTTCGCCGGCGTCGGCCAGGGCCCGCGCCCGGCTGCGAACCTCCGCCAGGTGCTTGGCGAGTGCCGGTTCGGTGTTGCGCGCCAGGGCGGCGATGATCTTGGCGATGGCCAGGTGCCGCCAGCTGGCGCCGTGCTCGGCCGCCAGGCCGAGAAGCCAGGCGGACGTCGCCGCCTGCTGCTGTCGAGGAGGCCCCCGCGGTACGGTGCCGTCCCGTTCCAGGAAGTGAGCCATCTGGGAGAGATAGCTGCTCTCGAGACCCAGGACGTCCTGAGCGGCCGGCGTCGCCAGAAACGCGCGAACTGTGGCGAGGATCTCAGTGGACATGGCTGGAAACCTCGCCGGCGGTGTCGACGCCGATCGGCGGCGCGGTCGCGTAGCGCTCGCCGCAGAAGGGACAGAACGTGGCGACTAGGAAATAGGGGGTGTCGACCTCGTCAGCGCCGTGGCTATGGGTTTCGACCAGGGCCTGAGGATCGGCGCCGGGCGCCATTAGCGCGACAGCGACATGGGCGTTGAGCTTGGCCAAGCCGTTGTTCACATGGCGAAGGCAGTCGCAGGCCATCAGACGCACCGCTCGAAGATCGCCGCGGCCCGCGCATGAAACCGCGCCTCGGCCGCCGCGGCGTCCGCAACAGCGGCATGCCGGTCAGCGGCCACGGGCATGGCCTGGCGGCCGCTGGCGGGGTGGCGGTAAGCCTCGGCCATCGTCCGCGCGTTCTGGGCCCTCAGGGCGGCGCTATCGGCCTGCCGTGTGTGCCAGGCCACCAAGTCCTCGGTGGACGCGTCCTCCGGCCCTGGCGGCGTCTCCAGCCCGGGCAGAGGGCCGAACCCGATCGCGACAAAGCCGTGGACGACGCCAAACTCCTCCTCGCTGAGGAGGAACGTGATCATTCGTTCCTCGGTCTGGCCTGTGTAGGTCGTGTCGGCCGGGCTGAACTCCCGCAGCACCACCAGGTCGCCGATCGCGAACTCCCGATCGTTCTTGCGCAGCTCAAAGCGCTTATCGCCGCGCCGGATGGCCGCGAAGTGCGCTGGCCAGCATTTCAGCTCGTGGACGTTTCGGGTCTGCACGCTCAGGCCTCCTTGGCCGGGTCGACGGTGATGGTTTCGGTGACGCAGCTGGAGCAGAGGTCGTCATCGACCCACCAGCAGCGGCCAGGGCAGGCGGCGTATTCCCAGCACCCGCAGATTCGGCAGGTGCGCCGGCCACGCATCTGGTTGAAGACGACGGCCTGGCCGTGGGTGAAGGCGGCGACGATCGCGCCGGCGACATCGTCGGCCGCGCCTTCCTCGAGGAGGCGTGCGGCGAGGACCTGGCCGTCGGCGATCATCGCGTGGCGAGGCGTGGCCCTGAGGCTCATCGGAACAATCCCGGCTGCTCGTCGTCGACGTGGTTGGCGTTGGCCGGCCGCGGCGGCCGGCGGGTCTTGGCCAGGGCCCCGATGATCGCCCGGCGCTGACGCCAGAGCTCCATCTGCAGGGCCTCGGCCGAGGCCATCCGCTCGCCCGGGCTGGCTACATCGGCTTCGCGCTCGCAAGCGGTCAGCAGCTGCAGCAGCAGCACCAGGTCGAGCGGCGGCCCGGTCATTTCAGGCGGCGATCGCCTCGGGCGGGAGCGCAGTCGCGTCCAGGATGGCTTGAGCGATCCGGATGACGTTGGTGCGCTGATCAGACCGCAACTGGATGAACAGTTGGGCGATCTCGAACCCGCCGTACTGGCCCAGGAGATCGAGCAGCTCCGGAGGGGTGGCGGCCTCGGCATAGTCGTCGGCCGGCAGGCCCTCGTAGAAGGACGCCGGCGTCGTCTTCAGGAACCGCGCGATCTCATAGAGCTTGGACGCGCTGACGCGGTTGGAGCCCCGCTCGTACTTCTGCACCTGCTGGAAGGTCAGGCCCAGGGCGTCGGCGAGCTTCTCCTGACTGATATTCAGGTGCCGGCGGCGCATACGGATCATGCGGCCGACGTGGAGGTCGACCTGGTGCGGCTGGTGTTCGTCGGCCGAGGCCATCTAGAGGCTCCTGTAGAGGTAGCGAAGGACGAGGACGGCCGCGCCGGCGAAGCCGCCGATCATGGCCAGGTTGGCTAGGACCAGGATCAGCCGGACGCGAATACGCGACGCCTGCCGCCGGCCGGGCGGGATCTCAGTAATCATCGATGGGGATCTCCGGAGGGCCGGCCGGGAGGGGCGGCTCGACCAGGACGGGGTAGCGAGCACCCCAGAAGGTCTGGCGGAAGGTCCGATAGACCAGGCCGTCGACCGGCGCGGGCGGGCAGTAGACCTGCCGGCGGAGCTTGGGCCCGGCGTCATTGGCGGCGACGGGCGCGCGATGAGAGGCGGCCATCTAGGCGGCCACCAGGAAGCCGCAGGCCTGGGCGGAGGCCCATTCGACGATGCTGGGCTCGTCGAAGGGCATGCCCACCTGCAGGCAGACATCGAACAACACGCTCTCGGCCCGGGTGGCGGCCAGGAAGGTGGTCTTGCAGGGCGTACGTTCCGCGGCCAGCTCGGCGCGCGTGAAGGCGTCCAGGGTCGAGATCAGAACCTCCGCGACCATTTCCGGAGGCGGGGGGTGGATGGCAAATTCCGTCATGGGTGAACTCCGTCGCTGGGAGTCCACCCGAGGCGGCCGACGGCGAACTAGGGAGGCCGCCGTCGTTTGCAGGGCTGTGCGCCGCCCCGAGTGGACACGCATACGTTCGTAGAAACCGAACAACACGTCAATAGCGATGTTCGGAAATTACGAACGCGCCGTTCGGCCTGGACGAATTCCAGTATCGGGGAGTCTGAGGTGGTGACTAAGAGGCCCTACCAGTCCGTCGCCGCTGAACAGGGCGCACTGGCGGGAGGAAATCGATCTCGTGGACTTCTGCGCTCGCGATCTGCTGAGCCGACTTTCTCATATCTCGCAGCGCGAGCGCCTCGTTGGGCGGCAATAGTAGTTCGTACGGCCGTACATTCAGCCAATTAGACACCTGATCAACGAGCTCTTGATTATACCTCTGTCGGCCGCGCCAGAGGTCACTCGCTGTGGCCTTAGGCCATCCAAGTTCGCGCTGTGCGTCTGCTTGGATCTTCCCGACAGCTTTGGCCCATTCGGCCAAGTACCAGCGATGGGAAAGCTCGGTTGGTGGGGTCATTTTGCGGCGGGCCATACGCAAGGATGGCCCCTGCAGAAGGCTTGCGTCGTTCCACCCAGTACGATCAAGGCGCCTTGACGTTGTGTTCGTATAATACGAACACTCGCAAACTATGTCGCTAGAGTCGTTTCGCAAACAGCAGGGATTGTCGCAGCTCGCAGTCGCGCGGGCGCTTGGATATCGGTCCAAAGGTTACCTCAGCGACATCGAGGGCGGAAAGCAGTCTTGCCCGATCCGGCTTGGACTCCAGATTGAGGAATGGTCGAAGGGCCAGGTCCCGGCCTTGTCGCTGGTCGACGCCGAGGACGCCGCCCTCCTCAGGCGCTTCGCTGCCAGACAGGCGGGTCCCGCCGAACCTCGATCGATCCAAGATCGTCCGTCGACGATCGGCGGCCACGCATGACAACGGCTCGGCTCAGCCGCAACGAGATACGCCGGCGCCTGGCCGCTCTGCGTCGGCGGTCTCGGGGCACGGATGTCTTCACGACCGTTCAGTTCGACGGTGGCCCTTCGATCAACGCAGCATCTGCTCCAACAGCGCAGCACAGCGCCGAAACGTCTCGGCGGTCTGTTCAGGATGCGCAAGGTCGGGAGATAGATCCGAATAGTGATCCCCTCGCTCAATACATCCTGCGAGGGCTTCGTAGTCTTTCTGGATTGTTTGGACTCGGCCGGGGGCGAGATCATGAATGATCCAGCCCAGATCGCAGACCAGGCTCTCCAGCGCGCGGACGCGCGCCTCGAGCTCGCGCGCCGAACGGCCACCTTCGTCGGCCATCTCTCTTTCTCCGTGGGTTGTCTCGCAACTCCCACGAAGAGGCGCCCCGTCGATTCGCGCCAGCGGGTCGGCGGGGATCGCCCCGCCCCGATCGGCGGCCGGGCATGAACGGTCATTTGTTCCAGATCGTGGCCAACCACCTGCCGTGGATCACAGCCGCGGTCCAGGTGGCTAACCTGGTGCTCCTGATCTGGATCGCTGTCAGCCAGCGACGGCTCTACCGGTCCCTGCAGCGGGGCCAGGCGCTCCAGCTGGGCAGTATTCGCATCCAGCTTGCATTGCCCTATACGGACGCCGCCGCCGACGAGGATGCACCTCGTGTCCACTGATCGGCCGGCAACCATCATCGAGCTTTCCGCGCGGGCCGTCGCTGGCGTGGCGGAGAGGCGCCCGGCCGGGTCCCCCCATGAGACCGGCCGGGCGCAGCTGACGGCGCTAGGTCTGGGTCGGCGGCCGGTCCTGGCCGCGTTCGAACAGCTCGATCCGCTTGCGCAGGATCTCGTCCTCGAACGCGAAGGCGCGATCGACGCGGCCGGCCTCGAGCTGCTGGAGCCGCAGCCGGTCCAGCTGCAGCATCCTGTCGAACCGGCCCGGGGCCAGGTCCTCAACCGCGCGCATCATCTCCACCAGGACGGTGCCCATCGCCAACAGGGTCAGCTCGTTCGGGGTCAGCGCCCCGTCGCCCTGGGTGAGCACCTGATCCGCGGCCCTGGCCTTGCGCCCAGGCTTCTTCTTCTCAACCACGCCACTGCCGTCCAACGCACCGGTCCCTTGCTGAAATTGCGGTCTCGCTTTGCCGGAAAGCCGAAGCTTTGCAGAGCGATGTCGCCTGATACGCGAGTGTCGGCACAAGGGCGAGTTACATCGGGGTCGCGTGGACTGCCGCCGGTTGTCGCACCCAACCTTCAGGCGGGCCCATAGCCATGCGCCACGGACCGGCCCCAACCAGGACCGCTCCGCTGACCAGGACCTCGCGCGGCGCCGCGTTCCTGATTCGATCCAAAGGTTACCAGAACCCTAAGGCGGCGGCTGAGCTGGTCCGCCAGCGGACCCGTCTGTTCGCCCGCCTGGCGCGCGACCGTGGACGACGGGGCACCCAGCGCGACGATCGCGCCTGACCCCAAATTCGCGAAGGGCGGACGCCCGTAGCCACGTCGTTCCGCGACGCCGGCCACGCCGCCCCCAGCTTCATTCTCAACGATCCCGTCAACGGTCCAACCGTTCACGCGCCGCTCCCTGAAGTGGCGCGCGGAACTCTTTGTGCCTGACGCATGGGCCACCGGCTTTGCACCTGCAACGCCGGCCGTGATCCCTTGCGCCCGTCACATGGGTGTTCGCGCGCGCCGCCGGTAGAGAGCGAACCCGTGTGCGTGGCCGGCCGGATCGCGTTGCCGGGATCTCAGCGGAGATCCCGCCGTGTCACGCATGAGCAATGCGCGGCGCGCCCTGTCCGTTGGGCGGCATGACGCCGCCCGCGACAGCGCGCCCGACCCCCTGGCCCATCGCCTCGATGAGTCACGCCTGGGCCCCAGCGCCCCCGATCATCAGCTCGGGGGGCGTCAATGACGGACGTGCCCTATGAGATCGATCTGAGGCCGTTCAGTGGCGCCCCGGAAAAGCCCGCCTGGCCCAAGAAGGTCGACGGCCGGACCAACCAGAGAGTCCTGGCGCGGAGCCTGCCCTACGAGGCGGGCGAGCGCTTCTTCAGGGCGATCACCAAGGACCTGGCCGCCAAGATCATGCGGGCGGCCGAGCGCTTCGCGAAGGTGAGCATGGCCACCAGGTCGAAAGGCCGTCGCCGCGGCGAGCTGACCGACATCGATGTGCAGATCCTGGAGGCCCTGATCTTCGGGTTCATGGATTGGCGCACCGGCCGGCTGGAGCCGACCTATGCAGCGATCGGCAAGAAGACCGGCCGCGGCCGCGCCACGATCGCCGCATCACTGCAGCGGCTGGAGGACGCCAAGATCCTAGAGCGCTTGCGCCGGTTCAAGCGCATCGAAGGGGCCGACGGCAAGGCTGAGCCCCAGGTGGAGCAGGCGCCCAACGCCTACCGGGTGAGCCTGCCCCAGCGCCTGGCCGCCCTGATCGGCCTGGGGCCCCGGCAGGCGCGCCCGCCGGTGCCGGATGACCATGACCACGCCGCGAAAGCGGCAATCCTCACCAGAGACGTCCACCTCACCGAGGACACAGGCAAATCCACCCTGGGCGCGGCCTTGGCCAAGATAGAGCAGGGGATCAACAAGCGCGATTTCAGAACCTAGGGAGATTCCCCCGGTCCATTCATAGATCTGCGGCGAAGAGGGAGGATTAAGGGAAAAGGAGCGCGCACCGCGCGCAACATTATTGAGACCCGTTACACGAACCCTGGCTCGGAGCCAGGTTCTGCAGGACCCCCGAGCGGTCCGACCGCTACCCCCTGGCCGCGACCCTGCCGGCGGAGCCGCCGCGGGGCTCTTCGGGGAAGAGCTTGGGTTTGGGTTTTGAGAGCGCCGGCCGACCTCGTGGGCCCCGGAAAGGCCCTAGCGGGGCGCGGGGGAGGGCGCCAGGGCCAGGAAACCCGGCCGGCCGGGGCGCGGTCTGCCTCCCGACGGGGCGAGCGCGGCGGCCCGGAAAATCGCTATCGCGATATTCTGTTTGTCATCCGGATCGCAAACAGCCCAGACTGACCGCATGACCGAACCCGCCGACGACCAGGTCGTCATCTCCCGCGCCGAATACGAGGAGCTGCTGGCCTTTCGCGCCAAGCGGACCCGGCCGGCGGAGGTCGTCGCCTTGATCCGCGCCGGCGCCACGCCTCTGCGCGCTTGGCGCCGCTATCGCGGCATGACCCAGGCCCAGCTCGCGGCGGCCGGCGGCGTCACCCAGGGCCACCTGTCCGAGCTGGAGGTGCGTGGCGGAAAGCAGGGCTCGTTCCTGACGATGCGATTCCTGGCCCGCGCCCTGGAGACGTCGCTCGACCTGCTCTAGTCGACGCGAAAAAGGCGGCAGGCTAAGCGCCTACCGCCTTCTTCAGGATCTCATTGGCCCGGGTTTGCCAACCCGGTCCTTCTTCCTGCAGCCTATCGATCACTGCTTGATCGAGCCGCATGGTGACCTGCTTTTTCGGAGTTTCCGCCTTGGGGCGGCCCCGTTTCGTTAGCGTGCCGGTGGCCGCTCTGATGACCCGTTCGCCGTCTCGAACTTCGCTTCGCTCGAACACTTCACGGGTCAGCTTGGGAGCGTCATCCGGATCGATCCACTTGGGCGTAATAGTCTGCTCTTTCCTCTGCATCGCACTTCCTCATCGAGATGATGCGGCGACGTGCTTCGCCTCGGGGGGTCCAAACGATGATCACAACAAATCGGCCGTACCGCCCTGTCGTGATATAACGGACTTCACCATAGTCGTGTCGGTCATCCTCCGTCTGCACGTTCAACCCCGCGAACACTTTATGTGCTCGCGCGAAGTCTAATCCCCGCTCGCGTAAAGTTACTGAGCGCTTCTCTTCATCCCACTCGTAGTCCATTTTCGGAGTCCTATTGGTTTGTAGGCAGTGAATCTGCCTTTCGCGATCTGCGTCATGGTTGTCTCCGGTGTTTCTCTCTTCTTCCCGGCCCGGGGGGACCGGCTGGCGATGAATTAATGTAACGCCAAAAAATCTGAGTTGCAAGTTTTTTGTCGTTACAAAAAATGGCGCGACCTAGCGCCGCAGGCGGACCGCCCCGCGACCGATCCTGGCGTGTGCACCTGTTCAAATGTCCAGTTGTGCACGGGTGCAATGGTGCACCCGGTCAACCGTCACCGTACATTGCGACGCTCTGCCGCATGGCTTAGGTTGAACTGTGTTCTAGGAGTGTTCCATGGCCTCAGTGGCGGACAAACGGCGGGCACATCGGGCGAGGACGATTTCGCTAGCCCGGACGACTCTGTCCGAGGCCACCAGGTCGGCGCCGAGGTCGCGGCCGGCGGCCGCCAAGCTCACCCAAACCGGCCTGGAATGGCTGCGCAGCAAGGGCCGGATCTCCAACGGCGAGTTTCAAGCTGGCCTCCGCTACGGCTCGCTGGTCCGGATCTCGCTGCTCGAGGGCGACGCCCTGATCAAGTCGTGCCTGGACACCGACGGGGTGCGCGGCACGGGGACACCGACCTTTCCAGGCAAGATCGATGCGACGGCCGCGGCCTGGAAGCTGGAAGCGATCCAGGAACTGGGCGCCGCACGGGCGGCGCTGGGCTTCCACGCCGGCATGATCGCGGCCTGCGACGTCATTTGCGGCCGCGGCGACAAGGCGCGCGACGTCACGACCGTCCAGCGCGAGGCCGAGGAGATCGAAAATGGGCTTCGCATCGCCCTGCAGATCCTGGTCCAGCACTGGACCAAGCCGCCACGTTGACATTTTACCTAAGATGGATAGGTTCGCGGCTCTTGATCAGAGGTGCGCCCAGCTCCTCCCGCCCCGAGCCGATTGGCCGGGGTTTTTTCATGCCCGGACATCGCCATGAGCCCCAACGTGCTTGAAAAGCTGCGTTCGCGCGCGGCTGCGCTCAACGCGCCGATCGCCGCCGCCTCGGCGCGGCCGGCCGCCGCCGCCCCGTCGACCGCCCGCACCTGGTCGACGCCGGCGCGCCAGCTGACCACCCAATAGCGACATCGAAACAGGGCCCGTGGATCCACGGGCCCTTTTTCGTGCGCGCTGCCTTTGCCGGTTTCATCACCCCGAAACCGGATCGCTCGGCGGATATGGGCCCCCCCGAGCTAGACCAAGCGCCCCGCGTCGCGATCGCTTGTGACCTGGTCCTCGATCACGATGCGAGCCGGCGGCCGGTCACTTAGGTGAGGGCTGGAAAACGCGACGATTCTCGTCAGCACGGCCGCCGGCGCCCACCACTTTTCGCCGCCCGATCGGGCGGCTTCCAGGGTCCAGGAATTGTGGTTCTCGGACCCTGAGAAACACAGGAATCGTATGTCCGACAACGCGATCGCCACGGTCGCGGCGTCTGACTGCGTCCCGTTCGCCAGCCTGGCCAAACCTCTTCGCGACTACGCCCATGCGGCGACGTCGCCGAGCACGCGGCGCGCATACGAAAGCGCTCTGAGGGAATGGCAGGCCTGGTGCGCCAGCGTCGACGTCGCCCCGCTTCCGGCGGACCCGGCCCACGTCGCCTTGTATCTGACCGCGCGCGCCGCCACGCTCGCGACGTCGACGCTGGCGAAGCATCTCGCGGCCATCCGCTGGTCGCACACGGAATCGGGAATTGTTGCGCCGGCGCATCCGGATCTGGACCGCGTCTGGGCGGGGATCCGCCGCCAGCACGGCCGGCCGCCCCGCAAGAAACGCGCGCTGCGCACCGAGGACCTGAAGACGGTTCTCAAACGCCTGCCGGCCGGCAACGCCGGCGTTCGCGATCGGGCGCTCCTGCTGCTGGGCTTCTCCGGCGCGCTGCGGCGCGACGAGCTGGCCCAGCTGGCGGTCGACGGCCCGATCGGCGGTGAACATCGCGTCGTCTTCGTGAGCGACGGCGTCGAACTCCACCTGGGCCGCACGAAAGGCGACCAGGAGGGGAGGGGCGCCGTGGTGGCGATCCCGTTCGGCAAATCGGTGTGTCCCGTGGCCGCCCTGCAGGCGTGGATCTCCCTGGCCAAGATCCGCGACGGCGCGCTCTGGCTGCACATCGACAAGCACGACAACATCCTGCGCTCGCCGATCGGCGAGAAGGCCATGGTCCGGATCGTCAAGCGCGCGGTCAGCCGCGCCGGCTTCGATCCCTCCCAGTTCGCCGGCCACAGCCTCCGCCGAGGCTTCCTCACCAGCGCCGCCCTGGGCGGGGCTTCCGGAGACCAGCTCATGCGCCACGCCAGGCACAAGGACGTCAACACGACGATGGGCTACGTCGAGGAGGCCGAGCGCTTCAAGAAGTCAGCGGCGCGGAAGACCGGCCTGTGACCGCCGACGTCGCCCAGCTGCGCCGCCTCTACGAAGCGGCCAACGATGACCAGCTGGCCCGCATGTGCGCCCTGGGCTTCGACGTCCGCGAGCTGTCACAGCCGAAGCTGAAATGGTGGGTTCGCCCGGTCCTGATCCTGGGCGAGATCTCGCGCCGGATCCGCAGGACCTGGTCGAGGATCCGCCGGTGAGCCTGCAGGATCACGCCAAGGAGGTCGACGCCTGCGCCGACATGCTCCAGCGCTGGACCCGCGATCGCCTCGAGCCCGAACAATTCCACGTCCTGAAGGACGAACTCGAGCGCCGACTGCGGCGCCTGGCCGGCCGGCTGCGCAAGCGGCCGATCGACAAGCCGACGACCACCTGGAGGGCGCCCGATGGCCGAGGGTTCTGAACAGCTGCCGCCGGGCGTCGAGGAGGCCAACGGCCGCCGCTACATGGTCAAGGCCGACGGCTCGCTGACCCCCGTCGACCAGGTCAAGGAGATGGATCTCCTCGATGACCAGCTGGTGCGCGAGTTTCACGCCCGGGCCGAGGCCCTGGCCAAGGCCCTGGGCGAGTTCAAGGCCGCCGCTTTCGATGCGGTCGACGCCCGCAACGGCCTGCTCTGGGACAAGTACAAGACCACGCCCCGCGGCTCGAAGGGCAACCAGAGCCTTTCGACCTACGACGGCAAGCTCCGGATCCTCGTCCAGGTCGCCGACCAGATCTCGTTCGGCGACGAGCTGCAGGTCGCCCGCGATCTGATCACCGAATGCGTCCTGGACTGGGGCGCGGAAAGCCGCTCCGAGCTGGTCGCCCTTGTCGAGAACGCCTTCAGGACCAACAAGGCCGGCCAGATCAACCGCGGCGCCCTGCTGTCGCTGCTGAGTCTCAACATCACCGATGCCAAGTGGATGCGCGGCATGGACGCCATCCGGGACTCGATCCGGGTCGAGGGCAGTAAGCGCTACATCCGCTTCGCCGAACGCGTCGGGTCCGATGATCACTGGATCGGCGTCGCTCTCGACCTGGCCAACGCCAAGATGCCGCCGCCGGCGGCCCCGGCCCCACTCAGCAGCTCCAAGGAGCCTTCGTGAAACCCAACATCCCGAGCCTGGCCGACGTGCTGGGCCTCTTCTTCACGCCGACGACTGTCGCCGGCGCGCTGGCGGACCTCCACCGGGCCGCCGATCGGGCCTCGGCCGTGATCGAGCACAACCGCGCCAAGGCCAAGGCCGCCCAGCAGCGCCACAACGACCTGATCACCCGGGCGCTGAAGGAAGCCGAGGCGAGCGACACCTACGACGCCGAGGCCGATCGTGCCGGCCGGGTCGCCGAGCGCTTGGCCGAGCTCCTGGCCTGACGATGGCGCATCCCCTCGAAGGCACGCCCGACGGGCACCAGGCTCCACAGCTTGGCGCGGCCGTCTCCCGGTTCCGGGCCACTTACCGAGCCCTGACCGACGAGAAAAAGTCCCTCCACGACGCCATCAAGGCCAAGGCCGTCGAGATGGAAGCGCTGTTCGACCTGGTCAAGCCGGGCCGCTATCGCTCGCTGGGTCTCACCGCGCTGGAAGAGGCGGTGATGTGGACCGTCAAGGAACTGACCTCCTAGTGACCAAGGCCCCGACCGACGTCGCCGGCCGCGTCGTTTGGTGCGACCGCGGCTGGCAACCCGTCTTCTACGGCTTCTGCCCCTCCGAGGCGGCCTGGAAGCGGGCGGTCAGGAAGCTGGGCGCGAAGGGCGATCCCTATCCTGCCCACGCCGCCTGCTGCACCACCTACAGCCACAAGGGCCAGGTCACTTGCCTGGTCACCCTGGGCCCGGCCACCAAGCACCAAACCCGGGTTGGCGTGGCCGGCCTGCTGGCCCACGAGGCCACCCACGTCTGGCAACAGGTCCGTGAGAAGATGGGCGAGCGCTGGCCCTCGATCGAATTCGAGGCCTACGCCGTCCAGTGCATCTTCCAAGGCCTGTACCAGGCCTGGCTCGACACGGTCGCGCCGCCGGAGATGAAGGCCGCCGGCGCCACGCGTCGGAAGGTAGGCTAGCTCAGGTTCTCCTGGAGTCGTTCGACACGGCCCCTAGCACTCGCTCGACCGTGTCGATGTCGCCTTTGACCTGTAACGAGCCGCCGCCGATTAGGTGGATGTGGGTTTCGTCTTTTCCTGCTTCTTGCATGAAGCTCACGGCCGCCGGGTTGACCCGCGCCAGGCTACCGTAATTGAGCTCGAAGCCGACGAACTTGGTCATGGCTTGTCTTCCTTCCTGCTGAGCCAAGCATCCCAAATCGAGTCCATCGGGATGTCGAGGGGCCCTGATCCGGAGCGCTGACGAATGAGCCTGACGCCCAAGCAGGCGGCCTTCGTGCGCGAGTACCTGGTCGACCTGAACGCTACCCAGGCCGCCATTCGCGCCGGCTACAGCGCCAGGACGGCCGCGTCGATCGGCGAAGAGAACCTGAGAAAACCTGACATCAAGGCCGCGATCGAGGCCGCGATGGCCGAACGGGCCAAGCGAACCGAGATCACGGCGGACCGCGTCGTCGCCGAGCTGGCCAAGATCGGCTTCAGCGACATCCGCGACATCCTGCGATGGGAGACGGTCACGGTCGACGATGACGGAGGCGACGCCGGCGGCGACCAGGTCGAGGAAGCCCGGGAGGAGCAGCCGCACGGCGGCGCCCTCAAGCGGGCCCGCAAGGTGTCCCTGGTCCATCTCCTCGGTAGCGACGAGATCCACGACGACGCCGCCGCGGCGATCTCGGAGATCAAGCAGACCGCCCAAGGCGTGAGCGTGAAGGTGCACGACAAGCGCGCCGCCCTGGTCGATCTGGGCCGCCACCTGGGCATGTTCAAGCCGGTGAAGGTCGAGCTGACCGATCCAGACGGCAACAGCCCCTTCACCAGCCTTATGGAGCTGATCGCCAGTGGCGGCCGTCCCCGCCCAGGTTCTTGAGGCCTTCCAGTCGCAAGCATGGCGGCTGAACAACCTCTACTGGATCACGGACAAGGACGGCGTCCGCGTCCTCTTCAAGATGAACTGGGCCCAGGAGCAGCTGCTCCAGGAGCTGCATTTCCTCAACATCATCTTGAAGGCCCGCCAATTGGGCTTCACCACCTTCATCCAGATCTACATGCTGGACATGGCGGTGTTCTACCCGGACACCCGGTGCGGGGTCATCGCCCAGACCAGGCCCGACGCCGAGGCCATCTTCCGGGACAAGATCAAGTTCCCATACGACAACCTGCCCGACCGGATTAAGGGCGCCTCGGCGATCAAGCGCTCCAACGCCACCGAGCTGGAGCTGACGAACAACAGTCTGATCCGGGTGGGCACGTCGCTTCGCGGCGGCACGCTGCAGTTCCTGCACATCTCCGAGTTCGGGAAGATCTGCGCCAAGACGCCCGACAAGGCCCGCGAGATCGTCACCGGGGCCCTGAACACCATCCAGGCCGGCCAGATCGCCTTCATCGAGAGCACCGCCGAAGGGCAGGAGGGCAAGTTCTATGAGATGTGCCAGCTGGCCCAATCCAAGGCGCGAATGGGTACGCCCCTGACGCCCCTGGACTGGAAGTTCCACTTCTTCAGCTGGTGGCGCGAGCCGGCCTACGAAATCGACCCCGCCGGCGTCGAGATCGAGCCGGCCCTGGTCAAGTACTTCGACGAGCTGGAGGCCGAGATCGGCGCCCAGCTGCGCCCGGGCCAGTGCGCCTGGTACGCCAAGAAGGCCGAGGTCCAGGGCGCGGACATGAAGCGCGAGTTTCCTTCGACGCCGAAGGAAGCTTTCGAGGCGGCCATCGAGGGCGCCTACTACGGCGAACAGATGGCCCGGGCCGAGCTCGAAGGCCGGATCGGCCGCGTGCCCTACGACTCCAGGCTCCCGGTGGAGACCTGGTGGGACCTGGGCATGAACGACAACATGTCGATATGGTTCGTCCAGCGCCACATGATGGAAGTGCGGGTCATCGACCACTACTCCAACAACGGCGAGGGCCTGGCGCACTACGCGGCCGAGCTGAACAAGCGCGGCTACGCCTACGGCCGCCACATCGGCCCGCACGATCTGGAGGTCCGCGAGCTGGGGACCGGCAAGTCTCGGAAGGAAACCGCCGAGACGCTTGGTATCCGGCCGTGGGAGGTCGCGCCGAAGCTGGAGATCCTGGACGGGATCCAGGCCGTTCGCGACCTGCTGCCGCGCTGCTGGTTCGACCGCGAGAAGTGCGCGGAGGGCCTGAAGGCGCTGCGCTCCTACCGCAAGGACTGGGACGACAAACTGGGCGTCTGGAAGTCCTACCCGCGCCACGACTGGGCGTCGCACGACGCCGACGCCTTCCGCACCGGCGCGGTCGCTCCGGATCCTCGCAAGGCCTCGTCGGGCCCGCTGAAACGCAACATCCGGGGGATCGTGTGATGGAACTCCTCATCGGCGCCGGCAATCGCCGCGACAAGGTCTGCTACCAGCCCGGCAACGAGGCCTGGACCGACCTGGTGACCCTGGACATCGATCCGCGGGCCCGTCCGGACGTGCTGCATGACCTGGAGGTCCTGCCGCTGCCGTTCGCCGACAACCAGTTCTCGGAGATCCACGCCTCGGAGGTGCTCGAGCACACCGGCCGCCAAGGCGACTGGCGCTTCTTCTTCGACCAGTTCGCCGAGTTCTGGCGGATCCTTGAGCCCGGCGGCGTGCTCTGCGCCTCCTGCCCCAGCTGGCGCTCGGTGTGGGCCTGGGCCGACCCGGGCCACACCCGGGTCATCGCGGCCGAGACCTTGGTTTTCCTGAGCCAGGCCGCCTACGCCGAGCAGGTCGGCCGCACGGCCATGACCGACTACCGCGACCGCTATCGCGCCGACTTCGACGTCACCTGGTCGCAGGACGACGGCGAGAGCCTGAAGTTCGTGCTGACGGCCGTCAAACCCTCCCGACATCCCGAGGCCGACCGATGAGTTCCCCCACCACCTACCTCAACGCTGATGGCTTGGGCGTCACGGACGTCAGCTTCGCCAATCCGCTGCCCACCAGGACCACGGGCGAACTCGACAGCGCCGGCGCGGCTTTGCCGGCTACATTCGATAGCCTGAAGTCGGTGTTCTACTACGACGCCTCGGGCAACCTGACCTCGATCCGCAAGACGAACGGCACGGTCACGATGGTCGCCGACGCGCCGGTGATCGCGGGCGAGACGCTCGCCTACGTGAAGACGTTCCTGAACTACGCCTCGGGATCCGTGGCCGCCGCCCCCCAGTGGGTGAAGCAATGAGTTTCCTGGACCAGCTGATCGAAGGCGCCGCGGCGCTCGGGCTGGCGAAGAGACGAGAAATCGACGGCCGTCCGCACGGCAGCAAGCATGTCATCTGGCCGTCGACCTGGGACAAGTACCGCAACGGCTTCGATCTGGGCGAATTCTACGCTCTGCTCTACCCGGACCGCACGAAGATCTCGGGCTCTAAGACGGCTGAACAGATCTTCGACAGCATGTCGACGGCGCGGTCCGCCCCGGGCACGACGATCTATATCGACATCGACCTGGGCAACGACACGACCGGCAACGGGACGCTGGCCACCCCGTATCAGAGCTGGTCCAAGGCCTGGACGGTGATTAACGCGGCCGGCCTGCCGGCGAAGCTCTACGTCAAGGGCCGCACGCCCAGCTCGGTCACGCACTACAATCGGACCCTCGGGCCGGCCGGCGCTTCGGGCACGTCCGGACCGACCGTTGACGTGGCCGTCATGGCCTACGGCAACGACGTGATCTGCACCGTCACGGACGGCACGTTCACGACCACAGACGACGGGTCGAGCACCAACACCTACACCTGCGATCAAGCCGTCGCGAACGTCCAGCAGGCCGTCTGGCGGCTCGGCCAGCCGGATGCGCAGAACAACCTTCCCCGTCTGCAGCGTCTCACGACGGTCAGCCGGGTTCGCCAGACGCCCGGCTCCTATTGCCTGATCGGTACGACGCTCACGATCCACATGCATGATGGGTCGCAGCCGACGACCACGAACCTGTGGGTGATGCGGGAGATCCCGAACTTCCTCTGCACCTCGAACGTCAACATCTACTTCGGCTCGGAGGACGGCTCGCTGTTCCGCTTCTACGGCGGCGGCGGCACCTCCGTCAGCTTCGGCAGCGGCGCGATCGACATCGCCCCGTCGACCTTGGGCGCCGTGAAGCACCTGGTCCTCGCGACCAATGTTGAGATGCGCTACTCCTTCCGGGGCTGGGGCGTCGAGAGCTTCCACGGCCTGGTGCTGAGCTACAACGACGACATCGGCGGCTTGGCCACCGACTACGCTAACTGCCACAACCAGCGTTTCTCCAACGCCGCCGTATGTGGCCTGATCTGCATCAATCCCACTGGCGCGGGGCTGGGCCTTTACGCCTCCGGGTTCGCCTCCTGCAACATGGGGACGGCGCACGAGCTGAACAGCGGAACCGCGCTGATCGGCGGCGCTGTGCGGCTGTCGGCCGGCGGCATGGTGCGCTCGATCGGCGCGTCGGACACCTTCGTCGCCTACACCGTCCTGGACACTGACGTGGGCGATCGCTGGCTGGGCGCGAGCATTATCCCGACCCTGTTCGGGATGTACGAGACCGCGGTCGGTTACGCCCAGGGCCTAAGGCTGCGCGGGCCCAACAGCCAGTACGCCTACTGGTGCGACGCCGGCGCGCAGCTCTACGTCAAGGATGCCGAGCCGCACGAGATGCGGGTCAAGGGCACGGTCACCGCCTGGTGATGCGGCCCCTCTGAAGGGTCGCTCCAACCCACTTCACGACAGTCAGCGCGGCCACATGAGCCTGCGTTCAGCCCGCTCCGGCGGGCTTTTTCATGCCCGGAGGCCGGATGGCCGCTAACACCAAAGACCCGAAGGCGATCAGCCTCCTGGATCTCCAGGCGATCGTCGCGGCCGAGATCGAGGACTCCAAGTCCTACATCGACAGCCAGCTGGCCAAGGACCGCAACGAGGCCTCGGAATACTACCGGGGCGCGCCGTTCGGCGATGAGGAGGAGGGGCGTTCCCAGGCGATCAGCCGCGACGTGCACGACACCGTCAGCGCGATCATGCCCAGCCTGATGCGGATCTTCTTCGGGCCCGACAAGGTCGTTGAGTTCGTTCCGCACGGGGAAGAGGACGTGGAGATGGCCGAGCAGGCCACCGACTACGTCAACTACATCTTCACGCGCGACAACCCTGGCTTCCTGATCCTGACGGCGGTCTTCAAGGACGCCCTGGTCCGCAAGACCGGCCTGACCAAATGGTGGTGGGACGATTCCGAGGAGGTCCGGACCGCTCGTTACTCGGGCCTGACCGACGAGGCGTTGACCCTCCTCCTGGAGGACCTGGCCGGCGCCGAGAAGGCCGACCTGGTCGACTCCGAGCAGGACGCCGACAACCTGCTGTCGGTCACAGTCAAGCTGACCCGCAAGCGCGATCGCGTCCGGGTCTGCGCGGTGCCGCCCGAGGAGTTCCTGATCGATCGCAACGCGCGCTCGATCGACGACGCCACCTTCGTCGCGCACCGGACCATGAAGACCGTCTCCGACCTGGTCGCCATGGGCTACGACAAGGACGAGGTGCTCGAGGCCTCCGAGCAGGGCGACGAGCTGGCCTACACGCCAGAGCGGCTCAACCGGAACCCCTACAGCCTGTCGGTCGGCTCCACGGCCAATCCCGACGAGGCCAGCCGCCTGGTGCTCTACATCGAGAGCTACCCGATGGTGGACACCGACGGCGATGGCATCGCCGAGCTGGTGAAGGTCTGCACGATCGGCCCCACCTGCAACATCGTGCACTGGGAGCACACCGAGAGCCGCAACTTCGCGGACTTCTGCCCGGATCCGGAGCCGCACACCTTCTTCGGCCAGTCGACGGCCGACAAGACCATGGACGTCCAGCGCGTGAAGTCGTCGCTGCTGCGCTCGGCCCTGGACAGCCTGTCGCTGGCGATCAACCCCCGCACGGTCGTTAGCGAGAAGCAGGGCGGCGAGAACGTCGTCGCCGACGCCATGAACACCGAGATCGGCGCGATCATCCGCTCCGACGACGTGACGGCGGTCCAGCCCATCGTCGCTCCGGACGTCTCGCCCTCGGCCTTCCAGGCCATGAACTACATGGACCAGATCAAGGAAGCGCGGACGGGCATGTCGCGCGTCGCCCTGGGCCTCGATCCGCAGGCCCTGCAGAACACCACGGCCACGGCCGCCGCCGGCCAGTTTGGCCAGGCGCAGCAGCACATCGAGCTGATCGCCCGGATCTTCGCCGAAACCGGCATGGTCCGGATGTTCCGCGGGATCCTGCGCCTGGTCGTCGAGAACCAGCGCCAGACGCGCATGGTCCAGCTGACGGGCAAGAAGTTCGTCCCGATGGATCCGCGCGGCTGGCGTTCGGACATGGACGTCATCCCCAACGTCGGCATCGGCGGCGGGACCGACCAGGAGCGGGCCCAGGTCCTGACCCTGGTCCTGCAGAAGCAGGAACAGATCCTGCTCACCAAGCCCGACAACCCGATGGTGGGCCTGGACGAGTACCACTACACGCTCAGCAAGTTCCTGCAGCTGGCGGGCTTCAAGAACCCCGACGCCTTCTTCAAGGACCCCAAGGACGCGCCGCCGGCGGCGCCGCAGCCGCCTCCGCCCGATCCCAACCTGGTCAAGGTGCAGCAGCAAGGCCAGCTGGAGCAGCTGAAGGCCAGCCAGGCCCACGAGCTGGCCCAGGCGCAAGCGGCCGCGAACGCCGCGCTCCAGGAGCAGGAGGCCGCCCGCAAGCACGAGCTGGCCGTCCGCGAGATGGACGGGCGCCTGGCGATCGAGGAGGAGACGAACCGGCGCGAGCTGGAGCTGAAGGAACGGCTCCTGGTCTCGGAAATGGAGCTCAAGCGCCGCGAGGTCGCCGCCAAGCTGGGTCTCGACCTGCTGCCCGCCGCCATCCGGCCGCCGGCGGACGACGACATCAACACCGACGCCTATTCCGACGTCCAACCAGGTGGTGAGCCCGGATGACCGAAGAACAACGCAGCCGCGCCCTGCGCGCCCGGGCGCTGCTCGGCGATGAGACGCTGCAGGAGGCGCTCGACGCGATCGAGGCCGGCCTGATGGCCCAATGCAGGGGGACCGCGCCGGGCGCCGTCAGCCTGCGCGAAGAGATCTGGGGGGAAATCCGAGCCCTTCAGTCCATCCGGACCAAGCTGAAGAGCTGGGACACGGATCTGACCGTAGCCGAGCGCCAGGCCGAGCGCCGGCGCTAAACCCCAGGACCATACATGACCATTTCCAGCACGCCTGAGAGCACTGGGATCACGGAGGCGCAAGCCGCCGAAACCTTCGAACGCATGCTAGCCGGCGACGGTGACAGCGACGCGGGAGAGGTGTTGGAAGGAGAGATCCTTCAGCCCGGCGAGGATGACGGGGCCGACCAGGCCGCCGCCGACGAGCCGGAAGAGCCCGAAAACCCGGAGGAAGATCCCGACGGCGACGACGGCGAGCAACCTGAAGTCTTCACCGTCAAGATCGACGGCCAGGACGTCCAGGTCACGCTCGACGAGGCGCTGCGGGGCTACCAGCGGGAAGCGGACTACACCCGCAAGACCCAGGCCCTGGCCGCCGATCGCAAAGCGTTCGAGGACCAGCAGAAGGCCGAGGTCTCGGGGGAACGCAAGCGGACCAAGGAACTGCTGACGGCCCTGGAGGCGCGTCTGGCGGAGCCGGAAGACACCGAAGACCTTGAAGCGCTGCGCATGAGCAACCCGGGCGAATACGCCGCCCGGATCGCCGATCGCATGCAGCGCGAGGAAATCGCCCGCGCCGCCAAGGCTGAACGCCAGCGGCTCGAGGCGGAAGAGGCTCGCGAAGAGCTGGCGACCAGGGAAACGACCGCCAAGGAGGCCATGGGGAAACTCCTGGAGGCCATCCCGGCCTGGAAGGATCCCAAGGTCGCCCAAGCGGACATGTCCAAGATCACCGATTACGCCAAGGCCATCGGCTACGCCGACACGGACCTCAACGAGATCCTCGATCACCGCCTGTTCATCATGGCCAAGGACGCCGCGGCCTACCGCGCGCTCCAGGCCAAGAAGCCTCAGACCCAAGCCAAGGTTGAAGCTGTCAGGACGGCCCGGCCGGGTACGGCGCAAACCAGGACCTCGGCTGTGACCGAGAGCACGCGAGCGAAGCAACGCCTCGCCAAGACGGGCCGCGTCGATGACGCCGCGTCCGTCTTCATGCACCTCATCCCAGACTAGGAAAGGGCCATTCGATGGCCATCGCTACCAACGCGTTCTCGACCTATGCCGCCAAGGGCATCCGCGAGGACCTGTCCAACACCATCTTCAACATCTCGCCCGTCGAGACCCCGATGCTCTCGAACATCGGCAAGCGCCCGGTCAAGGCCGTCCAGTTCGACTGGCAGACCGACAGCCTGGCGGCAGCCTCGACCACGAACGCCATCCTGGAAGGCGGCGACAGCACCGCCGACGTCACCAACCCGACCACCCGGGTCGCGAACGTCACCCAGATCTCCGAGAAGCCCTGGACCATCACCGGGACCCTCGAAGCGGTCGATAAGGCCGGTCGCAAGTCCGAAATGGCCTACCAGATGGCCAAGAAGGGCAAGGAGCTGAAGCGGGACATGGAGGCGACGATCACCTCCAGCCAGGTGGCCGTCACCGGCGGCTCCACCACGGCCCGCAAGACGGCCGCCTTCGACAGCTGGCTGGTGACCAACACCGACAACGGCAACGGCGCCACGGGTGACTACGCCTATACGGCCACCCCGATCACCGCCCGCACGGTGGCGACCGCCGGCAATATCCGCGCCTTCAGCGAGAACATCCTGAAGAACATCATCAAGAAGCAGTGGACCTCCGGCGGTCAGACCAAGCTGCTGATGGTCGGCCCGGTGAACAAGCAGCGGACGTCGGGCTTCACCGGCATCGCCGAGATCCGCAAGGACGCCGGCAAGGGCCAGGCCACCATTGTCGGCGCCGCGGACATCTACGTCTCCGACTTCGGCGACGTGGAGGTCGTTCCCAACCGGTTCATGCCGGAGGATCGGGCCTACCTGATGGATCCGGACTACGCCAAGCTCGGCGTCCTGCGCCCGTTCTTCACCGAGGAGCTGGCTAAGTCGGGCGACGCCAGCAAGTACCACATCCTCACCGAGTACGGCCTGCAGGTCGACAACGAAGCGGCCCACGCGGTCGCCCGGGACCTGCAGACCACCTAATCGCCTACCACCACCTCTGAACCTCGCGAAAGGGCGCTCCGAAAGGGCGCCCTTTCGCGTTTTCGACGGAGAGGCCATGAGCCGCCGGTTCTTCGACTACGACCCCTTCACGGGGATCACCGAGTGGTTTCACGCCACCGACGACGGCGAGGGCTTCACGCTCGAGGCCACCCAGGACATCACGGCGATCGTCGACGCCAACAAGGCGGCCTTCAACGAGTTCAGCTCGGGCCGCGACAGCTTCGGCGACGGGGCGACCCTCAACGGCAAGTCCCACGTCGCCCGCATCCCCGCCGTCATCCACGCCAAGCTGACCCGCGAGGGGATCATCCGTGATCCCGTCGCCCTCAAGCGCTGGCTGAACGACCCCGACAACGCGGTTTTCCGCACGCGCCCAGGTGTCCTTTGACCACGAAAATCCTCATCGGCGTCCCGGCCCGCGACACGGTCATGACCGGGTTCGCGCACGCGATCACCACGCTGGTCGCCCGCACGGCCGTCAGCGCCGACGTCGAGATCCGCCTGACCTTCTCGGCCGGGACCCTGATCTGCGACCAGCGCGACAAGCTGGCCAAGGAAGCCCTGGCCTGCGGTGCCGACTACCTGCTGTTCATCGACAGCGACATGCGCTTCCCGGCCGACGCCCTGCTGCGCCTGCTGGCGCACGGGGAGCCGATCGTCGCGGCCAACTACAGCACCAGGCGCGCGCCGCCCGAGCCGGTGGCGTTCGCTCAGCTGAGCACTGCCGAGAAGCTCTACACCCGGCCCGACAGCACGGGCCTGGAGGAGTGCGCGGCCGTCGGGATGGGCCTGATGCTCATCGACTGCAAGGTCCTGGCCCAGATGGCCAAGCCGCTGTTCTTCATCCCCTACATCCCGGCGATCGACGGGCACTGGGGCGAGGACGTCTGGTTCTGCAACCAGGCCCGCAAGGCCGGTTTCGCCACGATGATCGACCATGACCTCTCAAAGGAGGTCAAGCACATCGGCCTGCGCGAGTACGACTACCTGGACGCCGAAGTCGTGCGCGAGGAGGTCCAGGCGCAGTGGCGCGAGGGCCTGAGCCGCGACCAGCGCCAGGCGGCCGGCTAGGCGATGTCGTTCGCCAGCTACGCGGCCCTGCAGGCGACGATCGCCGACTGGATCAACCGCGCTGACCTGACCGTTCGGATTCCGGATTTCATCGGCCTGGCCGAGGCCTCGCTCAACCGCCGGCTCAAGTGCCGGCAGATGACCGAGCTGAAGACGATCACGATCAGCGCCGAGTCCTACGCGGTGCCGTGCGGCTTCGCCGGCGTGGAGTCGTTCCGGCTCAACACCAACCCGGTCAGCGCCCTAGACTTCCGCAACGTCGAGGAGTTCGACGACGTGGCCCTGGACGCCGCCTGCGGGCCCGGCGTGCCGCGCTACTACACGATCTCGGGCTCGAAGTTCTTCTTCTCGCCCACGCCCGACGGTGAGTACCAGGCGCGGATCCGCTACCGCGCACGCCTGCCCAAGCTGGCGGAGAACGGGACCAACTGGCTCCTGGAGGAGCATCCCGACGCCTACCTCTACGGCGCGCTGGCCCATTCCGCGCCCTTCCTGAAGGACGACGATCGCCTGCCGATGTGGGTGGCGACGTTCGACCAGGTCCTCCGCGACATCAATCTCGACGGCTCGCGCCAGGCCGTGGGCGGCCGGCCGGCCGCGCGCGTCAAAAGGATCGGCTGACATGGCCACCACGGCAAATTTCGGCTGGGAGATCCCGGACGTCGACGAGGATTTCGACACCTGGGGCGACATCCAGACCACGCTCTTCAACGCAATCGATGCGCAGCTGAAGGCGGTCAAGAACACCGCCGACGCGGCCGCCGTCGCCGCGACCATCAACGCCCTGGTCACCGCGGCCGCGCCGACCGGCAAGGAAGACCGGTTCTACCTGGCTACGGCCCCGGCCGGGTGGGTGGCAGCCAACGGCGGCACCATCGGCAGCGCGGCCTCGGGAGCCACTACCCGGGCCCACGCCGACACCCAGGCGCTGTTCACGGCGCTCTGGGGCGCGCTCAGCAATGCCGACTTCCCCATCCAGGACTCCGCGGGCTCGGCGTCGACGCGCGGCGCCAGCGCGGCGGCCGACTTTGCGGCCAACAAGCGGTTCCCGCTGCCGGATCGACGCGGTGAGGGTGATCGGGGCTGGGACAACGGCCGCGGCGTCGATCCGGGCCGAACCCTGGGCTCCTCGCAGCTGGACGCTGTCCAGGGCTTCTACATGTCGCTGCCCGGGCTGCGTCAGGGCGGCTCCGGCGCCAGCTTCGCCGGCTCGGGTGCGGGCGATAACCCGACCCTCATCAACCAGACGGGCGGCCCGATCGACGACGGAACGCACGGCGTGCCGCGGATCGCGAGCGAAACCCGCGGGCGCAACGTCGCCGCCCTGATCTGCATCAAGCTCTGATGTCGTACGTCACCGTCGACCTTCCGCCGGGGGTCTACGCCAACGGCACGCCGTACTCGGGCAAGGGACGCTTCATCAACGCCAACCTCTGGCGCTGGTATTCGGGCGAACAGCGGCCGGTCGGCGGCTGGGTGCTGCACACCGAGGCCACGGTCTCGGGAAAGGCGCGGGCGATCATCGCCTGGAAGTCCAACACCAACACCGCGTGGGCCGGGATCGGCACGCACAGCGGCCTCTATTCGATGTCCAAGTCCGGGCACGTGGCCGACATCACCCCGGTCGGCTACCAAGGGGGCAGGGCGGACGCCTCCCTGGGCGGGGGCTACGGGTCCCTGGCCTATGGCACGGGCGTCTACGGCCGGGCCCGCGCGTCGACGTCCGACGTGATCGACGCCACCGTCTGGTCGCTCGACACCTGGGGCCAGAACCTGGTCGGCTGCACGGCCTCTGACCAGAAGATCTACGAATGGCCGCCCGGTAGCGCGTCGCCGGCGGCGCGCATCACCAACTCTCCCGAGGCGCGGGCGATCGTCGTCACCGCTGACCGGATCATCATGGCCCTGGGCGCGGGCAACCCGCGCCGCGTGGCCTGGTGCGACCGCGAAAACAACACCGTCTGGACGTCCACGGCGATCAATTACGCCGGCGACTTCGAACTGCAGACCGTCGGTCGGCTGATGTGCGGCCGCCGGATCACCGGCGGGACGCTGCTGTTCACCGACGTCGACGTCTGGCTGGCGTCCTTCCTTGGCCAGCCCCTGGTCTATGGCTTCACGCGGGTAGGCTCGGGCTGCGGCATCATTTCCCAGTCGGCCGCCGTGGTGACCGACAGCCAGGCCGAGTGGATGAGCACCAACGGCTTTTGGAGCTACAACGGGTTCGTCTCGCCGCTCGAGTGCGACGTGCATGACCTGGTGTTCTCCGACATCAACCTGCTGCAGGCCTCCAAGATCCACGCGGTCCACATCTCCGCCTTCGGCGAGATCTGGTGGTTCTACCCGTCCGCCGGCAGCGACGAGATCGACCGTTACGTCAGCCGCAACTATCGCGAAAACCACTGGAGCGTGGGCGAGCTGACACGCCTGGCCGCCACCGACCGCGGCGTCTACCGCTTTCCGGTGATGGTCGATGACGTCGGCCGGATCTGGGACCACGAGAACGGTCTGAACCACGGCGGCGCCCGGCCCTTCGCCGAAACCGGGCCGATCGAGATCGGGCAGGGCGACAACGTCTTCTGCGTCCGCGAGATCATCCCGGACGAGCGCACCCTGGGCCAGGTCGAGGTGTCGTTCACCGGCCGGTTCTACCCGAACGGCCCGGCGACCGCCTACGGGCCCTATAGCCTCTCCCAGCGCACCGATTGCCGCCTGACGGCGCGCCAGGTCGTCGTTCGTTACACGGCCGACGACGGTGTGGACTTCCGTGTCGGCGCTTTCCGCTTCGAAGGCGTTGCCGGGGGGCTGCGATGACCCCGCTTCCCAAGCCCTCGGCCGCCTACGACGCAGGCAACGAGTCTCAGGCCCGGCGGATCATCGAGGAGGCCGACCGCTTCAATCGCAAGCGCGGCCAGGACCTCGAGATCGTCGGCGCCGAGCGCCTGATCATCTCCGACAGCGTGACCGGCCAACGCGGCGTCCTGTCGGTCGCTTCCGGAGTCCTGACATGGACGGCCTTATGACCTCCGATTGGGCCCGCTGCAGGCCCTGGATAGAAGCGGCCCTGGAATACGGCCACGGGACCCACACCATCGACGACGTCGAGGCGGCGATCGCCGCCGGCGAGGCGACGTTCTGGCCCGGGCCCAACGCGGCCATTGTCACCGAGCTGGTGGAGCTGCCCAGGGCCAAGGTCGTCCATTTCTGGCTCTGCGGCGGCGACCTGGAAGAGCTGCAGCGGATGCGGGCCTACATCGAGGGCGTCTCGATCGCCCAGGGCTGCACCAAGGCGAGCACGGCGGGACGCCGCGGCTGGGCTCGCGTCCTCAAGAGCGACGGCTACGACTTCGGCTGGGAAGTCTGCGTGAAGGAACTGACATGACCGTAGGCGCGAGCAAGGGGACCTCCAAGTCCAAGAGCACCAGCACCCAGACCACCTCCCTGGATCCGGTGACGGCCGCCCTGCAGTCGGGCAACTACGCCCATGCCCAGCAGGTCGCGGCCACGCCCTATCACACCCTGGACGCCGACCAGATCCAGGCCCAGATGAACCCCTACGACCAGGCCGTGGTCGACACGACCCAGGCTGACCTCGAGCGTCAGCGCCAGATGGCCGTCAACGCCACCGGCGACGCCGCCGCGGCCGCCGGCGCATTTGGCGGATCGCGCCACGGCGTCGCCGAGGCCCAGACCAACGAGGCGGCCCAGCGGACCTCGGCCGGGATCCTCGCCCAGCTGCGCCAGGCCGGTTTCGCCCAGGCCCAGGGCGCCGCGGCCAGCGAGAACAGCTCGGCCAACCAGTTTCCGCTTCTTCTGCAGCAGCTGCTCAACCAGTCGCTCGCCGGCGTCCAGGGCGCCCAGACGACCACGGGCAGCGGCACGACCAAGGGCAAGACCACGAGCCTGTCGGGCTCCTACACCTACGCGTAAGGGCGACGATGGCCGGTATCATGCAAGCGCTGCTCAAGCCGTCCGCCGGCGTGGCCCAGGCGCAGGACTACAAGCCCTCGGGCTGGCGGATCCTGGACGGCCTGCTGGCTGGCCACAGCGTCACCAGCACGATCGACAGCGAGCGCGCCAAGCGGGCCGCCGAGATCAATTCCGAGCGCCAACTCAGCATCCAGGACCAGCTCCTGAAGGCGCTGATCCCGGGCGCGGCCGGCGCCGCCACGCCAGCAGCGCCGGCGGCGCCGCCGGCGGCTGCACCTGGTCGCATCGGCGTGCCGGCCCTGCTGGCGGCCAATCCGCCCGCGGCGCCCGTTCCAGCGCCGGCGGCCGCGCCCGCCGCGCAGCCGATCGGCGGCCTGACCAACCTGCGCGACGCCGCGCCGGTCCTGGCGGCCGCCCAGTTCGCCGGCGTCCCCGGCGTCGACAAGCTGGTCGACCTGCTGGACAAGGTGAAACCTTCGTTCGACATCGCGCCCAACGGGGCGGCCTACGACAAGTACGATCCCAAGAACGCCGGCCGGGTGTTTCCCAAGCTGGGCGAGGGCCAGGTCGGCGGCGCCGACGGAGTCTCGCTGGCGCCCGGGTACGTCGATGCGGTGCGCCAGACGGCGGCCGCCACCGAGGGGGCCAAGGCCGACCTCGATGTCATCCCCGTGCAGCTGCGCGACGGCCGCACGGTCCAGATGCCCCGCTCGCAATACATCGCCCTGCGCCAAACGGGCCAGGCTCCGGACGTGGGCGTCTCCCAGGCCCCCGGGGAGCGGGCCTACGCCGAGGCCGCCGGCCGAGGCTTGGGCGGGGCGCTGACCCAGATCATGGATGTTCCCCAACCGGACGGCTCCTCGATCAAGATGAGCGTGGCCGACTACCTGGCTTTGCAGGGCCTGTCGGTCCCGGCCGGGGGCCTGCCACCCGCGCCTGGCGCTCGCGCCGCCCCGCGCCGGCCGGCCATGGGGGTGTCGCAAACTCCGGGTGACCGCGACTATCAGGGCTCGATCGCCAAGGACGCCGCGGCCCAGTTCAAGGGCTATGTCGATCGGGGCGCCACGGCGCCGACCCGCATCGCCCAGTTCGACCGCCTCGAGAAGCTGCTGGGCGACTTCGAAGGCGGCAAGCTGTCGGGCACGACGACCGAGATCTATTCGGCGCTGAACTCGCTGGGCATGGGCGGCCTGGTCCCCAAGGACCTGCCCAACCGCCAGGCGGCCCAGGCGCTCAGCGCCAACATGCTGCTGACAGCCATGGGCGGCAGCCTGGGCGTGGGCGTGTCCAACACCGACCGCGACTTCCTGGAGAAGACCATCCCGGGCCTGGGGCAGTCCGCCGGCGGCCGCCGCCAGATGATCCAATACGGCAAGGCCGTGGCCGGCCGGGACCGCGACGTCTCGCGGGCGGCCCGTGGCTGGCAGAACAAGTACGGCCGGATCGACGCCCTGGATGACCATGGGCGCTCGTTCGAAGAGAACCTGATGGTCTGGTCGGCCAAGCACCCGCTGTTCGCCCAATGACCGACTACCGCCAGCTCGCCGTCGAAGAGGCGATCGCCCAGGGCGTGGATCCGCACCTGGTCCTGCGCCAGATGCGCAAGGAGAGCGGCGGCGACCCGGGCGCGGTCTCGCCCAAGGGCGCGCGCGGCCTGATGCAGCTGATGCCGGCGACGGCGCGCCAGCTGGGCGTGGATCCAAGCGACCCCGTCCAGAACATCCGCGGAGGCGTCACCTACATGAAGCAGCAGCTGGACAGCTTCGGCGGGGATCCTCGTCTGGCGGCCGCCGCCTACAACGCGGGCCCGGGCGCGGTGCGGCGCTATGGCGGCGTGCCGCCCTATGCCGAGACGCAGGACTATGTTCGCACGGTCGCGGCGCCGTCGCCGACGGCTGCTCCGGATCCCGGCTATGACCAGGACGTGTTCGGCGGGCTGGGCGACGGCGACCCTGTCGCGCCGGCGACCCCGGCGGCCGGCGGCGTGCCCGGGCGTCGCAACGCCGACGGCTCGATCGACATCGGCGACATCGACCGCTCCACCAACCCCGAATTCCTGGCGCGCCAGCGCGAACGCCTGGGCTATGACCCGGACGTGTTCCCTGAGCCGGCCGCGCCGGTCGGCACGACGCCGGCCGAGCCGACGCATCGGCCGAAGACCTTCCTGGGCGACATCTCCGACGTCATCGGCGGCTCGATCGACAAGCTGAAGACCGACTCCAAGGCCTACTACGAGGACTCGACCAGGCCGAAGACGCGAAAGGAGTCGGCGCGGCAGTTCATGACGGATCCGCTGGGCCTGAAAGACGCCATGCAGCTGGGCGGTGTAGTTGCCGACGCCGCCGGCGTGGCCCTCTCGCCGATCGGCGGCCTGATGCACGCGGTCCTGCGGCCGACGAGCGAGGCGATCGCCGAGCATGTGCCGATCTATGAATCGGGGCTTCCCGCCTTGCTGCGCGGCCCGTTCGCGCGCCCACGCCGGCTTTCAAAGGAAGAAGGCGCACAGGCTCTTGAGGGCGACCTGGGTGTTGCTCTGACGTCGGGCATCCCGGCCAAGGGCCTGGCCGGCGCTGGGCTGGCATCCGAGGCTGCGCAAGCGGCGCGCGCCGGGTCGACCGCCGCGCCGCAGGGCTTGGACCTGCTCGGCGCGCTCAAGCGCGGGCTGGGGCGCGATCGCGCCGCCGAGGGCCTGGCCGACCGCATGAACTTGGGTCGGAGACCTCCTGGCGCTACTCCGCCGCAGGCGGCGGCCGCGCCGATCGCCGCGCCGGCGCCGCCTCCGAGCGCGCCGGCGCCCGGCCTGAACCTGACGGGCAAGAACGCTCGTGTTCTCAAGATTCTGGCCAAGGCCCTCGAGCGCGACGGTCGCAGCTATGACCAGGTCCTGACCGACCTGTTGGCCCGCTCGCCACACACCATGCCGTTCGAGATCGCCGGCGAGAACCTGGTCGGCCTGGCCGAGCACGCCGGGCAGATCCCGGGTCCTGGCCGCGATTTCGGGATCGAGCGTCTGACGCAGCGCTCGGCGACCGCGCCGGACCGCATCAAGAAGGTCGCCGACAGCGCTTTGGGCGGGTCGGACGAGTATTTCAAGACCAGGAACGACCTGATCATCCGCCGCGCCGAGGAGGCAAAGCCCCACTTCGAACTGGCCTTTCCCAAGCCGGTGGACGCCGACCATTTTGAGAGGGTCTTCCGGCCGATCGTCGCGCGGCTTCCGAAGGGGGCGATGGAAAAAGCCTACGATCTCGCCCGCCAGGATGGCCGCGTGCCCGAGGAGCTGGGCCTGCAGCGTGGATCCGCCGTCGAGGGCCGCGTCACCAGGCCCGCGCCGCCGGAAGAGGTCTCGGCCGAGGACCTGGCCGCTCTGCGCACCGGCAAGAAGGCGCCGAGCCAGGGCCCCGGGCTGCTGGAGTTCGTGTCCAAGAACGGCGGGCTGAAGGACTTCGGCGGCGAGCTGCGCGCCAAGGATCTGGACATCTGGCATCAAAAGCGCCCGTTCGTGGCCAAACTGCTGCGGCCTGACGGTCTCAGCGACGAGGCCATGGCCCAGAAGCTGTTCGAGGCCGGCTACTTCCCCGAGAAGGTCGCCGGCCGCATGAACAGCGCCGACAACATGACCCGGGTGACCGCCCAGGACCTCTACGACGCCATCGACCAGGAACTGGCGGGCAAGCCCCGCTACGCCCGCGCCTCGAACGATCCCGGCCGGGCCGCGCGCCTCGATGAGCTGGAACGCCGGCTACGCGAGGCCGGCGTGGATCCTCGCACCGCCACGCCCAAGCAGGCCTCGGCCGCCCTGGGCCAGTTGCGCGACGACATCGCCCGCAACGAGGCCTTCGCCCGCGAGCAGGGGCACGCCCCGGCCCCGGGCGACGACGACCTGGTGCACGTCACCAATCCGACGCTGGAGACCCTGCACTACGTCAAGATGGGTCTGGACGAGGCCCTTGAGAAATTCCGAAACCCGGTGACGGGAAAGCTGGAACTGGAAGCGACGGCGGCCGGCAGGGCCGGGCAGAAAACCCGTCACGATCTGGGCGAGGCCTTGCGCGCGACCGATCCGGACTATGCCGCCGCGATGCAGGTCTGGAGCGAGCGCAGCGCCGATCTGCATGCCCTGAAGCTCGGGCGGGATCTCTTTTCGCCGAAGTTCGACATGCAGTCCGAGCAGCTGGCCGACACTTGGGCGAAGATGTCCAAGACCTCCAAGGACCACTACCGCAAAGGCGTGGGGGAGGCCCTGGTCGCCAAGGTGCGCGCCGGCGGCGGGGTCAAGACCATGCGCGACGTCCTGCGCTCGGATGAGTTCCAGGACCGCGTGCGCTTGGCCTTCAAGGGCCAGAAGGCCTACGAACAGTTCATCGCCAACGCGACGCGCGAAGTGAAGATGCAGGAGCGCTTCAACCAGGTGAACAGCGGGTCCCAGACCTTCCGGCGCCAGGCGCAGGCCGATATCACCGGGCAGGATGGACTGGACGCCGGCGACCTGGCCGACGCGGGCTTCACCGCCGTTACCGGCAACCCGGGCGCGGCGATCAAGGGCGTCACGCGCAAGATCTTCAAGACCGAGGCGATGAAGACCCAGGACGTGCTCAGCGACCCGGCCGCCAACAAGCTGCTCGCCGAGGCCCTCTACGGCGACGGCGACACGATGAGGCTCCTTCTGCAGCACCTGAAGGGCAAGCCCAAGGCCACGCCGGCTGACCGCTATGGCCGATTGGATCTGGCCCGTCCCGCGGTTCCTTCAGGCGAGCGCAAGGAGCGGCGCTAGCCCGCTCCGCTCGGGCCGACCTCGCCCGACTCCAACTCCGACCTTTTCAGCCCAGCCGGCTTGCCGCGTTGGGCTTTTTCGTGAGTCCCCCACATGACCTGCTCGTTGAGCGCCGCTCGCGGCGCCGATCTGGCGTACGCCTACGCGTTCCCGGCCGCCCTGGACGTGACCGGCTACACCGCGCGCCTGGTGGTCTACGCCAGCCGGGGCGGGGCGACCCTGCTGACCGTGACCAGCACGCCGACGGCGAACGGCTCCTTCGCCGCCTTCGACGGGCAACGGCTAGAGGTCCACGTCGAGGCGGCCGACATCGATGCGCTCCCCCAGGCCAGCGTCCCGACCGAGCCCAGCCTGCTGCAGTACGATCTCTTCCTGACGTCGGTGGACCTGACGGAGAAGCTCGCCGGCGGCCTGTTCAAGGTGCAGCCGGTCGGCGCGGCCGTGTGTGGCTGCGAGGGCGACATCGAGGTCATCGTGGGCGGTTGCGACGTCTCGGTCGAGTTGGTCGGCCCCCGCGGCGCCAACGGCGTCACCGTGCCCGTCTCGGTCTTCATGACGACGGTCCTGCCCTCGGCCAACGGCGAGGAGGTCCGCGAGGCCCTGGGCGACGACGGCTACCTTTCCCTGGGCGACGTCGCGGTCAACGCGTCGCCCTCGGTGAACCGCGTCAACTATCAGGCCATCGCCCAGCGCTGCGCCGACGAAGGCAAGACGCTCTGGATCCCGCACGGCATCGGGCCGATCGACGGTACGATCGACGTGGACGGCTATTTCAACATCGATGGGTGCGGCACGCTGCGGGCGAACGGCATCAATGCGCCGATGATCCGCATGTCGTTCAACGGCGGCGGGGTGATCTTCGCGCCGACGGTGAAGAACGTCGCCTTCTTCAATGAGACCACGGCGCTCAATCGCAACAGCGCCGCCCTCGAGTACGTCGGCGAGGGGACCTATGCGCTCTATCCCGTCTTTCTCAACCTGGCCTCCTACGGCTGCTACACGCTGTTCCGCAACAAGGTCGGGACCTTCCCCGGCCCGTTCGGCAACGAGACCTATCTGAACTGGGGCACGGTGCAGTCGTGCCGGGCCTATAACCATCCCCTGGGGGAGAACGGCCGCCACCTGGTGCACCACACCCGCGGGTCTGGCACTGGCTGGACCTATCGCGACTGCAAAGGCGAGCTCGACTTCCCGATCGGGCCGTACGGCGCCGAGCTGGTGGGTGTGCCGGCTTACGTGCGCATCGACGGGGAGCCCGGTGACGTCGCCGGCGACGTGATCTTCGACGGCCACGTCACTGGCTTGCAGGCGGCCTGCATTTCCGTCGACGGCGGCCTGAACTACCGGGTCAACGTCAGCATCTCCACCCTGACCCAGATCGACGCGAGGGCCGAGCTCGCCGTCTTCTACGACCCCCAGCCGGTCTTCGTGTTCGGCGCCAATATCAGGCCATCAGCCCTCGGCGGCGGGATCAACATCGCCAGGGGCCTGCCTAACGACCTGCGCGGCTCTCGCCTGGAGGGTTACGGCTTCCATGAAGCGACCTCGGGCAACTTCAGCAACGCGTTCACCGCGGACGCCCACACTGTCGACGTCTGCCGCGTCACCATGGCGCCCAATCACTCCACGGTCTGCACGGTGCACGCCGAGGGCCTGGTCGGCGGCGTTGGGCGCGGCCAGCGCCGCGCCGTCTTCAGCATTCGCCACGACGGCACGAACGTGGTCGTGACCGAGATCGCCGCCTTGGGCTTTGTCGATCCCCCCGCGCCCGGCCCTAGCTTCCTGGCATTCTCGACGCTCATTGAGGACAGCCGCGTGACGATCAAGCTGAGTTTCACCTCCTCGAGCGGCTCGGACATCACCTGGCAGTTTCGCGGGGAGGGCGGCGCGTGTCGCTATGAAGAGGGAGGGAGCACGCTGTGACCTATTCCACGCGAACCAGCCGCTGGTCGGCCATGAGCCCCAGCTTCGAGCTCCATGACGTGATCGGCGCCGATGACCTCGAGTTCCTCGGTACGGTTCGCTGCAGGGACGTCAAGGCCGTGCAGGGCCCGTCCAGCACTTGGCTCGCCTTCAAGGGCCAGCCGAGCTTGGGGCGGGCGACGAACTGCCTGGGTGAGTTTGCGAGCCTGGCCCTGGCCGCATCTGCCGTTGCGGCTTCCGCTTCCTAGCGAGGTCGCCTCCGCGGCGACGCCTTTGCGCGTGCCGGCGAGAAGTTTTCACACATAAAGGAGTCCGGCCATGCTGGATAAAGACCGGCTGCTGGCCGGGCTCGCGGCGTTCATCGTGAGCGTCATCTGGTGCGGCATGGCCTTGGTGCCGGTCGTATTCGCCGACCCGCCGCCGGGCGCGCGGACGCTCGCCCGGGCGTGCGTCGAAAAAGCGCTGGCCGCGATCGCCGCCTTCGCCGCCGGCTCGCTGTCGGCGCCGTGGGCGGCGACCTTCGTCAACCAGGTCGTCGCCAAGTACCTGGGCCTGCCCCTGCAGGTCGACGCCCTGACCGCCGGCGTGGCGATCGGCGTGCTCGTGGCGATCCTCGTCGCCGACCCGACGGCCAGGACGCGCCTGGCCGGGTGGGCTTCCCGTAAAATCAAAGGAGTCCTGCCATGAGCTGGCTCGTCCTGGTCATCGCGATGCTGTGCCTGGTCGGCGTGGCGTCGTTCGTCTTGCGCGCCCGCCTCCTGGGCGAAGAGGGGACCGCGTTCCCCGGCGCGCGCTTTTCGACCCTGGCGCTGATCGACCTGGCGGCCGCGGTGATGGCGATCCTCGCGATCTCCGTCCTGGTCGGCCGACTGCAGCCGCCGGCCTGGTCGGCGATCGGCGTCCTGCTCGTCGATATCTACGGCGTGGTCGAGCTGGTGAAGCTCTTCCGCCGGCGCTCGATCGGCGGCCAGGTCCTGGGCCCGCGCCGATGACCTGGTCGTACTCGCAAAGCACCGGCGAGCTGCGTCAGGCGGGCCGCGTCGTGGCCAGGGGCTATTCCGGCGCCGGCAAGACCAAGGAAGCCGGCCGGAACAACCCGGTCATGGAAGCGGTCGTCGCCACGGGTCCGATTCCTCGCGGGCTCTGGCGGATCGGCCCCGCCTACAAGAACGCCAACCTGGGCCCGATCTGCATGAACCTGGACCCGGTCGGCCATGACGCCCACGGGCGCACGCTGTTCCGGATCCACGGCAACAACCGCGTCGACGACGCCAGCCACGGCTGCATCATCCTGGGCCCCACGATCCGGACGATGATCGCGCAGAGCGCCGACAAGATGCTCGAGGTCACCGAATGAAGAACGCCCTCTACGGCGCGATCGGCGCGTTCCTGGTCGTCCTCCTGGTCGGCCTGGTCGGCGCCCGGGTTGAGGTCTCCTCCCTGACCAAGGACCGGGACCGATGGCGCTCGAGCGCCGGCGAGTACCTGAAGGCCGCCGGCGCTTGGGAGGCCAGCTATCGAAGCGCTTCGAGCAAGCGTGCGGACGAGGGGCAGCGGGCGATCACCGCCACCAACCTGGCCGCCCTGGCCTGCGACGCCCGCGTCGCGGCCGCGCGCCGATCGGCCGGCGCCATCCAGACCATCGTCTCCAAGGATCCGATCTATGACGAAGCACATTGCCCTGTGCGCCGCAGCGTTGGCTTTGACCTGCTGCGCGACGCGACCGGCGCCCCGACCCGCTGAGATCCCGCCGCCCAGGGCCGTCGACGTGCGGATCTGCGCGGATGTGCCGGCGTCGCCGGCGATGCCCGCCTCGGCCGATCTGGTTCAACCCGAGACGCCGGCGGAGAAGACCGCGTTCGATGCGTTCATGACCTGGGTGGCCCAGCTGGTCGACCACGACGCCGGCGTCACCGCCCGGGCGGAGCTCGCCAAGGCGGAAAGCTGCCCCAAGGAGGGTTGACCCTTCTGCTCAGACTGAGAATATGGCTGCGCTCTGACACGCCACATCCGCCCTGAAGAACGCCCCTCGGCCTCGGCCGGGGGGCGTTTTTCGTTTCGGCGGTCACACCAAGCTGGGCTCCGGCTCGGGAGGGAAGTCCCGCACGACGTGCAACGTGCCCGCCGGCGCGGGCGCGAGGATCTCTGGCTGCGGCCGCGTCAGATCCAGCCAATCGCGGCCGCCCTCGGCCGACAACAGGACCACCTGGCGGTCGTGGTAGGGGACGATGTCCGGACCAGGCTCAGTCGTCAGCATGGTCCAGCAGCCGTTCTTGACGATGCCGGCGATCCAAAACAGCGGGTTGTCGGCCATCGTGAATTTCCAGCGCGTCTTTCGCTTCTGACCAGGCTGCGGCGCGGTGAACTCATAGAAGGCGTCGGCCGGGATCAGGACGCGGTCGCTGCCGGAGAAGTCGCGATCGTCGGAGCGGAAGTTGAAGACGGGCCCCTTCGGGCCTGGCCAGCCCCACTTCGTCATCGAAACCACGGCCTGGTCGCCGACATGCCGCACGATCGGTGCGGCCTCCGTCATCTTGATCTCAGGGCGGGGCTCGAAGTTGGACGCCTGACCGTCCCAGACGACGGGCAGCTTCAGGACCTTGTTCCAGGTGGCGAAGAGGTCGCCGGTCTTGAGGCTATAGAGGTTGCACATCAGGGCCCGTCCCAGAGTTTCAGATGCCACCAGCCGAGCGGCGCGTGCTCGGGATCTCCAAGCGCGTCGATGAACAGCTCCGCGAAATAGGCGCCTTCAGCTCGCGCCTTGACCTCGTCCGGAGGCGCGCCTTGGCCATGCTCTTCGGCGTCCGGTTCCCGACTCGGCTTGGGGTTCTTGTTCTCGGTCATGGGGCAACCCTAGCGGGATGAGGCGTGTCTGGGCAACGTGACGCGGCGCGAGAGCGGTCCGACTCAGCTATGCCGCCGGCATGACCTTTCTCGAGATTGATCAGCTGATCGACGCCATGGCGGCCGAGGCGGCGAAGACGGGCGACGAAAGCCAGCTGCCCGGTGCGATCTTCCTGCATCCGGACCACTTCGTCGGCAACCTGCTGAAGACGGAGATGACGACGATCGGCCGGGGCATCCGCTATCGCGGCGTTCGGGTCCTGGTCTCCCGCGAATTCGAGAGCCGGGTGGTCGCCCGGGTCGACCTGCAGCGTGACGTCGGAGAGTTCGAGCCCGTGACGCCGGCCGAGCACGGCTGACGACCGCTAGCGCCGGCTACATCCTGGCGTCGGTGTCGATGAAGCCGTCGCGGCCACGGGCGCCACAGAGGTCGCAGCGGATCTTCCCGCGGATCTGGTGGGGCAAGGTTTCGCCCCCGAGGACCTGGATCGCCTGAGCCCGCGGCCAGACCTGCCGATTTCCGCATCGGCGGCAGGTGATCGTCAGATCGCTCTTGATCCGGCGTAGCGTCGGCCAGATGTGCGCCATGGGTCAGGTCGCGGGCGGGACATAGGGACCGTAGTCCGGCCGGGTCTCCCATTTCTGGCTTCCGCATCGAGGGCATGTCTGGCGGACATGGTGCCTGGCGTCGCAGATCCCGATGAGCGGGCCGTTCACGCCGCGGGCCTGCAGCTGGCTGATCACCTTCTGCAGATCGTAGGTCTCGCGCCACTGGCAGTGCAGGCAGATCAGCAGCAGGTTGGCTTCGCCGAGGAGCTGACCGAGGGGGACACCGGGAAGGTTCTCATTGCGGGGCATGTTCCGCTAATGTTCTAATTCCGGTCCCCGGCGAGTCAATGCGGCGAAGTCTCCTATCGCAGGCGTCTGTCATGCGCCGAAGGCTCGCTTCGCCTTCTCGCGCGCCTCCAGCTCGTCGATCGCGCGCTTGATCAGCTGCGAGGTATCGAGCTCGAGCTCGATCTTCAGGAGCGCGAACCTCCGGACGAACTCCCGATCGAAATGGCCGCCGATGTGGGTTCCACGCACTCGCTTGGCGCCAGGCGCCGCCGCCGACGCCGCCGGCGCTGGCGGCTCATCGCCGGCTTCGATCGCCTGCAGGAATCGCTTCGCCTTCGCCTCCATCACGCCGCTCCCGCGTGGTGCACCGGTGCACCGGTGCACAGGTGCAGGTGTGCGGCGAGGCTCTTCCAGAGGGCGGAGATCTCCGTTGAGCCCTTGCTGATCACCGTGACCTCCTGGGCCGCCTTGCCCTGGACGCTGGCGTCCTTGTGGATCTTCAGCCGGTGCAGGACCTGGTCGACCATCTCGACGCCGGCCTTGGCGAACATCGTGCGCGCCAGGTCGACTTCGCTGGTGCTGTTAGGCGTGACCATGTTGAGGACGGCCAGGGCCCGGGTCCCCAGCGCGCGGGCCGCGAGAACGGTCGTCGGCAACTGCTCGAACGATTCGATATCGGGGGTGCAGGGGATCAGCACCAAGTCGGCTTTCTGGACCGCGAGGAACGCCTCGCTGCTCTTCGCCGGCGGCGTGTCGATGAAGACCACGTCGCAGCCGGCCTCGCGCGCCAGGTCGAGATTGGCCTCAAGGTCCAACTCCGTGGTGAACCGCACCGCCGGCAGCTGGTCGCCGCGCCGGCGTCGCCCCCAGCGCGTCATCGACTGCTGGGTGTCCATGTCCAGGGCTAGGACCATCAGCCCGTCCCTGGCCGAGGCGACGGACAGGGACTTGGCCAGGGTGGATTTACCGACCCCGCCCTTCTGCATGGCTACGGCGATGATGATCATGGCGTGCTCCTTGGTTCAGGCGTGCAGCCGTGCACCGGTGCAATGGTGCACCCGTGGGGACGGAAGGTGGGCCTGGTCGCTGGTGAAGGGGTTGGAGACGGCGAGGGCCCCGGAAGGGGGCTCTAGGGCCGTCGTTGCACTCGTCGGAAAGCAACCGACGAATATCGTAGAACATTCCCTAGATTGTGGATCTAGAGGTCCTCGGTTCGAGCCCGAGAGCTGGTACCATCGCAGGACGCTGTAAAGCCCCGGGTTCCGCCTGGGGCTTTTTCGTTGCGGGGCGGAGACTAGGCGTGACGCCCGTGCAGGGCGGCCCAGACGCGCCAGCCGATCAGGGCGATGGCGATCCAACCCGCCAGCAGGCCGGCCATCGGATGGGCCTGCCACCAGTACCGAATGCGGACGGCGGCCGCCCCCGAGGACAATTTCACGCCTACGCTCCCGACTAACGCGACTTTGCGCGCCTGCTCCCTGGTCTGGAGGCTGCGCTTGAACGGGCGCTTGCGAAATGCGGCACAGCGCCGCTACCGCGCCGCGTGGAAAAGTGGGCCCCGGTCTTCCGTGAGGGCGATGCGACAGCGAAAACCGGGATCTCGCCGCGCGATTCCCGTATCGCGAAGCTTGCTCTAGGGCGCGGCCGCGGCCGGCTCGTCGTCGACCATCGCCTTGACCAGGTCGACGACCCGCCGGCGCAGGCGGCGATCGTTCAGCCGTGGGAACAGCCCCGCCAGCTCCAAGCCCTCCGGCGTGGCCACGAACTGGGTCATGCGCTGGGCGAAGCCGTCGTCGAGGTCGTCCCGCCTGGTCTCGTCCAGGCCTTCGAAGAAATAGGACACCGGCGACTGCAGCAGCCGCGCGGCCTCGTAGAGTTTGGAGGCGCTGATGCGATTGGCGCCGCGCTCGTACTTCTGGATCTGCTGGAAGGTGATGCCCAGGGCCTCGGCAAGCTGGGTCTGGCTGAGACCCAGCACCTTTCGCCGAATCCGAAGCCGGGCGCCCACATAGAGATCGACGGGGTGGGCCATGTCGGAAGGGAGTTTGTCGGTCATCCGCGTCACGTTCCTCCCAGCGACCGCGCGCCCGCCCTCTATTCGAAAGCGTGTGGTCCAGCTTGGTTAACGCAGAATAGACCCATGCCGCCGCCTTAGTCACGCGTCTGACACATCCGTTGAGCCCGCAAAATGGGCCGGCGGGCTTGACGTTTGGCGCGAGCAAGGGTGTTTGCCGCCCATGGAGACCAAGCTGCGCGTGCGGGTGGCGGTGGCCGGCGCCGGCGCGATCGGATCGGCCGTGGCGCTGACCCTGGTGCGCGCCGGGTTCGACGTCACGCTTTTCGACCCCAATTCCCCCGGCGACAATGCGTCCGGCGTGGCGGCCGGCATGCTGGCGCCGCTCGCCGAGGCGGTGTTCGATCCCGTCTCGACCCCGCACCTGGCCCTGCTGAGGCGGGCCCGCGACCGCTGGCCGGCCTTTACGGCGGGGCTGGACCTGCCGATCCTGCGGGACGGCCTGAGGGTCGAGGGCGAGGCGGCCTGGCTGGCCGGTATCGCCGCCCGCCTTGAGGCCCTGGGCGCGCCGTTCCAGCGGCTAGACGGCGCCCTGGTGGACGCCGAGGACTGGCGGGTCGAGGCGCGGCCGGCCCTGGCGGCCCTGCGAATCGGTTTCGAGGCCCTGGGCGGACGCTTTGCGGCCCGCGCCTTAGCGGCCGACGACCTGCCGGCCTTTTCGGCCGTCGTTCTGGCGACCGGCGCGGGCGACGCCGGCGGCTTGGCCCCGGAACTGGCGGCGCTGACCCCGATCAAGGGCCAGATCCTGCGCGCCGACCGCGGACCTTCGAGCGGGCCGGTGATCCGGGGCGAGGGGGTCTATGTCTGCCCCGGCGATCGGCCGGCGATCGGCGCGACCATGGAGGCGGGCCGGGCCGACCTGGCGGTTGATCCCTCGGCGACGGCGGCCCTGCGCGCGGCGGCGATCCGCCTGCGTCCGGAACTGGCCGAGGCGCGGATGACCACCGAGGTGGGCGTGCGGGCCGCCACGCCCGATGGCCTGCCCCTGGTGGGCTGGAGCGCGACGCCGGGCGTGATGCTGGCGGTCGGCGCCCGCCGTAACGGCTGGCTGCTGGCCCCGCTTGTGGCCGATCTGGTCGCGGCGTATCTGAAGGGTGATCACCCAGGTTCGGACGCCACGTCGCTGGACGCGCGGCGCTTCTCGAGGACCTGAGCCGCGACGACAAGAACCATAACCAGCAGGGCAGGGGCGAATGGGCGGATTTGGGTTGACCGAGGACCAGGAAGCCATCCGCGACGGCGTCGCCAAGCTGTGCGCCGACTTCGACGACGACTATTGGCGCCGCACCGACGAGACCGGGATCTTCCCCGAGGAATTCGTGGCCGCCATCGCCCAGGGCGGCTGGCTGGGCGTGGCCATGCCCGAGAGCGTCGGCGGGGCGGGGCTGGGCCTGACCGAGGCGGCGATCATGATGCAGGCCGTGGCCCAGTCGGGCGCGGGCTTTTCGGGCGCCAGCGCCATCCACCTGAACATCTTCGGCCCGATGCCGATCGTGAAGTTCGGCACCGACGAGCAGCGCCGGGAGCACCTGCCGCGGCTGATCTCGGGCCAGGACAAGATGTGCTTTGCGGTGACCGAGCCCAATTCGGGCCTGGACACCGCCAGCCTGGAAACCCGAGCCGAGAAGGTCGAGGGCGGCTATCGCCTGAACGGCCGCAAGATCTGGACCACCGGCGCCCAGCGCGCCAACAAGATCCTGATCATCGCCCGGACCACGCCTAAGGACCAGTGCGCCAAGCCGACCCAGGGCCTTTCCCTGTTCTATACCGACCGCGAGAAGATCGAGGCCAAGCCGATCCCCAAGATGGGGCGCAAGGCGGTCGAGTGTAATATGCTGTTCATCGAGGACCTGTTCGTGCCGGCCGACGACCTGGTCGGCGAGGCGGGCAAGGGCTTTTCCTACCTGCTGCACGGCCTGAACCCCGAACGGGTGCTGTTCGCGGTCGAGGCCATCGGCCTGGGGCGTGCGGCCCTGGCCAAGGCGACGACCTACGCTCGCGAGCGCGTGGTGTTCGGTCGGCCGATCGGCCAGAACCAGGGTGTCGCCCACCCCCTGGCCAGGTCCTGGGCCGAGCTGGAGGCCGCCAACCTGCTGGCCTTCAAGGCCGCCGCCCTCTACGACGCCGGCCAGGACTGCGGGGCCGAGGCCAACGCCGCCAAGTACCTGGGCGCCGAGGCGGGCTTCACCGCCTGCGAGAGCTCGGTCCTGGCCCATGGCGGCATGGGGTACGCCAAGGAATACGACGTCGAGCGCTATTTCCGCGAGGCGATGATCGCCCGGATCGCGCCGGTCAGCCGCGAGATGATCCTGAACTTCATCGCCGAACGGGTGCTGGGGTTGCCGAAGAGCTATTGAGGAGGCCTTTCTTTCGGGAAATGAGGCGCCCACTTGCCCCCTACGGACCGCTTCGCGGTCGTCTTCCCCCAGAGGGGGAAGAGCGCTCCGGTGCGAAGGCTCCGCCCCCTTTGGGGGCGGACAGACCGCGAAGCGGTCAGGTGGGGGCAAGTGTTGGCCGCCTCACGCGATCTCTCGCTGAAGGTATGGAAAGGGACGCGGAGCGCCGGACATCGTCCGGAGTGTTTGAGTAGTAACCGTTTTCGACGAAGCCCGATCGCTCCGCGCGGTCGTTGTCCGGAAGCGCAGCGGCGCTGAGCCCTGTTGGGGCCTCGCCGCCTTGAAGCCTCCGACGGGCGGGCCAGGTCAACGAACCCCGGTCCCGGACCGCGAGCGCGTCACCGCCCGCCTGTTGCTCAATCAGCCCTCGCGCCACGTCGTTTTTGTGTTCCAGGCCCGACCGGCTCCAGAGACGCGAAGTTTGGTCCAAAAGGACCGCCGACGGAGCTTCCCGCTCGATCGCCCCCCGCCGCCGCATCGGTCGCTGGCCATGCCCTTTCCCTGCGTCGAGGTGGGTACAGGATAAGGGCGATCTGGAAGGGTGAGGATAAGTTAGGTCGAGAAAGTTCAAGATGTTGATTTTACTTATGTTCGTCGCGGATACCCAGAGGATAAGCGCACGACTGGGGACACGCCGCAAGGGCATGTCCCCGCGCGGGAGACGGGGACAGGCACGCACGGCAAGACCTCCTCAGGCCTGACGAAGCCTTGGAGTGCGTGCCTGTCCCCAAAGTCATCCGCAGCGCTGGCTCGTCCGTCCCCAAGAGCGGGTTCAAGGCCGGACACAACAGATCAAGGAGGGGACACGCACTCACGCAAACGCCCTGCACGCCGACCAACGCCTTGCCGTGAGTGCGCGTCCCCGACAGGCCCGCTGAACTAGTCGAGCTTCACCAGAGGGCAGTTGAGCCAGACATTGGAGTTGGCCTTGTAGGCTTTCATCGAGGTGAAGCCGTAGGCGCTCCACGATGTCGTGTCGCTCGGGTCGACCGCCTTTTCCAGGATCACAACTTTGTAGAGGCAGCTCTTGGGAGCGCCGACACGTTGATAGATCCATTGGGTGGGTCTTCCAGCTCAGTCGCTTGGGCGTGATCTTCAGCAGTCCGCTGCAGGCGCGTCCGGCGCCCTCGAAAACGCCTAGCTGGACGCGTGGCTCGACCGGCGGCGAAACGGCTGCTCGCGGCCGCGCGGGCTGGTCGGGCGCTCTGTCGCGCGCCGCGGCGGGCGCGCACAGCAGCAGGGCGAGCAGAAGGAAGCGGGGCGAGGGCTTCATGATCAAGCCTGCGTGATCCACGCGAAGTTCGTGGGAAATCGGCGTTTCCGGCATCTCCGGCCGCCCACCGTCGAGCTAGGCCGCTTTCACCAGGTAGCACTTGAGCTGCTCGAACTTGGCGTCGGCCTTGTAGGCTTTTACGGAGGTGAAGCCAGAGACGTTCTACGCCCAGTCGTCTGTATCGACCGCCTTTTCCAGCACCACCACCTTATAGAGGCAGCTCTTGGGGGCGCCGACGCGTTGATAGGCCCATCGGGTGACGCTGCCCTCCTGGCGACGCTCCGCCAGGGTGTAGGCTGTGGGTGGGCAGGGATTGAACGGAGGGCTCCAACTCAGCCGCCTGGGGGTGATCTTCAACAGTCCGCTGCAAGCGCGTCCGGTGCCCTCGAAGACACCTAGTTGGACGCGCGGCTCGCCTGATGGCGAACCGGTGGCCGGCGTCTGCGCGGGCTTGTTGGGCGCTCTGGCGAGAGCCGCGGGGGGCGCGCACAGCAGAAGCGCGAGGAGGAGGAGACGGAGTGAGGGCTTCATGGTGAGGCCTGTGAGATCCAGGTGAAAGCTCTGGGGGCGGCGTCTCGAGCCCTCGTCGCCGAACTAATCCAGCTTCACCAGATAGCAACTGAGACGGATATCAGAGCTGGCCTTGTAGGCCTGCATCGAGGTGAAGCCAGTGACGTTCCACGCGATCGAGCTGTCTGGGCTGACCACTTTCTTCAGCACAACCAACTTGTAGAAGCAGCTCTTGGGGGCGCCGACGCGCCGATAGACCCATCGGGTGGTCCCGTCCTCCTGGCGACGCTCCGCCAGGGTGAAGGCCAAGGTGGGGCAGGAACTAAAGGGGGTCTTCCAGCTCAGCCGCTTGGGCGTGATCTTCAGCAGTCCGCTGCAGGCGCGTCCGGTGCCCTCGAAGACGCCGAGTTGAAGGCGGGGCTCGCTCGGCGGTGCAGCGGCGGCCGGCGCGGGCTTGTCGGGCGCCCCGGCGCGCGCCGCGGCGGGTGCGTACAGCAGCAGGGTGAGCAGGAAGAGGCGGAGTGAGGGGTTCATTTGATCTTCCCCAGACAATAGGCAAGCTTTTCGGCGTAACGCTTGTCGCCAGAGTTGTAGAGCCTGGCTACCGTGGTATTATCGAGCGACTTGAAGCCGGTGATTGTCTTCATCATCTTGGCTTTTCGAATCTTGACGGTCTGGCCGATCTTCAGGGTGTGGAGGCCCGGATTCAGCCAATACAACTCGCCGAGCGTCGAGCCGTTCTGCCTGGCGATGCGATCGAGGCTGTCGCCGGGAACGACCTTGTAGTCATGGACCGGGTCTGTGAGATCCTCGACATTGACGTAATCGTAGTTGGCGGCCTTCATTAGCAAATAGCCGACGCCCGCCTGGATGTTCTTCACGGGGTCGGTGCGGACGTTCTGGAACGTCAAGCTGCTGGCGATGTCGCTAGGCATGATCAAATCGCCGCCCTCCTTGCCGCCCAGCAGGGCTGCAAGGCCTGGGTCGCTCACGTCGCCGATCTGCATGGGCTGGGTCGCCCAGGAATCAGAGGGGGCGCCAGTCTCGGTCCACACCATCGCCTTGACCAGTTTCCAGTCCAGAGCCGTGAAGCCCGGGGCTGATTTCAGGTGCGTGTTGTACTTATCGACCGTGCTTTTGATGACTGCGTCGTAGCTGTGCCAAGCTGGATTCTTGCCCGATGTGTCAATCGTGTCCTTCCACTTCTCGAAGGGGGTCTTCGGGGGCAACGGCATGCGACGCTCACGGGTAGCGGACAGGGCGGGCGAAGCGCGCCCAGGTAGAGCAGCTTGGGCTGGAATCCGATTTTCGTCCAGGCGCGCGGCGGCGCCTGGCGCAGCGCCCATACGAAAAATCCCGGAGCGGCCTTTCGGGCCGTCCGGGATTTTCGGTCCGCGGTGGGTTGCGGGCTAGATGTAGCGGCGCAGCGAGCGGGCCAGTTCGGTCGGGCCCGACTTCTTCTTGGTCTGCTGGGGCTGGTAGGCGACCCGGGCGTGCTCGTTGCAGTACGGGCCGTCCGACGAGCGTCGGCCGCAGAAGGTGAAGCCGTCGGTCGACGGGTCGCCGATCGGCCACTTGCACATGTGGGCGCCCAGGGTCAGCACGGTGGCCGAGCCCGGCTCCTCGGCGCGGAAGGCCGGGACCGACGGCTGCTGGGCCACGGCCGGCAGCGGCGCCGGCTCGGCGGCGATCACCCGGCGCGGCGCCGAGGGCATCGCCGTGGCGGCCGGGCGCGCCGGACGCGGGGCCTTGAAGGCCGGGCGCGCCGGTTGCGACGGCGCGGCGCGGCCCGACAGGCCCAGGCGGTGCACCTTGCCGATCACGGCGTTGCGCGTGACGCCGCCCAGCTGTTTGGCGATCTGACTGGCGGACAGGCCGTCCAGCCAGAGCTTCTTCAAGGTGGTGACCCGTTCGTCAGTCCAGCTCATGACCCATCTCCGCCTAAAAAAGAGTCCGAAACGGGTTTCCCCGACTCGCCCCGGCCTCTACATCTGGTGTACGGACGGCCCCGCCGGCCGCTCGCCTACCAGATAGTGTAAAGAATACGTTAAAACACACAATAGGCGCCATCCGGTCTGTCCACAGAAACAACATATTGATTCCGTCGGCGCGCCGCTTGCGCCGGGCCCGCCTCGGGCGCACATGCCAGGGGCTTGGCTGATCGAGGGTCCTGGCGGCGCCAGGCCCTCGGGCCGTTCGATCGAGACCTCCAGGACCGCAAGCCCATGAAAGACGTGACGGCCTCCGTCATCCCCCCGCAGCCGCGCGACTATCACGGCTGGAACTGGAGCGGGTTCTTCACCCTCTACCAGCGCGAGATCCGCCGCTTCTGGAAGGTGGGCACCCAGACGGTCGCCGCCCCGGTGGTGACGACCCTGCTCTACATGCTGGTGTTCGTGGTGGCGGTGGGCGGCAGCCGGCCGGCGGTCGGGGGCGTGACCTTCGGCCATTTCGTGGCCCCGGGCCTGATCATGATGGCCATCCTCAACAACGCCTTCGCCAATTCATCCTCGTCGCTGATCCAGGCCAAGATGATGGGCCTGACGCCGGACTTCCTGACGCCGCCGCTGTCACCGCTGGAGCAGGTGGCGGCGTTCGGCCTGGGCGCGGCGACGCGCGGCATCGTCGTGGGGACGGTCACCGCCCTGGTGATCGGCGTGCTGCCCGGCGCGGGCCTGCAGGTCAGCCACCTGTGGGCGATCCTCTATTTCGCGGTCGGCGCCTCGGTCATCCTGGGCCTGGCCGGCGTGCTGGCCGGCCTGTGGGCCGAGAAGTTCGACCAGCTGGCGGCGGTGACCAATTTCGTGATCATGCCGATGACCTTCCTGTCGGGCACCTTCTACCTGGTCGACCGCCTGCCCGAGCCGTTCCGCTCGGCCAGCCACTTCAATCCGTTCTTCTACCTGATCGACGGCTTCCGCTACGGCTTCATCGGCCACGCCGACGGCTCGGTGGCGATCGGGGCGGTGGTGACCGCGGCCCTGTCGGTGGGGCTGTTCCTCTGGTGCTGGTGGCTTTTCCGGACCGGATACCGGCTGAAGAGCTAGATTTCGCCGTTGAGCGCCGGTGTGACCGCAAACACTGTGGCGCAGCCGTCCCTGACACTCAAAATTCACCCGGGCTTTGTTGACAGGGCGCGGATACGCGCCGACAACGCTGGGCCTTCCGGTCCCCGTGCTTTCGAGCACGGGGGCTTCTTTCCTTTTTGGGAGGCCGTCTTGAGCACGTCGACGTCGTCTAACCCCGCGCAACACCACATCATGGGCGTCTATAACCGCGCCCCGCTGGCGTTCGAGCGAGGCCGAGGCGCGCGCCTGTTCTCGACCACCGGCGAGGAATACCTGGACTGCGTGGCCGGCATCGCCACCTGCGGCCTGGGCCACGCCCACCCGGTGCTGGTCGACGCGCTGAAGACCCAGGGCGAGAAGCTCTGGCACGTCTCCAACATCTACACGATCCCCGAGCAGGAAGTGCTGGCCGACAAGCTGTGCGCGGCCACCTTCGCCGACGTGGTGTTCTTCACCAATTCGGGCACCGAGGCGATCGAGTGCGCCCTGAAGGCCGCGCGCCGCTACCACGTGGTCAACGGCCAGCCCGAGCGGGTCGACATCATCGGTTTCGACGGCTCGTTCCACGGCCGCTCGTACGCGGCGGTCAACGCCTCGGGCAACGCCGGCTACCTGGACGGCTTCGGGCCGCGCCTGCCGGGCTATGTCCAGCTGCCGTTCGGCGACTGGGACGCCCTGAAGGCGGCCATCGGCCCGACCACGGCCGGGGTGATCATCGAGCCGGTGCAGGGCGAGGGCGGGGCGCGGGCCCTGACCGACGCCCAGCTCAACGAACTGCGCCAGATCACCCGCGACGCGGGCGTCCTGCTGATCTTCGACGAGGTCCAGAGCGGCATGGGCCGGACCGGCAAGCTGTTCGCCCACGAATGGGCCAGCGACGCCGCGCCGGACATCATGGCGGTGGCCAAGGCCCTGGGCGGCGGCTTCCCGGTCGGCGCCTGCCTGGCGTCCACCGAGGGCGCGCGCGGCATGACGCCGGGCGTCCACGGCTCGACCTACGGCGGCAACCCGCTGGCCATGGCCGTGGGCAAGGCGGCGTTCGACGCGATCAACACGCCGGAGATCCTGGACAACGTGAAGACCGTCGCCGGCTTCTTCACCCAGCAGTTGGAAGGCCTCAAGGACCGCTTCCCGGACGTCATCGTCGACGTCCGCGGCAAGGGCCTGCTGATCGGCGTCAAGCTGATCCCCAACAATCGCGAGTTCATGGTCCTGGCCCGCGACCAGAAGCTGCTGATCGCCGGCGGTGGCGACAACTGCGTGCGCCTGCTGCCGCCGCTGAACCTGACGGTCGAGGAAGCGTCCGAGGCCATCGCCAAGCTCGAAAAGGCCTGCGAGGCCGCCCGGGCCAAAGCCGCCGCCTAAACACGGCCGCGACCGATCAAACCGCTCGTTCCGGCAAGGCCGGGGCGGGCGGGCAGGGGGATTTGCAATGACCGAACCCAGGCACTTCATCGACCTGTGGAAGCTGGACGGCCCGACGTTGCGGCTGATGCTGGAGGACGCCAAGGCCCGCAAGGCCGCCCGCGCCGGCTGGTCCAAGGGGCGCGTCGACGCCGACGCCCCGGCCGCCGACCGCGTGCTGGCGATGATCTTCCAGAAGAACTCGACCCGCACCCGGTTCTCGTTCGACGCGGCGATCCGGCAGCTGGGCGGCAGCGGCATCATCTCGACGTCCAACGACATGCAGCTGGGCCGCGGCGAGACCATCGAGGACACCGCCAAGGTGCTGTCGCGGATGGTCGACGCGGTGATGATCCGCGCCAACAGCCACGCCGACGTCGAGCGCTTCGCCCAGGTCTCGACCGTGCCGGTGATCAACGGCCTGACCGACAAGAGCCACCCGTGCCAGATCATGGCCGACCTCCTGACGATCGAGGAGCATCGCGGCGACGTCGGCGGCAAGACCATCGCCTGGGTCGGCGACGGCAACAATGTCTGCTCCAGCTTCATCCACGCCGCGCCGCTGCTGGGCTTCAAGCTGAACATCGCCTGCCCGGCGGTCTACCATCCCGACCTGGTCGACCTTGCCCGCGCCCAGGAGCGCCAGGGCCAGATCGTCATGACCGACGACCCGCGCGAGGCCGTGCGCGGCGCCGACGTGGTCGTGGCCGACACCTGGGTGTCGATGGGCGACACCGACCATGACGAGCGCCTGGCGGCCCTGGAGCCTTACCAGGTCGACGACGCCCTGATGGACCTGTCGGCCCCCGACGGCGTCTTCCTGCACTGCCTGCCGGCCCATCGCGGCGAGGAAGTCACCGACAGCGTGCTGGACGGCCCGCGCTCACTGGCCTGGGACGAGGCGGAGAACCGCATCCACGCCCAGAAGTCGGTACTGGCCTGGTGCTTCGGGGCGATCGGTTGACGCCCTGCGTCCTTCGAGGCTCGCCTGCGGCTCGCACCTCAGGATGAGGAATTCAGAGCAACTGAGTTCCTCTTCCTGAGGCGCCCACGCAGCGGGCCTCGCAGGACGCAGGGCGCAAAAGGATCCAGTCGATGGCCAAGATCGAGTTCAACAAGCAGAAGCGCGACGCCTTGCTCGACAAGCTGACGCGCTACCTGGACCGCGAGCTCGACTGCGAGGCCAGTCCGCTGCAGGCCGGGTTCCTGCTGGATTTCATCTCCGAGCAGATGGGGCCGTACTACTACAATCAGGGTGTCCAGGACGCCCAGCAGCTGTTCCGCGACAAGCTGGAAGACGCGGTCTACGAGATCGAGAAGCCGTTCGTGGATTAGGCGGGAACACTTGCCCCCACCTGACCGCTGCGCGGTCTGTCCGCCCCTACAGGGAGCGGAGCCTCGCGTTTTAACTCTTCCTCCTTTGGGGGAAGACGGTCGCGAAGCGACCCGTAGGGGGCAAGTGCGCCAATGCACCCCCTCGCAATTTCCGCCGAACCGCCTATCTAGCCTCCCCATGACCGACATCGCCGCCCAAACCGCCCTCGGGGACGCTCCCGACGACCTCGTTTCCGCCTTCCAGATCGAAGGCCTGCCCGTGCGCGGCCGGGCCGTGCGCCTGGGCGCGGCGGTCGACGAGGTGCTGACCCGCCACGACTATCCCGAGCCTGTCGCCAACCTGCTGGGCGAGGCCTGCGCCCTGGCCGCCCTGGTCGGCTCGAGCCTGAAGTTCGAGGGCCGGCTGATCGTCCAGGCGCAAGGGGACGGTCCGGTGCGCTATGTCGTGGTCGACTATGACACCAGCGGCGCCCTGCGCGGCTACTGCCGGTTCGACCCGGAAGAGGTGGCGGCGGTCTCGGAAGGCTTCGCCCGGCCGGGCGCCAAGACCCTGCTGGGCGGCGGCACCTTCGTGATGACCGTCGACCAGGGTCCGGACATGGACCGTTACCAAGGCATCACCCCGATCGAGGGCGAGACCCTGGCCCTGTGCGCCGAGCAGTACTTCGCCCAGTCCGAGCAGACCCCGACCCGGGTGCGTCTGGCCGTCGGCCAGGCCGACAGCGGTGAGGGCCTGAAGTGGCGGGCCGGCGGCATCCTGATCCAGGCCATCGCCGGCGACGAGAGCCGGGGCGAGACCCAGGAAGCCTGGACCCACGTCCAGGCCCTGTTCGAGACCACCGGCGAGGACGAACTGATCGACCCCACCGTGCCGACCACCACCCTGCTGTGGCGGCTGTTCAACGAGGACGGCGTGCGCCTGCTGGAGGAGAAGCCGCTGCGCGCCTTCTGCCGCTGCTCGGAGGACCGCATCGGCGCGGTGCTGGGCTCGTTCACCGCCGAGGAGGTGGCCGAGATGGTCGAGCCCGACGGCAAGATCCACGTGACCTGCGAATACTGCTCGCGGGTCTACGCGCTGGAGCCGACGGCGGCGGGCTAAGGGGCGCGTACGGCCTGCTGCAAGCCGTCGGGTTGGTTCGGCCTTGCCCTTCCGGTTCAGGCGGCGCCCAGGTGCGCGCGGAACTGCTCCTCGATCCGCTCGAACAGCGCCGAGCGCGAAGCGGCCGGGTCTTCGTCGCCGGCGCAGGCGAACCAGATCGCCGCCAGCAGGCGAGCCAACACACTGGCGTGCAGCACGAGGTCCGGGCCGGAGAAGCCAAAGACCCGGCCCAGGCTGTCGCGCAAGGTGCCGCCATACGAGAAGCGGATCACAGCCCCAGCCGCCGCAAGGTCCTTTCGACGGACTGCGGCGAGGAACAGGCGCCGGCGACGGAGCACGGCGGGCGATGGAAGGTCAGAGGTGACGTGCAGGCGTAACGCCGCGAACAGAGCCTGCGCCGTCCGGGCTTCGTCGAGCGACGGGCCGGCGTCGTCCCGGGCGGCGGCGTCTTCGGTCATCGCCTGCACCTGGCCGCGGATGGCGCCGGCGACGAGATCCTCGATCGAACGGAAATGGTGGGTCACCGAGCCGGTGGTGACACCGGCGCGAGCGGCCACGGCGCGATGGGTCAGGCCCGCCAGGCCCTTGTCCTCGACGACCTTCGCGGCCGCCTTGGCGATGCGCATGGCGGCCGGCGGCACCGAGCCGTGGGGGCGCGTCCCGGCCAGGCGCTCGGCCTGCACCATCGCCTCGCGCGACGGGCGGGGACGGGCGCCCAGCCAGATCGTCGCCAAGTGATCGACCATCTCGGCCAGTCCGGCGCTCTCCAACGCCGGCGACCAGGCCGAGAGATTGTACAGCGCCTCGTGTTCGAAGAAGGCGTGCAGGACGCGGCCGTCCACCGCCGGGAGGCCGCAGCGTGCGGCGGCGTCGATCCAGAAGTCCCGCCACAGACGGGTCCAGGCGGCCGCCGGGCCATGGCCCGGATCGGCGGCGACGGTCTCCTGATAGATCAGGGCCAGGCGACGGCCGTCGCCGGCCCAGGCGCCGAGCAGGTGGAACAGGGCCCAGGCCAGGCCGTCCGGCGAGGCGGGCAGGGCGGCGAGGGTGTGCGAGCAATCCTGCAACCAGGCGCGAGTCTCCTCGACGCCTTGCTCGAAAACCGTCAGTAACAATCGTTCTATATTGCCGAAGTTGTAGTTGATCGCGCTGGGCGCCGTGCCCGCGCTGGCGGCGATGGCGCGCGCCGAGGCGGCGCTGATTCCGCCATCGGCGATCAGCTGTCCCGCCGCCATGACGAGGCGTTGACGGGTGTCGTCGTGAGACCCCGGGGCCCGCGCGGACGCAAAGGCGGCGGAAAGGGGCAAGGCGGGCGGACGGGCGACCATGGCGCATATTCCCCGCCCGCATCCAGATCGCAAGGCTGTCCTTGGATCCGCGACGACCTTCGCGGAACTGAAACATAACATTCGTTCTGAGGTCACGGATAAAGCTTAGACGCGCCCCGAGCCCGGCGGTCCGCCGGGAAAACTTGGGGGACACAGATGAAGCGGAACTTCGAGATGGCGGCGCGGCGCGCCGGCCTGTTGACGGGCGTGGCGGCCTTGGCCCTCTGCGGCGCGGCCCGCGCCGCGGACGCTCCGCCGCCGGCCGCTCCCGCCGCCGCCGCCGCCGCCGAAGGCGCGGTGGGCCTGGAGCAGGTCGTCGTCACCGCCCAGAAGCGCAAGACGGATCTTCAGGACACCCCGATCGCCATCTCGGCCATGGACAGCGAAGCCCTGAAGGCCCGCCACGTGCAGTCGATCGAGGACCTGGGCGACGGCGCGATCCCGTCGCTGCGAGTGGCCCCGTTCTTCGCCCGCAAGTCGGCCCTGACGATCGGCATGCGCGGCATCGGCGCCCTGGGCGACGCCAACCAGCCGGCCCGCGACCAGGCTGTCGGCGTCTATGTCAACGGCGTCTATCTGGGCCGGGCCCAGGGCCTGGGCTCGGCGCTCTACGACGTCGAGCGCATCGAGGTGTTGAAGGGGCCGCAGGGCACGCTGTTTGGCCGCAACACCGAGGGGGGCGCGGTCAGCATCGTCACCAAGGCGCCGACGGGTGTCTTCGGCATGAACACCACGGTCGGCTACGGCGACTACAACGCCTACAAGGCCGAGACCCATCTGGATCTGCCGGCGTTCCATGGCGTCAGCGTCAAGATCGACGCCCTGCTCAGCAAGCGTGGCGGCACGACCACCAACCCGACCACTTCGGGCCAGCCGGACTTCAACAGCTACGACAAGCGCGGCGTGAACCTGGAAGCGGCGTGGAAGCCCAGCGACCACTTCAACGCCGACTACGCCTTCGACGTCTCGTACGACGGCTCGACGCCCTACTATGTGCAGCTGGAGAAGAAGGGTTCGCTGGCGCTGGCGCCCTTGACGCCGCTCCAGCCCGACCGCGCCAAGCGCGCCAATGTCGGCGTGCCGCTGCAGATGAGCGAGGGCGACACGCGCGGCCATCGCCTGAACCTGACCTGGACCCTGGCCGACGATCTGGAGCTGAAGTCCATCAGCTCGTACCGCAAGCTGACCCAGACCCAGTTCGACAACGGCGCCGTGGCCCTGTCCGTGTTCGCGCCGAACGGGCCGTTCGCCCGCTACAGCGTGGCCCGCGTCTGGCAGGACCAGGACAGCCAGGAACTGCAACTGGTCGGCAAGACCGAGCGCCTCGACTACGTGGCCGGCGTCTTCTATTTCCGCGAGAAGGTCAGCGACAACGCCCAGACCCCCAACTCGCTGCAATGGAACGCCACGGGCACGGGCTACACCCAGCTTTCGATCGACTTCAACACCGTTCCGAAGGATCGCGCCAGCCGGGTGACCACGACCAGCTACGGCGCCTTCGGCCAGGCGTCCTGGACGCCGCCGGTTCTGGACGACAGGGCCCATGTCACAGTCGGCGGCCGCATCACCCGCGACGCCAAGAAGGGCTCGCTGGACGTGGTCAACGGCGCCTTGCCCAGCTACGTCGACGCCAACAAGAACACGGTCGTCGGCGCGATCCCCTTGGACGAGTCCTGGAGCCACTTCGACCCGCTGGTCAGCGTCGCCTACGAACTGACGCCGGAGATCAACCTCTATGGCCGCTGGAGCACGGGCTACAAGGCCGGCGGCGCCAACTCGCGTTCGCTGACCTATCGCGCCTTCGATCCCGAGAAGGTCAAGATGTTCGAGGTCGGGACCAAGACCGAGTTCTGGGACCACCGCGTACGCCTGAACGTCGCGGCGTTCACCGGCGACATCAAGGACGCCCAGGTCGACTTCAACGTCATCATCGTGGGCAACAACCGCGGCACCCTGGAAACCACCAACGCCGCCTCGGGCAAGACCAAGGGCTTGGAGCTCGACTTCGCCCTGCTCCCGATGGAGGGCCTGACCCTGTCGGGCGCCTACGCCTACACCGACGTCAAGCTGTCGAAGGCCTTCAACCCGTTCACCAACGCCCAGTCGACCATCTATCCGCTGTACAGCCCCAGGAACGCCGGCAGCGTCGCGGTCGACTATGTCCACCCGGCCCTGGGCGCGACGTTCAAGGCGCACCTGGACGCCAACTTCGCCGACAGCCAGTTCACCAGCACCACCGACCCGACGCGGAGCGACAAGTCGTTCACGGTGAACGGCCGCCTGGCCCTGGCCGACATCAGGCTGGGTGACGGGGCGCCGGATCTGCAGCTGTCGGTCTGGTCGCGCAACCTGACCAATGAGTCCTACGCCTTCCTGCGCAACACCAACGCCGCCCTGGGCAGGTACGCGATCTACAACGAGCCGCGCACCTTCGGCGTCGAAGCCAACGTGAAATTCTAGAGCGATGGGAGACCTGAAGATGGATCGACGTCTTTTCCTCACGGGCGCCGGCGCCCTGGCGCTGGCGCCCGCCGCCCGCGCCGCGACTGGGCTGGACGCCAAGGCCGCCCGCACCGCGCCCGGGACCGTTCGCCTGGGCTGGACCGGCGCCCGGGCTGTTTCGGTCTTCGTCTCGGCGGATCCGGGCGCGACCAAGGCCGCCATGCGTCCGCTGGTTGCGGCATCGGGCGCGACGGCGGATCTGGCCGCGCCGGTTTCGCCCCGCCCGTACTTCCTGGTCACGGCGGCCGACGGTCGCCAGACCCGCGTCGCCGAGCGGCTGTTGCCGCTGGAGGGCGGCCGCAACTTCCGCGACCTGGGCGGCTGGCGCGCGGCCGATGGCCGCCAGGTGAAATGGGGCCGGATCTACCGCTCGGGCGTGATGAGCGGCCTGACGGCGCCCGACATGACTTACCTCTCGAAACTGGGGATCACGGTGATCTGCGACCTGCGCAGCCCGGGCGAGCGTACGGCCGAACCCAATCCGTTCCTGAAGGCCGGCGGCCCCGAGGTGGTGGCGACCGACTACGACATGAGCGGCTCCATGGCGTCGCTGATGAAGCTGTCCAATCGCGAACAGGCCATCCAGGGCTTCGCCGACGCCTATGTGTCGTTCATCGACATGCTGACCCCGCACTATACCGACATGTTCGCGCGCCTGGTCGCCAATGAGGGGCCGCTGGCCTTCAACTGCAGCGCGGGCAAGGACCGCACGGGCGTGGCCTCGGCGCTGATCCTGTCGGTGCTGGGCGTCCCGCGCGAGACGGTGATCGCCGACTATGCCCTGACCCAGGTCTACACCCCGCCATCGTACTACATGAAGCAGATGTCGAGCGGCGCGGGGACCAGCGGCGTGTCCGCCCGGCAGGCCCAGGCCTTCGCCAAGATGCCGCCGGAGGTTCTGCAGGTGATCATGGGCTCGGATCCGGAGGTCATGCGCCGCGCCCTGGCTTCGATGGACGTCAAGTTCGGGGGTCCGGTCGGCCTGGCCAAGGCCCGCCTTGGCCTGACCGACCGGAAGATCGCCCAGCTGCGCGGCGCCTATCTCGCCTGACCTGTGACCGACGTTCCGATGGCGGCGCCATCGGAACGTCGGCGCCCACCGCCTCGGAAGGGTGAGCTAGGGGCGGGTCCGCGCCGCGATCCAGTCGGAAATGATCTCCAGGGCGGCGGGGGAGAAGGTTTCCTCGATGCGGCCATACTCCTGGGGCGAGCCTGTGCTGGCGCTCTGGAAGAGGTGGTTCAGCCCGGGCAGGGCCATGACGGTCGCATCCCGGTCGTCGCGCAACGCCGCCCGCAACGCCGGCACGTTCTGCTCAGCGATCACCTGCATGTCCTTGTCGCCGTTCAGCGCCAGCACCGGGACGCGGATCTTCGCGAGGGCGGGGCCAGGGTCGTAGGCGATGAATTCGCGATACCAGGGACTGCCGATCATGCTCGCCTGAACCGCTGCGGCGGCCGGCGGGAGGTCGCCGCGGGCCTCGGACAGGAGGCGCGTCACCTCGGTGCGAGCGGCGTCCGCGTCCTTGGCCTGCAGCACGGCGTCGTCAACCTTGGTCATTAGGGCCTGGCTGCGCGCGATGGCCTCGGGCGGAGCGCCGAGCGCGGCCATCACCGCCTGGCGCTGAGCGGTCAAGAGCGCTCGCGCCGGCACGCCCGGGGCGGCGAGCAGGAGGAGGAAGGCGATCTTCGGGTCCTTCGCGGCGACCATCGGGGCGATCATGCCGCCCTCGCTGTGGCCGAGCAGGCCGACCTTGCCGGCGGCGATCTCCGGGCGTCCGCGCAGGAAGGCGGCCGCGGCTTCCGCGTCGACCGCGAAGTCGCTGCTGGTCGCGGCGGCGAAACCGCCCGTGGATTTGCCGACGCCCCGGTCGTCGAACCGGAGCACGGCGACACCCTTGCGGGTCAGGTGGTCGGCCAGCACGAGGAACGGCTGATGCCCCGCAAGGGTCTCGTTGCGGTCCTGCGGCCCGGAGCCGGTGATCAGGACGACAGCGGGGAAGGGGCCCTCGCCGGGCGGCAGCGTCAAGGTTCCGGCCAGCCGGACGCCGGGAGCGCTGTCGAAGGCGACCTCCTCCTCGCGGTAGGGGTAGGGTCTGCCGGGCGTCTGCGGCCGGGCGGCGACGGGAACGGGGCCCCGGGTCAGGGTCAGCGGCAGCGAGACGCCCTGTGTCCAGGACCCGACCCAGGCCTGCTGCGGAGCGTCCCAGGCGCCCTCGAAGCGGCCATGGATGGCGGTCGCCGAGAAAGACAGCCTGCCGCCCTGGCCGCGCACCTCGCTCAGGGCGATCGCCGCGCCGCCCTGGTCGGGGCTGACCAGCTGGCCGGCCAGGACGCCGTCCAGGCCGGCGGTCACCGTCAGCCCGACGCGCAGCTCGCTGGGACCGACCTTCAGCACGCCATGCCAGTCGCCCGTTGCTTCCTGGGCGCGGGCGGCGGAGGCCAGCAGGCCGAGCGCCGCCGCCAGGGCCGCAGCCCATGACACCGTCTTCTTCATCGCCCTGGCTCCTCTTAGGTCGCGCTCGGCGGCGCGCCGCGACTGGCCGTCGCCGCCTGGGTCAGGCCCAGCACGCCGCCGGGGTTCATCGCGTCGACCATCGCGGTCGGCAGCAGGATGGTGGCGCCGCCTTCCTTGGTGGTCTCGTAGATGATGTTCATGGCGCGCAGCTGCAGGGCGGTCGGCGAGCGGGCGTAGATCTCGGCGGCTTCGACGAACTTTTCCGCCACCTCCTGCTCGGCCTGGCCGAGAGCCACGCGGGCCAGGCGCTCGCGCTCGGCCTGGGCTTGGCGGCTCATGGCGTCCTGCAACCCGGCGGGCACGCCGATGTCGCGGATTTCCACCGAGATCACCGAGATGCCCCAGTCGGCGGTCTTGCGGCCGATCACCTCGCGCAGGACGCCGTCGCTCTTTTTTCGTTCGGCGAGCAAGGTGGCCAGCGTCGAGGAGCCGACCATCTCGCGCAGGGACGTCTCGGCGACCTGGGCGATGGCGCGCTTATAGTCCTGGATCTCCAGGGCCGCCCGCTCGGTGTCGTGCACCTGCCAGAAGATCACGGCGTCGATGTTCACCGGCACGGTGTCTTTCGAGAGCGCCTGCTGGGCGTTGAACTCGGTGGTCTGGATGCGCTGGTCGATCCAGTAGGCGACCTCGTCCACCACGGGTATGGTCAGGAAGAGGCCTGGTCCGGCCACGCGATGGAAGCGCCCCAGGCGCAGGACAATCGCCCGCTCCCACTGCTGGGCCATCTTCAGGGCCAGCGGCGTCAGAACGCCGACGGCGATCATCAGGCCGCCCAGCCATTGCAACGGCGCCTGGCCGGTGGCGAGCAGGGCCACGCCGGCGATGATGAGCACCACCATCAGGACCATGGCCGGGGCGTTGAGCCGTCCGGCGAGGCTTTCGCCGAGGCGGAGTTGAGGCAGGGGAGTCATTTCAGTCCTCCTTCTTGGCGGCGAGCGCCGCGATGCGTTGGATCAAGAGTTCCGGTTCGACGCCCATGGCCGCGGCCTGGGCGAGGGTCTGGCGGGCCAGATCGTCAGCCGCCTGGGTCTGGGCGCGCGCGTCGAGCGGCCGGGGCGGTTCGGCGACGAAGCTGCCGCGGCCACGTTCCAGGCGCAGGGCGCCGGTGCGTTCCAGCTCGTCATAGGCGCGGCGCACGGTGTTGAGGTCGATGCGCAACGCCACGGCCACCTGCCGCATGGTCGGCATCTGATCGCCGGGCTTCAGCAGCCCCGCGCCCATCGCCCTCAGGAACTGCTCCCGCAACTGCACATAGATGGGAACGCCGGTCCCCTCTATTCGCAAGGCGCCAAGGATGTGTTCCTGTGTATGCATACATTCATACAATATGAACATGCGCTTCGAGTCAACGATCGGCCTCGGCGCGGAGCGATCGACGCGAAGATCGTGCTCGCGAGCAGGTGGCGGGGAGGGCGGCGACGACATTCGCATCGTGGGGCCGGACGGACATGGCGCGGCGGCGCCCGGGGCCTGTCGAGACGGTGACGGTGCGCCCGAAGGGCTAGCCGGCGTCGTCGTCGCTTCGAATTGCCATGGCTCTAAGGCTGGCGTACTGGTCCGACCCGCGTTAGCAGACCGCCCATGATCCGCCTCGACAATATCTCCAAGCAGAACGGCCACCAGATCCTGTTCATCGAAGCTTCGATGGGCGTCCAGAAGGGCGAAAAGGTCGGGCTCGTCGGCCCGAACGGCGCGGGCAAGACGACGCTGTTCCGCATGATCACCGGCCAGGAACAGCCCGACGACGGACTGGTCGCGATCGAGCCCGGCATGACGATCGGCTATTTCAGCCAGGACGTCGGCGAAATGTCGGGCCAGAGCGCGGTCGCCGCGGTGATGGACGGCGTCGGTCCCGTCAGCGCGCTGGCCGCCGAAATGGCCAGGCTGGAGGCGGCGATGGTCGATCCGGACCAGGCCGACGAGATGGACGCCATCCTCGAACGCTATGGCGAGGTGCTGGAGCGTTTCCAGGAACTGGACGGCTATGCGTTGGAGGCGCGGGCCCGCGAGGTGCTGGCCGGCCTGAGCTTCAGCCCGGAGCGGATGGACGGCGATGTCGGCCTGCTGTCCGGCGGCTGGAAGATGCGCGTGGCGCTGGCCCGAATCCTGCTGATGCGCCCCGACGGCATGCTGCTGGACGAACCGTCCAACCACCTGGACCTGGAAAGCCTGATCTGGCTGGAGGCCTTCCTCAAGAATTACGACGGTGCGCTGTTGATGACCTCGCACGACCGCGCGTTCATGAACCGCATCATCGGCAAGGTGGTCGAGATCGATGGCGGCTCGCTGATCACCTATTCGGGCGATCTGGACTTCTATGACCAGCAGCGGGCGCTCGGCGAGGCCCAACGCCAGGCCCAGTACGAGCGCCAGCAGGCCATGCTGGCCAAGGAAATCAAGTTCATCGAGCGGTTCAAGGCGCGCGCTTCGCACGCCGCCCAGGTCCAGAGCCGGGTCAAGAAGCTCGACAAGATCGAGCGCGTCGAGGCGCCGCGTCGTCGCCAGTCGGTCCAGTTCGAATTCCAGAGCCCGCAGCGGTCGGGCGAGGACGTGATCAGCCTCCGCAATGTCCATAAGGGCTATGGCGACAAGCCGATCTATGAGGGGCTGGATTTCCTGGTGCGCCGCAAGGAACGCTGGTGCGTCCTGGGGGCCAACGGGGCCGGCAAGTCGACCCTGCTGAAACTGGTGGCCGGCGACACCAAGCCCGACCAGGGCGCGGTCAATGTCGGGGCCAGTGTCAGGATGGGCTATTTCGCCCAGCACTCCATGGACCTGCTGGATGGCGAAGAGACAATCTTCGAATCTCTGGAGCGTTCGTTCCCTCAGGCAGGGCAGGGCGCGCTGCGCACGCTGGCGGGGTGCTTCGGCTTCTCCGGCGACGATGTCGAAAAGCCCTGCCGCGTCTTGTCCGGCGGCGAGAAGGCGCGCCTGGTCATGGCCAAGATGCTGTTCGACCCGCCGAACCTGCTGGTGCTGGACGAGCCGACCAACCACCTCGACATGGTCACCAAGGAGATGCTGGTCGCGGCCCTGGCGGACTTCGAGGGCACCATGCTGTTCGTCTCACACGACCGCCATTTCCTGGCGGCCCTGTCGAACCGAGTGTTGGAGCTGACGCCCGAGGGCGTCCATCAGTACGGCGGCGGCTATACGGAATACGTCACCCGTACGGGCCAGGAAGCGCCGGGACTGCACCCGGGAGGCTAAGCGGCGGCGCTACCAAGCACGTTTTCGCCGACGAGCTGACGTCAAGCCTGTCGATCCGCTCGCCGCCGCGGCCACGTCGCGCGCGTTGCTATGGACGCTGGTTTGTAAGGCGGACTAGGCTAACCTGCTGCTCGCGCCCAGCGAGAGGCGGGCGGTTGGGGCGACTATGCGTATGAGTCTTGAGCTTGGGGATGCGTTGCGCCCCCTGCCGTACCACCTGCGGCTCGTGGATTACCTGAAGCGCGCCGAGCCCGAGGTCTGGAAGTGGGCGTCGTCGTTCGCGGCGCAGGACCAGCACGTGCAGGAGGTGCGGGCCGGCCTGTTGCGCGAGACCTACCGCCTGACGCCCGAGTCCCATCCTGACGTCTACGCCGCCTGCCGGGCGGTGATGGCGAAGCTGGAGATCGAGGCGCCCGTCACCCTCTATCAGGCCGGCGGCGACAGCATGAACGCGGCCTTGTTCTACCTGCCGGGCGAGGTGCACGTCCTGTTCTACGGCCCGGTGCTGGAGAAGCTCGGCCCGGACGAGCTGGCCGCGCTGCTCGGCCACGAGCTGTCGCACTATCGCCTGTGGTCCCTGGACGGCGGCGACTATCATACCGTCTCACGCATCCTCGACCATACCCTGGCCGACCCCGGCGCGAGCGCCAGCCACGCCAACACCGCGCGCCTCTACGATCTCTTCACCGAGGTCTATGCCGATCGCGGGGCGGCCTTCGTCACCGGCGCCGCCGGCCCGTCGATCTCGACCCTGGTCAAGGTGCGGACAGGGATCCATGCCGTGGATCCGGAGGCCTACCTTGCCCAGGCCAGGGAGCTGGAGGCGGGGCCTCCTCGCCTGTCCGAAGGACAGTCGCACCCGGAAATCTATCTACGGGCCCAGGCGGTCGGCAAATGGGTGGAGGGCGACCCGGGGCTGGACGACTGGCTGCGCCTCCGCCTCCAAGGGCCGCTGTCGATGAGCAAGCTCGACTTGATCGATCAGGCCGAGCTCGAAACCCTGACCCGCCGTTTCGTCTCCCGCTTCGTCGCCCAGGAAGCGATGCGCAGCGACCTGGTAATGAGCCAGGTGAAGCGCTACTTCCCCGACTGGTCCGACGCCGAGGCGACGGTGGAGTTGGACGCGATCACGCCCGAGCAGGCCGACGACAGCGTCCGCGATTACCTCGGCTTCGTGATGCTCGACCTGGCTCTGGCCGATCCCGACGTGCGCGACCACGCCCTGCTGGAAGCGGCGCGCGCGGCCAAGGACCTGGGCCGCGCCGAGGCCTTTCTCGAGGCGCTCAAGCGCGAGGGCGGCCTGCCCAAGCGCGAGGTCGAGGGTCTGGCTCGCAAGCTGAAGGCCGCCGCGTGACCGAGGAGCCCGTGGAATTGAGCCTGCGCGAGGCCCTGGCCAGGAACGACGGCCTGGCGCTGCCGATGGACGACGTCCTGTTCTCGATCCTGCCGCTGTTGCAATCGGTGAGCGCGCTGCACCAGCACGGGCGCGTCGCTGACCTGGGGCCGGGCGACATCCTCGAGACCGGCGGCGTGCTGCGGCTGCGGCGGCCGGACGGCGCGCTGCCGCGCTACCGGCTCGACGCCATCAAGGCCGTCCAGCCGCCGCCGACCTCGGCCCTGAACATCATCGACGAGATGCGGGTCACGCGCGACTCCGAGGCGGGCTTTCAGGTCGAGACCCTGCGGGCGGAACGGGACCTTGAAAAGCCGATCACCAAGCCCGTCTATCTGGTCGGGTTCGAGTCGTGGGAAGAACGGCTGGGTCATCACGACGAGATCACCGACATTTTCCGGCTGGGCCTGGTCCTGGCCGCCCTGGCCTCGGGCCTGGACTTCACCGACGCCGAGGATCTGGACCGCTTCGCCTCGCATCGCCAGAACCTGTTCGCCATCGTCAACCGCCTGAACCCCGTGCTGGCCAGCGTCATCGCCGAGATGACCGCCTTGAACCGTCACGAGCGGGCGACCGACCTGGCCGCGCTGATCCATCGCCTGGAGACCTGGCGCGACCAGCCGCAGGCCCTGAACATCGACCGCGTCCTGGCCACGACGGACGGGGCCGCGCCGCGGCGCACCGCCGTGCTGGCGCACCTGCGCGACCGCCTGTTCGATCTCTCGCGCCGCAATCGCCTGCTCTACTTCCGGCCCACCCAGGCGAGCGTGAACCTCACGGTGGCCAGCGTGCCGCTGGTGGTGCGGCTGGAGAGCGTCAAGCCCGACCAGATCTGCACCTGGGGCGGCGAGTTCGCCGCCGAGGTCGCGGCGGGCCGGGCGGTGAGCCTTCGCCGCTGGCTGCGCTTTGAAGACCAGACCTATCTTCCCAATTCGCTCGACCGGCTGATCCAGGAAACGCGCCGTGACCGGGCTGAATTTGGCTTCAGCCATCTGCGCCTGGTGATCGCCTTCCTGCGCTGGAACAATCTGAAGGACGCGCCGGAAGAGCGGATCACCTCGCCGCTGCTGTGGCTGCCCGTCGAGCTGGTGAAGAAGAAGGGCGTCACCGACCAATACGTCCTCCACGCCACCAGCGACGAGGCGGAATTCAACCCCGCCCTGCGCCATCACCTGCGCCAGCTGCACGACATCCGTCTGCCGGAGACGATCGATCTCGGCGAGGTCTCGATCGAGCAGATCCATGCGGACCTGCGGGCCCAGATCCACGCCTCGGAGCCCGGCGTCGATCTTCGCCTGCACACCCGGCCGTCGATCAAGCTGATCCACCAGAAGGCCGTCCAGCGCCTGCAGCAGTTCCAGCGCCGGCGGGGACGCGACCTGCGGCGGGCCAGCATCGGCCGGCCGGACTTCAGCTACGACCGCGACGACTACCGCCCGCTGGGCCTGGCCATGTTCGAGCAGATGGTGAAGCCCAGCGCCCTGCCGCTGCGGGGCTCCGTCGGCGGGCGAGTCGCGGCCCGGCCCGTGCACGCCGTCGCGCCGACGGGCGAGATCGAGAACCTGACCTTCTCGATGCCGGAGGACGACGGGCACAAGTTCGCCTGGGATTTCGACCTGACCCAGGTCACCCTGGCCAACTTCAACTACAAGAAGATGTCGCTGGTCCGCGACTACAACCAGCTCATCGACGAGCCGGCGCCCAATCCGGCGTTCGACCGCATCTTCTCCATCGAGCCGCGCGAGGTCGAAGCCGAGCCGCCGCCGCCGATCCCGCTGAGCGACCGCTGGAACGTGGTCTCGGCCGACGAGACCCAGAACGCCGCCGTCGGGGTGGCGAGGAGCGGCCGCAGCTTCATCATCCAGGGACCGCCGGGCACCGGCAAGTCGCAGACCATCACCAATCTGGTCGCCGACTACGCCGGCCGCGGAAAGCGGGTGCTGTTCGTCTGCGAGAAGCGGGCGGCCCTGGACGTGGTGTTCCATCGCCTCAAGCAGAGCGGGCTCGACGATCTCTGCTGCCTGATCCACGACTCCCAGACCGACAAGAAGGCGTTCGTCCAGAACCTGCGCGAGGGCTATGAGCAGTGGGTGGCGCAGGGCGACGACCTTGACCGCCTGTCGGCCGCCCGCCAGTCCGCCGTTGGCCTGGCCGAAGAGCAGTTGGCGCGACTGGAGCGGTTCGAGACCGCGATGGTCGCCGCGCCCGAAAGCCTGGCCCTGCCGGTGCGGGCGCTGGTCCGGCGGGCCATCGCCCTGCCGCCGCCCGATCCCGACGTCGGGCCGGCGGTCCGCGAACGCCTGCCGGACTACGCGACCTGGGAGGCCCAGCGCGACCTGCTGGGGCGACTGGTGCGGGTCCTGTCGGAGCGCTTCGGTCTGGACAACCTGGCCAGCCATCCGTTCGCGAGGCTCTCCGGCGCATTGCTGGCCGATCCACGGGCCTACGCCAGGGCCCAGGAGATGCTCGAGGCCTGCGACACCGTCTTCGATGAGCTCGACGCGGCGTTCGAGAACGACGGCCAGTTGCTGAAACCCGACCTGACCCTGCCGCAGGCGATGGCCCTGACCGACGCGGCGGCGCGGATCACGACCTACGATCTTGTCGGACGGCTGGACCTGCTGGATCCGGCCAGCCCGTCGGCGCGCGACCTGCAAGCGGCTCGCGCCGACCTGGCCCGGCTGGACGACGCCGTCGCGGAGGCCGGCAAGGCGACGACGCATTGGCTGGAGAAGCTGTCGCCGCAGGACACGGCGGCGGCGCTCGACATCGCTCGGCGCGAGGAGGGCTCGGTCCTGCGCGTCCTGAAGCCGGCCTGGTGGCGGCTCGGCAAGGAGCTGGGCCGCCGCTACGACTTCGGCAAGCACGCCGTGAAGCCGCGCCTGACCGCCCTGCTGGCCGATCTGGCGGCCGAGCATGGGGCCGTGGCGGCGCGGAACGCGGCCGAGCAGGCGCTCCGCACGGGCTACGCTGTCCGCGACTTCGCCGCCTTCGTCTCGACCCTCGACGGCCTGGTCGAGCAACTCCGCGCCAGCCCGCTGCTGCGGCGGATGGTCGAGGCCTTGCGCGACGCGCCCGACGCCGCCCGGGCGGACGCCTTGGCGGTCGAGCCCGTGTCCCGTCTGGCCGCGATCGTCGGGGCCGACCTGCGTCTGCCGCCCGAATGGACGCTGGACGACCTGCTGGAGTGGCTGCGCGACACGCGGGAGGCCCTGGACGACCTGCCCGACCTGATCCCGCTGCTGCGCGCCGTGCACGAGGCGGGGCCGGCTTATGCGGGCATGCTGCAGGACATCGCCCTGCCACCGGACGGGCTGGAGGCGCTGGTCGCCGCCGAATCGCTGGCCCGCCTCATGCGCCAGGATCCGGAGCTGGCGCGTTTCGACAGCCGCGACCTGACCCAGGCGGCGCGCCGCGTGGAGCGGGCCGAGACGGTCGGGCTGGAGCGGAACGCCGCCATGGTCCGCGCCGCCCAGCATCGCAAGTTCCTGGAGAACGTGCGCCGCTCGACCCTGTCGGTGGCGCAGCTCGACGAGGCCGGTCGCCAGTTCCGCAAGCGCTACGCCAGCGGTCGGCGCGAGCTGGAGCACGAGTTCGGCAAGACCATGCGCTACAAGGCCATCCGCGAGATCGCGGGCGCCGACACCGGCGCCGTGGTCAATGACCTCAAGCCGATCTGGCTGATGAGCCCGCTGTCGGTCTCCGACACCCTGCCGTTGCGCGGCGACCTGTTTGACGTGGTCATCTTCGACGAGGCCAGCCAGATCCCGACCGAAGAGGCCGTGCCGGCGCTCAGTCGCGCCCGCCAGGTGGTGGTGGTCGGCGACGAGATGCAACTGCCGCCGACGAGCTTCTTCTCCAGTTCGACCGACGAGGACGAGAACACCGTCTTCGCTGAAGAGGACGGCGAGCGGATCGCCATCACGCTGGACGCCGACAGCCTGCTCAACCAGGCGGCCCGCAACCTGCCGGCCACCCTGCTGGCCTGGCATTATCGCAGCCGCCACGAGTCGCTGATCAGCTTCTCCAACGCCGCCTTCTACGAGGGGCGGCTGATCACCATTCCCGATCAGCGGATCGAGGGACAGACCGCCGAGATCGCCGCGCGACGCTCCGACGCCGAGGGCGCCGCGAGGCTGGCGGTCGATGACCTGCTGGAGCGGCCGCTCAGCTTCCACCTGGTCGAGGACGGTGTCTATGTCAGCCGCTGCAACCTCCCCGAGGCGCGGTGCATCGCCGGCATGGTGCGTGAGCTGCTGTTGCGCGGGACGGGGCTGAGCATCGGCGTCGTGGCGTTTTCCGAAGCCCAGCAGGGCGAGATCGAAAGCGCCCTCGACGCCCTGGCCGACGAGGACGCCGCCTTCGCCGCCTTGCTGGAGAAGGAGTACCTCCGCGAGGACGATGACCAGTTCAACGGCCTGTTCGTCAAGAACCTGGAGAATGTGCAGGGCGACGAGCGGGACATCATCCTGCTCAGCATCTGCTACGCACCGGGGCCGGACGGCCGGATGCTGATGAACTTCGGCCCGATCAACCAGCGAGGCGGGGAAAAGCGCCTGAACGTGATCTTTAGCCGCGCCAAGCACCGCATGGCCGTCGTCTCGACGATCCGCGCCGAGGCGATCACCAACACCCACAACGACGGCGCGGCGGCGCTCAGGGCGTTCCTGCAGTTCGCCGAGGCCAGTGCGCGCGGGGAGGGGGAGCGGTCGCAGGCGGTCCTGGGCGCCCTGAACCCCGGCGCTCGCCAGGCCTTCGCCTCGGCGCCCCCCGTCGACCCGTTGCGCGCCTCGCTGGCCGCGACCCTGCGCAAGCGTGGGCACGCGGTGCACGAGCACGTCGGGCGCTCGCAGTTCCGCTGTGACTTGGCCATCGCCAGCCCAGACGGACAGCGCTACGGGCTCGGCGTCCTCCTCGACCCTCCGCCGGGCGAGGACCGGGCGCGCGTGCGCGAGCGCTACGTGTTCCGCCCGTCCGTCCTGCGCAACTTCGGCTGGCCGGTGATGGAGGTGCTGTCGGTCGATTGGCTGCGCGACCCGCTGGGCGTGGTCGAGCGCATCGAGGCCCGGCTGACCAGCGGCGCGGAGACCGAACTCGAGGACGACGCGCTGCTCAAGGGCCTGGCCGCGCCGATCGAGGCGGCGCCCTCGCGCCTGGAGCCCGCGGAGCCGAAGGCGTCGCCTTCGGGGCTTTCGCTGCCGGAGCACATGCAGGAATTCCTTTTCCAGCAGGGCGCTTCGAACAAGTTCTGGCGCATTGGGCAGAAGGGGCTGGACGTCACGGTCGTGTATGGCCGTGTCGGGACCAAGGGCCAGGTGATGACCAAGTCCTACGACAGCGAAACGCGCGCCCGTCGCGAAGTCGCCAAGCTGGTCGAGGAGAAACTGCGCAAGGGATACGTGGAAGCGCCCCTCTGATGCAGACGGTCGAGAGCGCCACCAGCCACGTCGGTATCCGCTGCGTGGTCAGGCGCCGCTGAGGCGCATCCGCCGGGCGTCGAGTCGCTCGTCATCGGCCATACTCGCGGTCGTCACACGCCGCCAGGCGCTTCGCGAACGGGCTCCAGATGAGGTTCGCCAGCGTCGCCAGGGCGAGGATCAAGGCCAGGCCGCAGGCGAGCGCCAGGCCATAGAGGGGGCCGCCAAGGGCGTCGCTCACCATGCCCATGGCCAGCGGCGCGACCACGGCGCCGACGCAGGTGAAGAACAGAATGACGCCGGCCGCCGCGCCGTGTTCGGCCTTGGGAAAGCCGCTGATGCCCTTGGAGTTCAGCGTCGGATAGACCACGGACATGAACAGGCCCGACAGCGGCAGCAGGACGGCCGCCGCGGCTTGTCCGCCGGTCAGGGCGCCGGCGAAGCAGATCAGGATCGCCGCGGCGCAGATCGCCAGCACCAGGGCCCATGGCAGGCGGACCAGCATCCAGGCCCCGAGGAACCGGCCGCCGGCGCGCAGGACGAAGAAGACGGGCAGGGCGAAGGCGACGAGCGATGCGCCGGGGCCGCGATAGCCGGTCAGGAGGGTCGGCATCCACACATAGATCGCGGTCTCGACGCCGACATAGAGCATCGCCGCCGCGCTGAAGATCAGGGCGTGCGGGTCGCTGGCCACGCGCCAGGTCTTGTCCAGGCCGACCGGCTCGCGTTCGCTGCGCGGCGCGGGATAACGGATCAGCAGCGCGGCCGCCATCAGGCCCACGCAAAGGATTCCGGCGATCACATAGAGCCACTTCCACGACGTTCCGGCCGCCAGCAGCGCCGCGACGATCGCCGGCCCGATGATGGCGCCGACGCCGAAAAAGCCCTCGACGGTGTTCATGGTCGCGGTGTGGTCGCGGGTCGACCGGGAGATGTCGCCGATCAGGGCCAGGGCGCCGGTCTTGAACACGCCGATGGCCATGCCCGACACGAACAGAAGGGCGACGAAGACGGCGAACCGCTCGGCGACGGCGAAGACCAGGGCCGAGGCCGCGAATCCGGCGAGGCCCACGATGATCGTCGCCTTCCTGCCGATGCGATCGGCCAGGAACCCCAGGCAAAGCCCGGACAGGGCGATGCCGCCCATCGTGGCGTAATGGAAGGCGCCGGCGGCGGTCAGGTCGAGTCCGAAGGTCTTGATGATCTGCGGGATGATCACCCCCACCGCGTCGGTGGTCATGGCGAACATCATGAACATCAGGAAGGTCATCAGCTTGATCAGCCCGACGTTCGACGCCCGCTCTTCCAATGCCGTCCGGATCATGTTGGCCTCCCCGTTCCGGGCTCTGCGTCCCGATCATGCTTGTTCCGACGCCTTAGGCGCGGCGATCGTCACGGCGCCATCGCGGCCAGGTCCAGAGGAACGACGTCCGGGACGCAACCGGCGAGGTCATGTCGTCACCAGCCAGACCAGTTCATGGGGACCCAGATCGATGGATCCCCCCTGACGATCTCGTCCGGTGAGCACGTCGCGCGTCGTCGCCGAATAGGCCAGGGGCAAGCGCGTCGACAGCGGGGCCTCCGCCAGATTGGCCAGGCACAGCAGGCTCTGCGCGCCTTCGGCCCGCTCGAAGGCGAGGATGGCCGGCGATTCCAGGGCGACCGGCAGGGCCGGACCGGCGACGCCGTGGGCGGCCAGCGTCCTGGCCTGGACGCCGAGGCGGCGGAGGCAGCCGAAGAGCTCGGCTTCCAGCGTTCCGTCGTGGGTCCGGCGTTCCGCCGCCGTCCAGTCCATCGCCGGGCGATGCAGCCAGCGTCCGTCGCCAGCCCTCAGCGGGTCGGCCTCGTAGTCTTCGTCGTTCGGCAAGCCGATCTCGTCGCCCATATAGATCAGCGGCCAACCGTCCAGGGCATGGACGATCCCGTAGAGCAGCGCCAAGCGATGCGCGCCGGGCGACCTGGGGCCCTGGCCGGGCTGAAGGCCGGCGAGCGCGGCGGCCATGCCGTTGGTCGAGGGCACGCCGCCCGGCGCGGTCTGGAAGGCGCGTCCATGCGAGAACCCTCCGCCCTCGCCGTAGAAAGCCGACCAGCGGGCCAGATCCTCGGACGGGGCGTAGGCCGCCAGGGCGTTCCAGATCACGTCGTCGTGGCACCGGACATAGTTCAGCCAGGCCGCGCGGCGAGGCTTGCCGGCCGAGGCCGCCAGGCAGCGGTTGAAGACGCCGGCGTTGGCGTCGGCCAGGGAGCCCCACAGCGCGGTCATCACCGCATTGTTGTAAGCCAGGTCGCAGCCGCGCCCGTCACGGCCGAAGAACGGAACGACGTCGTCCAGACTCTCGATCGCCTCGGCGACCAGCACCACCGAGGGCGCGACGATGGCCAGGGCTTCGTGCCAGGCCTCGACGATCGCATAGGCCTGGGGGCGATTGCGACTGGTGGTTCCCGCCGCCTTCCAGAGATAAGGCGCGCTGTCGAGCCGGAAGCCCTGCACGCCCTTGGACGCCAGGAACACCAGCACCTCCAGCATCTCGGAAAAGACCTGCGGATTGGCGTAGTTGAGGTCCCATTGGAACGGATAGAAGGTCGTCCAGACATGGCCGCCCATGTCCGGGTCGAAGGTGAAGCTGCCAGGCGCGGTGTCGGGAAAGACATCGATCAGGCGCCGCTCGCGTTCGGCCGCCTCCTCGGCGCTCAGGGTGATGTAGTAGTCTTGGAAGGCCTTATCCCCGGCGCGGGCGGCCTTGGCCCAGGCGTGTTCGCGGGCGGTATGGTTGCAGACCACGTCCACGATCAGGCCCATATTCCGGGCCCGCAGGTCGCAGGCCAGGGCCTCCAGGTCGTCCATGTCGCCCAGGCGCGGATCGACCTGGCGATAGTCGGCCACGGCGAAGCCGCCGTCGCTGTCTCCGTCCCGCGGCCGCAGCAGCGGCAATGGATGCAGCCAGCGCACCCCCAGGTCATCCAGATAGTCGAGACGCTTGCGAACGCCCGGCAGGTCGCCGGCGAAGCGGTCGACATAGAAGGTGTAGGCGGTCTGGCCCGCCGCGCTCAGCCAGTCCCGGGAACCCTCCCGGCGCGAGTCGAGGTCGCGTAGCGCCGCAGGACGCGCGATCGCCGCCGCCCATACCCGATCCTTCAGCGCCCCGATGAAGCCAGCCCAGCGCGGGTCGCCGCCATAGACCTCGGCCAATCGCGCCTCCAGCCTGGGCCAATGGGCCAGGAACCGACGCTCGACATCCTTCTCGTGCGGATGCGCCGCCGGCAGGCCGGAAGGGCTCGTGGGCGTCATTGAAAGTCTCGATCAGTCAAAAGATCCCCGAGCGCTGGCGCGCTCGGGGCAGCGGGGAGGCGATGCCTGGCGCGGGCCATAGTGCTGGATATCGAAACAACAAAGGATTGCAAGATTAAATGCAATCGTTCGCATTTTGTGCAAAGCTTCCGTGCGACGCGATTTTTGACGATAGCGAAAGATCGGTCGCCCGCGGCGCGTCAACCCGACGCCCGCTCGGTGCCTAGGCGGAATCGCGACCGACCAGCACCGGGGTCATCTGGACCGAAGCGGCGTCCTCGCCCCCGATGCGGGCGAATAGCGCCTCGACCATGGCCTTGGCGCCGGTGGCGATATCCTGCCGGACGGTGGTGAGGCGCGGCACCGTCTGGGCGGCCAGCGGGATGTCGTCATAGCCGATGACGCGGATCTGGCCGGGGACGGCCACGCCGCGATCGGCCAGCACGCGCAGGGTCGTCATGGCGATAACGTCGGAGGCGGCGAAGATCCCGTCGATCGCGTCGCCAACCTTGGCGATGTGGGCGGAGATCTCCTGTTCCATGACGTCGGACGCCAGGTGAACATCGAACTGCAGCGGAGCGGCCAGCCCGGCCGACTGCAGAGCGGCGCACAGGCCGGCGTGACGCTGGCTGATTTCGGGGGTGCGGACCTCGCCGAGAAAGGCGACGCGGCGCGCTCCGCCGGCCACCAGGCGGTCGCCCGCCATGCGTCCGCCAGCGAAGTTGTCGGTGCCCACCGAGCAGTGCGCCTGTTCTGGCCAGTGGCTTCCCCAGGCCACCAGCGGCCGGTAGTGGGCGGCCGCGCGTTCGATGGCCTCGAACTGGTCCGACTGTCCGATCAGCATCACGCCGTCGAGCATGCCCGAACCGATCACGGCCTCCAGCCAGTCAGGCGTGTTGGGGATGACGCGCGACAACATGATGTCGTAGCCGTTCTCGGTCAGGGCGTCGGCCAGGTGGCCGAGCATCGCCATGAAGAACGGGTCCGACAGGTGCTGGCGCTTCTCGTGGCCCAGCGGCACCACGACGCCGACCACGCCCGTACGCTGCGTCCGCAGACGTTTGGCCATCTGGTTGGGGCGAAAGCCATGTTCCTGGGCCAGCGCCTGGATGCGAGCCTTGGTGTCGGTCTTGACCAAAGGACTGTCGGCCAGGGCGCGCGAGACGGTCGCGGTGTTCACCCCCGCGAGCTTGGCCAAGTCAGCAAGAGTGCGGATGCGAGCTGGCTTTTCCAGAGACCGTCCCTCTATTCCTGTCGACGTCGATACCCGCGAGCGTTCGCGATCGGGCCCGTTGCTGCCCTCCGTCAAACGCCAAAGGGCAGTGGAGCTGTACGGCAATCCCATTCAACCGCCTAGTCCGCGGCGTTTCCCGCCGGGGCGACGCCGCCGCAACTCGTGTTGCCTTTTGTACAAACGATTGCAATATGAATCTCAAAAAGGAGTTCGGGGATGGATCGAGTCAGGCGTTTGGTCATCCTGGGCGGCGGCACGGCCGGCTGGATGGCGGCTGCCGCGCTAGCCAAGACCTTCGGGCCCCAGCTGAAGATCGATCTTCTCGAATCCGAAGCGATCGGCACGGTGGGGGTCGGCGAGGCGACGATCCCGACGATCCAATGGTTCAACGAGCTGATCGGTCTCGACGAAGCCGAGTTCGTCCGCGCCACCAAGGCCACCTACAAGCTGGGCATCGAATTCGTCGACTGGGCCCGGCCGGGCCACCGCTATTTCCATCCGTTCGGGCGCTACGGCGTCGATCTGGGGCCGGTTCCGTTTCATCAGCGATGGCTGAAGGCCTGCGCCGAGGGATTGGACCGTCCGTTGTCGGCCTTCTCGTTGGCGACCCAACTGGCGGCCGCCAACCGGTTCGCCAAGCCGACCAATGAAGCGCGATCGATCCTCTCGACCCTGGGCTACGCCTATCAGTTCGACGCGATGCTCTACGCGAAATACCTGCGCGGTCTGGCCGAAGCTGGAGGCGTGACCCGGCGCGAAGGCAAGCTCGAGACGGTGGAGCGCGCCCCGGACACGGGCTTTGTCACGGCGCTCACCACCGATCGCGGTGAGCGGCTGGAGGGCGACCTCTTCCTTGACTGTTCAGGCTTTCGCGCGCTGCTGATCGACGGGGTGATGGAGGCCGGCTTCGAGGACTGGTCCCACTGGCTGCCGTGTGACCGGGCCGTCGCCGTGCCCTGCGCCCGCGTGGCCGAAACCACGCCCTATACGCGCGCGACCTTGCGCCCGGCCGGATGGCAATGGCGCATCCCGCTGCAGCACCGCACCGGCAACGGCTACGTCTATTCCAGCGCCTTCCTCTCCGACGACGAGGCGGCGGCGACGCTGCTGGGCGGCCTGGACGGCGCGGCGCTCGACGCGCCGCGGTTCCTGCGGTTCAAGGCCGGGTTCCGGCGCGAGACCTGGCGCAAGAACGTCGTGGCCATCGGCCTGTCGTCCGGCTTCCTCGAGCCGCTGGAGTCGACCAGCATCCACCTGATCCAGAGCGGCATCGCCAAGCTGATCACCCTGTTCCCCGATCGCGACTGCGACCCAGGCCTGGCGCGGCAGTTCAACACGCTGTTCGGACGCGACATGGATGGGATCAAGGACTTCCTGATCCTGCACTACCACGCCACCGAAGGACACGAGACGCCGCTGTGGCGGCATACCCGACACATGGCCTTGCCCGACAGCCTGGTCGACAAGGAAGAGCAGTATCGGCGAGCCGGACGCCTGATGCTGACGTCCGACGAGCTGTTCCGCGAGGCCAGCTGGCTGGCGGTGCTGGAAGGCCAGGGCGTGCGCGCCCAGGGCTACAGCCCCCTGGCGGACACCCTGGACCCGACCCTCAATCGTCAGCAGCTGGAACAGATCGAGGCGGTCATCGCGCGGGCGACGCCGACCCTGCCCAGACACGACGACGCCGTCGCCGCGCTGATCGGGGCCCTGGCGACGGCGGTGTAGCCAGGCCGCCGACGATCCAGGAGCTCCGTCGCCCTATCGCGCGCAACTGCGTCGTTCGGGCGGGTTGATGACGATCGTCTTCGCGGCCGTCCGCGCCTTTGGCGGCTGCACCGCCAGGTAGACCGTGCTCCACAGCTGGGCGGCGTTGGACTCGTCGACATCGGCCTTGCCGGCGCCGAACGGCACGACCTGGTATTGGCCGTCGCGGAAGGCCCAGGACCAGAGTTCGGAGCTCTGGACCGCCCGGGTCGCCCGGATCGCGCGCCAGAGCTCGGCTTGCGACGCGACGAGCTTGGCGCGGACCGGCGCGGGTAGGTCGCATCGCGCCAACTGTCGCTCCAGGCCAGCGGCCAGCAGCGCCTGCTGCCAGGACCAGACCACCGCGCCGTGATAGGCCGCTGGCGTGAAGCGCCTCTGCGCCTCCGGGGCGGCGAACGCGGCATTGGCCACCACCAGCCCGACATCGGTCATCAGCCCAGCCGGGAACGGGCGCATGATCGCCGTGACATAGGTGTCGAGGTCGGCCGCCGAGGGGTGGCCGAACAGCAGGTCGAAGCCTTCGTCCGAATTGACGATCGGCACGGGCTTGCCCGCCGCGTCGAGCGACAGGGCATGGAACACCAGCGGCTGTCGGCCCAGGGACCGCAAGGCGGGCGCGGCGGGAACGCCCAGCCCTTCCGCATAGGAACGGACCGCCGAGGCGGCGTCGGCGGCCGGCAGTTGGACCCGAAACAGCGGCGGGGCCTTGGCCCGCCAGACCTGGCCCATGCGGGCGGCGTCGGAGAACAGGGCGCGGTCCTCGGCCGACAGGTAGGGGTCCAGCAGGCCGGCGCGGTACAGGCGGTCGGCCGCCTCGATCGCCGCGGGGACCAGCGTGGCGTTGACGTCATAGGCATAGACGCCGCCGCCGAGGCCTTCGTTGCTGTCGCGCCATTCGCCGGTCATCCGGCCGGGCTTGATCGCGATCAGGGTCTTGCTGGAGGGCGCGGCCGCGAACGGGCGGCTCTGCGTCAGCACAAAGCGCAGATTGCGCACCAGCATCGCGCCGGTGGAGGTCCGGGTCCCGGGCTGGCTTTCGCTCGCCAGGGGCTGGGCCAGCCAGCTTCGCGCCCGCGCCTGACCGGGTCCCTGCAGATAGTCGGCCGCGACGACGCCCAGCATGTAGTCGTCGTCGACCATGCCGTAGTCGAGTTCCGCCGCGTCGCCGTCGCGCCCGGCCTTGCGGTTCTGGAGGACGGCGAACTCGCCGATGCCCTCCTCGTGGGCGACCTCGCCGCCGGGCGACAGCCGCGCCATGACCGAATTGAGGCCCGCCTCGACCGCCGCCGGTCGCAGGGCGGGCATCAGCAGCCGCACCGACATCAGAGTGTCGCGGCCGAAATAGGTGTTGAAGCGCCAGGACCCGGCGAGGAATTTCTCGCGGTAGCTCAGGAAGGCCAGGGCGTCGCGCGCCGCCGGGTCAGCGGCGGCGTTGGGGTTCAGCAGCTGCGCGACCGGCATCGGCGTCAGGGGGGCGTCGCCGCTCAGCGCCGTGATCTCCAGCGCGATCCGCCCGTCGGGCCCCGCGATGATCGCGCCCCGATCGATCCGGCCGGCGACGACGCGGACGGTCAGCTCATAGCCCGGCGCGCCGTCCAGGCGCGGGCGACGGTAGCTGATAGTGTCGCCATCGATCCTGGGCGCGACCGCGATCTCGGCGGGGAAGCTGCCGACGGCCTGATAGTCCCGCAGGTAGCGAACATTGGAGAGGACCGCCTGTTTCGGCGCCAGCCTGGACGCATCGATGCTGGCGCGCACCATCACGCCGTTGAGCCCGCTGCGCCGGACCGGCTGGAGCGGCTGGTCGAGGCGCCATGCAGCGGGGCGCGCGACGGGTTCGAACCACAGGCCCACGCCGCTGTTGCCGGCCGGGAAAGCCACGAGAATGCGCGGGTCGGCGCCGTTGCGCAGCAGCAGGTGCGCCGCGACGCTGTCTTCCCGGATGAAGGCGTTGAGGTTCTGGCCCTCGGTCAGTCGGTAGGCCAGGTCCGGCGCGGCCAGGGCTTGGTCGCAGAGCGTCAGCGAGCACAGGACGCTGGCGGCGGCCCATCGAAAATCCTTGAACATCCAGCCTCTCCAACGACGCGAAAAGCGGCGGACGCTCGGGTGCGTCCGCCGCCTTGCTCTTAGTCTAGCCTTCTAGAAGCGCAGCGTGAGCGAGCCGCCATAGGTTCTTCCGACGATGCCGCGGGCGTAGAAATAGCCCGAAGACGCGTTCTGTGTCTGGCCCTGGCGGGGATTGCCCTCGGTCAGGCCGACGACGTCGAAGATGTTGTCGACGTTCAAATTGACCTGGAGATTGTCCTTCAGGTTCAGGGCGACCCCGGCGCTGGTCACGCCATAGGAGGGCAGGGCGACGCCGTTGCCGGAGTCCGCATAGATCTTGCCGACGTACTTGTAGCGGGCATAGACCTCGCCCCGGCCATTGGGCAGCTTGATGCTCGGCGTGATGGTGAACAGTCGGGCCGGCGTCCGTTCGGGACGGTTGCCGTCATAGGTCGGCTGCGGAACGCCGGCGAGGCTGAGGTTGTTGAGGGTGGGATCCTGGATCACGCCTGAAACATTGACCGAGAACCAGTCGACGGGCCGGACCATGGCGTCCAGCTCGACGCCCTTGGTCTTGAGGTCGGCCAGGAAGCTGGTCTGTTTCGTGGGATCGGACGGGTCGATGAAGTTGTAGAACTGGTTGTCGAAATTGGTCCGAAACACCGTGGCTGAGGCGCTGAGGACGCGGCCGTACTCGAAGCGCAGGCCCGCCTCATAGAGTTCGATCTTGGTGATCGGATCGGTGTTGTTGGTCTGGAAGCCGTTGGCGTAACGGCCATAGAGCGAGAAGTGCGGCGTGAGCAGATAGCTGGCGCCGATCGTCCAGGCGACCTTGTCCTGGGTCCGGCGCGTCTCGGTGAACGTGCCGTCGAAGGTTGATCCCACGGTGCGCACGACGCCTGCCACGCCGGGCTGGACCGGCTGATTGACCGCCGCGGCGTTGCCTTCCAGGTACCGGGCCTTGTCGCTTTCCCAGCGCACGCCGCCGTCGATGTGGATCTTGTCGCCGATCGCCAGTTCGTCGTTGGCGTAGAGCGACAGCGACTTGTCGGTGCGCCGGCGCATGCCCTGGCCCCAGTTGCCATAGGACACCAGCCCATTGTCGCTGAGCGTGCCGATAACCTGGTTATTGGCGTCCAGCGAGACGATGTCATAGATGTCGCTGTTGGTCCGGACATCGTTGACAACTGACGCGACCGCCGACTGGTTCTGCCTGCGACTGACGTCATAGTACTGGACGCCGGTGGTCAGGGAGTTGGTGAACGACCCGCTCGTGTACTCCCAGCGCGTGCCGATATTGGCCCCGAAGTCGTGGCCCGACTGATAGTCGTGGTTCAGCGTCGTCTGCTGAAGGAAGCCGTTGCCGTTCAAGGCGTTCAGCGTCGCGGTGTCGTTTGCTCCGGTGACCACGCCCGTACGCAGGTTCTTGATGCCGAAGCGCGCCGTGGCCGGATAGGCGGCGGTCCCCGCGGTCAGCAGGTCGTTGATCGGCGAACTGGCGCCCGGCGTCAGATAGGTCACCGCGCTGGCCAGGCCGGCGTTGCCGGTGCCCGAGCCGGGAAACAGGCCGTTGAAGTCGTCCTTCAGGTCCAGATAGCGCGCGCGGGCGAAGATCTCGACGCTGTCGCTGATCGGCCGCTCGAAATCGACGCGAAGTTGCTTGGTCTTGACCCGCACGCCCTCGCTGAGCCGGAAATCACGGAAGCCGTCGGCTTCGACGAAGGTGGAGACCGGCACGGCGATGCGGTTGAAGGCGTCCCCGCCGATATTGCCGAACTGGGTGTCCAGCCCGGGGATGCTGCTGGGCTTGCCGTTGCTGTAGGCGTAGGGCTGGTCGGCGTAATAGGCCGCCTTGATGTCGCCGATCTTGCCGGTGACCCGCAGGAAACCGCCCTCGTCGAAGCGGTATTCCAGCATCCCCTTCAGGCGATAGCCTTCATAGTCGAAGGTGTTGTCGCGCACGCCGGGGCTGCTCTGGACATAGCCGCCGATATTGAACGCCAGGTTCTTGGCGATCGGGGCGGAGTAGTAGAAGTCGCCGCGCTTGAGGCCGTAATTGTAGCCCGTGGCCCGCAGAATGCCTTCGGGCTTGTCGAAATTGGGTTTGCGCGAGAGGAAGTTGATCGTCGCGCCGGCCCCGTTGACGGTCAGGATGCCCGAGGTGCCGCCCTTGACCGCTTCCATCCGATCGATCGTCACGTCTTCGGAGAAGAAGAAGTCGGCCCCGCCGCCTTGATAGATGACCGGCAGGCCGTCTTCCTGCAGCTGGATGAAGCGTTGGCCGCCGCCCTGCAGGCCGCGCACCGAGTAGTTGTTGGACAACTCGCCGGCCGTGCCCTCGACGAAGATGCCGGGCACCAGCTCCAGCAGGTCGGCGGTCGAACGCGGGGCCTTGCGTTCCAGATCGGCGCTGGTCGCCAGGGTGATGTCCGCCGAAGCGGTGATCAGCGGACGATTGCGCGAGGTCATGCCCGTGACGACGATTTCGCTGACGGCCTGCGGGTCGCTCTGGTCGGCGGGTGGTGACGCGGTCTGAGCCCAGGCGGGAGCGGCAAGGCAGCTGCAACCGGCAAGCAGCAGGGCGCGAAGAGCGTGGCGTTCGTGCATGGATCCTCCCCAAGGAAATCGGGTCCCCGCTTGAGATTGCGGGTGTGCCCATAGGCGATGTAGAACGATTGCAATTTCATTGCAATCGTTTGTTTTCCAGCTTCACATTACTCATGTCGTCTCCAATCACAGGTAATCGCCGGCAGCTATCAAAGGTTGCGCGGATGAAATCGCCATGCCGCGAGACGCCGCCAAATGGGCGCGATCCTGCGGATGTCTCGCTGCGGAACATGGCCCGATCGGGCCTCTTCAAGGCGTCCAAATGCTCTGAAGCAGTGGCCGGCTCATCGGCCCCAGCCCGCCGTGCGCCCGCCTCAGTTCACTCGCCGCGCCGCGCCGGGCAGGTGCAGCGAGAACTCCGGGATCGCGGCGTCGAACACCTCGCCGGCCTCGGTCATCATCTGGAAGTGGCCGACCATCGCGCCGGACGGTGTCGGCAGCGGGCAACTGCTGACATAGCGGAACGCCTCGCGCGGCCGCAGTTCCGGCTGTTCGCCGACCACGCCGGAGCCCTCGACCTCGGTCGACCGGTTCAGGCCGTCGGTGATCGTCCATGATCGCGCGACCAACTGCACGGTCTCAACGCCGTGGTTCTCGATCTCGACCGTATAGGCCCACATCCACAGGCCTTCGTCGGGCGCGGAGTCCTCGGGCTGATAGACCGGCGAGACGCGCACGACGATGTCGCGGGTGCGCGCTTCGTAGATGCCCGCATCGGCGCCGCGACGGCGACGGATCCGCTTCAAGGGCGGGGAGGATTCACGCCTGATCGAGCGCACGGATCACGTCTCGGGTCAGGTCGGCCAGGCTTTCCAGGCCGACCGACAGGCGCACCCCGCCCTCGACCACGCCCAGCGACGGACGCATGTCCTCGGGCACCGAGCGGTGGGTCGTGGTCGGCGGATGGGTGGCCATCGACTTGGCGTCGCCCAGGTTGTTGGAGATGTCGACGATCTCCAGGGCGTTCAGGAACTTGAAGGCCGCCTCGCGCGAGCCCAGGTCCAGGGCCAGCACCGTGCCGCCGCCGCTCATCTGCGACTTGGCGACGTTGTGGCCCGGGTGGTCGGCGCGGAAGGGGTAGAGCACCTGCTTGACCGCCTTGTGCTCGGCCACCACGTCGGCCAGGGCCGCGGCGGTGTCGTTCTGGCGGCGCACGCGCAGGTCCAGGGTCTCCAGGCCCTTGACCAGCACCCAGGCGTTGAACGGCGACAGCGACGGGCCGGTGTGGCGCAGCGGGTCGCGGTAGAATTCCTCGTTGATCGCCTCGCTGGTCAGGATCGCCCCGCCCAGCACCCGGCCCTGGCCGTCGATGTGCTTGGTGGCCGAATAGACCACGATGTCGGCGCCCAGCTTCAGCGGCTGCTGGAAGATCGGGGTGGCGAACACGTTGTCGACGATGACCTTGGCGCCGACCGCGTGGGCCAGTTCCGAGACCGCGCGGATGTCGGTGATCTCCAGCACCGGATTGGACGGGGTCTCGATCAGCACCGCCTTGGTGTTCGGGCGGATCGCCGCCTCCCAGGCCTTGGGATCGGTGGCGTCGACGAACGTGGTCTCGACGCCGAAGCGGGGCAGCCACTCGGCGATCAGCCAGCGGCACGAGCCGAACAGGGCGCGGCCGGCCACCACGTGGTCGCCAGCCCGGACCAGGCCCATCAGGGCGGCGTGGATCGAGGCCATGCCGGTGGCCTGGGCGCGGCACACTTCCGCGCCCTCGAGCAGGGCCAGGCGGTCCTCGAACATCTTGACGGTCGGATTGTTGAACCGCGAATAGACGAAGCCGGGGTCCTCGCCCGAGAACCGGCGGTCGGCGCCCTCGGCGCTGTCGTAGGTGAAGCCCTGGGTCAGGTAGAGAGCCTCGGCCGTCTCCATGTATTGCGAACGCGCCAGACCGCCACGGATCAGCTTGGTGGCGATATCCCAGTCCTTCGGGTCCTCGGCCATGGCGGTGTCTTCCTCGTCTACGCTGAAACGGCCGGCATAAGGGGTTTCGGCGGGCCCAGGGTCAAGGCGGACAAGTTCGATTTCAACATTAGAATTGTCACACGCGAACAAGCGGCGGGCGGATGGACCGCGAGCCTTGCCTTCAAGGCGCGGTTTAGCGAGTGTCGCCCCGATGACCGACGCCCACGCCGCGGGGATTCTGCCCTGCCAATCCATCGAGGACCTGATCGCGCAAGAGGCGATCACCTCTCAGACTCCGTTCGACACCGACCAGGTGCAGCCGGCCAGCCTGGACCTGCGCCTGGGCGCGCGGTGCTGGCGGGTGCGCGCCTCGTTCCTGCCGGGCGTCGCCCGCCGGGTGCCCGAGCGCCTGAAGGACGTGGCCATGCACGAGCTGGACCTGACTAAGGGCGCGGTGCTGGAAAAGGGCTGCGTCTATATCGCCGAGATCCAGGAGCGCCTGAGCTTGCCCGGCAACGTGGCGGCGCGCGGCAACCCCAAGAGCTCGACCGGCCGGGTCGACGTCTTTGTCCGTCTGCTCAGCGATCACAGCAAGGCCTTCGACGACATCGAATCCGGCTATGAGGGGCCGCTCTATATCGAGATCGCGCCGCAGACCTTCTCCGTGCTGGTGCGGACCGGCACGCGGCTGAACCAGCTGCGCCTTAAGCGCGGCGAGCCGGTCAAGCTGGCGATCAAGAACGTCGGGGTCGACCTGACGCCGGGCGAGGGCGGCATCGTCGGCTTCCGCGGCCGTCGCCATGCCGGGGTGGTCGACCTGGACCGCGAGGACGGCCACGATCCGCGCGACTTCTGGGAGCCCCTGGAGACCCGCCACGGCGAGCTGCTGCTGGACCCGGGCGAGTTCTACATCCTGGCCTCGAAGGACGATGTGGAGATCCCGGTGCTGGAAGCCGCCGAGATGACCCCGATCGATCCGTCGGTCGGCGAGTTCCGGGTGCACTACGCCGGCTTCTTCGATCCCGGCTTCGGCACCGAGGAGGCCGGGGCCGTCGGTTCCAAGGGCGTGCTGGAGGTGCGCAGCCACGAGACGCCGTTCCTGCTGGAGGACGGCCAGATCGTCGCCCGCCTGGTCTACGAGCCGCTGACCGCGCGACCCGAGCGCCTGTACGGCGAGGGCGGGTCGCACTACCAGCGCCAGGGGCTGAAGCTGTCCAAGCACTTCAAGGCGTGGCGTTAGGCCGCAACGCGCGACGCTTCCCCGGTTAACCGGCGGCTTCGTAACCTGGGCGCCTGTTGAGTCCAGGCGTCGGGGGACGTGGTGTCGGTGTTTCGTTTGCGCAAAGGGCTGGTCGCCGCCTGCACGATGGTCTGCGCCTTGTTCGGCGGCGCGGCCCACGCCGCCCCGGCCATGTGGGAAGTCCGCGACCACGACACGACGATCTATCTGTTCGGCGCGATGCATGTCCTGCAGCCGAACGTGAAGTGGCGCACCCGCGCCTTCGACCGCGCCTATGCCCGGGCCGGCAAGGTCTGGTTCGAGACCCGCGCCGACGCCGACCCGGCCGAGGTCCAGGCCCTGGTCGATCGCTACGGCGTGGATCCCGAGCGCTCGCTGACCGAGAAGCTGCCGCCGCGCACGGTGGCGACCCTGAAGGCGGCGCTGGAGCGGGACGGCGGGTCGCTGGACCGGGTCGATCGCCTGCGGCCGTGGGCGGCGGCGATGATGCTGTCGGTCCTGCCGATGACCCAGCAGGGCGCCTCCGTCGCGGCCGGCGCCGACGCCACGGTCACCCGCCAGGCCCGGGCCGCCGAAAAGCCGATCGCCACGTTCGAGACGGTGGAGCAGCAGATCCGGCTGTTCGCCAGCCTGCCCGAGGCGGTCGAGGTGCAGTACCTGGACGACGTGGCCTCCGAGACCCTGTCGCCGCCGCACAACGGCGTGGCCTTGCAGTCGGCCTGGCTGTGCGGCGACATGGACAGGCTGGGGCCGCTGGTCGTCGACGTGATGAAGCGCGACCGCCCAGCGCTGTATGAGGCCCTGCTCAAGCGTCGCAACCAGGCCTGGGCCCAGGCCCTGGTCGCCGAGATGGACAGGCCCGGCGTCGAACTGGTGGCGGTCGGCGCCCTGCACATGGCCGGCGAGGATGGCCTGCCCGCCCTGATGGCGGCGCGCGGGTTCCAGGTGCGACGGGTGCAGTAGACTCCCCTTCCTTCTCCCCTTGCGGGAGAAGGTGACCACCGAAGGCGGTCGGATGGAGGCGATAAATCTGTCAGCATGGAGCTTGTCCGCGGCGTCACCGCCGTGCGACCCCTCATCCGTCAGCTTCGCTGACACCTTCTCCCGCAAGGGGAGAAGGCGTGGAGGCGCTGATGACGACCATCGATCCAAGCTGGCTGGCCGCCTTCCTGCGGGAGGAAGGCCTTCCCGAGGGCTTCGCCGCTGAAGTCGAAGTCCTGCATGCGCCCCTCGCCGCCCGCATCGCGGCGGTGGCGATGGGGCCGGCCTTCGTGGTCGGGATCTGCGGGCCGCAGGGCTCGGGCAAGACGACGACCGTGAGGGTCGTGGCCGCCCTGCTGGAAGCACAAGGCCTGACGGTGGCGACCCTGTCGCTGGACGACCTCTACCTGCCGCGCGCCGACCGCGGGGCCCTGGCCCGTGACGTCCATCCGCTGCTGCGCACGCGCGGGGTTCCGGGGACCCACGACGTCGCCCTGGGCCTGGCCGTGCTGGACGGCTTGGCCGGCGAGGGTGAAACCGCGCTGCCGCGTTTCGACAAGGCCGCCGACGATCGGGCGCCGGTCGAGGCCTGGCGGGTGGTCGCGGGGCCGGTCGACATCGTGCTGTTCGAAGGCTGGTGCGTCGGCGCGCGCCCGGAACCGGCCGAGGCCCTGGCCGCGCCGGTCAACGCCCTGGAGCGCGAGCGGGACCCGGACGGCGCCTGGCGGGTCCATGTCAACGCCGCCCTGGCCGGGCCCTATCGCGCCCTTTTCGCCCGCTTGGACCTGCTGGTGCTGTTCACCGCGCCGGACTTCGAGACGGTGCTGACCTGGCGGCTGGAGCAGGAGGCCAAGCTGAGGGAGCGGCTGGCGGCGACGGCGCAGGGCGGCGCCATGACCGATGACGAGGTCGCCGTCTTCGTCCAGCACTACGAGCGCCTGACCCGCCACATCGCCCGCGAGACGCCGGCCCGGGCCGACGTCGTGGTGGCGCTGGACAAAGACCGCCGTTCGTCCATCCTATGATCGGCCATTCGGTCGCGCGGCACGGCGTCGCACCAGATGTGGTGTGCCGCCATTTCCGCTTCCACCAATGCTAGTTTGCCTTTGTCGGCGAAACGACTCACCGAGTCGCTGGCGGTGGAGCTTCCAAAGGCCATGAACGCACTCTTCGGCGGGACCTATTCGACCCATGCCCGGCGGGTGGCGATCTGGAACCGCGCCGCCCCGATCCCGGGTTGCGACAAGGCGATCTGGCGCTGCGACGACCAGGGGCGGATCATCCGCTGGGCCGACTATGAGGACCCTTTCTCGCGCTACGGCTGGCTGATCCTGCGCGGGCGCGGCGAGACCCGCCTGGCCCAGACCCTGGGCCTCGCGACCGCCAGGCCCGTCCACGTCAGCCACGCCGAGCGATTTGACGACGCCTCCCAGCGCAAGGCCGCCTGAACCGGCGTTCTGTCGACTATCCTTGATCTTTTGACAAGCATGCTTGACACGATCACGGCAATGTAAGACAAGCGTCCTTGTCAAAAAGACAGGGAGCCAAGACATGACGTCTGAACGCGGCGAGTTTCGCGCCCTCAAGAAGTTACTGCTGTTCGCAGGTTTTATCGGCGGCATTCTGCTCTCGGTGCGTATCGGCGCCCTGGGCGGCGTATGGTCGTTCGTCGGCGGGCTGGGCACGGTAGCGGCGTCTCTGGTCTTCGCTTACGCTTCCTACCGCCTGTTCGCGCGTGAGCCCCTGCGCCCGCCGATCCGGCGCTACCTGCTGCGGTTCGGCGTCTCGATGTCGGCCTATGTGGTGCTGCTGATCGGGGCGACGATGCTGCATCGCCATGGCCTGACAGCCGGGCCGCTGGGCTATCTGATCGCCCTGGCCCCGGCCCTGGCCATCCTGGGCACGATCGCCAGCATGGGGTTTTACCTGGCCGAGGAGACCGACGAGTTCCACCGCGAGGTGCTGATCCAGAGCCTGCTGTGGGGCATCGCCGTCACCCTGGGCGCGGCCAGCGTCTGGGGCTTCCTGGAGACCTTCGGCAAGGCGCCTCACGCGCCGGCCTGGGCGGTGGTTCCGATCTTCGCCGTCGCCATGGGCCTGTCTCAGCCGCTCATCGCCCGGCGGTACTGCTGATGAAGAACCGGCTCAAGGTCCTGCGGGCCGAACGCGACTGGAGCCAGGCAGACTTGGCCGAACGCCTGGAGGTCTCGCGCCAGACCATCAACGCCCTGGAGACGGGCAAGTACGACCCCAGCCTGCCCTTGGCCTTCAAGATCGCCCGGCTGTTCGGCCTGCCGATCGAGACGATTTTCCAGGACGAGACCTGACCTGACGCGGCCGCCCCGCCGCCAGATGAGCCACTCGATCTACCCGCCCATCCCTCCCTCGGCGCGACGCCGAAGCCTTTCGCGCGTCCGTCATCCAAGGAATACGATCATGACCTACCGCCGACCTTCCTTCCCGTTGATCGTCCTCCTGCTGGCGATCCTGGCCGCCGTGGGCGTGTTCGGCGGGGCGCACGCCGCGCCCCTGGCCGTCCCCTCGGCCGCCGCGCCCCGCTTCACCATCGCGGTGACGGGGCAGGGGCCCGACGTGATCCTGATCCCCGGCCTCGCCTCCTCGGCCGCCGTCTGGGACGACACCGTCAAGCAGTTGCAGGGGCGGTACCGCCTGCACGTGGTCCAGGTGGCCGGTTTCGCCGGCGCGCCGGCCGGGGCCAACGCCGAGGGGCCGGTGATCCAGCCGACCGTCGACGCCCTGGACGGCTACATCAAGTCGGCCAGGCTGAAGTCGCCCGCCGTGATCGGCCACTCCATGGGCGGGTTGATGGGCCTGATGCTGGCCCGCCAGCACCCCGAGGACGTCGGCCGCCTGATGGTCGTCGACAGCCTGCCGTTCTACGCCATGGTGTTCTCGCCCGCCGCCACCGTGGAGACGACCAAGCCCCAGGCCGCCGCCATGCGCGACCGCACGGCCTCCGCCACGCCCGAGGCCTGGACCGCCATGGAGACGGCGATGATGGCGCGCCTGGTCAAGTCGCCCGAGGGCCTGAAGTCGGCCACCGCCGCCACGATCGCCTCGGACCGCTCGGTGGTGGCTCGCGCGCTTTATGACGACCTGACCACCGACCTGCGCGGCGAGCTGGCTTCGATCAAGACCCCGACGACGATGCTCTATCCGTGGGACCCGGCCATCGCGCCCCAGGCGGCGTTCGACCAGCTCTACACCGGCGCTTACGCCCCGATGACCCAGGCCAAGGTCAAGCGGATCGACGGCTCGTACCACTTCATCATGCTGGACCAGCCGGCCGCCTTCGCCTTCGAGGTCGAGAGCTTCCTGAAATAGAGACGGCTTGCCGGTGGAGCTCAGGACCGGAACAGTGGCGGGATGATGATTCTGCCCGGATCTGTCCGCCGCTTCGCTCTCGCCCTCGTCGCGCCCGTCCTCGTCGCCGCGCTGGCGATGGGGGCGAGCCCCGTCCTGGCCGAGCCCGCCCTGTGGGCGATCAAGGACAAGGACTCCACGATCTACCTGTTCGGCACGGTCCATGTGCTGAAGCCGAGCACCCCGTGGCGCTCGCCGAAGATCGCCAAGGCCTTCCAGGACGCCGACGACGTGGTCATGGAGATCGAGCAGCCCGAGGATCCGGCGACCACGCGCGCGTTGATGATGAAATACGGCGTCGACCGAGCCGCGCCCCTGTCCACCAAGCTCAAACCCGAGAGCTACGCCAAGCTGCAGGCGGCCGCCCAGGGCATGGGCTTTCCGCCCCAGGCCCTGGAGCCCATGCGGCCCTGGCTGGCGGCGCTGACCGTGTCGCTGACCCCGCTGCTGAAGGCCGGCTACGATCCCGAGAGCGGCGTCGAGAAGCTGCTGACGGCCCAGGCCAAGGCGGCGGGCAAGCCGATCGCGGCCTTCGAGACCATGGAGCAGCAGGTCCGCTTCTTCGCCGACATGACCCCGGCCCAGGAGGCCCAGCTGCTGGAATCGACCCTGGACGAGATCGACGACGGCCCGGCCAAGATCGACGCCCTGGTGGCGGCCTGGGCGGCCGGCGACCAGGGCGAGCTGAAACGCCAGATGGTCGACGAGATGCAGACCGAATATCCCGACGTCTACAAGCTGCTGCTGGTCGACCGGAACCAGGACTGGGCCAACCAGCTGAAGACCAGGCTGGCGGGCTCGGGTGTCAGCTTCGTGGCGGTCGGGGCGGGCCACCTGACCGGACCCGACAGTCTGCAGGCGCAGCTGGCCAGGCTGGGGATCAAGACCGAGCGGGTGGAGTAGGGCCACCGCTAGCCCGCGCCAGGAGTTCGCGGAGGTCGAACCCTGCGGGGCGAGCGCCTAGAGCTTCGCCTCGCGCAGATAGATCGACCGCCTCGGCGTCGACATGACCCGGTGCAGCATCGGCTCGAAGGCTTCCAGCGGCATCGAGGCATAGGCCGGATCGAAGGCCTCCTGGTCGTAGATGTGGCAGAACTGGGCGGTGTATTCGAAGCTGGGATGGCCCCGGAACTGGTCGCGCATTTCGCGGTCCAGGCCCAGGTGGTGGAAGAAGTAGTAGCCCTGGAAAATGGCGTGGTGGGCCACCATCCAGTGGTTCTGCTCGGAGATGAAGGGCTGCAGGATCGCTGCGGCGATATCGGCGTGATTGCGCGGACCCAGGATGTCGCCGATGTCGTGCAAAAGGGCGCAGACCACGTATTCCTCGTCGCGGCCGTCCTGGAAGGCGCGGGTGGCGGTCTGCAGGCTGTGGTCCAGCCGATCGATGGCGAAGCCGCCGCAGTCGCCCTGCAGCAGTTTCAGGTGCGAGACCAGGCGCTTGGGCAGGTCGCGGCCGAACGCGACCGAGGCGTCGGCGATGATCGCCCAGTCTTCCTGCGTGCCGTCGACCATGGCGTGGAACTTGGCGCGGTCATGGGCGCGTTCATGGGCGCGTTCATGCTCCTGCGGATGCTGGTGGCCGTCGGCCATGGCGCTCTCCTCCCGAACGACTGTTTGACCGATCGTGCGCCGTGCCACGAGCGTCGTCAACGCGGGGCCTAAAGAAGCCATTGAGAAGACGGCGCGAACCGGCTAGACGGGCTCAGCGCTTGGACGGCGCGGCTTGCCCATTCGTCCAATGCGGGCGTAGCTCAGAGGTAGAGCGTCTGCTTCCCAAGCAGAATGTCGTGGGTTCGATTCCCATCGCCCGCTCCAGATCCCTCAATGAAGCCGATGATGTTCGCCGCACCGTTTGGACGCGGCGGGGCGTGCTTGCGCCGACCCGGCGAAACTTGATACTTGGCCCTGAAGCGACGGGGCGGACTTGAGGGTCCGCCCCGTCGTCGCTATTTCGCGCTCTTGCTTTTCCCAGACAGACGAGACCACGCCCGTGGCGAAACCGGCCAAAGCCATCATCCTCAGCGCCGGCCAGGGCAAGCGCCTGTCGCCCCTGACCGACACCCGCCCCAAGTGCCTGGTCGAGCTTTCCGGTCGCACAGTGCTGCACTGGCAGCTCAAGCACCTGGCCCAGGCCGGGATCACCGAGGCGGTGGTGGTGACCGGCTTCGCCGCCGACACGGTCGAAAAGGAGATCGCGGCGCTCGACATCCCGGGCCTGACGGTCCGCACCCTGTTCAACCCCTTCTATGCCCTGACTGACAACCTGGCGACCTGCTGGCTGGCGCGGGGCGAGATGCGCGGCGACTTCCTGCTGCTGAACGGCGACACCCTGTTCGAGACCGGCATCGCCGAGCGCCTGATCGCCGCCCCGCCGGCCCCGATCACCGTCACCATCGACCGCAAGGCCGCCGGCTACGACGCCGACGACATGAAGGTGCTGACCGAAGGCCTGTCCCTGCGCGCCATCGGCAAGACCATCGACCAGTACGACGCCGAGTCGATCGGCTTCCTGCGCTTCGATCCCGAGGGCGCGGCCCTGTTCACCCGCATCGTCGAGCAGGCCCTGCGCGCGCCCGAGGGCCTCAAGCGCTGGTATCTTAGCGTCATCAACCAGATCGCCCAGGACCATGACGTGGTTCGCGTCCAGTCGATCGAGGGCCTGGACTGGGCCGAGATGGACTTCCCCGAGGACCTGCCGAAGAACCGCGAACTGGCGGCGGCCTGGATCGCGGCGGGCGAGTAGGATTCCGGATCCTTCTCCGTTTGGGGGAAGGCAAGGCGCCGCCGTTCGTAGCTGCCGACAATCTAACCACCTGGACGCCGTGAACCCTGTCACGGCGCTGTCATGCAACATGCCTATAGGCCGCAGGCTCGCGAAGAAGTAAGCGGGTCCTTACAAGCGACGGCGGACTCAACGACCGGCGCTTTTTCGATTCTCTCATGTCGGTTCGATTTTCCAGGAAGTGGTGGGGTTCAATGTCTCGTTTCAACGCACTTAAATGCGCGCTCCTGCTGGGCGCGGGTCTCTCGGCCCTGTCGTTCGCCAACGCGGCGCTGGCCCAGGAGGCGTCCTCGACCGCCCTGGACGAGATCGTGGTCACGGCCGAGCGCCGGTCGGAAAACCTGCAGAAGGTGCCGGTCTCGGTGGCCGTGGTCGGTGGCGACCAGCTGCGCGCCATCCAGGGCGGCGGCGACGACATCATCTCGCTGTCGGGCAAGGTGCCCAGCTTCTACGCCGAGACCACCACGGGCCGGATCTTCCCGCGCTTCTACATCCGCGGCCTGGGCAACATCGACTTCTACCTCGGCGCCTCGCAGCCGGTGTCGATCATCCAGGACGACGTCGTGCTCGAGCACGTGGTGCTGAAGTCGAACCCGGTGTTCGACGTCAAGCAGGTGGAAGTGCTGCGCGGCCCGCAAGGCTCGCTGTTCGGCCGTAACACCACCGCCGGCATCGTCAAGTTCGACACCAACAAGCCGACCCAGACCCTGGAAGGCCGCGCCAGCGCCTCGTACGGCACCTATGGCACGACCACCTTCGACGGCGGCATCGGCGGTCCGATCGTGGCCGACAAACTGGCCTTCCGCGTCTCGGCGCTCTACCAGCACCGCGACGACTATGTCGACAACACCTTCGCCGGCGCCAGCGCCGACGGCACCGTCACCCCGAAGAAGAACGCCATGGGCGGCTTCGACGAGAAGGACGTGCGGATCCAACTGCTGGCCACCCCGACCGAACAGCTGACGGTCCTGGCCTCGGCCCACGCCCGCAACTACGAGGGCACCTCGACCCTGTTCCTGCGCGGCGCGCTGAAAAAGGGCTCCAACAGCTCGACCGCCCCGCGCGACAGCGTCGCCTTCGACGAGGCCAACAACAACCCGCAGGCCTACGACACTCAAGGCACGTCGCTGAACATCGCCTACGACTTCGGGCCGGTGACCCTGACCTCGATCAGCGCCTACGAGACCACCAGCGGCTACAGCCGCGGCGACACCGACGGCGGCGCGGCGGCCAACTTCCCGGTGGCCGGCGCGCCCAACGGCTTTGGCCAGTCGATGGGCCAGGTCCGCGACCTCGACCAGCTGACCCAGGAAATCCGCCTGGCCAGCAACGGCGACGACCGCCTGAAGTGGCAGGTCGGGGCGCTGTACTTCGACTCGCGCGACACCACCGACTTCTTCCAGCGCGCCTATTTCCTCACCACCGCCGCCCGCAACCCCAACAACTGGGTCGAGCTGAACAACCTCAACACCTCGTGGGCGGTGTTCGGCCAGGTCAGCTACAAGCTGACGGACGCCCTGACGGTCACCGGCGGCCTGCGCGACACCTACGACGCCAAGAAGACCGTCCTGGCCAAGACCGCCAACACCGCCGCCAACGTCTCCACCTATGCCGGCCGCCGCTACGTGCGCCTGTCGGACGAGCAGGTCAGCTGGGATCTGTCGGCCAACTACGAGGTCAATCCCGACCTGAACCTCTACGCCCGCGTGGCCAAGGGCTTCCGCGGCCCGACCATCCAGGGCCGCTCGGCGGTGTTCAACAGCGACTTCACGACCGCCAATTCCGAGACGATCCTGTCGTGGGAAGCCGGCTTCAAGAGCACGCTGCTGGACAACACCCTGCGCCTGAACGCCTCGGCCTTCACCTATGAGGTCAAGGACATCCAGCTGAACGGCAACGATTCCAACGGCAACGGCGTCCTGTTCAACGCCGACAAGGCCAAGGCCTACGGCCTGGAAGCCGACGCCGAATGGCGCCCGATCGCCAACCTGACCCTGACCGCCGGCGTCAGCCTGCTGCATAGCGAAATCAAGGACAAGCGCGTCTACGCCCAGGTCTGCGCCCTCAACAGCGTGGTGGTCTGCACGGTCAAGAACCCGACGATCGCGATCGTCGGTCCGTTCGGCACCAGCACCTTCGCCCAGATCGACGGCCAGCCGCTGCCCAACGCGCCGAAGTACAACCTCAGCTTCACGGGCCGCTATGACGTGCCGGTCGGCGCCGACGGCAAGCTGTTCGTCGCCACCGACTGGAACGTCCAGGGCTATACGAACTTCGTGCTCTACAAGACCGACGAGTTCTACTCGAAGGGCAATTTCGAAGGCGGGCTGAAGCTCGGCTACGAAGGCGGAAACGGCGCGTATGAAGTGGCCCTGTTCGGCCGCAACATCACCAACGAGAAGAACCTCAAGGGCGTCATCGAGAACTACATGGCGGCCGTCTACAACGAGCCGCGCATCGTGGGCGTCTCGGTCAGCGCCAAGCTGAAGTAGTCTTCGCCGACATCGTCGGACCTCTTGAAACCCCGTCGCCGGCTCCGGCGGCGGGGTTTTTCGCGCCTGCTCCTCAAGGGATTCCTTGAGTTGCAGAAAACGAAAGTTTCTATCGCCGATTGCGGTAACGGCCGAGTTCGGTCAGGCTCCTCCGAGGACGGCGCGCGTGGATGGCTCAGTATCGCGTCGGCAAGTCGCGACGGCGGCGTCCTGCTTCGAAAACCAAATTTTTGAAGAGAGAGGGAGCATCCATGTCACTGAGAGTTAATGGCCCGCCGCTGCAGCCCGGCGACAACCCACCGCCGCAAGACACCAACACCGACGGCTGGGCCTCGCGCCTGGCCAAGCTGATCCCCGCCGAGGCGCTGGGAACCTATGCCGCGACCGTGGCGCTGATCCCGGCCTCGGTCACGGGCGTGGGCAAGCTGATCGGCCTGATCCTGATCGCCGTGGCCTGCATCGCGATCCTGGTCGTGGTCCGCGTCAAGTCCACCTCGAAAGGCGGCGTAAAGCCTCAGGTGCTGGGGATCGTCATCTCGGCGATCTCGTTCGTCATCTGGACCGCGACCCTGGGGGCGAACTCACCCATTCCGTTGCCGTCCTCGGTGGCGTTCGTCCCCACGATCGTGGCGCTGCTGTGGGTCGCCGCGATCGGGGTGTTCTATCGCGGGGACGAAGGGAACGCGCCCGAGGCCGCCACCAGCTGAGCGGCGCGAGGGATCATCCCTCGACCAGGGATCGCACCAGGTCCAGGTCGGCCGGCTTGTCGACGTCCACCGCCGCCAAGCCGTGCCGCGCCCGCACCGCCGCGGCCCTGACCCCCGCCAGGCGCCCGATCCGCGCGACCATCTCGTCCAGGGTCATCTGGCCCAGCAGATAGCGGATCAGCGTGACGGGGCCGAACAGGGCCGCGATCTTCCACGGCTGTTTGCGATGCTTCTCGACCGTGCGCCACAGGTCGATGGCCCGCAGGCTGGCCGGGGTCTTCAGGTAGAACAGGTTGCAGCCCGAATAGCGGCCGTCGCGAAACGCCAGGTAGGTGCGCTTGGTGGTCGGCGCGGCGGCCTGCACCAGCGCCTCCTCGCCCAGCAGGATGGCGATGTCGGCGTCGGCCGGGGTGTCGGCCATGAAGTCGCTCACCCATTCGGCCTGCAGCAGAGCGTGGTCCACGGTCGTGACCAGGAGGGGCGTGCCCATGGCCTGGGCGCCGTCGTGGACGCTCTGGCTGGGGCCGGCGGCCGAGGGCAGGCGCGATAGCGTTGCGCGGGTGGTCTCGTCGGCCAGGGCCGCCTCCAGGGCCGCGTCGTTGGTCGAGACGCCGATGCGCTCGGCGCCGGCCTTGTCCAGCGCGTCCAGCACCCGGGCCAGCAACGTGCGACCGCCCAGAACGATCAGGCCCTTCTGGCTGACGCCGGCATAGGCGGCGACAGGGTCGACGCCGCCGCGCGAGCCGGCCAGCACCAGCGCCTGGAACGCAGCCACGGCCCTAGATCGCCTTCTCGTAGATCCGGTAGGTCTTGTAGATCTCCGCGCCCATGGCTTCCGAGATCCGGCGCATCGGCGCGTTGTCCTCGAGGATCCACGAGAACTCGAACTTGTCGTAGCCCAGGGCCAGGCCGGCGTCGCGGCCGGCGTTCATCAGGTGGAACGGCACGACCTGGCCGCGCAGGCTGTCGGCGAACTTGCGTTTGAGGCCCATCAGCGGGATGCGGATCGACTTCACCCGCTTGACCTTCAGCCGCCACAGCAGCTTGGCCCAGCCGAACGGCAGCAGCTTGCCGTTCAGGCCCTCGATGGCCTCGTTGACATTGGGCAGCAGCACGATGAAGCCGGCCGGCTCGCCGTCGATCTCGGCGAACAGGATCAGGCGCTTGTCCAGCACGTCCTTCAGCGACTTGCCCAACTGGGCGGTCTCGGCCTCGGTGGTCGGCACGAAGCCCCAATTGCCCGACCAGGCGTCGTTGAGGATGTCGGTCAGGGCTTTGACCTCGTCGTCGTAGCGGCTCATGTCCAGCTCGCGCAGGGTCACGCCCTCGGGCAGGCCGCGCTTGACCCGGCGTACCACCACCGGCGGCAGGGCCGCGCGTGGGTCGCAGACATAGGCGTAGACGTCCTTGGCCTTGGCGTAACCCTGCTCCTCGACCCGCGCGGCGGTGTAGCGCGGGTCGTGGCCCATCATCACCATCGGCTTGCTGTCGAAGCCGTCGACCAGCAGGCCGACCTCTTCGTTGATCGACAGGTTGAACGGACCCAGGGCCCGGTCGCAACCGCGGGCCTTCAGCCAGTCCTCGGCGGTGCGGAACAGCAGGCTGAAGATCGCCGGATCATCCTCGGCGGCGATCATGCCGAAATTGCCGGTCTTGCCGGTCCCGACCTCGGTGGCCAGATGGTCGATCTGGGCGCTGATCCGGCCCACGTCGCGGCCGCCGCGCACGGCCAGCCACATCTGGACGTCGGCATGCTCGAAGAACGGGTTGGTCTTGGGCGTCAGGGCCGCCATCCGCTCGTACATCAGCGGCACGACCCAGTTGGGGTCCTTGGCGTTGAGGCGGTTGGGCAGGTCGACGAACCGCCTCAACTCGGCCTTGGAGCCGACCGGGACGATCGTGAGGTCGGAATCGGTGGTGTCGAACGGCATTCAGCCCTCCAGGACAACAAGTGCGTAGATCGCGAGGGCCGCGAAAATGGTTGGGCCGCCCCAGACGGCCAGGGCGGGGGACAGTGAGCCGCCTTCGCCGAGCGCGGACAGCAGGCCGTTGACCACCAGGAAGACCAGGCCGGCCGCCAGGCCGGCGGTCAGCAGCACCGCGCCTTGTCCGCTGCGGAAATTGGCCAGGGCGACCGGGGCGCTGAGCAGCAGCATGACCAGCGAGGCGAATGGCCCGGCGAAGGCCGCCAGCAGGCGCGTCTCGTAGAAGCTGCTCGGACGGTCGCCGCCGCCGCTCAGCAGGGCGCGGCGGGCCGTGGCGGCGGTCGGCACGGGGCTGTCAGCGAACAGGGCCTGGACGTCCTGCCGATGCAGGGGCGAAGGCCAGCCCATCCGGGCGGCGGGCGTGACGTTCACCTGCTCGCCGTTGAACCGGACGATCACGGGGTTGACCAGGGTCCAGCCGCTGGCGCGGGCATAGGTGGCCGACGGCGCCTCAATGCGCTCGACCAGCCGGCCGACCTTGTCGCGCCGATAGACCTTGACCGCCTTCAGGACGCCGCCGTCGGCCGAGGCGCCGCCGGCGATCACCAGGTCATCGCCGGCCCGGAAGCTGCGGGGACCGGGAACCTTGCGGTCGGCGACCGGGGTGGTGGCCTGCCACCAGTCGGCCAGCACCGGATCGGTGCGCGGGGCGATCAGCTGGGCGCAGCCGAAGTCGACGGCCATGACCAGCAAGGCCACGGGCAGGGCCATGCCGACGATGCGGTAGGCCGAGATGCCCGTGGCGCGCATGGCGATGATCGCGCTCTCGCGGGCCAGCTGCGAGAAGGCGAACAGTCCGCCGGCCAGGGTGGCGATCGGAGCGACCTGCTCGATCAGCCGCGGCGAGCGCAGGGCGGCGTAGTACAGCACCCCCGCCGTCCCCAGGCCGCGGTCCAGGATGTCGGTGGTCACCTCCAGCAGGTCGAGGATCTGCAGGATCGAGAACAGGATCAGAGCCGCGCCGAGCACGCGCGTGCCGACCGTGCGCAGGACGTAGAGCTGGATCTTCATGCGTCGGCCTGCTCGAACTTGTCCCGGAACATCCGCCGGAAGCGCTTGATGCCGCCGCCGAAGCTCTGAATGAGGTCGGTGACCGGGGTCTGACCGGGCCGCTTGCGGCTGCCGACGAACATCCAGACGCTGAGGCTGGTGAAGATCAGCCACGGAAGGCCGATGGCCGCCAGCGGCATGGCCTTGCCCGACTCGGCCAGGCTCTGGCCCAGCTGCAGGCTGTGCTGGAAGGCCAGCAGCAGCACGCCGGCGATGATCAGGCCGGGGGTGCGGTTGCCGCGCTTGGCGGCCAGGCCCAGCGGGAAGGCCAGCAACGGCAGGAAGGGCAGGAAGGCGGCTCGGGCCAGGCGGCCGTACAGCTCGGCCAGCAGGGTGGGGCGCGGCACGATGGGGTTGGGGCTCTCGGCCTGGCGGGCCAACTCGCCCAGGGTCAGTTCGCGCTCGTCGCCGCCGCGACTGCGCAGCAGGGCCGCCGCGCCGGACAGGGGGACGTTGGTGGTGAACTGGTCGAACACCAGGATGCGGTACTCGCCGCGGGCGTCCAGGCCGATCCGCTGGCCCCGGCGCAGCAGCATGATGACGTTCTTGCCGTCGGGGGCCGAGCGCAGGTCGGCGGTGGCGGCGGTGATCACCTCTTCCCGCCCGGCGGCGTCCATCCGGCGGATGAACACCCGCGTCAGCTGCTGGCCCGCCGGATCGGCGCCGTCGGCGGTCATCAGCAGCTTGGGCTGGTCGATGAAGGAGCCGCCGTTCAGCTTGCCGTTCCAGCCGGCGTTGATCGCCTCGTGCATCACCGCCCGATAGGCGTAGCGGCTGTAGGGCTGCATGTAGCCGAAGACGATCAGGCTGAAGACCATCAGGAACAGGCCGACATAGACGAACGGGGCGGCGATGCGGGTGAGGGACTGACCGCTGGCCAGCAGGGCGTCGATCTCCGAGCCGTCGCTGAGCTTGGTGATGACGATGAACAGCGCCACGAAGAACGCCACCGGCAGGGCCAGGCCCAGATAGTGCGGCACCAGGTTGGCGGCCAGCTCGGTCACGTAGCCGAAACGGGCGCTGCTCTGCGACAGCACGTCCAGCAGGCGCAGGACCCTCTCGAGCAAAAGGGCGATCACCGTCACGCCCAGGCAGCCGACGATCGGCCAGAGCAGCATGCGCAGCAGATAGGCGTCGATCAGCCGGAAGCGGGCGGTGCCGTGCGGCGTGGGGATGGGCTTCTTCACGCGGCCGACCACGCCTCGGCCAGCGTCCCGGCCAGCCGCTCGGCGGCGTCCAGGTCCAGATCGACCGTCGAGCCCAGGGCGGGAACGGCGGGCCAGCCGGCGTCGTTGTACACCCGGCCTTCATGCTCGCGCGTCCCCGCGTAGCGCGGGATCACGTGGAAATGCACGTCCTTGTCGACCATCATCAGCATCAGGTAGTTGATCTTCTCGTACGCGACCACCTTGGCCAACATCCGCTCGACGCCCTGCGTCGCCGTCTTGAGGTCGGCGAAGGCGGCCGGACTCAGCTGGGAGAAGGCCTCGACCGATTCCTTGCATACCAGCACCAGCGACCCAAATGTCGGTTGCTTGGGACGCACCAGGATCAGCCAGCTGTCGGTTTCGGCGACCTTGGTGCGCGGGAAACCGAAATTCTCAGCGGTGGGATTGGTCATGTCGGCCTCGCCTCCGGGCGTTCGCCGCCGTTGCTCCTACAATAGGGACGCCGTCATTTCCATGGAAGCACGATCCGCGTTGTTCGCCTCGGTTCTGGCCGTTTTCGCCCTCGTGAGCGGACCGGTGTCGGCGGACGATTCCGGCGGCGGCGCGGGCGCGGGCGTCGCCAGCCCGGGCCGGACCTGCGAGGGCCGCCCGACGGGGGTTCGGCTCATCGTCCAGGTGGCGCGCCTGAAGTCCAGCCAGGGCGAGGTGGCGGTCACCGTCTACCCGTCCGATCCCCGGCGGTTCCTGGCGCCGCACGGCAAGCTGATGCGGGTGCGCGCCAGGGCCGACGCGCCGGTGACCGAGGCCTGCTTCTACCTGCCCAAGCCGGACGCCTACGCCGTGGCCGTCTATCACGACGCCAACGCCAACCGGGACTTCGACCGCAATACCGTCGGTCTGCCGGTCGAGGGTTTCGCCTTCTCCAACGACGCGCCCAGCAAGGTCGGCGCGCCGACGTTCCAGGCTGCGCGGTTCACGGTCCGGCCTGGCGACACGGTCCTGCGCGTGAAGATGCGCTACGTCCGCTGAATCGCGGGCCGGCCGGCCTGGACCAGGACGTAGCGACCCAGTTCGCCCGTCTGGCCGGTGGCGGGATCCAACCCGCGGGCCACCAGCTTGACCTCGATGCCACCCTGCGCCTGGCGGTCGATCTCGACCCCGTGCCAGCGCGCCGCCGGGTGGCCGCGTTCGCCCAGGGCCGAGGCGGAGGGCACGCCCAGCACGGGGATCGCCGCGCCGTCCGGTCCAGGCGCGGTGGACACCGTCGCTTCGTGGGCGTGGCCGTGCAGGATCAGGTCGGCGCCGTGGCGCGCCAGCAGGGCGCGCAGGGCGTCCTGGTCCTCCAGCGACTTGCGCCGGGCCACCGCGCCCGGAACCGGCGGGTGGTGGATCAGCAGCACTCGGAAGGCGTCGCCATAGGCCGGGTCGCCCAGCAGGGCGTCCAGCCGCTCCAGCTGCGCCTGGCCCAGGCGGCCGGTGGCCAGATGGGGGGCGGTCGGCACCGCCGAACACAGGTTGAACAGCGCTACGCCGTCGCGCAGCCGCACCTGGGGGAAGGTGGCTTCGCCATCGTCGCCCAGCCACGGGGTCCAGGCCGCGAACGAGTCGCCGTCCCGAGCGCCGACCAGGGCGTCGTGGTTGCCGGGGCTGACGGTGATGTCGCGGGCGGGGCCCAGGGCCTCCAGCCAGACGCGGGCCGCCTCGTACTCGGCCTGGGACGCGTAGTTCGTCAGGTCGCCGGTGATGGCGATGTGGTCCGGGGCGTGGGCTTTAAGGTCGGCGATCACGACCTCCAGCACCTCGGGCCGATGCTCCCGGTGCTTGCGCCGCCAGGCGATCCGGCTCAGCAGCCGCTTGGACAGCAGGTCCCGCCAGCCGAACGCGCCCTTGGGCGGCGGCAGGTGGAGGTCCGAGAGGTGGGCGAGGCGGAATATCGACAAGTTTGGTTCACGGATTCTGGCGGAAGGGGCCGAAGCTGCTTATCAATCGCGCCAGGTTTCAAGGGGTTGTCTATCGTGAGCGCGGAAAATCAGCCAAATGAGGCCGCCGGCCCGTCCGCCGTCACGGTCGGCCAGGCTAAAACCCGCCTCTGGGGCATGAGCTCCGCCGAGCGGTTGTCGCGAATCTACCGCCGCGTGGGCCTGGTCGAGGCCGGGCCCGAGACCGTGTTCATCGCCGGCGACGTCGTCGTGGTCGACGCCGGCTGGGTGTTCGACGAGTCGCTGATCAAGGCCCTGGCCGGACGCCCCGGCGTGGCCCTCGTCGACGAGACCGGCCGAGTGGTGGCCGTCAACGTCCCCGCCGCCCAAGCCCGCGAGGCGATTGTGCGGCTGGACACCGGCGAGGACGTCACCGCCCTGGCCGCCACCCGCCTGACGGCGCTGGAGCTGGGCTCGGCCTACAACAGCGCCCTGCGCAAGCGCGAGCCGCCGGTGCTGGAGCGCCTGACGCCCGAGACCCGCGTGGCGGTCGAGAAGCGCCTGTTCCAGGGCTCGTACAAGGGCGTCACCGACCTGGTGACCAAGTACGTCTGGCCCACGCCCGCCCGGATCGTCACCCGCTGGTGCGCCCTGGCGAAGATGACCCCCAACCAGGTGACCCTGATCGGCTTCCTGCTGGTGCTGGCCGCCTTCTGGCTGTTCTGGACCGGCCAGTGGGGCTGGGGCCTGGTCTGCGCCTGGATCATGACCTTCCTCGACACCGTCGACGGCAAGCTGGCGCGGGTGACCCTGACCTCGTCCAAGTGGGGCAACGTCTTCGACCACGGCATCGACCTGGTCCATCCGCCGTTCTGGTGGTGGGCCTGGTATGTCGGCGTGGGCGCGGTGGGCTTGACCATGCCGCATGGCCCGCTGGCCCTGGCGATCATCGTCGGCGGCTATGTGCTGCAGCGGGTGGAGGAGGGGATCTTCCTGGCCCTGTTCAAGGTCGAGATGCACGCCTGGCGGCCGTTCGACAGCTTCTTCCGGCTGATCACCGCCCGCCGCAACCCCAACCTGATCCTGCTGACCCTTGCGGTTCTGGCGGGCCGTCCCGACATCGGGTTCCTGGCGGTGGCGGTCTGGACGGCGATCTGCCTGGTCGTGCACGCCGCGCAGATCCTGCAAGCCCTGGGGGCTCCGAAGGGGGCCGTCGTTTCCTGGTTGTCGCGCTGATGCGAGTGGGCGTCGTCCGCAATCCGATGAGCCACGCCAATATCGGGCGGTCCGAGCCTGATGGGCCCGGCCAGACGCCCGACGCGGTGCTGCTGGTCGAGCCCGCCACGCCCGAGGCGCTGGAACAGGACCTGCAGGCCTTCGCCCAGTGCGGCGTGAAGATGCTGGTCATCGACGGCGGCGACGGCACCATCCGCGACGTGCTCAGCCGCGCGGCCACCATCTTCGGCGAGGCCATGCCGCTGATCGCCCTGATCCCGTCGGGCAAGACCAACGTCCTGGCCATCGACCTGGGCGTGCCGCGCGACTGGACCCTGGCCAAGGCCCTGGCCGCCGCCCGGTCCGAGACCGCGGTGATCAAGCACCGCGCGCCGCTGGAGGTGCGCTGGGACGACGGGCGGCCCAGCCTGCGCGGTTTCGTGTTCGGCCTGGGCGCCTTCGTGCGCGCCACCAGCCTGGCCCAGACCGTCCACAAGACCGGCGCCTTCCACAGCATCGCCGTGGCCATGAGCGTGCTGGGCGCGCTGGTCGGTACGGTTATGGGCGGCAAGCGCGACCAGTGGCGGGCCGGCGTGCCGCTGTGCCTGGCGATCGACGGCGAGGAGACCCGCACGGCCGACCGCTTCCTGGTCCTGGCCACCACGCTCAAGCGGCTGCCGTTCGGGGTCAAGCCGTTCGGCCCGCCGCGCGAAGGGCTGAAGTTCCTGGACGTCGACGCCCCGCCCCGAGGCCTGCCGGGGGCCTTTCCGGCCCTGGTGGCCGGCAAGGAGTCGGCCTGGTCGGGCCGGCGCGGTTATCGGCGCGGCGACGCCTCGCGGCTGCGGATCACCACGAACCAGCCCCTGGTGGTCGACGGCGACGTCTATGACGGCGCGGGCGGGGTGACCGTGGTGCTGGGGCCGACCCTGCGGTTCCTGGCGGGATGAGCGGGGCTGTCGCCAGCCTGGTGGGCGAGGAACTGCTGGCGCCCGCCCCGCCTCAGGCCGTGGCCCTGGCGACCCGGCTGCTGGACCGGTTCGAGGCGCCGCTGGCGGTGCTGTTCTACGGCTCGATCCTGCGCACCGGCGATTTGGACGGGGTGCTGGACTTCTACGTCCTGACCGAAGGCGTGCGCCCGGGCCTGAGGGGCCTGGCCACGCGGCTGCTGTGGCCCGATGTCAGCTATCACGAGCTGGAGCTGGACGGCCAGGTGCTGCGGGCCAAGGTGGCCACCATGACCCTGGCCCAGTTCCAGGCGGCGACACGGGGGCGGGGGATCGACACCACGATCTGGGCCCGCTTCGTCCAGCCCGCCGGCCTGGTCTGGAGCGCCAGTCCGGCCGTGGCTGGCCAGGTGGTCGAGGCCGTGGCCGACGCGGCCCGCACCGCAGCCCGCTTCGCCGCGGCCCTGGGGCCCTCGGAAGGACCGCCGGCGGCCTACTGGTCGGCCTTGTTCCAGGAGACCTACGCGGCCGAATTCCGGGTCGAGAAGGGCGGGCGCGAGCGCTCGATCCTGGCCTTCGACGTCGCCCGCTACCACCGCTTGCTGGTCGCCTGCTGGCGGGAGGACGGCCTGCTGGACCTGGAGGCCGGCGACTCGGTCCGGCCTGCCCTGGACCCGGCTGAACGCCGGCGGATCCAGGCCGCCTGGCGCCTGCGCCGGCGGATGGGGCGGCCGCTGAACTACGCCCGCCTGGTCAAGGCGGCCTTCACCTTCGACGGCGCGGCGCGCTACGCCGCCTGGAAGATCGAGCGCCACACCGGCATGGCCGTGGCCCTCACGCCCTGGCGCGAACGTCACCCGGTGCTGGCGGCTCCGGGGGTGCTGTGGCGACTATGGCGACAGCGCGAGGCGCGGGATGGGGTCAAGAAAAGCGTTTAGGGACGGGGACACGCCCTTGCGGCGTGTCCCCATTTCCAGGCTCCGTGAATGCTGATGGGGACAGGCCGCGAGGGCGTGTCCCCGCCAAAAAGGAAAAGGCCCGAGGTTTCCCTCGGGCCTTTCGCGTTTCAGGCGCTTGAACGTTCGACCTAGGCCGAGACGCGCTTCAGCGGGGCTTCGATCAGGCCCATGGCCACGCCGATCTCGGCGAACACGGCCAGCACCTGATCGATCTGCTGCTCGCTGTGGGCGGCGCTGACGCTGGTGCGCAGCAGCGGGCGGCTGTCCGGCGTGGCCGGCGGCAGGGCCAGGTTCAGATAGACGCCGTTCTGCAGCAGGGCGTTCCACATGCCGATCGCGCGCTCGGTGTCGGGCATGGTGATGGCCACGATCGGGCTGGAGGTCGGGCCGGTCATGAAGCCCATGGCCGAAAGGCCGTCGTACAGGCGGCGGGCGTTGGCCATCAGCTTGTGGCGCAGCTCGGGCTGCTCTTCCAGGCGGCGCAGGGCGGTCACGGTCGAGGAGACCACGGCCGGCGGCAGCGAGGCGGTGAACATGTACGGACGGCAGGTGACGCGCATGACGTCGAAGTCGTCCATGTCCGAGACGCAGAAGCCGCCGATGGCGCCCAGGCTCTTGGAGAAGGTGCCGACCACGAAGTCGACGTCGTCCTCGACGCCTGCCAGCTCGGCCAGGCCGCGGCCATGTTCGCCCAGCACGCCCATCGAGTGAGCTTCGTCGACCAGCAGGTAGCCGCCCAGCTCGCGCTTCACGGCGGCGATTTCCTTCAGCGGCGCGGTGTCGCCGATCATCGAATAGATGCCTTCGACGACGATCAGGCGCTCGCCCGGAACGTCCTTCATGCGGCGCAGGCGCTTGTATAGGTCTTCCGGATCGTTGTGGCGGAAGCGGATGACCTCGGCGTGGCCCAGGCGCGCGCCGTCATAGATCGAGGCGTGGCTGTCGGCGTCCAGGATCAGGTGGTCGCCGCGGCCGACCAGCGTCGACAGCACGCCCAGATTGGCCTGGTAGCCGGTGGTGAACACCATGGCGTGCTTGCGCTTGTAGAACTTGGCCAGGGCTTCCTCGAGCTCGACGTGCGCTTCGAAGCTGCCGTTGGCGATGCGCGAGCCGGTGGTGCCCGTGCCGCGTTCCTGAACCGCCTTGACCGACGAGGCGATCGCCTGCTCGTCGAAGGTCAGGCCCAGATAGTTGTTGGTGCCTAGCAGGATCGTCCGCTTGCCGTTGATCACGCCTTCGGTGGGCGAGACGACGGCGTCGAAGCGCACGCTGAAGGGATCGGCGCCGGCTTGCCGGATCGCGTTATACGCGTCGCGATACGCGAGGTGCTTGTCGAACAGCCCCATGGCTTAGGCCCTATTCCGTAGGTCTTTAATCAGGGAGGCCAAGTCTCCGGCGGTTTCCACCGAAGCCAGGCGATCCAGAGGAATGGAGATGTCGAAGGTGTCTTCGAGCTCCATGATGATGTTCATCAAGGCCAAGGAATCGACGGCCAGATCGCGGCCAATATGGGTGTCGTTAGTCACATCGACAGAGCGCCCGAGCACCTTGCTCGTAGCCAAGCCGATTTCACGTAAAGTGAGATCCGTAACAGCTTCCATCGACGCGACGATATCCCCGACCAAGGTCCTACATAACCGAATTGTAACAGCCGTCTCGACCGAAAATCGCCGGATTCGACTATTTCCGAGACTTTTTATCCTTCAACCAGCCTTCCGAACGATACCAGCGCACGCTTTGCGCGAATCCCGCCTGGAGAGAGTAACTCACCGGCGGAAAGTCCGGAATCGGATCGTTGCTAGATAGGCCCCAATCGGCGTGAAGCAACTCCCGAGCCTTGCCCGGGGTGAGAATTGTGTCCTTCCCGGTGACGAATGAAGCCCATTTTGACAGCACCGCCAAAGCCTTGATCGCGCCCGAGGGGACCCGCACCAGCCTTGGCGACCTGCCGACCGCCTTGGACGCGGTCTGCATGAGTTCGACCCAGCCATAACCCTCCGGACGGTTGTCGGACAAGCTGAGCAACCCGGGGCGCGGCGTTTTGACCAGGGCCGCGATCTTCGCCGCGGCGTCGTCGACATGGATCCAGGCCATGCGGGTTTTTGGGCTCAAAACCGGTAAAAACGCCGATTCCGAAGCCATTTTGAACAGTCTGAGGGTCTCGACATCGCCCGGTCCGTAGATGGCCGGCGGGCGAATGATGGTCAGATCACCGCCAAAAATCTCGCGAGCTGCGTCTTCTCCGCCACGCTTGCTGCCGGCGTAGTCGGACAATTCCGGCTCGCGCGCGGCCAGGCTGGAGATCAGGATGAGTCGCGCCCCGGCTGTCCTGGCCGCCTGGGCGACTCGCCGCGAGCCCTCGACATTGGCCCGGTCGAAGGCGGCGCGGTCCCGCGCCTTGATCAGGCCCGCCACGTGGACGACGGTCTGGGCGCCGTCGCAGAGCGTGGCCAGGGCGCCGGCGTTGGCCAGGTCGCCGATCACCAGCTGCGGTTCGAGGCCCGCCCAGGCCGGGTCGGTGATGTCGCGCCGGGCCAGGACCCGGACGGTCCAGCCTTGCTCGGCCAGGACCCTGACGAGACGGCGGCCCAGGAAGCCCGTGGCGCCGGTGACGGCGACCACCGGACCGGCCCGGGCGTCGATCACGTCAGGGACGCTCGCCATAGGCGCCGGCCAGATAGGCGGTCTTGGCCTTGGAGCGGCTGAGCTTGCCCGACGAGGTCTGGGGCAGGGCGTGGGCGCCGACCAGTTGGACCTGGGCCTCGACCTGGTGGCGCAGGCGCAGGACCCCGGCGATCTTCTCGACCAGGGCCGCGCGCGTGTCGGCGTCGCCGCCGCGCGCCTGGACCAGCACCACCACGGTTTCCTCACCGTCGCCGGGGACCGAGAAGGCCGCCACGTCGCCGCTGCGCAGGCCGTCGATCTCGGCCTCGGCGGTCCATTCCAGGTCCTGCGGCCAGATGTTGCGGCCGTTGAGGATGATCAGGTCCTTGCCGCGGCCGGTGATGACGATCTCGCCGTCGACGAGGTAGCCGAGGTCGCCGGTGTCCAGCCAACCGTCGGCCGACAGCACGCGGGCGGTCTCCTCCGGCTGCTCGAAATAGTCTCGCATCAGGCTGGGGCCGCGGGCGAAGATGCGGCCCACGCCGCGCTCGGGCAGCACGGCGCCGTTTTCGTCGCGCACTTCCAACTGGTGCCCCGGCAGCGCCGGACCGTTGCGGGCGAATTCCCGCGAGCGCTCGGTGTCCTCGGTGACGACGGCCTCGTGCTGCTCCAGGCGCTCGACGTCCAGCCGCTCGGTCTTCAGGCCGCCGCCCAACGGGGCCATCGACAGGGCCAGGGTCGCCTCGGCCATGCCGTAGCTGGCCACGAAGGCCTTGTCCGAGAAGCCGACGCTGGCGAACCGCTCGGCGAAGGCGCGCAAGGGGCCGGTGCGGATCATGTCGCCGCCCAGGCCGGCGCTGCGCCACTTGGACAGGTCCAGGTGCTCGATCGAGGCCACCTCGGCCCGGCGGGCGCACAGCTCGTAGCCGAAGGTCGGGCTATAGGAGATGGTGCCGCCGTTCTTGGTGATCAGGTCCAGCCACAGCAGCGGCCGGCGCACGAAGGCGCCGGTGGGCAGCAGGTCGACCGACATCTGGCTGGTCATGGGCGACAGCAGGAAGCCGATCAGCCCCATGTCGTGGTACAGCGGCAGCCACGAGACGGCGCGGTCGGTCGGCCGCACCTGCAGGCCGTCGCGGGTGATGGCCACGGCGTTGGCCATCAGGGCCCGGTGGGTGACCACCACCCCGGTCGGAAAGCGCGTGCTGCCCGACGAGAACTGCAGGTAGCAGGTATTGTCCGGAGCGACGTCCGGCAGGGCGTCGCCCTTGCTGTCGGGCAGGTCGGCCAGCGCGCCGGCGAAGTTCAGCGGGGCCTTGGCGGCGACCTCGGCCACCCAGTCCTTCATGCCGGCGGGACCGATCAGGACCTTGGCGTGGGCCGAGTCCAGCATCCGGGCGATTTGCTCGACATAGGCGTCGCGGCCGCCTAGCGGCGCGGGCAGGGGCAGCGGCGCGGGGACCAGGCCGGCGTACTGGCAGGCGAAGAAGGCGCGGACGAAGTCGGCCTCGGTGTCGGCGATCAGGCCGACGCTGGATCCAGGCCTGGCGCCGGTCGCCAACAGGCGCGGGGCCAGCTCCAGCGCCTGTTCGCGCAGCCGGGCGTAGGGCAGGGCCTCGACCAGCTCGCCGCGCAGCGAATAGAGGTTGATCCCTGTTTCGCCGGCCGCGGCGAAATCGAGCGCGGCCGTCAGGGTGGGGAAGTCGGCGAATCTCACCGTTCGCGAGGAGGACGTCGGAGTAATCATTGCGAGAGGCCTTTGGCGCCGTTTTGACCTTCGGCGCAAGTTTGTTCGTCTTTGGGGCGGGCCGTTTCGGCCGCCAGGCTGCGGCGCAGGGCCAGATACATGCCGATCGCCAGGGCGGCGGCGACCGCGACCAGGGCCGCGCCGGCCCCGTCCAGGCCCGCGGCGCGGATCAGCGGAACCAGGGCGACCAGGTAGACCGCGCAGACCATGGCCCGCACCCGCAGGGCCAGGCCGGCCTTGCCCAGCGAGACCAGCATCGGCTCCAGCGGCATGGCCAGAACGCCGATGGCCGCGGCGGCCACCTGCCAGTTCATGATGCCCGCCCCGGCGGCGAACGGCTTGCCCATCACGATGGTCAGCACGTCGTCGCCGAACAGGATCGAGACCAGCAGCAGCACGCCGGCCACCGCGCCGCCGATCAGGCCGATCTGGCGCGACAGCCTGCGCATGGCGTCCTCCCCGCCGGTGGCGCGCATCTTGGCCAGTTCCGGATAGAGCGCCGGGACCAGCAGCTTGGCCGGCTTGGCCATGCCGTCGGCCACTTGGCGGCCCACGCGCCACATGGCCGCCTGGGCCGGGCCCAGGACCGAGCCCACCACCAGGGTGATCACCTGGCTGAAGGCAGTGTCGATGGTGCCGCTGAAATTGGTGGCCCAGGCGAAGCGCCAGACGCCGGGCAGCCCCTCGGACAACGGCCCGCGCAGGGTGAAATCCTTCAGCAGCTGCCGGCGGTTGAGATCCCACAGGGCCACGCTGTTGACATAGACGAAGGCCGTGACCGTGCCTGCGGCCCAGGCGGCCAGATAGGCCTCGATCGGGGCGTGCAGCGTAAAGCACAGGGCGCAGCCAATCAGGCGTACGGTCGAGCTGACGGCCTGCTCGGCCGCCAGGAACCGGAAGCGGTCGAACAGGCGCAGCAGGCCGACCGAGGTCGCCGAGTCCATCACCGCGATCGACAGGGCGTAGCAGGCGGCGGCCGGCGACAGGGCCGCCGGCCAGCCCAGGAAGTGGCCGAACAGCAGGGCGCCGATCACGCCCAGGGTCACCCCGACGGCGGCGCCGAGGCTGTCGAGCAGCAGGGTGAAGCGCAGGACCTGCTGGAAGCGCGGACGGTCGCCCTGCAGCAGGGCCGAGGCGCCGTACTGCAACAGGGTCTGCCAGGACTGGAACTTGGCGACCTCGCCGAGGAACTGGGCGAAGGCGTTGATCAGCACGATCACGCCCATCAGCTCCTTGCCCAGGCCGCGCGCGGTCAGGGCGATATAGGCCAGCCCGACCACGGCGTTGACCGTACGGCCGCCGAGCAGGGTTCCGGCATTGGCCAGGACCCGTTTGAGAACATTGGGTTCGCTGCTCATCGGAGGCGTCGAGATCTCGAAGACAGGCGCTCGACGATCGCCTGGGCGGCGCGGACCGAGGAGGGCGTTTCCCGCAGGTCGAAGCTTTCGGCGAAGCCCTTCTGCTGGGCCTCGACATAGTCGCCGTGCCCCCGCTGGGCGGAGGCGACGGCGTCGACGACGCCCTCCGCGCGGTCGAGCACAGGGCCGTAGCGCCAGTGATGGAAGCTCTCGTCGCCGCGCCAGGCCGCGCCGCTGGCGTTGAGGAACAGGCACGGCTTGGGCGTGCGCAGGAACTCGTAGACCTGGCTGGAGACGTCGCCCAGATAGATGTCGGCCGCGCGGGTGTAGGTCATGTCGATCGCCGCCGGCCCGCCCAGGTCGAGATGGATGCGCGGGTGGTCGACGAACGGCCCCAAGGCCTCGATCGTCCTGGCGTCCGCGCCTTCGAAGAGCCGGATATGGGGCGCGAAGATCAGATTGTAACGCTCGTCCGCCGCGAATTGCTCGAGAACCTCGCGTCCCCAGCGTGGCCAGGAGCCCAGGGTCGGGTGGAAATGCGGGTTGTACAGCACCACCGGCTTGGCCTGCGGAAAGGTCGGCAGCGGCGAGGACGGCAGGGCGTCGATGATGTCGAACTTGGGATAGCCGACCATGGCGCAGGTCTCTGGCGTGACCCAGCCCTCGGCGAGCATGCGGTCGCGCTGCTTGGGGCCGGCCGCCATCACCAGGTCGAACTGCTTGAGGCGCGGCTCGAACGGTCCGCCGCGGTCGCCCGCGCCGTGCTGGGTGTAGACCAGCCTGGTGTCCCGCACGCCCAACTTGCGCAGCAGGGCCGTGGTGCGTTCGGGGGTGACCACGGCGTCGTAGCGGCCCAGGCGACGGGCGTTGGCCGCCAGCATCAGGGCCTTGGGCGGCGTGGCCGCGCCCTTCAGCCGCAGATCCCGCAGCCAGGCGGGCGGCAGCAGGCGCGAGGGGATCGGCGGAACCTTCAAGGTCTCCAGCAGCGCGCGCACATAGTCCAGGTGCTCCTGGGTAGTCGTGGCGATGTGCACGTCGATGTCGGGCCAGCCCCTGGCCAGGGCGATGGCGATCGGCAGGCTGTGGAGGATCTGGTGGGTCTGGGCGATGTAGAGGAAACAGACGCTGGGCCGCTCTCCACGGCCCTTCGAGGCGGAGGTGATCACTGTTGCGGCGTGAGGCGCGTGCGCACCCGGCCCTTGAACAGCACCCGGTCGCCCTTGTCGCTGACCGAATAGCTGTCGGCGCGGATGGCGCGGTTGTTCGGGCCCGCGCCCTCGACCGCGGCCCCGCCCACCAGGTCGCCGGTGCGGGTGTCGACCAGGGCCTTCTGCGAAGCGAACTGGTAGCCCTGGCCGTTGTCGATCTTGACGTCGCCGGTCAGCAGCAGCGAGCCCTTTTCCTCCTGGTAGGCCCCGTCCTTGGAGACCACGTGGGTCGGGCGATCCGAACCATAGCCGCGGGTCAGTTGCGGGTTCTTCAGGAACACCTGGTCGGTGTTGTTCAGGTCGCGCGTCGCCGAGGTCGCGGTGATCAGGAAGGCCCGGCCGTCCTTCAGGGTGCCGGTGAAGCGCGGATTATCCATGCGCAGGGGCGCGACGGCGGCGGGCGGGGCGGACTTGACCTCCATGGCGCGGATCACGCCCTGACCGACGATCGCGACCGTCATGCCGATGGCGACGGCGGGCAGAACGGTCCGCAGCACGCGCACCGGTTTGCGATGGCGGTTGCGGTTCTTCTTGCGAACAGGACGTGGAACGGCGGGCGTGATGGCGATCATGGTCGTGGACTGAAGGCGATGGGCCGAAGCGACAGGTGAGGGACTTAAGCCTCCCGGCCCGATCTCCCAAGAGGTATTGCGACCCTGCCCCCGGCCGGGGGCGCGGTCAACGGCCGGTTATCGAGGCGCGAGGCCGATCAGGCTGGACCGTTCGGCGACGGTCAGCGGGCGCCAGCGGCCCTCCGGAAGGTCGCCCAGCACAAGGTCGCCGATCCGGACCCGCAGCAGATCGACGACGGTCAGCTCGACCAGTTCGCACATCCGCCGGATCTGGCGGTTGCGGCCTTCCTTGAGGACGAACCGCAGCTGCTGGCGGCCGACGACCTCGACCTGGGCGGGCCGCAGCTGGCGCTCGTCCAGTTCCAGGCCATGGCGCAGCAGGGCCAGCTTGTCGTCGGTGATCCAGCCGTCGACCCAGACCAGGTATTCCTTCTCCAGCTCCGAGGCCGGCCCGATCACCGCCTTGGCCACCACCCCGTCCTCCGAGAGGATCAGCAGGCCGCGCGAATCCATGTCCAGCCGCCCGACCGGGGCCAGCCTGTTGTCGAAGTCGGGGATGACCGGGCTGGCGCCGACCAGGGCTTCGCGGGTCAGCAGGCGCACGGCCGGAACCTGGCCTGGATCGGGTTGCGACGAGACGATCCCGACCGGCTTGTGGATCATCACCGTCAGAGCGCCCTCCAGCTGGGCCTGGGCGCGGTCGGACAGCACCAGGGTCTGGCCGGGTTCGATCTTGCGGCCGACGTCGTCGACCCTCTGGCCGTCGATCGACACCAGGCCCTGGCTGATCAGGGCCTCGGCCTCCCGGCGCGAGCAGACGCCGTTCTGGGCCAGCCAGCGATTGACGCGCTGGGGCTCGGCTTCGTCATAGAGGCGGGTCCAGGCCATGATCGCAGCGTCCAGAAAGGTGAGCGGGCCTGTCTAGGACCGGTCGGCGGGGTTCCGCAACCGCCATGGGGGCGTGGCCGTTCCACTGCGAGTGAAACTTGGCTTGGAGAAATCCCATGACCGATCGCGTCGACAACGACACCGCCCTTGAGGAGGTCATGGAATTCCTCGCCAATCCGCCCGCGCCGGGCACGCCGGAGGACGCCCGCTTCGGAGCCCGGCTGCGCCAGGTTCTGGCGGCCTCGATCATCGACGATCCGGTGGACGAGGATGATCCCGTGCCCAAGCCCGAGCTGGCCCTGGACGACGACCTACGCCGCAAGCTCGAGGCGGCGGCCAGGCGGCGGTCGAGCAACCCGTTCGGCGAGCATCCGGAAGGGATCGGCCCGACGCTGGGGATGGACTTGAGCAAGTCGTAAGGGCGGTGAGGCCCTAGCGACTGTGCACGATTGCCGATCTTTGGGCCGAATTCCTCGTCCTTCGACAAGCTCAGGATGAGGAATTCTACTCAACCGCCTCGCCAGTAGCCCTCATCCTGAGCCTGTCGAAGGACGAGGGCGGCGACGCTAAACGTCTGACGGTCCACAGACCCTAGACCCGGCCGCCTGGGCTATTCTTGAACGTATTGCCGACCTCGCGGGAATCGCCGCCGTCCGGCCCGGCCGTGCGCCGTTCCTTCCGGCCGGTCTCGGCCGTGTCCTTGTCTGGGATCTCGCCCAGCGGCGGGGCGTCATTGGCTTCGCGGCCCTTGGTGTTGTTCTTCTCGCCCATGACGGCTCCTAGTGACGGGTGTGGTGTTCGGCGTTGCGCTTGCGGGTCGCGGCCGCCTTCTTGGCCGAGGCCGAGCGTTCGGCCGCCGTGCGGGAAGCCGCCGCCTTCCCGCCCTTCTCGCCGCCCTTGTGGGCCGCCGGATGGCCGGTGTCCTTGCCGCGGCCCGAGCCGCCGGGCTGCTTGCCGCCGCCGTCGTCCTTGTTGACCGTCGCCCAGGCCCGCCGCTCGGCCTCCTTGTCGGAGACGCCGCGCTTTTCGTAGCCCTCGGCGATATGGTCGGCCTTGCGCTCCTGCTTGTCGGTGTACTTGGACTTGTCGCCTTGGGGCATGTCGTCCTCCATCTGCTGTGGGAGGAAAATCCGTCGGTGGGACGCGAGGTTCCAAGGGCCAACCTTCGGAACAAGCTGAGCAATCGATCGTTCGAAGCCCATGGCGCGCAAGCTGAAAGTGTTCTGCTGGTCCGACGGCCTCCACGACTACACGGTGGCGGCGTCCTCGCGCGCCAAGGCGCTGGAGGCGTGGGACGTCGGCCGCGACCTGTTCAAGGACGGCACGGCGCGCGAGATCGTCGAGGGGCGAGCCCGCGACGCCGCGCTCGATGCGCCGGAGACCGTCGTCACCACCCCGGCCGGCGGCCTGGGCGCGGCGTTGAAGGCCTTGCCCGCCAAGGCGCGGCGCAAGCCGTCCAAGGCCGAAACGGCGCGGGCCGAGAAGCTGGCCGCCCTGAAGGCGGACCTGGAGGCCGTCGAGGACGAGGCCGAGGCCTCGGAACTGGCCTTCGCCGAGCGGCGCTCGGCGCTGGACGCGGAGGAGGCGGCGGCGATGGAAGGCTTCGAGGCGCGGCGGACAGAGCTGGAGAAGGCGATCAAGGTGGCGCGGAGTTAGGCTTTGGGATAGCGGGCGGGGACACGCGCAGGCGCGTGTCCCCAGGACCGTCCCGGTCCTAAGCCGTCACGTAGCGGATCAGGGCCGCCATGTTTTCGATATAGGCGCCGGTCGAGATGCCCGGCTTGGGTACGTCGGCGAGGTAGGGCGAGGTGTCGGTGGGATCGCCCACGCGGGTCTGCGAGAACTCGCCCGGGGTCACGGTGGTCGAGCCGTCGCCGATATAGGGGTTGCTGACCGCCTTCATCGGCGTGGGCCACCAGCCCTCGGCGTTCAGCTCGGACATCAGCTGGGCGACCTGCGCCTCCGAGGTCTTGCCGTCGGCGGCCTTCAGGGCCCCGACATTGAGGTCGGACACCGAGATGTCCTTGGTGGTGAAGTAGCGCGGCAGGGCCTGGCTGCCGCCCTTGACCTTCAGCGGCGAGTCCTTGCTGGCCACCTCGGGCGGCGTGGCCTTCAGCGTCTCGTAGCGCTTGCGCAGCTTGTCGATATTGACCGAGCGGAACGACGAATAGTGGACGATCGTGTTCTCCCAGTGCTTGTCGACGAAGTACTCGCCGTTGAACACGTTGGAGCCGCGACGGTGCACGTAGAGCGGCTCGTTCGTGCCGATCTCGATGAAGGTGGGATAGCGCGGCTTGCCCGGGGCGATCTTGTCGTCGAGCTTCAGGCCGGCCAGCCAGTCGATGGTCTCGGGGATGCGGTCCAGGTACTTCGGGTCGCCCGTCAGCTGATAATAGTCCATCAGGTTTTCGAGGTTGCCGGCCGTAGTGTGGCTGGCGAAGGCCTTGGGTTCGTAGGTGCGCGCCCCGGCCGGCTTGAGGTCGGCCACCGTATGCTGCAGGCCCCAGCCGGGTTGCGGCATCGGCTGGTGGGCGGCGATGTAGATGTCCATGGCCCGCTTGATCGGGTCCAGCACGCGCTTGTCGCCCAGGGTCTGCCAGACCATGATCAGGAACTTGATGTTCTCGTCGACCACGCCGTCGTTGAAGGTGATGTAGCCGGTGTAGTCGGGGTGGCCCTTGTTCTCGAAGCCGCTCATCAGCGGGAAGCGCTGCGGCCAGCCGCCGTTCGGGTACTGGGCGTCGAGGACGAACTGGATGGCCTTGTCCAGCGCCGGCCTGAAGGCCTTGTCCTTCTTTTCCAGATAGATGCGCAGCATCAGCTGGCAGCTTTCGGCGGTGCCCTCGTCGTCGAACGTGGCGTTGCCGTAGTAGTGCTGGAATTCCTCCAGCCGCCAGCCGTTCTTGCCGATGGTGTCGTACCACTTCTTCAGCGACTCCGGCCCGGCCAGGTCGCCCATGTAGTTCCAGCCGCCGGCGGGGTGCTGGATCTTGATCAGCGCCTTAGCCGCCTTCTTGGCCGCCTCGTAATAATACTCGTCGCCGGTGGCGTGGTAGGCGTCGAGGAACAGGTGGCCCATGGTCGCCGTGCCGGGCGGCTGGACCCAGATCATGGTCGGAAAGGCCTCCATCTCGCCGAACCGCCGCGAGAAGTCGGGCAGGTAGCTCCAGACATAGCCGCCCTCATAGGCGGCCTTTTCGGCCATGAAGGTGGTGGCCTTCTTCATCGTCGCCAGGACCTGGTCCCTGAACGGTGCGAGGCCCTGGGCCAGGGCCTTCAGCGGGGCCATGGCCGCGGCGGCGGCGAAGGTGGCGGTGGTCGTCGCCAGCAGGCGGCGGCGGGTGAGGGGGCTCAGCGGCATGGACGGTACTCTCCCAGGGGACCTTCGCGTCGAGCGACCCGCGACGCAAGGCCGCGGCAGGCTGGCTGGGAGAGGGACAGGAGGGCGACTTTGTCCCCCTTGATCCTGGTCGTCCTCCCGGTCGGTCCTTGCCGAAACCCCCGTCGCCGTTGGCCGGCGCGTTGTTGATCGCAGTTATGATACCGGTGTCATGACTTGACCAGCGCCTTTTGGTCGAGCTTTGTTATGTGACGCCGCGTCAGGCTCGTGCGACAGGCCGTCACGTTGTGTCAGGCCGGTCGTTCGGCGAGAACGGGTCATCGGTTTTTGAGGCGACGCCGCCGCGCCGGGTTCTGGTAGCGCGCGACGCCGTCCTGTTGGGGAACAGGACGACGGCCCCGGGTCAGCAATGATCCGGGGCCGTTTTCAGTTTTGAGACCGATCACAGCTAGGCTATTGATTTACATATTATATTACAATGTTCTGCGACTAGCGGTCACATGGTTCGACGCGTTCATCCCTCGTAAATACTCACTATGCCCAGCCAACACGACCACCTGAACGAAGCCGAGCACCTTGAGCGCCAAGCCGAGCTTGCCGACAGCGAGCACGCCCGTGAGGCGCTGCGCCGCATGGCCCAAACCTCGCGGCTGTCGGCCGCCCTGGTCGGCATGCTGGAAGCCAGCCGCGAAGAACACCCCGGCTGATCGGGCGCGTGGATCGCTCGTTTCCTCGCAAAGTCGTCCCCCAGATACACGCATCGCTTGAATTGCTACGCGGCTCGGTGAACATGGGCTCCAGCAAGGAGACCTTGGTGGCGGGCGAGGGATCGGACAAGGCTGTTCTGGAGGGCGCCGGGGCTTACTTCCTCAGCATCGTGGAAGCCAGCCGCGACTGCATCCGGGTGATCAGCCCCGAAGGCTTCGTCGAATACATGAACGCCCGCGGCCAGGCGCTGTTCGAGATCGAGGATTTCGCGGGCCGAAACCGCAGCCGCTACTGGCCGGACCTGTGGCCGGACGAAAGCCGCGCCGCCGTCGAGCAGGCCCTGCGGATGGCCCTGGCCGGCGAGGCCGCCGCCTTCCGCGCCCTCTGCCCCACCGCCAAGGGCGACCCCCGCTGGTGGGACACCACGGTGTCGCCGATCCTCGACGAGGGCCGGGTGATCCGCGTCCTGGCCACCTCGCGCGACGTCACCGGCGAGATGCGGTCCGAAGCCCAGCGGCAGCTGCTGGTCAACGAGCTGAACCATCGGGTCAAGAACACCCTGGCCACCATCCAGTCGATCGCCAGCCAGTCGCTGCGCAACGCCGGCGTCGACCTGGCCGTGCGCGGCGCGTTCGAGGGCCGGCTGATGGCCATCGCCGCTACGCACAACGTGCTGACCGACGAGAACTGGTCGGCCGCCAGCCTGCGCCAGATCATCGACGGTTCGGTCACCCCGTATCGCAGCAATCCGTCGCAACTGACCATCAGCGGACAAGACCTGAGGGTCTCGCCCAAGCCGGCGGTGGTGCTGGCCCTGGCCTTTCACGAACTGGCGATCAACGCGCTCAAATACGGCGCCCTGTCTTCGGCGGGCGGCCATGTCGACATCGGCTGGGCGGTCGGGGGCGGCGGCCAACTGGACATCACCTGGACCGAACAGGGCGGCCCGCCCGTCCTGCCGCCCGAGCGCCGCGGGTTCGGCTCGCGGATCGTCGAACTAGCCCTGCCCAACGAACTGGGCGGCGCCGTGGACGTCGACTATCGCCCGGAGGGCCTGCGCTGCCGCATCCACGCCCCGCTGGCCGCCCTCGACAAGGTCGACGCCTTCATGCCGCTGGCCTGAAGGGGGCGGTCAACTTCCCGACACCGTGAACCGCGATCCTGCTGGGCCGTTGTGCAAGCTTGAGCGGCGCTGAGGTCGCGGAGGCGCGTCGCTGATGATCCCACGGCAGGCGAAGACGGGGCTGGCGACCGCCTGGACGGCGGCTTGCGCCTTTGTCTTGCGCCATCGACTGTGGTTCGGGGCCGCGATCGGGGCGCTGCTGCCGCTGGCGGTGCTGCTGGTCTGGCTGGGCGCGAGCCTGCCGGTCTCGCGCGCCCTGGAGCCCCTGCCCAGCCGCGCCCTGATCCTGCTGGACGACCAGGGCCAGCCTTTCGCGCGTCGCGGGGCCTACAAGGAGGCGCCGGTGATCATCGCGGCGCTGCCCAGGCACGTGCCGGCCGCTTTCGTGGCCATCGAGGACCGTCGCTTCTACCGCCACATCGGCATCGACTTCCAGGGCGCGGCGCGGGCGCTGCTGGTCAACGCCAAGGCCCACCGCACCGTCCAGGGCGGCAGCACCATCACCCAGCAACTGGCCAAGAACGCCTTCCTGACCCCCGAGCGCAGCCTGCGCCGCAAGGGCCAGGAGGCGATGATCGCCCTGTGGCTGGAGCTGCGGCTGTCCAAGGACGAGATCCTGTCGCGCTACCTGTCCAGCATCTATTTCGGCGATGGGGTCTACGGCCTGGGCGCGGCGGCCCGGCATTATTTCGGCAAGCCGCCCGAGCAGCTGTCGATCGGCGAGGCGGCGATGCTGGCGGGCATCGTCAAGGCCCCAGTCGACCTGGACCCGGTCGACCATCCCCAGGCGGCGGGGGCGCGAGCCCGGCTGGTGCTGGACGCCATGGTGCAGACCAAGGCCATCAGCCGCGAGCAGGCGCAGGCCGCCGGCCATGTCGTGGCGCCCGCCACCCGGGCCGACCTGCCGGTGGGGGGCTATTTCGCCGACTGGATCTCGCCGCAGGTGAAGTCGGCCTTCGACGGGCCGGGCTATGGCGAGGTCCGGGTGTCCACCACCCTGGACAGCCGCCTGCAGCGGATCGTCGAGCGGGCGGCGGCCAAGGAGATGAAGAGCGCCGCCAAGGCCAAGGTCGGGCAGGTGGCCGTCGTCGCCATGCGCCCGGACGGCCGGGTCGTGGCCATGCTGGGCGGCGCGAACTATCGCCAGTCCCCGTTCAACCGCGCCGTCCAGGCCCGCCGGCAACCGGGCAGCGCCTTCAAGCTGTTCGTCTACCTGGCCGCCCTGCGCGACGGGGCCACGCCCGACAACCTGGTGATCGGCGATCCGGTGACGATCGGCGGATGGACGCCCAGCAACTACGAGGGCGGAGGCGGGCGCGACCTGACGATCCGCGACGCCTTCGCCCAGTCCAACAACATCATCGCCGCGCGGGTGTACCAGCAGGCCGGCGGGTCCGAGGTGGTCCGGGCGGCGCGGGATCTGGGGATCGTCTCGCCGCTGCGCGAGGACGACGCCACCCTGGCCCTGGGCACGGCCGAGACCAGCCTGCTGGAGCTCACGGCCGCCTACGCCGCCGTGGCCTCGGGCAAAATGCCGGTCCGGCCCTACGGTCGCCCGCGCACGACGCCGATCGCCGCAGCGGATATGGACACCGCAGAGCGGGCCGCGCTCTACGACCTGCTGGGCGCGGTGGTCGAGGAGGGCACCGGCCGCGCGGCGCGCCTGGGGCAAAAGGCCTATGGCAAGACCGGCACCACCCAGGACTATCGCGACGCCCTGTTCGTCGGCTTCACCGGCGACCTGGTGGTCGGGGTCTGGGTCGGCAACGACGACCATTCGCCGATGCAGCGCATGGTCGGCGGCGACCTGCCGGCCCGCATCTGGCGCGACGTGATGACCGGCGGCCTGAAGGCCGGGCTGGTGGCGCGCGACGGTCCGCCGGAGCCGCGCTACGACCGGGTCGAGCGCCCCGAACCGGAGGTCGTGGAACCGGCGCCGCGACCCAGGCGTGTGCCGAAATGGATCCGGCGCATCTTCGGACTGTGACTTTTCCACGGACTCGTGCTCGCGAACGTCCCCCGGAGCGGGGGAGAGGCGAATGGCCCGCCGCTTGCTGCCAAGCCTACGCCGCGACCCAGAATGGGACGCTTTTCGATCGTTCGGCGGAGAACGGTCGAGAGGTGCTGGGCGGCGTAGTCGGAAAGGCGCTTGGAATGAACCCGAAGGCAGTGCTCCTGATCGGAGCGACGACGATGATGCTCGCCGCGATGGGGCCGGCGGCGACCGCGCTGGCGGACGGTTATCCGGCCAGCGTCGCCCCCGTCGCCAAGCCGAAGCCCGTGGTCCGAACCCGGGTGAAGATCGTCGAACGCCCCGTCTACGTCGAAAAGATCGTCAAGCAGCCGGTCTATATCGAAAAGCGCACCGAGGTGCCCGTCGACCGGCCGGTCTATATCGACCGCCCGGTGGACCGCATTGTCGAGAAGCGGGTGGAAGTGCCCGTCGAGCGCATCGTTGAAAAGCGCGTCGAGGTCCCGGTCGTGAAGATCGTCGAGAAGCCCGTCGACCGCCCCGTCTATATCGACCGTCCCGTCGATCGGGTCATCGAAAAGCGGGTCGAGATCCCGGTGGATCGTCCGGTCTATGTCGATCGGCCGGTGGACCGCGTGATCGAGAAGCGGGTCGAGATCCCGGTCGACCGCCCCGTCTATGTCGACCGTCCCGTCGATCGCATCATCGAAAAGCGCGTGGAAGTGCCGGTCGACCGTCCGGTCTATGTCGACCGCGTGATTGAGAAGCGGGTCGAGGTGCCGGTGGAGCGGATCGTCCGGACGCCGGTCTATGTCGAGCACCAGGAACGTCGGGTCGAGCGCCGCGGCTGCGACTGCGAAGGCGACCGTGGCTATTACGAGCAGGGCGGCGCCTACGACCAAGTCCAGGGCGGCTTCGAGCGTTCCGAGGAGAGCTACGAGTCGGAATCGAGCCGCTATAGCGAGGAAGGCCAGGGCTGGAGCTCGCAGGGCAGCTACATGGCCGGCGACGGCTACGCCCAGTCGCTGGGCGGCGTGGGCGGCGGTGGCTATTACGGCTATTCCAGCGCCCGCTACGGGGCCGGCGGCGGTTGGCTCGGCGGCCAGTCCTATGGTCGATCGGGCTATTCGGGCGGCTATTCCAGCGGTTGGGCCGGCGCCGGCGCCGCATCCAGCGCCCGGGCCAGCTCCAGCGCCAGCTCCTCGACCAGCGTGACGGTCTCGGGCGGGGGGCATTACGGCGGGGGCGGCCACGGCGGCGGTTATGGCGGCCATGGCGGCGGCTCGACCGGCGGTCACGGCGGCTGCTGCGGACGCTGACCGCGTTCGCGCGGCCGCCGGCGTCGCGCCGGACTGACGCCCTGCGCGGTTTCTTCACCGAAACCGCCGCGTAAATCGAAGACGACGGCGCGGGGATGGCCTAAGACCCGAGAGGTGCAACGCCCCCGGGAACTAGGCCCATGCAGATCGCGGTCCTCACCTTCGATGGTTTCAACGAACTGGATTCGTTCATCGCCGCGGCGATCCTCAACCGCATGAAGCCGCGCGGCTGGAAGGCGCATATCACCGCGCCGACCGAAGAGGTGACCTCGATGAACGGCGTCGTCGTGCGCCGGCAGAAGCCCCTCGGCTTCGCCGCCGAGGCCGACGCGGTGATCATCGGCAGCGGCGTCCGCACGCGGGAGATCGCCGCCGATCCGCACCTGCTGGCCCAGATCCGCCTGGACCCCGCCCGACAGCTGATCGCGGCGCAATGCTCGGGCACGCTGATCCTGGCCAGGCTCGGTCTGGTCGACGGCGTCCCGGCCTGCACCGACCTGACCACCAAGCCCTGGGTCGTGGACGCGGGCGTGAACGTCGTCGACGCGCCGTTCTTCGCCCATGGCCATGTCGCCACCGCCGGCGGCTGCCTGGCGTCGCAATATCTGGCCGCCTGGATGATCCTGCGCGGCGCGGGCCGCGAGGCCGCCGAGGCCGCGATCCACTATGTGGCGCCCGTGGGGGAGAAGGCGGCCTGGGTCGAGCGGGCGATGGCCGTGGTGACGCCGTTCGCCGGGCCCGCGGTGGTTGCGGCCGAGTAGGTCGGCCTGGTCGCGGAGGCCGGGGATCAGTCGGAGGCCAGGCAAACCTCCACGCACCGCCGTGCCAGGGCCTCCGTCGCGTCGATGAACGGCACGACCAGGTCGGCCGCGTCCATCGCCAGCGGAACCTCCGTGCAGCCGGCCACCACCGCCTGTGCGCCCTTGCCGACCAGGCGGTGGGCGAGGGCGGCCATGGTCTGGCGGCTGTCGGGACCGAGGTCCCCGTGCTTGAGGCGATAGAGCAGGGCCATGAACTCGACCTGTTCGTGGTCGTCCAGGGTCACGGCCTCGATCCCCAGGTGCGAGAAGGTCCGGCGGTAGAGGGCCAGGGCCCCGCCCGTGCCCAGCACGCCGACGCGTTCGGCGCCTTGCGCCTTCGCGGCCAGACCGGCGGTCTCGATCAGGTCGATCAGGGGCAGGCCGCTGGCCTTCACCGGGTCCACATGAGCGTGGGCGGTGTTGCAGGCGATGGCCAGCACCTGGGCCCCGGCGTCACGCAGGCCCACGGCCATCTGCGCCAGCACCGGCCCGGCCGCGTCATAGCCGCCATCGCCGTCGGCGACCCTGGGATTGATGTCGACCAGCACCCGCAGATGGTCGCGCTCGCGCCCGACCGGCGTGGCGGCCTGCAGCTTGGCCAGGAAGTCGAGGGTGGCGGCGGGGCCCATGCCGCCGAGGACGCCGAGAACCTTGGACATGGTGCGATCCCTCCGCAGCGGCGCGATTTTCCGCTCCATCCGATAGCGGGGCGGGGGACGCCGCGCCATAGGCGACGCCACAATGAAAAGGCTCCCAAAAGCGGCCTCGCGCGTTCTACGATCAGGCGGCCCTGAACGCGACGCATTGAAAGCGTTATATCCAGGGTCCTGAATCGGAGCCGACGGCATGACCCCCCTAGGTGCGAAGACCCTGGCGATGAGCGTGGCGGCGGGCCTGGTCGTGGCCTCAGGCGCGTCCGCCTTCGCCCAGACCGACCTGCGGGCCCTGCGCCAGCGGGACGAAATGCTGCAGCAGCAGGACATCGCCCGCCAGGACGCCCTGGCCGCCCAGCGCGAGCGATCGGCGGCCCAGAGCCGCTACGACACCCAATTGACCCTGCGGGCGCTGAACGAGACGGCGACGCCGCCGACCCGGCCCATGCTGCGGCCAGCCCTTTCGCCCACCCCGCCGCGCGGACCCACCGCTGACGACATGGCCGCCGACATCGCGCGGATGGACCGCCTGACCGACCAGGCCCTGGCGGCGGGCAACGCCCGCCTGCGGGCCATCAAGCCGGCGTCCTGACGCCGTTCGCAACACCAGGAGACTGATCGCATGCAATGGGGTGGGGGACGCCGCGAAGGCAATATCGAGGATCGCCGAGGCCTGGGCCCGGTGGGCGTGGCCGGCGGCGGCATCGGCGCGCTGGTGCTGGCGGCCGTCGGCTATTTCGTCTTCGGCATTAGCCCCGAGCAGACGATGAGCGTGGTGGGCGGCGCGCAGCAGCCCGCCGCCCAGGAGGGCGTGCGCGGCCAGGTCAGCGACCGCGAGGGCCAGTTCATCGACGTGATCGAGACGTCCAACACCGACGTCTGGGGGCCGCTGCTGGCCAAGCACGATGTCACCTATCGCCCGCCCGCGGCGGTGGTGCTCTACACCCAGGCGACCGGCACGGGCTGCGGCACGGGCCAATCGGCGATGGGGCCGTTCTACTGCCCGGCCGACAAAAAGGTCTATCTCGACACCAGCTTCTGGAACGAGCTGGAGACCCGGTTCGGCGCCAAGGGCGAGTTCGCCCGCGCCTATGTGATCAGCCACGAGATCGGCCACCACATCCAGAGCCTGACCGGCGCCGCCGACGAAGCCCGCCGGCTGGGCGCGCGCGGGGCGCAGAGCGGTTCGGTGCGGCTGGAGCTGCAGGCCGACTGCTATGCCGGCGTCTGGGCCCGCCACGCGCCGGAGGCCTCGAACGGCGGCATCCAGATCTCCAGGGCCGACATCGAGGACGGCCTGGGCGCGGCGGCGGCGGTCGGCGACGACGCCATCCAGGAGCAGGCCCAGGGCCGCGTCATGCCCGACAGCTTCACCCACGGCACCTCGGCCCAACGCATGCGCTGGTTCGGCAAGGGCTACGACGCGGGGGATCCCGGCGCCTGCGACACCTTCGGCGCGCGGACATTGTAGGGCTCAGGCCGGCAGGCGCGCGCCGAGATTGTCGGCCAGGTTCACCGCCCGCGGATGACCGCGCTGGTCCCACTGGAAACGGCCTGGCTCGGCCTCGATCCTTGAACGGGCCCCATGGGGCCCTGGACTCGGCTAGCCGCACCTCCGCTGCTGCGCGAACAGCGCCGGAACCTCGTCCGCCGGTCCGGCGCGGCCCAGCAGATAACCTTGCGCCGTGTCGCAGCCCTGCTCGCGCAGCTGGGCCAGCTGGTCGGCGGTCTCGACGCCTTCGGCCGTGGTGACGAACCCGAGGGCCGCGCCCAGGCGGGTCACCGCCCTGACGATGGCGGCGCAGGGGCCAGGTTCGGACAGGCCGGCGATGAACGACGGATCGATCTTGACCTTGTCGAACGAGAACAGCCGCAGGCAGTCGAGCGAGGAATGGCCGGTCCCGAAATCGTCCAGGGCGATGCGCACGCCCAGCCCGCGTAGCTGATGCAGGATCGCCAGGGCGCGCGCGCCGTCGCCGCGCAGCACCGCCTCGCCGATCTCCAGCTCCAGGCGGGCCGGGGCCAGGCCCGAGTCCGCCAGGGCGCGGGCCACGGCCCCGACCAGGGTTCGGCTCCGGAACGCCGTCGGCGACAGGTTGACCGCCACCCGGACGGGTTTCGGCCAGCCGGCCGCGTCGGCGCAGGCCCGTCCGATCACCCAGTCGTCCACATGGGCGATCAGGCCGGTTTCCTCGGCCAGGGCGATGAAATCGGCGGCCGCGACCATGCCGTGGCCGGGGCGGTTCCAGCGCAGCAGGGCCTCGAACCCGACGATCGCTCCGGTCCGCGTGTCGACCTCGGGCTGGTAGTGCAGTTCGAACCGTTCGGCCTGGGCCGCGTCGCCAAGATCCTGCTCAAACTTGCGACGCGCCTCGGCCAGGGCGTCCATCCCGGGCTCGAAGAAGCAGGCTGTCCCGCGTCCCTCAGCCTTGGCGCGATAGAGGGCAAGGTCGGCGTTGGCCAGCAAGGGTTCGGCGTGGTCGCCGTCGCCCGGCGCGATGGCCACGCCGATGCTGGCGCCGATCGTGATGCGGTGGCCGTGAATCTCGAAGACCGTGCTGACCGTTTCGATCAGCCGCCGGGCCAGGGTCTCGACCTGCCTGCGCCCCTGTCCGTCGGGCAGCAGGACCACGAATTCGTCGCCGCCCAGGCGCGCCACGGTGTCGTTCTCGCGGACGCAGGCCGAGAGCCGCCCGGCCACGGCCCGCAGCAGGTCGTCGCCGACCGGGTGGCCCAAGGTGTCGTTGACCGCCTTGAAATGATCCAGGTCGACACAGAGCACCGACAGGCGGTTCGTCGGCCTGGAGCGGGCCAGCGCCCGGTCCAGGCGCTCATGCAGCAGGACGCGGTTGGGCAGGCCGGTCAGCGGGTCGTGGCGGGCCAGGTGCCGATCGGCGGCGGCGGCCAGGATCTCGGTGACGTCCTCGTGGCTGGCGACATAGCCGCCGCCGGGGATCGGATTGTGGGTGATCTGAATGGTCCGGCCGTCCTCGAGCTGGACGTGACGGTTGATCAGGTCGCCGCCCCGCAGCGCCGACTCGATGGGAATTTCGCGATACTCCACCCAGTCAACGGGGGCCGAGCCGGTGGCGATGCGGTGGTTTAGGATGTCCTGCAACGGGGTGCCCGGCCGGGTCAGACGCTCGGGCAGGGCGTACAGTCGCCGATAGGCGGCGTTGCACAGGATCAGCCGGGTCTCGTCGTCGAACATGCATAGGCCGTGGGGCATGTTGCTGAGCGCGGCGTCGAACCGCCGGTTCTGTTCGGCCAGGGCCAGCTCGGCGGCGGCCTGGCTGATCCTGTCCTGGGCGCGGCGGAAGCTGTTCGGCGTGGACTCCAGGCGCGGCTTGGCCGGAGCCGCTTGCGCTCCCGCGTCCGGTCCGAGGTCGTGCGGCCTCGGCTCTGCCATCTTTCGCGTCCCTTCGCATTTCTGGCCGTCCAGCTTCGCCGATCGCGGTCAACGCGCTGTTAGCGAGGCCGTGAAAACGGTGCGGCGGAACAGCGCATGGTGAAGCTCGGACCTCCGTCAACGCCGGTTTCACGGCCGCCCTTGACCCGTGCGTCAGTCGGCCTAGTGTCCCCCCGTTCACCGGGGGGCCGCTTCGCGCGGCTGAGATTGGGCGCCCGCCCTGACCCGTCGAACCTGATCCGGGTCATGCCGGCGAAGGGAGGGAACGCGGCCGGGACTTCGAAAAGCCCGTCCGTAGACCGACTTAGCGCGACACGTCCGGGTCTCCTTGCCGCTTGAGGAGCGCCCGAAATGAACGTTCAACTGCCGATCAAAGACGCCATTGGCGCCATCCCCACGGGGGAGCGCCCCGGCTCGCGCAAGGTCTACCAGGCTGGCGCGCTGTTCCCCGACATCCGGGTGCCGTTCCGCGAGGTCGCGGTGCACCCGTCGGCCAACGAGCCGCCGGTCACCATCTACGACCCGTCCGGTCCCTATACCGACCCGCACGCCAAGATCGACATCGAGCAGGGCCTGCAGCGGGTGCGCGAGCCCTGGGTCGTGGCCCGGGGCGACGTCGAGGTCGTGGCCAATCCCCGCGAGGTCAAGCCCGAGGACAACGGCTTCGCCCAGGGCAAGCACCTGGCCCCGCAGTTCACCGCCAAGCGGCCGATCTTCAAGGGCGCGCAGGGCAAGCTGGTCACCCAGCTGGAATACGCCCGCGCCGGGATCATCACCGCCGAGATGGAATATGTCGCCATCCGCGAGAACCTGCGCCGCGAGCAGAACGCCCCGTGCGTGCGCGACGGCGAGGACTTCGGCGCGAGCATCCCCGACTTCGTGACCCCCGAGTTCGTGCGTCAGGAAGTGGCCCGCGGCCGGGCCATCATTCCGGCCAACATCAACCACGGCGAGCTCGAGCCGATGGCGATCGGCCGCAACTTCCTGGTCAAGATCAACGCCAACATCGGCAACTCCGCGGTGCTCTCCACCGTGGCCGACGAGGTCGACAAGCTGGTCTGGGCCACGCGCTGGGGCGCCGACACGGTCATGGACCTGTCGACCGGCCGCAACATCCACAACATCCGCGACTGGATCATCCGCAACAGCCCGGTGCCGATCGGCACGGTGCCGATCTACCAGGCGCTGGAGAAGGTCAACGGCGTGGCCGAGGACCTGAACTGGGAGGTGTTCCGCGACACCCTGATCGAGCAGGCCGAGCAGGGGGTGGACTACTTCACTATCCACGCCGGCGTCCGTCTCCCGTTCATTCCTCTTACGGCAAAACGTGTCACCGGCATCGTCTCGCGCGGCGGCTCGATCATGGCCAAGTGGTGCCTGGCCCACCACAAGGAGAACTTCCTCTACGAGCGCTTCGAAGAGATCTGCGAGATCATGCGCGCCTATGACGTGTCGTTCTCGCTGGGGGACGGCCTGCGCCCGGGCTCGACCGCCGACGCCAATGACGAGGCCCAGTTCGCCGAGCTGCGCACCCTGGGCGAGCTGACCAAGGTGGCCTGGAAGCACGGCGTGCAGGTGATGATCGAGGGGCCGGGCCACGTGGCCATGCACAAGATCAAGGCCAACATGGACGAGCAGCTCAAGCACTGCCACGAGGCCCCCTTCTACACCTTGGGCCCGTTGACCACCGACATCGCCCCTGGCTACGACCACATCACCAGCGCGATCGGGGCGGCGATGATCGGCTGGTTCGGCACGGCCATGCTCTGCTACGTCACGCCCAAGGAGCACCTGGGCCTGCCCGACCGCGACGACGTCAAGACCGGCGTCATCACCTACAAGCTGGCCGCCCACGCCGCCGACCTGGCCAAGGGTCACCCCGGCGCGGCCATGTGGGACGACGCCATCAGCCGGGCGCGGTTCGAGTTCCGCTGGGAGGACCAGTTCAACCTCGGCCTCGACCCCGAGACCGCCCGGGCCTTCCACGACGAGACCCTGCCCAAGGAGGCGCACAAGACCGCCCACTTCTGCTCGATGTGCGGCCCCAAGTTCTGCTCGATGAAGATCAGCCAGGAAGTCCGCGAGTTCGCGGCCGGCATGGCCCCGAACTCCATCGAACAGGGCATGGCCGAGATGAGCGACAAGTTCCGCGAGCAGGGGTCGGAAATCTACCTGAAGACGGAGTAGGGCGGAGCAGGGCGCGTCGTCGGCGCGCCCTGCAATCATCACGGAGTGGTGATCATTGGTTGCGGGGATCGTGTATACACTCATAGGTTCAGGCGCCAAAGGCGCGGCGACCGGGAGGACGTATCGTGGCTCTTCAACCTCGGCAGATCACCGCCACCCACAGGAACGATCCCCAGTGGATCATCGAGCTCTGGCTGGCGATCCACGGCGGCGATCCTGCGCCTGACGCGCGGGCCGTGGCCAAGGTTTCGGCCGACATCATCAAGGCGGTGTCCAAGCACCTGGATCCGGCGCACCAGAAGGCCGTCGTCGCCGCGCTGGGCCACTGATCCGGCCGGATCTCGCCGTCCGCCCCGAAAAAAGCGATGCCTTTGTCGGCCTTGTCGGCGTTCAGTCGTCCTAGGGGACCTGATGCAACAAGGGAGGACGCCATGTCCTATGTCGACGGTTTCGTGCTCGCGGTGCCCAAGGCCAATATCGAGGCCTACAAGAAGATGGCCCAGCTGGGCGGCGAGGTCTGGATGGAGTTCGGCGCGCTGTCCTACGTCGAATGTTTCGGCGACGACGTGCCCTATGGCGAGCTGACCTCGTTCCCGCGTGCGGTCCAAGCGACCGACGACGAGATCGTGGTGTTCTCGTGGATCACCTACAAGGACAAGGCCTCGCGCGACGAGATCGTGGCCAAGGTCATGGCCGACGAACGCCTGAAGGCCGACATGGCCAACATGCCGTTCGACGCCAAGCGGATGATCTTCGGCGGGTTCGAGGCGTTCCTGGAGCTGTAGGGATCAAGCCAACGCCGTCCCTAGGGGGAGAACGGGAGATCAGGTTGATCTTCGTCTGCTTTGCGAACTTTCGGTTTGCGAGGCACTTTTGATGCCACTTCGATCGCCGCCAACAGTTTTTTCAGTTCTTGGCCTAGCTCGTCATCGGAAAGCTCGGAGAACGTTCCAAATTCCAAATTTAGCTTTCTTGAATCTTCATTTTCAGGGACTTGGAACTCCACGCACCTGAATTCCGCATCAAAGTAGCTACCGATCAGAAAACGATGTCGGTGGAGGGTGTAAAGTATATCTAGCTGCCGTGGAGTCATACCCTTGTGTTTCCACGGTTGCAGCCAGTCCACGAATAGCTGCTTGCCGTCAGACCATACACCCAAAGGCTGTAGCGGCACGGATAGGCCGTGGCCTTCATACTGAACTTTTGCCGGGCGCCTATACCATTTTGCTTCGATAAGGTTGCGATATCCGGAGAGGGAGTGCAGCAACTCTTTGTTGATGGTCTTCTGCAAATCCCACTTTATTGGGTCGCATTGGGCTAGGCACCAAGCCAGGTTCCCTTCTTCCATAAGCGTGGGGGCCAGTGCTCGGGTGGGTTCATAAGAGGGGGGTGTGCCCCCATCCCGAAAACTCAGTATATTATCTACGGTTTGCTCGAGCGTTTCTGCGATTAGAGCCACTGCATTCTGAGCTGACGGGGCTTTTTGAAGCCGAAATTTCGTCATTGTCTCTCTTTGCCTCTATATGTCGCAAAAAAGCTAGCTATATCCGAATTGTTAAGTCTCGCTCCACGCTTACTATCACTGTTTCTTCTAAGTGCTAAATCCCAAGGACCATTCGGAACGTGGGTTATTTCCACTAATTGCCAAGGTGTAAGGAAAATATAGCTTTTGAGAATTTCTCTAAGAAATGTGGCTGTTTCTATGTCTATTTTAGGTTCTATATCAACCATCTGTCCGGTCGACAGATCTAAGGTTTTGGCCTTGTGTTGAACTGGATGAGTTCTGCTGTCTCTAAATTCCGAGTAAACCGATCTCAAGACGGGGCCATATTGCCATGCCTCGAAGGTTTCCCTCTGTAAGGGGGTTCCTAGAAGTGCAAGGTGCCAGCCATGGCAGAAGTAGATGAGTTTGTTGAGGACGAGATTCGTAATCGGCTTTTGGAGCCGGCTTGCCTCATCAAGTATGAAATTGGCTACCTCTCGAGGGTCATATCCAACCCGAATGTGAGGTGATTCGTCCTGTGGCAACATCTTAAAAATCTGTGAAATAGCCACTTAGCGTAGCTATCTCACGATTCTCCCTGTTCGTCTGCCTCGAACCTTATGAATGTCGAGCTATCGCGCTGCGATCTCGGCGCAGCTCAACGTTCGGACTTATTCAGTAGAAGAACCGCTCCTCGACGATCTTGCCGTCGCGGATCGTGTAGAGGCCGACCTCGTCCAGGGTGGTGCGCTGGCCGGTGGCCTTGGGCGTCACGTCCATCTTGAAGCCGACCACGAACTGGTCGCCGTTGACGAACGGACCGGTGATCGTAAAGCCGTGGACCTCGTTGTTGGCGGCCCACCACTCGCCCTTGCCGCGCACGGCGGCCTTGCCGGCCACGCGAGCCATGTCGCCAGGCATGGCCTCGACGCTGACCACGTCGTCGGCCCAGTATTTTTCGCCGGCCTCGTCGAACTTGCCGGCCTTGCAAAGGGCCGTCAGGTCGGCGGCGATGTCTTGGATGCTCATGGAAGGCTCCTGGGTCAGGGTGAAGATCGGGGCGGACCGTCCACCCTCCCGAGCCGTCGCGCAAGACTGTTTGTTCCCCATAGGTTCCGCTTCGGCGCGGTTGCTGACAGGAGGTGTCAGCAGGGACAGATGGCCGCCTTCTGCTCTAGCCTCGCGCCATGACTCGCACATCCTTCCCCGGCTTCGCGGCCGCCGACCTGGCCTTCCTGACGGGCCTGGCCGCCCACAACGACCGCGACTGGTTCACGGCCAACCGGGCCGCTTATGACGATCGCTTAAAGCCGACCCTGGCCGCCCTGATCGACGCCCTGAACGCGGCCTTCGCGGCGCGCGACCTGCCGCTGGCGGGCGATCCCAAGAAGAGCGTGTTCCGCATCCACCGCGACGTGCGGTTCTCCAAGGACAAGCGGCCGTACAAGACCCACGTCTCGGCCACGCTCACCAGGGCCAATCTTGATGGAACTTGGCAGAAACTGTCGCCGGGCCTCGTGTATGTGCACATCGAGCCGGAGGGCGGGCCGGCGCCGGCCTTCGACCCCGAGACCATCGACCCGCTGGCCCCCTCGACCCTGCCGTCGGCCCAGGCGTCCGAGGCGGGCTATTTCGGCAACGGCCCGTTCGCGGCCGCCGGCTTCTACCTGACCGAACGCCCGGACATCGACGCCTTCCGCCGAGCCATCGCCGCCGACCCCAAGGGCTGGGCGGCGGTCGAGACGGCCCTGGTCGCCAAGGACTTGGCGCTGGATCCGGGCGAGCCGACCAAGCGCATGCCCAAGGGCTTCGAAGACCAGGCCGGCGGCCCGCTGGAGCCCGCGCTCAAGCGCACTCGCTGGCTGGTCCGCCGCCCGCTGACGGGGGCCGAGATCGGCGGCGAGGGGCTGGCGGAGATCATCGCCGACTTCGTGGCCGACGCGCGGCCGTTGCTGGCGTTTGGGTGGAAGGCGCTGGGGTAGGGCGGCTTTTATCCTCGGTAGGACTGTGAACAGTCTGCCGCCGAGCGATCAGCCAAACGCCAGAACAGCGAAGTCGATGAAGCTGCGTAGCTTGGGCGTCATGCGGCGGTCGGGTGCGTACAGGATGTGTAAGGGCCGAGCGGGCGCGGTGTAATCGGGCAAGACTTCAACCAGCCTGCCGTCTTCCAAGGCCGGCTGCAGCAGTTCGACCGGCTGCAGCAAGACGCCAAGGCCCGCGAGCGCCGCGTGCAGCAGCGGCTCCCCATGATCGACCATCAGGCGACTGGTCACCGGCACGACGGTGCGTCCGCCCGGGCCGTCGAAAGTCCAATGGGTCCGCAGTTCCGTATGGGCAAAGCCGAGGCATTCATGCTGCTGGAGGTCGTGAGGCGCCAGAAGCCGCGGCGCTCCAGCAAGATAGGCGGGCGCGGCGCAGAGGACGAGCCGATAGGGCGCCAAGGCGCGCCCGACGAGGCGGCTGTCGGCCAACGCGCCGACGCGGAAGGTCGCGTCATAGCCCTCGTCGACCAGATCTATGGCGCGGTTGTTGAGCGTCAGGTCGACGGTCACCTGCGGATGGTCCCGGAGGAACTCTGGTAATCTCGGCGCGAGGGCATGCATGCCAAAGCTGACCGGCGCATTGACTCGAAGCCTGCCCGTCGGCGTCGCCAGGGCCTCGGCCGCCAAGCTTTCCGCCGCCTCGACATCAGCCAGAATGATCTTGGCCCTGTCGTAGAAGACCCGTCCGAAATCCGTCAGGCTCTGCCGACGAGTCGTCCGATGCAGAAGCTGCACCCCGAGGTGGGCCTCCAACTGGCCAACCTGTTTGCCCACCAACTGGGGAGAGCTCCGCAACGCTTGCGCCGCGGCGCTGAACGATCCGAGCTCCACCGCCCGGATGAACACCCTCATCGCCACGAACCGATCCATTGGAAACTCTAGGTTTCTACTGTCTGTCCAGCCCTACCATTATTCGGACGTTGGTTTTCGATTATCAGGCATGTGCGCCGCCGACGGTGAGCGAGCCGCCCATGCAGAGGTCCGAAATGTCGTCAGACGCCGCCCACGCATTCATCCACCGCTTCACCAACTTCATAAATTCGGGTGACCCGAGCCTGGCGCCGGAGCTTGTTTCTACGGACGCCATCTTCCACGCGCCAGGTGCGGCCCCGTTGTCGGGTCCCGATGGCTATCTGCAACTCCTGGCGATGCTCCGGAGCGCCTTTTCGGATGTGCGGTGGGTGTTGGAAGAAGCGGTGGCCGAGGGCGACACGATCGCCGCCCGCTTCAGCATGAGCGGCACGAATGACGGCTCGTTCATGGGCGCGCCGCCGACCGGCAAGGCCTTCGAGGCCACAAGCATGGCATTCTACAAACTCTCGGGCGGAAAAATCGTCGAGGAGCGAGGTCTTCCCGACATGCTGTCGATCCTCCAGCAGATCGGGCTCGCCCCCCAAACGTCGTAGCGGCGCAACACGGTTCTGCGCTCGGGCCTTTGGTCGAATCTCCGGTTTCGCGCGACGGCCCAATTTCCGTTCCCGACCCTAGTTGGCCGTTCCGCGCCGCATTGCGCACGTGTGGCTGCCGACGCCCGCCTCGGGTCGCGCCCTCAAGAGCTCGCAAATAAGATGCGCTTGAGGGTCGGCCAGTATGGTCGTCGAGGAAAGGTCGGAGCTCGTCCCTTGATCGCCTGCCGAAAGGCGAATGGCCTGAATGCGAGGTAAATATCACGCTCGCCGTCGCTGACGACTATGCCTCGTGACCACGCGTTGCCGTACCAGACCCACTGTCCCTCGACCCTTTCGAATGCGGCGGCCAAGACTTCGTTCTGGGGCAAGCTCATCCCTAGCGCGCGGGATAAATCGGCTTTGCTGCGGGCCGCGACGCCGCAACGCGCGGAGCCAGCTCGCCGACGGCGGCCAACTCGATCTCGTCAAAGAAGGGCGTGCTCATGGACTGCTCGCTCGCGCCCGCCTGCAGCCCCGCCATGCCCGAGCGAAAAAGCGTGTCGGAGGCCTTCACGAGCGGCTTGCCATCGACGAACCCGGTCAAGTCGTTCCCTTGCATTTGCAGCTTCAGCCGATGCCAGCCACCCGACCCCGTCCCGTCAAGCCGCGCGGTCGCGAGGGTCTTTTCGCCGCCCTCGCCGGTATCCGCGCCGCTTTTGATGATCGCCTGCTGCACGGCGTCGCCCACAAGCGCCTTCTTGTCGACCTTGCCGCGAACGGCCACAATGCTGACCTCGCCGGCTGACGACAACCGCAGGACATAGCCCTTCGGGATGGAGCCGTAGCCGCTTCCGACATTGTTGATCCGGCCCATCACGCCACCCGATTCGCCGGGTTTCAGATAGATGTCGGCGCTGACGGCGTAGTCCTGCCACTGGTCGTCCCCGAAGATGGTGTAGGGGAGCCAGCCGGGGGCCCAGGATATGGGATGAGTTGGCGCTGCCTGGCGAAGGCAAACACCCTTGCGCTGCGGACAGCCCGCCAGTTCGAACGCCCCGTATATGTCGGCGAAATAGCGGGGCAGATAGCCCCATCGCGCGGGCTGGCCGTATTCGTCGAACGTCTCGCGGTACGGAAAAGGAAAGGGGCTGGCCTCGGGCACGGCGTCGAAACGCCCCTTCTGCTGTCCGCGGGTCGTGGTGAAAGAGTAGACCGCCCCAGGCTCAAGCCGGAGGGTTGCGACACCGTTGGACAACGCGACGTCGGGCTGGCGCACGAACTGTTCGGCCGCGGTGCTTCGCCATACGGCCAGCGGCCCTGAAGCGAGATTGAGGGCGTCGATCCGGACGGACTGGGCTTCTTTCGCGTCGGCGGTTTCCATGACGATGCTGTAGTCGTCGCCGGGCGATTTCAGGGCAACGAAGGTTCCGCCGCCTTGGAGCGCGCCGCTTCCGCCCGCCAAATAGGTCCAGCCAATCTCCGTGAACTGACCATAATGGGCATAGGCCCAGAGCTTCGGGTTGACGATATACCGGCCGCTCCAAGGCCAATTCGCCCGGACAAGCGCCTCTTTCTCTCCCGAATAGGGCTCCATCGTGTAAAGCCCCGCGATGCCGTACCAGTCGACGATCTTGGTGAAGCCATCGGTGATATGGCCTTCGTTGAACGACTTGACGGTGTTGAGGAGCCCTTCGTAGCCGGCCTGATAGACGTGCTGCTCGGTGTTCCAGAGCGGCTTGCCCATCTGCGCGGCCAATAGCTTGACCTCGGGCGGGACCTTTGTCCCTTCCACCGGGCTGACATGCGCGCTCGCGATGTCGAGCGCCGCGCGCAAGGACCCGTCGCGGGCCATGTCCTTGACGAAGTCGAAGCGGTCGTCCTGCCAATTGTCGAAGCCGTGAAGTCGGACGGCGGCGAAGCCATTGGCGTTGAGCGCCTGTCGCATGGCCTTCGCAAAATCGTAGCTGACGCCCTTCTCGTTACGAAGGCCCATCGCGTCGAGAGTCAGGCCGTGCACATCGCGCAGGCCCTTGAGCCAGGCGATGTAATAGTCGACCCCGTCTTTCGAGAAGAACGGCTCGTCAGCCCGACCATAGCGGACGCCGCGGTCGCCCACCCAGCCAGGCGCGCTCCAGGCCGCGCCGTCGAGCGAAAGCCGGGGATTGCGCCGGCGAGCCTCGGTCATGACCCACCAGATATAGCCGCGACCGTAGTTGAGATCGTCCCGGCTGTGCATATGGCTTGGCATCGAGCCCTGCGTCGAGTTGCCGTCGCCGGGGATTTCGACATAGAGCGCGCTCACGGACGCGCCGAATTTCGGCTTGTACACCAGATCGAGAATTTGCCGCCGCTGCGGCTCTGGATAGTCCTTCAGAAGTACCGAAGTCGCGCCGCCGCCATCGACCACCCCAATGCCTTCGAACGTCGCCCCGGTCGCCTTGCCATCGAGATGCAAAGGAGTGACGACCGAATCCTGGGCCGTGGCCGGTTGAGCCGCCACAAGAAGGGCTGCGCCTAGCGCCGCGATCGTTGCGTAAAAACCGTTCATCGGTTCATCCCCGTCCCCTACTTCCAGGCGGCATTGAACGCCTTTTGTCGGACAAAATCGTTCGATTCGTTCCATTCGGGCCATTGGAATGATCCGGAAGGGCTTGAGGTCGGCGATGACGTGGGCGGTCCGCGACGCTCGGCGGCCGAGATCCGGCGTGAGCGGCGCTGTCGTAGCTTGGCGAGGCGTCGCGCTGACGTGCTGACGCTTCTCAATCGGCCGTTAAGGCTGTTGGCGCACAGTTTTCCACAACCCGCCGGCAAGGCGGAGCCCAGGGAAGACCGTCATGTCCTCGACCGTGACCTCCAGCTTTCGCCGCAGCCACGACCATTTCGAGCCCCAGGACACCGATCCCCAGACCCAGCGCCGCCTGCGCGGCCAACTGGAGCAGATCGACTACACCGCCTTCGCCTCCAACACCGCGGTGATCGCCCAGGTGCTGGGCAAGAGCGACGGCGGCAAGTTCCAGCGCCTGGCCGTCGCGGCGGCCCTGGCCCGGTCGCGCTGGGTGGCCGAGGCGGTCGCCATCACCGAGGCCGGCTCGGCGATCACGCCGGAACAGACCACGCGCCTGGCGACCCTGCGCGCCGCCTACGAGGAACTGGCCGAGGTCTACGAGGCCATGCGGCGCATGGTCGAACGCGGTTACCTGACCTACAGCAGCTCGATGGTCACCGAGGGCGGGAATGTCGTCACGCGATAGTGACATCAAAATACGCGCATAAGTTTTACGTTGCGCTAACGTGCCGCCGGCTCATTCCGAGCGCGGAGGCATTCCCCATGTCGGCCTATCCCATCGCCATCTATGGCAACGGCCTGTTCCAGGACGGCTATCCTAATCCGCCCGTGCCCTACACCCAGCAGGCGGCTCAGCTGAACGCGGGGATCACCACGGTCATCCTGTGGTCGATCCACATCCATCCGGGCGGCGACCTCTATCTCAACGACACGCTGTTCGTCAGCGGCGGCCAGATCAAGTACGCCGCCGATGGGACCAGCGGCGTCAATCCGAACTTCCCGGCTCTGGTGAAGGCGCTGATGGCCGGCGGCGGCAGCGTCCGGGACCTGATCGTCTCGGTCGGCGCCTGGGGCACGACCAGCGACTTCACCGCCTGGCTCGACGCCCGCGACCAGGTGAAGGCCAATCTCGGCGCCCTGGTTTCGGCCTTCGGGGTGACCGGCGTCGACTTCGACTACGAGTCCCAGGACGGCTACACCAGCGACGACCAGGCGATGATCGTCGCCCTGACGCTCGACGTCGGTTCGATGGGGCTCTACGCCACCTATTGTCCGTACACGGCGACCAGCTTCTGGACCGGGTGCCTGGCCGACGTCTACGCCCAGAACGGCCAGAAGCAGGTCGTCAAGTGGATGAACCTGCAGTGCTACGCCGGCGGCAGCGGCAATTCGCCGACGGACTGGGCCGACGCCGTGCGCGCGACGCCGGACACCGGCGTGACCGACGCCGACGCCTTCATCGTCCCGGGCTTCGCGGTGCTGGGCGCCGACGGCTTCGGGCCCGAGCAGATGCAGGAGACCTTCGCGGGTTTCGCCGGAACCGGGATCACCGGCGGCTTCCTGTGGAACAGCAGCGGCATCTGGTCGATCGAGGTCTCGGGCGGCGGCAAGCCCACGCCCGCCGACTACGCCCAGGCCATCACCAACGGCCTGGCGGCCACGGCCAAGCCGCGCGAGACGGTCGAGGCCTGATGCGAGGCGGAGCGCCGGCGACGGGTCGGCGCTCCGCTATCGCTCTACGCGACGATCCTGTCGCCCCGGTGCAGCGGATCGGGCAGGGGATCGCCGGCCTTCACGAACTGCAGCGACACCGAATTGATGCAGTAGCGCAGCCGGGTCGGGGCCGGGCCGTCGGGGAAGACGTGGCCCTGGTGGCTGTCGCAGCGGGCGCAGCGCGTCTCGATGCGGACCATGCCGTAGGAGGTGTCGCGCACCTCCTTGACGTGGGCCGGGTCGAACGGGGCGTAGAAACTGGGCCAGCCGGTGCCGCTCTCGAACTTGGTCCGGTATTCGAACAGCGGCAGGCCGCATTCGCGGCAGCAATAGACGCCGGGGCTCTTCTCGCCCAGCAGGCCGCCGCAGAACGGGGCCTCGGTGCCGTGGTGCAGCAGGACGCGCGCCTCCTCGGCCGTCAGGTCGGCCTCCAGGCGCTGGCGTTCCGGCTCGGTCGGCGGGGTCAGGTCGAAGCCGCTGGAGGACTGGGCGGAGAGGGGAGCTATGTCGGTCATGGTCGGCAATATGGGCCCTCGGCGGGTGTTGCGGTAGAGGGCGAAGGCCTGCTGACAAGGGCGGTCGCGCCGGAGCATAAGACGGTCGAGCGCATTCGTTCCGAACCGTCGAAAGGACCCCGCCATGACCGTCGCCGTCGCCTTCCTGCAACCGGGCTGGGCCGATTGGGAGGCTGGTCAGGTGCTGGCCGCCCTGCGCGAGTACTATGGCGTCCAGATCGAGATCGCCACGCCGGACGGCGAGCCGCAGACCTCGATCGGCGGCGTGTTGGCCGCGGCCGACTATCGATTCTCCGACCCGGTGCTGGCGGACGCCGACGTCTTCCTGCTGATCGGCTCCGATGCCTGGCCGGCCTATCGCGACGAGGCGTTCGACAGCCTGCTGCGCCAGGTTCACGCCGACGGCAAGATCGTCGGCGCGATCTGCGGCGCGACCGTCGCCGTGGCCCGAGCCGGGCTCCTGGCCGGCAAGGCCCACACCTCGAACGGCGCGGACTGGCTGACCGGCCATGCGCCAGCCTATGCCGGGATCGAGCGCTATGTCGACACGCCCAAGGCCGTGGCCGACGGCAAGCTGGTCACCGCCGCGGGCTCGGCGCCCGTGACCTTCAGCGCCGCGATCTGCCGACTGGTGGCGCCGGAGGGCCAGCACGACGACTACGTGGCGATGTTCGCCCGGGAGTTCGAGAACTAGCTTCGACTTCCCTCATCTTAGCGAACGCGGGGAATGAGCGGCGTCTAAGGTTACTTCAGCGCCGCCGCCGCGACCCGCGCCACCTGGCCGTCCTGGGCGCCGGAGCCGCCGGAGACCCCGATGGCCCCGACGATCCTGTCGTCGACGATCAGCAGTTCGCCGCCCTCGATGGCCAGGGCGCCGGTGAAGATGGAATTGAGCGTGCCGCCCTTCACCGCCTCCTGGAAATAGGAGGTGGGCCGGCGGAAGTTGGCGGCGGTCTCGGCCTTGCGGCGGGCCACGTCGTTGGAGCCGTACTGAGCGCCGTCCATCTTCTCGCTCAGCACCAGGGCCCCGCTGGGTTCGACCACGACGATGACCATCGACCAGCCCTGCCTGCGCGCCTCGGCCTCGGCGGCGGTCGCGGCGACCTTCGCCTCCACCAGGGTGACCGGACGGCCGTAGGGCGGGGCCGGCGGCGGGCCATGAGGCGCGGCCGAAGGCGCGGGACCTGGCGGGGAGACGGTCTGGGCCAGGGCGGAGCCGGCGGCCAGGACGCCGGCCAGGCTCAGCAGCGCGAAGGCGGGACGAAGCATCGACGGTTTCCTCTCAGGCGGCGCGAACAGCGGGCTCGCCCGCCGATCGTCGCTCTCGTTGCGGCTTCTCCTGGAAACCGGTGTCATGACCATGTCACGCGGCGCCGCCGTTGCAAACCTCCAGCGGCCTGATAGTCCCTGTGCAAGGCATAACGACAAAAGCTTAGGGACCGGCTGGATGTTCGACAAACTCCTGATCGCCAACCGGGGCGAGATCGCGGTGCGGGTGATCAAGACGTGCCGGCGGCTGGGGATCGCCACGGTGGTGGTCTATTCGGACGCCGACGCCGACAGCCTGGCGGTGGAGATGGCCGACGAGGCGGTGCATATCGGCCCTTCGCCGGCCAATCAGAGCTACCTGGTCGCCGACAAGATCATCGCCGCCTGCAAGCAGACCGGGGCCCAGGCGGTGCATCCGGGCTTTGGCTTCCTGTCGGAGAAGGCCGAGTTCGCCCAAAGATGCGCCGACGAGGGGATCGTGTTCATCGGGCCCAACCCCGGGGCGATCTCGGCCATGGGCGACAAGATCGAAAGCAAGAAGTTCGCCCAGGCCGCCGGGGTCAGTTGCGTGCCCGGCCATATCGGCGAGATCGCCGACGCCGCCCACGCGGTGAAGATCGCCGAGGAGATCGGCTATCCGGTGATGATCAAGGCCAGCGCCGGCGGCGGCGGCAAGGGCATCCGCGTGGCCTGGAGCCGCCAGGACGTCGAGGAGGGCTTTCCGGCCGTGCGGGCCGAAGCGGCCGGGGCGTTCGGCGACGATCGCATCTTCATCGAGAAGTTCATCCAAAGCCCGCGCCACATCGAGATCCAGGTGCTGGGCGACAAGCACGGCCATGTGGTCCACCTGTTCGAGCGCGAATGCTCGATCCAGCGCCGCAACCAGAAGGTCATCGAGGAGGCGCCCAGCCCGCTGCTGGACGAAGCCACCCGCGCGGCCATGGGGGCCCAGGCCGTCGCTTTGGCAAAAGCGGTCAACTATGACAGCGCCGGCACGGTGGAGTTCGTGGCCGGCCAGGACAAGAGCTTCTACTTCCTGGAGATGAACACCCGCCTGCAGGTCGAGCACCCGGTCACCGAGCTGATCACGGGTCTGGACCTGGTCGAGCAGATGATCCGCAGCGCCTGGGGCGAGGCCCTGGCCTTCGAACAGAAGGACCTGAAGATCAACGGCTGGGCGATCGAGAGCCGGATCTACGCCGAGGACCCCTATCGCAAGTTCCTGCCCAGCATCGGCCGGCTGGTGCGCTACGCCCCGCCGGCGGAGGGCGAGCAGGATGGCTTCACGATCCGCAACGACGCGGGCGTGCGCGAGGGCGACGAGATCTCGATGTACTACGACCCGATGATCTCCAAGCTGTGCGCCTGGGCCCCCACGCGGCTGGCGGCGATCGACGCCATGGGCCGGGCGCTGGAGGACTTCCACATCGAGGGCCCGGCCCACAACATCCCGTTCCTGGCCGCGGTGATGGACCAGGACCGGTTCCGCTCGGGGACGATCTCGACCAACTACATCAAGGACGCGTTCGCTGACGGCTTCAAGGGCGTCGACCCCACCCCCGAGCAGGTCGACATCCTGACCGCGGTGGGGGCGGCCATGCAGCGGGTCTACGCCGCCCGGGCCCGCTCGACCCGGGCGGGGCTGAGTGGGCCGGTGCGCGACGAGTGGGTCGTCGCCGTCGGACCCGCCAAGCGCCGGGTCAGGCTGTCGGACCAGGCCCCTGGCCTGAGCGTCGAGCTGCTCGACGAAGGCCGGACCCTGGTCCTGGAGACCGTCGACTGGCGGCCGGGCCAGCCGGTGTTCAAGGGCGTGCTTGGGGGCAAGCTGGACGGCCAGGCCTTCACCGTCCAGGTCGCCCCGGCCGCCGAGGGGTTTGTGATCCGCCACCGCGCCGCCAGGGCCCGGGTGCTGGTCCTGACGCCCCGCAGCGCCGAACTGCACGACAAGCTGCCCGACAAGCAGCCCGCCGACACCTCCAAGCTGGTGCTCTCGCCCATGCCCGGCCTGGTGGTCAGCATGGACGTCGCCCCCGGCCAGCAGGTCCGCGAGGGCGAGGTCGTCTGCGTGCTCGAAGCCATGAAGATGCAGAACATCATCCGCGCCGAGCGCGACGGCCTGGTCAAGACCGTCAACGCCAAGCCCGGCGACCCCGTCGCCGCCGACGAGATCCTGGTGGAGTTCGGCTAGACGTGATCATCTTTCCCAAGGTTGAGCCTGGGGGATTCGATGACGCTGACGCACAAGATTTTCGGCTTCGACGGGCGGCTACGCCGTCGGGACTACTGGCTGATCAACATCGGGACCAGCCTGGTCGTGGCCGTGATCACCTTGCTGTCTTTCGCGATCTTCGGCGATTGGGAAAGGAACAACGGCCCTTCGACGGTCCTTCAGTACCTGCTGTACATTCCCCAGTTCTGGGTCGGACTCGCCCTGGCGCTAAAGCGCTGCCATGACCGCGACAAGGGCGGCGGCTGGGTGGCCTTCTTCTGGCTGGTCCCGGTCGTCGGCTGGATCTGGGGGGGCATCGAGCTGGGCTTCCTGGACGGCACCCAAGGCCCCAACCGCTATGGCAAGTCGCCCAAGGGCGTCGGCGGCGACACTGACAGTGAACTGGCCCAGGTCTTCGCCTAGGCGCCGGCCCTTCCGTCCGGCCGCGACGCGGCTTAGGTTCGTGCGAGACGTCTGGGGCCCTGGCTGAATGAACGAACGCGCGGAGTGGTGGGACCTGTTCCTGTCGGCCTCGGGCCGGACGGCGCGCGGCCCTTTCCTGATGGTCGCCGGGGTGCTGCTCGGCGTGGCGGTCCTCTATGACGCCAGCCTGCCCGACGCTCTGCATTGGCTGACCGGCTGGCTGGTCTATCCGGCCCTGGTGTTCTGCGGCGCCTGCGTGCTGTCCAAGCGCCTGCATGACCGCGGCCGGTCGGGCTGGTGGGCGGCGCTGGTGCTGATGTCGCTGATCGCGGTCTGGCCCACGCCCAAACACTTCCTGGACTTCCTGTTCGCCGGGGTCCTGGTCTGGGCGATCGTCGAGCTGGGCGTCATGCCGGGCGAGCAGGGCGCCAACCGCTATGGGCCCAACCCGCTGAAGCCAGCGACGGCGGCTTGAAACACCGTGCGTCCCTCGAGGCTCGCCCCAAGGGCTCGCACCTCAGGATGAGGAATTCAGCAACATAGCTCCTCATCCTGAGGCGCCCGCGCAGCGGGCCTCGAAGGACGCAGGGGCTAGAGGAGGGGAGGCGCACCCTCGACCGGCCCGAACACCCGCGTGAACGCCGCGCGCAGGGCTTCGTCGGCCTCGTCCATGGTCACCGGCAGGCCCAGGTCGACCAGGCTGGTCACGCCATGCTCGACCTGGCCGCACGGCACGATGCCGCTGAAGTGCTCCAGGTCAGGCTCGACGTTCAGGCTGATCCCGTGGAAGCTGACCCAGCGGCGCAGCTTGACGCCGATCGCGGCGATCTTGTCCTCGCGCGACCAACCCGGCCCCTTGCGCTCGACCCAGACCCCGACCCGGCCCTCGCGCATCTCGCCGGTCACATTGAAGGCGGCCAGGGCGTCAATGATCCAGGTTTCCAGCGCCGCGACGAAAGCCCGCACGTCGCGGCCGCGCCGGGTCAGGTCCAGCATGACGTAGGCCACCCGCTGGCCCGGACCGTGATAGGTGAACTGGCCGCCGCGGCCGCTCTCGAACACCGGGAAACGATCGGGGGCGATCAGGTCGGCCGGCTTGGACGACACGCCGGCCGTATAGAGCGGCGGATGCTCCAGCAGCCAGATCAACTCGCCGGCGGTCCCGTCGGCGATGGCGGCCGCGCGGGCCTCCATGGCGGCAACGGCTGCCGGGTAGGGAACGTACCCGGTCGAAACCGCCCACCCCACGGGCGCGCCGTCGGGCGCTCCCAAGACCGGAAGCGGCGAGTTTTCAAGGTTTAACGGGCGATCAAGCATACGGCCTTAGTCTTGCAGTCCGAGAGCCGCGACCAGTCGCGGTCGCGAGTGAAATCCAGGGGCCTTACTTCGTGAGCCAGGTCAACGCCGTCAACGTCGAGATCTCCGTCCTGCTGGGGCGCTCGATCCTGCCGATGCAGCAGCTGCTGCGCATGGGCCGCGGCGCGGTGATCCCGCTGGACGCCAAGACCAATGACGAGGTCTGGATCCTGGCCAACAACCACCCCATCGCCCGCGGCGAGATCCAGATCAGCGACGACCGCATCGCCATCCAGGTGACCCGCGCCGCCGACGTCTACGACTACATGGCCGGCGGGACCTGAGGCGCTTGCCGTCGCCGTCGAACGCGTGAGACATCCTCTTCCACGGACCGGAGGAGATCGAATGCTACGCAAGGCGGCGATGCTGACCAGTGTGTTGGCCCTGGCCCTGACAGCCGGCGTGCAGGCCCCAAAGACCCATACCGGCGTCTGGGACAACATCACCTCGATCGAGGAGACCGGCGATATCGTCGGCGCCAGGGTCGAGGTGTTCGACGGGCCCAGGCCCTATGTCCTGGCGCGGATCTGCGAAGGCGAGTGTCCGCCCGAGGCGCTCAGGTCGCCGGCCGTGATCAAGGGCGACACGATCACCTTCGACTATCGGATGGACAGCAATCCGCCGGACACCCTGCATGTGGTCGGCCGCTTCACGCGCAAGGGCCTTGTTCTCAGGACCTATCCCGACGCCGAGGAACAGCTGCTGCGGCCGGCCAAGCCCGACGCGTGACCGTGCGCTTTTCGCGGCAGGCAAACTCCGCTCTTTCCAAATCGGACTCAGTTTGCTACCTGCCGCGCCTCACCACGAGCGGTCGTGGCGGAATTGGTAGACGCGCAGCGTTGAGGTCGCTGTGGGGCAACCCGTGGAAGTTCGAGTCTTCTCGACCGCACCAGGTGAGACAACGGATAGAGCGCTTCCGGCGAAATCGGTTTCCGACTCGCCAGGGGCGCTCTAACCATTTCCGGGGAAGGGCTTGACCCTTCGCAGCCTTAGGTCACGCGCAGGACGCACGTCTTCAGAACTCAGGAGGTCCCCATGTCCCGGGAAACAACCGACCTGACAGACGATCCGCGCCACAACCTGGTCATCCCCGAGCCCGAAGCCGTCGAGGATCTGGAAGACCTCGCGCTGGGCGACGACTACGCGCTCAATCCCGAATATGTGGAAATGGTCATCGACGCGGCCGACCGCGGCGACACCGGGCGTCTGCGCGAGCTGGTCCACGCACTGGATCCGGCCGACGTCGCCGACCTGATGGGCTTTCTGTCGGCCGGCTATCGCGAAGAGGTGATCCCGGTTCTGGACCCGGAATGGCTGGGCGAGATCATCGCCGAGCTGGACGACAACCTGCGCGAAGAGGTGCTGGAGGCCACGCCGTCCGCCACCCTGGCTAAGGCGCTGGAGGAGCTGGACTCCGACGACGCCGCCGACGTCATCGACGACCTGGACGAGGGCAAGCGCGCCCAGGTGTTGGCCGCCATGGACGAGGGCGACCGCGCGGCCATCGAGACGACCCTGGCCTATGAGGACGAGACCGCCGGCCGCCTGATGCAGCGCGAGTTCCTGGCCGCGCCGCAGTTCTGGACGGTGGGCCAGACGATCGACCACGTCCGCGAGGCCGGCGACCGCCTGCCGGAGCTGTTCTTCGACGTCTATGTGGTCGATCCCAGCTTCACCCCGGTCGGCGCCCTGCCGATCAGCCAGCTGCTGACCAACAAGCGCGAGACCCCCCTGGCCGAGATCATGGAGCCGGTGACCGAGATCGCCGTCGACATGGACCAGGAAGAAGTCGCCTACATCTTCGACAAGTACCACCTGATCAGCGCCCCGGTCATCGAGCCCGGCGGCCGGCTGGTGGGCCAGATCACGGTCGACGACATCGTCGGCGTCATCCGCGAGGAGGCCCAGGAGGACATCCTGGCCCTGGCCGGCGTCAGCGACACCGGCCGCGACGCGACGGTCAACGACATCGTCCGCTCGCGCCTGCCCTGGCTGCTGCTGAACCTGGTCACCGAGACCATCGCCGTCAGCGCCATCGCCATCTTCCAGGACCAGATCGCCAAGCTGGTGGCGCTGGCGGTGCTGATGCCGATCGTCTCGTCCCTGGGCGGCAACGCCGGCACCCAGACCCTGGCCGTGGCCGTCCGCGCCCTGGCCAGCAAGGAACTGAACGCCGCCAACGCCCGCCGGATCATCGTTCGCGAGCTGTCGGTCGGGGCGATGAACGGCCTGGTCCTGGCCGTGGTGATGGGCATGGCGACCTTCGTCTTCTACCACAACGCCAAGCTGGCGATCACGGTAGGCCTGGCTCTGGTGGCCAACATCGTCACCGCGGCGCTGGGCGGCATCCTGGCGCCGCTGGCCCTGGAGAAGATGGGCCGCGACCCGGCGGTCTCCTCGTCGATCTTCGTGACCTTCCTGACGGACTTCATGGGCTTCTTCGCCGTGCTGACGATCGCGGCCCTGCTATTGCGGTAGGCTGGGCGGGCATCGCGCCTCGCCCGAGGCGCGTCGGTCCGCACCCTTCGCGCCGCGCTCCGTGTCCGGAATGGCAAATCGCTGAAGTCGGGGGTGGGACAGGCTCCCAACGGCGCCCATCTTGCGCCGCGTGCCCCGAACGCATCCGCGTCTGTATCAAACTGGGTCAGTCTTGGCGATGAAACCGCGCTATCAGGTCTCCCGCGCCGCCGTCGATCTCATCAAGAGGTTCGAAGGTTACCGGATGAAAGCCGCCCAACTGCCGGACGGGCGCTGGACGCTGGGCTATGGCCACACCCTGACCGCGCGCGCCGGCGCCTCCGTCTCGGAACAGGACGCCGAAGCCCTGCTGCTTTACGACCTGATCACCGTCGCCCACGCGGTCAACGAGAACGTCTATACGTCGCTGAACCAGAACCAGTTCGACGCCCTGGTCTGCTTCGCCTTCAACATCGGCACGGAAAACTTCGTCCGCTCGGCCGTGCTGCGCCGCCTCAACGAGGGCGCGCTGCTGCAGGCGGCCTGCGAGATGGAGATGTGGCGCAAGGCCGACTTCGAGGGCGAGCGCATCGTCGTCGACGCCCTGGTCCGCCGCCGCTCGGCTGAGAAGGCCCTGTTCCTGACCCCGCTGGACGGCGCCTGGGTGGCCGCGCCCAGCTCGGTGCTGCGGCCCAGGATCGACCACGACGCCGGCAAGCTGGTGCCCAGCCAGGCGCCAGTGGCGATCACCACCGCCCTCACCGGCGACAGGGCCGTGGCCTTGCGCGACGACGGCTCGTCCGTCCCGGGATTGCCCGGCGCCGGACCCAGCGCCAGCGAACAGGCCGCCGCCGCGGTCGGGGCGCGCCTGGAGGCGATCCTGCCGGACGAGGCCGCCCCGTCGACGGCGATCGCCGCGCCGGCCCAGGACCTGGTCCTGCCGGACCCGCCCGTTCCCGCGGCGGCGCCGTCGCCGTTCGTTTACGCGACCCCGGAGCCGCTGGCGGCGGCTCCGCCGATCGCCGCGCCGTTCCAGCTGACGCCGGAGGATCCGGCCGTCGAGCCCGCCGCCCCGACCCCCGAGCCAAGCCTGTTCGAAACCGCGCGTCCGGCGCCCAGCGGTTCGCTGTTCAATCTGGGCGGCTTCTCGACCAGCGGCCCGGTCGAGCTGGAGGCCCAGGACGTCGCCTTCTCCCATGTGCAGCCGCACGCCTTCGGCAGCGTCAGCCTGCTGGTCGTCCTGGGCCTGCTGGGCCTGGCCCTGTTCGGCGGCGGCATCCTGTGGAACCTCAGCGTCGGGGCCGGCGAGGGCTTGTCGCTGGTCAAGATCTTCGGCTGGAGCGCCAGCGTGGTCGGCATGATCTGCTTCGCCACCGCGACCTATCTGCTGATGCGCCGATTGGGCGACCCCGGGCCGCAGGACGAAGACTAGACCGCGATCGCGATCATCGTGAGCATGAACGCCCGCGGGTCTGCTTGATCCGCGGGCGTTTGTGCTATGCAGAGGGTCATGAGCAACCAAACCGCACCCTCGATGGACTTCGCGCTGGGCGAGACGGCCGACGCGATCCGTGACACCACCGCCCGCTTCGCGGCCGACCGCATCGCGCCGATCGCCGCCCGCATCGACGAGACCAACACCTTCCCGCGCGAGCTGTGGGTCCCGATGGGCGACCTGGGCCTGCATGGCATCACGGTGGAGGAAGAGTTCGGCGGCCTGGGCCTGGGCTATCTCGAGCACGTGATCGCCATGGAGGAGGTGAGCCGCGCCTCGGCCTCGGTGGGGCTCAGCTACGGCGCCCACTCCAACCTCTGCGTCAACCAGATCCGCCGCTGGGCCACGCCCGAACAGAAGCAGCGCTACCTGCCCAAGCTGATCAGCGGCGAGCACGTCGGCTCGCTGGCCATGAGCGAGGCGGGGTCGGGCTCGGACGTGGTGTCGATGAAGCTGAAGGCCGAGCCGGTCGGCGATCGCTACGTGCTGAACGGCACCAAGTTCTGGATCACCAACGCGCCGCACGCCGACACCCTGGTCGTGTACGCCAAGACCGACGATCGCCGGATCACCGCCTTCCTGATCGAGAAGGGCATGAAGGGCTTCAGCGTCAGCAAGAAGCTCGACAAGATGGGCATGCGAGGTTCCGACACCGCCGAGCTGGTGTTCGAGGACTGCGAAGTGCCGGAGGAGAACGTCCTGGGCCCGGTGGGCGGCGGGGTCGGGGTGCTGATGAGCGGCCTGGACTACGAGCGGGCCGTGCTGTCGGCGGGGCCGCTGGGCATCATGCAGGCGTGTCTGGACGTGGTGCTGCCCTATGTCCGCGAGCGCAAGCAGTTCGGACAGGCGATCGGCTCGTTCCAGCTGATGCAGGGCAAGGTGGCCGACATGTACGTGGCCCTGAACTCCGCGCGGGCCTATGTCTACGCCGTGGCGCGGGCCTGCGATGCGGGCAGGACCACGCGGTTCGATGCGGCGGGCGCCATCCTGATGGCGTCGGAGAACGCGGTGAAGGTCTCGCTGGAGGCCATCCAGGCCCTGGGCGGCGCGGGCTACACCAAGGAGTGGCCGGTCGAGCGCCTGCTGCGCGACGCCAAGCTCTACGACATCGGCGCGGGCACCAACGAAATCCGGCGGTTCCTGATCGGGCGGGAGCTGGTGGGGGCGTAGCGTCCGATATAGACCCTCCCCCTGTGGGGGAGGCGATCGCGCAGCGATCGGTGGGGGGAGTTTGGAGCCGATCGAGGATCGCCCGTCGCCCGATCGCTCCCCCTCAGTCGCTTCGCGACAGCTCCCCAGAGGGGGAGCAGTAAAATGTAAGGGCCGCCCCGATCGCTCGGGACGGCCCTCCATCGTCGTAGCCGCGTCGCGGCGTGACTTCAAACCTTAGGCGTTCAACGCCTTCAGTTGGAGACCTCGATCTTCAGGCCCCAGGTCACGACTTGCGACCGCGGTTGGAGACAATGAGACACTGGTCACCTCCTTTCAGTTGTTGAACAACACAAGACGAATATGGGCGCCGATCGGCCATCCTGCAAAGGGGGCAATGTCGCGACCGGACGTCGCGGCTCGCGAAGGCTTCTTTGAAGGGCAAGCGGAGGCGAGAAGAGGGGCAGTCCGGGTCGCGCAAGGGGGGCATGCGCGACCCGGGGCCGCATCGTCGGATCAGGCTAGAGGGCCCGCACGATCACGACGATGAGGGTCCAAAGACCAAGGTTCACGCCTAGCAGGCCCAGGCGATACAGGGTCACGGCCGAAGGGTCGGCGGCGAGGGCGACAGCGGTGGCGGCGGGGCGCTTCACGTTTGTTTCCATCCTGCGGCGCCTTGAATTTCCACGCCTTGACCAAAGAATAGGCGCTCGGCGCCGCTTCCCCCATGCGACAAAAGCGACGGATCGGGCCAAATGGACGGACCGATTGTCGCAGTTCTTTCACGGAGGGCCGCATGCCGGTCTGGGATCCCGACGTCTACCAGCGCTACAAGGCCTATCGCGACCGCCCGGCGCTGGACCTGATGCTGCAGATCCCCCGCGACCTGCAGCCACGCGAGATCTGGGACCTGGGCTGCGGGACGGGAGAGCACGCGGCCCTGCTGGCCAGCCGCCATGCCGGCGCCCGGGTGCACGGCCTGGACTCCAGCCCGGAGATGCTGGCGCGAGGCCGGGCCATGCGGGCCGACATCGACTGGGTGCTGGGCGACATCGCGACCTTCGCGCCCCAGGTCCCGCCCGACCTGATCTTCACCAACGCCGCCCTGCAGTGGGTGGACGGCCACGAGACGCTGTTCCCCCGCCTGATGAGCCTGCTGGCGCCGGGCGGGGTCCTGGCCTGCCAGATCCCGGTGGTGGCCGACGACGGCTGGCGGCGCAGCCTGCGCGAGACGGCCCTGGACGGGCCCTGGGCCGGGCGGCTGGCCGATGTCGAGCGCGTGCGCTCCGGCGTCGACCCGCGCCCCTACCACGACTGGCTGTCGCCGCTGAGCCAGGATCTCGACGTCTGGGTGACGACCTATGTCCATGCCCTCGGCGGCGATGACCCGATCGTCGACTGGACCTCGGGGACCAGCCTGCGGCCGTATCTGGAGGCCCTGGCCGATCCCGACGAGCAGGCGGCGTTCCTGGCGGCCTGGCGCGAGCGGCTGGCGGTCGACTATCCGCGCCGTGACGACGGGGTCACGCTGTTTCCGTTCAGCCGGCTGTTCGTGATCGCCCGCCGCTATTGACCTCGGCCCGGGCCAGGTCGGCCAGGCTGGAGCGGCGGCGCAGTTCAGTCACCGGCTTGCCCAGGCTGTCCAGGGCCAGGGCCGCGGCCGCGCGTCCCGCGGCGACCGCGGGCTCGAAGGCCTTCCAGTCGCGGATATCGACCTCGTTGAGCTTGGGGGTGATCAGCACGTCCGAGGCCTCGCGGCTGGCCGCCAGGTCACGGCCCGTCGAAACGGTGGCGGCCCGCATCAGCAGCGCCACGATCGGCGGACCCTTGCGCCACTCGCCCGACCACAGCCACCGCCACAGCGAGGTCGGGCGGTCGACGTCGTCGGCGGTGATGCTGCGGCCGCGGGTGACGTCCACCCCGACGATCGGTCCAAGCTGGAAGGCGCGCATCACGTCGGCCGGGAAGTTCTTCATCACCGCCCCGTCGACCAGCACCGAATTGCCGTCGGCCACCGGCGGCAGCACGCCGGGCAGCGAGATCGAGGCCCGCAGCGCCTCGCGCAGCACGCCCTGGCGGTGCAGGTGGTATGCGCCCGACGTCAGGTTCGAAGACACGCAGAAGAACGGCAGCCAAAGGTCGGCGATCTCGATGTCGTCGAAATGCTCGGCCAGCCGCGCCTTGACCTTCAGGCCCTGGGTCATGGCCACCAGGGGAAAGGCGATGTCGTCCAGCGGGCTGGTGTCGACGAAGGCCTTGCGGATGCGGGTTTCCATCTCGCCGTCGTCCCAGCCCATGGCCAGGCCCGCGGCGACGACCGCGCCCATCGAGGCGCCGCCCACGAAGTCGATCGGCACGCCGCGCTCGCGCAGGGCCTGGATGGCGCCGATATGGGCGTAGGCCCGTGCGCCGCCGCCCGACAGCACCAGGCCCACCGACTGGCCGGTCAGCACCCGCGCCAGGCGCTGCACGTCGGCCATGCCGTTCTCGCGCACATGGAAAAGCCGCGCGGCCTGGGTGGCGTTCAGCCATTCGCCCGAGCCCTTGGGGTGGGTGACCTTGGCCGGCTGCAGCAGGATCAGGTCGACCAGCCGCTGGTCCTGCAGCGGGCCGGACGCGTAGGTCGGGATCACGGCGGGCGGCTTGCGATCGCCCAGGCCGACGCGGAACAACCGGTCCACCTGCCGGCCGACGACATGTTTCCAGGCGGTCTCGTCGGCCTCGGCGACATACAGCACGAAGTCGTGCTGGCGCTCGACCGTGCTGAACCATTCGGTCGGGGCCAGCAGCGAGGCCGCCCCCTCGACGGTGACGGAGTAGCCCAGGGCCGCGATGGCGTGGGCGATGCGCTCGACGATCGACCGGATCGCCTTGCCGGGTTCGACAGCGATGAAGCCGAACACCGATGGGTCGCCGATCGAGGCGTGGGCGCCGGCGTTGCGGGCCCGGCGGATCATCAGCCGCGACAGTTCGATCATCACGTCCGGATCGCGCTCGACGGCCTCGAAGAAGGCGGCGCGGGGCAGGGCCAGGACTTCCGAATCGCGCAGCGCCACCAGGTTGGCCGAATGGGCCGAGCCGGCGATCATCGCCATCTCGCCGGCCGGTTCGCCAGGGCGGATCACCCCCAGGAACTGCGGCTCCTGGCCTTCCTCCCGGCGGAAAGCGCCCAACCGACCGGTGCGCAGGAAGTAGAGATAGTCCGCCGCCTCGCCGGGCGCGTACAGTGTCGCGCCGCCCGGTAGCGAGAACCAGGCGGCGTCGCCTTCGCGGTGTTCTTGCGCGAAGAGCCGGGCGAGGGCCGTGTCGGCCATGAAGTCGGGCAGGGTGACCACGGGTGGACGCTAACTTGAACCGCGGACCTTGGCCAACGAAGGTCAAAAACTGCGGCTTTCGGTGGGAAACGGAAAAGGCTATGCCTCGATAATGCCGAAGATGAACACGGGTATCGACAAGAACGGCGAGACCTTCGCCAAAAACGCCGCGCACAACCGCGCCCTCGTGGAGACCCTGCGCGAAAGGGTCGCGCAGGCGGCCCTGGGCGGTCCCGAGAGCGCCCGGACGCGCCACACGTCGCGCGGCAAGCTGCTGCCGCGCCAGCGGGTCGAGCGCCTGCTGGACCCCGGCTCGCCGTTCCTGGAGATCGGCCAGCTGGCCGCCTGCGACCTCTATAACGGCGAGGCGCCCGGCGCGGGCATCATCACCGGCATAGGTCGGGTGTCGGGCCGCGAGGTGATGATCGTCGCCAATGACGCCACGGTGAAGGGCGGGGCCTATTTCCCGATGACGGTGAAGAAGCACCTGCGGGCCCAGGAAATCGCCCAGCAGAACCGCCTGCCGTGCGTCTATCTGGTGGATAGCGGCGGGGCGAACCTGCCGCACCAGGCCGAGGTGTTCCCCGACCGCGACCATTTCGGTCGGATCTTCTTCAACCAGGCCCGGATGAGCGCGGCGGGCATCGCCCAGATCGCCTGCGTCATGGGCTCGTGCACCGCCGGCGGCGCCTATGTGCCGGCCATGAGCGACGAGACGGTGATCGTCCGCGACCAGGGCACCATCTTCCTGGCCGGCCCGCCGCTGGTGAAGGCCGCCACCGGCGAGGTGATCAGCGCCGAGGAACTGGGCGGGGCCGACACCCACGGCCGCCGTTCGGGCGTCGTCGACCACGTGGCCAATGACGACGAGCATGCGCTGGAGATCGTCCGCTCGATCGTCGCCAACCTCAACACCACCAAACGGGTCGAGACCGAGATCCGCGACGCCAAGCCGCCGCTGTTCGACGCCGAGGACCTGTACGGCGTCGTGCCCACCGACGTGCGCGCGCCCTACGACGTGCGCGAGGTGATCGCCCGCATCGTGGACGGCAGCGCGTTCGACGAGTTCAAGGCGCTGTACGGCACGACCCTGGTCTGCGGCTTCGCCCGCATCTGGGGCCAGTCCGTGGCCATCCTGGCCAACAACGGCGTGCTGTTCAGCGAAAGCGCCGTGAAGGGCGCGCACTTCATCGAGCTGGCTTGCAAGCGCAAGATCCCGCTGGTCTTCCTGCAGAACATCTCGGGCTTCATGGTCGGCGGCAAGTACGAGGCCGGCGGCATCGCCAAGGACGGCGCCAAGCTGGTCACCGCGGTCGCTTCGGCCGAGGTTCCGAAGTTCACGGTGCTGATCGGCGGCAGCTTCGGGGCCGGCAACTACGGCATGTGCGGCCGCGCCTACAGCCCGCGCTTCCTGTTCACCTGGCCCAACAGCCGCATCAGCGTGATGGGCGGTGAGCAGGCGGCCAGCGTGCTGTCGACGATCAAGCGCGACGGGATGGAGGCCAAGGGCGAGACCTGGGCGGCCGAGGACGAGGAGGCCTTCAAGGCCCCGATCCGCGCCCGCTACGAGGCCGAGGGCGACCCCTACCACGCCACCGCCCGGCTGTGGGACGACGGCATCATCGACCCGGCCCAGACCCGTGACGTGCTGGGCCTGGCGATCTCGGCTTCGCTGAACGCTCCGATCCCGGAGACGACGTTCGGCGTCTTCCGGATGTGATCAATGGCGGCCCTCGTCCTTCGACAAGCTCAGGATGAGGAATTCAAATGTCGGAGTAGCCCTCATCCTGAGCCTGTCGAAGGACGAGGGCGGACCAAGAAAGTGGAAGCCATGACCAACCCCATCGCCGACCCGATCGTCGAGGTTCCCGACACCGACGCCATGACCCCGCTCGTCCACCTGGACTCCACGCCGGAGGGCGCGGTCACCGTCTGGATCAACCGTCCGGCCAGGAAGAACGCCTTCGACGCGGCGACCATCGCGGCCCTGCACCAGGCGTTCGAGACCCTGCATGGAGCGGAAGGCGTGCGGATCGTCTTCCTGCGCGGGGTGGGCGGGGCGTTCAGCGCTGGCGCCGACCTGGAGTGGATGAAGGCCGCCGCGGACTGGAGCGAGGACGACAACCGCGACGACGCGCTCGGCCTGGCCCATATGCTCAAGGCCCTGCACGACATCCCGGCCCTGACCGTGGCCCTGGTCGAGGGCCCGGCCTTCGGCGGCGGCGCCGGCCTGGTCGCCGCCTGCGACCATGCCCTGGCCACGGCCGACGCCAAGTTCGCCTTCTCGGAGGTCAAGCTGGGCCTGACCCCCGCCACCATCAGCCCCTATGTGATCGCCGCCCTGGGCCCGCGCACCGCCAAGTTGCTGTTCGCCACCGGCCGGGTGTTCGACGCCGACCAGGCCTGGAGCTACGGTCTGGTCGACGAGGTGTTCGACGACGCGGCCGGGCTGGTCGCCGCCCAGGACGCCCTGGTCGAGGAGGTCGCGCTGTGCGCCCCCGGCGCCATCGGCGACGCCAAGGCCCTGGTCAACGACTTCGTCGGCCAGAAGATCGACCGCGGCCTGCTCGACGAGACGGCAAGACGCATCGCCCGCCGCCGCGTGTCCGACGAAGGCCAAGAAGGCGTGCGCGCGTTCCTCGAACGCCGTAAACCCGGCTGGACCATCTAGAGTCGAGCAGGGGGCCATATGACGGGCGAAATGGAAGCGGCGGCGGCGGACTCGTTCAGCGAGTTCTTCAAGCGACGCAGGAAGCACGCCTTCGAAGGCGTCGGAAAGCCGTGCGCCAACTGCCAGACCACGCTTGAAGGCCCTTACTGCCACGCCTGCGGCCAGAACGCCGACACCCACCATCGCTCGATCGGCCACCTGATCTGGGAGGCGATCGAGGGGATGTTCCACCTCGACGGCCGCCTGGCCCTGACCCTGCCGGCCCTGTTCCTGAAACCGGGCGGCCTGGCCAAGGACTACATGGAAGGCCGGATCGTGCGGCACGTGCCGCCGTTCCGCACCTTCCTGGTGGCCCTGCTGCTGTTCATCTTCGCGGCCGAGCACGCGATCCATTCGGCCCAGCACCACGCCGAGGAAGAGGCCCACAAGCGCGCCGAGGCCCTGGCCACGCCGCAAGGGCGGGCCGCCGAGGCCGCCCGCCTGCGCGCCGAAGCCCTCAAGGACCGCGACGCCAGCCTGAAGGAAGCGGCGACGGATCGTGACGCGATCCTGGCCGAGACCGCCAAGGATCGCGACGAGGAGCTGAAAGACCCCGACGAGGAGCGGGCCAAGGTCCTGGAGCGCTATGAACGCGCCGCCGCCAAGGCGCGCGCCGACTATCAGGAAGGCGTGGCCAAGGCCCAGACCGACTACGCCGAAGCCGTCGCCAAGGCCGACCAGATCGCCGCCGGCAAGCTGCCCGAAGGCGTGGGACTGACCCCTGAGGAGGCCCGCAAGGCCGACGCGGCGCGGATTCGGAACCTGTCGCTGAACGGCGAGGTCCCGGCGGTGACGATCCACGACGACGGCAACGTCGAGACCGGCGCCATGCCGCCCGAGGCTCAAGCCGCGCTCAAGGAAGCCGCGGCCAAGGGGCACGATCCGTCCAAGGCTCTCCGCTGGAGCGGCGGCTGGCTAAAGGAAAGCATCGCCAAGGCTCGAGAGAACCCCGAATTCTACGTGTTGGTGCTGTTCACCTGGGGCCACCGCATGGCGGTGTTGCTGCTGCCGATCGTCGGCCTGGCCCTGGCCCTGGTCTATCGCAACAAGCCCAAGTTCTTCATCTACGACCACCTGCTGGTGGCGATGAACCTGCTGTCCTTCGCGTTCCTCACCAACGCCCTGGGCCTGGTCCTACCCGACGCCGCCAAGACCTGGTGGTTCGGGCTCCTGGTGCTCTGGACGCCCGTGAACCTGTTCCAGACGCTGCGGGGCGCCTACGGGTCCAGCATCGTGGGTGCGGCGCTCAAGACGCTGATCGTCTGGTGGGCCACCGTGTTTTCCTTCTCCCTCCTGCTCGTCGGCCTGGCGCTTCTGGCTCTGGCCCAGATCTAGGAATATCGTCTTGATCTCGTCTGTCCTCATCGCCAATCGCGGCGAAATCGCCCGTCGGATCATCCGCACCGCCCGCGAGCTGGGTGTGCGGACAATCGCGGTCTATTCCGAGGCGGACGCGCAGGCGCCGTTCGTGATGGAGGCCGATGTCGCCATCCTGATCGGTCCGGCCCCGGCCCGCGAGAGCTACCTGGTCCCCGAGAAGATCCTGGCCGCCGCCCGCCAGACCGGCGCCGAGGCGATCCACCCGGGCTACGGCTTCCTGTCCGAGAACGCCGACTTCGCCCAGGCGGTGATCGACGCGGGCCTGGTCTGGATCGGCCCGCCGCCCTCGGCCATCCGCGCCATGGGCCTGAAGGACGCGGCCAAGAAGGTAATGATCGCGGCGGGCGTGCCGACCACCCCCGGCTATCTGGGCGAGGACCAGTCGGTCGAACGCCTGGCGGCCGAGGCGGCCCAGATCGGCTTCCCGGTGCTGATCAAGGCCGTGGCCGGCGGTGGCGGCAAGGGCATGCGCAAGGTCGACCGGGCGGAGGACTTCGCCGCCCTGCTGGCCTCGTGCCAGCGCGAGGCCTCGGCCAGCTTCGGCGACGACCGGGTGTTGCTGGAGAAATACGTCACCCGTCCGCGCCATATCGAGGTGCAGGTGTTCGGCGACAGCCACGGCAATGTCGTCCACCTGTTCGAGCGCGACTGCTCGCTGCAGCGCCGCCACCAGAAGGTCATCGAGGAGGCTCCGGCCCCCGGCATGGACGAGGCGACCCGCGCCGCCGTCTGCGGGGCGGCGGTCAAGGCCGCCCAGGCGGTGGGCTATGTCGGGGCGGGCACGGTGGAGTTCATCGCCGACGCCAGCGAGGGCCTGCGCGCCGACCGCATCTGGTTCATGGAGATGAACACCCGGCTGCAGGTCGAGCATCCGGTCACCGAGATGATCACCGGTCAGGACCTGGTCGAGTGGCAGCTGCTGGTCGCCTCGGGCGAGCCCCTGCCGCTGGCCCAGGACGAGATCGAGATCGACGGTTGGGCCATGGAGGCGCGGCTTTACGCCGAGAACCCGGCCACGGGCTTCCTGCCCTCGACCGGTCCCCTGATCCATTTCCGCCTGCCCGAGGGCGACGTGCGGGTGGACAGCGCGGTGGAGGAGGGCGGCGAGGTGACCCCGTTCTACGACCCGATGATCGCCAAGCTGATCGCCCACGGCGTCGATCGCGAGGACGCCGCCGCCCGCCTGGCCGAGGCCTGCCGCCTGGTCGAGGTCTGGCCGGTCAAGACCAACGCCGCCTTCCTGGCCCGCTGCGCCAGCGACCCCGACTTCGTCGGCGGGGCGGTGGACACGGGCTTCATCGAGGCGCGGCTGGAGGACCTGACCCGGCGCGAGTTTTCCGACGCTCCGACCTTGGCGGCGATCGGCCAGCGGCTGGAGGCGTTCATGGAGGCCGACCAGCCCAGGGCCGACGTCTGGGCCAGCGCGCCATCGCGTCTGCTGGGCTTCCGGATGAACGCGCCCCGGGCGGCGATGACGCTGCCGCTCACCGTGGACGGCAAGGCCATGCCGCTGCGCGTGGCTCTGGCGGGGGGAACCGGCGACGACTGGTCGTGGGACATCACGGTCGAGGAGGGCCGGCCGCTGGACGATGTGGACGTGCTGCCCTCGGCGTTCGGCGGCGATCCGCTGTACGTGTTCGAAGGCGGCGACGTCCGCGAGTTCGACTTCACCTACCAGGCCGGCGGCGCTCATGCGGCGGCCTCGGACGGCGCGATCCTGTCGCCGATGCCGGGCAAGATCGTCTCGGTGGCCGTCGAGGCCGGCCAGGCGGTGGTCAAGGGCCAGACCCTGCTGACCCTGGAGGCCATGAAGATGGAGCACGCCCTGGCCGCGCCGTTCGACGGCGTGGTCGCCGAGCTGTCGGCCGTCACCGGCGGCCAGGTCAGCGAAGGCGTGGTGCTGGCGAAGCTGGAGCCGGTCGCCTAAGTAGCCGCCATGCCCCTGCACATCATCAAGCTGGTCGTCGGCTGCGACAACATCGACGAACTCGTCGCCTGGCACGCCGAGGCCGACCGCCCGTGGATCATGCACACCCGCATGACGCCCAAGCGTGTCGACGAGGTGCTGGACGGCGGCTCGCTCTATCGCGTGATGAAGGGCCAGATCCTGTGCCGCCAGACGATCCTGAAGATCGACACGGTGGGCGAGGGCCAGGCCTCGCGCTGCGAGGTGACGGTCGATCCGACCATCGTCCGCGTCGCGCCCACGCCCCGCCGCCCCTTCCAGGGCTGGCGCTACCTCAAGCACGAGGACATCCCGCCGGACCTGACCGAAGCCGAGGCGGCCGAAATGCCGGCCGACCTGGCGCGCCAGTTGCGGGAGCTTGGGGCGTGGTGATCACCCCATAATCCGCTCATCCCGGCGAATGCCGGGACCCAGATGGGATAGCTGGGAGGTGGGTTCCTCTAGCTCTGAGTTCATCCCATCAGGCGCAACGCCATAGGATCTGGGTCCCGGCATTCGCCGGGATGAGCGGGTTCTTGAGCTAGACCGCCATGTTGTCGATCAGCCGGGTTCTGCCCAGCCAGGCCGCCACCAGGATGCGGCCGTCGGCCCCGCCGATCGGGCCCGGACCCAGGCGCGACAGGTCGCTCGCCTCGCGGATATCGACATAGTCCACCTGGCGGAAGCCGGCGGCGAGGATGGCGGTCTTGGCGGTTTCCTCGGCTTCGTCGATCCGTCCGCCCGCGGCGACGGCCTCGGCGGCGGTCTTGATCGCATTCGGCAGCGCGACGGCGGCGGCGCGCTCTTGAGCGCTGAGATAGGCGTTGCGCGAGGACAGGGCCAGGCCGTCCTCGGCTCGCGCGGTGGGGGCGCCGACGATCTCGACCGGGATGTCCAGGTCCCGGACCACCCGCCTGATGACCTGGAGTTGCTGGTAGTCCTTCTCGCCGAAGATGGCGACGTCAGCCTGGGATTGCAGCAGCAGCTTGGTCACGACCGTGGCCACCCCGCCGAAGAACTGCGGACGGGCCGCGCCCTCCAGCGGCTCGGAGACGCCGGTCAGGTTGACCGTGGTCGAGAACCCAGGGGCGTACATTTCCGACACGTCCGGCGCGAACATCAGGTCGCAACCGACCTCGGCCAGCAGCTCGGCGTCGCGGGCCTCGCCGCGTGGATAGGAGTCGAAGTCCTCGTGCGGGGCGAACTGCTTGGGGTTGACGAAGACGCTGGCCACGGTGCGCCGCGCCTGGACTTGGCCGAGCTGGATCAGCGACAGGTGGCCCTCGTGCAGGGCGCCCATGGTCGGGATCAGCGCCACGCGCTCGCCGGCGGCCTTCCAGGCGGCGACCTGGGCGCGCAGGTCGGCGACGGTGCGGACGATTTTCAGCGTCGATTTCGCCACGGCGAACTCCTGCCTCGAACAGGCGTTGGCTTATGACGGACGCACGCCCAGGCGTCCACCTGCGACAATGGGTCCACAGGGAAGCGACCCCGGGATTGACGTGGCGTCCTCTCAGGGCGTCTCCTGCATGTTAATCTTTCATTGAGAGTCGCCGAGTCGGGCGAAAAGAAGGAAAGAAGGCATGGCCGAAACGCGTGTCATCGTCGTCGGCAACGAGAAGGGCGGGGCGGGCAAGTCCACCATCGCCGTCCATCTCGCCACGGCGCTGCTCTATGGCGGCGCCAAGATCGCGCTGCTGGATCTCGACCTGCGCCAATGCACCTCGATGCGGTTCTTCGAGAACCGCAAGGCCTGGGTGGCCGGCAACGGCGTGACCCTGCCCGAGCCGCTGCCGTTCCGGCTCAGCGACGACGACGTCGCCCTGGCCGCCGCGCCGGAAGCCGACCAGGTGGCCAAGTTCGAGGCCGCCTTCGTCGCCGCGCGCGAGGCCGCTGACTTCGTGCTGATCGACACCCCCGGCGGCGATACGGCCATCTCGCGGATGGCCCACGGCCTGGCCGACCTGATCGTCACCCCGATGAACGACAGCTTCGTCGACTTCGACATGCTGGGCCACGTCGATCCGGTGACGATGGAGCTGCAGAAGCCCAGCCTCTATTCGCTGACCGTCTGGGAGGCCCGCAAGGCCCGCGCCCTGTCGGGCCAGCGCCAGGCCTTGGACTGGGTGGTGCTGCGCAACCGCCTGGCCACCACCGAGGCTCGAAACCGCAAGCGCGTCGAGGACCGGCTGACGGCCCTGTCCAAGCGGGTCGGCTTCCGCATGGGCCCCGGCCTGCGCGACCGGGTCATCTATCGCGAGCTGTTCCCGTTCGGCCTGACCATCGCCGACCTGTCGCCTCAAGTGCGCCCGGTGCCGGTGTCGCTGCAGCACCTGGCCGCCCGCCAGGAACTGCGGGCCCTGATGCACGCCCTTGGCCTTTCGGCCTATTCCGGGGAAACTCTGCTCGCCGCCCAGTAACGCAAGGGCCGGCGCCGGGATTCACGCTTCATGTTTTATCTGCTGCTGGGCGGCGCGATCCTGCTGTTCGTCCTGTCGGGCCGCGCCACCCGCGTCTTGAAGGGCGACGGCTGGCGGATCGGCGCGGGCGTAACGGCGCTGCTGGCCTTCGCGGGCGCGGCCTATGCCGGCGTGCGCAGCGAGTGGCCGGTCTGCATCGTGCTGCTGGTGATCGGCGCCTGGAGCGCCACGACCGCCCGCCAGCGCCCGGCGGTCTCCAAGGCCCGGAGGACCGAGGGCGGGCCAAGCCTGGCCGAGGCGAGGGCGATTCTTGGTGTCGGGCCGCAGGCGTCCAAGGCCGAAATCCAGGCCGCCTATTCGCGCCTGATCCGCATGGCCCACCCGGACAAGGGCGGCACGGCTGGCTTGGCCGCGCAGCTCAACGCCGCGCGGGACCGGTTGCTGGACGGAAAGTAGGGCGCTTACCGCGGGGCCAGGACCATGCAGGGCTGGCGCTTGGCGCTGATCGCGCGGCAGGCGCCGCGAGCCGCGTCGGCGGTCAGGCCCTGGAACTGGGCGCGGAAGGTGCTGCTGGCGGCCCCTTCGACCGCGCCCTCGGCGTCGGCCACGAACTTCGAGAAGCGCGAGCGGACCAGCGCCAGCTGCTCGTTGGCCAGGCTCTTGGACTTGAAGGCCCCGACCTGCACGGCCCATTCGCCCTTTGCCTTCTTCGGCGCGGGCTTGGCCTGGGCCGCCTTCAGGGTCGGCGAGACCTTCAGGGCGGCGGGAGGACGGGGATTGTCGGTCAGCACGATCTTCAGCCCGGCCTGGTCGCCGTCGCCTTCCTCGGTGGAGGGACGCATGATCGGGCCGGTCGGCTCATCTTCGTACAGGTTGGCGGCGATGGTCGTGCGCTCGCCGTGCGAGCGGCGCTTGAGCACGTCGAAGCCGGTGGTCAGCAGGTCTTCCATGTTGTTGTCGCGCCAGGCGGTGGACGACCCGCCCAGGACCACCGCGATCAGGCGGCGGCCGTCGCGCACGGCCGAGCCGGCGAGGTTGTAACCCGAGGCGTTGGTGTAGCCGGTCTTCAGGCCGTCGAAGCCCTGCATGTTGGTCAGCAGGCGGTTGTGGCCCGGGATATAGCGGCCGCGGAACTCGAAGCCCTTGATGCTGAAGTAGGAATAGTACTGCGGGAAGTCGCGCATCGTGGCGCGCGACAGGATGGCCAGGTCGCGGGCGGTCGAGATCTGCCGGCTGTCGGGCAGGCCCGAGGCGTTGACGAAGCGGCTGTTGCGCATGCCCAGTTCTTGGCCGCGCAGAGTCATCAGGGCGGCGAACCGCGACTCGCTGCCGCCGAGTCGCTCGGCCATGGCCACGGCGGCGTCGTTGGCCGACTTCACCGTCATGGCGCGGATCGCCTCGTCGACGCTGATGCTGTCGCCGGGCTGCAGGCCCAGCTTGGTCGGCGTCTGGGCGGCGGCGTGCGATGAGAAGGGCACGCGGTCGGTCAGCTTCAGCCGGCCTTCGCTGAGCGCCTCGAAGGTGAGGTACAGCGTCATGATCTTGGTGACCGACGCCGGGTAGCGCGGGCTGTCGGCCCTTTTGTCATAGAGCATCTCGCCTGAATTGGCGTCGATGACGATGGCCGCGTACTTCGGCTCGGCGCTGTTCATCTGCAGATACGGGATCTGAGCCGAGGCGGAGACCGGGGCGGCCAGGCCGCTCAGCATGGCGCCGGCCACACCGAGAGCGGCAAGAACGGAGCGGACCGGGATAAACTTGGCGAACATGGCGAATGCGTCCGTCATTTGAACTGAGCGGTTCCGCACCGCCACACGCGTGACATTAGCATGCGCGTCGTGGCCTTTCGCTAAGGTAAACAAGTGGTGAGCGATTTCGCCGCAGAGATGGATAATTTCAAGGCGTTGCGGCGAAGCTTCGGTCTCGCGCCCAAGGCGAGCGAATGTGTCCGTCGGTTTATGGTGCGCTGCACAATTTTCTTGACTGCTGCGGTGCAACATGAGACACCGGTGTTGTCCCAACGCATGGCCTGGACCCGCTTCTCCATCGTCGTGCCCCGCCCCCTCTGCCAGGAGTCTCCCCCATGGCCGCCGCTGAAACCCTGAAGAACACCGTCGAACAGTTCAGCACCGCCTCGAACCAAGCGTTCAAGGACGGCGTCGAGAAGTCTCTGGCCGCTCTGGCCGAGGCCAACACTCATTCGAAGAAGAACCTGGAAGCCGTCGTCGCCTCGGTGACCGCCGCCACCAAGGGCGCCGAAGCCCTGGGCGCCCAGACCTTCGCCTATTCGAAGAAGGCCGCCGAGGACCAGGTCGCCGCCGCCAAGTCGCTGGCCGCCGCCAAGAGCGTCCAGGAAGCCGTCGAGCTGCAGACCGCCTGGGCCAAGTCGGCCCTGGAAGCCTACATCGCCCAGGTCAGCAAGGCCTCGGAGATCGTTTCGGCCTCGATCAAGGACTCGGTGAAGCCGCTGAACGAGCGCGTCACCGCGACCGTCGAAAAGCTGCAAGCCGCCCGCTAAAGGCGACCGGCTCCTTCCAGAGCCGAGAACAGTTTGAAGGCCCGAGCCGGCAACGGTTCGGGCCTTTTTTCTTGTCCTGGCATCCCGCCGCGCTAAGCATGCGTCCAAGTCATTGGAGTGCGTGATGTCGAAGGTCGAACAGCGTCTGGCGGAACTGGGCATCGTGCTGCCGCAACCGGTCGCGCCGGTCGCCAACTATGTGCCGTTCGTCGCGACGGGGAACCTGATCCACATCTCAGGCCAGATCTCGCTCGACGCCAATGGCGGCCTGAAGGGCACGGTCGGGACGGACGTCGACCTGGAGACCGCCCAACAGGGCGCGCGGCTGTGCGGCATCAACCTGCTGGCCCAGATGAAGGCGGCCGTCGGCGACCTGGACCGGGTCAAGCGCGTGGTCAAGCTGGGCGGCTTCGTCCAGGTCAGCCAGGACTTCATCGACATCCCCAAGGTGATCAACGGCTGCTCGGACCTGATGGTCGAGGTGTTCGGCGACGCCGGCCGCCACGCGCGCTCGGCCGTCGGCGTCTACAAGCTGCCGCTGGGCTTCTCGGTCGAGGTCGACGCCGTGGTCGAGGTGGCCTGATGCGCGCGCGGCCCCGCCCCGCGACCGAAGCGTTTGGCGAGGCGTGGGAGCGCCTGTTCGAACCGGCGGTGGCGCATCGTGGGCTGTGGTCGCCGGATGGTGCGCCCGAAAACTCCCTGGCCGCCTTCCAGGCCGCCTGCGCCCACGACTATGCGATCGAGTTGGACGTCCAGCTGACCGCCGACAACCACGTGGTGGTCTTCCACGACGATCACCTGGAGCGCCTGACGGGCGTGCCGGGGCGTCTGCGCGATCACACCGCCGCCGACCTTGGCGAGTTGAAGCTGTCGGGTACGGACGAGACTATCCCCACCCTGGCCGACGCTCTGACCCTGATCGGCCATCGGGCCATGGTCTATATCGAGCTGAAGACCCCGTTCGGCGAGGTCGGCGAGCTGGAGAAGCAGGTCAGCGAGATCCTGCTGGACCACAACGGCCCAACCGCGGTGATCGGCTTCAATCCCTATTCCCACGCCTGGTTCGCCGAGCACCAGCCGCAGATCCTGCGCGGCCTGGACAGCTATGGCTGGGCCGACGAGAGCGCCCGCAAGCTGGCGCCGGAGCTGCGCAAGTCCCTGGCCAATCTCGAGCAGATCGAGATCGCTCGGCCGGACTTCCTGGCCCTGGGGCTGGACATGCTGCCCAGCGCCCGCGCCGACCAGCTGCGCGCCAAGGGCATGCCGGTTATCGCCTGGACGGTGCGTTCGGCCGAGCAATGGGACGGCGTCCGCGACCATTGCGACAACCTGATCTTCGAGGGCTTCGCCGCGTGACAGGCGTCAAGGCGGAGGTGCGCGTCCACCGGCGTATCGCCGAGATCGGCCGCGACGCCTGGGACGCCTGCGCCGCCCCGCACGGCGATCCCTTCGTCAGCTTCGACTTTCTGGACGCATTGGAAGAGAGCGGCTGCGCGGTCGAACGCACCGGCTGGGCGCCGCATCACCTGTCGGTCGAGGACGAGGCCGGCCGGGTGGCGGCGGTCATGCCGCTATACCTGAAGTCTCACAGCCAGGGCGAATACGTCTTCGACCACAGCTGGGCCGACGCCTATGAGCGGGCAGGCGGGCGTTATTATCCCAAGCTCCAGTGTTCGGCGCCGTTCTCGCCCGTGACCGGGCCACGACTGATCGTGCGGCCGGACATCGACGTCGACGACGGCCGCTCGGCTCTGCTGGGCGGCGCGCTCACGCTTTGCGACCGCCTTAATGCCTCGTCCCTGCACGTGACCTTCCCGACAGCCGACGAATGGACGTGGATGGGCCAGCGCGGGATGCTGCGCCGCCAGGACCAGCAGTACCACTGGTTCAACCGGGGCTATGCGACCTTCGAGGATTTCCTGACCTCGCTGTCGTCCAATCGCCGCAAGACCATCCGCCGCGAGCGCCGCGACGCCCAGGCTGGGCTGGAGATCGTGGCCCTGACCGGCGAGGCGTTGACCGAAGAGCACTGGGACGCCTTCTTCGGCTTCTACATGGACACCGGCGGCCGCAAGTGGGGCCGGCCCTATCTGAACCGGGCCTTCTATTCGCTGCTGGGCCAGCGGATGGCCGACAAGGTGCTGCTGATCCTGGCCCGCCGGCCGGGCGGTCCCTGGATCGCCGGGGCCCTGAACCTGATCGGCGGCGACTGCCTGTACGGCCGCCACTGGGGCTGCACCGAGGACGTGCCGTTCCTGCATTTCGAGCTCTGCTACTACCAGGCCATCGAGCACGGGATCCGCCTGGGCCTGCCGCGCGTCGAGGCCGGGGCCCAGGGGCAGCACAAGATCGCCCGCGGCTACTTGCCCAGCCCGGTCTATTCGGCCCACTGGATCGCCGACCCGGCCCTCCGCGAGCCGGTGGCGCGCTACCTGGAGCGCGAGCGCGAGGCGGTCGACGCCGAGATGGCGGTGCTGACCGAGGAGTTTTCGCCCTTCCGTCAGGCGCCTTAGCCCAGCCGGGTCTCGGCCACCTTGTCCTCGTAGTCCTTCTTGGGGTCGCGCCCGAGCAGCATCTTCAGGCCCGCGAACAGGCTGTTCTCGTTGAGCCAGATCTGGGCGTCGCCGGCGTCGAAGCGGAGCAGGCGGATCTTGGGGTCGGCCTTGCCCTCGAACCAGGCGGCGACGAAGGGATTCCACAGACGATCGATCGTGGCGCGGTCGTCGTGCACGGACAGGCCGCCTTCCACCGAGGCGAACAGGTCATGGCCTTTGGACGCGAAGTGCAGCACCGCATCCTTCTGGCTGGCGAGTTCAGCCACCAGGTCGCTGTCGGACGAGGTGAAGAACCAGATCGGGCCGCCGTCGTCGTCCTCGACCAGCGCGGTCAGCGGCTGGGCGCGGCCGCCCTCGACCCCGGCCAGGCCGACCATGGCGGTGCGGTCGGACTTCAGCGATTTCCAGAACTTGGCGACGAGCTCGGCTTCCTTGGGCATGCGTCTTCCTCCGTTGGCCTAAGCGAACGAGGAGCTAAGGCGAGCGTTCCGGCGGCGTGTCACGATCGTTCGAAAGCGGCCTTCAGCAGGGCGCGAACCTCACCGTCCACGTCGGCCGGGGACCTGAGCGGCAGCTTGGCCTTCAAGCGTTCGGACCAGCTTTCGGTCTTCGGCTCCAACAGGCGAGGGGAGGTGTCCGGCGGCACGGCCAGACCCAGCACCGCGGTCCCGCCCTTGACCGGCTTGGCCGCCGCGAACTGGAACTCACGCGACCAGGCGCTGTAGGTCTTGCGCTGGCCCACGACCAAGCCGTCGAAGTCCGCGATCGCCGCCTCCACCGCCTGCAGGATCGCCAGCGAAGCCGGGTCGGTCCAGAGGGCGGCGCGGGTCTCGTCGGGATTGTCCCAGGCCCGTTCGGACGGGAAGGCCACCGACAGGACATAGCTGGCCCGGTTCTGGCCCAGGCCGTGGTGTTCCTTGAGCCAGCCGAGCTGCGCGCGGGGCTTGGTCTCGGGGCAGGTTCTGGCGATCGCAACCCAGTCGCCCAGGCTCTTGCCGGTGTCGCGCGCCAGGCCCTCGCGCACCGAGGCGAACCACTTCCTCTGGCGTTCGGTCAGGTGTTCGGTCATGGGCGGTGTCCTCCAACGCGGTCGACCAGTTCGGCCGGCATTTCCCGGCGCGCGAGGCTCGCGGTCATTTGCGCGCCCCGCTCGGTTTGGTAGGTACGGTTCCGATCACGCCGGAGACGATCATGAGCCTTCACGGAACCTACGACGCCGACAATATCTTCGCCAAGATCATCCGCGGCGAGGTCCCGGCCGCGAAGGTGTTCGAGGACGACCAGGTCCTGGCCTTCATGGACGTCTTCCCGCAGTCGCGCGGCCATGTGCTGGTCATCTCCAAGACCAGCCAGGCCCGCAACCTGCTGGAGGCCGAGACCAAGACGCTGGGCCGGCTGATCGGGGCGGTGCAGAAGGTGACCCAGGCCGTGACGACGGCCCTGAAGCCCGACGGCGTGGTGGTGACCCAGTTCAACGGCGCGCCCGCCGGCCAGACGATCTTCCATCTGCATTTCCACATCATTCCCCGCTACGAGGGCGAGGCCCTGGGGCGGCATGGCGAGGGCATGGCCGACGCCGAAGAGCTCAGGCGCCTGGCGGAGAAGATCGCGGCGGCGCTCTAAGCTGAACCTTTGTCCTCATCGAGCATTGCGCCATGGTGGTGCTGGCTTTTGGGGGGGGCGGGTTCATGTTGGAGTTCGACGACGCGCCGAAAGGCCTGGTGCGCCTGATCTACGCCAGTCGCGCCCAGGAGCTGGGGCGTGGCGGATTGCCCGAAATGGTTCGGACCATCCTGCTCAAGTCCATCCAAAACAACCGCATGGCGGCGGTGACCGGGTTCCTGGTGGCCGGCGAGGGCCGTTTCCTGCAGTTGCTTGAGGGACCGGCCGGCGAGGTCGAGCAGACCTTCGAGCGTATCCGACGGGATGATCGCCACGGCGACGTCCAGGTGATCTCGCGAGGCGCCGTCGAGCGCCGGATGTTCCGCGACTGGAACATGGCCCAGCATCAGATCGTCGCCGCCGACCGCAGCGTCCTGAACAAGGTCGGGTTGACCGCCTTTACGCCCGATGGCCTGGACGAGGCGCGCGCCCTGACCCTGCTGACAACGTTCGGCGCTCAGCACCTCCGCTAGACAGCCCGCGAGGGCGGAAGCCTGGTCGGCGCCGCCGCGCCCCCGCGCCGTCGCCCGGCTAGGACCCTAGCTTGATGATCGCCGTGGCCAGGCCGACGATCGCCGTCATGCCGCCCATCAGGGCCAGGCCCTGAAAGCGGAGCTTGTCGTTCAGTTCGGCCAGGATCTGGTGCTTGGCGACGGCCAAGTCCGCCTTCAGGGCCTGGATGTCCATCTTGGTCGCATGGGCGAGTTCGGCGAGATCCGCCTTGGTCGCCATGTTGGCGAGGTCGGTCTTCGTCGCTGTGTCGGCCTTGGTGGCCAGGCCGCTGATGTCCGGAAACTGCGCCGTCGATTGCACCAGCTCCACGATCGCTTCCGCCGCGCGCTCTTCCAGTCCCGCGTCGCGGAGGCGTTTCGTTGCTCCGAGCGTGTCGAAGGCGACTGACATGGGATCAACCTAGTCGCGTGTTCTCGTTTTGTCCAGTCGCATTTCGAGAGCGCTTCAATAGCAAAGAGGCCCGGATCGCTCCGGGCCTCTCGCTGTTTTCGACCTATTCGGTGAGCGCCGGTTCGGCCTCGTCTTCCTTGGTCGCCTTGCCGGGCTTTTCCGGATTGGACTCGATCTCGAAGGCGATCTTGCCGTTCTCCAGGACCACCTTGACGTGGCCGCCGCGGACCAGGCGTCCGAACAGGATGTCGTCGGCCAGCGGCTTCTTGATGTGCTCCTGGATGACCCGCGCCAGGGGGCGGGCGCCGTAGAGCTCGTCGAAGCCGTTCTTGGCCAGCCAGTCGGCCGCGTCGTCGCTCAGCGAGACCGTCACGTTCCGGTCGGCCAGCTGGGCCTCCATCTGCATGACGAACTTCTGCACGACCTGGCGGATGATCTCCGGCGTCAGCGGCTTGAAGGCCACCACCGCGTCGAGGCGGTTGCGGAACTCGGGCGTGAACAGGCGCTTGAGCGCGGCCTCTTCCTCGCCCTGCACCTTGTCGCGGCCGAAGCCGATCGCCTGGCGTTGGGCGTCCGAAGCCCCGGCGTTGGTGGTCATGATCAGGATGACGTTCCTGAAGTCGACCTTCTTGCCGTTGCTGTCGGTCAGCACCCCGTGGTCCATGACCTGGAGCAGGATGTTGTAGACGTCCGCGTGCGCCTTTTCGATCTCGTCCAGCAGCACCACGGCGTGCGGATGCTGGTCGACGGCGTCGGTCAGCTGGCCGCCCTGGTCGTAGCCGACATAGCCGGGAGGGGCCCCGATCAGGCGGCTGACGGTGTGGCGCTCCATGTACTCCGACATGTCGAAGCGGATCATCTCGATCCCGAGCGTCGAGGCCAACTGCTTGGCGGCTTCGGTCTTGCCGACGCCGGTCGGGCCGCTGAACAGGTAGCTGCCGATCGGCTTGTCCGGGTCGCGCAGGCCGGCCCGGGCCAGCTTCATGGCCGAGGACAGCTGCAGAAGCGCCTCGTCCTGGCCGAACACGGCGCGCTTCAGGTCAGCCTCCAGCTCGCGCAGCGACTCGGTGTCGGACTTGCTGACCGACTTGGGCGGGATGCGGGCGATCTTGGCCACGACGGCCTCGATCTCCTTGACGCCCAGGACCTTCTTGCGGCGGCCTTCCGGCAGCAGCATCTGGCCCGCGCCCGCCTCGTCGATCACGTCGATCGCCTTGTCGGGCAGCTTGCGGTCGGTGATGTACTTGGCCGACAGCTCAACGGCCACCTTGAGGGCGTCGTTGGTGTACTTCAGCTTGTGGAAGTCCTCGTAGTAGCTCTTCAGCCCCTTGAGGATCTTGATGGTGTCTTCCACCGTCGGCTCGTTGACGTCGATCTTCTGGAAGCGACGGACCAGGGCCCGATCCTTCTCGAAGTGCTGGCGGAACTCCTTGTAGGTGGTCGAGCCCATGCAGCGCAGGGTGCCCGAGGCCAGGGCGGGCTTGAGCAGGTTGGAAGCGTCCATCGCCCCGCCCGAGGTGGCGCCAGCGCCGATCACCGTGTGGATCTCGTCGATGAACAGCACCGCGTTCGGGTGGTTCTCCAGTTCCTTGACCACCTGCTTGACGCGTTCCTCGAAGTCGCCGCGATAGCGGGTGCCGGCCAGCAGCGCGCCCATGTCGAGCGAGTAGATGGTGGCTTCCGCCAGGACTTCGGGGACCTGGTGGGTGATGATCTTGCGAGCCAGGCCCTCGGCGATGGCGGTCTTGCCGACACCGGGCTCGCCGACCAGCAGCGGATTGTTCTTGGTCCGGCGGCACAGGATCTGGATCGCGCGTTCCACTTCGTTCGCGCGGCCGATCAGCGGGTCGACCTTGCCCTGGCGGGCCTTTTCGTTGAGGTCGACGCAATAGGCTTCGAGGGCCTCGCCACCGGTCTTGGTGTTGGGCTTTTCGACGTCTTCCTCGACCGTGGCGCCCTTGGCCGTCTTGGGCTCGGAGGCGCCGGCCTTCTTGGCGATGCCGTGGGCGATGAAGTTCACCGCGTCATAGCGGGTCATGTCCTGCTCTTGCAGGAAGTAGGCGGCGTGGCTCTCGCGTTCCGAGAAGATGGCGACCAGGACGTTGGCGCCGGTCACCTCCTCGCGGCCGGAGGACTGCACGTGGATCACAGCGCGCTGGATCACGCGCTGGAAGCCCGCCGTGGGCTTGGCGTCGTCCTCGTCGTCGACGACCAGCGAGGCCAGTTCGACGTCGAGATAGTTCACGAGGCTCTTCTTCAGAGCGTTGAGGTCGACATCGCAGGCGCGCATGACGCCGGCCGCGTCGTCGTCGTCAGTGAGCGACAGCAGCAGGTGTTCGAGCGTGGCGTACTCGTGCTTGCGCTGGTTGGCGTAAGCGACGGCGCGATGCAGGGATTCTTCAAGTGGGCGCGAAAAAGAGGGCAAGGGGAGGCTCCTCAATCCTTTTCCATGGTGCACTGCAGGGGGTGCTGATGCCTGCGCGCCGAGTCGATCACTTGCGCGACCTTGGTCTCGGCAACTTCGTAGGTGAAAACGCCGCAAACGCCGACGCCATGCTGATGAACGTGCAGCATGATCCGGGTCGCATCTTCGCGCGACTTGTTGAAAAAACGTTCAAGTACGTAAACGACGAACTCCATCGGAGTATAATCGTCGTTCAAGATCAGTACGCGATACAGCGAAGGTTTTTGTGTCTTCGGTTTCACTTCCGTGATGACCGAAGAGCCCGCGCCGTTGTTTTGTCCGCCTTGCTTTCGCTCGGCCATTGACCGCTTTCTCCCGGCGGGCCGAACAACCCGCCTTACATGGATTAGATATGGAAACGCGACAGCATTGGAAGGGGCTGTCGCGCCGCTGCGCCGCTTTAACACAGGGGCGCCGCGCAAAGTGGCGTACCGCTTGGGATAGCGGCGATGGGGGCAGGTTGGTTGCCTGGGGTGAGGAGCGCAAATGGGGGCGTTTTCACGCTCCGCAAGGGGCGGGCGGGGCGACTCAGTGGCGCTAGGCGGTGAGCGCTTGCCCCCTACGGGCCTTCGGCCGTCTTCCCCCAGAGGGGGAAGAGCCTCCAGAGCGAAGGCTCCGCCCGCTATGGGGGCGGACAGACCGCGCAGCGGTCAGGTGGGGGCAAGTGGGCGTGATCTCACCCCAGCCTCACCAGCATCTTCCCCAGGTTCTCGCCCTTGAAGAGCTTGATGAAGGCGTCCGGCGCACGCTCGACGCCGTCCTCCACGGTCTCGTTCCACTTGATCTGGTCCGCGCCGATCCAGCCGGCCATGTCCTTGAGGAACTGCGGCGCCAGGTCGTAGTGGTTGGAGACGATGAAGCCCTCCAGCCGCAGGCTCTTGCCCACCGCCTGGATGATGTTGGGCGGGCCGGTCAGCTTTCCGGTCTCATTATATTGCGAGATCATCCCGCACAGGGCGAAGCGGGCGAACGGGCGGGCCGAGTTCAGGGCGGCTTCCAGGTGCACGCCGCCGACGTTCTCGAAATAGACGTCGATCCCCTTGGGCGCGACCTTTTCCAGTTCGGCGACCACGTCGGGCGTGGTCTTGTAGTCGATGACGTGGTCGACGCCGATGCTCTTGAGGAAGGCGACCTTCTCGGGTCCGCCCGCCGAGCCGATCACCGTGTGGCCTTTCAGCTTGGCGATCTGGCAGACCACCTGGCCCACGGCGCCGGCGGCGGCCGAGACGAAGACGACGTCGCCGTCCTTGAGGGCCGCGATCCGCAGCAGGCCAACATAGGCGGTCAGGCCCGGCATGCCGGCCACGCCGAGAAAGGCTTGCGGCGGCAGGCCATGGGTGTCGATCTTGGTCACCGCCCCCATGCCGCCGGCCGCCAGGGCCTTGGGCGAGACGTTGAACACCTCCCGCCAGCCGAACATCGTCGAGACGATGTCGCCGGGCTTGAAGTCGGGATCGTTCGAGGCCGTGACCTCGCCGATCGCGCCGCCCTGCAGGGCCTTGCCCAACTCGAACGGCGGCACATAGCTCTTCCGGTCGGTCATGCGGCCGCGCATGTAGGGATCGACCGACATCCACAGGTTCCGGACCTGGATCTCGCCGTCGTCCAGCGCGGCGACCTCGACGGTCGCCAGTTCGAAGTTGTCGTGCACGGGCTCGCCGACCGGGCGGCTCTTCAGACGGATTTCGCGCGACGTGACCATGGTGCTTCCTCCCGAGCCTCGTGATCGAGGCGCGTTGTTTAAACGAACGTTTAGACTGGTCTCGCCCGCGTCTCCAGTACTTCCCGCACGAAAGCGAACGGTTTAGACAGCCGACATGACCCAGGATCTTCTCAGGGCGGGCGTCGTCGGCGCCGGCGTGTTCGGCGGCTACCACGCCAAGAAGTATGTCGAGCTGGAGGGCGTCGAGCTCGTCGCGGTGTTCGACATCGACCTGGCGCGGGCCCAGGCCCTGGCCCAGCCTCTGGGCGCGCGGGCCTTCGACGACATGGAGGCGTTCCTGGCCGCCGTCGACGTCGTCACGATCGCCACCCCCGCCGTGCACCACGCCAAGGCCGGCCTGGCGGCGCTGAAGGCGGGCAAGCCGGTCTATTCCGAGAAGCCCCTGGCCGTAACGCCTGCCGACGCCGACGCCCTGGTCGCCGCCGCGGCCAAGGCCGGCCTGCCCCTGGCCTGCGGCCACCAGGAGCGGGTGGTGTTCCAGGCCATGGGCCTGCTGGACATCCCCGAGCAGCCGCTGCGCCTGGAGGCCGTACGCCGGGGCACGCCCTCGGACCGCAACCTCGACGTCTCGGTGGTGCTGGACCTGATGATCCACGACATCGACCTGGCCCTGGCCCTCTGCGACGGCGAGCCGGTGACGGTGGAAGGCGAGGGGGCGATCACCCGCTCGACATCCCTGGACTGGGTCAAGGCCGAGGCCACTTTCGACAACGGCTTCACCGCGGTGTTCGACAGCTCGCGCGTCGCCGAGGCCCGCGAGCGGACCATGAAGGTCGTCTACCCGTCGGGCGAGGTCGAGATCGACTTTCTGGCGCGCACCTTCCGCAACACCACGCCGTTCCCGCTGATCGAGAATTTCACGGAGACGCCCGCCGGCAAGGACCCGCTGGGCCAGAGCGTCGCCGGCTTCCTGAAGGCCGTAAGGGGCCAGGCCCCGCGTCCGGTGGTGACCGGGGGGGAGGCGGCGCGGGCGCTGGATCTGGGCCTGGCGGTGGAGCAGGCGGCGGAGAGCTAGTCGCGCTGGGGCTGGGCGCCCCGCGCCGTCCCGAAGACGGGTTAGGGCTCGACCTCGGCGCGTGGTCCGGTTTATTCGCCTAGCTGGTCCTTCGCTACAGAGAATCCGCCATGCCCTCCGGTCTTGCCGCCCTCCTCGACGACATCGCCGGCATCACCAAGCTGGCCGCCGCTTCGCTGGATGACGTGGGCGGCGCGGCCAGCAAGGCCGGCGTCAAGGCCGCGGGGGTGGTGGTGGACGATACCGCCGTGACACCCGGCTACGCCATGGGCTTCACCCCCGATCGCGAACTGCCGATCGTCTGGAAGATCGCGGTCGGCTCGTTCCGCAACAAGCTGCTGTTCCTGCTGCCAGGCGCCCTGATCCTCAGCGCTTTCGCGCCCTGGGCGGTGACGCCGATCCTGATGGTCGGCGGCGCCTATCTGGCCTTCGAGGCCACCGAGAAGATCATCGAGGCCTTCGCGCACCATGAGGTCGCCGGCGAGGAGACCGAAGACCTGGCCCTCAGCAGCGCCGAACTCGAGGCCCAGAAGGTCGGCGGCGCCATCCGGACCGACCTGATCCTGTCGGGCGAGATCATGGCCATCGCCCTGGCGGACGTCGCCGACAAGCCGCTGGCCATCCAGGCCGCGGCCCTGGCGGTGATCGGGGTGGCGCTGACGATCGCCGTCTACGGCGTGGTGGCGCTGATCGTGAAGATGGACGACATCGGCCTGCACCTGGCCCGGCGCTCCAACCCTGGAACCCGGGCCCTGGGGCGCGGGCTGGTCAAGGCCATGCCGGTGACAATGGAGGCCCTGACGGTGATCGGCACGGCGGCCATGCTGTGGGTCGGCGGCGGCATCATCGTCCACGGCCTGGAGCACTTCCACCTGACCCCCGTGCCGCACTGGGTCGAGGGCGCGTCGCACTGGGCGAGCGCGGCTCCGGGGGTGGGCCCGGTCACCGGCTGGCTGGCCATGGCGGCGAGTTCGGCCGTGGTCGGCCTGATCGTCGGCGGGGTGATCGTTGGCGTGCTGCACCTGATCCCACGCAAAAAGGCGGCGCACTGAGGCGCCGCCCTTCGCTTGGTTGCGGGATCGATCAGGCGGCGCGGGGCGCCGTCCGGTAGTCGTCGATGCGCCGGAAGATCGCCGCCATGGCGGCGTGGGCCGGCTGGTGGTCCTCGGTGATCTTGCCCTCGGCGAAGATCAGGGCCAGGCGATCGCGGGCCCGGCTGACGCGGCTCTTGATGGTGCCCAGCGCCGCGCCGGTGACTTCGCTGACTTCCTCATAGGACATGCCGGCGGCGCCGACCAGGATCAGGGCCTCGCGCTGGTCGGGCGGCAGCATGTCCAGCGCCCGGCGCATCTCGTCCAGTTCCAGGCTCGCCGTCGGGTTGGTGACGGACACGAGGGTGCGTTCGGCGACTTCCGGGTCGAGGGCGCAGGAGCGCCACGAGCGGCGCTTCTCCGAATAGAAGACATTGCGCAGGATCATGAAGGTCCAGGCCTTCATGTTGGTGCCGGGCTGGTAGGAGGCGCGGGAGGCCAGGGCCTTGGCCAGGGCGTCCTGGGCCAGGTCGTCGCCGTGGCTGGCGTTGCCGGTCAGCGAGCGGCCGAAGGCGCGCAGGTGCGGAATCAGAGCGACGAGCTCGCGTTCGAAGATCGTCTTGGCCGAGTCTTGATGGGTCATGATGATGGTCCCCGTTTCAAAGACTAAACGCGCTCAACCAACTAAGGCTCCGCTTCGAGGTAAAAATATTTGACGATCGGCGCAGGCCCGGACGTGGCCAAGCGGCGTTCGTTGTCGATCTTTTCAGCTGTAGACGTCGGGAATAAATGTGGGGCGCCGACCTTGCCGCCCCAAACCTTTGGCTCGAAGGAGAAGCGGCTTCGCGGGTAGGGCCTGAGCCGGGACGCCATACAGGACCGTTCAGTGTCCCGCCGCTGCCGGACAGTCCGCCATGGTTCACGCCTTGATCGTCTCGTTGCTATAGAAGCCGTCACCTTACGCAACGCATCGGCTCTCATGATTGTCTGGCTTGCCTCGTTTCCCCGGTCCGGAAACACCCTGCTGCGCAGCGTGCTGCGAGGCGTCTTCGGCCTGGAGACCTTCTCCAAGTATGAGCCGGCCGGTTCGCCGAGCATGGACCAGCGGCTTACTGACCTGATCGGGGTAACGAAGTACGAGGGCGACTTCGGAGCGTTCTCGACAGCGGCTCGCGAGGCCGATGATCTCCGCATCATCAAGACCCATGACGGGCCGGAGGGGCTTGATAAGGCCATCTACGTGGTGCGCGACGGCCTCGTCGCGACGGACTCCTACAGGCACTATAGGACGGCGACGGAAGGTCGGCAGGTCTCCTGGCTGGAAGTTCTGGCCGCTGACCGGCCGTTCGACAACTGGAGCCTTCATCTCGACGCCTGGCGGCCGCTGGAGCGCCCCGAAACGCTGCTTGTGCGATACGAGGATCTCGTCGGCGCGCCTGAGACTGAAATCGGCCGGATCGCCGCTTTCCTCGGGCGCCCGGCCCTGAACCGCTGGGTAGACCCCTGGGAGACGGTCAACAACATCGGGCCGAACTTCTTTCGGCGGGGCAAGGCTGATCGGCCCGCATCGATTACCTCTGACGAGGCCGAGGCCTTCATGGCGCTACACGGAGAGTGGATGGGCCGGCTGGGTTACTAACCCCTATCGGAGACAGGGTCGCGCCCACAGGTCCTTTGTGAACGCCGGCCGTTCGCACCTTGCGCAGACAGGCGACCCGCCCGCATCAGGCCCAGATCTCGTCCGCCGCATCGCCCGTCGCGCCAGACGGTGACGCTGTGATCAGCCGCAAGCAGTCGCCGAAGGTGAGCTTGTGGGGGCGGACATGGAGCCGATGTGGGCTCGACCGGTATTCCCAGGATCACAACCCTGAACCCCCTGAGGGTTGGGCGTGAAAGCGACTGGCTCCGCTTCGTGGAAGCATTTCGAACCATATGTCGAGCCCCAACCAGGGAACTGGGTGCGCTATTCGAGCAGATCCACTTTTACAATAGCGTCAGTAGATCCCGGTCGGGCCGCGATGCCCAAGGGCCCATCACAAGGCGCGATAGATCGCGTTAGTGACGGATTGGTTTCAATTGTCATAAAAATCAATAGCTTGCGGGAGCTCGTGTGCAAAATTTGTACACGTGCGTTCACCTTCTTTTCCGCGCCATGCAGCACGTCTTGTTTCGCTAGGGCGCAATCAGGACCACAAGATCACCGCGTCCTGAGACGGACAGTACCCAGGGAGGGACTGATCGCGGCGGAGGTCGGCTGGACAGGGGACAATAACGCGTTGCGTGGGGCGTTGCCAACATGACCCCCATCAGCTACGCGCAGCCTTGACCATGAGGACGCTGCCCCTCAAGCGGCAGCGTAGCGGAGAAGCTATTGTTCAAATCGCATCCGGGGCGCCATTTCGGTTTGAAACTGCGAACTTCGAGAATCGCTGTGTTTTCGCCCGTTGAGGCGACCAGGGTTCGGAGCAAGTCAGTCCGATTTCCCATGATCTGGATCTCAGTTGTCGAAAGCACCTCGACACGTTGAGCCACGGCGCGGACGTGTTCGCGGCGGTATGAGCCGTCCTCGGCCCGAAGCCGCGCCTTGGCGGCCTGAGCGAAGGCTTGGAGCTTCTCAGGGGTAAGGCTCGGACCCAAGCGATCAATAGCCGCCTCGGCCCTGTCAGCGTCCGCACGAGCCTCGTCCCGCATGGAGGCAAGCTCCTTCATGCGATCCTTGAAGTCCTGGCGGCGGTGTCCGCCACGCCGTCCTCGATCGCCTGATAGAGGCGCGAGAGCTTGGCGGCGGCGGCGCTGGCCCGCTGGCGAAGCTCGGTGACGTGAGCCTGGCGCCGGTCGATCCATTCGGCCCGGCGGTCGAGCACGTTCCCCAACAAGACCTCCAGGCGCTCGTCGTGGAGCAAGCGACGCTCCAGATGATCGACGACGGCGTCGTCCAGCTTGTCCATGGGCACGGTGATGCCCGCGCAGGCTTCTTTGCCCAACCTCGCAGAAGGCATGCTCGGATCGCACCGCGTACCTGGTTCCGGCCGCGTCGTGAAAGCGATCCCGCAGTATGCGTTCGGCGTGCCGTTGGTTGAGGCTGTTGACGCTGTAGCATTTGCCAGCGCGCATCAGATCGATGTCGTGCCCCGGTACTTGGCCCGCGTCGTGACCGCAGCCGATCACGAAGATAGGGGGCCCAGGCGCTTGTTCTCCACGACGGCGGCCTGGTTGACCTTCCGGATCTTGTCGAAGGTCCGGTAGGAGAGGGGCGTTCCCTGGTAGCTGATCACCAGGCGCGCCGATCACTCGCTACGGCGCCCTGTTGTGGCGCGTTTCTGATCGGCGTCTTCATCGTGCAAGCCAGGCGCGCGATGAGCGAGTCGGCGCCATAGCGCCTTGCGCCCGCCGAAAGCCGTCACGCTCCGCCGCGATCTCAGGCTGGCCTACGTAAATCCGACTTGCTAGGAGACCAAGTCGATTGATATTCGAAAGTCGATTGCGCAATCGAGATTGCGGGTTCTATTGTTAGACTTGCAATGCGGAGATGGCGGCATGTTTGGAACGCTTCAATCTTCGGCAGGGCTCTCATCCGTGGGTTCGGCGCTTGGCTTGACAATCGGTGGTCGGGCGAGGCTTACGACGGCGCGCCGCGCGAGCCGAGGCCTTTCAACCCAGTCATGGACCTTCCGATCCTGTCCGCGTGTGCGAGGGGCGGATCGCCCAGCGCATCGTGTCCGAGCGTAGACATGTCCGAGCCACGCGTTCTGGTGACGGGCGGGGCGGGTTTTGTCGGCTCGCATCTGTGTGAGCGGCTGCTCTGCCTGGACCGTGAGGTATTATGCATCGACGATTTCTCCACCGGCGTGCACGAAAATCTCGCTCACCTGCGGCATCATCCGAGATTGCGCATAGCAACGCACGATGTCACTTCGCCGCTGTCGGCCGATGTTGACGAGATCTATAACCTCGCCTGTCCAGCATCCCCTGTTCAGTATCAAAAAAACCCCATTCAAACGACCAAGACCTCCGTGCTCGGCGCGCTCAATGTGCTGGAGCTCGCAAGGCGTCAGGGCGCCAGGGTTTTCCAGGCCTCGACGAGCGAAGTCTACGGCGACCCGAACACCCATCCGCAAGCGGAGGCCTATTGGGGGCATGTGAACCCGATCGGCGTCCGGTCCTGTTACGACGAGGGCAAGCGGTGCGCCGAGACCCTGTTTTTCGACTATCATCGCCTTCATGGCGTGCCGGTGAGGGTGGCGAGGATCTTCAACACCTTCGGTCCTCGCATGCGGCCGGACGACGGACGCGTGGTCTCAAACTTCATCGTCCAGGCTCTTAGGGGCCAGCCTTTGACCGTGTTTGGCAACGGCTTGCAAACCCGGTCCTTCTGTTATGTCGATGATCTCGTCGACGGCGTCCTGGCGATGATGGCGGCGGACCCGCCGATCACCGGACCGGTGAACCTTGGCAACCCAGCCGAATGCTCGATGATCGATCTGGCCAAGACCATCCTGCGGCTGACCGGTTCGCGCTCCCGACTGATATTCGAGCCTTTGCCCGCCGACGATCCAAAGCAACGCCAGCCCGACATCTCTCTGGCGCGGAGCGCCCTGGACTGGGAGCCCAAGGTCACGCTCGAGGCGGGTTTGCTGGAGACGATCGCCTATTTCGACGAACACCTGATGCTAGGGCAGTTTTCACGCCAAGCTGCGTGTGGTGGCCCCTGATCCGGCTTGGCGCGGCGCCTTGGAGTTTGACCTGGATGGCTCTAGGGAGCCGCGAGCCGTTCATCGCCGCGCCTTGAAAGGTCAGCGATAGCCTTGGCCGCTCTAGTCGCAGCCATGCGGTTCTCCGCCATCGCCCGCCCGGCGGTCAAGCACGCCGCAAGTGAGGGTTGGGCCTCCAGGGCGCGAATCGCCTTGAGCAGAGCCGCGCCATTGAGGTCTTGGGCCTTGATGATACGACAAACCCCCAGGTTGGCCGCGTGCCGTGCGTTCGACGGCTGATCAAAGGCGCGAGGCGCAATGACCTGGGGCGTGCCGGCCTCCAAGGCGCGCGCCAGGGTGCCGACGCCGCCATGATGGACCAACAATCTGGCGCGCGGCAGTAGCTGACTGAGGTCGATGTATTCGCGATAGATCCTCCCTGGCTCCCGGACCTCGTCCCGCGGACGGCTGCGAAGACCTAGAAAGACGCAAGGCGCGTCCAATTCGCGTGAGGCTTGGGCGGCCGCATCGAAGAAAACCTGCGCGTGGGTCGCGCCCGTGCCGGCGGTCACCACGAGTGGCTGAGGATGGCTTGCCAGGAAGCGCTCCAGATCCTGATCGAGCCCGCGCTGCAGATCCTGGAAAGGAAAGCCGATACAGGCAACGGGACTGTCGGGCGCCAACGCGCGCGGAAAGAGGGCCAGGGTAAGATCCGCAGGGTCCAAAGGCGCTCTTACGGGTGCGCAAGACCGGCCGGGAGCGCCCGCCGCGCGAACTCGGTCGAGGAGGTCGGGGCCCCACGCCCGGGGGCGCAGGCGCGACCCCCCGCCGTGGGCCGCCAGACGCCCCGCCAGGCCCAGAGGCGCCAAGACCAACTCCGTCAGTGGGACCTTCAACCGTTCCGCCGCCGCTAGGCCTCCCAAGGCCAGGTCGTGGGAGACGACGCCTCGTAGGTCGCGGCTCAGGCCCAACTCACAGACTGCGCGCGCGCTCTGCTCGAATAACGGCAAAAGGTATTCGCGCAGGACGTGATGGGTCGGCCGGTCGTCATGCGGCGGATGGGGCGGCCCGACTTCGACGAACTCCAGGCCGGCTTGGCGGGCCAACGGCTCGTGCTCTTGATTGGTGAACAGAACGACGCCGTGCCCGGCATGCTGGAGCGCTAGGCCGACCGCTACGAACGGCAGGACGTCGCCGCGCGTGCCGTGAACGACCAGGGCCATGCAAGGACGTCGCGGCGAGCGGTCTGGAGGGGTCTGGGACATGCTGGGCGAACGCTGAACTATCTAAACCGGGCGCTTTGGGCGACCTTCTGCAGGACGCGCCTTTCATCGGCCTGGAGGTACGTTCCGCGGTCGTAGAGCAGGCCGCGTTCGTTGTAGGTGTCGCCAAAGTGCCTCCATCCCCCCGCCAGGTGGACCATGCCGATCGCCGGATAGGGCGGCAGGGCCGCGCGCACCGTTCCGTCCTCGTCCCTGAACGGCGTCTTCCAGCAGCACAGATAGTTGTAGAGCGGATCGAACAGCCGCACGGCATGATCGGACCGCAATAGGGCGTTCAACGAAAACTGCTCGCCAAAATGGCGTGAGACCGCGCCAAGCTCCCCGTATCGCCGAAGGTAGATGTCCTCTATCTGACGCTTCCACGCGCTCCAGAACGGATTGGAACGGTGTGAGGCGATGAACCCGCTGTTGATCGCCGGCAAGCCTGTCAGACGGGCGGCGAGTTCCGGCTCGTAGATCGCCGAATAGTAGCGTTGCAGCGCGGTTTGATTGGTGACTGGCCGGCCGTCGCCGCCCACATAAGTGTAGTGCAGCTCTGTCGAGGCCAGAACGTCGGCGGGATGAGCGATGGCTTCTTGGAATAGGATGTCGATGAACGAGGCGTCTTGGAACCAGGCGTCGCAATCGACCCATGAAATCACTTCCCACGCCTCGAATAGGTCCGGGAGGTAGGGGCGGCAGATTTGCGCCAGATGGTAGCCGTAACGCTCACGCGGAAAGTCCGCGGCGAGGATCGCGCCGTCGACGACGATGACGCCCTGGCGACGCAACCAGTTCAGGGCATGTTCGCTGCATCCGATATCGACAAAACCCAGATCGAAGTTGAGTCTCTCCCTGTGTTCCAGGACGGACAAGAACAGTCCCTTGGCCAGTGGAAAATACCGTTCGTCGGAAGACGAAACAAGGAGTCTACGCTCTGACATTAGGACATCCTGGAAAGGTCGCGCGTCGTTGACGACCCGCGGCGGTACTCGGCAAGTTCAGCGGCTTTGCGAGTGCCTGGACCGTGTCGCGACGGTGGTCGATGATCGAGGACTGCTGCCGGCCGACAGTGCAGGGCCAGTCTACACTTTGGGGAGGCCCTTGAAAGGTGTCAACGAGCGCAGGGCTGGACTTTGCTTGACCGCGCCGCAAAGATGGCGCGCCATCCAGACAGGTACACCGGGCGTGTTCGACGATCTGATCCATCAACCGGTGCGTTTGAGGCTAATGATCGTTCTCGATCGCGACGGTCCGCCGGCCGACTTCGTTACGCTTCGCGCCCAAACCCAGGCGACAGATGGCAATCTTGGCAGCCACCTGACGGCGCTGGAAAAGGCCGGCTATGTCGAGATCATCAAAGATTTCCTCCACAGACGACCGCGCACGCGAGTCGCTATCACCGCCAAGGGGCGGGCCGCACTCCGGGGGCATCTGGCCGAACTGCGCGCCCTGATCGATCAGGTGGACGCAATCGAAAAGACCTAGATTGGGCGAAGGTCCGAGACAGGACGAGGCAACTGGAATGAAGCAGGATCCCAAGCAGCGACGACTGGCGATTTTGCGCAGTCTGTTCGAAAGCCAACCGGCCTCTCTGGCCAAGACACGACTACAGCAGGCTATCGAGGACTTCGAGAGCAATGCCTTGGAGGTCGCGCCCGCCAAACCCAAGGGCTCGTCCTGGAGGCCGAGATCACTAGGGTCACGGCCCGACGAGTCCTGACGCGGTCGGCCAAGCCCTTACGACGATATCTTACGGACATAGAGCTGGTAGAGCGGGGCGCCCAAAACCTGGAGCTTTCTCTGAAAGATGTTCACAAAAGCGTCGATCGCCGGCTTGGGCATGTTGTAGAAATCCTGCCTTCCCGGATCTTCCATAGACCAAAGATAGTCGTCGAAGATCAGCAGGCCGCCCGGCCTTAGCAGGTGAAACGACATCACCGCGTCGGACAGGGCGTCGGGCGCCTGATGCGATCCATCGACATAGATAAAATCGAAATAGTCCGCCTTTCCTGCGGCGAGAAGATTCCAGAGCGCGATTTTCGACTGGCTCTTGTGTTTGTGGAAGTCGACGCGATGCACGGCGCCGGAGACCGCGAGTGCGATGTTATGGTCGAAACGCGCTTCCACGGCGCTCATCGCGCTTGGTTCATGCTCGACCCCGCCCAACCAAGTGTCGATGCAATGCAGTTCGATTGGACGTTGGCGGGCCCGCTCCTGGATCAGGAAACAGGCGGCGCGTCCTTCGTATGAACCGATCTCCAAGAAACGGCGGGGCTGATAGCGCGTCAGCAGGCTGCGCCAGACCTCGTCTCCCGAAAACCAGTCGCTCGTGAAGTCCAGGGTCGGACTCGTCCGACTGGAGTTTGGCTGCATTCCTCGCCTCGGGTGCCGACAATACGCCGCGAAGGTCAATGATCGATCGCGGGTCAAGATTGCGCTGCATTTGGTGGCCGTGCAAGATAGACTTTGCATGGCCTCAATCTGCAAGGCGGTCAGAATATGCCCAAGGTCAAGAAGTCCGCGTCGGCCGCCCCATTGCAGGCGCTCTGCGAGCAACTGCGCGGGCAATTCCCTGAAAAGCTGATGGACCTCAGGCTGTCCCATGGCGACGCTAGGGCAGGCCTGTACCAGCCGTCGGGGACGGTGGCGTCCGCGCCGCTCAGCCAGGCGCCGGACTATGATGTGGGCTGCATCCAAACGCTGCTCGAGGGCTTGGCTCTCGCTTTGCTTTGTCAGGAGCGTGTGCTCGATCCCGACGCCATGATCGGTCAATACCTGCCGGAACTCAATTGGGACGACGTCCGGGCTCCGGGGCGACGGATCCGGGTGCGCGACCTGGCCTCCCACGCAACGGGGTATCACGCGCCAAGCGGGGTCGCAGGCGAGGCTGGCTTCGACGATTGGGAGGCGATCGTCGCCTATTTCCGCGCAACTCCCGAAACCTTCCCGCCGGGCCAGGTCTGCAGCTGGAACGGCCTAGGACGCAGTCTGCTCGGGCCTCTGGTGCAGCGCGTGACCGGGCGGCGTCTGCATGAGATCGTGCGAGCCCGGGTCCGTGAGCTTGGCGGGTTTGATCCGGTTATCAGCGGCGAGGACTCCGGTTGGCCGGCCGTCTTGGTGTCCTTGGACGACCTGGAGCGCTTCTTGCTGGCGGCGATGGGACCTGGCGGGCCGATTTCGGATCTGCCGACGCGTCTGCCCGCCGAGAGCGTGTCGGTCGTGCGTCGCCCGCTCTCGGCGCGATCGGGTAATCCCATTGCCTATGGCTTTGGCGTGGCGCAGTTCGCCGACGGTCTTTGGGGCCAGAGCGGCAATGGCCGCACCTACACCATGGGCCTTCGCTTCGATCTGACGATGACCCTGCTGACGACGCTGGCCTTAGGCGCGCCCCCGTTCGCGCGCGATCTGGTGCTGCAATATCTGGCCGGGGCTTGCGGCTTCATGCGCCAGCCGGCGCCGTCGGATGTCCTGGGGGCGATCGTATCTTGCTCCTTGGACGACCTGCCGGGCGTCTATGTCGGAGACTATGGCGACGCCGTCGACGTCACCACGGGGGGGCAAGACCTTCGCTGCGCGGTTTCACGGCGTGGCGAGGTGCTGGCGACGATTCCGATGAGCGCCACCCAGGATGGCGTGCTCATCGGGAACGGGCGCTGGAACGCCTTCCAGTTCGAGTTCTTCCCGCACCCCGAAACCGGCCGCCCTTGTCTGATGCTCGGGCAGATCGCTTACGTCCAGGTCGACCCTAGATAACTTCGGGCGTCCGCGCCCGAGCGGTCTCGAAAATGGCGATGATTTCCGCCAGATAGGTCGCGCCCAGGATCTTCTCGACCTCCTCGTCGCCCATGACGACGCCCTCGGCTTCCTCCAGTCGCATGACCAGATCCATGAACGACAGGGAGTCCATCTTGAGGTCAGAAACCAGGGTGCGCGGCGACACATCGGCCGGGCTGACTCCCGCTTCTTCACACGCCATCGCAATAATCCGGTCGGCGACGCTCATAATGCGGCTCCAATCTTGATAAATCCAACGGAAGTCTTGACAGGGGAGGTTAGGGTTACACTACTCTCGATGTCAACGGCGACCGCGTGGGGAACGACCTTTGGCAAGGATGCTTTTCACCGCGCTGGGCAGTTTGGGCGACATAAAGCCGTTAGCGGCGATCGCCCAGGTCGCGCGGGACGCCGGCCACGCGGTACGCTTCGCGACGAGCCAGAGCTATCAGCAGGTGGTGGAGAGCGCGGGCCTGGCGTTCGACCTGTTTGGCGACGACGACTATTTCAACCGCTCGGACGTCCGTGACGCCATGGTCGATCCGCGCGAGGGCTTCGGCGTCTTCATGTGGCACTCCAACCTGGCTGATCTCGAGGCGCTCTACAGCCGCCTGGACGGCTTGGCGGCGGGCGTTGATCTGATCGTGGCCACCCCGATGGTAATGGCCGCTCACTTGGTCGCCCAGCGTCGTGGCGTCCCCCTCGTCAGCTGTAGTCTCAGTCCCGCGACCCTGTTGCTGGATCCATCATCGGGGACTGTCGATCCGCACGCGCGCGAATGGCGCAGCCGACTTAACGCCTTACGAGGCGCAATCGGGCTTGCGTCTCGCGGATTTCCGCAGATGGAACGCTTCAACGTCGATCTGACGCTGGGCGTCTACCCCGAATGCCTGGCCGGCGCCCAAGGGCGGTACGTGCGCGTACCTGTCGAGGTCGGCTATCCCCCGCTGCGCCAGGAGACTCAGCTCGACAGGGACTTGGCGGCGTGGCTGGACGGCGGGCCTTATGCGCTCTTTTCGTTCGGCTCGTTCATCGATCGCGGCGCAGCGCGGCATTTGCAAGCGGCCTCGGCGGCTTGTCGCGAGCTGGGCCTCAGGTGCCTGTTCCTTTCCAGGCATTCAGCCCAGGCGCTTGAGCCGGGCGCGGCTGCCGACGTGCGTGTCGTGTCGAGCGTCGCGCACGAATGCGTCATGCCTCGGGCCGAGGTCATCGTGCACCATGGGGGCACCGGCACGCTTGCCGCCTCGATCGAGGCTCGACGTCCGGTGGTGGTGACGCCGTTCGGCCTGGATCAGACCTTTAACGCCCGATGTCTGGAAGAGCGTGATTTGGCGGAGCTGCTGGACGCCGGCTCGGTCACTCCTGAGGCTTTGACGGGCGCGCTTAGCCGGGCGCTGGCCGCTTGGCCCAGGCGTGAGCCGCGCTGGGGAGCGGCGCGGCGGAGCGTGGGCCCGCAGGCGGCCCAGAGCGCCGTCGATGAGATCGAGCGGCTGTTGGCCAGGGGCGCCGCAGGCAGGCTTGGTCAGCCGCAACTGTCCGGGGCCTAGGGGCGACGACCGCGACGGGCCCGGGCCCAAATCAAAAGATCGACGATGGTGCGGGCCGCCGCGTGAGGCAGGGAGAAGGCTGATGGACGTCGAAACGCTGGTGGCGTCCCTGCGCGAAGCGGGAGCCGAGGTCTCCCTCGGGGAAAACGGCCTCATGCTGGCGGCGCCCAAGGGTTCGCTTTCGCCCGCGCTCGTGGCGGAGGTCCGGCGACGCAGGGCCGAGGTCCTGGAATTCATCCAGTCGTTGCCGGTCGGGACGGCCCCGCCGCTGACGCGCCAGGCGCGTCCGGAGCGTCTGCCGCTGTCGTTCGCCCAGGAGCGACTTTGGTTCCTCGAGCAGCTTGGGGTGGGCACGTCCTACACCATGCCCAACTTCCTGCGGCTGGAAGGCCCGCTGGACGTGGGGGCGCTGGAGGCCAGCCTTGGGGCGCTGGTGGCGCGCCACGAGCCGTTGCGCACGCGCTTTGCGGTGCGGGACGGCGAGCCGGTGCAGGTGATCGACCCGCCTGGGCCGTTCGAGCTGACGGTCAGGGACCTTGGCGGGCTGGAGGCGGACGCGCGCGAGGCCAAGGCCCAGGCGCTGCAGCAGGCCGAGATCGAGCGGCCGTTCGACCTGGAGCGGGGACCGCTGTTCCGGGCCGAGCTGCTGCGGCTTGGTCCGCAGGACCACGTGCTGCTGATGAGCATGCACCACATCCTGTCGGACGGCTGGTCGCTGCTGGGGATCATCCCGCGCGAGCTTGGGGCGCTGTACGAGGCGTTCCTGGAGGGTCGGCCCTCGCCGCTGGCGCCGCTGGAGGTGCAGTACGCCGACTATGCGCTGTGGCAGCGTCAGTGGCTGCGCGACGAGGCGCTGGAGCGTCAGCTGGCCTATTGGCGCGAGCGCCTGGCGGGGGCTCCGCCGGTGCTGGAGCTGCCCACCGACCGGCCGCGGCCGCCGGTGGAGAGCTTCCGGGGGGCGGCCTTGCCGTTCACCCTGCCCGGGACGCTGTCGGAGGGGGTGCGGGAGCTGGCGCGGCGTGAGGGGGTGACCCCGTTCATGGTGTTCCTGGCCGCCTTCCAGGTGCTGGTCAGCCGCTGGAGCGGCCAGACGGACGTGGTGGTGGGCTCGGCGATCGCCGGTCGCGACCGGCGCGAGCTGGAGCCGCTGGTGGGGTTCTTCGTCAACACCCTGGCCCTGCGCACGGACCTGTCGGGCGATCCCAGCTTCCGCACGCTGCTGGGCCGGGTCAAGGAGACCACCCTGGGGGCCTACGCCCACCAGGACCTGCCGTTCGAGAAGCTGGTGGCCGAGCTGGCCCCCGAACGGGATCTGGGACGTCATCCGATCTTCCAGACGATGGTGACGTTCAACAACGTCCCGCACGAGGATCTGGAGCTTCGCGATCTCAGCTGGAACCAGGTGGGCGGGCGGATCACGACGGCCAAGTTCGATCTGGAGCTGCACCTGTTCGAGGGGCTGGGGATCGACGGCTTCTTCGAGTACGCCACCGACCTCTACGAGGCCTCGACGATCGAGCGGCTGCTGGAGGGGCTGACCTGCCTGCTGGAGGGGGCGCTGGGCGATCCGGACCAGGCGCTGTCGGCCCTGCCGGTGCTGGGGAGCGAGCAGGCCCGGCGCCTGGCGGTGGAGTGGAACGCCACGGCGTCGGACTATCCGCGCGATCGGCCTGTCCATGCGCTGTTCTCCGAGCAGGCGGGGCGCGCGCCCCAGGCCACGGCCCTGGCGCTGGGCGAGGCGACGATGAGCTACGGGGAGCTGGAGGCGCGGTCCAACCAGCTGGCCTGGCACCTGAAGGCCCGGGGCGTGGGTCCCGAGGTGGTGGTGGGGCTGTGCCTGGAGCGCTCGTTCGAGATGGTGGTGGGGCTGCTGGCCATCCTCAAGGCCGGCGGGGCCTACCTGCCGCTGGATCCCGACTATCCGGCCGAGCGGCTGGCGTTCATGCTGGCGGACGCCGGGGCGGCCCTGACCCTGAGCGCGGGCCCGCTATGGTCGGGGCTGGGGCTGGAAGGCCCGGCGGTGCTGCTGGACGAGGAGGCCCAGGCGATCGCGGGGCGGTCCGACCAGGCCCCGCCGCCGGCCGCGGGCCCGCTCAACCTGGCCTATGTGATCTACACCTCCGGCTCGACCGGATCGCCCAAGGGCGTGGGGACCGTCCACCGCAACATCGCCCGGCTGGTGCGGTCGGTGGAGTATGCGCGCTTCGACGCCGACACGGTGATGCTCCTTATGGCGCCGCTGACCTTCGATGCGGCCACCTTCGAGCTGTGGGGCGCGTTGGCCAATGGCGGGCGCCTGGTGCTCTATCCCGACAAGGTGATCGACATCGCCCGGATCGGCCAGACGATCGACCAGGGCGGCGTCAACAGCGCTTGGCTGACGGCGGGGCTGTTCCAGCAGGTCGCCGACGAAGGGATCGAGCATCTGTCGGGGCTGCGCCAGTTGGTGGCGGGTGGGGACGTGTTGTCCCCGGTCCATGTGCGCAGGCTGCGGGAACTGGCGCCGGGCTGCGCCCTGATCAACGGCTATGGCCCCACCGAAGGCACCACCTTCACCACGACTCATGCGGTGGCCTCCGTGACCACGGCGACGGTTCCGATCGGTCGTCCGATCGCCAACACGCAGGTTTACGTGCTGGACGGGGAGCTTGGCCTGGCGCCGATCGGGGTTGCGGGCGAGCTCTACATCGCCGGCGATGGGCTGGCGCGGGGTTATCTGGGGCGGCCTGGCCTGACGGCCGAGCGGTTCGTGGCCAACCCGTATGGCCCGGCCGGCTCGCGGCTCTACCGGACCGGCGACCTGGTGCGCTGGCGCCAGGGCGGTGAGCTGGAGTTCCTGGGGCGGCTGGACCACCAGGTCAAGGTGCGGGGCCACCGCATCGAGCTTGGCGAGGTGGAGGCGGTGCTGCTGGAGCAGCCCGGGGTGGCCCAGGCCGTGGCCGTGGTGCGCGAGGACGCGCCGGGGGACAAGCGGCTGGTGGCCTATGTGGTGGCCGAGGCCCAGGGGCTGAAGGCGGCCCACGCCCAGGCCTACGAGGAGGCGCGCGAGGAGAACGTCGAGCAGTGGGAGACGCTGTTCGACGACGCCTACGGGGCCAGCGAGACGGCGGCCGCGCCCAGCTTCCGGGGCTGGAACAGCAGCTATACCGGGGCGGCGATCCCGTTGGAGCAGATGCGCGAGTGGCGCGACCAGACCCTGGAGCGGATCCAGGACCTGGAGCCTGGGGCGATCCTGGAGATCGGCTGCGGGGTGGGGCTTTTGCTGGAGCACCTGGCGGCGGGCCGGGACTATACGGGCACGGACATCTCGGCCGCGGCCCTGGGCGGGCTGCAGCGGTGGCTGGACGAGCAGCCGGCGCTGTCGCACGTGCGGCTGCTGCGGCGCGAGGCCACCCAGTTCGAGGGCTGGGAGGCGGGGGCGTTCGACACGGTCGTGCTCAACTCGATCATCCAGTACTTCCCTGACGGGGAGTACCTGCTGTCGGTGCTGTCCCAGGCGCTGGATCTGGTGGGGCCGCAAGGCCAGGTGTTCGTGGGCGACGTTCGCCAGCTGGACCTGATCAAGGCGTTCCACGCCTCGGTGCAGCTGGACAAGGCCCCGGCGGGGCTGAGCGTTGGGCGGCTCAAGGCGCGGGTGGCGCGGGCCATGGCCCAGGACAAGGAGCTGCTGGTGGCTCCGGGCTTCTTCGAGGCCGCGCGCGAGCAGCTGGGGGTGGGCCAGGTGCGGGCCCTGCTCAAGCGGGGGCGGTACGTCAACGAGCTGACGGGCTATCGCTACGACGTGATCCTCAGCCGCCAGGAGCAGGCGCGCTACGCGGCCGTGGAGCTGGAAGGCGACGATCAGGCGCTGGAGCGGCTGGACGAGCAGCTGGCGCAGCATCGTCCGGCGCGGGTGCGGGTGCGCGGGGTGGCCAACCATCGCCTGGCCCAGGACGCGGCGGCCGCGCGGCTGATGGAGACGATGGAGGAGAACGCCAGCGTGGCGCAGCTGCGCGAGGCGCTCAAGGCCCATCCGGCCCGAGGCCAGGACCCCGAGGCGTTCTGGGCGCTGGCCCAGGCGCGCGGTTACCAGGCGCAGATCAGCTGGAGCGGCGGCGGGGAGGGGCGGTTCGACGTGGAGCTGGTCGACCCGGGCCAGGTCCAGACGCCGCTGGACCTTCCGGCCGAGCCGGCCGGGGCGTGGAGCGAGCATGTCAACGACCCGCTGCTGGGCCAGCTGACCCAGCAGCTGGGGGCGCGGCTGCGCGAGGCGCTCAAGGCCAAGGTCCCCGACTACATGACCCCCTCGGCGATCCTGGCCCTGGACCAGCTGCCGCTGACGGCCAACGGCAAGGTCGACCGCCAGGCGCTGCCCGCGCCCGAGGAGCGGCCCGAGCTGATCGGCGACTATGTCGTTCCCAGCACGCCCCTGGAGGAGGCGCTGGCGGCGATCTGGGCCGAGACCCTTCGGCTGGACCGGGTGGGGGCGCAGGACAACTTCTTCGACCTGGGCGGCCACTCGCTGCTGGCCACCCAGGTGGTCTCGCGGGTGCGCGAGGCCCTGCAGGTGGAGCTGCCGGTGCGCGCCTTCTTCGAGGCCCCCACCGTGCGCCAGCTGGCCCAGAGGGTGGAGGTCGCCCAGAAGGAGCAGGAGGGCCTGAGCCGTCCGCCGCTGACGCGCCAGGCGCGTCCGGAGCGTCTGCCGCTGTCGTTCGCCCAGGAGCGACTTTGGTTCCTCGAGCAGCTTGGGGTGGGCACGTCCTACACCATGCCCAACTTCCTGCGGCTGGAAGGCCCGCTGGACGTGGGGGCGCTGGAGGCCAGCCTTGGGGCGCTGGTGGCGCGCCACGAGCCGTTGCGCACGCGCTTTGCGGTGCGGGACGGCGAGCCGGTGCAGGTGATCGACCCGCCTGGGCCGTTCGAGCTGACGGTCAGGGACCTTGGCGGGCTGGAGGCGGACGCGCGCGAGGCCAAGGCCCAGGCGCTGCAGCAGGCCGAGATCGAGCGGCCGTTCGACCTGGAGCGGGGACCGCTGTTCCGGGCCGAGCTGCTGCGGCTTGGTCCGCAGGACCACGTGCTGCTGATGAGCATGCACCACATCCTGTCGGACGGCTGGTCGCTGCTGGGGATCATCCCGCGCGAGCTTGGGGCGCTGTACGAGGCGTTCCTGGAGGGTCGGCCCTCGCCGCTGGCGCCGCTGGAGGTGCAGTACGCCGACTATGCGCTGTGGCAGCGTCAGTGGCTGCGCGACGAGGCGCTGGAGCGTCAGCTGGCCTATTGGCGCGAGCGCCTGGCGGGGGCTCCGCCGGTGCTGGAGCTGCCCACCGACCGGCCGCGGCCGCCGGTGGAGAGCTTCCGGGGGGCGGCCTTGCCGTTCACCCTGCCCGGGACGCTGTCGGAGGGGGTGCGGGAGCTGGCGCGGCGTGAGGGGGTGACCCCGTTCATGGTGTTCCTGGCCGCCTTCCAGGTGCTGGTCAGCCGCTGGAGCGGCCAGACGGACGTGGTGGTGGGCTCGGCGATCGCCGGTCGCGACCGGCGCGAGCTGGAGCCGCTGGTGGGGTTCTTCGTCAACACCCTGGCCCTGCGCACGGACCTGTCGGGCGATCCCAGCTTCCGCACGCTGCTGGGCCGGGTCAAGGAGACCACCCTGGGGGCCTACGCCCACCAGGACCTGCCGTTCGAGAAGCTGGTGGCCGAGCTGGCCCCCGAACGGGATCTGGGACGCCACCCGATCGTGCAGGTGATGATCGGCATGCACAACGTGCCGCAGGATCAGCTGGAGCTGGCGGGCCTGACCCTCAAGCCGGCCGGCGGGCGGATCACGACGGCCAAGTTCGATCTGGAGCTGCACCTGTTCGAGGGGCTGGGGATCGACGGCTTCTTCGAGTACGCCACCGACCTCTACGAGGCCTCGACGATCGAGCGGCTGCTGGAGGGGCTGACCTGCCTGCTGGAGGGGGCGCTGGGCGATCCGGACCAGGCGCTGTCGGCCCTGCCGGTGCTGGGGAGCGAGCAGGCCCGGCGCCTGGCGGTGGAGTGGAACGCCACGGCGTCGGACTATCCGCGCGATCGGCCTGTCCATGCGCTGTTCTCCGAGCAGGCGGGGCGCGCGCCCCAGGCCACGGCCCTGGCGCTGGGCGAGGCGACGATGAGCTACGGGGAGCTGGAGGCGCGGTCCAACCAGCTGGCCTGGCACCTGAAGGCCCGGGGCGTGGGTCCCGAGGTGGTGGTGGGGCTGTGCCTGGAGCGCTCGTTCGAGATGGTGGTGGGGCTGCTGGCCATCCTCAAGGCCGGCGGGGCCTACCTGCCGCTGGATCCCGACTATCCGGCCGAGCGGCTGGCGTTCATGCTGGCGGACGCCGGGGCGGCCCTGACCCTGAGCGCGGGCCCGCTATGGTCGGGGCTGGGGCTGGAAGGCCCGGCGGTGCTGCTGGACGAGGAGGCCCAGGCGATCGCGGGGCGGTCCGACCAGGCCCCGCCGCCGGCCGCGGGCCCGCTCAACCTGGCCTATGTGATCTACACCTCCGGCTCGACCGGATCGCCCAAGGGCGTGGGCGTCGCCCATGGCGGATTGAGCAATTTGATCGCCGCCCAGCTCAAGCTCTTCCGTTTGGACGACGCGCGACGGGTGATCCAGTGTTCGCGGCCGAACTTCGACGCGTTCATGTGGGAATGCGGCATGACGCTCTGCTCAGGGGCGGCGTTACACCTGCTCGCGCCGCAGTCGGCGGGCGTGGACTTGGCTGACGCCTTGATCGCCGGGCAGGTGACGACCATGACCGTCTTGCCGTCGGTCCTGAGCCTGCTTCGGCCGGAGGATTTCCCGCATCTGGAGACAGTGATCGTCGCTGGCGAGATCTGTCCGCCCTCGCTGGCGGAGCGTTGGAGTGGTCAGGTCGAGTTCGTCAACGCCTATGGTCCGACCGAAGACACGGTTTGCGCCACCTGCGGCGTAGTCGGCCCGCTGGCGGGCCAGCGGATTCCGATCGGTCGTCCGATCGCCAACACGCAGGTTTACGTGCTGGACGGGGAGCTTGGCCTGGCGCCGATTGGGGTTGCGGGCGAGCTCTACATCGCCGGCGATGGGCTGGCGCGGGGTTATCTGGGGCGGCCTGGCCTGACGGCCGAGCGGTTCGTGGCCAACCCGTATGGCCCGGCCGGCTCGCGGCTCTACCGGACCGGCGACCTGGTGCGCTGGCGCCAGGGCGGTGAGCTGGAGTTCCTGGGGCGGCTGGACCACCAGGTCAAGGTGCGGGGCCACCGCATCGAGCTTGGCGAGGTGGAGGCGGTGCTGCTGGAGCAGCCCGGGGTGGCCCAGGCCGTGGCCGTGGTGCGCGAGGACGCGCCGGGGGACAAGCGGCTGGTGGCCTATGTGGTGGCCGAGGCCCAGGGGCTGAAGGCGGCCCACGCCCAGGCCTACGAGGAGGCGCGCGAGGAGAACGTCGAGCAGTGGGAGACGCTGTTCGACGACGCCTACGGGGCCAGCGAGACGGCGGCCGCGCCCAGCTTCCGGGGCTGGAACAGCAGCTATACCGGGGCGGCGATCCCGTTGGAGCAGATGCGCGAGTGGCGCGACCAGACCCTGGAGCGGATCCAGGACCTGGAGCCTGGGGCGATCCTGGAGATCGGCTGCGGGGTGGGGCTTTTGCTGGAGCACCTGGCGGCGGGCCGGGACTATACGGGCACGGACATCTCGGCCGCGGCCCTGGGCGGGCTGCAGCGGTGGCTGGACGAGCAGCCGGCGCTGTCGCACGTGCGGCTGCTGCGGCGCGAGGCCACCCAGTTCGAGGGCTGGGAGGCGGGGGCGTTCGACACGGTCGTGCTCAACTCGATCATCCAGTACTTCCCTGACGGGGAGTACCTGCTGTCGGTGCTGTCCCAGGCGCTGGATCTGGTGGGGCCGCAAGGCCAGGTGTTCGTGGGCGACGTTCGCCAGCTGGACCTGATCAAGGCGTTCCACGCCTCGGTGCAGCTGGACAAGGCCCCGGCGGGGCTGAGCGTTGGGCGGCTCAAGGCGCGGGTGGCGCGGGCCATGGCCCAGGACAAGGAGCTGCTGGTGGCTCCGGGCTTCTTCGAGGCCGCGCGCGAGCAGCTGGGGGTGGGCCAGGTGCGGGCCCTGCTCAAGCGGGGGCGGTACGTCAACGAGCTGACGGGCTATCGCTACGACGTGATCCTCAGCCGCCAGGAGCAGGCGCGCTACGCGGCCGTGGAGCTGGAAGGCGACGATCAGGCGCTGGAGCGGCTGGACGAGCAGCTGGCGCAGCATCGTCCGGCGCGGGTGCGGGTGCGCGGGGTGGCCAACCATCGCCTGGCCCAGGACGCGGCGGCCGCGCGGCTGATGGAGACGATGGAGGAGAACGCCAGCGTGGCGCAGCTGCGCGAGGCGCTCAAGGCCCATCCGGCCCGAGGCCAGGACCCCGAGGCGTTCTGGGCGCTGGCCCAGGCGCGCGGTTACCAGGCGCAGATCAGCTGGAGCGGCGGCGGGGAGGGGCGGTTCGACGTGGAGCTGGTCGACCCGGGCCAGGTCCAGACGCCGCTGGACCTTCCGGCCGAGCCGGCCGGGGCGTGGAGCGAGCATGTCAACGACCCGCTGCTGGGCCAGCTGACCCAGCAGCTGGGGGCGCGGCTGCGCGAGGCGCTCAAGGCCAAGGTCCCCGACTACATGACCCCCTCGGCGATCCTGGCCCTGGACCAGCTGCCGCTGACGGCCAACGGCAAGGTCGACCGCCAGGCGCTGCCCGCGCCCGAGGAGCGGCCCGAGCTGATCGGCGACTATGTCGTTCCCAGCACGCCCCTGGAGGAGGCGCTGGCGGCGATCTGGGCCGAGACCCTTCGGCTGGACCGGGTGGGGGCGCAGGACAACTTCTTCGACCTGGGCGGCCACTCGCTGCTGGCCACCCAGGTGGTCTCGCGGGTGCGCGAGGCCCTGCAGGTGGAGCTGCCGGTGCGCGCCTTCTTCGAGGCCCCCACCGTGCGCCAGCTGGCCCAGAGGGTGGAGGTCGCCCAGAAGGAGCAGGAGGGCCTGAGCCGTCCGCCGCTGACGCGCCAGGCGCGTCCGGAGCGTCTGCCGCTGTCGTTCGCCCAGGAGCGACTTTGGTTCCTCGAGCAGCTTGGGGTGGGCACGTCCTACACCATGCCCAACTTCCTGCGGCTGGAAGGCCCGCTGGACGTGGGGGCGCTGGAGGCCAGCCTTGGGGCGCTGGTGGCGCGCCACGAGCCGTTGCGCACGCGCTTTGCGGTGCGGGACGGCGAGCCGGTGCAGGTGATCGACCCGCCTGGGCCGTTCGAGCTGACGGTCAGGGACCTTGGCGGGCTGGAGGCGGACGCGCGCGAGGCCAAGGCCCAGGCGCTGCAGCAGGCCGAGATCGAGCGGCCGTTCGACCTGGAGCGGGGACCGCTGTTCCGGGCCGAGCTGCTGCGGCTTGGTCCGCAGGACCACGTGCTGCTGATGAGCATGCACCACATCCTGTCGGACGGCTGGTCGCTGCTGGGGATCATCCCGCGCGAGCTTGGGGCGCTGTACGAGGCGTTCCTGGAGGGTCGGCCCTCGCCGCTGGCGCCGCTGGAGGTGCAGTACGCCGACTATGCGCTGTGGCAGCGTCAGTGGCTGCGCGACGAGGCGCTGGAGCGTCAGCTGGCCTATTGGCGCGAGCGCCTGGCGGGGGCTCCGCCGGTGCTGGAGCTGCCCACCGACCGGCCGCGGCCGCCGGTGGAGAGCTTCCGGGGGGCGGCCTTGCCGTTCACCCTGCCCGGGACGCTGTCGGAGGGGGTGCGGGAGCTGGCGCGGCGTGAGGGGGTGACCCCGTTCATGGTGTTCCTGGCCGCCTTCCAGGTGCTGGTCAGCCGCTGGAGCGGCCAGACGGACGTGGTGGTGGGCTCGGCGATCGCCGGTCGCGACCGGCGCGAGCTGGAGCCGCTGGTGGGGTTCTTCGTCAACACCCTGGCCCTGCGCACGGACCTGTCGGGCGATCCCAGCTTCCGCACGCTGCTGGGCCGGGTCAAGGAGACCACCCTGGGGGCCTACGCCCACCAGGACCTGCCGTTCGAGAAGCTGGTGGCCGAGCTGGCCCCCGAACGGGATCTGGGACGTCATCCGATCTTCCAGACGATGGTGACGTTCAACAACGTCCCGCACGAGGATCTGGAGCTTCGCGATCTCAGCTGGAACCAGGTGGGCGGGCGGATCACGACGGCCAAGTTCGATCTGGAGCTGCACCTGTTCGAGGGGCTGGGGATCGACGGCTTCTTCGAGTACGCCACCGACCTCTACGAGGCCTCGACGATCGAGCGGCTGCTGGAGGGGCTGACCTGCCTGCTGGAGGGGGCGCTGGGCGATCCGGACCAGGCGCTGTCGGCCCTGCCGGTGCTGGGGAGCGAGCAGGCCCGGCGCCTGGCGGTGGAGTGGAACGCCACGGCGTCGGACTATCCGCGCGATCGGCCCGTCCATGCGCTGTTCTCCGAGCAGGCGGGGCGCGCGCCCCAGGCCACGGCCCTGGCGCTGGGCGAGGCGACGATGAGCTACGGGGAGCTGGAGGCGCGGTCCAACCAGCTGGCCTGGCACCTGAAGGCCCGGGGCGTGGGTCCCGAGGTGGTGGTGGGGCTGTGCCTGGAGCGCTCGTTCGAGATGGTGGTGGGGCTGCTGGCCATCCTCAAGGCCGGCGGGGCCTACCTGCCGCTGGATCCCGACTATCCGGCCGAGCGGCTGGCGTTCATGCTGGCGGACGCCGGGGCGGCCCTGACCCTGAGCGCGGGCCCGCTATGGTCGGGGCTGGGGCTGGAAGGCCCGGCGGTGCTGCTGGACGAGGAGGCCCAGGCGATCGCGGCGCGGCCCGACCAGGCCCCGCCGCCGGCCGCGGGCCCGCTCAACCTGGCCTATGTGATCTACACCTCCGGCTCGACCGGATCGCCCAAGGGCGTGGGGATGACCCACGGGGCGATCGTCAACCTGCTCACCGCCCCGGCCATGGCCTATCCCGCCTCGGTGGGGCCGGTTCTGCAACTGACCCCGCTGCACTTCGACGTCTCGGTGCAGGAGATCTTCCTGGCCCTGACCCGCGGGGCGCGCCTGGTGCTGGTCGACGCGGCCATCCGCCAGGATCCCGAACGGCTGGTGGAGTGCCTGGACCGCTGGGGGGTGCGTCACCTGTTCTGCCCGCAGGTCCTGCTTGAGCAACTGGCCCTGGCCTGGCGGCGCTCGCGTCCCGACCTGGCGCTGAGCGAGGTCTACCAGGCCGGCGAGGCGCTGGTGGCCAACGCCGCCATCCTGGAGATGATCGCCGCCAGCCAGGCGCGGCTGATCAACCATTATGGACCCGCCGAAAGCCACGTGGTGTCGGCCTTCGTGCTGCCGTCGGACGGGGTCGAGCGCCATGCGCCGATCGGCCGTCCGATCGCCAACGTCCAGCTCTATGTGCTGGACGGGGAGCTTGGCCTGGCGCCGATTGGGGTTGCGGGCGAGCTCTACATCGCCGGCGATGGGCTGGCGCGGGGTTATCTGGGGCGGCCTGGCCTGACGGCCGAGCGGTTCGTGGCCAACCCGTACGGCCCGGCCGGCTCGCGGCTCTACCGGACCGGCGACCTGGTGCGCTGGCGCCAGGGCGGTGAGCTGGAGTTCCTGGGGCGGCTGGACCACCAGGTCAAGGTGCGGGGCCACCGCATCGAGCTTGGCGAGGTGGAGGCGGTGCTGCTGGAGCAGCCCGGGGTGGCCCAGGCCGTGGCCGTGGTGCGCGAGGACGCGCCGGGGGACAGGCGGCTGACAGCCTATGTGGTGGGCCGCGACCTGGACGCGGGCGACCTGCGCGCCCGGGTCCGGGCCCGCAGTCCCGGCTACATGGTGCCCTCGGCGATCGTGGTGCTGGACCAGCTGCCGCTGACGGCCAGCGGCAAGGTCGACCGCCAGGCGCTGCCCGCGCCCGAGGAGCGGCCCGAGCTGATCGGCGACTATGTCGTTCCCAGCACGCCCCTGGAGGAGGCGCTGGCGGCGATCTGGGCCGAGACCCTTCGGCTGGACCGGGTGGGGGCGCAGGACAACTTCTTCGACCTGGGCGGCCACTCGCTGCTGGCCACCCAGGTGGTCTCGCGGGTGCGCGAGGCCCTGCAGGTGGAGCTGCCGGTGCGCGCCTTCTTCGAGGCCCCCACCGTGCGCCAGCTGGCCCAGAGGGTGGAGGTCGCCCAGAAGGAGCAGGAGGGCCTGAGCCGTCCGCCGCTGACGCGCCAGGCGCGTCCGGAGCGTCTGCCGCTGTCGTTCGCCCAGGAGCGACTTTGGTTCCTCGAGCAGCTTGGGGTGGGCACGTCCTACACCATGCCCAACTTCCTGCGGCTGGAAGGCCCGCTGGACGTGGGGGCGCTGGAGGCCAGCCTTGGGGCGCTGGTGGCGCGCCACGAGCCGTTGCGCACGCGCTTTGCGGTGCGGGACGGCGAGCCGGTGCAGGTGATCGACCCGCCTGGGCCGTTCGAGCTGACGGTCAGGGACCTTGGCGGGCTGGAGGCGGACGCGCGCGAGGCCAAGGCCCAGGCGCTGCAGCAGGCCGAGATCGAGCGGCCGTTCGACCTGGAGCGGGGACCGCTGTTCCGGGCCGAGCTGCTGCGGCTTGGTCCGCAGGACCACGTGCTGCTGATGAGCATGCACCACATCCTGTCGGACGGCTGGTCGCTGCTGGGGATCATCCCGCGCGAGCTTGGGGCGCTGTACGAGGCGTTCCTGGAGGGTCGGCCCTCGCCGCTGGCGCCGCTGGAGGTGCAGTACGCCGACTATGCGCTGTGGCAGCGTCAGTGGCTGCGCGACGAGGCGCTGGAGCGTCAGCTGGCCTATTGGCGCGAGCGCCTGGCGGGGGCTCCGCCGGTGCTGGAGCTGCCCACCGACCGGCCGCGGCCGCCGGTGGAGAGCTTCCGGGGGGCGGCCTTGCCGTTCACCCTGCCCGGGACGCTGTCGGAGGGGGTGCGGGAGCTGGCGCGGCGTGAGGGGGTGACCCCGTTCATGGTGTTCCTGGCCGCCTTCCAGGTGCTGGTCAGCCGCTGGAGCGGCCAGACGGACGTGGTGGTGGGCTCGGCGATCGCCGGTCGCGACCGGCGCGAGCTGGAGCCGCTGGTGGGGTTCTTCGTCAACACCCTGGCCCTGCGCACGGACCTGTCGGGCGATCCCAGCTTCCGCACGCTGCTGGGCCGGGTCAAGGAGACCACCCTGGGGGCCTACGCCCACCAGGACCTGCCGTTCGAGAAGCTGGTGGCCGAGCTGGCCCCCGAGCGGGATCTGGGACGTCATCCCCTGGTCCAGGTGGTCGTAGCCCTGCACAATGTCCCCCACGCGCCCTTATCCTTGCCCAATCTCCAATTGAGGCAGTGCGGCGGTGAGCACGACACCGCCAAGTTCGATCTGGAGCTGCACCTGTTCGAGGGGCTGGGGATCGACGGCTTCTTCGAGTACGCCACCGACCTCTACGAGGCCTCGACGATCGAGCGGCTGCTGGAGGGGCTGACCTGCCTGCTGGAGGGGGCGCTGGGCGATCCGGACCAGGCGCTGTCGGCCCTGCCGGTGCTGGGGGGCGAGCAGGCCCGGCGCCTGGCGGTGGAGTGGAACGCCACGGCGTCGGACTATCCGCGCGATCGGCCCGTCCATGCGCTGTTCTCCGAGCAGGCGGGGCGCGCGCCCCAGGCCACGGCCCTGGCGCTGGGCGAGGCGACGATGAGCTACGGGGAGCTGGAGGCGCGGTCCAACCAGCTGGCCTGGCACCTGAAGGCCCGGGGCGTGGGTCCCGAGGTGGTGGTGGGGCTGTGCCTGGAGCGCTCGTTCGAGATGGTGGTGGGGCTGCTGGCCATCCTCAAGGCCGGCGGGGCCTACCTGCCGCTGGATCCCGACTATCCGGCCGAGCGGCTGGCGTTCATGCTGGCGGACGCCGGGGCGGCCCTGACCCTGAGCGCGGGCCCGCTATGGTCGGGGCTGGGGCTGGAAGGCCCGGCGGTGCTGCTGGACGAGGAGGCCCAGGCGATCGCGGGGCGGCCCGACCAGGCCCCGCCGCCGGCCGCGGGCCCGCTCAACCTGGCCTATGTGATCTACACCTCCGGCTCGACCGGATCGCCCAAGGGCGTGGGGACCGTCCACCGCAACATCGCCCGGCTGGTGCGGTCGGTGGAGTATGCGCGCTTCGACGCCGACACGGTGATGCTCCTTATGGCGCCGCTGACCTTCGATGCGGCCACCTTCGAGCTGTGGGGCGCGTTGGCCAATGGCGGGCGCCTGGTGCTCTATCCCGACAAGGTGATCGACATCGCCCGGATCGGCCAGACGATCGACCAGGGCGGCGTCAACAGCGCTTGGCTGACGGCGGGGCTGTTCCAGCAGGTCGCCGACGAAGGGATCGAGCATCTGTCGGGGCTGCGCCAGTTGGTGGCGGGTGGGGACGTGTTGTCCCCGGTCCATGTGCGCAGGCTGCGGGAACTGGCGCCGGGCTGCGCCCTGATCAACGGCTATGGCCCCACCGAAGGCACCACCTTCACCACGACTCATGCGGTGGCCTCCGTGACCACGGCGACGGTTCCGATCGGTCGTCCGATCGCCAACACGCAGGTTTACGTGCTGGACGGGGAGCTTGGCCTGGCGCCGATTGGGGTTGCGGGCGAGCTCTACATCGCCGGCGATGGGCTGGCGCGGGGTTATCTGGGGCGGCCTGGCCTGACGGCCGAGCGGTTCGTGGCCAACCCGTATGGCCCGGCCGGCTCGCGGCTCTACCGGACCGGCGACCTGGTGCGCTGGCGCCAGGGCGGTGAGCTGGAGTTCCTGGGGCGGCTGGACCACCAGGTCAAGGTGCGGGGCCACCGCATCGAGCTTGGCGAGGTGGAGGCGGTGCTGCTGGAGCAGCCCGGGGTGGCCCAGGCCGTGGCCGTGGTGCGCGAGGACGCGCCGGGGGACAAGCGGCTGGTGGCCTATGTGGTGGCCGAGGCCCAGGGGCTGAAGGCGGCCCACGCCCAGGCCTACGAGGAGGCGCGCGAGGAGAACGTCGAGCAGTGGGAGACGCTGTTCGACGACGCCTACGGGGCCAGCGAGACGGCGGCCGCGCCCAGCTTCCGGGGCTGGAACAGCAGCTATACCGGGGCGGCGATCCCGTTGGAGCAGATGCGCGAGTGGCGCGACCAGACCCTGGAGCGGATCCAGGACCTGGAGCCTGGGGCGATCCTGGAGATCGGCTGCGGGGTGGGGCTTTTGCTGGAGCACCTGGCGGCGGGCCGGGACTATACGGGCACGGACATCTCGGCCGCGGCCCTGGGCGGGCTGCAGCGGTGGCTGGACGAGCAGCCGGCGCTGTCGCACGTGCGGCTGCTGCGGCGCGAGGCCACCCAGTTCGAGGGCTGGGAGGCGGGGGCGTTCGACACGGTCGTGCTCAACTCGATCATCCAGTACTTCCCTGACGGGGAGTACCTGCTGTCGGTGCTGTCCCAGGCGCTGGATCTGGTGGGGCCGCAAGGCCAGGTGTTCGTGGGCGACGTTCGCCAGCTGGACCTGATCAAGGCGTTCCACGCCTCGGTGCAGCTGGACAAGGCCCCGGCGGGGCTGAGCGTTGGGCGGCTCAAGGCGCGGGTGGCGCGGGCCATGGCCCAGGACAAGGAGCTGCTGGTGGCTCCGGGCTTCTTCGAGGCCGCGCGCGAGCAGCTGGGGGTGGGCCAGGTGCGGGCCCTGCTCAAGCGGGGGCGGTACGTCAACGAGCTGACGGGCTATCGCTACGACGTGATCCTCAGCCGCCAGGAGCAGGCGCGCTACGCGGCCGTGGAGCTGGAAGGCGACGATCAGGCGCTGGAGCGGCTGGACGAGCAGCTGGCGCAGCATCGTCCGGCGCGGGTGCGGGTGCGCGGGGTGGCCAACCATCGCCTGGCCCAGGACGCGGCGGCCGCGCGGCTGATGGAGACGATGGAGGAGAACGCCAGCGTGGCGCAGCTGCGCGAGGCGCTCAAGGCCCATCCGGCCCGAGGCCAGGACCCCGAGGCGTTCTGGGCGCTGGCCCAGGCGCGCGGTTACCAGGCGCAGATCAGCTGGAGCGGCGGCGGGGAGGGGCGGTTCGACGTGGAGCTGGTCGACCCGGGCCAGGTCCAGACGCCGCTGGACCTTCCGGCCGAGCCGGCCGGGGCGTGGAGCGAGCATGTCAACGACCCGCTGCTGGGCCAGCTGACCCAGCAGCTGGGGGCGCGGCTGCGCGAGGCGCTCAAGGCCAAGGTCCCCGACTACATGACCCCCTCGGCGATCCTGGCCCTGGACCAGCTGCCGCTGACGGCCAACGGCAAGGTCGACCGCCAGGCGCTGCCCGCGCCCGAGGAGCGGCCCGAGCTGATCGGCGACTATGTCGTTCCCAGCACGCCCCTGGAGGAGGCGCTGGCGGCGATCTGGGCCGAGACCCTTCGGCTGGACCGGGTGGGGGCGCAGGACAACTTCTTCGACCTGGGCGGCCACTCGCTGCTGGCCACCCAGGTGGTCTCGCGGGTGCGCGAGGCCCTGCAGGTGGAGCTGCCGGTGCGCGCCTTCTTCGAGGCCCCCACCGTGCGCCAGCTGGCCCAGAGGGTGGAGGTCGCCCAGAAGGAGCAGGAGGGCCTGAGCCGTCCGCCGCTGACGCGCCAGGCGCGTCCGGAGCGTCTGCCGCTGTCGTTCGCCCAGGAGCGACTTTGGTTCCTCGAGCAGCTTGGGGTGGGCACGTCCTACACCATGCCCAACTTCCTGCGGCTGGAAGGCCCGCTGGACGTGGGGGCGCTGGAGGCCAGCCTTGGGGCGCTGGTGGCGCGCCACGAGCCGTTGCGCACGCGCTTTGCGGTGCGGGACGGCGAGCCGGTGCAGGTGATCGACCCGCCTGGGCCGTTCGAGCTGACGGTCAGGGACCTTGGCGGGCTGGAGGCGGACGCGCGCGAGGCCAAGGCCCAGGCGCTGCAGCAGGCCGAGATCGAGCGGCCGTTCGACCTGGAGCGGGGACCGCTGTTCCGGGCCGAGCTGCTGCGGCTTGGTCCGCAGGACCACGTGCTGCTGATGAGCATGCACCACATCCTGTCGGACGGCTGGTCGCTGCTGGGGATCATCCCGCGCGAGCTTGGGGCGCTGTACGAGGCGTTCCTGGAGGGTCGGCCCTCGCCGCTGGCGCCGCTGGAGGTGCAGTACGCCGACTATGCGCTGTGGCAGCGTCAGTGGCTGCGCGACGAGGCGCTGGAGCGTCAGCTGGCCTATTGGCGCGAGCGCCTGGCGGGGGCTCCGCCGGTGCTGGAGCTGCCCACCGACCGGCCGCGGCCGCCGGTGGAGAGCTTCCGGGGGGCGGCCTTGCCGTTCACCCTGCCCGGGACGCTGTCGGAGGGGGTGCGGGAGCTGGCGCGGCGTGAGGGGGTGACCCCGTTCATGGTGTTCCTGGCCGCCTTCCAGGTGCTGGTCAGCCGCTGGAGCGGCCAGACGGACGTGGTGGTGGGCTCGGCGATCGCCGGTCGCGACCGGCGCGAGCTGGAGCCGCTGGTGGGGTTCTTCGTCAACACCCTGGCCCTGCGCACGGACCTGTCGGGCGATCCCAGCTTCCGCACGCTGCTGGGCCGGGTCAAGGAGACCACCCTGGGGGCCTACGCCCACCAGGACCTGCCGTTCGAGAAGCTGGTGGCCGAGCTGGCCCCCGAACGGGATCTGGGACGTCATCCGATCTTCCAGACGATGGTGACGTTCAACAACGTCCCGCACGAGGATCTGGAGCTTCGCGATCTCAGCTGGAACCAGGTGGGCGGGCGGATCACGACGGCCAAGTTCGATCTGGAGCTGCACCTGTTCGAGGGGCTGGGGATCGACGGCTTCTTCGAGTACGCCACCGACCTCTACGAGGCCTCGACGATCGAGCGGCTGCTGGAGGGGCTGACCTGCCTGCTGGAGGGGGCGCTGGGCGATCCGGACCAGGCGCTGTCGGCCCTGCCGGTGCTGGGGAGCGAGCAGGCCCGGCGCCTGGCGGTGGAGTGGAACGCCACGGCGTCGGACTATCCGCGCGATCGGCCCGTCCATGCGCTGTTCTCCGAGCAGGCGGGGCGCGCGCCCCAGGCCACGGCCCTGGCGCTGGGCGAGGCGACGATGAGCTACGGGGAGCTGGAGGCGCGGTCCAACCAGCTGGCCTGGCACCTGAAGGCCCGGGGCGTGGGTCCCGAGGTGGTGGTGGGGCTGTGCCTGGAGCGCTCGTTCGAGATGGTGGTGGGGCTGCTGGCCATCCTCAAGGCCGGCGGGGCCTACCTGCCGCTGGATCCCGACTATCCGGCCGAGCGGCTGGCGTTCATGCTGGCGGACGCCGGGGCGGCCCTGACCCTGAGCGCGGGCCCGCTATGGTCGGGGCTGGGGCTGGAAGGCCCGGCGGTGCTGCTGGACGAGGAGGCCCAGGCGATCGCGGCGCGGCCCGACCAGGCCCCGCCGCCGGCCGCGGGTCCGCTCAACCTGGCCTATGTGATCTACACCTCCGGCTCGACCGGATCGCCCAAGGGCGTGGGGATGACCCACGGGGCGATCGTCAACCTGCTCACCGCCCCGGCCATGGCCTATCCCGCCTCGGTGGGGCCGGTTCTGCAACTGACCCCGCTGCACTTCGACGTCTCGGTGCAGGAGATCTTCCTGGCCCTGACCCGCGGGGCGCGCCTGGTGCTGGTCGACGCGGCCATCCGCCAGGATCCCGAACGGCTGGTGGAGTGCCTGGACCGCTGGGGGGTGCGTCACCTGTTCTGCCCGCAGGTCCTGCTTGAGCAACTGGCCCTGGCCTGGCGGCGCTCGCGTCCCGACCTGGCGCTGAGCGAGGTCTACCAGGCCGGCGAGGCGCTGGTGGCCAACGCCGCCATCCTGGAGATGATCGCCGCCAGCCAGGCGCGGCTGATCAACCATTATGGACCCGCCGAAAGCCACGTGGTGTCGGCCTTCGTGCTGCCGTCGGACGGGGTCGAGCGCCATGCGCCGATCGGCCGTCCGATCGCCAACGTCCAGCTCTATGTGCTGGACGGGGAGCTTGGCCTGGCGCCGATTGGGGTTGCGGGCGAGCTCTACATCGCCGGCGATGGGCTGGCGCGGGGTTATCTGGGGCGGCCTGGCCTGACGGCCGAGCGGTTCGTGGCCAACCCGTACGGCCCGGCCGGCTCGCGGCTCTACCGGACCGGCGACCTGGTGCGCTGGCGCCAGGGCGGTGAGCTGGAGTTCCTGGGGCGGCTGGACCACCAGGTCAAGGTGCGGGGCCACCGCATCGAGCTTGGCGAGGTGGAGGCGGTGCTGCTGGAGCAGCCCGGGGTGGCCCAGGCCGTGGCCGTGGTGCGCGAGGACGCGCCGGGGGACAGGCGGCTGACAGCCTATGTGGTGGGCCGCGACCTGGACGCGGGCGACCTGCGCGCCCGGGTCCGGGCCCGCAGTCCCGGCTACATGGTGCCCTCGGCGATCGTGGTGCTGGACCAGCTGCCGCTGACGGCCAGCGGCAAGGTCGACCGCCAGGCGCTGCCCGCGCCCGAGGAGCGGCCCGAGCTGATCGGCGACTATGTCGTTCCCAGCACGCCCCTGGAGGAGGCGCTGGCGGCGATCTGGGCCGAGACCCTTCGGCTGGACCGGGTGGGGGCGCAGGACAACTTCTTCGACCTGGGCGGCCACTCGCTGCTGGCCACCCAGGTGGTCTCGCGGGTGCGCGAGGCCCTGCAGGTGGAGCTGCCGGTGCGCGCCTTCTTCGAGGCCCCCACCGTGCGCCAGCTGGCCCAGAGGGTGGAGGTCGCCCAGAAGGAGCAGGAGGGCCTGAGCCGTCCGCCGCTGACGCGCCAGGCGCGTCCGGAGCGTCTGCCGCTGTCGTTCGCCCAGGAGCGACTTTGGTTCCTCGAGCAGCTTGGGGTGGGCACGTCCTACACCATGCCCAACTTCCTGCGGCTGGAAGGCCCGCTGGACGTGGGGGCGCTGGAGGCCAGCCTTGGGGCGCTGGTGGCGCGCCACGAGCCGTTGCGCACGCGCTTTGCGGTGCGGGACGGCGAGCCGGTGCAGGTGATCGACCCGCCTGGGCCGTTCGAGCTGACGGTCAGGGACCTTGGCGGGCTGGAGGCGGACGCGCGCGAGGCCAAGGCCCAGGCGCTGCAGCAGGCCGAGATCGAGCGGCCGTTCGACCTGGAGCGGGGACCGCTGTTCCGGGCCGAGCTGCTGCGGCTTGGTCCGCAGGACCACGTGCTGCTGATGAGCATGCACCACATCCTGTCGGACGGCTGGTCGCTGCTGGGGATCATCCCGCGCGAGCTTGGGGCGCTGTACGAGGCGTTCCTGGAGGGTCGGCCCTCGCCGCTGGCGCCGCTGGAGGTGCAGTACGCCGACTATGCGCTGTGGCAGCGTCAGTGGCTGCGCGACGAGGCGCTGGAGCGTCAGCTGGCCTATTGGCGCGAGCGCCTGGCGGGGGCTCCGCCGGTGCTGGAGCTGCCCACCGACCGGCCGCGGCCGCCGGTGGAGAGCTTCCGGGGGGCGGCCTTGCCGTTCACCCTGCCCGGGACGCTGTCGGAAGGGGTGCGGGAGCTGGCGCGGCGTGAGGGGGTGACCCCGTTCATGGTGTTCCTGGCCGCCTTCCAGGTGCTGGTCAGCCGCTGGAGCGGCCAGACGGACGTGGTGGTGGGCGCTCAAAGCGCCGGTCGCGACGGGCGCGAGTTGGAGCCGCTGGTGGGGTTCTTCGTCAACACCCTGGCCCTGCGCACGGACCTGTCGGGCGATCCCAGCTTCCGCACGCTGCTGGGCCGGGTCAAGGAGACCACCCTGGGGGCCTACGCCCACCAGGACCTGCCGTTCGAGAAGCTGGTGGCCGAGCTGGCTCCCGAACGGGATCTGAGCCGCCATCCGATCTTCCAGGCGATGGTGACCCTGCACAATGTCCGTGAAGAGACCCTAGTCCTGAAGGGACTGGCGTGGCGGCGCACCGGTGGGGAGATTCTCACCGCCCGGTTCGATCTCAACCTCAACATCTTCGAGGGCGAGGGCTTTGCAGGCATCCTGCAGTACGCCACCGACCTCTACGAGTCCTCGACGATCGAGCGGCTGCTGGAGGGGCTGACCTGCCTGCTGGAGGGGGCGCTGGGCGATCCGGACCAGGCGCTGTCGGCCCTGCCGGTGCTGGGGGGCGAGCAGGCCCGGCGCCTGCAGGAATTGTCCCGAACGAGGCCCCGCCTGACCGGCGCGCGCGCGCCTTGCGCCGCGGAAGACTTTCAGATCGATCCGCCTGTCTATGTGCTGGACGGGGAGCTTGGCCTGGCGCCGATTGGGGTTGCGGGCGAGCTCTACATCGCCGGCGATGGGCTGGCGCGGGGTTATCTGGGGCGGCCTGGCCTGACGGCCGAGCGGTTCGTGGCCAACCCGTACGGCCCGGCCGGCTCGCGGCTTTACCGGACCGGCGACCTGGTGCGCTGGCGCCAGGGCGGTGAGCTGGAGTTCCTGGGGCGGCTGGACCACCAGGTCAAGGTGCGGGGCCACCGCATCGAGCTTGGCGAGGTGGAGGCGGTGCTGCTGGAGCAGCCCGGGGTGGCCCAGGCCGTGGCCGTGGTGCGCGAGGACGCGCCGGGGGACAGGCGGCTGACAGCCTATGTGGTGGGCCGCGACCTGGACGCGGGCGACCTGCGCGCCCGGGTCCGGGCCCGCAGTCCCGGCTACATGGTGCCCTCGGCGATCGTGGTGCTGGACCAGCTGCCGCTGACGGCCAGCGGCAAGGTCGACCGCCAGGCGCTGCCCGCGCCCGAGGAGCGGCCCGAGCTGATCGGCGACTATGTCGTTCCCAGCACGCCCCTGGAGGAGGCGCTGGCGGCGATCTGGGCCGAGACCCTTCGGCTGGACCGGGTGGGGGCGCAGGACAACTTCTTCGACCTGGGCGGCCACTCGCTGCTGGCCACCCAGGTGGTCTCGCGGGTGCGCGAGGCCCTGCAGGTGGAGCTGCCGGTGCGCGCCTTCTTCGAGGCCCCCACCGTGCGCCAGCTGGCGGAGCGAATCGCTGACGTCCCCAAGGTCTAACCCCTAGCCTAACCACCATAAAACCTATGCGTGCATCTGCACGCATGCGGCAATTTGCCGCATGCGTCGCCGGATCGCGCCTATCCGTTGCCCAGCAAGGAAAATGCAAACGAACGAGCGTTCTTGTCGCTCATCGTCCGTAATTCAGTGAAACTTTCCATTTCGACGGCATTTAGTCTCCTGTCATCCTTTGATTGCGGGATACGACAAAATGAATTTGGCGTCGAAAGTGAGCGTTGGCTCCCATTCAAGACTAGAATCGAGAATGGGTTACCAGCGCTGTCATCTCAAAATCCAACGCGGCGCTGACGCGCGCTGCTCACAGAGGCAGGGCAAATTCAGAAGCGGTCAATTTGACCGGAAGTCGCGATCTTAGCGAACCATAACGACAGTTCACGACCGGAGGCGATGAAACTGCAATCAAAACTTTAGGTAGGAGTAATCTAACACTAAGGCGTGTTTGACAAATGTGGGGGGGCTTTTAAACCGCCGTGCCTCGGAGGAGGGGCAACTAATGACTGCGCATTTCACTGTCGACGCTACGGCGAGAATGGCGACGGATATCGTCATCGCCTATCTGGGCCAGCGCGTCGTCGAGCCTGAGCAACTGCCTGATCTGCTAATCGCGGTGCGAACGGCATTGGCGGCCGATTTAGGCATCGCCAGTCCAGATTTGGATGTGGCGTCCGTCGCGCCCGCCGCGCCGCACCTAGCTCCGGCGCCGTCGGCCTCGCCGTCGGTCACGCCGAGAATGACTATCGAACAGTCGATCACCCCAGATCACTTGATCTCGTTCGAAGACGGCTTGCCCTATAAGTCGCTCAAGCGTCACCTGATGGCGCGCTACAACATGACGCCGGAACAGTATCGCGCCAAGTGGGGGCTGCCTGCCGACTATCCCATGGTGGCGCCAAACTACGCGGCCGAACGCTCGGCGGTGGCCAAGCGATCTGGGCTGGGCCGTAAATCGTTGGGGCTCGCGGCCGGCGGCGAAGTCTCGACCGCCAAAGTCGCTGCGGTGGCCTCTCGGCGAAAGTCTAAGGCCTAGGTAAAATGGCGGGACGATGAGTTAGACTTGTTTCCCGTCAGCCGCTCGGTTAGGCTGACAACAGCCTTGGAGGCGAGCATGAAGTCTGATGCCTGGCAACCTAAACCCCGCAAGGATCCTCTTGGCGTCGGGTTGCAGACCAAGCGGCGCGAAGCTGAAGCCGAAGCGAACACCATAAAACGCAAGCGTTTGCTTTTAATTTCGACGCTCTTGGGCTCGGCCGCGGCCGCCTCGACCCTGATGTTCATCGCGTTCGCGGTGATGGGCCCGCACTAAGCGCGCGCTAGACGATCATGTCGGCCGATGGTCGCCGCTCACCCGGGCAGCAGCGTTACGCCGACGATCATGTGCCCTGCCGCGACCATCCATCGGCCGACGAGGCGGGCCTCCCATTCACGCGCCCCGGCGATATGATCGCCGAATTGAAAGCCAAAGCAGCCGCTTTCGCCCGCGCGCTCGCTGACACGAACCTCAACGTCTTGGAAGTCGAGGTAGGCGTCGGCAACCGGGTTATAGCACTTATACAGGGCTTCCTTCGCGCAGAAGGCCAGCAAGGGTCCTGTGGGCGCGTCGTGTTCGAAGGCTGCGAGCTCGGCGGGCGTGCACACCAGTTCGGCCGACCCTTGCGGCATCGGCCTCATGATCTCCAAATCAAGCCCGATTGAGCTGGCGTGTTCGACCTGGGCCACGGCGGCCGCGCAAAGGTGGGCCGTGTGCGCGATGGCGCCGGTGAATCCGTCCGGCCAGATGGGGCGGCGTGTCTTGCCGACCGGAACCGCGATCGGAGCGAGGTTCCATCCTCCAAGCGCGCGGCGGGCGCAGGCCCGTCCCGCAGCGAACTCGCGCCATCTTTGCGGCGTGGCCCTTCCCACGGCGGCGGCCTCTTCAGGATAAAGCGCATATTGCGCCTCTCCGAGCTCACCCACCCCGACACGGACCGGCGCGGCGAAGAGTGACTCGACTTTTGAGGCAAGTGCGGAACCGGGCGGCATTCCGTCGTCTCCCACTTAGAGAAATCTAGGCAAAATCTATCTTGATCGCGTGCGGTCGATATTGCCTTATGGATTAGCCGACATTTGAGTGAGCAATCTATCTGCGAGGTTGACGTGCTGACAACCATCTCCCCGCGCCCGGGTGACGACGCGCGAACGCATACGGACGGTCCGTCCCTCGGGGAGGCGCTTCTCGTGTCCCCCGAGGTGAAGATCGAACCGCTGTCCTGGGGGTGGGGGACTTGGCCGCATCTGGTCAGTCCCGTGCAGCATGCGTTCAATCTGGCGTTCCGCCACGTCCCGCTCTTGAAATCCTTCATCCGCAATCCGTTGGCTCACGCCGCCGCGATCGAGGATCCCAAGATGTTTGGCGGCCCGTTCGTTCATTTGTCCAAAGCGCAGTTGGACGACGCCCGAGCGGTCCTCGCGAAGATCGAAGCGGAGGGCGCGCAACTGATCGCGTTTGCGGAAGAGTTTCGCGCCTTTGAGAAGCTGCTGCTTGGAGAATGCAAGGGCTTCAGCCTCGAGGGACTCTACGAGCGCCTGCCGATGACTTTAAAGGGAGTCGTGGAGTTGGCGTACGACACCGCAAACCATCCTCGCATCAGGACCCTGGATCGGCTGTTGTACCGGCGCTTCGAAGGGTTGGGCGAGGAGGTCTTGATCTCCAGGGTCCACGATCGCGACCGTCCGTTCTTCATGAACACGCCGCGCTTGGCCGGGGCCGGCGGCTTCGTGCGACGTCTGCCCTATTCGAGCGCGGGCTGGGAGGTTTTGGCCAATGCTCGCCTTCATCCCGTTCCGGCCATCGACATCGCCGGCGCCCTGGGGGTCGACGTGGCGGATCTGGTCCGATTTTCTCATCTTTTCACCGAGGAGCAGCCCGTCCGCGTCGAACCCGAATATGTCGGCTCCGACGTTCGGGTGCGCTACATGGGTCATGCCTGCGTCTTGATTCAGCACGCGGGGACCTCGGTCCTGCTGGATCCGCTGACGGCGTGGGACCGAGGGCAGGAGGGCGGGGAATTCACGTTCTTCGATCTGCCGGACCGGATCGACTACGTGGTCCTCTCGCACGCTCATCAGGATCATTTCTCCATTGAGATGCTGCTGCAGCTCAGGGGACGGATCGGAACCCTCGTCGTGCCACGCAACAACGCGGCCTCGAAGGCCGATCCGTCGATGCGGACGGCGCTGAACTATCTTGGTTTCGACGACGTCGTAGCCTTGGACGAGTTCGATCGCATCGCGATCCGCGGCGGAAGCATCACGAGCTTGCCGTTCCCGGGAGAGCACGGTGAACTCGATATCCTGAGCAAGCACACCGCCCTCGTTGAGCTGGGTGGGAAGAAGTTGCTGTTCCTGGTCGACTCCAATGCCGTGGATGCGGCGCTCTACGATCATCTGGCTGAAGCCGTCGGTCAGGTGGACGCGGTCTTCCTGGGGATGGAGTGCGCCGGGGCGCCGCTGTCGTGGCTGTACGGACCAGTGGTGGATGAGGCGTTCAGTCGCAAGGACGACGAGTCGCGTCGCCTTTCATCCTCCAACGCCGACCGCGCGTGGCGGATGCTTGAGCGCATCAAGCACGACAAGGTTTTCCTGTACGCGATGGGGTTCGAGCCTTGGCTTCGATTTGTCATGGGTCTTGAGTACGAGCCGGAAAGTGTTCAACTTTCAGAAGTAAATAGGCTCTCCGAGATCTTGAGAAATAATGGGAGAAATCTGAATATACTTAATGGATGTGCCCAATTCATGCTTTAGGGAGAACGTGATGTTGGGGTGTGAGAAATTCATTGCTGAATTCTTCCGGCAAATCGATTCCGCGAACTGGGATGATTTGAAAAATCTAGTCTCAGACGGCGTGGTTTATGAAAGGCCGGGCTATCGGCCCTTTGTCGGCGTTGATGAGTTCATGCGCTTCTATCGCGAAGAGCGAAATGTAAATTCCGGCCGCCATGTCATCGATAGGATTTTCGAACGTGGCAAGGATTGGGTTTGCATTGGAAGTTTTAGGGGAAAGTCCAAGGCGGGCGACGATCTGTCGGCGGAGTTCGTCGATATCTACACCATGTCGTCGGAGCTGATCTTGCGGCGAAAGACGTTCTTCTTTGCGCCCTTGATGTGAATGCCAAGCTGAAACTCTGTTTGCTCCGCCAGTTGGGGATGGGCCATGGACGACCACGTTGGGCTGCGGAATATGTCTCTCGAAGCCTTCCGGGCGTTGAGCCAGCGGGTGCGAGAGCGTGAAGGCGATGAGGGCCTGAGCCGTCCGCCGCTGACGCGCCAGGCGCGTCCGGAGCGTCTGCCGCTGTCGTTCGCCCAGGAGCGACTTTGGTTCCTCGAGCAGCTTGGGGTGGGCACGTCCTACACCATGCCCAACTTCCTGCGGCTGGAAGGCCCGCTGGACGTGGGGGCGCTGGAGGCCAGCCTTGGGGCGCTGGTGGCGCGCCACGAGCCGTTGCGCACGCGCTTTGCGGTGCGGGACGGCGAGCCGGTGCAGGTGATCGACCCGCCTGGGCCGTTCGAGCTGACGGTCAGGGACCTTGGCGGGCTGGAGGCGGACGCGCGCGAGGCCAAGGCCCAGGCGCTGCAGCAGGCCGAGATCGAGCGGCCGTTCGACCTGGAGCGGGGACCGCTGTTCCGGGCCGAGCTGCTGCGGCTTGGTCCGCAGGACCACGTGCTGCTGATGAGCATGCACCACATCCTGTCGGACGGCTGGTCGCTGCTGGGGATCATCCCGCGCGAGCTTGGGGCGCTGTACGAGGCGTTCCTGGAGGGTCGGCCCTCGCCGCTGGCGCCGCTGGAGGTGCAGTACGCCGACTATGCGCTGTGGCAGCGTCAGTGGCTGCGCGACGAGGCGCTGGAGCGTCAGCTGGCCTATTGGCGCGAGCGCCTGGCGGGGGCTCCGCCGGTGCTGGAGCTGCCCACCGACCGGCCGCGGCCGCCGGTGGAGAGCTTCCGGGGGGCGGCCTTGCCGTTCACCCTGCCCGGGACGCTGTCGGAGGGGGTGCGGGAGCTGGCGCGGCGTGAGGGGGTGACCCCGTTCATGGTGTTCCTGGCCGCCTTCCAGGTGCTGGTCAGCCGCTGGAGCGGCCAGACGGACGTGGTGGTGGGCTCGGCGATCGCCGGTCGCGACCGGCGCGAGCTGGAGCCGCTGGTGGGGTTCTTCGTCAACACCCTGGCCCTGCGCACGGACCTGTCGGGCGATCCCAGCTTCCGCACGCTGCTGGGCCGGGTCAAGGAGACCACCCTGGGGGCCTACGCCCACCAGGACCTGCCGTTCGAGAAGCTGGTGGCCGAGCTGGCCCCCGAACGGGATCTGGGACGTCATCCGATCTTCCAGACGATGGTGACGTTCAACAACGTCCCGCACGAGGATCTGGAGCTTCGCGATCTCAGCTGGAACCAGGTGGGCGGGCGGATCACGACGGCCAAGTTCGATCTGGAGCTGCACCTGTTCGAGGGGCTGGGGATCGACGGCTTCTTCGAGTACGCCACCGACCTCTACGAGGCCTCGACGATCGAGCGGCTGCTGGAGGGGCTGACCTGCCTGCTGGAGGGGGCGCTGGGCGATCCGGACCAGGCGCTGTCGGCCCTGCCGGTGCTGGGGAGCGAGCAGGCCCGGCGCCTGGCGGTGGAGTGGAACGCCACGGCGTCGGACTATCCGCGCGATCGGCCTGTCCATGCGCTGTTCTCCGAGCAGGCGGGGCGCGCGCCCCAGGCCACGGCCCTGGCGCTGGGCGAGGCGACGATGAGCTACGGGGAGCTGGAGGCGCGGTCCAACCAGCTGGCCTGGCACCTGAAGGCCCGGGGCGTGGGTCCCGAGGTGGTGGTGGGGCTGTGCCTGGAGCGCTCGTTCGAGATGGTGGTGGGGCTGCTGGCCATCCTCAAGGCCGGCGGGGCCTACCTGCCGCTGGATCCCGACTATCCGGCCGAGCGGCTGGCGTTCATGCTGGCGGACGCCGGGGCGGCCCTGACCCTGAGCGCGGGCCCGCTATGGTCGGGGCTGGGGCTGGAAGGCCCGGCGGTGCTGCTGGACGAGGAGGCCCAGGCGATCGCGGCGCGGCCCGACCAGGCCCCGCCGCCGGCCGCGGGTCCGCTCAACCTGGCCTATGTGATCTACACCTCCGGCTCGACCGGATCGCCCAAGGGCGTGGGGATGACCCACGGGGCGATCGTCAACCTGCTCACCGCCCCGGCCATGGCCTATCCCGCCTCGGTGGGGCCGGTTCTGCAACTGACCCCGCTGCACTTCGACGTCTCGGTGCAGGAGATCTTCCTGGCCCTGACCCGCGGGGCGCGCCTGGTGCTGGTCGACGCGGCCATCCGCCAGGATCCCGAACGGCTGGTGGAGTGCCTGGACCGCTGGCGGGTGCGTCACCTGTTCTGCCCGCAGGTCCTGCTTGAGCAACTGGCCCTGGCCTGGCGGCGCTCGCGTCCCGACCTGGCGCTGAGCGAGGTCTATCAGGCCGGCGAGGCGCTGGTGGCCAACGCCGCCATCCTGGAGATGATCGCCGCCAGCCAGGCGCGGCTGATCAACCATTATGGACCCACCGAGACCCATGCCGCCTCCAGCTTCGTGCTGCCGTCGGACGGGGTCGAGCGCCATGCGCCGATCGGCCGTCCGATCGCCAACGTCCAGCTCTATGTGCTGGACGGGGAGCTTGGCCTGGCGCCGATTGGGGTTGCGGGCGAGCTCTACATCGCCGGCGATGGGCTGGCGCGGGGTTATCTAGGGCGGCCTGGCCTGACGGCCGAGCGGTTCGTGGCCAACCCGTATGGCCCGGCCGGCTCGCGGCTCTACCGGACCGGCGACCTGGTGCGCTGGCGCCAGGGCGGTGAGCTGGAGTTCCTGGGGCGGCTGGACCACCAGGTCAAGGTGCGGGGCCACCGCATCGAGCTTGGCGAGGTGGAGGCGGTGCTGCTGGAGCAGCCCGGGGTGGCCCAGGCCGTGGCCGTGGTGCGCGAGGACGCGCCGGGGGACAGGCGGCTGACAGCCTATGTGGTGGGCCGCGACCTGGACGCGGGCGACCTGCGCGCCCGGGTCCGGGCCCGCAGTCCCGGCTACATGGTGCCCTCGGCGATCGTGGTGCTGGACCAGCTGCCGCTGACGGCCAGCGGCAAGGTCGACCGCCAGGCGCTGCCCGCGCCCGAGGAGCGGCCCGAGCTGATCGGCGACTATGTCGTTCCCAGCACGCCCCTGGAGGAGGCGCTGGCGGCGATCTGGGCCGAGACCCTTCGGCTGGACCGGGTGGGGGCGCAGGACAACTTCTTCGACCTGGGCGGCCACTCGCTGCTGGCCACCCAGGTGGTCTCGCGGGTGCGCGAGGCCCTGCAGGTGGAGCTGCCGGTGCGCGCCTTCTTCGAGGCCCCCACCGTGCGCCAGCTGGCCCAGAGGGTGGAGGTCGCCCAGAAGGAGCAGGAGGGCCTGAGCCGTCCGCCGCTGACGCGCCAGGCGCGTCCGGAGCGTCTGCCGCTGTCGTTCGCCCAGGAGCGACTTTGGTTCCTCGAGCAGCTTGGGGTGGGCACGTCCTACACCATGCCCAACTTCCTGCGGCTGGAAGGCCCGCTGGACGTGGGGGCGCTGGAGGCCAGCCTTGGGGCGCTGGTGGCGCGCCACGAGCCGTTGCGCACGCGCTTTGCGGTGCGGGACGGCGAGCCGGTGCAGGTGATCGACCCGCCTGGGCCGTTCGAGCTGACGGTCAGGGACCTTGGCGGGCTGGAGGCGGACGCGCGCGAGGCCAAGGCCCAGGCGCTGCAGCAGGCCGAGATCGAGCGGCCGTTCGACCTGGAGCGGGGACCGCTGTTCCGGGCCGAGCTGCTGCGGCTTGGTCCGCAGGACCACGTGCTGCTGATGAGCATGCACCACATCCTGTCGGACGGCTGGTCGCTGCTGGGGATCATCCCGCGCGAGCTTGGGGCGCTGTACGAGGCGTTCCTGGAGGGTCGGCCCTCGCCGCTGGCGCCGCTGGAGGTGCAGTACGCCGACTATGCGCTGTGGCAGCGTCAGTGGCTGCGCGACGAGGCGCTGGAGCGTCAGCTGGCCTATTGGCGCGAGCGCCTGGCGGGGGCTCCGCCGGTGCTGGAGCTGCCCACCGACCGGCCGCGGCCGCCGGTGGAGAGCTTCCGGGGGGCGGCCTTGCCGTTCACCCTGCCCGGGACGCTGTCGGAGGGGGTGCGGGAGCTGGCGCGGCGTGAGGGGGTGACCCCGTTCATGGTGTTCCTGGCCGCCTTCCAGGTGCTGGTCAGCCGCTGGAGCGGCCAGACGGACGTGGTGGTGGGCTCGGCGATCGCCGGTCGCGACCGGCGCGAGCTGGAGCCGCTGGTGGGGTTCTTCGTCAACACCCTGGCCCTGCGCACGGACCTGTCGGGCGATCCCAGCTTCCGCACGCTGCTGGGCCGGGTCAAGGAGACCACCCTGGGGGCCTACGCCCACCAGGACCTGCCGTTCGAGAAGCTGGTGGCCGAGCTGGCCCCCGAACGGGATCTGGGACGCCATCCCCTGGTCCAGGTGGTCGTAGCCCTGCACAACGTGCCCGAGGAAGGCCTGCGTCTGGAGGGGCTCACGCTCAAGCGGGCGGGCGGCGAGCATGTCACCGCCAAGTTCGACCTGGCCCTGCATCTGTTCGAGAACGATGCGCTCTGGGGCTTCTTCGAGTACGCCACCGACCTCTACGAGGCCTCGACGATCGAGCGGCTGCTGGAGGGGCTGACCTGCCTGCTGGAGGGGGCGCTGGGCGATCCGGACCAGGCGCTGTCGGCCCTGCCGGTGCTGGGGAGCGAGCAGGCCCGGCGCCTGGCGGTGGAGTGGAACGCCACGGCGTCGGACTATCCGCGCGATCGGCCTGTCCATGCGCTGTTCTCCGAGCAGGCGGGGCGCGCGCCCCAGGCCACGGCCCTGGCGCTGGGCGAGGCGACGATGAGCTACGGGGAGCTGGAGGCGCGGTCCAACCAGCTGGCCTGGCACCTGAAGGCCCGGGGCGTGGGTCCCGAGGTGGTGGTGGGGCTGTGCCTGGAGCGCTCGTTCGAGATGGTGGTGGGGCTGCTGGCCATCCTCAAGGCCGGCGGGGCCTACCTGCCGCTGGACCCCGACTATCCGGCCGAGCGGCTGCGGTTCATGCTCGACGACGCCGGGGCGATGGTGGTGGTCACCACCCAGGCGATCGCCGACGGGCTTCCAGCCTATGGCGTGCTGCCCGTGCTGCTGGACGAGGAGGCCCAGGCGATCGCGGCGCGGCCCGACCAGGCCCCGCCGCCGGCCGCGGGCCCGCTCAACCTGGCCTATGTGATCTACACCTCCGGCTCGACCGGATCGCCCAAGGGCGTGGGGACCGTCCACCGCAACATCGCCCGGCTGGTGCTGGGCGCGGACTACGCCGATCTGGCGCGCGAGCGCACGCTGCTGCTGATCTCGCCGCTGACCTTCGATGCGGCCACCTTCGAGCTGTGGGGCGCGTTGCTGCACGGCGCTCGCCTGGTCCTCCAGCCGCCCGGCCCGATCGACATCGGCCAGTTGCGGCAGGTGATGACCACCCAGGGCGTGGACCTTCCCCTGTTGACCACGGGCCTGCTCCATCGGGTGGTTGAAGAGGACATCTCCATCCTGGGCGGCGTGCGCCAGGTCCTGACGGGCGGAGACGCGCTCTCGCCGTCGCACGCGCGCCAGATCGTGGAGGCCATCGGCCCTGGCCGGCTGATCAACGGCTATGGCCCCACCGAAGGCACCACCTACAGCACGGTCCATGCGGTGGGCGAGCTGACCACGGCGACGGTTCCGATCGGTCGTCCGATCGCCAACACGCAGGTTTACGTGCTGGACGGGGAGCTTGGCCTGGCGCCGATTGGGGTTGCGGGCGAGCTCTACATCGCCGGCGATGGGCTGGCGCGGGGTTATCTGGGGCGGCCTGGCCTGACGGCCGAGCGGTTCGTGGCCAACCCGTATGGCCCGGCCGGCTCGCGGCTCTACCGGACCGGCGACCTGGTGCGCTGGCGCCAGGGCGGTGAGCTGGAGTTCCTGGGGCGGCTGGACCACCAGGTCAAGGTGCGGGGCCACCGCATCGAGCTTGGCGAGGTGGAGGCGGTGCTGCTGGAGCAGCCCGGGGTGGCCCAGGCCGTGGCCGTGGTGCGCGAGGACGCGCCGGGGGACAAGCGGCTGGTGGCCTATGTGGTGGCCGAGGCCCAGGGGCTGAAGGCGGCCCACGCCCAGGCCTACGAGGAGGCGCGCGAGGAGAACGTCGAGCAGTGGGAGACGCTGTTCGACGACGCCTACGGGGCCAGCGAGACGGCGGCCGCGCCCAGCTTCCGGGGCTGGAACAGCAGCTATACCGGGGCGGCGATCCCGTTGGAGCAGATGCGCGAGTGGCGCGACCAGACCCTGGAGCGGATCCAGGACCTGGAGCCTGGGGCGATCCTGGAGATCGGCTGCGGGGTGGGGCTTTTGCTGGAGCACCTGGCGGCGGGCCGGGACTATACGGGCACGGACATCTCGGCCGCGGCCCTGGGCGGGCTGCAGCGGTGGCTGGACGAGCAGCCGGCGCTGTCGCACGTGCGGCTGCTGCGGCGCGAGGCCACCCAGTTCGAGGGCTGGGAGGCGGGGGCGTTCGACACGGTCGTGCTCAACTCGATCATCCAGTACTTCCCTGACGGGGAGTACCTGCTGTCGGTGCTGTCCCAGGCGCTGGATCTGGTGGGGCCGCAAGGCCAGGTGTTCGTGGGCGACGTTCGCCAGCTGGACCTGATCAAGGCGTTCCACGCCTCGGTGCAGCTGGACAAGGCCCCGGCGGGGCTGAGCGTTGGGCGGCTCAAGGCGCGGGTGGCGCGGGCCATGGCCCAGGACAAGGAGCTGCTGGTGGCTCCGGGCTTCTTCGAGGCCGCGCGCGAGCAGCTGGGGGTGGGCCAGGTGCGGGCCCTGCTCAAGCGGGGGCGGTACGTCAACGAGCTGACGGGCTATCGCTACGACGTGATCCTCAGCCGCCAGGAGCAGGCGCGCTACGCGGCCGTGGAGCTGGAAGGCGACGATCAGGCGCTGGAGCGGCTGGACGAGCAGCTGGCGCAGCATCGTCCGGCGCGGGTGCGGGTGCGCGGGGTGGCCAACCATCGCCTGGCCCAGGACGCGGCGGCCGCGCGGCTGATGGAGACGATGGAGGAGAACGCCAGCGTGGCGCAGCTGCGCGAGGCGCTCAAGGCCCATCCGGCCCGAGGCCAGGACCCCGAGGCGTTCTGGGCGCTGGCCCAGGCGCGCGGTTACCAGGCGCAGATCAGCTGGAGCGGCGGCGGGGAGGGGCGGTTCGACGTGGAGCTGGTCGACCCGGGCCAGGTCCAGACGCCGCTGGACCTTCCGGCCGAGCCGGCCGGGGCGTGGAGCGAGCATGTCAACGACCCGCTGCTGGGCCAGCTGACCCAGCAGCTGGGGGCGCGGCTGCGCGAGGCGCTCAAGGCCAAGGTCCCCGACTACATGACCCCCTCGGCGATCCTGGCCCTGGACCAGCTGCCGCTGACGGCCAACGGCAAGGTCGACCGCCAGGCGCTGCCCGCGCCCGAGGAGCGGCCCGAGCTGATCGGCGACTATGTCGTTCCCAGCACGCCCCTGGAGGAGGCGCTGGCGGCGATCTGGGCCGAGACCCTTCGGCTGGACCGGGTGGGGGCGCAGGACAACTTCTTCGACCTGGGCGGCCACTCGCTGCTGGCCACCCAGGTGGTCTCGCGGGTGCGCGAGGCCCTGCAGGTGGAGCTGCCGGTGCGCGCCTTCTTCGAGGCCCCCACCGTGCGCCAGCTGGCCCAGAGGGTGGAGGTCGCCCAGAAGGAGCAGGAGGGCCTGAGCCGTCCGCCGCTGACGCGCCAGGCGCGTCCGGAGCGTCTGCCGCTGTCGTTCGCCCAGGAGCGACTTTGGTTCCTCGAGCAGCTTGGGGTGGGCACGTCCTACACCATGCCCAACTTCCTGCGGCTGGAAGGCCCGCTGGACGTGGGGGCGCTGGAGGCCAGCCTTGGGGCGCTGGTGGCGCGCCACGAGCCGTTGCGCACGCGCTTTGCGGTGCGGGACGGCGAGCCGGTGCAGGTGATCGACCCGCCTGGGCCGTTCGAGCTGACGGTCAGGGACCTTGGCGGGCTGGAGGCGGACGCGCGCGAGGCCAAGGCCCAGGCGCTGCAGCAGGCCGAGATCGAGCGGCCGTTCGACCTGGAGCGGGGACCGCTGTTCCGGGCCGAGCTGCTGCGGCTTGGTCCGCAGGACCACGTGCTGCTGATGAGCATGCACCACATCCTGTCGGACGGCTGGTCGCTGCTGGGGATCATCCCGCGCGAGCTTGGGGCGCTGTACGAGGCGTTCCTGGAGGGTCGGCCCTCGCCGCTGGCGCCGCTGGAGGTGCAGTACGCCGACTATGCGCTGTGGCAGCGTCAGTGGCTGCGCGACGAGGCGCTGGAGCGTCAGCTGGCCTATTGGCGCGAGCGCCTGGCGGGGGCTCCGCCGGTGCTGGAGCTGCCCACCGACCGGCCGCGGCCGCCGGTGGAGAGCTTCCGGGGGGCGGCCTTGCCGTTCACCCTGCCCGGGACGCTGTCGGAGGGGGTGCGGGAGCTGGCGCGGCGTGAGGGGGTGACCCCGTTCATGGTGTTCCTGGCCGCCTTCCAGGTGCTGGTCAGCCGCTGGAGCGGCCAGACGGACGTGGTGGTGGGCTCGGCGATCGCCGGTCGCGACCGGCGCGAGCTGGAGCCGCTGGTGGGGTTCTTCGTCAACACCCTGGCCCTGCGCACGGACCTGTCGGGCGATCCCAGCTTCCGCACGCTGCTGGGCCGGGTCAAGGAGACCACCCTGGGGGCCTACGCCCACCAGGACCTGCCGTTCGAGAAGCTGGTGGCCGAGCTGGCTCCCGAACGGGATCTGGGACGCCATCCCCTGGTCCAGGTGGTCGTGGCCCTGCACAACGTGCCGTCCGAAGCCCTGCGCCTGGAGGGACTCCAATGGCGTCCGACGGGCGGCGAGCATGTCACCGCCAAGTTCGACCTGACCCTGCATCTGTTCGAGAACGATGCGCTCTGGGGCTTCTTCGAGTACGCCACCGACCTCTACGAGGCCTCGACGATCGAGCGGCTGCTGGAGGGGCTGACCTGCCTGCTGGAGGGGGCGCTGGGCGATCCGGACCAGGCGCTGTCGGCCCTGCCGGTGCTGGGGAGCGAGCAGGCCCGGCGCCTGGCGGTGGAGTGGAACGCCACGGCGTCGGACTATCCGCGCGATCGGCCTGTCCATGCGCTGTTCTCCGAGCAGGCGGGGCGCGCGCCCCAGGCCACGGCCCTGGCGCTGGGCGAGGCGACGATGAGCTACGGGGAGCTGGAGGCGCGGTCCAACCAGCTGGCCTGGCACCTGAAGGCCCGGGGCGTGGGTCCCGAGGTGGTGGTGGGGCTGTGCCTGGAGCGCTCGTTCGAGATGGTGGTGGGGCTGCTGGCCATCCTCAAGGCCGGCGGGGCCTACCTGCCGCTGGATCCCGACTATCCGGCCGAGCGGCTGGCGTTCATGCTGGCGGACGCCGGGGCGGCCCTGACCCTGAGCGCGGGCCCGCTATGGTCGGGGCTGGGGCTGGAAGGCCCGGCGGTGCTGCTGGACGAGGAGGCCCAGGCGATCGCGGGGCGGTCCGACCAGGCCCCGCCGCCGGCCGCGGGTCCGCTCAACCTGGCCTATGTGATCTACACCTCCGGCTCGACCGGATCGCCCAAGGGCGTGGGGACCGTCCACCGCAACATCGCCCGGCTGGTGCTGGGCGCGGACTACGCCGATCTGGCGCGCGAGCGCACGCTGCTGCTGATCTCGCCGCTGACCTTCGATGCGGCCACCTTCGAGCTGTGGGGCGCGTTGCTGCACGGCGCTCGCCTGGTCCTCCAGCCGCCCGGCCCGATCGACATCGGCCAGTTGCGGCAGGTGATGACCACCCAGGGCGTGGACCTTCCCCTGTTGACCACGGGCCTGCTCCATCGGGTGGTTGAAGAGGACATCTCCATCCTGGGCGGCGTGCGCCAGGTCCTGACGGGCGGAGACGCGCTCTCGCCGTCGCACGCGCGCCAGATCGTGGAGGCCATCGGCCCTGGCCGGCTGATCAACGGCTATGGCCCCACCGAAGGCACCACCTACAGCACGGTCCATGCGGTGGGCGAGCTGACCACGGCGACGGTTCCGATCGGTCGTCCGATCGCCAACACGCAGGTTTACGTGCTGGACGGGGAGCTTGGCCTGGCGCCGATTGGGGTTGCGGGCGAGCTCTACATCGCCGGCGATGGGCTGGCGCGGGGTTATCTGGGGCGGCCTGGCCTGACGGCCGAGCGGTTCGTGGCCAACCCGTATGGCCCGGCCGGCTCGCGGCTCTACCGGACCGGCGACCTGGTGCGCTGGCGCCAGGGCGGTGAGCTGGAGTTCCTGGGGCGGCTGGACCACCAGGTCAAGGTGCGGGGCCACCGCATCGAGCTTGGCGAGGTGGAGGCGGTGCTGCTGGAGCAGCCCGGGGTGGCCCAGGCCGTGGCCGTGGTGCGCGAGGACGCGCCGGGGGACAAGCGGCTGGTGGCCTATGTGGTGGCCGAGGCCCAGGGGCTGAAGGCGGCCCACGCCCAGGCCTACGAGGAGGCGCGCGAGGAGAACGTCGAGCAGTGGGAGACGCTGTTCGACGACGCCTACGGGGCCAGCGAGACGGCGGCCGCGCCCAGCTTCCGGGGCTGGAACAGCAGCTATACCGGGGCGGCGATCCCGTTGGAGCAGATGCGCGAGTGGCGCGACCAGACCCTGGAGCGGATCCAGGACCTGGAGCCTGGGGCGATCCTGGAGATCGGCTGCGGGGTGGGGCTTTTGCTGGAGCACCTGGCGGCGGGCCGGGACTATACGGGCACGGACATCTCGGCCGCGGCCCTGGGCGGGCTGCAGCGGTGGCTGGACGAGCAGCCGGCGCTGTCGCACGTGCGGCTGCTGCGGCGCGAGGCCACCCAGTTCGAGGGCTGGGAGGCGGGGGCGTTCGACACGGTCGTGCTCAACTCGATCATCCAGTACTTCCCTGACGGGGAGTACCTGCTGTCGGTGCTGTCCCAGGCGCTGGATCTGGTGGGGCCGCAAGGCCAGGTGTTCGTGGGCGACGTTCGCCAGCTGGACCTGATCAAGGCGTTCCACGCCTCGGTGCAGCTGGACAAGGCCCCGGCGGGGCTGAGCGTTGGGCGGCTCAAGGCGCGGGTGGCGCGGGCCATGGCCCAGGACAAGGAGCTGCTGGTGGCTCCGGGCTTCTTCGAGGCCGCGCGCGAGCAGCTGGGGGTGGGCCAGGTGCGGGCCCTGCTCAAGCGGGGGCGGTACGTCAACGAGCTGACGGGCTATCGCTACGACGTGATCCTCAGCCGCCAGGAGCAGGCGCGCTACGCGGCCGTGGAGCTGGAAGGCGACGATCAGGCGCTGGAGCGGCTGGACGAGCAGCTGGCGCAGCATCGTCCGGCGCGGGTGCGGGTGCGCGGGGTGGCCAACCATCGCCTGGCCCAGGACGCGGCGGCCGCGCGGCTGATGGAGACGATGGAGGAGAACGCCAGCGTGGCGCAGCTGCGCGAGGCGCTCAAGGCCCATCCGGCCCGAGGCCAGGACCCCGAGGCGTTCTGGGCGCTGGCCCAGGCGCGCGGTTACCAGGCGCAGATCAGCTGGAGCGGCGGCGGGGAGGGGCGGTTCGACGTGGAGCTGGTCGACCCGGGCCAGGTCCAGACGCCGCTGGACCTTCCGGCCGAGCCGGCCGGGGCGTGGAGCGAGCATGTCAACGACCCGCTGCTGGGCCAGCTGACCCAGCAGCTGGGGGCGCGGCTGCGCGAGGCGCTCAAGGCCAAGGTCCCCGACTACATGACCCCCTCGGCGATCCTGGCCCTGGACCAGCTGCCGCTGACGGCCAACGGCAAGGTCGACCGCCAGGCGCTGCCCGCGCCCGAGGAGCGGCCCGAGCTGATCGGCGACTATGTCGTTCCCAGCACGCCCCTGGAGGAGGCGCTGGCGGCGATCTGGGCCGAGACCCTTCGGCTGGACCGGGTGGGGGCGCAGGACAACTTCTTCGACCTGGGCGGCCACTCGCTGCTGGCCACCCAGGTGGTCTCGCGGGTGCGCGAGGCCCTGCAGGTGGAGCTGCCGGTGCGCGCCTTCTTCGAGGCCCCCACCGTGCGCCAGCTGGCCCAGAGGGTGGAGGTCGCCCACTGGCTGGCGGCGCCTACCGCGCGCCGGGCCGACGAGCAATGGGAGGAGTACGAGATTTAGAACGTCCTACAGAAACCTGAAAAAGGGCGACGGTTACCCACCGTCGCCCTTTGACGAAAAGTCTATTGTCGCCGGCGTCGAAATGACGCCCCCGGCTTGATCAAGAAGTGATTTCTTCCAACTCCATGGCGCGTCGCAGGCTCACCGGCCGCATATCGTCCCACACCTTGTCGATATGGGCGACGCAATCGGCCTTGACGCCTTTCACGCCGACGGCGGTCCAGCCCTCCGGACACTGATGCGAGGTGGGCCAAATGGAGTATTGGCCTTCGTCGTTGATCAGGACTTGGAATTCACGTTCCGGATCGTCGAACATGCCTGAGCGCCTTTCGTGAGCGAGGGAGAAGGGATCGCCGGACAGGGTAGTCGGCGAGAAATCCAAACCAATGTGGCGAAAGTCAATAAGGGCGATTTCCGCGCAAATTGCAAGTGTGTCCCGGGTGTGGAAAGTGTAGAGGCTGAAAAAGGGGATTGTCGCCCCTCGTTGCATCTGATCAGAATGCAAAAGGGTGGTTTAGACCTTTTGACATTTGCGGTTGGAGCACGCCATGCCGAAGCTGGTGGGAGAAGCAGGCCAAGGCCTGAAGACGAACGCTCCACCCTCCCTCCAGCAACTTTCCCTCAGTTTCCGGATCGGCGGCAATCTCGAAGCCGAAGCGCTCGAGGCGATCTTCGCCAACAGCGTGCGTCTGCTCTTGGGCGGCGCGGTGCGAGCGCGGTCCTTGGCGGACGTTTCATCGTCAGGGCCGAGGCGTCGGTTGACCGCGGCGCGGGAGCGGCGTGAAGAGTTCCGTTTGATGACGCCGTCGGTGGCCGAATGCCAGGTCATTCGCCTGGGTCCGAAGGATCATCTGTTGGTCCTGAGCGCGCCGGTCGGGCGATCGCCGGATCTGCTCGGCCTGGCGGAGGATCTTGGCGGGTCGATACGCCGCAATTGTCATGCAGCGGGCCTGAAGTTCGGGTCTTTCGAGATCTGGCAGGGAAGCTGGACGAATCCTCGGGTTTTGTCAGACGAGCCAGATTCCGGCCTCCTGGGCAACCGCGCTGGGCGTGTGTCCCGCAAGAAGGCCGAGAGGGCGCTGTCGGACATCTGGGCTGATATCCTTCGGCTGGACCGGGTGGGGGCGCAGGACAACTTCTTCGACCTGGGCGGCCACTCGCTGCTGGCCACCCAGGTGGTCTCGCGGGTGCGCGAGGCCCTGCAGGTGGAGCTGCCGGTGCGCGCCTTCTTCGAGGCCCCCACCGTGCGCCAGCTGGCCCAGAGGGTGGAGGTCGCCCAGAAGGAGCAGGAGGGCCTGAGCCGTCCGCCGCTGACGCGCCAGGCGCGTCCGGAGCGTCTGCCGCTGTCGTTCGCCCAGGAGCGACTTTGGTTCCTCGAGCAGCTTGGGGTGGGCACGTCCTACACCATGCCCAACTTCCTGCGGCTGGAAGGCCCGCTGGACGTGGGGGCGCTGGAGGCCAGCCTTGGGGCGCTGGTGGCGCGCCACGAGCCGTTGCGCACGCGCTTTGCGGTGCGGGACGGCGAGCCGGTGCAGGTGATCGACCCGCCTGGGCCGTTCGAGCTGACGGTCAGGGACCTTGGCGGGCTGGAGGCGGACGCGCGCGAGGCCAAGGCCCAGGCGCTGCAGCAGGCCGAGATCGAGCGGCCGTTCGACCTGGAGCGGGGACCGCTGTTCCGGGCCGAGCTGCTGCGGCTTGGTCCGCAGGACCACGTGCTGCTGATGAGCATGCACCACATCCTGTCGGACGGCTGGTCGCTGCTGGGGATCATCCCGCGCGAGCTTGGGGCGCTGTACGAGGCGTTCCTGGAGGGTCGGCCCTCGCCGCTGGCGCCGCTGGAGGTGCAGTACGCCGACTATGCGCTGTGGCAGCGTCAGTGGCTGCGCGACGAGGCGCTGGAGCGTCAGCTGGCCTATTGGCGCGAGCGCCTGGCGGGGGCTCCGCCGGTGCTGGAGCTGCCCACCGACCGGCCGCGGCCGCCGGTGGAGAGCTTCCGGGGGGCGGCCTTGCCGTTCACCCTGCCCGGGACGCTGTCGGAGGGGGTGCGGGAGCTGGCGCGGCGTGAGGGGGTGACCCCGTTCATGGTGTTCCTGGCCGCCTTCCAGGTGCTGGTCAGCCGCTGGAGCGGCCAGACGGACGTGGTGGTGGGCTCGGCGATCGCCGGTCGCGACCGGCGCGAGCTGGAGCCGCTGGTGGGGTTCTTCGTCAACACCCTGGCCCTGCGCACGGACCTGTCGGGCGATCCCAGCTTCCGCACGCTGCTGGGCCGGGTCAAGGAGACCACCCTGGGGGCCTACGCCCACCAGGACCTGCCGTTCGAGAAGCTGGTGGCCGAGCTGGCCCCCGAACGGGATCTGGGACGTCATCCGATCTTCCAGACGATGGTGACGTTCAACAACGTCCCGCACGAGGATCTGGAGCTTCGCGATCTCAGCTGGAACCAGGTGGGCGGGCGGATCACGACGGCCAAGTTCGATCTGGAGCTGCACCTGTTCGAGAGGCGCGGCTTGGGAGGGGTTTTCGACTATTCGACCGACCTCTACGAGGCCTCGACGATCGAGCGGCTGCTGGAGGGGCTGACCTGCCTGCTGGAGGGGGCGCTGGGCGATCCGGACCAGGCGCTGTCGGCCCTGCCGGTGCTGGGGGGCGAGCAGGCCCGGCGCCTGGCGGTGGAGTGGAACGCCACGGCGTCGGACTATCCGCGCGATCGGCCCGTCCATGCGCTGTTCTCCGAGCAGGCGGGGCGCGCGCCCCAGGCCACGGCCCTGGCGCTGGGCGAGGCGACGATGAGCTACGGGGAGCTGGAGGCGCGGTCCAACCAGCTGGCCTGGCACCTGAAGGCCCGGGGCGTGGGTCCCGAGGTGGTGGTGGGGCTGTGCCTGGAGCGCTCGTTCGAGATGGTGGTGGGGCTGCTGGCCATCCTCAAGGCCGGCGGGGCCTACCTGCCGCTGGATCCCGACTATCCGGCCGAGCGGCTGGCGTTCATGCTGGCGGACGCCGGGGCGGCCCTGACCCTGAGCGCGGGCCCGCTATGGTCGGGGCTGGGGCTGGAAGGCCCGGCGGTGCTGCTGGACGAGGAGGCCCAGGCGATCGCGGCGCGGTCCGACCAGGCCCCGCCGCCGGCCGCGGGTCCGCTCAACCTGGCCTATGTGATCTACACCTCCGGCTCGACCGGATCGCCCAAGGGCGTGAGCGTCGCCCATGGCAACGCGGCTTGGCTGTTTGGGTCGCTCAAAGACAGCGTGGTTTGCGATGACCAGGACATTTGGTCGGTCTTCCATTCCTTTTCATTCGATTTTTCTGTTTGGGAGCTTTGGGGCGCCCTGACCTCAGGCGGACGAGCCGTCATCGTGCCGTTCGAGATAAGCCGGTCACCAAGCGCGTTCTGCGACTTTCTGCTCGAGAACAGAGTCACCATCCTCAGCCAGACGCCATCCGCCTTTTTGTCCTTCATGAAGGTGGATCGCAGTCGACTCGTCCGATCCCAGCTTCGATACGTCGTGTTCGGAGGAGAAGCGCTCAACATCCCCCAAATCCGCCCTTGGCTGGATGAGGCTTCGAACGCTCCAGTCCTGATTAACATGTACGGGATCACGGAGGGGACGGTTCACGTCACGTTCCGCCCCCTGCGTTTGGCGGACTGCGAACGGATTGGCAGCAGGATCGGTCGTCCGATCGCCAACACGCAGGTTTACGTGCTGGACGGGGAGCTTGGCCTGGCGCCGATTGGGGTTGCGGGCGAGCTCTACATCGCCGGCGATGGGCTGGCGCGGGGTTATCTGGGGCGGCCTGGCCTGACGGCCGAGCGGTTCGTGGCCAACCCGTATGGCCCGGCCGGCTCGCGGCTCTACCGGACCGGCGACCTGGTGCGCTGGCGCCAGGGCGGTGACCTGGAGTTCCTGGGGCGGCTGGACCACCAGGTCAAGGTGCGGGGCCACCGCATCGAGCTTGGCGAGGTGGAGGCGGTGCTGCTGGAGCAGCCCGGGGTGGCCCAGGCCGTGGCCGTGGTGCGCGAGGACGCGCCGGGGGACAAGCGGCTGGTGGCCTATGTGGTGGCCGAGGCCCAGGGGCTGAAGGCGGCCCACGCCCAGGCCTACGAGGAGGCGCGCGAGGAGAACGTCGAGCAGTGGGAGACGCTGTTCGACGACGCCTACGGGGCCAGCGAGACGGCGGCCGCGCCCAGCTTCCGGGGCTGGAACAGCAGCTATACCGGGGCGGCGATCCCGTTGGAGCAGATGCGCGAGTGGCGCGACCAGACCCTGGAGCGGATCCAGGACCTGGAGCCTGGGGCGATCCTGGAGATCGGCTGCGGGGTGGGGCTTTTGCTGGAGCACCTGGCGGCGGGCCGGGACTATACGGGCACGGACATCTCGGCCGCGGCCCTGGGCGGGCTGCAGCGGTGGCTGGACGAGCAGCCGGCGCTGTCGCACGTGCGGCTGCTGCGGCGCGAGGCCACCCAGTTCGAGGGCTGGGAGGCGGGGGCGTTCGACACGGTCGTGCTCAACTCGATCATCCAGTACTTCCCTGACGGGGAGTACCTGCTGTCGGTGCTGTCCCAGGCGCTGGATCTGGTGGGGCCGCAAGGCCAGGTGTTCGTGGGCGACGTTCGCCAGCTGGACCTGATCAAGGCGTTCCACGCCTCGGTGCAGCTGGACAAGGCCCCGGCGGGGCTGAGCGTTGGGCGGCTCAAGGCGCGGGTGGCGCGGGCCATGGCCCAGGACAAGGAGCTGCTGGTGGCTCCGGGCTTCTTCGAGGCCGCGCGCGAGCAGCTGGGGGTGGGCCAGGTGCGGGCCCTGCTCAAGCGGGGGCGGTACGTCAACGAGCTGACGGGCTATCGCTACGACGTGATCCTCAGCCGCCAGGAGCAGGCGCGCTACGCGGCCGTGGAGCTGGAAGGCGACGATCAGGCGCTGGAGCGGCTGGACGAGCAGCTGGCGCAGCATCGTCCGGCGCGGGTGCGGGTGCGCGGGGTGGCCAACCATCGCCTGGCCCAGGACGCGGCGGCCGCGCGGCTGATGGAGACGATGGAGGAGAACGCCAGCGTGGCGCAGCTGCGCGAGGCGCTCAAGGCCCATCCGGCCCGAGGCCAGGACCCCGAGGCGTTCTGGGCGCTGGCCCAGGCGCGCGGTTACCAGGCGCAGATCAGCTGGAGCGGCGGCGGGGAGGGGCGGTTCGACGTGGAGCTGGTCGACCCGGGCCAGGTCCAGACGCCGCTGGACCTTCCGGCCGAGCCGGCCGGGGCGTGGAGCGAGCATGTCAACGACCCGCTGCTGGGCCAGCTGACCCAGCAGCTGGGGGCGCGGCTGCGCGAGGCGCTCAAGGCCAAGGTCCCCGACTACATGACCCCCTCGGCGATCCTGGCCCTGGACCAGCTGCCGCTGACGGCCAACGGCAAGGTCGACCGCCAGGCGCTGCCCGCGCCCGAGGAGCGGCCCGAGCTGATCGGCGACTATGTCGTTCCCAGCACGCCCCTGGAGGAGGCGCTGGCGGCGATCTGGGCCGAGACCCTTCGGCTGGACCGGGTGGGGGCGCAGGACAACTTCTTCGACCTGGGCGGCCACTCGCTGCTGGCCACCCAGGTGGTCTCGCGGGTGCGCGAGGCCCTGCAGGTGGAGCTGCCGGTGCGCGCCTTCTTCGAGGCCCCCACCGTGCGCCAGCTGGCCCAGAGGGTGGAGGTCGCCCAGAAGGAGCAGGAGGGCCTGAGCCGTCCGCCGCTGACGCGCCAGGCGCGTCCGGAGCGTCTGCCGCTGTCGTTCGCCCAGGAGCGACTTTGGTTCCTCGAGCAGCTTGGGGTGGGCACGTCCTACACCATGCCCAACTTCCTGCGGCTGGAAGGCCCGCTGGACGTGGGGGCGCTGGAGGCCAGCCTTGGGGCGCTGGTGGCGCGCCACGAGCCGTTGCGCACGCGCTTTGCGGTGCGGGACGGCGAGCCGGTGCAGGTGATCGACCCGCCTGGGCCGTTCGAGCTGACGGTCAGGGACCTTGGCGGGCTGGAGGCGGACGCGCGCGAGGCCAAGGCCCAGGCGCTGCAGCAGGCCGAGATCGAGCGGCCGTTCGACCTGGAGCGGGGACCGCTGTTCCGGGCCGAGCTGCTGCGGCTTGGTCCGCAGGACCACGTGCTGCTGATGAGCATGCACCACATCCTGTCGGACGGCTGGTCGCTGCTGGGGATCATCCCGCGCGAGCTTGGGGCGCTGTACGAGGCGTTCCTGGAGGGTCGGCCCTCGCCGCTGGCGCCGCTGGAGGTGCAGTACGCCGACTATGCGCTGTGGCAGCGTCAGTGGCTGCGCGACGAGGCGCTGGAGCGTCAGCTGGCCTATTGGCGCGAGCGCCTGGCGGGGGCTCCGCCGGTGCTGGAGCTGCCCACCGACCGGCCGCGGCCGCCGGTGGAGAGCTTCCGGGGGGCGGCCTTGCCGTTCACCCTGCCCGGGACGCTGTCGGAGGGGGTGCGGGAGCTGGCGCGGCGTGAGGGGGTGACCCCGTTCATGGTGTTCCTGGCCGCCTTCCAGGTGCTGGTCAGCCGCTGGAGCGGCCAGACGGACGTGGTGGTGGGCTCGGCGATCGCCGGTCGCGACCGGCGCGAGCTGGAGCCGCTGGTGGGGTTCTTCGTCAACACCCTGGCCCTGCGCACGGACCTGTCGGGCGATCCCAGCTTCCGCACGCTGCTGGGCCGGGTCAAGGAGACCACCCTGGGGGCCTACGCCCACCAGGACCTGCCGTTCGAGAAGCTGGTGGCCGAGCTGGCTCCCGAACGGGATCTGGGACGCCATCCCCTGGTCCAGGTGGTCGTGGCCCTGCACAACGTGCCGTCCGAAGCCCTGCGCCTGGAGGGACTCCAATGGCGTCCGACGGGCGGCGAGCATGTCACCGCCAAGTTCGACCTGACCCTGCATCTGTTCGAGAACGATGCGCTCTGGGGCTTCTTCGAGTACGCCACCGACCTCTACGAGGCCTCGACGATCGAGCGGCTGCTGGAGGGGCTGACCTGCCTGCTGGAGGGGGCGCTGGGCGATCCGGACCAGGCGCTGTCGGCCCTGCCGGTGCTGGGGAGCGAGCAGGCCCGGCGCCTGGCGGTGGAGTGGAACGCCACGGCGTCGGACTATCCGCGCGATCGGCCTGTCCATGCGCTGTTCTCCGAGCAGGCGGGGCGCGCGCCCCAGGCCACGGCCCTGGCGCTGGGCGAGGCGACGATGAGCTACGGGGAGCTGGAGGCGCGGTCCAACCAGCTGGCCTGGCACCTGAAGGCCCGGGGCGTGGGTCCCGAGGTGGTGGTGGGGCTGTGCCTGGAGCGCTCGTTCGAGATGGTGGTGGGGCTGCTGGCCATCCTCAAGGCCGGCGGGGCCTACCTGCCGCTGGATCCCGACTATCCGGCCGAGCGGCTGGCGTTCATGCTGGCGGACGCCGGGGCGGCCCTGACCCTGAGCGCGGGCCCGCTATGGTCGGGGCTGGGGCTGGAAGGCCCGGCGGTGCTGCTGGACGAGGAGGCCCAGGCGATCGCGGGGCGGTCCGACCAGGCCCCGCCGCCGGCCGCGGGTCCGCTCAACCTGGCCTATGTGATCTACACCTCCGGCTCGACCGGATCGCCCAAGGGCGTGGGGACCGTCCACCGCAACATCGCCCGGCTGGTGCTGGGCGCGGACTACGCCGATCTGGCGCGCGAGCGCACGCTGCTGCTGATCTCGCCGCTGACCTTCGATGCGGCCACCTTCGAGCTGTGGGGCGCGTTGCTGCACGGCGCTCGCCTGGTCCTCCAGCCGCCCGGCCCGATCGACATCGGCCAGTTGCGGCAGGTGATGACCACCCAGGGCGTGGACCTTCCCCTGTTGACCACGGGCCTGCTCCATCGGGTGGTTGAAGAGGACATCTCCATCCTGGGCGGCGTGCGCCAGGTCCTGACGGGCGGAGACGCGCTCTCGCCGTCGCACGCGCGCCAGATCGTGGAGGCCATCGGCCCTGGCCGGCTGATCAACGGCTATGGCCCCACCGAAGGCACCACCTACAGCACGGTCCATGCGGTGGGCGAGCTGACCACGGCGACGGTTCCGATCGGTCGTCCGATCGCCAACACGCAGGTTTACGTGCTGGACGGGGAGCTTGGCCTGGCGCCGATTGGGGTTGCGGGCGAGCTCTACATCGCCGGCGATGGGCTGGCGCGGGGTTATCTGGGGCGGCCTGGCCTGACGGCCGAGCGGTTCGTGGCCAACCCGTATGGCCCGGCCGGCTCGCGGCTCTACCGGACCGGCGACCTGGTGCGCTGGCGCCAGGGCGGTGAGCTGGAGTTCCTGGGGCGGCTGGACCACCAGGTCAAGGTGCGGGGCCACCGCATCGAGCTTGGCGAGGTGGAGGCGGTGCTGCTGGAGCAGCCCGGGGTGGCCCAGGCCGTGGCCGTGGTGCGCGAGGACGCGCCGGGGGACAAGCGGCTGGTGGCCTATGTGGTGGCCGAGGCCCAGGGGCTGAAGGCGGCCCACGCCCAGGCCTACGAGGAGGCGCGCGAGGAGAACGTCGAGCAGTGGGAGACGCTGTTCGACGACGCCTACGGGGCCAGCGAGACGGCGGCCGCGCCCAGCTTCCGGGGCTGGAACAGCAGCTATACCGGGGCGGCGATCCCGTTGGAGCAGATGCGCGAGTGGCGCGACCAGACCCTGGAGCGGATCCAGGACCTGGAGCCTGGGGCGATCCTGGAGATCGGCTGCGGGGTGGGGCTTTTGCTGGAGCACCTGGCGGCGGGCCGGGACTATACGGGCACGGACATCTCGGCCGCGGCCCTGGGCGGGCTGCAGCGGTGGCTGGACGAGCAGCCGGCGCTGTCGCACGTGCGGCTGCTGCGGCGCGAGGCCACCCAGTTCGAGGGCTGGGAGGCGGGGGCGTTCGACACGGTCGTGCTCAACTCGATCATCCAGTACTTCCCTGACGGGGAGTACCTGCTGTCGGTGCTGTCCCAGGCGCTGGATCTGGTGGGGCCGCAAGGCCAGGTGTTCGTGGGCGACGTTCGCCAGCTGGACCTGATCAAGGCGTTCCACGCCTCGGTGCAGCTGGACAAGGCCCCGGCGGGGCTGAGCGTTGGGCGGCTCAAGGCGCGGGTGGCGCGGGCCATGGCCCAGGACAAGGAGCTGCTGGTGGCTCCGGGCTTCTTCGAGGCCGCGCGCGAGCAGCTGGGGGTGGGCCAGGTGCGGGCCCTGCTCAAGCGGGGGCGGTACGTCAACGAGCTGACGGGCTATCGCTACGACGTGATCCTCAGCCGCCAGGAGCAGGCGCGCTACGCGGCCGTGGAGCTGGAAGGCGACGATCAGGCGCTGGAGCGGCTGGACGAGCAGCTGGCGCAGCATCGTCCGGCGCGGGTGCGGGTGCGCGGGGTGGCCAACCATCGCCTGGCCCAGGACGCGGCGGCCGCGCGGCTGATGGAGACGATGGAGGAGAACGCCAGCGTGGCGCAGCTGCGCGAGGCGCTCAAGGCCCATCCGGCCCGAGGCCAGGACCCCGAGGCGTTCTGGGCGCTGGCCCAGGCGCGCGGTTACCAGGCGCAGATCAGCTGGAGCGGCGGCGGGGAGGGGCGGTTCGACGTGGAGCTGGTCGACCCGGGCCAGGTCCAGACGCCGCTGGACCTTCCGGCCGAGCCGGCCGGGGCGTGGAGCGAGCATGTCAACGACCCGCTGCTGGGCCAGCTGACCCAGCAGCTGGGGGCGCGGCTGCGCGAGGCGCTCAAGGCCAAGGTCCCCGACTACATGACCCCCTCGGCGATCCTGGCCCTGGACCAGCTGCCGCTGACGGCCAACGGCAAGGTCGACCGCCAGGCGCTGCCCGCGCCCGAGGAGCGGCCCGAGCTGATCGGCGACTATGTCGTTCCCAGCACGCCCCTGGAGGAGGCGCTGGCGGCGATCTGGGCCGAGACCCTTCGGCTGGACCGGGTGGGGGCGCAGGACAACTTCTTCGACCTGGGCGGCCACTCGCTGCTGGCCACCCAGGTGGTCTCGCGGGTGCGCGAGGCCCTGCAGGTGGAGCTGCCGGTGCGCGCCTTCTTCGAGGCCCCCACCGTGCGCCAGCTGGCCCAGAGGGTGGAGGTCGCCCAGAAGGAGCAGGAGGGCCTGAGCCGTCCGCCGCTGACGCGCCAGGCGCGTCCGGAGCGTCTGCCGCTGTCGTTCGCCCAGGAGCGACTTTGGTTCCTCGAGCAGCTTGGGGTGGGCACGTCCTACACCATGCCCAACTTCCTGCGGCTGGAAGGCCCGCTGGACGTGGGGGCGCTGGAGGCCAGCCTTGGGGCGCTGGTGGCGCGCCACGAGCCGTTGCGCACGCGCTTTGCGGTGCGGGACGGCGAGCCGGTGCAGGTGATCGACCCGCCTGGGCCGTTCGAGCTGACGGTCAGGGACCTTGGCGGGCTGGAGGCGGACGCGCGCGAGGCCAAGGCCCAGGCGCTGCAGCAGGCCGAGATCGAGCGGCCGTTCGACCTGGAGCGGGGACCGCTGTTCCGGGCCGAGCTGCTGCGGCTTGGTCCGCAGGACCACGTGCTGCTGATGAGCATGCACCACATCCTGTCGGACGGCTGGTCGCTGCTGGGGATCATCCCGCGCGAGCTTGGGGCGCTGTACGAGGCGTTCCTGGAGGGTCGGCCCTCGCCGCTGGCGCCGCTGGAGGTGCAGTACGCCGACTATGCGCTGTGGCAGCGTCAGTGGCTGCGCGACGAGGCGCTGGAGCGTCAGCTGGCCTATTGGCGCGAGCGCCTGGCGGGGGCTCCGCCGGTGCTGGAGCTGCCCACCGACCGGCCGCGGCCGCCGGTGGAGAGCTTCCGGGGGGCGGCCTTGCCGTTCACCCTGCCCGGGACGCTGTCGGAGGGGGTGCGGGAGCTGGCGCGGCGTGAGGGGGTGACCCCGTTCATGGTGTTCCTGGCCGCCTTCCAGGTGCTGGTCAGCCGCTGGAGCGGCCAGACGGACGTGGTGGTGGGCTCGGCGATCGCCGGTCGCGACCGGCGCGAGCTGGAGCCGCTGGTGGGGTTCTTCGTCAACACCCTGGCCCTGCGCACGGACCTGTCGGGCGATCCCAGCTTCCGCACGCTGCTGGGCCGGGTCAAGGAGACCACCCTGGGGGCCTACGCCCACCAGGACCTGCCGTTCGAGAAGCTGGTGGCCGAGCTGGCCCCCGAGCGGGATCTGGGACGTCATCCCCTGGTCCAGGTGGTCGTAGCCCTGCACAATGTCCCCCACGCGCCCTTATCCTTGCCCAATCTCCAATTGAGGCAGTGCGGCGGTGAGCACGACACCGCCAAGTTCGATCTGGAGCTGCACCTGTTCGAGGGGCTGGGGATCGACGGCTTCTTCGAGTACGCCACCGACCTCTACGAGGCCTCGACGATCGAGCGGCTGCTGGAGGGGCTGACCTGCCTGCTGGAGGGGGCGCTGGGCGATCCGGACCAGGCGCTGTCGGCCCTGCCGGTGCTGGGGGGCGAGCAGGCCCGGCGCCTGGCGGTGGAGTGGAACGCCACGGCGTCGGACTATCCGCGCGATCGGCCCGTCCATGCGCTGTTCTCCGAGCAGGCGGGGCGCGCGCCCCAGGCCACGGCCCTGGCGCTGGGCGAGGCGACGATGAGCTACGGGGAGCTGGAGGCGCGGTCCAACCAGCTGGCCTGGCACCTGAAGGCCCGGGGCGTGGGTCCCGAGGTGGTGGTGGGGCTGTGCCTGGAGCGCTCGTTCGAGATGGTGGTGGGGCTGCTGGCCATCCTCAAGGCTGGCGGGGCCTACCTGCCGCTGGACCCCGACTATCCGGCCGAGCGGCTGGCGTTCATGCTCGACGACGCCGGGGCGGCCCTGACCCTGAGCGCGGGCCCGCTATGGTCGGGGCTGGGGCTGGAAGGCCCGGCGGTGCTGCTGGACGAGGAGGCCCAGGCGATCGCGGCGCGGCCCGACCAGGCCCCGCCGCCGGCCGCGGGCCCGCTCAACCTGGCCTATGTGATCTACACCTCCGGCTCGACCGGATCGCCCAAGGGCGCGGCGGTGGCCCATCGCGCCATCGCGCGCCTGGTCTGCGACATCACCTACGCGGATCTGGAAGCCGATGATCGCGTCGGCCAGTTGGCGACCCTGTCGTTCGACGCGGCGACCTTTGAGATCTTCGCCCCGCTGCTCCGTGGCGCGGCCGTGGTGATCATCCCACGCAACGAAGCGCTCTCGCCGCGCGGTCTGGCCGAAGCGCTCAAGCGCGAGCGGGTGAGCGTGGCGTTCGTCACGACCGCCTTGGCCAATCTGGTGGCGCGCAATACGCCGGACGGCTTTGCGGGTCTGCGATCGTTGATGTTCGGCGGCGAGGCTGTTGACCCCGACAGCGTGGCGCGCATCCTGGCCAACGGACCGCCGGCCCGGCTGACCCACGTGTACGGGCCCACCGAAGTCACCACCTTCTCCACCTATTACGACGTGGCCTCCGTGACCACGGCGACGGTTCCGATCGGTCGTCCGATCGCCAACACGCAGGTTTACGTGCTGGACGGGGAGCTTGGCCTGGCGCCGATTGGGGTTGCGGGCGAGCTCTACATCGCCGGCGATGGGCTGGCGCGGGGTTATCTGGGGCGGCCTGGCCTGACGGCCGAGCGGTTCGTGGCCAACCCGTATGGCCCGGCCGGCTCGCGGCTCTACCGGACCGGCGACCTGGTGCGCTGGCGCCAGGGCGGTGAGCTGGAGTTCCTGGGGCGGCTGGACCACCAGGTCAAGGTGCGGGGCCACCGCATCGAGCTTGGCGAGGTGGAGGCGGTGCTGCTGGAGCAGCCCGGGGTGGCCCAGGCCGTGGCCGTGGTGCGCGAGGACGCGCCGGGGGACAAGCGGCTGGTGGCCTATGTGGTGGCCGAGGCCCAGGGGCTGAAGGCGGCCCACGCCCAGGCCTACGAGGAGGCGCGCGAGGAGAACGTCGAGCAGTGGGAGACGCTGTTCGACGACGCCTACGGGGCCAGCGAGACGGCGGCCGCGCCCAGCTTCCGGGGCTGGAACAGCAGCTATACCGGGGCGGCGATCCCGTTGGAGCAGATGCGCGAGTGGCGCGACCAGACCCTGGAGCGGATCCAGGACCTGGAGCCTGGGGCGATCCTGGAGATCGGCTGCGGGGTGGGGCTTTTGCTGGAGCACCTGGCGGCGGGCCGGGACTATACGGGCACGGACATCTCGGCCGCGGCCCTGGGCGGGCTGCAGCGGTGGCTGGACGAGCAGCCGGCGCTGTCGCACGTGCGGCTGCTGCGGCGCGAGGCCACCCAGTTCGAGGGCTGGGAGGCGGGGGCGTTCGACACGGTCGTGCTCAACTCGATCATCCAGTACTTCCCTGACGGGGAGTACCTGCTGTCGGTGCTGTCCCAGGCGCTGGATCTGGTGGGGCCGCAAGGCCAGGTGTTCGTGGGCGACGTTCGCCAGCTGGACCTGATCAAGGCGTTCCACGCCTCGGTGCAGCTGGACAAGGCCCCGGCGGGGCTGAGCGTTGGGCGGCTCAAGGCGCGGGTGGCGCGGGCCATGGCCCAGGACAAGGAGCTGCTGGTGGCTCCGGGCTTCTTCGAGGCCGCGCGCGAGCAGCTGGGGGTGGGCCAGGTGCGGGCCCTGCTCAAGCGGGGGCGGTACGTCAACGAGCTGACGGGCTATCGCTACGACGTGATCCTCAGCCGCCAGGAGCAGGCGCGCTACGCGGCCGTGGAGCTGGAAGGCGACGATCAGGCGCTGGAGCGGCTGGACGAGCAGCTGGCGCAGCATCGTCCGGCGCGGGTGCGGGTGCGCGGGGTGGCCAACCATCGCCTGGCCCAGGACGCGGCGGCCGCGCGGCTGATGGAGACGATGGAGGAGAACGCCAGCGTGGCGCAGCTGCGCGAGGCGCTCAAGGCCCATCCGGCCCGAGGCCAGGACCCCGAGGCGTTCTGGGCGCTGGCCCAGGCGCGCGGTTACCAGGCGCAGATCAGCTGGAGCGGCGGCGGGGAGGGGCGGTTCGACGTGGAGCTGGTCGACCCGGGCCAGGTCCAGACGCCGCTGGACCTTCCGGCCGAGCCGGCCGGGGCGTGGAGCGAGCATGTCAACGACCCGCTGCTGGGCCAGCTGACCCAGCAGCTGGGGGCGCGGCTGCGCGAGGCGCTCAAGGCCAAGGTCCCCGACTACATGACCCCCTCGGCGATCCTGGCCCTGGACCAGCTGCCGCTGACGGCCAACGGCAAGGTCGACCGCCAGGCGCTGCCCGCGCCCGAGGAGCGGCCCGAGCTGATCGGCGACTATGTCGTTCCCAGCACGCCCCTGGAGGAGGCGCTGGCGGCGATCTGGGCCGAGACCCTTCGGCTGGACCGGGTGGGGGCGCAGGACAACTTCTTCGACCTGGGCGGCCACTCGCTGCTGGCCACCCAGGTGGTCTCGCGGGTGCGCGAGGCCCTGCAGGTGGAGCTGCCGGTGCGCGCCTTCTTCGAGGCCCCCACCGTGCGCCAGCTGGCCCAGAGGGTGGAGGTCGCCCAGAAGGAGCAGGAGGGCCTGAGCCGTCCGCCGCTGACGCGCCAGGCGCGTCCGGAGCGTCTGCCGCTGTCGTTCGCCCAGGAGCGACTTTGGTTCCTCGAGCAGCTTGGGGTGGGCACGTCCTACACCATGCCCAACTTCCTGCGGCTGGAAGGCCCGCTGGACGTGGGGGCGCTGGAGGCCAGCCTTGGGGCGCTGGTGGCGCGCCACGAGCCGTTGCGCACGCGCTTTGCGGTGCGGGACGGCGAGCCGGTGCAGGTGATCGACCCGCCTGGGCCGTTCGAGCTGACGGTCAGGGACCTTGGCGGGCTGGAGGCGGACGCGCGCGAGGCCAAGGCCCAGGCGCTGCAGCAGGCCGAGATCGAGCGGCCGTTCGACCTGGAGCGGGGACCGCTGTTCCGGGCCGAGCTGCTGCGGCTTGGTCCGCAGGACCACGTGCTGCTGATGAGCATGCACCACATCCTGTCGGACGGCTGGTCGCTGCTGGGGATCATCCCGCGCGAGCTTGGGGCGCTGTACGAGGCGTTCCTGGAGGGTCGGCCCTCGCCGCTGGCGCCGCTGGAGGTGCAGTACGCCGACTATGCGCTGTGGCAGCGTCAGTGGCTGCGCGACGAGGCGCTGGAGCGTCAGCTGGCCTATTGGCGCGAGCGCCTGGCGGGGGCTCCGCCGGTGCTGGAGCTGCCCACCGACCGGCCGCGGCCGCCGGTGGAGAGCTTCCGGGGGGCGGCCTTGCCGTTCACCCTGCCCGGGACGCTGTCGGAGGGGGTGCGGGAGCTGGCGCGGCGTGAGGGGGTGACCCCGTTCATGGTGTTCCTGGCCGCCTTCCAGGTGCTGGTCAGCCGCTGGAGCGGCCAGACGGACGTGGTGGTGGGCTCGGCGATCGCCGGTCGCGACCGGCGCGAGCTGGAGCCGCTGGTGGGGTTCTTCGTCAACACCCTGGCCCTGCGCACGGACCTGTCGGGCGATCCCAGCTTCCGCACGCTGCTGGGCCGGGTCAAGGAGACCACCCTGGGGGCCTACGCCCACCAGGACCTGCCGTTCGAGAAGCTGGTGGCCGAGCTGGCCCCCGAACGGGATCTGGGACGCCATCCCCTGGTCCAGGTGGTCGTAGCCCTGCACAACGTGCCCGAGGAAGGCCTGCGTCTGGAGGGGCTCACGCTCAAGCGGGCGGGCGGCGAGCATGTCACCGCCAAGTTCGACCTGGCCCTGCATCTGTTCGAGAACGATGCGCTCTGGGGCTTCTTCGAGTACGCCACCGACCTCTACGAGGCCTCGACGATCGAGCGGCTGCTGGAGGGGCTGACCTGCCTGCTGGAGGGGGCGCTGGGCGATCCGGACCAGGCGCTGTCGGCCCTGCCGGTGCTGGGGAGCGAGCAGGCCCGGCGCCTGGCGGTGGAGTGGAACGCCACGGCGTCGGACTATCCGCGCGATCGGCCTGTCCATGCGCTGTTCTCCGAGCAGGCGGGGCGCGCGCCCCAGGCCACGGCCCTGGCGCTGGGCGAGGCGACGATGAGCTACGGGGAGCTGGAGGCGCGGTCCAACCAGCTGGCCTGGCACCTGAAGGCCCGGGGCGTGGGTCCCGAGGTGGTGGTGGGGCTGTGCCTGGAGCGCTCGTTCGAGATGGTGGTGGGGCTGCTGGCCATCCTCAAGGCCGGCGGGGCCTACCTGCCGCTGGACCCCGACTATCCGGCCGAGCGGCTGCGGTTCATGCTCGACGACGCCGGGGCGATGGTGGTGGTCACCACCCAGGCGATCGCCGACGGGCTTCCAGCCTATGGCGTGCTGCCCGTGCTGCTGGACGAGGAGGCCCAGGCGATCGCGGCGCGGCCCGACCAGGCCCCGCCGCCGGCCGCGGGCCCGCTCAACCTGGCCTATGTGATCTACACCTCCGGCTCGACCGGATCGCCCAAGGGCGTGGGGACCGTCCACCGCAACATCGCCCGGCTGGTGCTGGGCGCGGACTACGCCGATCTGGCGCGCGAGCGCACGCTGCTGCTGATCTCGCCGCTGACCTTCGATGCGGCCACCTTCGAGCTGTGGGGCGCGTTGCTGCACGGCGCTCGCCTGGTCCTCCAGCCGCCCGGCCCGATCGACATCGGCCAGTTGCGGCAGGTGATGACCACCCAGGGCGTGGACCTTCCCCTGTTGACCACGGGCCTGCTCCATCGGGTGGTTGAAGAGGACATCTCCATCCTGGGCGGCGTGCGCCAGGTCCTGACGGGCGGAGACGCGCTCTCGCCGTCGCACGCGCGCCAGATCGTGGAGGCCATCGGCCCTGGCCGGCTGATCAACGGCTATGGCCCCACCGAAGGCACCACCTACAGCACGGTCCATGCGGTGGGCGAGCTGACCACGGCGACGGTTCCGATCGGTCGTCCGATCGCCAACACGCAGGTTTACGTGCTGGACGGGGAGCTTGGCCTGGCGCCGATTGGGGTTGCGGGCGAGCTCTACATCGCCGGCGATGGGCTGGCGCGGGGTTATCTGGGGCGGCCTGGCCTGACGGCCGAGCGGTTCGTGGCCAACCCGTATGGCCCGGCCGGCTCGCGGCTCTACCGGACCGGCGACCTGGTGCGCTGGCGCCAGGGCGGTGAGCTGGAGTTCCTGGGGCGGCTGGACCACCAGGTCAAGGTGCGGGGCCACCGCATCGAGCTTGGCGAGGTGGAGGCGGTGCTGCTGGAGCAGCCCGGGGTGGCCCAGGCCGTGGCCGTGGTGCGCGAGGACGCGCCGGGGGACAAGCGGCTGGTGGCCTATGTGGTGGCCGAGGCCCAGGGGCTGAAGGCGGCCCACGCCCAGGCCTACGAGGAGGCGCGCGAGGAGAACGTCGAGCAGTGGGAGACGCTGTTCGACGACGCCTACGGGGCCAGCGAGACGGCGGCCGCGCCCAGCTTCCGGGGCTGGAACAGCAGCTATACCGGGGCGGCGATCCCGTTGGAGCAGATGCGCGAGTGGCGCGACCAGACCCTGGAGCGGATCCAGGACCTGGAGCCTGGGGCGATCCTGGAGATCGGCTGCGGGGTGGGGCTTTTGCTGGAGCACCTGGCGGCGGGCCGGGACTATACGGGCACGGACATCTCGGCCGCGGCCCTGGGCGGGCTGCAGCGGTGGCTGGACGAGCAGCCGGCGCTGTCGCACGTGCGGCTGCTGCGGCGCGAGGCCACCCAGTTCGAGGGCTGGGAGGCGGGGGCGTTCGACACGGTCGTGCTCAACTCGATCATCCAGTACTTCCCTGACGGGGAGTACCTGCTGTCGGTGCTGTCCCAGGCGCTGGATCTGGTGGGGCCGCAAGGCCAGGTGTTCGTGGGCGACGTTCGCCAGCTGGACCTGATCAAGGCGTTCCACGCCTCGGTGCAGCTGGACAAGGCCCCGGCGGGGCTGAGCGTTGGGCGGCTCAAGGCGCGGGTGGCGCGGGCCATGGCCCAGGACAAGGAGCTGCTGGTGGCTCCGGGCTTCTTCGAGGCCGCGCGCGAGCAGCTGGGGGTGGGCCAGGTGCGGGCCCTGCTCAAGCGGGGGCGGTACGTCAACGAGCTGACGGGCTATCGCTACGACGTGATCCTCAGCCGCCAGGAGCAGGCGCGCTACGCGGCCGTGGAGCTGGAAGGCGACGATCAGGCGCTGGAGCGGCTGGACGAGCAGCTGGCGCAGCATCGTCCGGCGCGGGTGCGGGTGCGCGGGGTGGCCAACCATCGCCTGGCCCAGGACGCGGCGGCCGCGCGGCTGATGGAGACGATGGAGGAGAACGCCAGCGTGGCGCAGCTGCGCGAGGCGCTCAAGGCCCATCCGGCCCGAGGCCAGGACCCCGAGGCGTTCTGGGCGCTGGCCCAGGCGCGCGGTTACCAGGCGCAGATCAGCTGGAGCGGCGGCGGGGAGGGGCGGTTCGACGTGGAGCTGGTCGACCCGGGCCAGGTCCAGACGCCGCTGGACCTTCCGGCCGAGCCGGCCGGGGCGTGGAGCGAGCATGTCAACGACCCGCTGCTGGGCCAGCTGACCCAGCAGCTGGGGGCGCGGCTGCGCGAGGCGCTCAAGGCCAAGGTCCCCGACTACATGACCCCCTCGGCGATCCTGGCCCTGGACCAGCTGCCGCTGACGGCCAACGGCAAGGTCGACCGCCAGGCGCTGCCCGCGCCCGAGGAGCGGCCCGAGCTGATCGGCGACTATGTCGTTCCCAGCACGCCCCTGGAGGAGGCGCTGGCGGCGATCTGGGCCGAGACCCTTCGGCTGGACCGGGTGGGGGCGCAGGACAACTTCTTCGACCTGGGCGGCCACTCGCTGCTGGCCACCCAGGTGGTCTCGCGGGTGCGCGAGGCCCTGCAGGTGGAGCTGCCGGTGCGCGCCTTCTTCGAGGCCCCCACCGTGCGCCAGCTGGCCCAGAGGGTGGAGGTCGCCCAGAAGGAGCAGGCGAATTTGGCGACGGTTCAGCGTGAGACCATCGCCAAATCCCTTTCCGGCAAAGTCGCTCAGATGAGCGAGCAAGAACTTCGGGCTTTTCTCGAAATGCATGCACTCGGCGGGGAGCAACGCCTATGAGCGACGCGGATCAAATCAGCTTCGAGGCGCTGCAGACCCAGGTTTTGGCCCTCCTTGTCGATCAGGAGGTTCAACGCCGGAAAAGGCTCGAGAAGATCACGCGCCAGGCGCGTCCGGAGCGTCTGCCGCTGTCGTTCGCCCAGGAGCGACTTTGGTTCCTCGAGCAGCTTGGGGTGGGCACGTCCTACACCATGCCCAACTTCCTGCGGCTGGAAGGCCCGCTGGACGTGGGGGCGCTGGAGGCCAGCCTTGGGGCGCTGGTGGCGCGCCACGAGCCGTTGCGCACGCGCTTTGCGGTGCGGGACGGCGAGCCGGTGCAGGTGATCGACCCGCCTGGGCCGTTCGAGCTGACGGTCAGGGACCTTGGCGGGCTGGAGGCGGACGCGCGCGAGGCCAAGGCCCAGGCGCTGCAGCAGGCCGAGATCGAGCGGCCGTTCGACCTGGAGCGGGGACCGCTGTTCCGGGCCGAGCTGCTGCGGCTTGGTCCGCAGGACCACGTGCTGCTGATGAGCATGCACCACATCCTGTCGGACGGCTGGTCGCTGCTGGGGATCATCCCGCGCGAGCTTGGGGCGCTGTACGAGGCGTTCCTGGAGGGTCGGCCCTCGCCGCTGGCGCCGCTGGAGGTGCAGTACGCCGACTATGCGCTGTGGCAGCGTCAGTGGCTGCGCGACGAGGCGCTGGAGCGTCAGCTGGCCTATTGGCGCGAGCGCCTGGCGGGGGCTCCGCCGGTGCTGGAGCTGCCCACCGACCGGCCGCGGCCGCCGGTGGAGAGCTTCCGGGGGGCGGCCTTGCCGTTCACCCTGCCCGGGACGCTGTCGGAGGGGGTGCGGGAGCTGGCGCGGCGTGAGGGGGTGACCCCGTTCATGGTGTTCCTGGCCGCCTTCCAGGTGCTGGTCAGCCGCTGGAGCGGCCAGACGGACGTGGTGGTGGGCTCGGCGATCGCCGGTCGCGACCGGCGCGAGCTGGAGCCGCTGGTGGGGTTCTTCGTCAACACCCTGGCCCTGCGCACGGACCTGTCGGGCGATCCCAGCTTCCGCACGCTGCTGGGCCGGGTCAAGGAGACCACCCTGGGGGCCTACGCCCACCAGGACCTGCCGTTCGAGAAGCTGGTGGCCGAGCTGGCCCCCGAACGGGATCTGGGACGCCATCCCCTGGTCCAGGTGGTCGTAGCCCTGCACAACGTGCCCGAGGAAGGCCTGCGTCTGGAGGGGCTCACGCTCAAGCGGGCGGGCGGCGAGCATGTCACCGCCAAGTTCGACCTGGCCCTGCATCTGTTCGAGAACGATGCGCTCTGGGGCTTCTTCGAGTACGCCACCGACCTCTACGAGGCCTCGACGATCGAGCGGCTGCTGGAGGGGCTGACCTGCCTGCTGGAGGGGGCGCTGGGCGATCCGGACCAGGCGCTGTCGGCCCTGCCGGTGCTGGGGAGCGAGCAGGCCCGGCGCCTGGCGGTGGAGTGGAACGCCACGGCGTCGGACTATCCGCGCGATCGGCCTGTCCATGCGCTGTTCTCCGAGCAGGCGGGGCGCGCGCCCCAGGCCACGGCCCTGGCGCTGGGCGAGGCGACGATGAGCTACGGGGAGCTGGAGGCGCGGTCCAACCAGCTGGCCTGGCACCTGAAGGCCCGGGGCGTGGGTCCCGAGGTGGTGGTGGGGCTGTGCCTGGAGCGCTCGTTCGAGATGGTGGTGGGGCTGCTGGCCATCCTCAAGGCCGGCGGGGCCTACCTGCCGCTGGACCCCGACTATCCGGCCGAGCGGCTGCGGTTCATGCTCGACGACGCCGGGGCGATGGTGGTGGTCACCACCCAGGCCATCGCCGACGGGCTTCCAGCCTATGGCGTGCTGCCCGTGCTGCTGGACGAGGAGGCCCAGGCGATCGCGGCGCGGTCCGACCAGGCCCCGCCGCCGGCCGCGGGCCCGCTCAACCTGGCCTATGTGATCTACACCTCCGGCTCGACCGGATCGCCCAAGGGCGCGGCGGTGGCCCATCGCGCCATCGCGCGCCTGGTCTGCGACATCACCTACGCGGATCTGGAAGCCGATGATCGCGTCGGCCAGTTGGCGACCCTGTCGTTCGACGCGGCGACCTTTGAGATCTTCGCCCCGCTGCTCCGTGGCGCGGCCGTGGTGATCATCCCACGCAACGAAGCGCTCTCGCCGCGCGGTCTGGCCGAAGCGCTCAAGCGCGAGCGGGTGAGCGTGGCGTTCGTCACGACCGCCTTGGCCAATCTGGTGGCGCGCAATACGCCGGACGGCTTTGCGGGTCTGCGATCGTTGATGTTCGGCGGCGAGGCTGTTGACCCCGACAGCGTGGCGCGCATCCTGGCCAACGGACCGCCGGCCCGGCTGACCCACGTGTACGGGCCCACCGAAGTCACCACCTTCTCCACCTATTACGACGTGGCCTCCGTGACCACGGCGACGGTTCCGATCGGTCGTCCGATCGCCAACACGCAGGTTTACGTGCTGGACGGGGAGCTTGGCCTGGCGCCGATTGGGGTTGCGGGCGAGCTCTACATCGCCGGCGATGGGCTGGCGCGGGGTTATCTGGGGCGGCCTGGCCTGACGGCCGAGCGGTTCGTGGCCAACCCGTATGGCCCGGCCGGCTCGCGGCTCTACCGGACCGGCGACCTGGTGCGCTGGCGCCAGGGCGGTGAGCTGGAGTTCCTGGGGCGGCTGGACCACCAGGTCAAGGTGCGGGGCCACCGCATCGAGCTTGGCGAGGTGGAGGCGGTGCTGCTGGAGCAGCCCGGGGTGGCCCAGGCCGTGGCCGTGGTGCGCGAGGACGCGCCGGGGGACAAGCGGCTGGTGGCCTATGTGGTGGCCGAGGCCCAGGGGCTGAAGGCGGCCCACGCCCAGGCCTACGAGGAGGCGCGCGAGGAGAACGTCGAGCAGTGGGAGACGCTGTTCGACGACGCCTACGGGGCCAGCGAGACGGCGGCCGCGCCCAGCTTCCGGGGCTGGAACAGCAGCTATACCGGGGCGGCGATCCCGTTGGAGCAGATGCGCGAGTGGCGCGACCAGACCCTGGAGCGGATCCAGGACCTGGAGCCTGGGGCGATCCTGGAGATCGGCTGCGGGGTGGGGCTTTTGCTGGAGCACCTGGCGGCGGGCCGGGACTATACGGGCACGGACATCTCGGCCGCGGCCCTGGGCGGGCTGCAGCGGTGGCTGGACGAGCAGCCGGCGCTGTCGCACGTGCGGCTGCTGCGGCGCGAGGCCACCCAGTTCGAGGGCTGGGAGGCGGGGGCGTTCGACACGGTCGTGCTCAACTCGATCATCCAGTACTTCCCTGACGGGGAGTACCTGCTGTCGGTGCTGTCCCAGGCGCTGGATCTGGTGGGGCCGCAAGGCCAGGTGTTCGTGGGCGACGTTCGCCAGCTGGACCTGATCAAGGCGTTCCACGCCTCGGTGCAGCTGGACAAGGCCCCGGCGGGGCTGAGCGTTGGGCGGCTCAAGGCGCGGGTGGCGCGGGCCATGGCCCAGGACAAGGAGCTGCTGGTGGCTCCGGGCTTCTTCGAGGCCGCGCGCGAGCAGCTGGGGGTGGGCCAGGTGCGGGCCCTGCTCAAGCGGGGGCGGTACGTCAACGAGCTGACGGGCTATCGCTACGACGTGATCCTCAGCCGCCAGGAGCAGGCGCGCTACGCGGCCGTGGAGCTGGAAGGCGACGATCAGGCGCTGGAGCGGCTGGACGAGCAGCTGGCGCAGCATCGTCCGGCGCGGGTGCGGGTGCGCGGGGTGGCCAACCATCGCCTGGCCCAGGACGCGGCGGCCGCGCGGCTGATGGAGACGATGGAGGAGAACGCCAGCGTGGCGCAGCTGCGCGAGGCGCTCAAGGCCCATCCGGCCCGAGGCCAGGACCCCGAGGCGTTCTGGGCGCTGGCCCAGGCGCGCGGTTACCAGGCGCAGATCAGCTGGAGCGGCGGCGGGGAGGGGCGGTTCGACGTGGAGCTGGTCGACCCGGGCCAGGTCCAGACGCCGCTGGACCTTCCGGCCGAGCCGGCCGGGGCGTGGAGCGAGCATGTCAACGACCCGCTGCTGGGCCAGCTGACCCAGCAGCTGGGGGCGCGGCTGCGCGAGGCGCTCAAGGCCAAGGTCCCCGACTACATGACCCCCTCGGCGATCCTGGCCCTGGACCAGCTGCCGCTGACGGCCAACGGCAAGGTCGACCGCCAGGCGCTGCCCGCGCCCGAGGAGCGGCCCGAGCTGATCGGCGACTATGTCGTTCCCAGCACGCCCCTGGAGGAGGCGCTGGCGGCGATCTGGGCCGAGACCCTTCGGCTGGACCGGGTGGGGGCGCAGGACAACTTCTTCGACCTGGGCGGCCACTCGCTGCTGGCCACCCAGGTGGTCTCGCGGGTGCGCGAGGCCCTGCAGGTGGAGCTGCCGGTGCGCGCCTTCTTCGAGGCCCCCACCGTGCGCCAGCTGGCCCAGAGGGTGGAGGTCGCCCAGAAGGAGCAGGAGGGCCTGAGCCGTCCGCCGCTGACGCGCCAGGCGCGTCCGGAGCGTCTGCCGCTGTCGTTCGCCCAGGAGCGACTTTGGTTCCTCGAGCAGCTTGGGGTGGGCACGTCCTACACCATGCCCAACTTCCTGCGGCTGGAAGGCCCGCTGGACGTGGGGGCGCTGGAGGCCAGCCTTGGGGCGCTGGTGGCGCGCCACGAGCCGTTGCGCACGCGCTTTGCGGTGCGGGACGGCGAGCCGGTGCAGGTGATCGACCCGCCTGGGCCGTTCGAGCTGACGGTCAGGGACCTTGGCGGGCTGGAGGCGGACGCGCGCGAGGCCAAGGCCCAGGCGCTGCAGCAGGCCGAGATCGAGCGGCCGTTCGACCTGGAGCGGGGACCGCTGTTCCGGGCCGAGCTGCTGCGGCTTGGTCCGCAGGACCACGTGCTGCTGATGAGCATGCACCACATCCTGTCGGACGGCTGGTCGCTGCTGGGGATCATCCCGCGCGAGCTTGGGGCGCTGTACGAGGCGTTCCTGGAGGGTCGGCCCTCGCCGCTGGCGCCGCTGGAGGTGCAGTACGCCGACTATGCGCTGTGGCAGCGTCAGTGGCTGCGCGACGAGGCGCTGGAGCGTCAGCTGGCCTATTGGCGCGAGCGCCTGGCGGGGGCTCCGCCGGTGCTGGAGCTGCCCACCGACCGGCCGCGGCCGCCGGTGGAGAGCTTCCGGGGGGCGGCCTTGCCGTTCACCCTGCCCGGGACGCTGTCGGAGGGGGTGCGGGAGCTGGCGCGGCGTGAGGGGGTGACCCCGTTCATGGTGTTCCTGGCCGCCTTCCAGGTGCTGGTCAGCCGCTGGAGCGGCCAGACGGACGTGGTGGTGGGCTCGGCGATCGCCGGTCGCGACCGGCGCGAGCTGGAGCCGCTGGTGGGGTTCTTCGTCAACACCCTGGCCCTGCGCACGGACCTGTCGGGCGATCCCAGCTTCCGCACGCTGCTGGGCCGGGTCAAGGAGACCACCCTGGGGGCCTACGCCCACCAGGACCTGCCGTTCGAGAAGCTGGTGGCCGAGCTGGCCCCCGAACGGGATCTGGGACGTCATCCGATCTTCCAGACGATGGTGACGTTCAACAACGTCCCGCACGAGGATCTGGAGCTTCGCGATCTCAGCTGGAACCAGGTGGGCGGGCGGATCACGACGGCCAAGTTCGATCTGGAGCTGCACCTGTTCGAGGGGCTGGGGATCGACGGCTTCTTCGAGTACGCCACCGACCTCTACGAGGCCTCGACGATCGAGCGGCTGCTGGAGGGGCTGACCTGCCTGCTGGAGGGGGCGCTGGGCGATCCGGACCAGGCGCTGTCGGCCCTGCCGGTGCTGGGGAGCGAGCAGGCCCGGCGCCTGGCGGTGGAGTGGAACGCCACGGCGTCGGACTATCCGCGCGATCGGCCCGTCCATGCGCTGTTCTCCGAGCAGGCGGGGCGCGCGCCCCAGGCCACGGCCCTGGCGCTGGGCGAGGCGACGATGAGCTACGGGGAGCTGGAGGCGCGGTCCAACCAGCTGGCCTGGCACCTGAAGGCCCGGGGCGTGGGTCCCGAGGTGGTGGTGGGGCTGTGCCTGGAGCGCTCGTTCGAGATGGTGGTGGGGCTGCTGGCCATCCTCAAGGCTGGCGGGGCCTACCTGCCGCTGGACCCCGACTATCCGGCCGAGCGGCTGGCGTTCATGCTGGCGGACGCCGGGGCGGCCCTGACCCTGAGCGCGGGCCCGCTATGGTCGGGGCTGGGGCTGGAAGGCCCGGCGGTGCTGCTGGACGAGGAGGCCCAGGCGATCGCGGCGCGGCCCGACCAGGCCCCGCCGCCGGCCGCGGGCCCGCTCAACCTGGCCTATGTGATCTACACCTCCGGCTCGACCGGATCGCCCAAGGGCGTGGGGATGACCCACGGGGCGATCGTCAACCTGCTCACCGCCCCGGCCATGGCCTATCCCGCCTCGGTGGGGCCGGTTCTGCAACTGACCCCGCTGCACTTCGACGTCTCGGTGCAGGAGATCTTCCTGGCCCTGACCCGCGGGGCGCGCCTGGTGCTGGTCGACGCGGCCATCCGCCAGGATCCCGAACGGCTGGTGGAGTGCCTGGACCGCTGGGGGGTGCGTCACCTGTTCTGCCCGCAGGTCCTGCTTGAGCAACTGGCCCTGGCCTGGCGGCGCTCGCGTCCCGACCTGGCGCTGAGCGAGGTCTACCAGGCCGGCGAGGCGCTGGTGGCCAACGCCGCCATCCTGGAGATGATCGCCGCCAGCCAGGCGCGGCTGATCAACCATTATGGACCCGCCGAAAGCCACGTGGTGTCGGCCTTCGTGCTGCCGTCGGACGGGGTCGAGCGCCATGCGCCGATCGGCCGTCCGATCGCCAACGTCCAGCTCTATGTGCTGGACGGGGAGCTTGGCCTGGCGCCGATTGGGGTTGCGGGCGAGCTCTACATCGCCGGCGATGGGCTGGCGCGGGGTTATCTGGGGCGGCCTGGCCTGACGGCCGAGCGGTTCGTGGCCAACCCGTACGGCCCGGCCGGCTCGCGGCTCTACCGGACCGGCGACCTGGTGCGCTGGCGCCAGGGCGGTGAGCTGGAGTTCCTGGGGCGGCTGGACCACCAGGTCAAGGTGCGGGGCCACCGCATCGAGCTTGGCGAGGTGGAGGCGGTGCTGCTGGAGCAGCCCGGGGTGGCCCAGGCCGTGGCCGTGGTGCGCGAGGACGCGCCGGGGGACAGGCGGCTGACAGCCTATGTGGTGGGCCGCGACCTGGACGCGGGCGACCTGCGCGCCCGGGTCCGGGCCCGCAGTCCCGGCTACATGGTGCCCTCGGCGATCGTGGTGCTGGACCAGCTGCCGCTGACGGCCAGCGGCAAGGTCGACCGCCAGGCGCTGCCCGCGCCCGAGGAGCGGCCCGAGCTGATCGGCGACTATGTCGTTCCCAGCACGCCCCTGGAGGAGGCGCTGGCGGCGATCTGGGCCGAGACCCTTCGGCTGGACCGGGTGGGGGCGCAGGACAACTTCTTCGACCTGGGCGGCCACTCGCTGCTGGCCACCCAGGTGGTCTCGCGGGTGCGCGAGGCCCTGCAGGTGGAGCTGCCGGTGCGCGCCTTCTTCGAGGCCCCCACCGTGCGCCAGCTGGCCCAGAGGGTGGAGGTCGCCCAGAAGGAGCAGGAGGGCCTGAGCCGTCCGCCGCTGACGCGCCAGGCGCGTCCGGAGCGTCTGCCGCTGTCGTTCGCCCAGGAGCGACTTTGGTTCCTCGAGCAGCTTGGGGTGGGCACGTCCTACACCATGCCCAACTTCCTGCGGCTGGAAGGCCCGCTGGACGTGGGGGCGCTGGAGGCCAGCCTTGGGGCGCTGGTGGCGCGCCACGAGCCGTTGCGCACGCGCTTTGCGGTGCGGGACGGCGAGCCGGTGCAGGTGATCGACCCGCCTGGGCCGTTCGAGCTGACGGTCAGGGACCTTGGCGGGCTGGAGGCGGACGCGCGCGAGGCCAAGGCCCAGGCGCTGCAGCAGGCCGAGATCGAGCGGCCGTTCGACCTGGAGCGGGGACCGCTGTTCCGGGCCGAGCTGCTGCGGCTTGGTCCGCAGGACCACGTGCTGCTGATGAGCATGCACCACATCCTGTCGGACGGCTGGTCGCTGCTGGGGATCATCCCGCGCGAGCTTGGGGCGCTGTACGAGGCGTTCCTGGAGGGTCGGCCCTCGCCGCTGGCGCCGCTGGAGGTGCAGTACGCCGACTATGCGCTGTGGCAGCGTCAGTGGCTGCGCGACGAGGCGCTGGAGCGTCAGCTGGCCTATTGGCGCGAGCGCCTGGCGGGGGCTCCGCCGGTGCTGGAGCTGCCCACCGACCGGCCGCGGCCGCCGGTGGAGAGCTTCCGGGGGGCGGCCTTGCCGTTCACCCTGCCCGGGACGCTGTCGGAGGGGGTGCGGGAGCTGGCGCGGCGTGAGGGGGTGACCCCGTTCATGGTGTTCCTGGCCGCCTTCCAGGTGCTGGTCAGCCGCTGGAGCGGCCAGACGGACGTGGTGGTGGGCTCGGCGATCGCCGGTCGCGACCGGCGCGAGCTGGAGCCGCTGGTGGGGTTCTTCGTCAACACCCTGGCCCTGCGCACGGACCTGTCGGGCGATCCCAGCTTCCGCACGCTGCTGGGCCGGGTCAAGGAGACCACCCTGGGGGCCTACGCCCACCAGGACCTGCCGTTCGAGAAGCTGGTGGCCGAGCTGGCCCCCGAACGGGATCTGGGACGCCACCCGATCGTGCAGGTGATGATCGGCATGCACAACGTGCCGCAGGATCAGCTGGAGCTGGCGGGCCTGACCCTCAAGCCGGCCGGCGGGCGGATCACGACGGCCAAGTTCGATCTGGAGCTGCACCTGTTCGAGGGGCTGGGGATCGACGGCTTCTTCGAGTACGCCACCGACCTCTACGAGGCCTCGACGATCGAGCGGCTGCTGGAGGGGCTGACCTGCCTGCTGGAGGGGGCGCTGGGCGATCCGGACCAGGCGCTGTCGGCCCTGCCGGTGCTGGGGAGCGAGCAGGCCCGGCGCCTGGCGGTGGAGTGGAACGCCACGGCGTCGGACTATCCGCGCGATCGGCCTGTCCATGCGCTGTTCTCCGAGCAGGCGGGGCGCGCGCCCCAGGCCACGGCCCTGGCGCTGGGCGAGGCGACGATGAGCTACGGGGAGCTGGAGGCGCGGTCCAACCAGCTGGCCTGGCACCTGAAGGCCCGGGGCGTGGGTCCCGAGGTGGTGGTGGGGCTGTGCCTGGAGCGCTCGTTCGAGATGGTGGTGGGGCTGCTGGCCATCCTCAAGGCCGGCGGGGCCTACCTGCCGCTGGACCCCGACTATCCGGCCGAGCGGCTAGCGTTCATGCTCGACGACGCCGGGGCGGCCCTGACCCTGAGCGCGGGCCCGCTATGGTCGGGGCTGGGGCTGGAAGGCCCGGCGGTGCTGCTGGACGAGGAGGCCCAGGCGATCGCGGCGCGGCCCGACCAGGCCCCGCCGCCGGCCGCGGGCCCGCTCAACCTGGCCTATGTGATCTACACCTCCGGCTCGACCGGATCGCCCAAGGGCGTGGGGACCGTCCACCGCAACATCGCCCGGCTGGTGCTGGGCGCGGACTACGCCGATCTGGCGCGCGAGCGCACGCTGCTGCTGATCTCGCCGCTGACCTTCGATGCGGCCACCTTTGAGCTGTGGGGCGCGTTGCTGCACGGCGCTCGCCTGGTCCTCCAGCCGCCCGGCCCGATCGACATCGGCCAGTTGCGGCAGGTGATGACCACCCAGGGCGTGGACCTTCCCCTGTTGACCACGGGCCTGCTCCATCGGGTGGTTGAAGAGGACATCTCCATCCTGGGCGGCGTGCGCCAGGTCCTGACGGGCGGAGACGCGCTCTCGCCGTCGCACGCGCGCCAGATCGTGGAGGCCATCGGCCCTGGCCGGCTGATCAACGGCTATGGCCCCACCGAAGGCACCACCTACAGCACGGTCCATGCGGTGGGCGAGCTGACCACGGCGACGGTTCCGATCGGTCGTCCGATCGCCAACACGCAGGTTTACGTGCTGGACGGGGAGCTTGGCCTGGCGCCGATCGGGGTTGCGGGCGAGCTCTACATCGCCGGCGATGGGCTGGCGCGGGGTTATCTGGGGCGGCCTGGCCTGACGGCCGAGCGGTTCGTGGCCAACCCGTATGGCCCGGCCGGCTCGCGGCTCTACCGGACCGGCGACCTGGTGCGCTGGCGCCAGGGCGGTGAGCTGGAGTTCCTGGGGCGGCTGGACCACCAGGTCAAGGTGCGGGGCCACCGCATCGAGCTTGGCGAGGTGGAGGCGGTGCTGCTGGAGCAGCCCGGGGTGGCCCAGGCCGTGGCCGTGGTGCGCGAGGACGCGCCGGGGGACAAGCGGCTGGTGGCCTATGTGGTGGCCGAGGCCCAGGGGCTGAAGGCGGCCCACGCCCAGGCCTACGAGGAGGCGCGCGAGGAGAACGTCGAGCAGTGGGAGACGCTGTTCGACGACGCCTACGGGGCCAGCGAGACGGCGGCCGCGCCCAGCTTCCGGGGCTGGAACAGCAGCTATACCGGGGCGGCGATCCCGTTGGAGCAGATGCGCGAGTGGCGCGACCAGACCCTGGAGCGGATCCAGGACCTGGAGCCTGGGGCGATCCTGGAGATCGGCTGCGGGGTGGGGCTTTTGCTGGAGCACCTGGCGGCGGGCCGGGACTATACGGGCACGGACATCTCGGCCGCGGCCCTGGGCGGGCTGCAGCGGTGGCTGGACGAGCAGCCGGCGCTGTCGCACGTGCGGCTGCTGCGGCGCGAGGCCACCCAGTTCGAGGGCTGGGAGGCGGGGGCGTTCGACACGGTCGTGCTCAACTCGATCATCCAGTACTTCCCTGACGGGGAGTACCTGCTGTCGGTGCTGTCCCAGGCGCTGGATCTGGTGGGGCCGCAAGGCCAGGTGTTCGTGGGCGACGTTCGCCAGCTGGACCTGATCAAGGCGTTCCACGCCTCGGTGCAGCTGGACAAGGCCCCGGCGGGGCTGAGCGTTGGGCGGCTCAAGGCGCGGGTGGCGCGGGCCATGGCCCAGGACAAGGAGCTGCTGGTGGCTCCGGGCTTCTTCGAGGCCGCGCGCGAGCAGCTGGGGGTGGGCCAGGTGCGGGCCCTGCTCAAGCGGGGGCGGTACGTCAACGAGCTGACGGGCTATCGCTACGACGTGATCCTCAGCCGCCAGGAGCAGGCGCGCTACGCGGCCGTGGAGCTGGAAGGCGACGATCAGGCGCTGGAGCGGCTGGACGAGCAGCTGGCGCAGCATCGTCCGGCGCGGGTGCGGGTGCGCGGGGTGGCCAACCATCGCCTGGCCCAGGACGCGGCGGCCGCGCGGCTGATGGAGACGATGGAGGAGAACGCCAGCGTGGCGCAGCTGCGCGAGGCGCTCAAGGCCCATCCGGCCCGAGGCCAGGACCCCGAGGCGTTCTGGGCGCTGGCCCAGGCGCGCGGTTACCAGGCGCAGATCAGCTGGAGCGGCGGCGGGGAGGGGCGGTTCGACGTGGAGCTGGTCGACCCGGGCCAGGTCCAGACGCCGCTGGACCTTCCGGCCGAGCCGGCCGGGGCGTGGAGCGAGCATGTCAACGACCCGCTGCTGGGCCAGCTGACCCAGCAGCTGGGGGCGCGGCTGCGCGAGGCGCTCAAGGCCAAGGTCCCCGACTACATGACCCCCTCGGCGATCCTGGCCCTGGACCAGCTGCCGCTGACGGCCAACGGCAAGGTCGACCGCCAGGCGCTGCCCGCGCCCGAGGAGCGGCCCGAGCTGATCGGCGACTATGTCGTTCCCAGCACGCCCCTGGAGGAGGCGCTGGCGGCGATCTGGGCCGAGACCCTTCGGCTGGACCGGGTGGGGGCGCAGGACAACTTCTTCGACCTGGGCGGCCACTCGCTGCTGGCCACCCAGGTGGTCTCGCGGGTGCGCGAGGCCCTGCAGGTGGAGCTGCCGGTGCGCGCCTTCTTCGAGGCCCCCACCGTGCGCCAGCTGGCCCAGAGGGTGGAGGTCGCCCAGAAGGAGCAGGAGGGCCTGAGCCGTCCGCCGCTGACGCGCCAGGCGCGTCCGGAGCGTCTGCCGCTGTCGTTCGCCCAGGAGCGACTTTGGTTCCTCGAGCAGCTTGGGGTGGGCACGTCCTACACCATGCCCAACTTCCTGCGGCTGGAAGGCCCGCTGGACGTGGGGGCGCTGGAGGCCAGCCTTGGGGCGCTGGTGGCGCGCCACGAGCCGTTGCGCACGCGCTTTGCGGTGCGGGACGGCGAGCCGGTGCAGGTGATCGACCCGCCTGGGCCGTTCGAGCTGACGGTCAGGGACCTTGGCGGGCTGGAGGCGGACGCGCGCGAGGCCAAGGCCCAGGCGCTGCAGCAGGCCGAGATCGAGCGGCCGTTCGACCTGGAGCGGGGACCGCTGTTCCGGGCCGAGCTGCTGCGGCTTGGTCCGCAGGACCACGTGCTGCTGATGAGCATGCACCACATCCTGTCGGACGGCTGGTCGCTGCTGGGGATCATCCCGCGCGAGCTTGGGGCGCTGTACGAGGCGTTCCTGGAGGGTCGGCCCTCGCCGCTGGCGCCGCTGGAGGTGCAGTACGCCGACTATGCGCTGTGGCAGCGTCAGTGGCTGCGCGACGAGGCGCTGGAGCGTCAGCTGGCCTATTGGCGCGAGCGCCTGGCGGGGGCTCCGCCGGTGCTGGAGCTGCCCACCGACCGGCCGCGGCCGCCGGTGGAGAGCTTCCGGGGGGCGGCCTTGCCGTTCACCCTGCCCGGGACGCTGTCGGAGGGGGTGCGGGAGCTGGCGCGGCGTGAGGGGGTGACCCCGTTCATGGTGTTCCTGGCCGCCTTCCAGGTGCTGGTCAGCCGCTGGAGCGGCCAGACGGACGTGGTGGTGGGCTCGGCGATCGCCGGTCGCGACCGGCGCGAGCTGGAGCCGCTGGTGGGGTTCTTCGTCAACACCCTGGCCCTGCGCACGGACCTGTCGGGCGATCCCAGCTTCCGCACGCTGCTGGGCCGGGTCAAGGAGACCACCCTGGGGGCCTACGCCCACCAGGACCTGCCGTTCGAGAAGCTGGTGGCCGAGCTGGCCCCCGAACGGGATCTGGGACGCCATCCCCTGGTCCAGGTGGTCGTAGCCCTGCACAACGTGCCCGAGGAAGGCCTGCGTCTGGAGGGGCTCACGCTCAAGCGGGCGGGCGGCGAGCATGTCACCGCCAAGTTCGACCTGGCCCTGCATCTGTTCGAGAACGATGCGCTCTGGGGCTTCTTCGAGTACGCCACCGACCTCTACGAGGCCTCGACGATCGAGCGGCTGCTGGAGGGGCTGACCTGCCTGCTGGAGGGGGCGCTGGGCGATCCGGACCAGGCGCTGTCGGCCCTGCCGGTGCTGGGGAGCGAGCAGGCCCGGCGCCTGGCGGTGGAGTGGAACGCCACGGCGTCGGACTATCCGCGCGATCGGCCTGTCCATGCGCTGTTCTCCGAGCAGGCGGGGCGCGCGCCCCAGGCCACGGCCCTGGCGCTGGGCGAGGCGACGATGAGCTACGGGGAGCTGGAGGCGCGGTCCAACCAGCTGGCCTGGCACCTGAAGGCCCGGGGCGTGGGTCCCGAGGTGGTGGTGGGGCTGTGCCTGGAGCGCTCGTTCGAGATGGTGGTGGGGCTGCTGGCCATCCTCAAGGCCGGCGGGGCCTACCTGCCGCTGGATCCCGACTATCCGGCCGAGCGGCTGCGGTTCATGCTCGACGACGCCGGGGCGATGGTGGTGATCACCACCCAGGCCATCGCCGACGGGCTTCCAGCCTATGGCGTGCTGCCCGTGCTGCTGGACGAGGAGGCCCAGGCGATCGCGGCGCGGTCCGACCAGGCCCCGCCGCCGGCCGCGGGCCCGCTCAACCTGGCCTATGTGATCTACACCTCCGGCTCGACCGGATCGCCCAAGGGCGCGGCGGTGGCCCATCGCGCCATCGCGCGCCTGGTCTGCGACATCACCTACGCGGATCTGGAAGCCGATGATCGCGTCGGCCAGTTGGCGACCCTGTCGTTCGACGCGGCGACCTTTGAGATCTTCGCCCCGCTGCTCCGTGGCGCGGCCGTGGTGATCATCCCACGCAACGAAGCGCTCTCGCCGCGCGGTCTGGCCGAAGCGCTCAAGCGCGAGCGGGTGAGCGTGGCGTTCGTCACGACCGCCTTGGCCAATCTGGTGGCGCGCAATACGCCGGACGGCTTTGCGGGTCTGCGATCGTTGATGTTCGGCGGCGAGGCTGTTGACCCCGACAGCGTGGCGCGCATCCTGGCCAACGGACCGCCGGCCCGGCTGACCCACGTGTACGGGCCCACCGAAGTCACCACCTTCTCCACCTATTACGACGTGGCCTCCGTGACCACGGCGACGGTTCCGATCGGTCGTCCGATCGCCAACACGCAGGTTTACGTGCTGGACGGGGAGCTTGGCCTGGCGCCGATTGGGGTTGCGGGCGAGCTCTACATCGCCGGCGATGGGCTGGCGCGGGGTTATCTGGGGCGGCCTGGCCTGACGGCCGAGCGGTTCGTGGCCAACCCGTATGGCCCGGCCGGCTCGCGGCTCTACCGGACCGGCGACCTGGTGCGCTGGCGCCAGGGCGGTGAGCTGGAGTTCCTGGGGCGGCTGGACCACCAGGTCAAGGTGCGGGGCCACCGCATCGAGCTTGGCGAGGTGGAGGCGGTGCTGCTGGAGCAGCCCGGGGTGGCCCAGGCCGTGGCCGTGGTGCGCGAGGACGCGCCGGGGGACAAGCGGCTGGTGGCCTATGTGGTGGCCGAGGCCCAGGGGCTGAAGGCGGCCCACGCCCAGGCCTACGAGGAGGCGCGCGAGGAGAACGTCGAGCAGTGGGAGACGCTGTTCGACGACGCCTACGGGGCCAGCGAGACGGCGGCCGCGCCCAGCTTCCGGGGCTGGAACAGCAGCTATACCGGGGCGGCGATCCCGTTGGAGCAGATGCGCGAGTGGCGCGACCAGACCCTGGAGCGGATCCAGGACCTGGAGCCTGGGGCGATCCTGGAGATCGGCTGCGGGGTGGGGCTTTTGCTGGAGCACCTGGCGGCGGGCCGGGACTATACGGGCACGGACATCTCGGCCGCGGCCCTGGGCGGGCTGCAGCGGTGGCTGGACGAGCAGCCGGCGCTGTCGCACGTGCGGCTGCTGCGGCGCGAGGCCACCCAGTTCGAGGGCTGGGAGGCGGGGGCGTTCGACACGGTCGTGCTCAACTCGATCATCCAGTACTTCCCTGACGGGGAGTACCTGCTGTCGGTGCTGTCCCAGGCGCTGGATCTGGTGGGGCCGCAAGGCCAGGTGTTCGTGGGCGACGTTCGCCAGCTGGACCTGATCAAGGCGTTCCACGCCTCGGTGCAGCTGGACAAGGCCCCGGCGGGGCTGAGCGTTGGGCGGCTCAAGGCGCGGGTGGCGCGGGCCATGGCCCAGGACAAGGAGCTGCTGGTGGCTCCGGGCTTCTTCGAGGCCGCGCGCGAGCAGCTGGGGGTGGGCCAGGTGCGGGCCCTGCTCAAGCGGGGGCGGTACGTCAACGAGCTGACGGGCTATCGCTACGACGTGATCCTCAGCCGCCAGGAGCAGGCGCGCTACGCGGCCGTGGAGCTGGAAGGCGACGATCAGGCGCTGGAGCGGCTGGACGAGCAGCTGGCGCAGCATCGTCCGGCGCGGGTGCGGGTGCGCGGGGTGGCCAACCATCGCCTGGCCCAGGACGCGGCGGCCGCGCGGCTGATGGAGACGATGGAGGAGAACGCCAGCGTGGCGCAGCTGCGCGAGGCGCTCAAGGCCCATCCGGCCCGAGGCCAGGACCCCGAGGCGTTCTGGGCGCTGGCCCAGGCGCGCGGTTACCAGGCGCAGATCAGCTGGAGCGGCGGCGGGGAGGGGCGGTTCGACGTGGAGCTGGTCGACCCGGGCCAGGTCCAGACGCCGCTGGACCTTCCGGCCGAGCCGGCCGGGGCGTGGAGCGAGCATGTCAACGACCCGCTGCTGGGCCAGCTGACCCAGCAGCTGGGGGCGCGGCTGCGCGAGGCGCTCAAGGCCAAGGTCCCCGACTACATGACCCCCTCGGCGATCCTGGCCCTGGACCAGCTGCCGCTGACGGCCAACGGCAAGGTCGACCGCCAGGCGCTGCCCGCGCCCGAGGAGCGGCCCGAGCTGATCGGCGACTATGTCGTTCCCAGCACGCCCCTGGAGGAGGCGCTGGCGGCGATCTGGGCCGAGACCCTTCGGCTGGACCGGGTGGGGGCGCAGGACAACTTCTTCGACCTGGGCGGCCACTCGCTGCTGGCCACCCAGGTGGTCTCGCGGGTGCGCGAGGCCCTGCAGGTGGAGCTGCCGGTGCGCGCCTTCTTCGAGGCCCCCACCGTGCGCCAGCTGGCCCAGAGGATGACACGCGATCTCCACGCCAAGCTTCAGCGCTACGACCTGCTGCCCGATTCCCAAGAGGTAACGTGATGATCACGCCAGAATCGTCCTCTCTGACCATAACAACGCTCGCCGGGATCAACCTGGCCCTAAGACGCTATGGATCGGGCGGCGGGCAAACCTGCTTGGCGATCCACGGCTTTGGGGAAGGATCCTACGTCTGGCGCGACCTGGCGCGCGCCATGCCGCAGAGCTGGAGTCTGATCACCGTCGACCTACGGGGCCATGGCGAATCCGCGTGGGACCCATCCGGACGATACGATCTTGAAGACTACGTTTCGGACTTCGACGACCTGATGTCTGGTCTGGGCGTCGAGCGCTTCGCCCTCGTCGGCCATTCTCTGGGCGCGCGCATCGGCTGCATCCTCGCCGCCCGAATGCCTAGCCGGGTCTCGGCCATGGCCCTGGTGGATTTTGGGATCAATCTGTCGGAGACCGGTCAAGATCGCGCCCTAGCCGACTTCATCGAGAGCTTCAAACCGTTCGCGACCTACGCAGACTACGCCTCTTGGTTCGCGGCGAGTCGACCTCTGACCGATCCACGCCTTCTGGACATGATCGCCACCCAAAGTCTGCGCGCCCGCGACGGCGCGCTCTATTCGAAATGTGATCCCAAGCTGATCGCCTTCGCCAACAAGATCGTGGACGAAACCTCGATCCGCGCGGCGCTGCGCGAGATCCAGTGCCCGACCCTGGTCGTGCGCGGAGCGGGCTCGGCCGTCTTCCCGCCCCAGGCGGCCGTGGAAACAGCCGAGCGGCTGCTGCGCGGAGAGCTAAAGACCATTCCAGGCGCAGGCCATGCCGTCGTTGTGGAAAATCCCGAGACCCTGGCCAGGGAACTGGTCGACTTCCTCCAACGCCACACCGCCTTTCCAACGGGGGAGCGCTTTGAGGTCAGGCGCGGATTTCCACGCGGAAGCTTCTAACGGACGCTCTTGGGAATGGCTTTGGCCTGATCGGCCTGTCGCCGGCGGTAGTGGTCCGCCAGCATGTCTCCCGTCAGCGCCTTGGTTAGCGATATCCCATGCTTGCGGGCGAAATACCTATAGTTCGCCAGCGCGCCCGCACGCTTGGCGTCGGCATCGAAGGGGTGAGGGTGGTGGACGGCCAAGGCTTGCCGCGACAGCCGTAGCCCAATACCGGCTTTGTGGAGCCGATAGCCCAACTCCACGTCCTCCGCGCCCCAGGTCCTGAACGCCTCGTCAAAGCCCCCCTGATCGAGGAGGTCGCGGGTTCGTACCGACACGTTGCAGGTCCAGAACACCACCCAGGGCGCGTCGAGCAACGACAGATCGTCATGGCATAGCGCGTAGATATGCTCGCGAACGTCGGCGCGCGAAAATCGCCCGTGCGCCATCTCGACATATCGATCGATATCGGCGTCTCGCAGTTCCGCGACAATCTCCCTAGAGGTCTGGTTTTCGTCGTCGAAGCACAGGACATAGCCAACGACCGCCGCCGGCAAGCCCTGCGCGGCGGCCGCGTCATGGCTCGCAAGGTGCGCGCGGATACAATTGGAGTGGGCCAAGACGCCGCAATCCAGAAACAGCGTCACCGGGGCCCGGGCGCGGGCCAAGCCAAGATTGCGCGCCGCCCCAGCCCGGAATCCCTCATCAGGCTGCCAAAAATAGCGCACGTCCAACCGATCCCGGAAGTCGGCGACAGTCTCTTCGGTGCCATCCGACGAGCCGTCGTCCACGACAAGGACCTCGAAGGTGTCGCCCGGCAGACGTTGGCGGGCAAGTTGATCCAACGTGCGCTGCAGGAGGGCGCGGCGGTTGTAGGTGGGGATGATGACGGTGCAAGCCGGAGTACGGCGCAAGCGTGCGTCGATTGAAAGCTGCATTCGAGGCGCCCTGTCAGCGTGACTCTACATTGGCGATTTGCGCGACTAGGATTTATCTAAATTGACTTGCATTGTCGATCAATCGTGCGGCATGGTGGGATCTGGGTCTGGTGTTAAATCTATCCATCTTCGACGAAAGTGTAGCCCATAACGCACTTGGGGGTGAGGGATGCGAATTTGCGGCCTGAAGGTCACGCATGACGGCGCGATCGCCCTGGTCGAAGATGGCCGGCTCATCTTCAGCGTCGAGCAGGAAAAGCTTGGCAACAATCGGCGGTATCAACCCATCCGGGAACTGGATGTCGTCAGCCAAACCTTGGCCCAGTTCGGCTATAGGCTGGATGATATCGATCAGTTCGTCGTCGACGGCTGGGACGGGGACCAGCACTCCAAAATACCGTTGCTCAGTTCCGGGCAGCCGATCACGCTATGCGCCGCACCCTATATCGAGGCCTCGGGGCGCAACGTCATGGAGCCGCTTACCGGCGCGGGTCTGGTGATGGACGGCCAAAAGTTCGAGTTCGTCAGCTATCCTCACGTGGCCGGTCACATCAGTTCCGCCTACTGCACGAGCGATTTCGCCAAACAAGGGCTGTCAGCCTATTGCCTTGTCTGGGATGGATCGATCTTCCCACGGCTTTACTTCGTCGACCCGGAGGTCGGCTCCGTCACGTTGGTCAAAAGCCTGTTTCCCCTGATCGGCCACGCTTATGCGGCTGCAGGCCAACATTTCGGCCCCTACAAGCGCGACACCTATTCTCCCAGAGCGACCGACCTGGGCGTTGCTGGCAAGCTGATGGCCTATATCGCCATGGGCTCCGCGCGCGACGACATCGTCGCCATCCTAGAACGCCTCTACCAGGAACGCTTCTCTTCCGAATCTGAGGCCGCACGGCTCTATCGCGAGCAGGTGGTGGGCGCTGGAATGGGACTGGAGCCCTCCTTGCCCTATTTGCACGAGTACATGCGCGCCTGCGCCCAGGCGCTCGCCGAGGAGGACGACGACGACGTCCTGGCGTCCTTCCATGTCTTTCTCGAGCGCAAGCTTGTTTCGCACCTGGTGGCCGCGGTCGAGGAGCATGCGCCTGACCTGCCCAAGCGTATTTGCGTGGTGGGCGGCTGCGCGCTTAATATTAAATGGAACAGCGCGATCCGCGAAACAGGGCGGTTTGAAGAGGTCTGGGTGCCGCCTTTTCCCAACGACAGCGGCTCGGCGATCGGAGCGGCTTGCTGCGGCATGATCTCGGCCGTGGGGCTGCAGCCGCTGGAATGGAGCGTCTACAGCGGGCCCGCGCTCGTGGCCAGCCAAGCGCCGCAGGAGGGATGGCGAAGCGCGCCCTGCGATCTGCCGGAGCTGGCGCGGCGGCTCATTGATGGCGCGCCGGTCGTCTTCCTGACCGGCCGAGCCGAATTGGGGCCGCGCGCCTTGGGTTCGAGGAGCATCCTGGCTTCGCCGGTCTCTCCGCACATGAAAGATCTGCTCAACGATCTGAAACTACGCGAACGCTTCCGCCCGGTCGCGCCGATCTGCTTGGCCGACAGGGCCCCGGAACTGTTCGAGCCGGGATTGCCTGATCCGTATATGCTGTTCGACCATCAGACCCGCCCGGACTGGTTGGACAGAATCCCCGCTGTCGTGCATCTGGACGGCACGGCGCGGTTGCAAACCGTTGGGCGGGATCTGGATCATCCCGTCGCCAGGCTGCTCATCGAATTCGAACGCCTGACGGGGCTGCCCGTGCTCTGCAACACCAGCGCCAATCACCATGGGCGCGGGTTCTTTCCCGACGTCGCTTCAGCCTGCGCCTGGGGCAAGATCGCCCAGGTCTGGAGCGACGGGGTCCTCTATTCGATGGAGGTCCCGGAAACATCAGCACACGGAACGGTCGAACGGGAACAGGCTTAACCGAGCCTTCAACGGCCAGGCAAGCGCCGGCGGCTGCACAATCGATGGAGAGGATCATGATCGACGAACTCATGCGGCGCTTGCGCGCCTGCGGCAATCGACGCGAACTGATCAATCACCGCTTCTTTCGCGAGACGGTGTCCGATCCGGGCGTAGGGCGCGACGGCGCAGCGATCGTCCTGGGCCAATGGTGGCGTCCGCTGCACTATTTTCCCGTCTTCCTTTCCCGATCAATCGCAATTTTGGACGATCTGCGACACCAAAGCTTTCTGGCCGATGTTCTCAACGAGGAATTGGGCGAGGGCGATCCGCAGTTGGCGCACGAGCGGATCTTCATCGAGACGATGTCCGATCTTGGGTTTTCAGTCGAGCAATTGACCCAAGCCAACGCGTTGCCGGCGACCACCGCCCTGGTCGAAAGCTATACCCAGGGCGCCGAAAGCCGACTGACGGCCTTGGGGTGCGTGTTCGCCACCGAGGTCGCGGATCTGGCGATGGTCGGCGGCATCGGCAAACTGGTTCGACGGGTGACCGGCGCCGCCAAGCTCCCCTGGGTCGACATCCACATTCAGCAAGAACCCAATCACGTCGATAAGGTGCATCGCACCTTGGGCGGCGATTTCACGCCCGATGAGTTGGAAGCCGTCGTCTCAGCCGCCGATGAGCACTGGGCGGCCTGGTGCGCGTTCTTCGACGCGCTTGACCAGACCGTGAAACGCTCGGCGCCCGCGCTGGAGCCGATCTAGCCTCACAGGCGCGCCTGGATCAGGGCGGCCAGGCGCGCGACGCCCTCTTGAATTTGCCGAGGGTTCGTCATGGAATAGCTCAGGCGCAACATGTTGCGTCCGCCGCCGTTGGCGAAAAACGCCTGGCCTGGAACGAAGGCGACCCGAGCCTCGTCATGGGCTTCCACCAGAAGCCTGCGAGCGTCCATATGCTCGGGAAGCGTAACCCAGACGAACAGGCCGCCCTGCGGCCGGGTCCACGTGACGCCCGGCGGCATCGTCTGCGCGAGCGCTTGAAGCATTGCCCTGCGACGCTCCTCATAGGTGCGCCGAACCTTTTTAAGCTGGTCTTCGAAGCCCGCGGAGGCGACTTCATGGAGCATGACTTGGCCAAACGTCGAGCTGTGGACATCTTCACCCTGCTTGGCCAACGCGACCATGTCGGCCACGTCCCGCCGCGCGCAGATCCACCCGACGCGAAAGCCTGGCGCCAGGGTTTTCGAGAACGTACCGCAATAGACTACGTGGCTCCCCTCGATTCCGTAGTCTTGGGCGGCGAGCGCGGCGCAGGACGGAACCTGGCTGTGGTCCGTCCCGAGATCGACGTATGCCGCGTCCTCGACCAGAGGAATGTTCAGTTCACGGGTCAACGCCAGGAGTTTCCGACGCACCGCCAACGAAAGCGTCCGACCCGTCGGGTTCGCAAAATCTGGGACAATATAGGCTAGGCGAACCTGGCTGCCGGCACGGGCCGCGTGCTCGCGATAGTTATGCGCCGGAGCGGCGTCCAGATGCAGTTCATCGTAGCGCGGCTCACACGCCCCAAACGCCTGGAGCGCGCCCATGTAGGTGGGCGCCGTCACCAGGGCGGTGTCCCCCTTTGAGAGAAAGAGTTTGGCCGAAAGACTCAAGGCCTGCTGGGCGCCTGAGGTGATTACGATATTGTCCGGACCGCAGGCGCAGCCGGCGGCGGTCATGCGCTGGGCGATCCACGCCCTTAATGGCCGATAGCCCGCGCAGGTGGTGTATTGCAGGGCTGCGCCACCGCGGCTTGGCTCGGCAAAGACGTCTCGTTGAGCGCGATCAAAGGCCTCGATCGGGAAGAGGTCCGGCTCGGGCATGCCGCCCGCGAAGGATATCATGTCGGCGCGCGCCCCGGCGGTCAGCAGGTCGCTGATGTCGGAAGCCATGAAGGCTTGCGTCCGGGAGGCGTATACCCAGTTGACGACCCCAGGATCGTGTGGCGCGTTCGCTGCTGACACGGCCGATCACCTTCCCGAGGTTTAGACTTCCTCACATTGGGATACATTTGGCGGCTGATCAATCGTAACGTGGCGCCGCCCCCCAAGTGACAGATGTCATGCGCAGGGCATGACGTTGGGCACTGTCGTCACCGTGGCCGCGCCTCCAAAAAACAAAATACAGCTGAGGAGGGGACATGGCCTTTTTGGAATTGAAGAGCGTCGGGATCGCGAGCCTGGCCGCCGGAGCGCTGGCTGCTCCAACTTGGGCGTTGGCGCAGGCCGGCGGCGCTGGAGCGCCCCCCCCCGCGGCCGCCCAAGCTCAGCCCCAGCCGCAGCTGCGGCCGAAATCCGCCTCGACGGGGGATGCGAAGGCTCCGTCGGCGGTCGAGGGCGTTATCGTGACCGCGCCCAGCTCCCAGGGCGTTAAGGCGTCCATCGACCGGCTCAGCTATAGTCTGAGCAAGGACCTGCATGTCCAGAGCGGCTCGATCGCCGACGTTTTGCGCAACATCCCCTCCGTAGACGTTGACGTTCAGGGCAACGTCAGCTTGCGCGGCGATCCAAACGTTACGATCCTCATCGACGGCCAACCCTCCGGCATGTTCAAGGGGGAAGGGCGCGGGCAGATGCTTCAGCAACTGCCCGCCAGTCAAATCGAGCGCGTGGAAGTGATGACAAATCCTTCCGCAGCCTTCAGTCCCGAAGGCACGGCGGGCATCATCAATCTTATCACCAAGCAAAACCGGGGCGTGGGCCTCGTCGGCTCGCTCAAGGCTAATGTTGGCAACGGCGGGCGTAACAACGGGGGGATCAGCCTTTCGCACAACGCCCGTGATTTGACGGTCTCAGGCGATGCGGGGTGGCGGCGCGATGCTGTCTCCGGAACCTTGGACGATGAACGCCACGCGGTCGACCAAGCGGGGGGCGTGAGTAACACGCGCCAGGCGACCCGGTTCAAAAGCGAAGGCGACTCCACAAACGTCAGAGGCGCGGTCGATTATGACCTCACCAGCACCACCCGGATCGGGGGCGAACTTCGCTACAACGACATGGATTTCGATTCCAAGTCGTTCAGCAGCTACGACACCTCGGATGGGGCGGGCCTGGCCACGCAGGGCTACGATCGCAGCACGCAGGCTCGCTGGAAGAAATCCGTGGAAGGCCTCTCGACCAACGCTCGGCGTAAATTTTCGGGAACCGAGCACGACTTGTCGATCAATTTCAGTATCGAGCGGACCTTGGAAGATCAGGATCGCCAGACATTGATGCAGTCGCGTCTGCCCGTTGCGCCAGACAGTTACGAGGTCGTGCGCAACGGCACAGATCTGGTTCAGACCCATTTGAAGGCCGAGTACCGGAAGCCCCTGGCGTCGGGCGACAAGCTCGTTGCAGGCTACGAGGGGCAGATCGACGACAACACGTACAACAACTATGGCGCTCGCGGCGCCGACGCAGGTTCGTTAATCGAGCTGCCTGGTCTCACCAACCGGTTTGAATACCGCCAGACTGTCCAGGCTGTCTACGCCACCTACCAGCACATGTTCGGCAAGCTGACGGCATTGGGCGGCCTTCGCGTCGAGAGCGCCGAGATCGACACCCATCAGGTCACGTCGGGAACCGGTGCGGGGCAGGACTACGTCAAAGCCTACCCGTCGCTGCATCTAACCTATGCGCTGTCGCTCGAAACCCAGGTGACGGGCAGTTACAGCCGGCGGATCCAGCGCCCCGCCGCTCAGGATCTCAACCCCTACGTCACCTACCAGGATCCCTACAATTTCCGGCAGGGCAACCCCGATTTGAACCCCCAAATCACCGACTCGTTCGAGATGGGCTTGAGACGTATGCACAACGGGGCCTTCTACATGGCCAATCTCTACTATCGCCGCTCACGCGACGGCGTCACCGATATTAGCCGTGATCTGGGCAGCGGGGTTCTTCTGACCACGAAGGAGAACCTCGCGCGCGGCCAGAACGTCGGCGTCGAATTGGTCGTCACCGGAAAGCTCAGCAAGAAGCTCTCCTACAACGTTTCCGGAAATGCGTTTTGGAACGAGATCGAAAGCCCCGAGGTGGTTGGCGACGACAGCCGCTCGGGCGTATCGTTCATGGCGCGAGGCAACCTGAACTGGCAAGCCACACCAAAGGATTTCTTCCAGATCAACACCTTCGCCATCGGCAAACGGATTACGCCGCAAGGTTGGCAAGCGCCCACGGGCATGCTCAATCTGGGCTATCAGCACCGGTTCAATCCGAAGATCGCGGCTATCGTCACGGTTCAAGACGCGCTGAAGACCTTCGGAAGCAAGACCTACATCGACACGCCCACCTTACGGGACGTAAATCGGCGCGATTTCGACCTGCGGGCCGTGTATGTCGGCGTGACCTACAGCCTCGGCGGCGCCAATCGCAATCGTCCAAGCGACCCGAAATTCGACTTTGAAGGCGGTTTGAACGCCGCAGGCCCCCGCTAGGCGCTAGAGCCAGCCGTTAGCACGCGCGATCCGGCTGGCCTCAACGCGATTGGCAGCACCGATTTTCTGCACGGCTTCGGAGACGTAGTTTCGGACCGTGCCGGGCGAGAGGCCTAGGGCGTCGGCAATCTGGCGGTTCGAACGGCCCCCTTCAGCCAGGCGCAGAATAGCGCGCTCTCGCTCGTTAAGAGGGTCGGCCCCGCCGCTCCACAGACTCTCGTTCAGGTCCGGCTGAATGGCCCGTCCTCCGGCGGCTACGGTGCGGACCGCCGAGGCCAGCACATCGCTTGGGCTATCCTTGAGCAGATAGCCTCGCACCCCGGCTTCCAAAGCCCGTCGAAGATAGCCGGGACGGCCGAATGTCGTCAGGATCAGCACGCGCGTGGGGGCGGCCTCGGCCTTGAGCTGGCCGGCGACATCTATTCCCGTCATGCCCGGCATCTCGATATCGGCGATAAGGATGTCAGGTCGCTGTTCGCGAACCAGGGCCAGCGCCATTTCGCCGTCATGCGCCTTGCCCACGACTCGGATATCACCCTCAAGTTCGAGCAAGGCGCTGAGCGCGCCGAGGACGAGTTGCTGGTCTTCGGCGATTACGACGCGGATCATGACAATCCCTTGCCGGGCAGGCGGGCGAACAAGTGCGTGCCCTCGGCGGTCGACTGAATGTTCAGTGCGCCGCCCACGGCGGCCAAGCGGGCGCGCATGCCCTTCAAGCCAGCACCTTCTCGCAAGGTTCCCCCACTCCCGTTGTCGCGGATGTGCAGCCGCGACTCCCCTTTAGCGCCGGATTCAACCCGGATTGAACAGTGTGTGGCGCCGGCATGGCGGATGACGTTGGTTACGGCCTCGCGAACGGCCATGGCCAGAACGGCTTCCTGCTGCTCGTCGGCGAGGATCGGATCGGCGTTAATCTCGCAAACAACCTCGCCGGCGGCTAAGGCGCGACGCGCTTGCTCGATTTCGACGGCGAGCGATGCGCCCCTCATTCCCGCCACGGCGGTTCGCACTTCCGCCATCGCTTCGCGCGCCGCGTGCGCCACCGCTTCCATTTCCTCTCGAGCGCTGTCGCGATCGCGATCGATCAGGCGAACCGCCAGATCAGCCTTGATGACGACAAGGGTCAGGGTATGCCCGAGCAGATCATGTAGATCACGGGAAATCCGTTCCCGTTCGGCCATCACCGCCAGCGCCCGAATTTCCTCCTGCGCCGCGGAAAGTTCGCGATTTTTGCTTTCAACGTCGCTTTGCAGCAATGATCCCAGCCCGGTCATGCCGCCCACGAGCACAGCGGGGCCGAAATACGCCAGGTGGAGGCCAAGACCAAGACCCACGACGAGCGCGGAAATTTCCAAGAACAGGAGTGCGGCGATCGCCGTGCGCCGAGGCTGAAGCTGTCCGGCGAACGCCATCGCGAAGATGCTGTAGACGCACCACCCGGTTTCGAACGGAGACAAAGCAAGGCCGATCGCCCCCGCGCCTAAAACGTGCGCGAGCCCCGCACGCCATCGCCCAAGCTGCGCATGCGCAAGGATCGCCAAGAACGCGACCACGCCGAAGAGCGAGGCGACAATTTCAATCCGCCCGGGCGTGCGCGTTAGCCACGGGGCAAAATAGATCGGCAGATAGGCCAGCCAAATCAGCGGCCAAAAGCGCCTCAACTCGCGCTCGCGGCGAACTCGGTCATCGGCAATCCGTACGGCGGCGGCCAAGGGCTCGAAATCCGCTAAACTCGACGTTGGTAGATGTCGCCCCTGTCGACCTTCGGGTCAAGCCGCTTGACCGCGCCAACCAAACCAGGCTCCCACCGCCGCGGCGAGGGTCATCGCCACGAGAATAGCGATGTGCAGGCCCACATCGGACGTCGGTTGAGACCCGGTCAACATCAAGGCCAGTTGAGCAAAATGGAAGGATGGAAGCGCCCAACCCACCTTCCCGATCCAAGCCGGCAGCTGGTTAAGGGGCATCCACAGCCCGCCAAAGAGCGAAAAGACCAGGAAGAGCAGATTGGCGACGGCCGTTGCGCCCTGGGCTCCCAAGCGCAATCCGACATTCAGGCCGATCAACGAGAAGGGAATGGCCGCGGCCACGCCAATCGCCATCAGGGCGCACCAGCGCCAGATCGGCATCTGCACCCCGGCGACCCGCGCCAAGACCGCCACGCCGACCAGCGCCAATCCTACGACCGCGACGCTGGCGAACATGCGCGCGAAAAGGTAGGCGCCGATCGGCATCGGAAACACGCGCTTGAGCTCAATGAGTTTGGCTTCACGCTCAGCCGCAACCACGGTGCCGAAGCCGAACATCGAGGGCGTGAGCGCGGCGAAAATCACGTAGGTCGACAGCACCCAGCGCGCGGCCGGTTCGCTGCCCTTTGAGAGGCCAATGCCGACGATCGCATAGAAGATGATTGGCAGCAGCACGCTGGGCACGAGAAATTGCGGCATGCGTGAGGTAGCGAGCAGCTGAGCGTGCGTTTCGAGGCCATAGATGGCGCCGACATGACGGGCGGTGGTCATGCATAAATCTCCTTGGCGACAGCCTCTCGGGGGGTGACCAGTTGGAGGAACGCGTCTTCGAGCGACGCGCCGCTGACGGAAAGGTCCTCCACGCTCAGGTCCGCAGCGAGCAGCTGGCGGAGCGTGTCAGGCGCCGAGGCGGTCAAAAGCGTGACACGCCCGCCCTCACGTTCCACGCGCAGTACGCGCGCAAGCGCGGTCAATTGGGCGTCGGTCAGGATCGTCCGGCACCGGATGGAAGACGAGGCGGCCGTCGATTTGATCACATCGGAAGAGCCTTCCGCGACGATGCGCCCATTGCTGATGACGACGATGTCATCGGCCAAGGCTTCGGCTTCCTCCATGTGGTGAGTCGTCAGAAGGACCGCCGCGCCGCGGGCGACTTCCTCGCGTACGGACGTCCACAGGCCACGCCGGGCGTCGATGTCCATCCCCGTGGTCGGTTCATCGAGCACGAGAAGGTCCGGGCGCCCCGCAATGGCGAGGGCGAATTGCAGGCGGCGCTGTTGCCCGCCCGAGAGCGCGCCGCAGCGCCGCTTCTCAAGATCGTTGAGGCCGGCCATTTCGAGAATTGTTTCGCGGGCCCGAGGATCCGGATAGTAGCCTCGAAACAGATCGATCTGTTCGGCCACGGTCAAAACACGTGGCAGGCCGGCCTCCTGCAGCATCACACCCATGTGCTGGCGGTTGGCGAGGTCACGAGGGTCGCCGCCGAACAGCAGGGCGCGACCCTGGTCGGGAACCAGGCGTCCGGTGAGCAGGGAAACCGCCGTTGTCTTGCCCGCTCCGTTCGGACCCAGCAGCGCCGTGCAGCGTCCACGCCGCAAAGTCAGGTCCACGCCAGCCAGGGCGAGCGTCTTTCCTCGCGACTTGTGGACGGCCTGCAATTCGGCCGCGACCTGAGGCGCTCGTGCATCCTTCATCGCGTTATCCTCCTGAGCGATCCATTGTTGCCGAACGGCCCCGTTCGAGGCAGTGACGCACGTCATCCTTCGACTGTGACATTTGTCATCTCTGAGCCGCAGCTGCCGCAGGCGCCGCGGTTCAGAGAACGGCCTTGGGCGAGTCAAATCGATTGACGGTGAGACCCGGTCAGCTCAGCCTCGGGGCGCCCGTGAAGAGCAAGCTGGACGATGAGCAGCGCAGACGACTTCATCCCGCAAGGCTTTGAACCTGCCGAAGAAGAGATGTTCGGCAAGGCGTTTTGCCCGACATGCGAGGCTTCCGCGTTCGAGGATGCCCGAAATTGGGCCCATCAGCACCTGCGCGAAACGGGACACCCGATCGAACTGCACTTCGGATATGAGGTCCGTGACAAGCATTGGTATGACCGGCTGTCTTATGAAGAACAGGTCGAGCTCGAAGCGCTCGGTAAAGACCTCCAAGCCGCTCAAGCGCTTGCGCAACAGATCCTGAAAAACCGAAGCCGGTGAGGGGAGACGTTAAGCCGATGCTGGCCCAAGCAAGCCAGCGTTGGGGGGAATCGGCCAAGAAACGGCTGGCGCGGGTCCGCCTCGACCAGATCCTTTGAGCGGGAGCAAACGTCGGCGGGTGGGCGCTCCCGGACTGGGGAGCCGCCGTTTGCCTGTCCTTGCACGCCAGGCCGCGATCGGCCGATTTGGCTGTTGAGATCGGCCGTTCGCCAGTCTTCTTCCTCTCCCGGTGGAAACCCGGAGATGCGCCGTGCTGCCGTCTGAGAACCGAACTTGGACACTAGCGCCGCCGCCAGAGGCTGCGGACCGCGCTGGGGCCCCTGCTGCACGAAGCGCTGGGGCGGGGAGCGCCTCAACCGGCCCCGGCGCGGTGGTGCGCGAGAACCGAATGGGCGAGGCGGGCGCCGCCTGGCCGGCCGATTGGCGGCGCCGATGGCGCTTGAGCCCGGCTGGCCAAGGCCGCGCTGGCCGGGACCATCGCGATCGTGCTCGCCGAGCGGAACACGAAGCGCTTGGAGCCTGGCGGCAAGATGATTTTCCGCACCGCGAGGATTGGCGCGAGGCGCACCTGGCTGAAGCGCCAGCCAAGCGAGGCTACCGACAGCGGCGGGGTTTTTCCATGGGAGCTGACCGCTGCGCCGATCGAGGCTGCGGCATGCGGCGACGACGGTGAGACGCCCACGCGCTGGCCCTGGCCCTGACCCTGACAGACTGGATCACCGCCGGCTTGGAGCAAGCGCGACTTTTTTCCACCGCAAATCACGGCCCGCCGATCGTGAACAGGGCCAGACCCTCGAGCCTGCCGATGTCCTCGCCCGGGTTCCCGGACTAGGGCGCTCACGCCCGTGGCCCCGTCGGCGGGCCGTTCGGCCCGAACAACCCGATCCTGCTGATCGTCGACGACGACAGGGTTTGGTGAATCGTCCCGACGATGTCGCCGCGTCGGCTTGGACCGGCCTTGGTGGGGGTCAGGATCTACGATCGGATGCAGGCGCAATGGCGCGAGGAGCGCGCCAGATGCCTAAAAGACATCGAGCGCCACCACAGAGCGGACGATTCCTACATCGATAGTGGTGTCGCGCTGCTTCGACTGGCGAAGGATGCGCATCGGATTTTCGAGGCGAAGGGCCCTGATGGGAAGCGCACCCTGCTGAATCTCGTACTTTCGAACTGCTCGTGGGCCAATGGTGAGCTATCGACGGAATTCCGGCAACCGTTTGATCTGTTGAAGGAAACGAACCTTGATCCAGATACGAAAAATCCGGCCCAAGGGCCGGATTTCTCTCAAAACCAGAGGTGGCTCCGCGGGTAGGATTCGAACCTACGACCAGCCGGTTAACAGCCGGCTGCTCTACCACTGAGCTACCGCGGAACAGGTCGCCTCAGGAAGAGGCCGGGTGATAGCCGCCGATTTGACTCGGTGCAAGCGCATTCGGACAAAAAAACAGCCCGGTCGATGACCGGGCTGTGGAAAGTCAGTGATGTGGGGTGTCTTCAAGAAAGACAGGCCGAAATTCGGCTTTTATGGTTAATCAGGCCTTAATTTCACCTGCGACCAAATGGCTCTCAGCGCTTGATCAGGCCGACGGGAATCGATCGGGCGCCGAGCGCGACCTGGGCCTTGGCGGCCGCGTCGCGAGACGAAGCGCCCAGCGTGACCGTGTAGTCGCCGGCGGCCACCGACCAGCCGTGGGCCTTGTCGTTCCAGGTGGCCAGCAGGCGCGGGTCGACGCTCAGGGACACCCGGGTGGTCGCGCCGGGCGCCAGTTCGACCTTCTTGAAGCCGGCCAGGCGCTGGGGCGCCTCCCAACCCCCCGCCTTGGGCGAGACATAGACTTGCGGCACGGCCTTGCCGGTTCGCTTGCCGGTGTTGCGGACGTCGAAGCTGACGGTCAGGACGCCGCCCTTGGCCTCGGCCTTGAGATTGTCATAGGCGAAGGTCGTGTAGGACAGGCCGTGGCCGAAAGCGAACAGCGGCTGGTGGCCCTTCTTGTCGAACCACTTGTAGCCGACCGCCGCGCCCTCGATCGTGTAGTCGACCGCGAACAGGTCGTCCGGCTTCTTCGGGTCGCCGTCCAGCACCGGGCGGGGCAACTGGTCCAGGGCGGCGGGGAAAGTGACGGGCAGGCGGCCCGAGGCGTCCACTTCGCCGGTCAGCACGCGGGCGATGGCTTCGCCGCCCTCCGAGCCCGGATACCAGGCCTCGACCACGCCGCCCACCTTGGACAGCCACGGCATCAGCACTGGGCCGCCGGTTTCCAGCACCACCACCGTCTTGCCGTTGGCCGTGGCCACGGCGTCGATCAGGGCGTCCTGGTCGTTCTCCAGCGTCAGGGGGCTGTCGAAGGCCTCGCCGTTCCAGTGGGTGGCGAACACCAGCACCACGTCCGCGCCGGCCGCCAGCTTGGCGGCGGCGGCCGTGTCCTTGCCGTCGGCGTACTGGATGTCGGCGCCGGGCAGCCGGGCCTTCAGCGCCTTCAGGGGCGCGGAGGGGAAGTAGATCATCGGGCCGGGCCAGCTGGCCGGGCCTTCGCCCTGCACGGCGCGTCCACCGATCGGATAGACCTGCGACGAGCCGCCGCCCGACAGCACGCCGACGTCGGCGTGGCCGCCGATCACGACGATCTTCCGGGCCGTCGACAGCAGGGGCAGCAGGCCCTTGTCGTTCTTCAGCAGCACCACGCCTTCCTCGGCGTCGGCGCGGGTGACCTTGGCGTGGGCGGCGTAGTCGATCGGGGCGATCTTCACCGGCTTTTCGACCACGCCGCTGGCGAACAGGCCGCGCAGGACGCGGCGGGCCATGTCGTCCAGCCGGGCCTGGCTGACCTCGCCCTTGGCCAGGGCGTCCTTCAGCGGGCCCTTGAAGAAGGACTGGGTGTCGAAGGCGTCGCCGGCCGATTCCTGATCGAGGCCGGCGTTGACCGCCTTGGCGCTGGAATGGGCCGCGCCCCAGTCGGACATCACGTAGTTCTTGTAGCCCCAGTCCTGCTTGAGGACCTTGTTCAGCAGGAAGTCGTTCTCGCAGGCGTAGTCGCCGTTGACCCGATTATAGGCGCACATCACCGAATGCGGGTCGGAGTCCTCGATCGCGAACTGGAAGGCCAGCAGGTCGGAGGTGCGGGCCTCGGCCTCGCCGATCCTGGCGTCCAGCACGAAGCGGCCGGTCTCCTGGCCGTTCAGGGCGTAGTGCTTGATGGTCGAGACGATGGCGTTGGACTGGATGCCCTTGATCTGGGCGCCCACCATCTTGCCGGCCAGCCAGGGGTCCTCGCCGCCATATTCGAAGTTGCGGCCGTTACGGGGCTCGCGGACCAGGTTCACGCCGCCGGCCAGCATGACGTTGAAGCCGGAGGCGCGGGCTTCGGCGCCGATCATCGCGCCGCCGGTCTGGGCCAGCTGCGGGTTCCAGGTGGCGGTGGTGGCCATGCCGGAGGGCAGGGCGGTGCGTTCGCGCTTGTTGGGTTCGCCGCCCTGGGTGGCCACGCCGACGCCGGCGTCGGTCTGGAACTGGGCCGGGATGCCCAGCCGCGCGATTCCCGGCACGTAGCCAGCCGAGCCAGGCAGAGCCTCGGGCACGCGCTTGTACTTGTCGCCCATGTCGGCGCCGAAGAAACCGAAGATGACGGTCAGCTTCTCGTCCTGGGTCATGGCCTTGACCGCCAGATCGGCGCGCGTATCGGCGTCAAGCTTGGGGTCCAGCCACGGACGGGTCGCCGGCGCCGCGGCGGGCGCCTGGGCGCAGGCGGCGGTGGCCAGGACGCCGGCGGACGCGCCAAGCATGAGGGCCAGGGCCGGGCCCCGCCAGGTCTGTCGGTTCATAGTACCTCCCGTTTGATCGACGCTGACGATATCCGCCGGCGCGTGTTGGAATTGCGGCCTAGCTTTGGCGAACAGGGCCGGTGGAGTCGCGGATCACCAGGCTATGCTGGGTCAGGATGGTGGCCGCCGCCTTGCCGAGCGCGGCGTTGGCGCTCCAGCCGTTGAGGGCGGTGATGGCCCGCTGGGTCATCTGGTCGAATGGCTGGCGGATCGTGGTCAGGGACGGCCAGATCGCGGCGGCGATCGGCGCGTCGTCGAAACCCACCACCGACAGTTCGTCCGGCAGCTTCAGACCGCGGCGCTGGGCCTCCATGCAGGTGGCGGCCGCCATGTCGTCATTGGCCGCGAAGATCGCGGTCGGCGGATCGGCCATGTCCAGCAGGGCCTGGGCGCCCGCCAGGCCGCCCTTGAAGCTAAAGTCGCCGGGGACGATCAGGGCGGGATCGGGGCGCGGCTTACCGGCGGCGGCATAGGCTTCGTAGACGCCGTTGCGGCGCAGCGTGCTGGCGGCGTGGTCGGGGTGGCCGGCGATGTGGCCGATCCGCTCGTGTCCCAGGCTGAACAGGTGCTCGACCACCTCGCGGGCGGCGGCGCGGTCGTCCATCACGATGCTGGGCGACAGGGAATCTGGGCTGGTCGGCGAGATCAGCACGCAGCGCACGCCGTGCTCGCGCAGCAGGGCCTTCAGCGGCGCGAAATCGCATTCGGGCGGCAGCAGCACCATCTCCCGGATGCCGCCCTCGGTCACGAAGGCGCGGATGCGGTCCTGCCAGCCGGCCATGTCGCCCTCGACCAGTTCGGCCGATAGGTGGCGGCCGTTCTGCAGGCAGGCGACCATCAGGGCGTGGTGGATCCGGGTCTGGTAGCCGCCGCTGGGATCCCCCATCAGGATGCCGACCGCCGGGGCGGCCTGGGCGCGCAGGCCCCGAGCCACGGCGTTGGGATGATAGTCCAGGGCCTGCATGGCGGCGCGCACCCGCTCGCGGGTCTTGGCGCTGACGCTCTCGTGGTCGTTCATCACCCGCGAGACGGTCTTGGGCGACACGCCTGCCTGCAGCGCCACATCGTGGATCGTCGCCATGACCTTGTCGCACCCGGACTCCAGGGATCGCCGCGCGCCGACCGTCCTGGTCGCCGCCGCCCCGTCGCCCAAGCCATAGCTCAGCCCGACAACGATGTCATGCGGCAGGACAGATATTTGTCTCTCGATAGACATTTGTCAGGACATTTGGCGTCAAATCCTGACAGTCCGGGCGTGTGATCCGGGATGACGCAACGGAAGCCAATGATCGAGCTTGCGCGGAACTCGCGGTCAAGATGTGCGAGAAAGCTTGACCATATTCGCTAGGCCTATGGTCTTCCTGGCTTGGGGTGACTTAAAAACCAACGTAAAAACAATAAGATGTTTCGAATTGACTCGTCGTGAAGCGGAGCGGGCGGGCTGTAGGTCGGCGCGTTTTTGTACGGACAGGCCATAAAATGACAACGTTGACATTTCGATTGACACGATCGGGACATTTGTCGATCTTGAGACACGGCTGGGGAGGGCGTGAGCCAGCGCGGTGTCGAGGGACGCCGGGGTCGCCAACGAACTTTCGCTTGAAACGGGGCTCGCTGGGCAGGCCGGCGCTCTCGACGACAGGCGAATGAACCATGCAGCCCGCGCCGAAACCGGCCGGGTCAAGAACGGCCATAAAAACGTTTGGGGAGCGAAGACCTTGTCCAATCCACGAAATCAGTCCGCATGGGCGCGGGGCGTGACCCTGGCGCTGCTGGCGGGCGCCTCGTCCATGGCCCTGGCCACGGGCGCCCACGCCCAGGCCGCGGCGGACGATTCGGCGCAGGTCGACGAAATCGTCGTCACCGGCATCCGCGGTTCGCAAATGCGCTCGGTCGACGTCAAACGGCGCGAGGCCTCGATCGTCGACGCCATTTCGTCGGAAGACATCGGCAAGCTGCCCGACGTCACCATCGCCGACTCGCTGCAGCGCATCCCGGGCGTCCAGATCAAGCGTGACGCCGGCGAGGGCGCGACGGTCAACATCCGCGGCCTGGCTCAGGTCATCACCCTGCTGAACGGCGAACAGTATCTGAGCGCCGGCAATATGGGCTCGGCCCAGCCGAACCTGCTGGACGTGCCGTCGCAGCTGATGAACTCGGTGGTGGTCTACAAGTCGACCGACCCGACCAACGCCCTGTCGGGCATCACCGGCACCATCGACCTGCGCACCCGTCGCCCGTTCCAGATGGAGCCGGGGCTGTCGATCGCCGGCGGCGCCGAAGGTCAGCGCGGCGAGCGCACCAAGGAAAACGACTACCTGATCAACGGCCTGGTCAACTGGCGCAACGACCGCGTCGGCCTGATGGTCTCGGCCGCGGCCAGCAAGGCCAACCTCGGCAACAACTCTTCGGGCGTCGTGGGCCTGTCGGGCAATAACGACTGGGGCGGATCGGCCGCCAACAACTTCATCTCGCCGCACGGCTTCGAAAGCTTCCACCGCGAGGTCGAGCGCAAGCGCCTGGGCGTCAATGTCGCCTTCGAGGCCGACCTGGGCGAGGGCTTCACCCTGGTGGCCGAGGGCTTCTACGCCAAACTCGACGAATACAACCGCGCGGCCGGCATCAACATCTCCAACCGCTGGGACGGCGGCGCCTTCGGCGTCTGGACCACCCCGACGGTGTTCGACAACACCGGGCAGACCAGCACCGGCAACGGCCGCCCGTGGGTGGCCGTCGACGAGTACGACATCAACGCCTGGTGGGTGAACAGCTTCTCGGTGAACCGCACCACCAAGTCGGAGACGAAGAACTACAACCTCGAACTGAAGTACGACAACGGCGGCAACTTCACGAGCGAGGTGCGGGCCATCCGCGCCAACGGCGACCGTCTCAGCATGAACGGCCAGGCCCAGGGCGACCTTTCCAACTGGCAGTACGCGCCCGGCCGCTTCAACCTGTTCCGTGATCCGAACGACCGCACGCGCGGCCCATTCTATCCGGCCGCGATCTGCGCCCAGTATCCGGCCGCGCAGCGCAGCAACGCCGTCGTCGGCAGCGCCGGCGGCTGCTACCTGAACCCCAACCCGCTGGGCTACGGCGCCAATCCGCAGCTGCACTACAACATCGGGGGCGCCAAGGCGGTCTGGAGCGGCTTCGACAACCCGCTGGCCGGCGGCCTGGGGGCGGGCAAGACCCTCAAGGACTACATGGCCAACAAGGACAGCTACGCGATCGCGGCGTTCTCCTCGGAAGGCAACAACGAAGTCCAGTCGGACATGAACGTGTTCCGCGCCGAGGGGCACTACAAGTTCGACGACAACTTCCTGGGCTTCATCACCAAGATCGACGCCGGCGTCCGCCAGAGCGATCGCACGGTCGAGGTCGAGGCGTTCCACCTGTTCTCGCCGTTCTACGGCGGCACGCCGGGCGCGGTGCAGGCCAACGGCCAACCGGTGCCGGCCGCGGGCTGCTTCGCCCAGTGGAAGGCCATCGACGTCGTCATGAACCAGGACCAGTGCCAGGCGGGCGAGTTCGTGCCCAATCCCCTGGGCGGGGCCCCGGTCTTCCAGGGCTACACGGTCAACAAGCCGACCAAGATCGACGCCTACAACAACGTCATCTGGATGGATGACCTGGGCAGCATCACCCAGGGCATCCCGGGCTTCTGGGTCGTGGATCCGCGCGACTTCGACGACGTGAAGTCCTTCCAGGAAAAGGTGTTCGGCGCGGCGGTCCGCTACCAGATCCCCGGCGCCACCTATGACGTGACCCTGAAGGAGCAGAGCGCCTACGCCGACGCCAACTTCGAGATCGGCAAGCTGTCGGGCAATGTCGGCCTGCACGTCATCCAGACCGACCTGCTGGTGAAGCAGAACCTGACGGGGGCCACCCAGAACTACGGCGACACCAACCTGGACGTCGGCGACACGGTCACCCGCCGCAAGTACACCGACTGGCTGCCGTCGCTGAACGCGGTGTACGACGCCACCGACCACCTGAAGTTCCGCTTCGCCTATTCCAAGACGATGCAGCCCCTCGACCTGGGCAACTACGGCGGCGGCCTCAGCATCTCCACCGCCGACTGCGGCACCAAGCCGGGCCGCTGCGTGACGGGCGCCAGCTCGTCGGGCAACCCGTACCTGGATCCCTGGCGCTCGACCAACTTCGACGGCGCGGTCGAATACTATTTCGGCGGCGCCTCGATGGTGAACCTGTCGGCCTTCAAGCTGAAGATCGACAGCTTCGTCACCGGCGGCACTACCACCGGGACGTTCAAGGACGAGGATGGGACGCCGCGCACCGTCAACGTCACCCAGCCCATCCAGGGCGACGGCGGCTCGGTCAAGGGCGTGGAAGTCGGCACGAAGCTGGCCTTCAGCGACCTGCTGCCCGACGGCGGCTTCTTCTCGAACTTCGGGATCGACGCCAACGCCACCTATTCGCCCAGCTCGGAGTCGCGTCTCGGCCTGGACGGCAAGAAGCTGCCGTTCACCGACAACTCCAAGTACCAGTACAACCTCGTCGGCTGGTACCAGGACGACAAGTGGCAGGCCCGCGTGGCCTACAACTACCGGACCGACCGCCTCAGCAGCGTCACCGGCAGTTCCGGCGACAACCTGGCGGTGTTCCAGGACGCCACCGGATTCGTCGATGTGAACGTCAGCTACAACGTGCGCGACAACATCGTCGTCTACCTGAACGGCTCGAACGTCAGCGGCGAGATCGAGAATTACTACGTGAAGTTCGCGGACGGTAAGACTCAGTACTTCAGCCAGAACCAGTTCGAGCCGCGCTACACCCTCGGCATCCGCGCCAAGTGGTGATCTAGACCAGTCCTTCCCTGCGGGCCGCCGTGATCCCCTGTCACGGCGGCTTCTTTTTTTGAGCGGGGCGGCTAGCATGATTATGACCAAGACGGGCGCCGGAAGCCCGCGGGAAGAAGCGGGCACAAGCTTCGATCAAGGGTAGGGAGCCACCATGCAGGACAGCGCGAGCGACCGGCGGATCCGCGACATCGTCATCGTCGGGGGCGGCACGGCGGGCTGGATGGCGGCCGCCAGCCTGAAGCATCACTTCGGCGCGGCGCCGGTCACCATCACCCTGATCGAGTCCTCGGAAATCGGCACGATCGGCGTGGGCGAGGCGACGATCCCGACCATCCGCCGTTTCTACCAGGCCCTGGGCCTGTCCGACATCGACGTGCTGCGCGCCACCGGCGGCACCTGCAAGCTGGGCATCCGCTTCAACGACTGGACGACGCAGGTCGCCTCGTTCATCCACCCGTTCGGCCTCTACGGCCAGGACCTGAAGGGCGTGGCCTTCCATCACTACTGGATGCGGCTGCGAGCCCTGGGCGAGGCCGCGCCGATCGGCGACTATTCGCTGGGCGCCAGCCTGGCGGCCGGTGGCAAGTTCACCACCCCCTCGCGCAACCCGCCTTCGACCCTGTCGGTGTTCGACTGGGCCCTGCATTTCGACGCCGGCCTGTTCGCCCGGCTGATGCGCCAGGTCGCCGAGCAGAACGGCGTGCGCCGCCTCGACGCCAAGATCGTCAAGACCAACCTGCGCGGCGAGGACGGCTTCATCGAGTCCGTGACACTGGACAGCGGCGCGACCGTGGCCGGCGACCTGTTCATCGACTGCTCGGGCTTCCGCGGCCTGCTGATCGAGGAGGCCCTGCACACCGGCTACGAGGACTGGAGCCCGTGGCTGCTGTGCGACAGCGCCATGGCGGTTCAGAGCGAGGGGAAAGGCGATCCGCCGCCCTATACCGACGTCACCGCGCGTCCCGCGGGCTGGCAATGGCGGATCCCCCTGCAGCACCGCTGGGGCAACGGCTATGTCTATTCCAGCCGCCACACCACCGACGAAGCGGCGAGGATGGTCCTGACCGGCTCATTGGACGAGCGCCTGCTGCACGAGCCGCGCAAGATCGGCTTCCATCCCGGTCGCCGGCTGAAGGCCTGGAACAAGAACTGCATCGCCCTGGGCCTGGCCTCGGGCTTCCTGGAGCCGCTGGAAAGCACCAGCATCGCCCTGATCGAGACCGGCATTGAGAAGATCAAGGCGCTGTTTCCCAGCCGCGACTTCGACCCGGCGGTGGTCGACGAGTTCAACGAGATGTCGCGCCTGGAGATGGAGCGCGTGCGCGACTTCATCATCCTGCACTACAAGCTCAACCAGCGTCCCGAAGACCCGACCGGATTCTGGACCCACTGCCGCGAGATGGCGATCCCCGACACCCTCCGGAAGAAGATCGACCTGTGGCGCGCCCAGGGCCACTTCGTCCGCTACCGCTGGGAGATGTTCTCCCCGCCCAGCTGGCTGGCGATCTATGCGGGTTTCGGCCTGCTGCCGGAAACCTACGACCTCAGCGTCGACGGCTTCGACGCCGGCCAGTTGTCGGCCGCCCTGGCCGAAATGCGCAAGGCGGTGGCCGACACTGTGGCGTCCACGCGCGCCCACGGCGACTTCATCGAACAGTACGCCCGCCCGCGATCGGTGGCGGCCGAGTAGGAACCTTTCGCATGGCCCACCTGAACAAGATCGTCATCGTCGGCGGCGGCTCGGCCGGCTGGATCTGCGCGGCCATGCTCAGCCACTATTTCCAGAACGGCCCGACGCAGGTCGAGCTGGTGGAGTCCGAGGAGATCGGCACGATCGGGGTGGGGGAGTCCACCATCCCGCCGTTCCTCCAGCTGATCCGCACCCTGGGGATCAACGAGCAGGAGTTCATCCAGGAAACCCAAGCCGCCTTCAAGCTGGGCATCCGGTTCGAGAACTGGTTGGAGAAGGGCGACGTCTACTACCACCCGTTCGGCCAGATCGGCGGGCCGCTGGAGGTCAACGAGTTCTACCAGTGCTGGCTGCGGGCCAAGCAGAACGGCCATCCGTCCAAGCTCCAGGACTTCGCCCCGGCTTCGGTGATGGCCGAGGCCGGCAAGTTCATGCTGCCGGCGGCCGCGCAGAAGACGATGATCGCCAACGCCAACTACGCCCTGCACGTCGACGCGCGGCTGGTGGCGCTGTACCTGCGCAGGTTCGCCGAGGCGCGCGGCGTCAAGCGCACCGAGGGCATAGTCACCGAGGTGGCGACCCGGCCCGACGGCGGCGTGGCCAAGGTGATCCTGAAGGACGGCCGCGAGGTGGCCGGCGACTTCTTCATCGACTGCTCGGGCTTCCGCGCCCTGCTGATCGGCAAGACCCTGGGCGAGCCGTTCAGGGACTGGGGCGACGTCCTGCTCTGCGACCGCGCCGTCGTGGCCCAGACCGAAAACGTGGGTCCGCCGCATCCCTACACCCTGGTCCAGGCCCAGGATTTCGGCTGGCGCTGGCGCATCCCGCTGCAGCACCGCGCGGGCAACGGCTATGTGTTCGCCAGCAAGTATCTGAGCGACGACGAGGCCACGGCCACGCTGATGCGCCAGGTCCAGGGCGAGGTGGTGCTGGGCCCCAACATCATCCCGTTCAAGACCGGGGTGCGCGAGCGGCCGTGGGTGAAGAACGTGGTCTCGATCGGCCTGTCGTGCGGCTTCATCGAGCCGCTGGAGTCCACGGCCCTGCACCTGATCTACAAGGGCATGGACTACCTGCTGCGGTTCATGCCCGACATGGACGCCGACCCGGTCCTGGCGGCCGAGTACAATCGCCGGATGGTCGCCGACTACGAGGAGATCCGCGACTTCATCGTCCTGCACTACGTGACCACTAGGCGCGACGACACGCCGTTCTGGCGCGACTATCAGCAGGTGGTCCCGCCCGAGAGCCTGCGGGAGCGGATCGCCCTGTTCAAGGCGGCCGGCGTGCTGCGCGACGGCGTCGACGACATGTTCCGCGCGCCCAGCTGGCAGTCGGTGATGGAAGGCATGGGCGTGCGGCCCGACCGCTACCAGCAGCTGGTCGACCGCATCCCGCTGAGCGTGATCATGAACCTGATGGACAAGTCCGCCCCCATGCTGGCCGACTTCGTGGCCACCCTGCCCAGCCACGAGGAGTTCCTGAGAACCCATTGTCCAGCCGCGCCTTTCAAGCGCTCGGCTTGATCGGAAGACCCGTTCATCCCGGGCCGAAGCTCAGCGCCAACTCTTGGCCTGGGTGATGGTCGCGGGTTCGGTCAGCACTGCGTCCAGCGGCCGGCCGGCCAGGGTGCAGGTCGCGAACCTGACCGGGCCGCCGCCGGTGACGCGGCAGGTCAGGGACCGGGAGAAGGCCGCCGCCATCAGCCGCTCGCGGTCAGCGGGCAGGGCGGCCAGGGTCGGCGAGACCCGCAGCGGAATCCAGCGTTCGGGAGTTGGCCCCTGGGCGATGCAGAGCGTGCGGCCGTCGATGACGTGCAGGACCGGCCCGCTGACGGTCGTTCCGGCGACGGGCGCGGGGGCGCGGCAGGTCTGGGCGAGGGCGCTCTCGGAAGCGCCGCCCGAAGCGCCGCTCTGGGCCAGGGCCGGCGCGCCGGAAGCCAGGGCGGCCAAGACGATGGCCGCCGCGCCCGATCTCGCCCAATCCCTGGCCATGTCGCGGGTCCTCTGAACGGCGACTCAACACGCCCGACGACCTCGCGTTCCAGGCGGAGCCCGTTGAAACCCCTGGCGTTTGTCATCTGTTGCTCAGGCGCCGCACAGGCCGCGCTCTCGGACGAAAGGCGGCGGTTCGGTCGCCGTCGGGCGGTCGTGCTAAAGCAGGGGCGACGGACGCGGCGACTCGGCCGCGCCGGGCGGAAGCGCCCGGGTTGGAAGCGACGGGAGAACTCCGCTGGCGACAGTGAAGCGTACAGGCTCGAAGAAGACCCTGACCACGGCCAACCTGGCCGCTCTGGGCGCCGAGCGGCTGGCCGACCTGCTGATCGACGTCGCCGAGGGCCATGCCCAGATCAAGCGGCGCCTGCGCCTGGAACTGGCCGGCGAGATCGGCCCGGAGGATCTGGCCGCCGAGCTGGCCAAGCGCCTGGACGCCGTCGCCGACAGCCGGGCTCGCATCCACTGGCGCAAGCACAAGGAGTTCGTCCGCGAACTCGACATGCAGCGCGCCCTGATCGCCGGACGGCTGGCTGAGCTGGACCCGACCCTGGCCTTGCCGATGATGCTGCGGTTCCTGGGCCTGGCCGAGGGGGTGTCGCACCGCACCGCCGACGCCAAGGGCGAGATCGAGGCGGTGTTCGACCTGGCGGTCGACGACGTGGCGGCGATCGCGCCCCTGGCCTTGCCCGATCCGCGCGCCTTGGGCGACCAGCTTCTGGACCTGCTGCTGCACGGCCGGGCGGGTTTGGGGCCGCGAGCCTTGAAGAACGCCCTGCCGGCCCTGGGCGCCGAGGGCGTGGCGGCCTTGCGGGCCCGGGTCGAGACGACCATGGCTTCGCAGAAGCGGGTCAGCGGCGCTCTAAAGGCCGCCGTCCAGGTGCTGGCCGACGCCCAGGGCGACGTCGACGGCTATATCGCCCAGTTCACCGACTCCCAGGCCGTGCTGCCCCCGATCGGGGCGCAGATCGCCCGGCGGCTGGCGGCGGCGGGCCGGCTGGACGAGGCGGTGGCGGCGCTGGACCGCTCGACGCCCGGCTCGTTCACCCAGCTGGTCGGGACGGTGCTTGGTCGGCCGACCCTGCCCGGCCCCGGCGCCCTGGACTGGGAGGACGCCTATATCGAGGTGCTGGAGGCGCGCGGGCAAGGCGCCCTGGCCCAGGAGATGCGCTGGACAAGCTTCGAGCGCGGCCTGTCGATCGAACGCCTGCGCGACCATCTCAAGCGCCTGCCCGACTTCGACGACGTCGAGGCCGAGGAGAGGGCCCTGACCCATGCCGAGGATTTCCACGACGTCCACGCGGCGCTGGATTTCCTGATCCGCTGGCCGGCCTGGGACCGCGCGGCGCGGCTGGTGTTGCGCCGGTCCGCCGACCTGGACGGCGACCGGCCGGAGCTGCTGGAGCCGGCCGCCCGCGCCATCGAGGGCCGCCACCCGCTGGCCGCCACCCTGCTGCTGCGGGCGATGATCCTGGACACCGCCCGCTACGCCCGCACCGCCCGCTACAAGGACGCCCAGCGCCAGCTGCTGGAAGCCGCCTCCCTGGCCCCGGCCATCGCCGACTGGGACGGCCACGAAGACGCCGACGCCTTCGCCGCGCGGGCGGCGGGTTTTCGGCGCTGGTAGCCGCTGATGGGCGTTGGGGCGCCGCGCATGCTACGGCCAGGTTACTGCAAACCCTCGATTGCCTAGAGCCGAGCGCCGGACCTATAAGCGGGCTGAAAATTCCAGCCCTTCGAGGGATTCCATGAGCTCCGATTTCGCCGCCGCGCGCCTGAACATGGTCGAAAGCCAGATCCGCACGGCCGACGTCACCGACCTGCCCCTGCAGGACGCCCTGCGGGTCGTGCCGCGCGAGGCCCTCGTGCCGGCCGGCAAGGGCTATCTGGCCTATGCCGACGCCGACGTCGAATACGCCCCCGGCCGCTGGCTGCTGCGCCCGCGCGACGTGGGTAAGCTGCTGCAGCACCTGCGTCCGCGCGAAGGCGACAAGGCCCTGGCCATCGCCGCGCCTTACGCCGCCGCCGTGCTCGAGCAGATGGGTCTCGCCGTCACCCGGCTGGACGGCGACGACCTGACCGCCGTGTCGGGCTCGGGCTATGACGTGATCATCTGCGAGGGCGCCGTGCCGCGGGCTCCGGCCAGTTGGACCAAGTCCCTGGCCCAGGGCGGGCGGCTGGCGGTGATCGAACGCGAGGGGCCGGTCGGTCGCGCCGTGATCTATGTCCGGGCCGAGGACGGCCTGGGCCGTCGCGCGGTCTTCGACGCCACCCCGCCGATGCTGGCCGGCTTCGCGGTCGAACAAGGCTTTGCGTTCTGACGACTTGGGTCCAGAAAGCCGGAGCGCAACGTTTGCGTGAAAAAAGCTTAACTAGCCGCCTCTGGTCTCGCGCCCTACAGCCAATCATAGTGGGTGCGGGCGTCGCGCCAGTCTGGCGAAGGTTTCGAGGGGAATGAAGTGGATGTCGAATAGCCGTCGGGCCGCTTTATTGGCCGCCGCTTGCAGCGTGGGCCTGATGGCGGGCCTTGCTTCCGTCGCGCACGCCGAAACCCTCGCCGACGCCCTGGCCCTGGCCTATCAGACCAACCCCACCCTGCAAGGCCAGCGCGCCAACCAGCGGTTCACCGACGAGGGCGTGGTCCAGGCCAAGACGGCGTTCCGGCCCAGCGTGACCGGTTCGGCCAGCATCAGCGGCACCCACACTGAACTGGCCAATCCCGGCACCAGCGCCGCGGTGGTCGGCGGCCAGATCGTCCAGGTACCCAATCGCGACCACGCCGACTCCGCCGGCAGCGGCGCCTCGCTCAGCCTGGGCCAGGCGCTCTATACGGGCGGCCGGGCCAGCGCCAACCTGTCGGCCGCCGAGGCCGACGTACTGGCCGGCCGCGAGGACCTGCGCAGCGTCGAGCAGTCGGTGCTGGGCAGCGTCATCCAGAGCTATGTCGACGTCCGGCGCGACCAGGAACGCCTGCGCATCGCCCAGGAGAACGTCACCGTCCTGACCCGCCAGCTGGAGGAATCCAAGGCGCGCTTCGAGGTCGGCGAGATCACCCGCACCGACGTGGCCCAGTCCGAGGCCCGCCTGGCCGCGGCCCAGGCCAGCCTGTCCTCGGCGCAGGCCATCCTGGCCGCCAGCCGGGCGGCCTACGCCGCCGTGGTCGGCCAGAACCCGACCGACCTGGCCCCCGAGCCGTCCCTGGCCGCCCTGCTGCCCGCCAGCGTCGAGCAGGCCTTCGACCTGGTCGACAAGAACAATCCGTCGATCCAGGCCGCCCGCTACGCCGAGCAGGCCGCCGCCGCCCGCGTCGCCGCCGCCAAGGCCGTCTATCGTCCCACGGTCTCGGCCCGGGCGGGCCTGGGCTGGGACGCCAGCGAGATCAACAGCGCCGGCCGCCAGTACGGCGACTACGATCGCGCGGTCAGCGGCTCGATCACCGCGTCGGTGCCGCTGTTCACCGGCGGCCTGAACGCCTCGCAGGTCCGCGCGGCCAAGGAGCGCGAGAACGCGGCCCGCATCGCGGTCGAGGGCGCCCAGCGCCAGGCGCTGCAGCAGATCTCGACCGCATGGAACAACCTGCTGGCCTCGCGCGCCAACCTCGTCTCGAACGAGGAGCAGGTCCGGGCCACCAAGATCGCCTTCGAGGGCGTGCGCCAGGAGCAGCAGGTCGGCCTGCGCACCACCCTGGACGTGCTGAACGCCCAGCTGGAACTGGCCAACGCCGAGGTCGCCCTGGTGGTGGCCCGCCGCGACGAATACGTGGCCAGCGCCAGCGTGCTGCAGGCCATGGGGGTGCTGAACGTCGCCAACCTGGCCCCCGAGCTCGAGCGCTACGATCCGGTCAAGTCGTACAACAAGGTCAACCACGCCTTTGGCTGGGTGCCCTGGGAGCCCGTGGTGCGGGCGGTCGACAAGGTCGGCGGGCCGTCGACGGCGGTCAAGGCCGCGCCCCGCGCCTCGACGACGGCGCCCGGCAAGTAGGGCGAATTGAAGCGTCGGCGATGCTTGAGCTTGCTTAACCGGCGCAAGTCTGCACCATCCTGGTAGGCGCCTGTCAGGGCGCTCCAGGATTCGTACCCTCTTCGAGACGGCCCCACACATGTCCGACCAGAGCCCGCAAGAACCGACGATGGAGGAGATCCTCGCCTCCATCCGACGCATCATCTCGGAAGATGACGCGCCGGCGGAGGCCGCCGCGGCGCCCGAACCGGAGCCCGCGCCCATCGAGGAGGCCCCGGCCGAGGACGACGTACTGGAGCTGACCGATCCGATCGAGCCTCCCGCGCCGGTCGAGAGCCTGGGCGATATCGACGTCTATTCGCCTGAGCCCGAGCCGGAGCCCGCCCCGGCGCCGGCTCCGCCGCCCGAACCGGCCCCCGCGCCGGCGTTCTCGCGCGACGAGGTGGCCGACAACCTGGTGGGCGACCACGCCGCCGGCCTGGCCGCCAGCGCCTTCGGCAGCCTCAGCTCGGCCCTGCTGATGCCCAAGGACGGCCGCACCCTGGAGGATGTCGTGCGCGAACTGCTGCGCCCGCTGCTCAAGGAGTGGCTGGACCAGAACCTGCCGCGCATCGTCGAGACCAAGGTCGAGGAAGAAGTCCACCGCATCGCCCGCGGTCGCAGCGTATAACGGCGCGTCCCCGCCTCCCGGGCGGCGACGCACGAAAATTCAAAGGCGGTCGCTGCGGCGGCCGCCTTTTTCCGTCCTGAAATCCCCATTGAACCAAGGCCCAAGGTTTCGCCCGGCGGCCGCAGATGGCATACCCACCGCGCCATGCTTGAAAAGACCTTCGATCCCAAATCCGTCGAACCCCGCCTGTACGCCGCCTGGGAGGCCTCCGGGGCCTTCAAGCCCAGCGAGGCGCCGGGCGCCGAGGCGTTCACGATCGTCATCCCGCCGCCCAACGTCACCGGCTCGCTGCACATCGGCCACGCGCTGAACAACACGCTGCAGGACGTGCTGACCCGCTTCCACCGCATGCGCGGCAAGTCGGCCCTATGGCTGCCGGGCACCGACCACGCCGGCATCGCCACCCAGATGGTCGTCGAGCGCCAGCTGGCCGCCGCCGGCAATATCGGCCGTCGCGAGATGGGCCGCGAGGCCTTCGTCGACAAGGTCTGGGAATGGAAGGCCGAAAGCGGCGGGGCGATCACCAACCAGCTGCGCCGCCTGGGCGCCAGCTGCGACTGGTCGCGCGAACGCTTCACCCTGGACGAGGGCCTCTCGGCCGCCGTCCGCAAGGTGTTCGTCCAGCTCTACAAGCAGAACCTGCTGTATCGTGACAAAAGATTGGTCAACTGGGACCCGCAGTTCCAGACCGCCATCTCCGACCTCGAGGTCGAGCAGAAGGAGGTCGACGGCCACTACTGGCACTTCGCCTATCCGCTGGCTGACGGCGTGACCTTCCAATACCCGGTCGCCTTCGACGACGAGGGCAAGGCGACGGAATTCGAGACCCGCGACTTCATCGTCGTGGCCACCACGCGTCCGGAGACGATGCTGGGCGACACCGCCGTGGCCGTCCATCCGTCGGACGAACGCTACAAGGACCTGGTCGGCAAGGACGTGGTCCTGCCGATCGTCGGCCGCCGCATCCCGATCGTCGCCGACGACTACGCCGACCCGACCAAGGGCTCGGGCGCGGTCAAGATCACCCCGGCCCACGACTTCAACGACTTCGGCGTCGGCAAGCGCCACGGCCTGCCGGCGATCAACATCCTGACGCCGGACGCCCGGCTGAACGACGAGGTCCCCGAGGCCTATCGCGGCCTGGACCGTTTCGCCGCCCGCAAGGCGATCGTCGCCAAGGCCGAGGAAGACGGCTGGCTGCGCGAGATCGAGAAGACCCGCCACATGGTCCCGCACGGCGACCGCTCGGGCGTGGTCATCGAGCCCTATCTGACCGACCAGTGGTACGTCGACGCCAAGACCCTGGCCCAGCCCGCCCTGAAGGCGGTGGAGGAGGGGGCGACGGTCTTCGAACCGAAGCACTGGGAAAAGACCTATTTCGAGTGGCTGCGCAACATCGAGCCCTGGTGCGTCTCGCGCCAGCTGTGGTGGGGGCATCGCATCCCGGCGTGGTTCGGGCCGAAGCTTGAGGCCGGTCGGATAGTTTTGGAGAATGCTGAAGTTTCGCCGACCCTCAGCGCCTCAAGCTCACTGACGGACCGCGATATTTTTGTTGCTGAAGATGAAGCTGAGGCGCTGCAAGAAGCGCGCAACCACTATGGCTGCGAAGTTCAGGTTGCTGAGAACTTCGACGCTTGGCTTAAGATGTTCCCCACTTCGAGCGCGAATGGCGAGCGTGTCGTCTACATCTACCGCGACGAGGACGTGCTCGACACCTGGTTCAGCTCGGCCCTGTGGCCGTTCTCGACCCTGGGCTGGCCGGAGAAGACGCAGGACCTGGCCAAGTTCTACCCCACCAGCACCCTGGTCACCGGCTTCGACATCATCTTCTTCTGGGTGGCCCGGATGATGATGATGGGCATCCACTTCATGGGCGAAGTCCCGTTCAAGCAGGTGTTCATCAACGCCCTCGTCCGCGACGAGAAGGGCGCCAAGATGAGCAAGTCCAAGGGCAACGTGATGGACCCGCTGGTCCTGATCGACGAGCTGGGCTGCGACGCGGTGCGCTTCACCATGACGGCGATGTCGGGCCAGGCCCGCGACATCAAGCTCAGCAAGCAGCGCATCGAGGGCTACCGCAACTTCGGCACCAAGCTGTGGAACGCCTCGCGCTTCGCCCAGATGAACGAGTGCGTCCGCGTCGAGGGCTTCGACCCGTCCACGGTCCGGCAGCCGATCAACAAGTGGATCCGCGGCGAGACGGTCAAGACCGCCGCCGAGGTGACGCGCGCGCTTGAGGCTCCGGCCTTCAGCGACGCCGCCGACGCGCTCTACAAGTTCATCTGGAACGTGTTCTGCGACTGGTACGTCGAGTTGGCCAAGCCGATCCTCAACGGCGACGACTCCGAGGCCAAGGCCGAGACCCGCGCCACGGCCGCCTGGGCGCTGGACGTGATCCTCAAGCTGCTGCACCCGGTCATGCCGTTCATCACCGAGGAGCTGTGGGACAAGACCGCCGAGTTCGGCGCGCCCCGCCAGGGCATGCTGATCGTCGAGAAGTGGCCCGAGCTTCCGGATGCCTGGATCGACGCCGACGCGGAGGCCGAGATCGGCTGGCTGGTCGAGACGGTCGGCGAGATCCGCTCGATCCGCGCCGAGATGAACGTGCCGCCCGGCGCCAAGCCGCCGCTGTCGGTGATCGGGGCCGGTCCCGAGACCAAGGCGCGCTTGGCCCGGCACCGCGACCTGCTGCTGAGCCTGGCCCGCCTGGACAGCGCCCGCGAGGCCGAGACGGCCCCGGCGGGTTCGGTCCCGATCGTGCTGGGCGAGGCGACCGGCGCCCTGGCTATCGCCGAGTTCATTGACCTGACGGCCGAGAAGGCTCGCCTGGCCAAGGAGATCGCCGGCCATGTCGGCGAGATCGAGAAGACCGGCAAGAAGCTGAGCAACCCCGACTTCCTGGCCCGCGCCAAGGAAGAGGTCGTCGAGGAGAACCGCGAGCGCCTGGCCGAGGCGGAGGCCGCCAAGGCCAAGCTGGAAGCGGCGTTGGCGCGGCTGGAGGCGGTAGGCTGATCTAGAAGATTTCCCTCCCCTTTATGGGGAGGGGGACCAGCGAAGCTGGTGGGTGGGGCCTGCCGAGTCAGAAAACCCCACCCGACCCTGGCTCCGCCAGGGCCACCCTCCCCATGAAGGGGAGGGAAGACCAGCTATTGGGTCTTCTTCGCGCCGCCCAGCATGCCTTCGATCTCGGCCTTGCTGGCGTTGATCAGGGTGGCGCCGTCGCGGACGGCCAGGTTGGCGACGTCGACGGCGAAGGTCTTGTCGTCCATCTTGATGGTGGCCATCGCCTTGCCGGTGGCGTCCGGCTTGACCTCGGCGACCGAGCCGATGACCGCGCCGGAATTGTCCTTCACCGGTTGGCCAGCCGTCACCGGAGCAGTGGCGGTCGCGGAGGTGGGGGCCGAGGTTCCGGTCGCGGCCGTGGTGGAATCCTGGGCGGGGGCAGCCGCGGCCGGGTCCTGAGCCGGGGCGGTCGGAGTCGTGGTCTGGGCCAGGGCCGGGGCGGCGATGGCGAGGGCTACGGCGGCGGCGCCGAGGGTCAGAAATGAACGCATGCGGTTTCCCATCTGTCGAAACGTCCCCCGACGTTCTGTTACGCTGACGCGACAATGGGGCGTCGGCTGGACGCTGATGCGGTCAAAATGGGTCCATGTGCGAACGCGGTTCGCTCAAGGGCCCGATCAGCGGCCGTAGACGGCGTCGCGGACCTGGGTGGTGAAGGGGCCGTTCATCCCCTCGAACGCGGTGTTGGTCATGATCACCACGGTCAGGCCGGCCTTGGCGTCGACGAACCAGTTGTGGCCGTAGACCCCGCCCCAGGCGATCGTGCCGGCCGCCTGCGGGGTCTTGGCGACGGCGGGGTCGTCCAGCACCGCCCAGCCATAGCCGAAGCCCCAGCCGGGACCTTGGGTCGCCGCCTGCGGTCCGACCTGGTCCTTCATCATCTGCGCGACCGTCGAGGCCTTCAGGATCGGGGCGCCGCCCTTGCGGACGGTCTCCAGCAGGGCCAACACGTCGCCGGCCGTGCCGACCATGCCCGCGCCGCCGGACGGGAAGGCGGTCTTGTCCGTGGCCCGGCTCGGCGCGAAGCGCACCGCCGTGGGCCCCAGCGGCACGTCCTGGTTGTCGGTCATCCGGGTCGGCTCGGGCTGGGCGTTGACATAGGGCGTCGCCAGCCGGGCCGGGTCGCGGGCGACGAAGCCGGCGTCGGCCAGGCCCAGCGGCGTCGTGACGGTCTCGGCCACGACCTGGGGCAGGGGCTTGCCCGTCGCCTTCTCGACCACCGCGCCCAGCACGTCGATGGCCAGCGAATAGCGCCACCGCGAGCCGGGCGGGAAGGCCAGGGGCGCCTGGCCCAGGCGGCGGATGTTCTCGTCCAGGCTGATCCCCGACAGGTCGATGCCGTCAGACACGCCCAGCCGGTGGTAGGGGTGCGACGGCGCCTCGGCCAGGCCGTAGGTCAGGCCGCTGGTGTGGTTCAGCAGCTGGCGCAGGGTGATGACCGGCGCGGTTCCGTCGGCCAGCTTCGGCTTGAAGTCCGGCAGCCACCGGGTCACGGGATCGTCGAGCCGCAGCTTGCCGTCCTCGACCAGCTTCATCACCGCCACGCTGACGAACGGCTTGGTCACCGAGGAGAAGCGGAAGACGGCGTCCTCGCGCATTCGACGGCCGGACTCGCGGTCGGCCAGGCCGGCGGCGCGGTGGTAGACCAGCTTGCCGTCGCGGGCGACCAGCACCACGGTCCCGACCAGCCGGTGCTCGGCCAGGGCGGTGTCGACCACCTTGTCCAGCCGGGCGGCCATGGGCGCGTCGAGGGCCGCGTCGGGCGCGGCGGCGATGGCTGCGGGCGCTGGGCTTGCTGGGGGCGGCGCGGCGAGGCCGGGCGAGGCCAGGACCAGGCTGGCGGCGACGGCGAGGCTGGAGATCCACGGACGCATGCGACGACTCCCTTTGCTGAACCTGAGGTAGGGCGATCCTTTGGAGGCGACAAGCCGTATGGACTCACTGCCGGGGACGCGCTCTCACGGCAAGACGCCGGCCGGTTTGCAGGGCGCCGGTTGTGAGTGCGTGTCCCCTACGGATCCGCTGAGTCCGGCGCTGAGGTCTCACGACGCCGTGGATGGCGTTGGGGGACATGCGCTCACCCCGAAGGTCGCGGATCGATCCGCGACGCTTCGCCGTGAGTGCACGTCCCCGGCGGCTTATGCTCGGTGGATAGCGGACAGAGTCTCAGGATTTCAACGCCTTGAACTTTCTCGACCTGATTTGATCCTCACCCCTTCAAACCACCCGTATCCTGATCTCACCTAGAAGCACGGGGAGGGCGCACGTACGGCGACCGATGCGGCTTTCGGGGGTGGACGAGCGGGAAGGCCCTGTCCGCCGTGCTTCTTCGGAAGCGTCCAGGTCGGTTCGGAGCAGGTTCGCCTCAGTCGCGACGAAGCTTCGGCGCCCGGATAGGCGGATAAGGACAGCAGGCCCGGGCTGAAATCGCCCGGGCGGTCCAGGACGCGCCAACGTCCTGCCCGTCGGGGGCCTCCATCGGAGCGGGTTAAAAATCCGCGACCCGAAGGCTTCCGGATAACGGCTCCACGCGAAGCGCTCGAACTTCGTCGAAACGGTACAAACATCAAAGCTACTCCGGGCGAGGCCCGGGCGCTTCGCACCCTTCCCATCCGATCGCAGCTTCGGCGCGTGAGTGCGAAGCTGTGTCCGCCGAAGACCCCTTCAGTCGCTACGCGACAGCTCCCCCAGAGGGGGAGCATCTAGCGCGATTAGATCCTCCCCCTCTGGGGGAGGTGGCCCGGAGGGCCGGAGGGGGCAAGTGGCCGGCGCCGGACCGGCACAAAACGCCTCCCCGGACCGGCCGGCCCCCGCTAATCTCCCGGCCGTCCTCCAGCCTCCGGATTCGCCCCGTGTCCCAGATCGCCGTCGCCGACCTCACCAAGGACCAAGCCGATGCCGAGCTGGCGTGGCTGGCCGATGAGCTGGCGGCGCACGACCTGCGCTATCACCAGCAGGACGCCCCGACGATCAGCGACGCCGAGTACGACGCCCTCAAGCGCCGCAACCTCGACATCGAGGCCCGGTTTCCCGAGCTGATCCGCGAGAACTCGCCGTCGATGCGGGTGGGGGCGGCGCGGGCCGAACAGTTCTCGGCCGTTGAGCACGGCGTGCCGATGCTGAGCCTGGACAACGCCTTTTCCAACGACGAGGCGACCGAGTTCGACGCCCGCATCCGCCGGTTCCTGCGGCTGACGACCGAGCCGGTGTTCTACACCGCCGAGCCGAAGATCGACGGCCTGTCGGCCTCGCTGCGCTACGAGAAGGGCGTTCTGGTCCAGGGTGCGACCCGGGGCGACGGCAAGGTCGGCGAGGACGTCACCGCCAACCTGCGCACCATCGCCGACATCCCCCACAGGCTGAAAGGAACCGGCTGGCCGGACGTGATCGAGATCCGCGGCGAGGTCTATGTCGAGCTGGAGGCCTTCGCGGCCTTCAACGCCGCCGCGCTGGAAGCCGGCCAGCGCACCTACGCCAATCCGCGCAACTTCGCCGCCGGCTCGCTGCGCCAGATCGACCCGAAGATCAGCGCCCAGCGGCCGCTGCGGTTCTTCGCCTATGCCTGGGGCCTGGCCAGCGGCCCGTTCGCGGCCGGACAGTGGGAGGCGCTGGAAAAGCTGCACGCGTGGGGCTTCGTCACCACCGCCCCGCCGGCCCGGCGGGTGCAGGACGCCCAGGGCCTGCTCGAGGCCTATGCCGAGTTCGAGGTGCTGCGGCCCAAGCTGCCGTTCGACATCGACGGGGTGGTCTACAAGGTCGACGACCTGGAGCAGCAGCGCCGCCTGGGTTTCGTGTCGCGCTCGCCGCGCTGGGCCATCGCCCGCAAGTTCCCGGCCCAGCAGGCCCGCACGATCCTGGAGGCCATCGACCTGCAGGTGGGCCGCACCGGCGCGATCACCCCGGTGGCGCGGCTCAAGCCCGTGACCGTCGGCGGGGTCTCGGTGACCAACGCCACCCTGCACAACGCCGACGAGATCGAGCGCCTGGACGTCCGTGTGGGCGACACCGTGGTGATCCAGCGCGCCGGCGACGTCATCCCGCAGATCGTCCAGGTGGCCCTGGAAGAGCGGCCCAGCCCGCCGCCGGAACCCTATCAGTTTCCGCATGAATGCCCGTGCCCGCTGAAGACGCCGCTGGCCCGCGAGGTCAATGCGTCCGGGACGGAGTCGGTGGTGCGCCGCTGCACGGGCGAGTTCGCCTGTCCGTTCCAGCGCATCGAGCACCTGCGCCACTTCGTCTCCCGTCGCGCCTTCGACATCGAGGGCCTGGGCGAAAAGCAGCTGGCGGCCTTCTTCGAGGCCGGCTGGATCAAGGAACCGGCCGACATCTTCAAGCTGGCCCGCGACGAAGAGAAGCTGGCCGAGCTTCGGGCGTGGGACGGCTACGGCGAGACCTCGGTCGCCAACCTGGTCAAGGGCATCGAAGCGCGGCGCACCATCGGCCTGGACCGGGTGATCTACGGCCTGGGCATGCGCGACATCGGCGAGACGACCTCGACGGTGCTGGCCCGCAACTTCGATCGCTTCGAGGACCTGCAGGCCGCGGCCGAGCGGGCGGCGGCGCAGCTGCCGGGAGCGGTCTATCTGGAGCTGGCCGGCGCGGCCGGGGTTGGTCCCAAGGCCCGCGACGAACTGGTCGAGGCCGGCAAGGGCGGTCTGAAGGCCGATCCGTGGCCGGAGGCCGACAGCCTTGAGGTCAAGATCGGCCACGCCGTGCCCAGGCTGAACAAGCCGGCCCGGGCGGCCCTGGCGCAGCGCTACGGCGACTGGGACGCCTTCGCCCAGGCCCTGGCCCAGGCGGGGCAGGGCGCGCCGGGCGAGGACTATCTGCAGATGGCGGCCATCGACGGGATCGGCCCGGTGGCCGCCCAGTCGATCGCCCGGTTCTTCGCCGAGGAACACAACCGGGAAAAGGTTCGAAACCTGGTCGCCGAGCTGGACATCCAGCCGGTCGCCAAACCCAAGACCGACACCGCCGTGGCGGGCAAGACCATCGTCTTCACCGGTTCGCTGGAGAAGATGACCCGCGACGAGGCCAAGGCCCAGGCCGAGGCCCTGGGCGCCAAGGTCGCCTCGTCGGTGTCCAGGAAGACCGACCTGGTGGTGGCGGGCCCGGGCGCCGGCTCGAAGCTGAAGACCGCCACCGAGCTGGGCGTCGAGGTGATGACCGAGGATGAATGGCTGGAGATGGTGGGGGGATAGGGCGAGCCTTGTTCGAACTTGGCCATCAATTCATGGCCGGTTCAGACGAACGCGCGTTAGAAAGGGGACAACAAACCGGGAGAAGACCCCATGAAACTGCCTATCCTCGCCGCCGCTTTCGCCCTTTCCTCGGCGGGTCTCGCCGCCCCCGCCTTCGCCCAGGACGTCACGGGCCTGTGGCAGACCCAGACCAACGGCGGCCAGGTCGAAATCAGCCATTGCGGCAACAGCCTGTGCGGCAAGCTGGTCAGCTCGAACCACATCAAGAGCGACCCGTCGGTCAAGGACGAGAAGAACAAGGACGCGTCCCTGCGCAACCGGCCGCTGAAGAACATGCAGATGCTGTACGACTTCACCGGCGGCCCGACCAAGTGGACTGGCGGCAAGGTCTACAACGCCGCCGACGGCGGCACCTATTCGGGGACGATCACCCTGCTCTCGGCCAACGAGTTGAAGCTGAAGGGCTGCATCGTGGCCCCGCTGTGCAAGACCGAGAAGTGGACGCGGATCAAGTAGCCGTCCGGACGAGGGACAGGCCAAAGGCGCCTGTCCCAGCCGGCGGTCTCAACCGGTCACCGTATAGATCATGATCCCGGTGGCCACCGACAGGTTCAGGCTGTCGGCCCGGCCGCGCATCGGGATCTTGACGTTGACGTCGCAAGCCGCGGCCAGTTCGGGCGGCAGGCCCTGCTGCTCGTTGCCCATCAGGATCAGCGACGGCTTCACATAGTCGGCGCTCCGGTGGTCGACCGTGGCGGTCAGCAGGGTGCCGACCACCGAGCCCGGCCAGGACTCGCGCCAGGCCAGGAACTCGGCCACCGAGGCCTTGGCGATCTTGACCGCGAAGATCGAGCCCATGGTGGCCCGCACGCCCTCGACCGAATAGGGGTCCACGCAGTCGCCGACCAGGATCACCCCGCCGCAGCCGGCCGCGTCGGCGGTGCGGATCACTGTGCCCAGGTTGCCCGGGTCGCGCACGGCCTGCATGGCCACCCAGCACGGGGCGCTCTCGGGCACGATGGCGCTGAGCGACGCATAAACCTGCTTGAAGACCCCGACCACGGCCTGGGGATTGTCGCGCCGCGAGACCTTTTCGAGGATCTCGCGATTGACCTCGATGACCTCGCCGCCGGCCTTCAGGCAGGCCTGGCTGGCCTTCTGCAGCATCGGATGGTCGGCGGCGTCGCGGCCGTACATCAGGATCCTGGGGGCGTGGCCGCAGTCGATCGCCTCGATGACGATCTTCAGGCCCTCGGCCAGGAACAGGCCGCTCTCCTCGCGCTCTTTGCGCATATGCAGGGCGCGGACGGCCTTGACGGTGGCGTTCGACAGCGAGGTGACGGTCTTGGGCGCATGGGGGGCGTTCATCGCGTCACTCCGAGGCCCAGCGGGCGAAGAACGACAGGCCGATCTGGCGGTCGCCCTTCTCCTCGACCAGCGACAGCTCGCCCCAGTCGATCACCCCGCTGCGCCCCTTCAGCTCCTGGGCCAGCAGGCCCGACATCGCCGCGCCCGAGACCCGGGCAGCGTAGGCGTTCATCAGCAGGAACGAGGCGTCGGGCGCTAGGATTTGAGCGCAGTTATGGGTCAGCTCGGCCAGGTCCTCGAACAGGCGCCAGACCTCGCCGTCGGCGCCGCGGCCGAACTTCGGCGGGTCCAGGATGATCCCGTCGTACTGGGAGCCGCGGCGCACCTCGCGGGCCACGAAGCGGCGGGCGTCCTCGACGATCCAGCGGATCGGCCTGTCGGCCAGGCCGGCGAAGGCGGCGTTCTCGCGGGCGAAGCCGACCGACTTCTTGCTGGCGTCCACATGGGTGACGGCCGCGCCGGCGGCGGCGCAGACCAGGCTGGCGACGCCAGTATAGCCGAACAGGTTCAGCACCTTGGGCTGGCGGCCCTTGACGGCGCGGACCCGGGCGTCCTGCCAGGCCCAGTTGGCGGCCTGTTCGGGGAAGAAAGCCAGGTGGCGGAACGGAGTGAACTGGCCGTGGAACCTGGTCTCGCCCCAGGCCAGGTCGAACTTCTCGAGCGGCTTGCCCTTGAAGCGCCAGCGGCCGGCCTCGTCTTCGTCTGACGGATCGAAGACGGCGTCGGCGCTGTCCCAGACCTTTTGGTCCAGGCGCGGGGCCCAGAAGCACTGCGGCTCGGGGCGCACCACGGTGTAGCGGCCGTAACGTTCCAGCTTCCGGCCATGGCCGCTGTCCAGCAGGGCGTAGTCGGCCCAGCCGGTGGTGCGCATGACGAGCGGGGCGGCGGCGATGGTCGGATCCATGACCCGCCAATACGCGCTCAGGGCAAGGCCCGTCCAGTCCGCGCCAGCAGGCGGGGCAGCAAAGGATTGGCGGCGCGGGGCGTGTGCGGGGTCTTGTCCCAATGGAACGGCGCGACGATGAACTGGCCAAGCGCCTTGGCCGCGGCCAGGCTCTGCAGCGGCCAGTAGAAGATTGCGCCCAGCAGCGGCAGGGGCCTTTGCCGATGCCCCGCCCGCCGCTGGGCCTCGGCTCCGGCGATCGCGATACAGGTCCAGCCGAAGAACACCAGCATCCAGTCCATGGCCGGCACGGCCGCCCAAAGATCCAGCCGCGATCCAGCCGACTGCAACAGGAGCCAGATGAACAGCGGACCGTGCAGGTGGGACGAGGCGAGCGGCAGGGCGAGGGTCAGGACCAGGGCGACGGCCCCCCGCGGGGTGCGTACCGCCGGCCCGCGGGCATGGACGGCCAAGGTCTGGAGGTGGCCCTTGATCCAGCGCGCCCGTTGCGGCGTCCAGATCCTCAGCGTGGCTGGGGAAGTCTCGAAAGTGGGGCGGGTGATGACGTCCAGCCGGTAGCCTCGGGCAGCCAGGCGAAAGCCGATGTCGGCGTCCTCGGTGACATTGTAGGGATCCCATCCCTCGACGGCGCGCAAGGCGTCGGCTCGGAAATGATTGCTGGTGCCGCCCAGCGGGAAGGCCAGGCCCCAGCGGGCCAGGGCCGGCAGGAACACCTCGAACAGCACGGCGTATTCGAGAGCGAACTGGTCGGGCAGGAACCGCGGGTCCGGCTCGATCCGCAACGGCGCCTGTAGGCAGGCCAGGCTCGCGTCGTCCTGGGCGAACCGCGCGGCGGCTTCGCGCAACTGGCCGGGATGGGGCGCGTCCTCGGCGTCGTAGATCACCACTAGGTCGCCCCGCGCCCGCTCCAGGGCGACGTTGCAGGCTCGGGGCTTTGTCTGCGGCGAGCCGGGCGGCGCGATCAGCACCTGGAAGCCGGCCGGAAGGTCCAGGGCCGCGAAGGCGGCCTGAGTCTCGTGATCGTTGGCTTCCAAGGCGATCAGCACCTGCAGGCGGTCGCGTGGATAGTCCAGCCGGGTGAGATTGGCGACCAGCTCCGCCGCCACCGCGGCCTCGCGATAGAGGGGAACGATGATGGTGTAGGCGGGCAGGGCCTCTTCCGGCAGCCACGCCTCGGCCCTCGGCGCTCGCGGTGTGAAGGCGGCGACCAGCTTGACCCCCGAATGGCCCATGAAACCGACGAAGAACAGCAGGTGGAGGGCTTCCCACGTGGCGTGGGTTCGCAACGTCGCCAGGAGCAGCAGCAGCACCGACAGGACGATCAGCCCCGCCACCTGGCCCCGCGAAAGGCGCCGATGGGCGCCGTCGGGCAACGGCGCGGCGGCCTGGACGAGGCCGCCCTCCCCGCCGTCGATCCGATGCTTGACGCCCGGCTTCGTGCCGGACGCGCGCCGCTGGTCTCTTTCTTCTCGCGCCATCGCCCCCTGCCGCGCACAATCGGATCCAGCGAGCAGATAGCGAATCTTCAACCTGAAAGTGTCAAACGGAAAAACACGCGTTTCGAGGAAATCCTCGGGAGTTGCGACGTTTGGGTGATTCCCGTTTAGTGTCGGATCCGGGGACGAGGTAGGGGAACGCCATATCGTGACGCTCGCGTTGAAGAAGCCGCACAAGTCGGCCCGCAAGCCGAAAGGCGACGGTCACCTGCGTCGCGGAGAGATCCTGGCCGCGGCCGAACGGATCTTCATCGCCGAAGGCTACGCCGGGGCGACCATCCGCAAGATCGCCGACGCCGTGGGGGTCTCTTCGACCGCCCTCTACATGCACTTCCGCGACAAGGACCAGATCCTGCTGGAGATCGGCGACGACGCGATCGGCCAGCTCCTGGCCGTGAACGTCGACATCGCCCATCGGCCGATCGACGCCGTGGCGCGGGTGCGATTGATGCTCGAGGCCTACATGAAGTTCGCGCTCGACAATCCCAATACCTACCAACTGGTGTTCTGCGGATCGCGCGACGTGATCTCCAAGGAAAAACAGGCCGCCACCGCCGAACTGGGCGACCGCTGCTTCGCCGAGTTCAGCGGCCCCATCCACGAGATCGCCGCCGCCGGGCGACTGCGCACTGGGTCGGGCGAGAGCGCGGCCCAGGTGCTGTGGGCGGCCTGTCACGGGCTGGTGGCCCTGCTGATCACCATGCCCGACCGCAATTGGGCGCCGCGCGAAGAACTGATGAAGGTCACGCTGGACGGGCTGCTGCACGGCCTGGTCACGGACTGACCCCATGCGCGCCGCCTTGCTCGCCGGCCTCGTCGCCGGCCTGGCGGCGGTCGCGGAGCCCGCCGCCGCCCGGATGGCCGCCGAGCGGGTGATGTCGCTGGACTCCTGCGCCGACCAATATGTCCTGGCCCTCGCGGCGCGCGAGACCATCGTCGGCGTGTCACCGCGGGCCAACGCGCCGGACTCCTTCCTTCGCGCCAGGGCCGCGGGCCTGCCGAAACGACGAACAACGCTGGAGGCGGTGCTGGGCGCTCGTCCCGACCTCGTGGTGCGTCAATGGGGCGGCGACGCCCGGCTGACGGCGGCTCTCGCCCGACGCGGCGTACGCACGATCAGCCTGGGCGACGCCACCAACTTCGAAGGCGTGCGGACCAATGTCCGCCGGGTGGCCCGGGCGTTGAACCGTGGGCCGGAGGGCGAGGCCTTGCTCGCGCGGATGGACGCTGACCTGGCGAAGGCGGCTGGCGCCGGCCGGGGACAGGCCGCCTTCTACCTGACGCCGGGCGGCTACACGGCCGGTCCCGACACTATGATCGACGCCATGCTGCGAGCGGCGGGCTTCACCAACGCCGCGACCCAGCCCTATTTCTCCCCCGCGCCCCTGGAGAGCCTGGTGCTGAAGCCGCCGAAGGCGGTGGTGTTGGGCTTCTTCGACCTGACCCGGGCCGGAGCCGACCGTTGGGGGCCGGGGCGTCACGCGGCGCTGCGCAAGGCGACGCGAGGTCGGGTGGTGGCCTCCCTGCCCGGGGCCATGCTGGGGTGCTCGGCCTGGTTCGCCGCCGACGGGGCGCGGGCGCTGGCGGAGGCGGCGCGATGAGGTCGCGTCGCCTGGAGCTTTGCCTGCTGCTGGCGCTGATCGCCACGGCCGCCGTCGCAGTCAGCCTGGGCGAAAGCGCGCTGAGCGCCGTGCAATACCGCCAGGCGCTGACCGATCTGGCCTCGCCGCCCGCCGAGGTGCTGTGGACCATCCGCCTGCCGCGAGTGCTGATGGCCGCCCTGGTCGGGGCGGGCCTGGGCCTGGCGGGGGCGACGATGCAGGGGCTGCTGCGTAATCCCCTGGCCGAGCCTGGGGTGCTGGGCGTCTCGGCCACGGCGGGCCTGGGCGCCGCCCTGGCCATCGCCGGCGGTTTGGCGGCGTTTCCCGGCGCGATCGAGTTGGCCGCCCTGGCCGGGGCTTTGGCGGCGGGCGCGGTGGTGGTCGGCCTGGCGGCGCGGTTCCGCGAGCCCGAGGTGCTGATCCTGTTCGGCGTGGCCCTGTCGGCCTTCGCCGGCGCCCTGACGGCGCTGGTCTTCAATCTCTCCCCGTCACCGGTGGCCATCGCCGAGGTGCTGGCCTGGTTGATGGGTTCGGTCGAGAACCGCGACTTCACCGACATCCTGCGGGCGGCGGGGCCGATGGCGGTCGGGGCGGGGCTCTGCCTCTACGCCGCCCAGGGCCTGCGGATGCTGACCCTGGGCGAGGAGGCGGCCCAGATGTCCGGCCTGCCGATGGCGCGGCTGCGGGTGGCGGCCGTGGCGGGTTCGGCCTTGCTCGCGGGGGCCTCGGTCGCGGCGGCCGGGGTGATCGGCTTCGTCGGCCTGGCCGCGCCGCATCTGGTGCGGGCCGCCGTGCGCGACGATCCAGGCCGGCTGCTGCGGCCCTCGGCCCTGGCGGGCGCGGTGCTGCTGGTCGCCGCCGACCTGGCCGCCCGGCTGATCCCGAGCGAGCAGGAGCTGAAGCTGGGCGTCGTGACAGCCCTGTTCGGCGCGCCGGTGTTCGCCTTGCTGGCCTGGCGCGCGGCGCGGAGCTGGCGGTCATGACGGCGGGCTGGACTATCGCGGACGCCAGGGCCCGGCGCGGCAGGGCGCTGGTGCTGGACGGCGCGGCCCTGAGCGTCGCGCCGGGCGAGGTGCTGGGCGTGGTTGGTCCCAATGGTGCGGGCAAGACCAGCCTGCTGCGGGCCGGGCTGGGGCTGATGCCATTGGAAACGGGGCAGGCGCGACTGGCCGGACGTCCAGTCGGCGGCCTGAACCCCGTCGAACGCGCCCGCCTGGTCGGCTATCTGCCGCAGGAACGTCGCCTGGCCTGGAACCTGCCGGCCCTGGAGGTCGCAGCCCTCGGCGCGCCGGACCTGCCCTCGAGCAAAGCCCTGGCCGTCGCCCGTGAGCGCCTGGAGCGGGTGGGCGTCGCCGATCTGGCCCAGCGCGGCGTGCTCGACATGTCGGGCGGCGAGCGCGCTCGTGTGCTGCTGGCCAGATTGCTAGCCACGCGCGCTCCGCTGCTGGTCGCCGACGAGCCGGTGGCGGGACTGGATCCCGACGCCCAGCTTCTGACGCTGGACCTGCTGCGCGCCGAGGCGGCGGCCGGCGCGGCGGTGGTCGTGACGCTGCACGACCTGGGCCTGGCGGCGCGGTCCTGCGACCGGATCCTTGTGCTGGACCACGGCCGGGTGGCGGCCGACGAGGCGCCACGCCAGGCCTTGTCGTCCGAAGTGCTGGCCAAGGTGTTCCGGCTTGACGGGGCGCTGGTCGAGACGCCGGCCGGTCTCATCGTGGCGGCGCGACGTTCAGGGACGCCGCCGCCCTAAACGGCTATCGCGTCCCCGGCACGTAGCCGCCCTGCGGGATCGCCGTGGACGATCCGCCGATCGGCGGCAGACCGCTTGGCGTCGTCCCTGTCGGTCCCGCATAGTTGTAGCCGCCACGCTTCAGGTCGCTCGACAGGGTCAGCGGGGCCACGCCGCCGTTCAGGCGGGCGCGATACACCATGGTCGTCTCGATGGTCCGCATAACGTAATTGCGGGTCTCCGAGAACGGGATGCACTCGATGAAGTCCAGCGGATCGGTGGTGGCGCCGCGCGGATCGCCGCACAGGGTGACCCACTGGGTCGGACGGCCGGGCCCGGCGTTGTAGGCGGCGGCGGCCATGATGTACGAGCCGCTGAAATTGCTGACCATGCTGCCTAGATAGGTCGAGCCCAGGCGCATGTTGTAGAACGGGTCGGACAGGCGATCGACGCTGTGGCTCTCACCCAGCTGTCGCGCGACGATGGCGGCGGTGGCCGGCATCAGTTGCATCATGCCGCGCGCCCCGGGGGCGGAACGGGCGTTGGGGTCGAAATTGCTTTCCTGGCGCGAGATTGAATAGACGAAGGCCGTCTCGGCCGCGCCCGGTCCGGGGGTGAACAGGTGGTCGAGCAGCGGATAGCCGCGCTCGGGCAGGGTGAAGCCGCGCTGAGCGGCGGTGCGGACCGCGCGCATGGCCAGGTCCGGATCGCCGTAGCTGCGGGCTAGATCCACCAGCAGGGCCTCTTCCTCGGCGGAGGGAAGTTGGTCGTCGATGAACAGCACGAAGACCCGCACCTGGTCGCGGGCCCCGGCCGCCATCAAGGTGCGCACCGCCCGCACCAGTTCGCGGCCCTCGAAACGAGCGCGGTCGGCCTGGGTGATCGTCGGGTCCTTGTCGAGGCGGATCTCCTTGATCCCCGCCTTTTCGGCGGCCAACTGACCGTAGAACGTGGTGATGTAGCGCGCGCCCTCGGCATAGAAGGCCTGGGCGGCGATGCGGTCGCCCTGGGCCTCGGCGGCGCGGCCCTGCCAATAGAGGGCGCGGCCGCGGGTGATCGGCGAGGCGCCGATCTCGGCGATGCGGGCGAAGTGGGCGGCGGCGCGGTCGGCGTCCTTAAGGCGGGCCAGGGCGATCCAGCCGGCGTAGAACTCGCTTTCGGCCGCGTCGGCGCCTTCCTTGAGGCGGGCGTTGGCGGCGGCGTAGGCGCTGGCGCTGTCGCCGTTCTTCAGGGCGGACACCACCAACTGCTTGCGCTCGCGCCAGATGGCGGACGCCGCGTCGTTGCTGGGCGGAGGGGCGGGGAACTGGCTGGCCAGCGGCAGGGCCAGGGTGTCCAGGCCCTTGCGGCGCAGATAGGCGGCGCGTTCGAAGACCACGCCGGGCAGGGCCTGCTGGGCAGGCGAAAGCGCCGCGTAGAGGTCGTTGGCGTTGCTGGCGTTCGAGCGGAAGGCGATGCGCGCCTGGGCGGCCGCCTGCTGGTCGTAGGGCAGCAGGGCGACCATGTCGCGGGCCGCGGGACCTTGCGCGCCGTACAGCAGGATGTCGGCGCGGCGGACGTGGTCGTCGCTCGTCAGCAGCGTGCCGAAGCGGGCCAGCATCGCGCGCTGAGCGTCGAGTTCGAACACTTGGTCGCGCCACCAGCGGCGAATCAGGTTGGTCGCGTCGCCGGTGCGGCCGGCGGCCTGGTAGGCGGCGGCGAGCGACATGGCGCCTTCCGCCGTCTGCGGGTCGCGGCCGCCGAACCAGGCGATCATCCGCTGGGCGTCCAGCCCAGAAAGAGCCAGGGCCTTTTCGGCGGCGTTCTCGCGACGCTGGGCGCGGGGCCAGCCCGAGAGGTCGCGGCGCGCCTGGTCAAGCTCGAAGAAGCTCATGCTCTCGGCTCCGGCGTCGACCAGCGCCCAGAGCGCGATCTTGCGCGACAGCGGATCCTGGATGCTCGACATGGCCATGCGGATCGTAGCGGGATCGCGACTGGCGACCGCCGTACGAAGGTTGGCCGCGTCGGCCTCGGCGGGCGTGGCGTAGGTCGCGGTGGGCGGCGTGGTGATCAGGCCCGGGGGCGTGGCGCTTCCCGTATAGGGCTGGGGCGCACGGGGCAGGTCGACGTCATCTTGGGCAAGCGCCACACCGAAGAGCGCCACCACCGCGGATCCGCCCAGCAACACCTTACCCAACAACCCTGACGCCAAAACGTCGTCTCCCTTCGATTCTCTGGCCCTGATGGGCTGCATTCTCGCCGTTTTCCGATAGCGGAGGGGCCGATTTGCGGCGCTTGCGACCCTGATTGGCGCTTATAGACCGCTTCGCGGCGGATTGACCCTTGCAGAAACGTCCCCAAATCGGTGCAGAGCGTCACGGACCGGTTGCGGGACATGGGGGGCGGGACATATTGTCCGCCCCCATCCTCTGGCCGCAACCGTCGCGGCGCGTTTCTCACGGCAAATTGCAAGTCATGGCTCATTCTCCGTTCAAGGGCGTCATTCCGGCGCTGGTCACGCCTTTCCGCGACGGCGCGGTGGACGAGAAAGCCTTCGTGGCCCTGGTCGAGCGCCAGATCGCCGGCGGCGTGCACGGCCTGGTGCCGGTCGGCACCACCGGCGAGACCGCGACCCTGAGCCACGATGAGCACAAGCGCGTTGTCGAACTGTGCGTGCAGACCGCCCGCGGCCGCGTGCCGGTGATCGCCGGGGCCGGCTCCAACTCGACCGCCGAGGCGATCGAACTAGTCGCCCACGCCAAGGCCGTCGGCGCCGACGCGGCCCTGGTGGTTTCGCCCTACTATGTGCGTCCTAGCCAGGAAGGCGTCTACCAGCACTACAAGGCGATCAACGACGCCGTGCAGTTGCCGGTGCTGGTCTACAACGTGCCGGGCCGCACAGGGTCGGACATCGCCAACGAAACCCTGGAGCGGCTGTCCAAGCTGCCCAACATCGTCGGCATCAAGGACGCCACCGGCGACCTGACTCGCGCCAGTTTCCAGCGGATCATGTGCGGCCCGGACTGGGTCATGCTGTCGGGCGACGATCCGACCGCGCTCGGCTACGTGGCCCACGGCGGCCACGGGGTGATCTCGGTGACCTCGAACGTGGCGCCGGACGCCTGCGCCACCTTCATCAACGCCTGCCTGAACGGCGAGTGGGAGACCGCGCTCTACTGGCAGGATCGCCTGGTGCGGCTGCACAAGGCGCTGTTCCTCGACGCCTCGCCGTCGCCGACCAAGTTCGCCATGGCCCACCTGGGCCTGTGCGAGGCCGACGTGCGCCTGCCGATCGCCCCGTGCAGCGACGCGGTGAAGCCGGCGATCCTTGAGGCCATGCGCGAGGCGGGTCTGGTCTGATGACCAAGCCGATCGCCGAGAACCGCCGCGCGCGGTACGACTACTTCATCGAGGAGACCGTCGAGGCCGGGCTGATGCTGACCGGCACCGAGGTGAAGTCGTTGCGCGTGGGCCGGGCCAACATCGCCGAATCCTACGCTTCGGTCGAAGGGCGCGAGATCAAGCTGATCAACGCCGACATTCCGCCCTATGGCCACGCTAATCGCTTCAACCACGAACCCCGCCGCCACCGGAAGCTGCTGCTGCACCGCAAGCAGATCGACAAGCTGATCGGCGCGGTCCAGCGCGACGGCCGCACCCTGATCCCGCTCAAGCTCTATTGGAATGAGAAGGGCTTGGCTAAGCTGGAGATCGGCCTGGCCAAGGGCAAGAAGAACCACGACAAGCGCGAGACCGAGGCCGCCCGCGACTGGCAGCGCGACAAGGCGCGGCTGATGAAGGGCGACCGGGGGGACTGAGGCGCCGGGTTCTCCGCGAGCCGCAAGACCTCGGATCACGCCTGCGATGGGTGGGGCCGCAGGGGCGCCCGTCGGATCCGCCTTCGACAGAATGCGGCGCCTCAACGGAGCGCGCCATGGATCTGGGTCTCAACGGAAAGATCGCCATCGTCGCCGGTGGGAGTCGGGGCTGCGGACGGGGCGTGGCGGAGGAACTGAGCCGGGAAGGCGCGCGGGTCGTGCTGTCGGGCCGGCTGGCCGACAAGGTGGACGAGACGGTCGAGGCGATCCGCGAGAGCGGGGGCGAGGCGACGGGCGTGGTCGCCGACATGACCACCGAGGCCGGTTGCGCGACGATCGTCGACGCCGCCCAGCGAGCGTACGGCGATTGCCAGGTCCTGGTGGTCAATTCGCCGGGGCCGTTTCCCGATCCCGTGACCAACCGGGGACGCGGCTTCGACAATTGCGCCGACGACGTCTTCAGCGAGACCCACCGCAATTTCGTGATGAGCCAGGTCTGGCTCGCCCGAGCGGTGATCCCCGCCATGCGGAGCGACGGCTGGGGCCGCCTGGTCAATATCGGCTCCATCGCCATGAAGACGCCGCACCTTGAGGACCCAATGCCCGCGGTCAACACGCGCGTGGCCGTCGCCGCCCTGATGAAGAGCTTGGCCCAGGAGTTCGGGCCGTACGGGATCACCGCCAACACCATCGCCACGGGCCCGTTCGACAGCGAGCTGTCGCGCGAGTATCGCGCCTCGGGGACCGGGGTGAAGACCGCCGAGTGGTACAGGGCGATGCTGCCGGTCGGCCGCTGGGGACGTCCGGAGGAGATGGGCGCCCTGGTCGCCTTCCTTTGCTCGACCCGGGCGAGCTTCCTGACGGGGGAGACCATCCGCATCGACGGCGGCTACACCAAAAGCCTGTTCTGAGCCTCTGCCCCTCAGGGTCGCGTCGCCATCCAGATCACATGCCGCGCACCGCGTCCCTTGTGGGCGCGGACGCCGATCTCCTCCACCCCGTAGCCGGCGCGTTTCAGGCGCTGGGTGAAGGCGCTGTCGCGGGTCGAGGACCAGACCTCCAGCACCCCGCCAGGGCGCAGGGCGCGCTTGGCGGCGGCCAGGCCCGTCGGGCTGTAGAGGCCGTCATTCTCCTTGCGGCTGAGGCCGCCAGGCCCATTGTCGACGTCCAGCAGTATGGCGTCGAAGGCCGCTTCGCCGGCGCGGATCGGCTCCCCGACGTCACCCTGGTGAATGCTGACCCGGGGATCGTCGAGGCTGGCCCCGTGCAGGTCCGCTAGCGGGCCCCGCGCCCAGGCGACGACAGCCGGCACGAGTTCGGCCACGACAATCTCCGCGTCGGCTCCGAAGGCGGCGAGGGCGGCGCGCAAGGTGAAGCCCATGCCCAGCCCGCCGATCAGCACCCGCGCCCTGGGGCGTTGGCCGACGCGCTCGAAGGCCAGGGCGGCCATCGCCTCTTCCGAGCCGCTGAGCCGGCTGTTCATCAGTTCGATGCCGCCGGTCATGATCGAGAACTCGGTCCCGCGCCGCATCAGCCGCAGGTCTTCGCCGTCGCCGGGCACCTGGGCGGTGTCGAGATGCTGCCAGGGGATCATGGGAACGCGTTCCGAGGAGAGGGGGACGAGTGTCCCTCCCTCGAACGGCCGCTTGACGCAAGGACCCAGCGGCGCGACCTTCAAACCTAACAATGATAACCTACGGAGGATCCGCTCATGGCCGACGGTGCATCGCCCATCGCCACGTCGCTCAAGGACAAGGTCAGCGAGGCCGAATGGAAGGCTCGCGTCGATCTGGCCGCGCTCTATCGCCTGGTCGCCGTCCACGGCTGGGACGACATGATCTTCACCCACATCTCGGCCCGCATTCCCGGACCGGAGCACCATTTCCTGATCAACCCCTACGGCATGTTCTTCGGCGAGATGACCGCTTCATGCCTGGTCAAGGTCGACCTGGACGGCAATGTCATCGACAAGACGCCGTACTTCATCAATCCGGCGGGCTTCACGATCCATTCGGCGGTCCACGCCGCCCGCGAGGACGCCCATTTCGTCATGCACCTGCACACCGATCAGGGCGTGGCGGTGTCCGCAAACAAGGAAGGTCTGCTGCCGCTGTCGCAGCATTCGCTAATTGTCTTGCCTCAGCTCGCCTATCACGACTATGAAGGCATTGCGCTCAACCTTGACGAACGGGAACGCCTGGTGGCCGACCTCGGCGAGAAAAAGCTGATGATGCTGCGAAACCACGGCACCCTGTCCGTGGGGACGACGGCGGCCGAGTGCTGGTTGGGCATGTTCTTCCTGGAACGGGCCTGCGCCCAGCAGGTGATGGCGTTGAGCGCGGGTCGCCAGAACGTGCTCGAAGCGCCGGACGCCGCCCAGGCCGAGGTCCGCAGCCAGACCGGCATGGGCATGGGCATGATCGCCGGCCTGGCCTGGCCGGGCTGCTTGCGCAAACTCGACCGGGAGTCCCCCGGTTACGTGGATTGACGCCCAGGCGTCGAAAACGAAACGCCGCCGTGGCTCTCGGGGCCGCGGCGGCTTTCTTTTGCGCGCTGAGCGGGGTGTTCGGGCCGGCCTGGGCTGGCGCCTGGCCCATGAAGGACGGCGAGGGGCTGGCCATCCTCAAGTACGAGGACCAGAAGGCCGACACGGGCTTTGGTCCGGACGGCGTGGAGGTCGCGATCGCGCGCCGTCACGACCAGACCCTGTCGCTGTACGGCGAGTACGGCCTGACCGACCGCCTGACCCTGCAGGCCAAGACGGCCCTGACTCGCGGCCACGACGATTTCGTCGATTATGAAGGGCTGGGATCCGTCGAACTGGGTTTGCGGTACGCCTTGCTGCACACGGATCGATCAGTCGTCAGTCTTTATCTGGGCGCCGCCCGGGACGGCGTGGGGCGCAACGCCGGCTATGCGGCGCCGGGACAGGGCGCCACGGACCTTGAGGCGCGTCTGCTGGCGGGAACCTCTGGCCAGTGGCGAACCATGCAGGCCTTCGCTGAGTTTCAGGTCGCCCGCTTGAAACGAAGCGGCCTTGCCGACGAGACCAGGGTCGATGTCACCGCAGGGCTCAAACCTCGGCCCCGCTGGCTGTTGATGGCCCAGACCTTCGCCGGCCAGGCGGATTCACAGCCTGTCAGGTCGCGCTGGTGCAAGAGCGAGATATCCCTGACGCGCGACCTGGGCGTCTGGAGCCTGCAGGCTGGATGGCGTCAGACGATCCTGGGGCGTGAGACGCCGGCCGACCGCGGCCCGGTTGTGGCGGTGTGGCGGCGGTTCTGATATTTCAGAACTGTAATATTTGGTCATCCGTGTGTCACTGGACGCAGGCTAGGGCTGGCGGCTAATGAGCCGTTTTGTATTAGCTGAGCCGTTCCATTCCGGCGCCCGGAGCTTTTCGTGATCCGCAGACATTTCTTTCTGGTCGGAGCGGTGGTCGCTGTCCTGCTGATGCTGCTGGTCGGCGGGCTGAAACTGGCCTTCGGCGGGAAGGCGACGGGGCAGGGGGGCGCTGCCGGCGGACGCGCGACGCCGGTGTCGCAGGTCGTCGCCCAGCCGCGCGCCTTTACCGACCGGATCGAGGTGCTGGGCGTGGCCAAGGGCCGTCAGTCGGTGACCCTCACCTCGAACACCGCCGAGTTGATCACCGCCGTCCACTTTCGTGATGGGCAAACCGTCACCAAGGGGCAGGTGCTGGTCGAGCTGAAGGCCGACCAGGAGACCGCCGGCATCGCCGAGGCCCAGGCTCAACTGGCCCAGGCCGAGCGCGAATATACGCGGTGGAAGACCCTGGCCGACCGTGGCATCGCCCCGCGCGCCTCGGCCGAACAGTACATGGCCGCGCGCGACACCGCCCGCGCCGCCCTCGCCGCCGCCAGCGCCCAGAAGCTGGACAAGGTGATCCGCGCGCCGTTCTCAGGCCGGGTGGGCATTTCGGACATTGCGCCTGGGACCCTAATCAGCCCGGGAACACCCATCGTCAGCCTGGACGACGTCTCGCTGATCCGCGTCGACTTCTCCGTGCCCGACCGCTACCTGCCGATCCTACGCGAAGGGTTGACGATTACCGCCAAGCCCGACGCCTTGCCGGGCGAGAGCTTCACCGGCCGCATAGCCCAGATCGACACCCGGATCGACCCGACCACCCGCGCCCTGAAGGCCCGGGCCGAATTCCCCAACGCCGATGGTCGCCTCAAGCCCGGCATGCTGATCAAGGTCGGTATCGCTCAGGGACAGCGTCAGGCCGTGGCCGTGCCCGAGGCCGCCGTGCAGTTCGAGGGTTCCCAAGCCTCGGTGTTCCTGATTGCCAGGGGACCCAAGGGTCTGGTCGCTCGCCGCGCTTCGGTTCAGACCGGCATCGCCGCGGACGGCTTCATTGAAATCACCTCCGGCCTGAAAGCTGGCGACAAGCTGGTCGGCGACGGTCTCAATCGCGTGCAGGACGGCGCGCCGGTCAACGCCGGCGGCGGGAAGCCCCAGGCGGGCCCTCAAGCTGGCCAGGGTGATCGCAAGCAGAAGGCCGGCTGATGCTTTCCGACCTTTCCGTTCGTCGGCCGGTCTTCGCCGCAGTCGCGGCGATCATCCTCTGCGTCATCGGCCTGGCCGCCTTCAAGAGCCTCCCGATCCGCGAATTGCCGAGCGTGGATCCGCCGGTGGTGTCGATCTCGACCGCCTATCGCGGCGCCTCGGCCGAGGTGATCGAAGAGCGGATCACCCAGATCATCGAGCGCCAGGTCGCCGGGATCCAGGGCATCGACCGTGTCAACAGCTCCTCGCGCGACGGTCGCTCGCAGATCACCATCACCTTCACGCTGGATCGCGACCTCGACGCGGCCGCCAACGACGTGCGCGACGCGGTCAGCCGGGTGGCGGCGAACCTGCCTGACCAAGCCGACCCGCCGCAGATCGCCAAGGCCAACGCCGACTCCTCGCCGATCATCGTCCTGAACCTAACCTCCAGCACCCTCAGCACCCTGGAGCTGGCCGACTATGCCGACCGTTATCTGGTCGAGCGGATGTCGACGATCCCCGGCGTGGCCCAGGCCAACCTCTACGGCGCGCCGCTCTACGCCATGCGCATCTGGCTGGACGCCGACGCCATGGCCGCGCGCGGCGTGACGGTCGACGATGTCGAGAACGCGCTCAACGCCCAGAACGTGGAACTGCCCGCCGGCGCCCTGGAAGGCGCCACCAAGGACTTCACGATCCGGGTCAGCCGCGCCTATTCCAAGCCCGAGGACTTCCTGAAGCTGCCCCTGCGCGGCGGTGACGCCGAGGGTTTCGTGGTCCGCCTGGGGGACGTGGCGCGGGTCGAGGAGGGGGCGGACGAACGCCGCAAGCTGTTCCGCGGCAATGGCGTTCCGCAGGTCGGCATCGCCCTGACCCGCCAGTCGCAGGCTAACGACGTGGCGATCTCGGACGCCGTCCGCAAGGAAGTCGCGACCATCAACCAGACGCTGCCGGCCGGCACGAAGATGATCGTGGCGATCGACAACTCGGTGTTCACCGCCGAGGCGATCCACGAGGTGTGGATCACGATGGGCATCTCGATCGCCCTGGTCGCTCTGGTCAACCTGCTGTTCCTGGGCAGCTGGCGCTCGGCCCTGATTCCGTCGATCGTCGCGCCGATCTGTATCCTGTCGACCTTCATCGTCCTGGCGCCGCTGGGCTTCTCGCTGAACCTGCTGACCCTTCTGGCCCTGGTGCTGGCCGTCGGCCTGGTGGTCGACGACGCCATCGTCGTGGTCGAGAACATTCAGCGCCGCGTCGACGAGGGCGAGCCGTCGACGGTGGCGGCCCTGCGTGGCACCCGCCAGGTGTTCTTCGCGGTCGTGGCCACCACCGTCGTGCTGATCTCGGTCTTCGCCCCGCTGATGTTCCTGCCCGGCTATATCGGCCGGCTGTTCGTCGAACTGGCTGTGGCCATCGCCGCCGCCGTGGGCTTCTCGGCGCTGCTGGCGCTGAGCCTGTCGCCGATGATGGCGTCCAAGCTGCTCAAGCCAGCCAGCGCCAACTGGCTGTCGCGCCGGGTCGACCGCGCCATGGACGCGCTGAAGGACAGCTACCGCCATTCGCTGGAAGGCCTGCTGGGCAAGGGCTCGGCCACTTTGGTCACCGGTCTTTCGGTGCTGGTCCTGGCGGTGTGCGCCGGCGGGCTGTTCGCCCTGCTGCCGCAGGAACTGGTGCCCGCGGAAGACCGTGGCCGCGTCGACGTGTCGATCAACGGCCCCGAGGGCAGCGGCTTTGACGCGACGGTCAAGGTCGCCGACAGGATCGAGAAGATCCTCGATCAGTATCGCAAGGATGGCGTGGCCGAGCGTACGATCATCACCGTACCGCGCTTTGGCCAGAGCCAGTTCAACACCGGCAACGCAGTCATCGCGCTCAAGCCGTGGGGCGAGCGTGACAAGTCGGCCGACGAGGTCGCCGCCGAACTCAACAAGAGCCTGTCGAGGATCACCAGCGTGCGAGCCGTGGCCTCGGTGCGCGGCGCCTTCCAGCGCGGCGGTGGCGGCGGCGGCGGCGGCGGCACCAATGTCGACCTGATCGCCGTCGGCAACGACTACGTCCAGCTTGCCAACTGGCTCAAGCCCATCCTCAGCGCCTCTCAGGCCAATCCGGGCCTGTCGCGGCCGCGCCTCGACTACGAGCCGACCGCGCCGCGATTGTCGGTGCAGATCGATCGCGACAAGGCCGCGACCCTGGGCGTTTCGGCCCAGTCGGTTGGCCGGGCGCTGGAGACCATGTTCGGCTCGCGCCAGGTGACGACCTACATCAAGTCCGGCCAGGAGTATGACGTCATCCTGCAGACCGCGCTGGAGCAGCGTCGCGGCATCGAGGATCTCAATCGCCTGCAGGTGCGGACGTTGTCCGGCGCCCTGGTGCCGCTGTCGACGGTGGTCACCACCGAGCTGCGGGGCGACACGCCCGATCGTCCCCGGGTGGACCGTCTCCGGGCCGTGACCCTGACCACCCAGTTGAACCCCGGCTACACGGTCGCCGACGCGGTGAAGTTCTTCCAGGATCAGGCCGCCGCCCATCCCACCCCCGGCGTCAGCGTCAAGTGGGGCGGCCAAGCCAAGGACTATCTGGAAGCTTCCGGCGCTGTGGGCCTGGCCTTCGGCCTGGCGCTGTTGCTGGTGTTCCTGGTGCTGGCCGCGCAGTTCGAAAGCTGGATCCACCCGGCCGTGATCATGCTGACCGTGCCGCTGGCGGCGCTGGGCGGGCTGTTCGGCCTGCTGATCACCGGCTCGACGATCAACACCTACAGCCAGATCGGCTTGATCATCCTGGTCGGCATCGCGGCCAAGAACGGGATCCTGATCGTCGAGTTCGCCAACCAGCTGCGCGACGAGGGCCTGAAGGTCCGCGAGGCCGTGATCGAAGCCGCCGCCCTGCGCCTGCGTCCGATCATCATGACCTCCATCTCGGCGGCGATGGGCGCCCTGCCGCTGATGCTGTGGGCGGGCGCCGGCGCCGGCAGCCGCAAGACGATCGGGGCGGTGATCTTCACCGGCGCGATCTTCGCGACCCTGCTGACGTTGTTCGTGGTGCCGGTGTTTTACAACCTGCTGGCCCGCTTCACGAAGTCTCCGGAGTGGACTTCGCGGCAGATCGAGGACTATGAAGCCCGCGAGAAGAGCGGGGAGGGGCATGCCTCACCCGTCTGAACCGGGTGAGGAAGCATGGCCGAGGCCGTATTGGCGGCGAAGCGGCAGGAGCTTGCGCTTCTGCGACGCATCGAGGAACGCATTCTCTGGCTGGCCTCGTGGACGATCCACAACGCCAACCATCTGCGTGAAAGCCGTGACGGACTGAAGGTCGGCGGTCACCAGGCGTCCTGCGCCTCGATGACCACCCTGATGACGGCGCTGTACATGAAGGCGCTTCGGCCGCAGGACCGGGTGGCGGTCAAGCCGCACGCCAGCCCGGTGTTCCACGCCGTGCAGCACCTATTCGGCCGCCAGAGCCTGGAGAAGCTCAAGGCCTTCCGGGCCCTGGGCGGCGCCCAGTCCTATCCCTCGCGCACCAAGGACACCGACGACGTCGATTTCTCGACCGGGTCCGTGGGTCTGGGCGTGGCTATGACCGCGTTCGCCTCCCTGGCCCAAGACTATCTGGCCGCCCGCGGCGCCGTGAAGCCCGAGAAGATGGGGCGGATGATCTCGCTGCTAGGCGACGCCGAATTGGACGAGGGCAACATCTACGAGGCCCTGATCGAGGCCTGCAAACACGACATCCGCAACACCTGGTGGATCGTCGACTACAACCGCCAGAGCCTGGATGCGACCACCCAGGACCGTATGTTCACCCGCTATGGCGAAATCTTCGAGGCCGCCGGCTGGACCGTGGAGACGCTGAAATGGTCCAGGCGCCAGCGCGAGGCCTTCGCCAGGCCCGGCGGTCCGGCTCTGCAGCAATGGATCGAAACCGCGCCCAACGACCTCTATGCGGCGCTCAGCTATCAGGGCGGCGCGGCCTGGCGCGAACGGCTGAACGCTGACCTGGCCGGGGACGCCGACGCCTTGAAGCTGGTCGCGGCGTACAAGGACATCGACCTGGGCGAACTGATGACCGAGTTGGGCGGTCATTGCATGGAGACCATCCTGGAGGCCTTCGATCGGGCGAGCCAGGACGATGCGCCGCGTTTCTTCATCGCCTACACAGTCAAGGGCCTGCGCCTGCCGTTCCAGGGGCACAAGGACAACCACGCCGGCCTGATGACAGAGACCCAAATCGCCGAACTACGCGCGCGGTTGGGCGTGATTGAGGGCGAGGAATGGGATCCGCTGTCGGGCCTCTCGGCGGCGGAGCACACAGCCCTCAAGGGGCTGGTGGCCAGGGCGCCCTTCGCGGCCAATATCGAGCGCGAGCACCTCGCGCCGGCGATCCCGACACCGTCGTCCGACGCTCTGTTGGCGGCTGTCTCGGGCGGCGGCGAACAGTCCACCCAGGCCGCGTTCGGCAAGGTGATGTTCGAGATCGCCCGCCGGGACGACGAGTTCGCCGGCCGTGTGGTGACTACTTCGCCAGACGTCACGGTCTCGACCAATCTCGGCGGCTTCGTGAACCGCCGGGGCGTGTTCCAGCGGCGGGCGCATGAGGACGTGTTCAAGCGTCGGCGCATTCCGTCGGCTCAGGTGTGGTCCAAGGCCGAGACCGGCCAGCATGTCGAGCTTGGCATCGCCGAGAATAACCTGTTCATCGCCCTGGCGGCCTTGGGCCTGACAGCGCCGCTGTTCGGCGAGCGGCTGTTCCCGGTCGGCACGCTCTACGACCCGTTCATCGCCCGCGGCCTGGATGCCCTGAACTACGCCTGCTATCAGGACGCCCGCTTCCTGCTGGTCGCCACGCCCAGCGGCCTGACCTTGGCGCCCGAAGGCGGCGCGCACCAGTCAATCGGCTCGCCGCTGATCGGCATGAGCCAGCCGGGTCTGGACAGCTACGAGCCGGCCTTCGCGGACGAGACGGCGGTGCTGATGGCCCACGCCTTCGACCGAATCCAGGCCAAGGACGGAGCCTCCACCTATCTGCGGCTGTCGACCCGGGTGATCGTCCAACCCGAACGCGCCGACGACGCCTGGCGTCATGGCGTCGTCGATGGAGCGTATTGGCTGCGCCCGCCAGCCCCCGGCGCTCGGCTGGCCATCGCCTATGCCGGCGCCCTGGCTCCGGAAGCGCTCGCGGCGTTCGAGGCGGTGCTGGAGGACGAGCCGGGCGCGGGCCTGCTGGCCGTGACTTCCGCGGACGTCCTGCATCGCGACTGGACCGCCGCCGGCCGTTCGCGCTGGACGAACGGCGGCCCGCGCACTTCGAAGATCGAAGCCCTGCTGGCGCCGCTATCCCGCGACGCGGGCCTGGTGACGGTGATCGACGGCGCCCCCTCGACCCTGTCCTGGCTGGGCTCCGTGCGCGGCATGCGGCTGAGGGCGCTTGGACTGGAGACCTTCGGCCAGTCGGGCGATTTGCCGGACCTCTACACCCGGTACCGCCTGGACGCCGACGCCATTCTGGACGCCTGCGCGGATCTGCTGGTCTAGGAGGGACGGTCCGGGCCCAACTCCACGCTTTGGATCAGCCCGTCCTGGACCGTGTAGGTCGCCGTCACCCGGCTGTCCGACCAAAGGCGGCCAGAGCGGTCGTGGACCGACACCTGCAGCTCGGCTTGTGCGCGCCCATCGGCCAGGGTTTGGATCGACAGGAGGTCGATGTTCGGGGCCAGGGTCTCAAACAGCCTGAGATAGAAAGCCTGCGCGCCGGCCGGTCCAACCACCTGGCCCTCGTCCAGATAGTTCCGGAACCGGGCGAGGGGATGGAAGAGAGCCGCGGCGGTCTCCGCATCCCGGCGGCTGATCGCCTCATGCAGTCGGAGGACAAGCTCGCGAGCGTCGGCCATCGTCAGGCCTTTCCGTGGAGCGCCAGCCTAACGACGCTCCATCGATCACAGGCCCTGTGGACCTTGGTCAGCGGCGCGCGCGCATCTTCCATGGGTTGCGCCCTATCAGCCTTTGGGAGGCTTGTAACCGGTTTCGACCTTCAGATAGGCGATCAGATCGATGCGGTCCTTGGGATCATGCAGGCCCGCGAAGGTCATCTTGGTGCCCGGCATGAAGCCGCGCGGGTTGTCCAGCCACTTGTCGAGATGTTCGGCGTCCCAATTGAAACCGGCGGCCGCGACGACAGGCGAGTACTTGTAGTCGGGCTTGCTGCCGGCCTTCCGTCCGAACACGCCGTACAGGTTAGGGCCTGTCATGTTCGGACCGCCTTCGGTGATGGTGTGGCACGAACGGCAGAGGGCGAACTTGCTCTGCCCGTTCATCAGGTCGCCGGTATTGTAGGGAGCGGGAAGGGCGGCCAGTAGCGCCTGCTTCTGGGCGTCCGTCGGCGCCGCCGCAGGCGCTGAACTTGCTGATCCGCCGTCGGAAGTCCCCGGGCTCGGCTTTGAACAACCGGCCAAAATGACACAGATGACCGCGGCGGCGGCGAGATGAACCTGACGCATTTACTCGTTCCAGACAGACATTATGCCGCAAGCTGTGCGGCGCGGCGCCGCATTCATTTTCTGGCCCATTTGTGGGCTCCGCATCCAATATATAACGTCGTTATCCGGTCAAGGTCTCGCCACGTTTCATCGAACGCCCTGCGACAACGCGCGTTATCTCACAGAATGTAAAAGCAAAATGCCCGATTACAAACCGTGGGTATGCACATAAAAAATTGACCAGAATTAACCATAAACGTACCCAGAGAGCGCCGGAGGGGCTGCTCCGGCGACCGGGTAGGAAAACAAGATCATGGACTGGAACGAAGAGCGGACCGCCACGCTTCGCAAACTGTGGCTTGAGGGTATGAGCGCCAGCCAGGTGGCGCGCCAATTGGGCGGCGTCAGCCGCAGCGCAGTAATCGGCAAGGTGCACCGTCTGGGCATCACCGTTCGTGAGGTCCCCACCCGTCAGCGCAGCGCGGTGCGGACCGCCGTTCGGGCCCAACCCCGGACCCGCACGATCCGCGACACCGCTCCTGTCCAACGCTCGGCGCTTCGCCTGGTCGAGGTCGCCGAGATGGCGCCGACCGCGAACATCCTGGGCCTGGAGATCCATTCCTGCCGTTGGCCGATCGGCAATCCGGACTCCCACGACTTCGGTTTCTGCGGCCGCGAAAAGACCGCCCGCGGTTCGTATTGCGACGAGCACGCCCGCGGCGCCTTCCGCAAGCTGGCCTCGCCGTCCGAGGTGAAGGCCTGGGCTCGCCAGCCGGCCGCGCATATCGAACGCCACACCGCCTGACGCCCAGCGCCGAATCCAAGCACCAGGACATCCCCCATGAACATGGTCTTGATCGAGAACACCGCCGGCAGCAGCCAGGTGATCACCATCATCGAAGAGTTCGCCGGTCACTCGGTGTCGCGCGACCTCAATCCAGGCGAGCACACCCGCATCCCGGTCGGTCAATTCAAATCGATCGTCGTACGCGAGACCTATCCCGACGACTGGTTGGCGCGGGCCCGTGCGCGCAACGCCACGATCCCCGCCGCGATCGCCAGCTGCGCCGCCTGATACGGCATCCGGGTCCTTTCTAGGGACATAGACGACCCCCGCGAACCTGTTCGCGGGGGTCGTTTCGTCTGGAACCCTATGGTTAGCGTAGCGTTAGCCACGGTCGAACGATGTTCGCTGTCGTTCGCGCCAGGGGGAACGGCGTCGAGTTCCAAATGCATGCAAATGCCCGCCTCCATTCGCGGGCAAGCGGAGCTGCGATTGTGTGCCGCTTCCGCGTGTGACATGAAGGCGCGCCATTTGGCGTGGGGGGAACCATGTCAGAGCAGAAGCAAGGGGAGGGCCGCGGTTTGCCGTTGCCGACCTATGTCAGCTATCTGATGTACCAGACCGAGCAGCACCGGCGCGCCCTTGCCGCAGACTGCATTGCGCAACACGGCTTGAGCTTCGCCAAGTGGGTGGCGCTGGCGTCGTTGGCGCGGTTCGGCGAGTGCTCGATGACTCGCCTGGCGCGGCTGTCCGCCGCCGATCGCACGACCCTGACCCGCTCAATCGATGGCCTGATCCGCGACGGTCTGGTCGAGCGCGGGACCCAGGCGTCGGATCGCCGCAAGGTCGTGGTCCGCTTGACCGCGGAAGGGCATGCCGTTCTGGGCCGCGTTCGGGAAGACATCCACCCGATCAACCAGGAGGTCTGCGCGGAACTGACTGAAGAGGAACAGGTCAACCTCGCGACCTATCTCCAGAAGATCCTCGGCGGATTGATCACCGAGCCAGAGTGGAAGCACGAAGTGCTGTCGTTCGGGCGCGGCTCGGCGGAGCCGATCTGGACCCGGGGCTAAGAGGCTGCTCCAGGCCTAGTCATCGCCCTTCGGCCGACCACGCAACGCCTTGACGCCCGAGCGCTTGCCCTTTGTCTCCAACCTTTTCAGTTTGCTGCTGTAGGTCGGCTTGGTCGGTCGGCGAGGTTTGGGCTTTTCGGTCGCGCGGCGGATCAGCTCGACGAGCCGGTCGCGAGCTTCCTGCCGGTTCATTTCCTGAGAGCGGCTGCCCTGGGCGAACAGGACGATTACGCCGTCCTGGGTCAGGCGGCTGCCGGCGAGGGCCTCGAGCCGCGTCTTGACGTCGTCGGGCAAGGTGGGGGAGTTGCGCACGTCAAAGCGCAACTCGATCGCCGTACTGGTCTTGTTGACGTGCTGACCTCCGGGGCCTGACGCGCGGGTCGCCTTTTCGACGATCTCGTCATCCTCGATCCTCAGCCAGGAAGTGATCTCGATCATCGGACCACGCGCTTGGCCTTGACCACCGCGGTGTCCAGCGCCTGCAGGAACTTGGAACGATCGGCGGCGCCGAAGGCCTTGGGGCCGCTCGTGATCTCGCCCATCGAGCGCAGATGCTCGCCGATCATCCGCGAGGCCAGGGCCGAGCCGATGGTGTCGACGGAGAACAGGCGCCCTGTCGTGCCCAGGGCCTGACCGCCCGCCTTCAGCACCCTGTCGGCCAGCGGAATGTCGTTGGTGATCACCACGTCGCCAGGACCGGCCCGCTCGGCGATCCAGTCGTCCGCCACATCGGGACCGGCGTCGACCACGATTTGCTCGATGGCGAGCGTTTGAGGGACGCGGATCCAGCTGTTGGAGACCACGAAGGTCTTCAGGCCGTAGCGCGCGGCGACCTTGTAGACCTCGTCCTTCACGGGGCAGGCGTCAGCGTCGATGTAAAGAACGGTCATGCGCCGTCTCGTAGCGCTTTCCCCAGGCGTTCGCCAAGCGCTGCGACGGCATCGACCGCCGCGGGCAGCACATGGGTGAAGTTGACGAAGCCGTGGGCTTGTCCCGGATAAACCTTCAGTTCCACCGGTACGCCCGCCGCCTCCAGAGCCTTTGCGTAGCTCACAGCGTCCGGGTGGACGGGATCGAGCAGGGCTCCGCTGACCAGAAACGTCGGCGGAGTCGCTGGACCGACGGCGTCCAGCAGGGAAGGCGCGTGGGCGGTCGCCAATTGGGCGTTGATATAGGCGATGGCCAGTCGTCCGATCAGGCGGGCGTCGCGCAGCAGGGTTTGGGCCCAGATCTCGTCATCCAGGTGGACCAGCGGGTAGAACAGGCCCTGGATCTTTACCGCACCGGGCCGCTGGCTATTGGCTTCGTGAGCCACCGTCGCGGCGAGATAGGCCCCGGCGCTGTCGCCGGCCGTCGCCAGGCGATCGACGTCGACGCCAAGTTCGGCGGCTTGGTCCTGCAACCAGGAAAAGGCCGCGCGGGCGTCCTCGATCTGCGAAGGAAAAGGGTGCTCGGGCGCCAGGCCGTAAGCCGCGGACACCACGCGGACGCCGGCTGCATGGGCCAGGCGCTGACAGAGAGCGTCATGGGTCTCGATATCCGAGATCACGAAGCCGCCGCCATGGAAGAACAGGATCGCCGGACCCACAGCCTCGGCATGCAGAGGCACATAGAGCCGCACGGCGCGTTTCCCGCTGGCGGCCGGATAGTCGAGGTTGCGGATCTGGGCCAGGCGCGGAAGCTTGCGGTCGCGGTGGGCGATGGCGAAGCGCACGGCGCGGCGCACGCGATCGAGGCCGAAGCGATGGGCGCCGGCCACCCGCTCGGCGAAGACGCTGGTCAGGGGCGCGTTCATCGATCCTCACCTTGGCCGTCGAGCGGTGGAAGGCTTAGCCGGCCTGGGTCCGGCTGTCCACGCGGCGCTCGGCGGTGTCGAATCGGCCGATGGACCGAACGATCCCGCGCTTGGCGTTCTTGGCTGTCCGGACAGAAGTCTTCGCCCAGGGTTTGGGCGCCAGTCGTGCTGTTGCACGCTTTCCGCACAAACGAAGGTTCTCCACAGCTTCACCATGGAGGGCGACGATCCTGCCCTTGATTGATGGCTCCGGCGCATTAGCTATCAACCCGTGGAGCCGCCCTTGGCGCTCCTGCCCTTCCTGGGCGTTTCCTCCCTAATGACTGCCCGGCCTTTGCGCCGGGCTTTTTTTTTGGCCGTTTCGTGGCCTGGGAAGCCGTGAGGCCAACGGCGTCGAAACAGATCGCAACACCGCGACAACATGGCGATGGGACGGTGCACGTGACCACTTCCGGTCGTCACCTCCAGGAGGACATGACGCACATGACTTTCCCAAAGCTGCTTGGAACCGCCACGCTCGCCTTCGCCGCCTTGAGCCTGGCGGCTGCGGCGCCCGCCTCGGCCGGCGAGCGCGACATGCACCACCGTCATGAGCACAAGGTCTGCAAGTGGGAGCGCCATCACGGCCATAAGCAGAAGGTCTGCCGCTGGGTGCATAACTGAGCCTGGATCCGGGCGGGGCGGGCGCCCGGATGTTCCTTACGGGTCATAGTTTGATCGACGCGCCCCGGCGCGCGCCGTAAACTCGGACTTCAAGCGACACCGCCGCACTGAACCGGCGGTCGCAGTGGAGACCGGGTATGGACAAGGCCGAAATCAATCGCGTCGTTGAGCGACACAAGGCCGAGCAGGAGGCCCTCGACCAGCGCCTGGAGGCCCTGCGTACCGGCAAGCTGCAAGTGGGTTCGCCGACGGAGGACGGCGGCGTGCGGGACGAGACCCATGTCCACATCAACGAATTGGAGCGCCTGCGTCAGTGGCTGGCCGAGAACGTCGCCCGCTACGAGGCTCTGTTCGGCGCCTAGCCAGGGCCTTGCGATCGCAAGCCATCGGCGCTCGTTCCGGCGCGGCACGGACGGCGATAGCCGTCTGATGGAAGGTGGTGCCGGTTGCAGGACTCGAACCCGCGACCTTCGGTTTACAAAACCGCTGCTCTACCAGCTGAGCTAAACCGGCCGACGCCGCTACGCCGAGCGGGGGTTCTCCTTAGCCGCAAGGATGGGGCGCGGGCAAGGGCGGCGACCAACCTGATCCATTGCCGTGTCGTCAAACCGGTCTAAGGTGCCTCAAACAGGTGTTCGTGAGGGGCGCATGCGTTTCTGGAGAGCGATGGCGACGGTGGCGGCGACCGCCGTCATGGCCTTGGCGGTCGATCCGGCCTGGAGCGCCCCCAAGCCGGCGCCGACCTTGGCGGTGGCCGCCCCCGACGCCGCGGGCTTTTCGCCCGAACGCCTCAAGCGCCTGGACGGCTACATGCAAGGGCTCGTCGACCAGGGCCACCTACCGGGCGCGATCACCCTCGTCGCCCGTCATGGCAAGATCGTCAGCTACCAGACCTTCGGCAAGACGGCGATCGGCGGGGCGCCGATGATCAAGGACACCATCTTCCGGATCTATTCCCAGACCAAGCCGGTGACCGGTGTGGCCATGATGATCCTGTTCGAAGAGGGCCGGTGGCGCCTCGACGATCCGGTGACCAAGTTCGTGCCCGAGCTGGCCAACCTGCGGGTCTACAAGGGGCAGAACCCGGACGGGACCTTCATTACCGAGCCAGCGGCGCGACCGCCGACCCTGCGCGAGATCATGAGCCACACCGGCGGCTTCGCCTACGGCCTGCGCACGGATCAGCCGGTCGAGAAAGCCTATCGCGACAGCGGGCTGCTGGGGTCCAAGACCCAGGCCGAATTCCTGACGGCCCTGGCCAAGCTGCCCCTGGCCAGCCAGCCGGGGACCGAATGGCGCTACAGCGTCTCGGTCGACATCCAGGGACTGATCGTCGAGCGGCTGTCGGGCATGAGCCTGGCCGACTTCATGAAGAGCCGCATTTTCGATCCGCTGAAGATGACCGACACCGGCTTCTGGGTTCCAGCCGCCAAGAGCGATCGTCTGGCGGCGCTCTACATGATCGACCCCAAGGCGCGGAAGCTGGTTCCAGCCGACAGCTTCATGGTGCTGGACGTCAGCAAGCCGCCGGCGATCGCCTCGGGCGGCGGCGGGCTGGTCTCGACCACGGCGGATTACGCCCGCTTCGTCCAGATGCTGCTGAACGGCGGCGAGCTGGATGGCGCCCGCATCCTCGCGCCTGGCACGATCGAGCTGATGGCGTCCAACCACCTGACCGACATCGTGATGGCCGCCCCGGACGCGGCGTTCTCGCCGGCCAAGGGCATGGGCTTCGGGCTCGACTTTGCAGTGGTCACTGATCCCGCCCGGGCGGGCACGCTGCGCGGCAAGGGGACCTACAGCTGGGGTGGGGCGGCCGGCACCTGGTTCTGGATCGACCCCAAGAACGACCTCTTCATGCTGGGCATGATCCACATCCTGGGCAAGGACGCCGATCCGGCCCTGGCCCATATCGACGATAACGCCGCGACGCTGGTCTATCAGGCCCTGGTCGATCCGGCGAAGTGATGACGGGAACGAGCTCGGTCCCCGGACACGTTGGGGAGCCGGAGTCATCGACCCGTTCTTCGACATCATCCAACGGCCGGGCGCGCTCGGCGCCGGCCCCATTCCGAAAGATCCCAGCCATGATGCAGAACCTGTTTTCCCTGAAGGGCCGCGTCGCCCTGGTCACCGGCGGTTCGCGCGGGATCGGCAAGATGATCGCCGAGGGGTTCCTGACCTATGGCGCGCGCCGGGTCTATGTCTCGGCCCGCAAGGCGGCCGCCTGCGACGCGACCGCCGAAGAGCTGTCGGCGATCGGCGAGTGCGTCTCGCTGCCGGCCGACGTCTCGACCCTGGAGGGCATCAACGGCCTGGTGGCGCGGATCGCCGAGCGCGAGGACAAGCTGGACATCCTGGTCAACAACGCCGGCGCGGCCTGGGGGGCGGCGTTCGACGAGTTCCCCGAGAGCGGCTGGGACAAGGTCGTGGACCTGAACATGAAGACGCCGTTCTTCCTGACCCAGGCGCTGATCGGCCACCTGCGGGCGGCGGGCAAGGAGCACGTGGCCAAGGTGATCAACATCGCCTCGATCGACGGCCAGTCGGTGACCACCGACGAGACCTATCCCTATGGCGCGTCCAAGGCCGGCCTGCTGCACATGACCAAGCGCATGGCGCTGCGCCTGGCGGCCGACAACATCGCCGTCAGTTGCATCGCGCCGGGCGCCTTCGCCTCGGACATGAACAAGGTGGCCCGCGACCATGCCGACGCTGTGTCCAAGGCCATTCCGGCCGGGCGGATCGGCACGACCGAGGACATGGCGGGGGCGGCGATCTACCTCGCTTCTCGGGCCGGAGACTATGTGACGGGGTCGGCCGTCACCGTGGACGGCGGGGTCAGCTTCGCACGGTGAGGTCGTGGCGGGGGACAGGCGCATGCGCCTGTCCCCAAGCGTAGCTAGGGCTTACCTGGCGACGGGAAGCCGCCCAGTTCGGCCGGCTCGGCGTCGCTGAGCTCGACGCCGGCGTCGGCGCCGCAGCCCACGGGCTTGGGCGGGCGGGCGCCGCGCTCGCGGGCCGACATCAGCGCCCAGCCGCCGGGCTTGAGGATCTCCAGCGGCGAGAAACGGGCCTTGTAGGCCATCTTCTCGCTGCCGGGCACCCAGTAGCCCAGATAGACATAGGGCAGGCCGTTCAACTGGGCCTGCAGGATGTGGTCCAGGATGATGAACGAGCCCAGGCTGCGCTTGATCAGGCTGGGGTCGTAGAAGCTGTAGACCAGCGACAGGCCGTCGGCGAGCACGTCGACCAGCACGCAGGCGATCAGGTCGCCCGGACCGCGGTCCTGCGAGCGCAGGCGGTATTCGATCAGGTGGGTGCGGACCGCCGTGTCCTCGACCATGGCCACGTAGTCGGGCCAGGTCATCTCGGCCATGCCGCCGTCGGCGTGGCGGGTCAGCAGGTAGCGGCGCAGCAGCTCGAACTGCTCCAGCGTGGCCTCGGCCTCGACCAGGTGGCGTTCCAGGTCGGTGTTGCGGGTCAGGACCTTGCGTTCCGAGCGCGAGAAGGCGTAGTCGGCGGCCGAGGCGCGGGCCGACTGGCAGGCGCGGCAGGTCTCGCAGGCGGGACGATAGGCGATGTTCTGCGAGCGGCGGAAGCCGACCTGGGTCAGGCTGTCATTGACGGTGGGGCCGTCGGACAGCGGCAGGTGGGCGAAGACCTTGCGCTCCTCGCGGCCGGGCAGGTAGGGGCAAGGCGTGGGCGCCGTGAGGAAAAAGCGCAGCTGTCGCGTCGGAAAATGCTGCGTCACGGAAAGCGTCCGATCCTCTAGTCGCCTAGCCCTCGAAGTCGGGCCGATAAGGGATTAGGCGGCATCCGCGGCGGTTGCGCAAGCGCCGCGACACCGCTGAGCGTCATCACGCCGCAGGCCGCCTCAGAGACCATCGGGAAGCACCGGCTTTTCGCGCAGGAGCACGATCGAGATGCGGCGGTTGCCGGGCAGGGTGGGGTCGTCCGCGTACAGCGGCTCGGAATTGGCCTTGCCCGAGACCTGGTAGATGCGGTCCTCGTCCACCCCGGCGCCGCGCAGCACCTGGCGCGAGGCGTCGGCGCGCTCGGCCGACAGCGACCAGTCGCTGTCCGAACGCTTGCCGGCCGCGCTGGCGCTGGTGTGGCCCGAAATAGTGATGCGATTGGGCAGCTGGTTGATCACCTTGGCCACGGCGCGCAGCAGGATGCGGGCGCGGTCGTTGGGCTCGCGCGAGTTCTCCTTGAACATCGAGCGGCCGTCCTGGTCGATCAACTGGATGCGCAGACCCTCGGGGGTCTGGTCGATCATGATCTGCTTGGACAGCTCGGCCAGTTCCGGCATGTCCTGCAGCGACTGGCGCAGCGACTGGGCGGCCGAGGCGAAGCTGTCCTGCTCCTTCTTGGCCAGGGCGTCGCGCAGGGCCTGCTCGCTGGCGGAGTCCAGGCTGGCCGAGGTCGAGCTCTGGCCGTCCTTGTCGGTCTCGGTGGGGGCCTCGGGGGCCATCTGCTGGATGACCGACATCTTGCCGTCGGCCTTGGCGCCGTCGTCGCCCAGCGAGGTGCCGCCCAGGATGCCGCCCGAGCCGCTGGTGCTGGACGAGATCGAGGCCGGGGCGAAATAGTCGGCGATGCCCTGCTTCTGCTCGGGGCTGGTGGTGTTCAGCAGCCACATCAGCAGGAAGAAGGCCATCATCGCGGTCACGAAGTCGGCATAGGCGACCTTCCAGGCGCCGCCGTGGTGCCCACCGCCGACGACCTTCTTGACCTTCTTGATGACGATCGGCTGTTCGCCGCTGACGGCCATTGCGCTTAAGCCTGCTTAACCCTGTTCGATCGAACCTGACGGCTGGACGTTAAAATGCCGTTGCGATCGGGGCCGCGAAGGGCGATGGACGGCCGTTGCCATGAGGAGTTTCGCGGATGAAGACGGCGTTTATCGGCCTGGGCGTGATGGGCTTTCCGATGGCCGGCCACCTGCAGGCCGCCGGCCACGCGGTGACCGTGTTCAACCGCAGTCCCGACAAGGCCGCGCGCTGGGTCGAGCGGCATGGCGGCGCCAGCCGCCCGACCATCGCCGAGGCGGTGACGGGCGCGCAGCTGGTGTGCCTGTGCGTCGGCAATGACGACGACGTGCGCGACGTCGTGGCGCAGGCGCTGCCGGCCATGGGGGAGGGCGGGGTGATCGTCGACCACACCACGACCTCGGCGACCGTGGCCCGCGAGATGGACGCCGCGGCCCGCGCCGTCGGCCGCTGGTTCGTCGACGCCCCGGTGTCGGGCGGCCAGGCGGGGGCCGAGAACGGCCAGTTGACGATCATGGCTGGCGGCGACCCGGCCGCCTACGCGCGGGTCGAGCCGGTGCTGGCGGCCTACGCCAAGGCCATCCGCCTGCTGGGGCCGTCGGGCGCGGGTCAGCTGACCAAGATGTGCAACCAGATCGCCATCGCCGGCGTCGTCCAGGGCGTGGCCGAGGCGTTGCACTTCGCCAAGCGGGCCGGCCTGCCGACCGACGACGTGCTGGCGGCGATCTCCAAGGGCGCGGCCCAGTCGTGGCAGATGGAGAACCGCTGGAAGACCATGTCGGAAGGCAAGTTCGACTTCGGCTTCGCGGTGGACTGGATGCGCAAGGACCTGGGCATCGCCCTGGCCGAGGCCGCCGTCAACGGCGCCAACCTGCAGGCCACGGCGCTGATCGACGGCTTCTACGGCGAGGTTCAGGGGATGGGCGGTCATCGATGGGACACCTCGAGCCTGGTGGCGCGGTTGGAGACGCCGAAATCCTGATGCCCCGTCTCCGCTGGGGCTACGGTCTCGCGGCGCTGGCCGTATTCGCCATCGAGGTGTTGATCGCGCTGTTCGTGCGCGACGCGGTGGTGCGTCCCTATGTCGGCGACGTGCTGGCGGTGGTCCTGGTCTATCTGGGCCTGCGCGCCGTGACGCCGCTGAAGGTCATGCCGGCCGTGATGCTGGCCCTGGCGATCGCGGTGATGGTGGAGTTGGGGCAGCTGTTCCATCTACTGGACGTGGTCGGCCTGGCTCATGACCGGCTGGCGCGCGTCGTGCTGGGCGGTGTCTTCGACATCAAGGACCTGGCTTGCTACGGGGTGGGAGCGGCCTGCTTGCTGGTGGGGGAGCGGCGATGGACATGATCTCTCGTCCTCACGCGGATCGCCGCTGAAGGTAGGGAAAGGGACGCGGAGCGCCGGACGACGTCCGGAGTTCTTTGAGTTTGTTACCGTTTCGACGAAGCCCGATCGCTCCGCGCGGCCGTTATCCGGAAGCCTGCGGCGCTGAGCCCTGTTGGGGCCTCGCCGCCTTGAAGCCTCCGGCGGGCGGGCCAGGTCAACGAACCCCGGTCCCGGACCGCGAGCGCGTCACCGCCCGCCTGTTGCTCCGCCGGCCCTCGCGCCACGTCGTTTTTGTGTTCCAGGCCCGACCGGCTCCAGAGACGCGAGGTTTGGTCCAAAAGGACCGCCGACAGAGCTTCCCGCTCGATCGCCCCCCGCCGCCGCATCGGTCGCTGGCCATGCGCCCTTTCCCCGCGACGAGGTGGGTACAGGATACGGGCGATCTGGAAGGGGGGGATAAGTTAGGTCGAGAAAGCTCAGAGTATTGAAATCCCGAAGCTTTGTTGCCTGAACGCCGAGCGTAAGTCGGGGACGTGCACTCATGGCGGGGCGTCGCGGATCAATCTACGGCCTCAGGGTGAGTGCATGTCCCCAACGCCATCCACGCCGCCATGGGACTTCAGCTCCGGACTCAGCGGATCCGTTGGGGACACGCACTCACAGCCAGCGCCCGCGAACCGGCCCACGCACCGCCGTGAGTGCGCGTCCCCGGCTGTCGCCGACGATCAGGCCAGGATCGGGGCCGTCAGGTCGGGGCCCTAGCGCCCCTCGACCCACAGGCTCAGTGGCTGCTTTTCCTCGTGGCGCACCAGGATCATGTAGCCGACCGCGAACACCACGATCCCGGCGATCAGGCCGCCCCAGAAGCCGGCCGAGGTCGCGAACCACAGGGTCAGGGTCGGGATGACGGTGGCCAGGCCCAGCATGCACCATCGCAGCAGGACGCTGAAGCCATGATAGGTCTGCTCATGGGCCAGCAGTTCGGGTTTTCCGGTGTCGTTGAAATCGGCGTCCATGCGTCACCTCCGCTTGTCGTTGAGGTTCAGACCGGGCCGTTTGTACGCGGCCTTCGGCCGAACACTGGGAACACCCTAAGCCCATTCCCGGTTTCGCGCGAGGCCTCGACCTTGACGGGCGCAGCGGGACCTAAGCCTATGTCGGCGCGAGGGGCGGGGCGGATCATCATCATGGCGGCGAGCGGCAATCTGACGGGCATCTGGCAGGGGCTCTATCACTATCCCAGGGCCCGGGCGCCGGTCGGCTTCACGGCCACCCTGATCGAGAGCGGCGCCTGGCTCAGCGGCTCGATCCACGAAACCGTCCAGGACGAATGGGGCGACTGGTGCGAGGCTTTCTCCACCCTGCTGGGCAAGCGCGCCGGCCAGGCTGTGACCTTCGCCAAAACCTATGACGGCGGCAATGGCTGGACCCACTCGGTCGGCTATGAGGGCGCGCTGAGCGACGACGCCACCGAGATCGAGGGCCGATGGTCGCTTCCCGGAAACGGGTCGGGCAAGTTCCTGATGATCCGGCCGGAAGGACGGCGGGCGACGATCCTGCGCGAGGCGTTCGAGCGGATCTAGGCGGCCAGCGCCGCCAGCACCGTCCGCATCAGTGGGGCCAGCACGATGTCGCCCGGCGTGGCGGGGTCGATCCAGGCCAGTTCCTCGATCTCGGCCTGGGCCGCGATCCGCCCCTCGACGGTGGCCAGATAGGTCGCCGCCCGCACGGTGAAGCCGGGTTCGTTGGCCGCCGGGGCCTCGAAGGCGCCCAGCAGGGTCGCGCTGATCAGCCGGCAGCCGATCTCCTCGTCCAGTTCGCGCGCCAAGGCGGTCAGGTCGTCCTCGCCGGGTTCACGCTTGCCGCCCGGCTTCATGAAGATCGCCGTGCCACGCTTGCGCACCACCAGCATGCGGCCGGCCGCGTCGCGGATCACGGCGGTGACGATGTCGATGCTGGGCCCGGTCATGCGTCCAGCTTAGCGGCGCGCGAGATTCGCGTCGCCAGGCGCCGGACGGCTAGGCGTTTAACGTTGAGGCGGCGCCCTCGTCCTTCGACAGGCTCAGGATGAGGGCTACTTGTAGGGGCGGTTCAGTAGAGTTCCTCATCCTGAGCCTGTCGAAGGACGAGGAATTCGGCCCAAGACCGTCAACTGTCCGCAGCCGCTAACGCTCGACCGCCGCCAGGATGTGGTCCGTCAGCAGCTTTTCGGAAATGGCGTGCGGCTGGCGGACGCCGAAATTGGTGGTGGTGATCACCGCCACCAGGGCCAGGTCGGGCACGATCACGACCTTGTTGCCGCCCGTGCCGCTCATCACCCAGGCCTTGTGGCCGCCGAAGGTCTGCAGCCAGATCAGATAGCCGTAGTCGGCGTCAGACCGGGCCTGGGCGTGCGGCGCCGTGGCGGCGGTGACATAGGCCGCGGAGAGCACCTGCCGGCCGTTCCAGCGACCCTGGTCCAGGTAGAGCTGACCCAGTTTCAGCAGGTCGCGGCTGCGCAGGCCCAGCCCGCCGCCGCCTTGGGCCAAGCCCAGGGGCGAGACCTGCCATTCGGGCTTGTCGATCCCCAAGGGCCCGAACAGGATCTCGTCGGCGAAGACGGGCAGGGGCTTGCCGACCGCGCCCTGGATCACCGCCCCCAGGGTGGTGACGCCGGCGGTGCAGTAGCTGAAGGCCCGGCCGTAGGGCGACGCCTCCGGCCTGGGCGACCAGGCCGGGAAGCCGCGCACCGGCAGGTCGAGATAGAAGCCCACCCAGTCCTCGATCAGGTACATCCGCTCCTCGTTGCCGCGCGAATATTGGTTGTCGTCGTCGCATTCGGCGATCGAGCTCATGGTCAGCAGGTCTTCCACCGTGACCTTGTCCTTGCGCGGATCGGGATTGGCGGCCGGCGGGTGGTCCTTGAGATAGGCCTTGATGGGGGCCGAGACGCCGGGCAGGGCGTGGCGGTCGAAGGCGGCGCCGGCCAGCATGGCCGTCACGGTCTTGGTCACCGAGCGGGTGTTGCGCCGCGCCTCGGCCCCGCCGTCGGGCTTGCCGTCGTCGTAATAGGCCTCGAAGGCCAGCTTGCCGTGGCGGGCGATCAGCACGCTGGTGATCTGCTGGAACTGGCCGGCCTTGATGGCGGTCGACATGGCGTCGAGCCGAGCGGTCGACAAGCCTTCGGCGGCCGGCGCGGCCGTGAGCCAATCCGACGGCGCGGCTTGAACGGCCAGCGGGGCGGCCAGGAGCAGGGCGGCGGCGAGCAGCAGCGATTTCACGGGACTCTCCGGACGGACGTGACCCTCTTCGTCTAGCCGGCGGCCCGGACCGCGTCTTGGACGGGTGAAACATCCAGCGGCCGTCCGCACAGCCGTGCGAACTCGCCCGGCGTGACGCCATAGGCCTGGCGGAACTGGCGGTTCAGATGGCTCTGGTCACAGAAGCCGGACGCCAAGGCGATCTGGCCGATCGAGACGCGGCCGCGCATCAGCAGGTCGGCGGCGCGCTCCAGTCGGCGAGTGCGCAGGCGCTCGCCCGGCGCCGCGCCCAGCCATCGGCGATAGCCGCGGGCCAAGTGGACCGGGTGGACGCCAGCCGCGCGGGCCACGTCGGCGATCGCGATCGGCTGGTCGAAGCTGTCGGCCAGGAAGGTCTCGGCCGTGGCCAGCCACGGCGGCGGACGGTCGCCATCGCTGACCGACGTCATCGCCTGGCCGGCCAGTTCCAGGCCCAGGCTCTCCAGGGTCACTGGGTCGGCGTCGCGGCTGAGCAGGGTCCGGGTCAGGCGCAGGGCGGCGCGGCGGGCGGCCGGACCCGTCAGGCGCAGGGCGTCGGCGGCCACGCGCCTGGAGACCTCCGAAAGCTCGCGCCAGACGGCGGGCTCGAAGCTGACCGCCAGGAAGTAGCCGCCGGCGGCGACGAAGCGGTCGCGGTGGATCACGCCGGGCGGGTTGTAGACCAGGACCGGCCCCTCGGTCTCCGGCCCCCAGGCGGTGGTCAGGTAGCGGCCGTGGGTGGCCAGGACGAAATGGGCGTCGTCGTGGCTGTGCTCGTGGACGTCCTCGGCGCTGGTGGTGGCCGACAGGTGGGCCAGGCGGACCTGAGGCAGGCGGCGCTCGACCGTTGGCGCGCCGTAGAACCGTCCCTGGCTGAAGGCGGTCCTCGGCGCGGCCATGTCAGCCCAGCTTTTCCGCCGCCCAGGGCGCGAAATAGCTGATGATCCCTGCCGCGCCGGCCCGCTTGAAGGCGGTCAGGCTTTCGAGGATGGCGCGATCGTGGTCGATCCAGCCGTTCTGGGCCGCAGCCTTGATCATCGCGTACTCGCCCGAGACCTGGAAGGCGTAGGTGGGCATGCGGAATTCGTCGACCAGGCGGCGCAGGATGTCCAGATAGGGCATGCCGGGCTTGACCATGATCATGTCGGCGCCCTCGGCGATGTCCAGGGCGACCTCGCGGATGGCTTCCTCGCTGTTGGCGGGGTCCATCTGGTAGGTCTTCTTGTCGCCCTGGCCCGCCGACAGTTTCGCCGAGCCTATGGCGTCGCGATAGGGGCCGTAGAACGCCGAGGCGTACTTGGCGGCGTAGGACATGATCATGGTGTCCTGGAAGTTGGCGCCTTCCAGGGCCGCGCGCAGCTTGCCGATCCGGCCGTCCATCATGTCGGATGGGGCCAGGATGTCGGCGCCGGCCTGCGCCTGCATCAGCCCCTGTTCGATCAGCCGCTCGATGGTCGGGTCGTTGAGGATCTTGCCGCCCTCGACCACGCCGTCGTGGCCGTGGTCGGTGAAGGGGTCGAGCGCCACGTCGCACATGATGCCGACCTCGGGGGCGGCGTCCTTCATGGCCTTGACGGCGCGGGGGATCACCCCGTCCGGATCGGCGGCGATCGAGCCGGCCGCGTCCTTCCGGGCGCCGTCGATGTGCGGGAAGACGGCGATGGCCGGGATGCCCAGGTCGCGGGCCCGCACGGCGGCCTTGGCGGCGTCCTTGACGCTGAGGCGCTCGACGCCGGGCATCGAGGCCACCGGGATCGTCCCTTCGCCCTCGTGCACCACCATCGACCAGATCAGGTCGGACGGCTCCAGCGTGGTCTCGCGGACCAGGCGGCGGGTCCAGTCGGCCTGGCGCAGGCGGCGCAGGCGGGTGGCGGGGTAGGGGGCGAGGGGCGGCGTGGTCATGGCCTAGGGTTTCGCGCGGCGGGCGGCGCGAGGCAAGGCGGTTGGTTGCTTAAGGGCGCTCGAACTACGGGGCGTAGTTGACGTTTTCGGCGCGCGCCTGCTGAACGCCGTCAATGCGGCGCCAGACCTGGGACTTGCAGATCAGTCCGCCCAGGACGCAACCCTTGGCCTTCATGGTGCGGCCGTCGATGAACTCGGCGGTGCCGACCAGGGTGACCTTCAGGGTCGGCACGAAGACCTTGCCGCGCATGTTGCCGTTGCGGGTGGGCTCGAAGTCGCGCAGCAACTGCTGGCCGACCAGGGTGGTCAGGCCGCTCTTGCGCGCGTCGGCCTCGGCCTTGGGGCTGGCATAGACCACGGTGCCGCAGGTGCTGGTCCCGCAGCTCTTGATCGCGACCCGGACATTGTCCTTGGGGCCGGTCCACACGCCGAGATCGGCGGCCTGGGCCGGTGCGGACACGAGGGTGACCAGCGCCGCGAGGGCGGCGAAAACGGCAGTGAACTTACGCATGACAGAAAGACTACGCCTCCGATGGCCGCGATTTGATACTGGAGGACGGGCGGATCAAGGGCGGTGCGACACTTCGTTCCGGCTTTTTGCGCACTGCGGCATTCAAAGTCAGCAAGTGAGATATGATTGACACAGTCGCGGCGGCGCGGCACGTCAGCGACCAAGAAGGATAGGGGTTCAGTCTGCCCCGCTTGGGAGGATATCGCGCATGGATTTCGCGCTCAACGACGATCAACGCGCTATCCAGGACATGGCGTCGGGCTTCGCGGCGGAACGCCTTGCCCCGCATTCCGCCGAATGGGACGAGAAGAAGCACTTTCCGGTCGACGTGCTGCGCGAGGCGGCGGGCCTGGGTTTCGCCGGGATCTATGTCCAGGACGACGTCGGCGGCAGCGGGCTGTCGCGCCTCGACGCCTCGATCATCTTCGAGGCCCTGAGCTACGGCGACGTGCCGACGGCGGCCTATCTGACGATCCACAACATGGCCTCGTGGATGATCGACCGGTTCGGCTCCGACGACCTGCGCCGGCGCTACCTGCCGCGCCTGACGACCATGGAACTGATCGCCAGCTACTGCCTGACCGAGCCGGGCTCCGGCTCGGACGCCGCCAACATGCGCACCACCGCCCGGCTGGACGGCGACCACTATGTGCTGAACGGCGGCAAGGCCTTCATCTCGGGCGGCGGGGTGTCGGACGTCTATGTGGTCATGGCCCGGACGGGCGGCGACGGGGCCAAGGGCGTCTCGGCCTTCGTGGTCGAGAAGGGGACGCCGGGCCTCAGCTTCGGCGCCAACGAGCGCAAGATGGGCTGGAACGCCCAGCCGACCGCGGCGGTGAACTTCGACGACTGCCGCGTGCCGGTCGACAACCGCATCGGCCAGGAAGGCGAGGGCTTCCGCTTCGCCATGATGGGGCTGGACGGCGGGCGGCTGAACATCGCCTCGTGCTCGCTGGGCGGCGCCCAGTTCGCGCTCGACATCGCCAAGGCCTATCTCGAGACCCGCAACCAGTTCGGCAAGGCCCTGAAGGACTTCCAGGCCCTGCAGTTCAAGCTGGCCGACATGGCCACCGAGCTGGAGGCCGCCCGTCTGATGGTGCGCCGCGCCGCCCACGCCCTGGACAACCGCGACCCGCAGGCCACCAAGCTGTGCGCCATGGCCAAGCGCTTCGCCACCGACGCCGGCTTCCAGGTGGCCAACGACGCCCTACAGCTGCATGGCGGCTACGGCTACCTGCAGGACTACCCGCTGGAGCGCATCGTCCGCGACCTGCGGGTGCACCAGATCCTGGAAGGGACCAACGAGATCATGCGGGTGATCATAGCGCGCGAGATGTTCCGGCAGTGATGTGCTAATCTGACCACAACTGGTCAGAATTGGGAGCCTCCCATGCGTGAAGTCGGCGTGCTCGAAGCCAAGACCCACCTGTCGGCCCTGCTCGACGCCGTCGAGAAGGACGGCGAGACGGTGACCATCACGCGCCACGGTCGCGCAGTGGCCACGTTGGCACCTGCGCTCCAGGCCGAGCACGGCCTTGCGCGGAAGACGCCGGCAAAGGAGCTCGTCGCTCGATTCAAGGTGCTTCGCGACTCGATCGCCGCCGCCAATCCCGAGGTCGGAAAGCTGACCTGGGAAGATCTGAAGCAGATGGCTCGCGAGTGAGATCAGTCGTTCTGGACGCCTCGGCCGCCTTGGCCTGGCTGTTGCCTTCGCAGGCGACCGAGGCCGCGTCCGCCTTCCTAGGCCAAGTTGATGCGACGATCTTCCAGGCGCCGGCCATCTTTGCGTGGGAGGTCTATAACGTGCTCGTCGGCATGGTGCGGCGAGGCCTGCTGACCGCTGAGGGATACGACCAGGCCTTGTTGAACTATCAGCGCCTCAATATTCAGCTTCACGCCTCCGCGGCGGGAATCGAAGAGCTCGCGCTTTTGGCGCGAACGACGCGTCTCAGCCTCTTCGATGCATCCTATTTCGCGCTGGCTGTTGCTGAAGGCTGGCCTCTGGCCTCACGCGACGAAGCTCTGCTGACGGTGGCCGTCGCCAATGGCGTCGAGTGTTTTGACCTGAGATCGGCGACCTGAATGATCTATCTCTGCCGCCACGGCGAAACCGAGTGGAACCGCGCGCATCGCCTGCAGGGCCAGTGCGAGTCGGACCTGACGCCGCTGGGCCGCGCCCAGGCCGGGGCGATGGCCGACCTGCTGCACGACCTGGTCCGACGCGACACCGCGCATCCCTGGCGGATCGTCGCCAGCCCGCTGCGGCGGGCGCGGGACACGGCCGGGATCATCGGCGCCAGGCTGGGCCTGCCGGTCGCGTTCGACGACCGGCTGATGGAGCTGACGGTCGGCGCGTGGGAAGGGCGTCTGCGGACGGATCTGGCGCGCGAGCACCCGGCGCTGTTCACCGACCGGACCTGGTTCTTCGCCGCGCCCGGCGGCGAGACCTACGACCAGGTGATGGCGCGGGTCGGCGGCTGGCTGTCCGAGCAGGCCGCCGAGCCGGAGCGGCGGCTGATCGTGGTCAGCCACGGCATCGCCGGCCGCCTGCTGCGCGGCGCCTATGCGGGCCTGTCGCCAGCCGAGACCCTGGAGCAGGACGTGCCGCAGGACGCGATCTATCGGCTGAGCGGCGGCCAGATCGACCGCCTCGACTGCGAACCGGTGGAAGAGCCCGAACGCGCCAAGCCAGCCGGCAGGGAAGCCGCCAGGGAAACCCTATGACCGACCAACCCGAAGTCCTTGTCCGCGTCCAGAAGAACGTCGGCCGGCTGACCCTGAACCGGCCGCAGGCGCTGCACGCCCTGACCCAGACCATGTGCGAGACGATGATCGGCGCGCTGCTGGACTGGCGGGACGATCCGGAGATCTACATGGTCGTTATCGACCATGCGGGCGAACGGGGCTTCTGCGCTGGCGGCGACATCCGCATGCTGGCCCGTAGCGGGGCGGGCGACGCGGTCGAGGCCCGGGCCTTCTTCCACACCGAGTACCAGCTGAACCACCTGCTGTTCACCTACGACACGCCCGTCGTGGCGATCCTGGACGGGGTGGTGATGGGCGGCGGCGTCGGGATCTCGATGCCGGCCCATTACCGGATCGCCACCGAGCGCACGACCTTCGCCATGCCCGAGACCGGCATCGGCCTGTTCCCCGACGTCGGCGGCGGCTGGTACCTGCCGCGCCTGCCGGGCAAGGCGGGGCTGTGGCTGGCCCTGACCGGAGCGCGGATCAAGGGCGCGGACTGCCTGCGCCTGGGGATCGCCACCCACTTCGTCGAGTTCGGCGCCGTCGAGGGCCTGAAGAAGGCGATCATCGCCGACCCGCGCCGCATCGAGGAGACGCTGAGGAAATACCGCGCCGACGCCGGCAAGGCGCCGCTGGTCAGCTTCGAGCAGGACCTCAACCGCCTATTCGTCGGCGACGGCGTCGAGCAGATCTTCGAATTCCTGGAGGCCGACAGCAGCGACTGGGGCAAGGCCCAGCTGGCGACGATGAAGACCAAGTCGCCCCAGACCCTGAAGGTCGCCTTCCGCCAGCTGGAGGCGGGGGCCGCGATGACCGACTTCGCCGCCAACATGGCCATGGAATATCGCATCGGTTCGCGGGTGGTGCGACGGCACGATTTCATCGAGGGCGTCCGCGCCGTGATCATCGACAAGGACAACGCGCCGAATTGGGATCCAGCCAAGCTTGAAGATGTCTCCGACGCCATGTTGGATGAGATTTTCGCGCCGCTCCCGCTCGATCAGGAGTGGTCGCCGCTGACGTAGCGCGATTGCTGCGTTAGCTTGCCCGCAACGAGAAGACGCCGTCGGAAGGAATATCCATGCGTAAGCCGCTACTCAGCCTCGTCGCCGTGCTCGCCCTGGCGGGCTGCGCCACGACTCCGATGGGGTCCGCGGCGCCGCCGCCGCCGCCGCCCGCCGACGCCCCCGTGGCGGTTCCCGCCAACATCGCCGCGGCCCTGTCCGATTCGAATCGTCCCGCCGCCGACATCGTCCGCGACGAGAACCGCCTTCCGGGGCAGACCCTGGCGTTCGCCGGCGTCAAGCCGGGGGCCAAGGTCGCCGACCTGATTCCCGGCGGCGGCTACTTCACCCGCATCCTGTCCAAGGCCGTCGGGCCGCGCGGCCACGTCTACGCCTATGTGCCGGACGAGCTGACCAAGCTGGCCAAGCGCGAGCCGGCGGTGACGGCCATCGCCCGCGATCCGGCCTATAAGAACGTGTCGGTAATCCTCAACACCCTGCCCAACTTCGCCACGCCGGAGAAGCTGGATCTGGTGTTCACCGCCCAGAACTACCACGACATGCACGACAAGTTCATGGGCCCGGCCGATCTGTCGGTGGTCAACCGCCAGGTCTTCAAGGCCCTGAAGCCGGGCGGGGTCTATCTGGTCATCGACCATTCGGCCGAGGCCGGCTCGGGCCTGCGCGACACCGAAACCCTGCACCGTATCGACGCCGAGGCGGTCAAGCGCGAGGTGACCGCCGCCGGCTTCATCTTCGAGGGTGAAAGCCGGGTGCTGCGCGACCGGTCCGACACTCGCAAGGTCAGCGTCTTCGATCCGTCCATCCGCGGCAAGACCGACCAGTTCATCTACAAGTTCCGCAAGCCGGCCGGAGCGCGGTAGGGCGCGACCTAGCCCGGCGTCGTCTAGGAGGCGCATGCGCTTTTCGGGACGACGCCGGGCGGCGACATCGCCGATCGGGCCTGAACCGTTTGGCGGATTCTTCGCGAGGGTGTTCACTCAAGGTGTTCACTGGCGCGATCGGTGCGTCCAATCGCGTAATTCAACACGATAGGTAAACGCACCTATGTGGACAGCGTGCGTCGCCGGTGCGAAAAGCCGAGCCTTGAGAAGGGACCGGTCGGACTCGTCGAAGTCCGTCGGATGAAGTGACCATGGACTACAAAGCCGCGTTCCGCAGCGTCGTCGACCAGATCCGCGACGAAGGCCGCTACCGGGTGTTCGCCGACGTGAAGCGCCATCGCGGCGCCTTCCCGCGCGCCACCTGGACGCGTCCGGACGGCGGCGAGAGCGAGATCGTGGTCTGGTGCTCGAACGACTATCTGGGCCAGGGCCAGAATCCCGTGGTGCTGGACGCCATGCACGCGGCGATCGACCAGCACGGCTCCGGCTCGGGCGGCACGCGCAACATCTCGGGCACCAACCACCACCATGTCGAGCTGGAGGCCGAACTGGCCGACCTGCACGGCAAGGAGGCGGCCCTGTTGTTCACCTCGGGCTACGTCTCCAACGAGGCCAGCCTGTCGGCGCTGCAGAAGATCCTGCCGGGCCTGATCATCTTCTCCGACGCCCAGAACCACGCCTCGATGATCGCCGGCATCCGCAACGGCGGCTGCGAGCGTCACATCTTCCGCCACAACGACCTGGCGCATCTGGAGCAGCTGCTGGCCGCCGCGCCGGCCGACGCGCCCAAGCTGGTGGCGTTCGAGAGCGTCTATTCGATGGACGGCGACATCGCCGACATGGCCGGCACGGTGGCCTTGGCCAAGCGCTACGGCGCCATGACCTATCTCGACGAGGTCCATGCCGTGGGCATGTACGGCTCGCGCGGGGGCGGCGTCGCCGAGCGCGACGGCCTGATGGACCAGATCGACATCATCGAGGGCACTCTGGGCAAGGCGTTCGGCGTGATGGGCGGCTACATCACCGGTGATGCGGTGGTGGTCGACGCCATCCGCCTGGTCGCCTCGGGCTTCATCTTCACCACCTCGCTGCCGCCGGCCCTGACCGCCGGGGCCCTAGCCAGCGTGAAGTACCTCAAGCAGCATCCGGAGGTCCGCGAGGCCCACCAGGAGCGCGCCCGGACGCTGAAGGCGATGTTCAAGGCCGCTGGCCTGCCGGTGATGGACAACGACAGCCACATCGTCCCGGTGCTGGTCGGCGACCCCGTGCACTGCAAGATGATCAGCGACATGCTGCTGGCCGACCACGGCGTCTACGTGCAGCCGATCAACTACCCGACCGTGCCGCGCGGCACCGAGCGCCTGCGCTTCACCCCCACGCCCTTCCACACCGACGAGATGATGCGCAAGCTGGTCGGGGCGATGGAGAAGCTCTGGGCCCACTGCAACGTGGCCCGCATGGGCGGCCACGCGGCTTAGGTTTCAAATCCTCCCCCTGTGGGGGAGGTGTCGGCGGAGCCGACGGAGGGGGGGAGTGATCGGCCGATAGCCGGTCCTACGATCTCCGCCCCTAGAACTCCCCCCACCGATCGCTGTGCGATCGCCTCCCCCACAGGGGGAGGGGTAGGTCAGCGCCCCCGCATCTTCCCCTTGCCCAGGCCGATCGACTTGGCGAAGTCGGAGCGGCGCTCGGCATATGCGGGGGCCACCATCGGGTAGTCGCCGGGCAGCGACCATTTGCGCCGGTATTCCTCGGGGCTCATGTCGTAGTGGGTGCGCAGGTAGCGCTTGAGCATCTTCAGCTTCTTGCCGTCTTCCAGGCAGACGATGTAGTCGCGCTGCACCGACCGCGAGACCGGCACGGCGGGCTTGTTGCGCTCGGTGGGCTGCTGGTCGGTTTGCGCGCCGTTCAGGGCCGACAGGGCGCCATGGACCGAGCGGATCAGGTCGGGGATGGCCGTGCGCGCCACGGTGTTCTGGGCCACGTAGGCGGCGACGATGCTCGCGCTCAAGCCCAGAATGTCGACGTCGTCTTCATGGGGCCCCGCCTCGCCGTACGCCGTCGCCATACTCTTTCCCGCCTGTCTTCGATCTGGTTGGAAGTCGCCAAAACGCCTGCGCCGCCAGCCCGACTGGCGCCGCTTCCTTCGCAACGTCCCGTCTTGGGATGAGGTTCCCGGATTGATCGCGGCGCGAAGGGGGTTAAAGAGAGCGCGACCGAACTCCGCCCGAGTCCGACACCTCGGCGTCCTTCCAGTCTCCCAGCCCCAGGAGAGCGTCCATGACCGCACCGGCCAGCAACATCACCGCCGACAAGAGCGCCTTCTTCGGGGCCGACCTGGCCGCGGCCGACCGCGACATCTTCGACCGCATCGGTTTGGAGCTGAACCGCCAGCAGAACCAGATCGAGCTGATTGCGTCGGAGAACATCGTCTCGCGCGCCGTGCTGGAGGCCCAGGGCTCGATCCTGACCAACAAGTACGCCGAGGGCTATCCGGGCAAGCGCTACTACGGCGGCTGCGAATATGTCGACGAGATCGAGACCATCGCCATCGAACGGGCCAAGGCGCTGTTCGGCGCCGGCTTCGCCAACGTCCAGCCGCACTCGGGCTCGCAGGCTAACCAGTCGGTGTTCATGTCGCTGCTGCAGCCGGGCGACACCTTCCTGGGCATGGATCTGGCCGCCGGCGGCCACCTGACTCACGGCAGCCCCGCCAATCAGTCGGGCAAGTGGTTCAAGCCGGTGTCCTACACCGTGCGCCAGCAGGACCAGCTGATCGACTACGACGCCGTCGAAGAGGTGGCCAAGGCCCACAAGCCCAAGCTGATCATCGCCGGGGGCAGCGCCTACAGCCGCCAGATCGACTTCGCCCGCTTCCGGCAGATCGCCGACGCGGTCGGCGCCTATCTGATGGTCGACATGGCCCACTTCGCGGGCCTGGTGGCCGGCGGCGTGTTCCCCAGCCCGATCCCCCACGCTCACGTGGTCACCACCACCACCCACAAGACCCTGCGCGGCCCGCGCGGCGGCATGGTGCTGACCAATGACGAGGCGATCATCAAGAAGGTCAATTCGGCGGTGTTCCCCGGCCTGCAGGGCGGTCCGCTGGAGCATGTGATCGCCGCCAAGGCGGTGGCGTTCGGTGAAGCGCTGCAGCCGGGCTTCAAGGCCTACGCGCAGGCGGTGATCGACAACGCCAAAGCCCTGGCCGAGGCGCTGCAGACCCAAGGCGTCAACATCGTCTCGGGCGGCACCGACAGCCATTTGATGCTAGTCGATCTGCGCCCCAAGGGCGTGACCGGCCGGGACGCCGAGCACAGCCTCGAGCGCGCTCACATGACCTGCAACAAGAACGGCGTGCCCTTCGACACCGCCCCGTTCACCGTGACCTCGGGCATCCGCCTGGGCACGCCCGCGGGCACCACCCGCGGCTTCGGCACGGCCGAGTTCACCCGCGTGGGCCAACTGATCGGCGAGGTCGTCAACGGCCTGGCCGCCAATGGCCCGGACGGCAACGCCGAGGTCGAGGCCAGGGTGCGCGAGGAAGTCCTGGCCTTGACGGCAAGGTTCCCGATCTACAACTAATAGGCCTGCATCGGGCGGGAGGGCCTAGATCATGCGCTGCCCGTTCTGCGGCCATATGGAAAGCCAGGTGAAGGACAGCCGCCCGTCGGAAGACGGGGCGGCGATCCGCCGTCGTCGGCTCTGTCCGGAGTGCGGCGGCCGCTTCACCACCTTCGAGCGGGTGCAGCTGCGCGAGCTGACCATCGTCAAGCGGTCGGGCCGGCGCTCGCCCTTCGACCGCGAGAAGCTGGTGCGCTCGATCTCGATCGCCACGCGCAAGCGGCCGGTCGATCCCGAGCGGGTCGAGCGGATGGTCAACGGCATCGTCCGGCAGCTGGAAAGCCAGGGCGAGACCGAGCTGCCGTCGTCGGCGGTGGGCGAAATGGTCATGAAGGCGTTGAAGTCGCTCGATGACGTCGCCTATGTCCGCTACGCCTCGGTGTATCGCGATTTCCGGGAAACCAGCGATTTCGCGAAGTTTCTGGGCCAGGAAGGCCTGAGCGACGTCGCCGAGGACGAACTATAGGCGCATCCTGTGATTCGGTTTCGGCGGCCCCGGACCGCCGGGGCGCTACAATTCGGTTTGGCGACGGCGCCGTTTGGTGCGAAGTGACCTGCCCTGCAGCAGACGCGCCCCGTCGAGGAGAAGTCAAAGGACTATGGTGGAAGACAAGATTCGCCTGCTGATCGTGGAGGCCCGGCGCTATTCGGGGCTTTCCGACGCGTTGCTGCAAGGTGCGGCGCAGGCGATCGACGCCCAGGGCGCCGAGTACGACGTGATCACCGTGTCCGAGGCGATGCAGATCCCCACCGCCATCGCCCTGGCCGAGGAGGCCGGCCATCGCCCCGTCGGCGTGCGCTATGACGGGTTCGTGGCGCTGGGCGTGATCATCCGCGGAGAGACCTATCATTCCGAGGTCATGGCCAACGAGACCGCGCGCGGCCTGAACGACCTGTCGTTCGGCAAGCGCCTGGCCATCGGCTACGGCGTCGTTAATGTCGACGAGGAAGATCAAGCCTGGACCCGGGCCCGCGCCTCGGAAGGCGATCGCGGCGGCAAGGCCGCCCAGCAGTGCCTGGAGATCGTGGGCTTGAAGCGTCAACTGGCGGGACAATCGCGATGAGCCGCGGCGATCGCATCCAGCCCCGCTCGGTGGCCCGCCTGGCCGCCGTCCAGGCCCTGTACCAGATGGAAGTCTCCGGCGTCGGCGTCGACGCGGTGGTCCGTGAATTCTCCGAGCACCGGTTCGACCGCGACGTCGACGGACCGGACGGCGATCGCCTGGCCCAGGCCGACGAGGCCTTCTTCGCCGAACTGGCCAAGGGCGTCGTCGCCCATCAGGCCGCCGTCGACCAGGCCATCGTCAAGCGCCTGGCCTCGGGCTGGAAGCTGGAGCGCCTGGACGCCACGGCCCGCGCGGTGCTTCGTTCCGGGGCCTATGAGCTGATGCACCGGCCCGACGTGCCGAAGGAGGTCGTGATCGACGAATATGTCGAGATCGCCAAATCGTTCTTCGAGGGACCGGAATCCGGTTTCATCAACGGCGCCCTGGACGCCATCGCGCGTGACGCCAGAAGCTGACGACGACTGGTTCGACGAGCCGACGGCGCAAGCGCCGGCGGTCGATGACGCGTGGTTCGATGAGGCCGCGACGCCGGCCGCCGCGCCGCCTGTCGACGAGTTCGGCCTGATCGAGCGGCTGCTGCGGCCGCTGACTCGCGGCGACCCGGCGGCGCTCAGCCTGCTGGACGACGCGGCCGTGCTGCCCTCGCGGCCGGGCTACGACCTGGTGATCACCAAGGACGCGATGGTGGCCGGCGTGCACTTCCTGGCCGGCGAGGACCTGGACGTGGTTGCCAAGCGGCTGCTGCGCACCAACCTGTCGGACCTGGCCGCCAAGGGCGCGGTTCCCTACGGCTATTTCCTGGCGGTGGGCTGGCCCTCGGGCACCACCCTGACCGACCGCGAGACCTTCGCCCGCGGCCTGGCCGAGGACGGCGAGCTGTACGACGTCAGCCTGCTGGGCGGCGACACCGTCACCACCTCGGGTCCGATGGTGGTCTCGGCCACCTTCCTGGGCTGGGTGCCCAGCGGCGACGCGGTGCTGCGCAAGGGCGCGCGGGTCGGCGACCGCCTGATGGTCAGCGGCACGATCGGCGACGGCTGGCTGGGCCTGCTGGCCCACTGGGGCGAGGTCGAAGACCCCGACGGCGGTCTGGTGCGCCGCTATCGCCTGCCGCCGCCGCGCCTGGCCATCCGCGACGCCCTGCGCGCCTATGCCCGCGCCGCGTCCGATGTCTCCGACGGCCTGCTGGCCGACGCCGCCCACGTGGCCAAGGCCAGCGGCCTGCGGGTCAAGGTCGACCTGGACCGCCTGCCGCTGTCACCTGGCGCCCGCCACTGGCTGGGCGCCCAGCCGGAAGCCGGCGAGGCCCGGATGTCGCTGGCGTCGGGCGGCGACGACTACGAGATCGTCTGCGCCGTCGACCCCACCGACGTGGCCGCCTTCCAGGCCGCCGCCATGGCCGCCGGCGTCCCCGTGCGCGACATCGGCGAGTTCGTGGAAGGCGAGGGGATCTGCGCCCTGTTCAAGGGCAAGGACATCACCCCTGAGCGGCTGGGCTGGCTGCACGGCTGAGGCCTTGCGTCCTTCGAGGCTCGCCTGCGGCTCGCACCTCAGGATGAGGACGTCCTTGCACTGAATTCCTCATCCTGAGGCGCCCGCGCAGCGGGCCTCGAAGGACGTACCGCGTCGCCGGTAGCAAAGCCTCAAGCCTTCTCGGCTAAAGGGACGGAGATGATCCGTCCTTCGCCCGTCGCCCGCCGCGCGTTCCTGACCGCCTCGCTGGCCCTGCTGGCGACGCCGGCCCTGGCGCGTTCGGCCAAGAAGGAGAAGAAGGGCGGCAAGGAAGCCGAGGGCGAGGAAGCGCCCGATCCGGTGATCAAGCTGCAGTCGATGGCCCTGCCGGTCATCGCCGGCGGCAAGCTGGTCAATTACGTCTTCGTGCAGATGACCGTCACCCTGAAGCCCGGCGTGCTGGTCACGATTTTCGAGGGCAAGGAGCCGCTGCTGCGCGACGCCATCGTCCGCGAGGCCCACAACAAGCCGTTCCTGCGTCCCGACAGCTATGTCGCTCTCGACGAGGCCCGGCTGAAGGCCTCGGTGCTGCGCGAAGTCAACGGCCTGATCGGGCCGGGCAAGGTGGCGCTGGTGACCGTGGTCAAGCAGACGCCACGCAACTTCGTCGCGCCGCCGGCCAAGCCCGGGACAACGGCCAAGCCGGCGCCCCGGCCCACGTCGGCCGGCGACTCCGATCTCGTCCCCTAGCGTTCGCGCAAGCGCTCGAAGCCGCAGGCGCGGCCGAAAGCATGGCTGAACGCTGTTCCCGCAAGCGGTTGACACCCTGCGTCCATTTGGCACTGTCCATCCCTTGGCGCCGACCCGGCGTCATCAGGGAGCATCGAGGGGCATGAGGCCATAGGCCCGCCCGTCGCGTGCGGCCGGGGGCGGTCTTTCCGATCGTGATCCTGTCGAGGCGGCGACCCCTCGTGATTGAAACGCGAAGAGGGCGACTGACCGATGAGTTCTTGGCTTTATGTGGCCATAGGGGCCGGACTGCTGGCGGTGCTGTACGGCGCCGTGCAGACGGCGTCTCTGATGCGGGCTTCGCCCGGCAATGCGAAGATGCAGGAGATCGCCGCGGCGATCCAGGAAGGGGCCCAGGCCTATCTGAACCGCCAGTATACGACGATCGCCATCGTCGGCGTGGTGGTCATCGCCCTGCTGGGCTTCTTCTTCAAGTCGTGGGAACAGCCGGTGGGCTTCGCCCTGGGCGCGATCCTGTCGGGCGCGGCCGGCTTCGCGGGCATGCTGATCTCGGTCCGGGCCAATGTCCGCACCGCCCAGGCCTCGTCCGAGAGCCTGTCCAAGGGCCTGTCGATGGCCTTCACCTCCGGCGCCGTGACCGGCATGCTGGTGGCGGGCTTCGCCCTGATCGGGGTGGCCGGCTATTTCGCCCTGCTGCTGTCCATGGGCCATGAGGGCACCGACCGGGTGGTCGTCGACTCGCTGGTCTCCCTGGGCTTCGGCGCCTCGCTGATCTCGATCTTCGCCCGCCTTGGCGGCGGCATCTTCACCAAGGGCGCCGACGTCGGCGGCGACCTGGTCGGCAAGGTCGAGGCCGGCATTCCGGAAGACGACCCCCGCAACGCCGCGACCATCGCCGACAATGTGGGCGACAATGTCGGCGACTGCGCCGGCATGGCCGCCGACCTGTTCGAGACCTATGCGGTGACCACGGTCGCGACCATGGTGCTGGCCGCGATCTTCTTCGGCGGGACCGAGGTGGTGTCGTCGATGATGCTGCTGCCGCTGGCCATCTGCGCGGTCTGCATCGTCACCTCGATCATCGGCTCGTTCGCCGTGCGCCTAGGCAAGAAGCAGAACATCATGGGCGCCCTCTACCAGGGCCTGATCGTCACCGGCGTGCTGTCGATCCCGGCGGTCTGGTACGTGATCCACCAGCTGGTCCCGATCTCGATCGAGTTGGACGGCCGGATGTTCACCGCCGACAACCTGTTCTACTGCGGTCTGGTCGGTCTGGCCGTCACCGCCGCCATCGTGGTGATCACCGAATACTACACCGGCACCAACTTCCGCCCGGTCAAGTCGGTGGCCCAGGCCAGCGTCTCCGGCCACGGCACCAACGTGATCCAGGGCCTGGCCATGTCGCTGGAGTCTACGGCCCTGCCGGCTTTGACGATCATCGTCGGCATCCTGGTGACCTACAACCTGGCGGGCCTGTTCGGCATCGCCATCGCCACCACCACCATGCTGTCCCTGGCCGGCTTCATCGTCGCCCTGGACGCTTTCGGCCCGGTCACCGACAACGCCGGCGGCATCGCGGAAATGGCCGGTCTGCCGCCCGAAGTCCGCGTCACCACCGACGCCCTGGACGCGGTGGGCAACACCACCAAGGCCGTCACCAAGGGCTACGCCATCGGTTCGGCCGGCCTGGGCGCCCTGGTGCTGTTCGCCGCCTATACCGAGGACCTGAAGTTCTTTTCGGACAACGCCGCGCCGGGCAGCTTCTTCGACGGCATGGGCGCGGTGACCTTCGACCTCTCCAACCCCTATGTGGTGGTCGGCCTGCTGTTCGGGGGGCTGCTGCCCTTCCTGTTCGGCGGCATGTCGATGACCGCCGTGGGCCGGGCGGCCGAGTCGGTGGTGGCCGAGGTGCGCCGCCAGTTCCGCGAGAACCCGGGCATCATGACCTACGAGGTCAAGCCCGAGTACGGCAAGGCGGTCGACATCCTGACCAAGGCGGCGATCCGCGAGATGATCGTGCCCTCGCTGCTGCCGGTGGTTTCGCCGGTGGTGCTGTTCTTCGTGATCCAGGCCATCGCCGGCAAGGTCGACGCGTTCGCCGCGCTCGGCGCCATGCTGATGGGCGTGATCGTCACCGGCCTGTTCGTCGCCATTTCGATGACCAGCGGGGGCGGGGCCTGGGACAACGCCAAGAAGGTGATCGAGGAAGGTTTCACCGACAAGGACGGCGTGCTGCATCAGAAGGGCGGCGACACCCATAAGGCGGCGGTCACCGGCGACACCGTCGGCGACCCCTACAAGGACACCTCGGGTCCCGCCGTGAACCCGATGATCAAGATCACCAACATCGTGGCCCTGCTGCTTCTCGCGGTCCTGGCCCACGGCGTCTGATGAAAGCCGTGCGTCCTTCGAGGCTTTGCTTCGCTACGCACCTCAGGATGAGGAAGTCAGCAAGATGTTCCTCATCCTGAGGCGACCGCGAACGCGGGCCTCGAAGGACGCAATGCGCTAGACGACTCTGACATGACGACGCCCCGGAGGTTTCCCTCCGGGGCGTTTTCCGTTGTGGGCGCGGCGCCAGGCTTAGCTGCGGCGACGGTCGTGGCGGTAGTCCTGGCGGTCGTGGCGCTCGATCCGAACCTGGCGGCTCAGGCGATCGAAGCGGGCGTCCAGGTCGGCGCGCTCGCGCATCGACAGGCCGTTGGACCGGCGATAGCTAGCCTCCAGGCGGCTGAGCGAGCGGAACTCGCCGCGCAGGCGCAGGGCTTCCGAACGGGTCAGCGAGCCGTTGCGGACGCCCTGGTCGATCCGGTGCTCCAGATTGGCCTGGCGCTGGTTGATGGTCTGCCACGGCGCGGCCTGGGCGGCCAGCGGGGCGGCGGCGACGGCGGCCAGGGCGGCCAGGGCGAGAAGAGTGCGCTTCATGATCTTGTCTCCGACGATGTCCTGTCGGGCGCTTGGCGCGTCCGATCGAGGCCATAAGATCCGGTTCCGGCTGAACGTTCCCAGAGCGCGTCGTTATCTGGCGTTCATGCGGCGGCGGTGAACGGAACGCGGCCATGGCCGTTGTCTGGGCAGGCCGAGCTGACGGTCAGGGTGGGGGAGACGACGACGCGTGACGCTGCAGCAGGGACTGTCCTTCGGCCTGATCGGCGCGACGGTGTTGTGCTTCATCTGGGGGCGCTGGCGTTACGACCTGATCGCGCTGGGCGCCCTGGCCCTGGGCGTGGTGTGCGGGCTGATCCCGATCAAGTCGGCGTTCAGCGGCTTTTCCAACGACATCGTGGTGATCATCGCCAGCGCCCTGGTGCTCAGCGCCGCCATCTCGCGCTCGGGTCTGGTCGACAGCCTGATGGCTCCGTTGTTGCCCCACCTGAAGGACGAGCGCACCCAGGTTCCGGTGCTGTCGACCGCCACGACGGTGCTGTCGATGGTCACCAAGAATGTCGGGGCCCTGGCGCTGATGATGCCGTCGGCCCTCCGCATCGCCCGCAACACCGGGGTGTCGCCGGGGCGGCTGCTGATGCCGATGTCGTTCGGTTCGCTGGTCGGCGGCTTGGCCGTGCTGGTCGGCACCTCGCCCAACATCATCGTCTCGGAGGTGCGGCGCGAGGCGCTGGGCAAGCCCTTCGCCATGTTCGACTTCATGCCGGTGGGCGGAACCCTGTCGGTGCTGGCGATCGCCTACCTGGCCTTCGCCTATCGCCTGCTGCCCAGGAGCCGGGCGGCGGCCATCGACATCGATGCGGCCCTGGCGGCCAACGCCTATGTCACCGAGGTGGAGGTCCCGGAGGGCTGGACGTTCGGACGCTGCCGGATCGCCGACCTGCAGAAGGCGGCGGGGGAGGCGGTGGTCGTCGTGGCCCTGCTGCGCGGTCGTCGGCGCATCGCCTCGCCGCATCCCAACCGCAAGCTCCTGCCCGGCGACGTCCTGCTGCTGGAAGGCCAGCAGCAGGAGCTGAACGAACTGATCGTCAAGGCCAGGCTGAAGCTCAGCGACGCCGACCGGCCGGTGGTCATGGAGGCGCCGACCGACGAGGTGCGGGTGGTCGAGGCGGTGATCGGCGCGGAGTCCGACCTGATCGGCCAGACCGCCAAGGGCTTGAGCCTGAACGACACCTACGGCGTCAACCTGCTGGGCGTCAGTCGGGCGGGCTACCGCATGGCCGGCCGCCTGGCGACCGTGCGGATGAAGGCCGGCGACATCCTGGTGCTGCAGGGCGCCGAACAGCTGCTGCCGGCGGCGCTGCAGGCCCTGGGCTGTCTGCCGCTGGCCGAGCGCGAGGTGCGGCTGGGGGGCTTTCGCCACGCCCTGCTGCCGACCGCCATCCTGGCCGCGGCCATGCTGCTGGTGGCGTTCGGCGTCCTGCCGGTGGCCGGCGGCTTCTTCGCGGCGGCCGTCGTGGTGGTGGCCACGGGCGCTCTGCGGATGCGCGAGGCCTATGCGGCCCTGGACGCCCCGGTGCTGGTGCTGGTGGCGGCCCTGATCCCGGTCAGCGACACGGTCCAGGCCAGCGGCGGCACCGACCTGATCGCCGGCTGGCTGTCGGGCGCGTTCCACGGCCTGCCCCCATTGCTGACCCTGACGGCGATGATGGCGGTGGCGATGGCGGCGACGCCGTTCCTGAACAACGCCGCCACGGTGCTGATCGTCGCCCCGATCGGGCTGGGCCTGGCCAAGCACCTGGGCCTGAGCCCCGACCCGTTTCTGATGGCCGTGGCGGTGGGGGCGGGCTGCGACTTCCTCACCCCGGTCGGCCACCAGTGCAACACCCTGGTGCTGGGGCCGGGCGGCTACCGGTTCGGCGACTACGCCCGGCTGGGCGCGCCGCTCACCGTATTGATCCTGGTCGTGGCCCCCAGCCTGATCGCCCTGGTCTGGCCGTTCGCCGGCCGCTGAGCGGGGCGATGGTCAGTACACGTCTTCCGGATCGAGAACCGGCTCGGGATCGGTCCGGCCATAGGCGTCGGCGAAGGCCGGAAAGTCGGCTGTCGGGGCCACGCCGCGCCGTTCCTGGCCGACATAGTCGTGGTCGATCCTGCGCCGACGGCAGGGACCGAAATAGGCGCCGGCCCGGACGAAGTCGCGCGGGTTGTTGATCACCTCGTTGACCCGGTGCAGCACGCCCCGCGCGGTCAGCGGCTTGGCCAGGAACTCGGTGACCCCGGCCATGCGCGCCTCGTCCAGGCTGGCGCGGGTGGCGTGACCGGTGACCATGATGATCGGCGTGTACGGATTGGCGCTGGCGGGCGAGGTGCGCACCCAGCGGATGAAGGCCAGGCCGTCGACCGGCTGCATCATCAGGTCGGTGAAGATGATATCGACTTCGCGCTCGGTGACGGCCTTCAGGGCCTCGACGCCGTCGCAGGCCTCCAGGATCTTGCGCACGCCCAGCGACTTGAGGACCGTGGCGATGATCTCGCGCATCGGCGCGTTGTCGTCGATGATGAGCACCGTCAACGGGCGCAGGTCAGGCGCGCTCAAGATCTTCCCCCGGGGCGAGGGTCGCGGCGCGGCGACAGCCGTGGCGACCTTGCGCCCGGAGGATGGGGCGAGCGTCGTTGAGAAAACGTTGATACCGCGAAAAAATGTCGCAGAAAATCAGGTGGTTGTTCTTAACGGATTGCAGCGCGAGGACCGTCGGTCCTAGCGGCGGTCCTGCGGGCGGTTGCCTGGAACGTCCTGGTCGTCCTGGGGTAGCATGCCGCCGCGGCCGACGTTGCCCAGCAGCTGTTCGAGGATGGTCATCTCGCGGCCGCGGGTCGGGGTCTCATGGCCGTTATAGGCGATGACCTTGCCATCCTTCAGGGTGTAGGTGTCGACCGAGGCGACCTTTTCGTCGGCCGGGTTGAACTTGATCGCCACCACGTCGCGCTTGATCACCCGCGGCTTGTAGAAGGCCACGCGGTCGGTGGTCTGCGAAATGTAGTACCAGGCGTTCTGGTCGAAGGTCGAGGTGGCCGAGGGCGAGCCCAGCTTTTCGGTCACGGTCGACTTGCTGTCCTCGCCGATCTTCATGTCGGCGGGCTTGGCTTCGATGGCCTGGAAGCCCGAATAGCTCGTCAGCGGCGTACAGCCTCCGGCGACGGCGGCGAGGCCGATGACGGCGGCGGCGAAAACGGCGGGACGAGACATTGAGGCTCCGGAACCTTGAGCAGGCTGACTTTGACCTATCGCCCGCGCGGGCTTAGTTCAATGGTCCGCGTGGATCGAACGGCTAACTACTTCCGCGTCGCGGCGAAATCGAGGCCAAGTGATGTTTCTGGACCGGCTGCTCAAACCCAGGCCCGCCAAGGCGGCGGGGGGTAAACTCTATGCCTCGGCGGTGGCCCAGGCCCGTTCGCCGGCGTTCTACGCCCGGATGGGAGTGAACGACTCGATGGAAGGGCGGTTCGAGCTGTTCACCCTGCATGTGGCCCTGCTGCTGGAACGACTGAAGGGGCAGGGCGAGTCGGCGGCCGAGGTTTCGCAGGAGACTTTCAACGCCTATACTCGCGGCCTGGACGACGCCTTCCGCGAGATCGGCGTCTCCGACACCGCCGTCGGCAAGAAGATGAAGAAGCTGGTCGGCGCCGCCTATGGCCGCCTCAAGGCGTTCGACGAGGCCGCCAAGGCCTTGCCCGACAGCTCGGTGCTGAGCGCCGCCCTGGCCCGTACGGCCTTCGAGGAGCGCGGCGAGGGCGACCTGACGGGCCTGACCGACTATGTGGTCGCCGCGCGCGACCAACTGGCGGCCCAGCCGCTGGAGACCCTGCTGCAAGGAGAGGCCCAATGGCCGAAGGCGTGATCGATCCCTGGCCCAGCGTGGTCGCCCTGGGGCGGGTCAGCCGCGGCGGCGTCGACCTGCGCTTCGAGCCGGACGAGGGCGCGCGCCGCGAGATCGCCAGGACCCTGGGCCTGGTGGCGCTGGAGTCGCTGACGGCCGAGATCTTCCTGCGGCCGTGGATGGACGGCGCCGAGGTTTCCGGCCTGATCCGCGCCCGGGTGACCCAGGTGTGCGGCGTCTCGGCCGACGAGTTCGAGGAGCCCATCGAATCGCGGTTCAGCGTCCACGTCCTGCCGGCCGACAGCGAATACGCGCCCCAGGACGAGGAAAGCGGCGGCGAACTGGGCATCGATCCGGACGGCGACGATCCGCCCGACGTGCTGGAGGGCGAGACCATCGACGTCTCCGGCTACGTCATCGAGCACCTGGCCCTGGAGCTGGATCCGTTCCCGCGCAAGCCGGGGGCGGTCTTTCAGCCGCCGGCCGAGCCCGTGGACCTTTCGCCGTTCGCCGCGTTGAAAAAGCTGAAGAGCGACCCCAACGCCGGGGGAGAAGGAGCCTGAAATGGCCGAGTCCTTCCGCTTGCGTGATATTTTCGCGGCTGTATCGTCCCGCCGCCTTGCCATCACCCTTGAAAGGGGCGGTGCGCCGCTACAGGAGCCGATAGCGCCTCGTGCCTAACCCCGTAGTCATTTCGATCGACGCCATGGGCGGGGATCACGGTCCTTCCGTGATCGTGCCCGCCGTGGCGTTGGCGGCCAAGAGCCTGCCCGACGTCCGCTTCCTGCTGCACGGCGACGAAGCCCAGCTGAACGCCCAGCTGGCCAAGTGCCCGGACGCCCGGACCGTCAGCGAGGTGCGCCACACCGACAAGGCCATCTCGATGGAGGAGAAGCCCGCCCAGGCCATGCGCCGGGGCAAGGGCACCAGCCTGTGGAACGCGGTCGAAGCGATCCGCGCGGGAGAGGCCGCCGCCTGCGTCTCGGCCGGCAACACCGGCGCCCTGATGGCGATCTCCAAGCTGATCCTGCGCATGGGCGCCAATCTGGAGCGCCCGGCCATCGTGGCCAGCTGGCCGACGATGCAGGGCGTCTCGGCGGTGCTGGACGTCGGCGCCAATGTCGAGAGCGACGCCAAGCAGCTGATCGAGTTCGCGATCATGGGCGCGGCCTTCCACCACGCGGTGCACGGGTCGGAGCGGCCGACCGTGGGCCTGCTCAATGTCGGCTCCGAGGACCAGAAGGGCCATGAGGAGGTGCGCGAGGCGCACGCCATCCTCAAGGAAACCAAGCTGGACTTCGACTATCGCGGCTTCGTCGAAGGCACCGACATCGCCAAGGGCACGGTCGACGTGGTCGTCACTGATGGCTTCACCGGCAATGTCGCCCTGAAGACCGCCGAGGGCCTGGCCCGGTTCTTCGGGGCCGAGATCAAGGCCACCCTGACGTCCGGCCCGCTGGCCATGCTGGGGGCGCTCATCGCCTCGGGCGCGCTGAAGAAGATGCGCCGGCGCCTGGATCCCGGCCGCGTCAACGGCGGCCCGCTGCTGGGCCTGAACGGCATCGTGGTCAAGAGCCATGGCGGGGCCGACGCCCTGGGCTACGCCTCGGCCATCCGCGTGGCGGTCGACCTGGCGCGCAGCGACTTCTCGGCCGAGATCGAACGCAATCTGAAACGTCTGACCGAAACCAGCCTCAAAGCCGGTGCAGAAGAGGAAAAGGCTGGAGGCGTGTCGGGCGCCGAAGGCCAGGGAGCTTCCGAGTGAGCGTAATTCGTAGCGCCGTCACCGGCGTCGGGGCCTATCTGCCGGACAACATCGTCACCAACGACCAGTTGGCCGAAACGGTCGACACCAGCGACGCCTGGATCGTCGAACGCACCGGCATTCGCCAGCGCCACAAGGTGGCCGACGACCAGCCGGTCTCGGACCTGGCCTTCCGCGCCGCCCAGCAGGCGCTGGAGCGGGCCGGCAAGACCGCCGCCGACGTCGACCTGATCATCGTGGCCACCACCACGCCGGACATGACGTTCCCGGCCACGGCCACCATCGTCCAGCGCAAGCTGGGCGCGCCGGTCGGCATCGCCTTCGACGTCCAGGCCGTCTGCTCGGGCTTCGTCTACGCCCTCAGCGTTGCCGACGGCTTCGTGGCCCGGGGGCATTCGAAGTGCGCCCTGGTGATCGGGGCCGAGGCCATGACCCGGCTGATGGACTGGACCGACCGCGGCACCTGCGTGCTGTTCGGCGACGGGGCCGGGGCGGTGGTGCTGGAGCCGCGCGAAGGGCAGGGGACCACGGCCGACCAGGGCGTGCTCGGCTTCGCCCTGCGGGCCGACGGCACAAAGCAGGAGCTGCTCTATGTCGACGGCGGCCCGTCGACCACGGGCACGGTCGGCAAGCTGCGCATGCTGGGCAACCAGGTGTTCAAGCACGCGGTGATCAACATCTCCGAGGCGATCCACGCCGCCGCCAAGGCGGCCGACGTGACGATCCCCGAGGTCGACTGGTTCATCCCCCACCAGGCCAACCAGCGCATCCTGGCCGGGGTCGCCCATCGGGTCGGCATCGACGAGGACAAGGTGATCTCGACGGTCGCCCTGCACGCCAACACCTCGGCCGCCTCGATCCCCCTGGCCTTCGCCCAGGGAATCGCCGACGGTCGGATCAAGCCGGGCCAGCTGCTGCTGCTCGAGGCGATGGGTGGCGGGCTGACCTGGGGCGCCTGCGTTCTGCGACTTTGAAGCCAAGCTTCGCCGTTTTAAGTCGCCAGCTTGCGTGATCGTCTCAAGTCCTGGCGCTCAGCCTTTGACTCCATGCGATAATCACGGCATGCAGGCTGGAGTTGATGAGAGCGCGTTGCAGAAACACGGGGCTCCACCCCGTCCGAGGCGCGCGCTCTGGGGTTTGTCAATCCAGCGTAAAGGGGGCGTCATGAAAGGCGCGACATTGACCCGGGCCGATCTCTGCGAGGCGGTCCATGAGGAAGTCGGTCTGACCCGCCAGGACTGTGCGGGCCTGGTCGAACGCACCCTGGATCTGGTCGCCGAGGCGCTGGAGAAGGGTGAGACGGTCAAGCTTTCCGGCTTCGGCGTTTTCCAGGTGCGCGACAAGCGGGCCCGCATGGGCCGTAACCCCAAGACCGGCGAGCCCGCCGAGATCGAGCCCCGCCGGGTGATCGGTTTCCGGGCTTCGCAGGTCATGAAGGCGCGAATCGACCGCGCCCTCGGCGGCTAAGAAGGAATCGATGCGGTGGCGAAGGGGCCCAACGCCTTCCGCACGATTTCCGAAGCCGCCGACGAGCTGGGCGTGCCGCAGCACGTCCTGCGCTTCTGGGAAACCAAGTTCTCGTTCATTCGCCCGATGAAGCGGGCCGGCGGGCGGCGGTTCTACCGCCCGCAGGACATCGCCGTGCTGAGCGGCGTGCGCGCCCTGCTGCACGCCGAGGGCTACACCATCAAGGGCGTGCAGAAGCTGCACCGCGAGCAGGGCCTGACCCACGTGATCGCCGCGGGCCTGGGCGACAACGGCTCGGCCTCGCTGGACGCCCTGGCCGTCGCGAGCCTCGATTCGCTTCCGCGCGGCGACCTGGCCGACGAGGCGCGCGACCGGCTGGTCCTGGCGTTGGACGACCTGCAGGCCGTCAAAGCCCGGCTGGACGGGCTTTTGCGGGGCGCCTGAGGGGCGCTTCAAATCCCTGGGAATTGCCCGAGAAATCCCATTGCCCCCGGCAAGGCTCGCACCTATAAGGGCGCTCCTTCCGGATCGGAGCGTGGCGCAGCCTGGTAGCGCACTTGACTGGGGGTCAAGGGGTCGCAGGTTCGAATCCTGTCGCTCCGACCATTTCCTCCTCGCGAGGATTTGAGACCGGAAGAATGGAAAGGCCGCCCTCCGGGGCGGCCTTTTTCGTTTCGATGCTGTGCGTCCTTCGAAGCCGCTTCGCGGCGCCTCAGGATGAGGAACTCTGTTGCTCTGAATTCCTCATCCTGAGGTGCGAGGCGCAGCCGAGCCTCGAAGGACGCACGATGTCAGCGCCCGACGGGCTTGTCCGCCTTGCCCATCCACGACATCAGCGGCATCAGCGGCAAACCCCAGCCCAGGCCGGCGACCACGAAATAGATCAGTTGGACGGCGCGATTGTCCGGCAGGAAATCGTAGAGGCTGGTGAAGGCCCAGATCCAGGCGCCCAGGAACACCAGTATGCCGATCCCGCCGATCAGTTTGCGCAGGCGGGCGGGAATGAGGGGAGCGCTCAAGCGGGTCTCCGGAAGATGCTCGAAAAGATGCCGAGAACGGCCAGGAAGAAGATCGCGCCCACGCTGGAGACCAGCAGGCTGCCGAGGAAGCCGTCGAACCTCAGGTCCAGCCGCTGGGCGATGAACGTCCCGATGAACGAACCGACGACGCCGATCAAGAGCTTGGTGAACAGCCCGTGGTGGCGGGCCAGCACCAGGTCGGCCACCCAGCCGGCCAGGATGCCGATCACCACGGCCACAAAAACGCCAACCCCGCTCATCCCGGTCTCCGATCCAGCACAGGGCATCATCGCATGTGAGGCCCTACGCGTCATGAGGCATGGACGGCCGCGCATGTCGGGCGTACGGCAAGGCTTCGCCGTATTTCGGCCCCTAACAGGCGTTCTTTCCGGCTGTCATGACGTCCTTCCTGCGTTCCGATCGTTCAAGGCCCGTGGCCGTGTGGCTGTTCGTCGTGGCCGTCCTGGTGTTTGGCATGGTGGTGGTCGGGGGCGCGACGCGCCTGACCGACTCCGGCCTGTCGATCACCCAGTGGAAGCCGATCATGGGCGCGCTGCCGCCGATGTCGGACGAGGCCTGGCGGGCCAATTTCGAGCTCTACAAGAAGATCCCGCAGTACAGGCTGGTCAATGCCGGCATGACGCTGGAGGCCTACAAGGGCATCTTCTGGTGGGAGTGGGCGCACCGGCTGCTGGGGCGGCTGGTCGGGGCGGCGTTCGCTATCCCGTTCGTGTTCTTCCTGGTCCGGCGGATGATCCCGCGCCGCCTGATCTGGCGTTGCGCGGTGCTGCTGGGCCTGGGCGGGCTGCAGGGGCTGGTCGGTTGGTGGATGGTGTCCAGCGGCCTGTCCGAGCGGGTCTCGGTGGCCCCCGAGCGGCTGATGATCCACCTGGGCCTCGCCCTGGCGCTGTTCGTCTTTCTGATCTGGACCGCCCTGGACGCCTGGTCCGGCTCGCCGCGCATCGAGGAGCGCACCGACTGGCGCGGCTGGGCCCTGGGCTTCCTGGGCGCGGTGTTCTTCCAGAGCCTGCTGGGCGCCCTGGTGGCCGGCAATGACGCAGGCCTGGTCTATAACGACTGGCCGCTGATGAACGGCGCGCTGATCCCGGCCGAATACGCCGGCCACGGCTTCTGGGGCACCATCGCCCACAGTCAGGGGGCGGTGCAACTGCACCACCGGCTGATGGCCTACGCCCTGTTCGTCGCCGCCATCGTCCTGGGCGTCGCCGCGACCCGCTCGCGACGACTGCCCGAGGAGGCCAAGCTGACCGCCTTCGTCCTGGTCGGCGTCGTCTGCCTGCAGGCCGGTCTGGGGATCTGGACCCTGATGTCCGCCGTGCCCCTGGCGCTGGGCGTGTTGCACCAGGCCGGGGCGGCGATCCTGCTGGCGACCGCCACGACTTTCGCCTGGCGGGTGAGGCGGCCTTAGGCTTTGCGTCCTTCGAGGCTCGCCTTTGGCTCGCACCTCAGGATGAGAAGCGTGGGTCGTCTCTGATTTCCTCATCCTGAGGCGCTCGCGCAGCGGGCCTCGAAGGACGCACGGCTTTCGAAGCGACCGCTCAAAGAACTGTCACGAAACGCTAGCACAGGACGTCCGACGTCCTTGCTGGAGCTTTTCCGTGACCCGCGCCTCCCTGTTCCTCGCCGCCGCCCTCGTCGCCGTTTCGGCCGCTCCGGCCCTGGCCGCGCCCAAGCCGGCCGCGCCGGTGACCAACGCCGCGCCCGGCGACGCCTATTACCAGGCCGGCCAGGCCGCCCTGGCCAAGGCCCTGACGGTCAATCCCCGCACCGGCAAGGCCAAGAACGTCATCCTGTTCCTGGGCGACGGCATGGGCGTCTCGACCGTGGTGGCGAGCCGCATCTACGAAGGCCAGCAGCGCGGCGTCGACGGCGAGAGCAACGCTCTATCGTTCGAGAAGCTGCCATGGACGGCGTTGTCCAAGACCTACAGCCACGACACCCAGGTGACCGACAGCGCCGCCGGCATCACCGCCATCACCACCGGCGTGAAGACTCGCAACAAGGTCATCGGCCTGAGCGGGGCGGCCAAGCCCGAGAGCTGCGCCAGCGAGGCGGGGACCCGCGTCGAGACCATCGCCGAACTGGCCAAGGCCCACGGCCTGTCGGCCGGGGCGGTGACCACCACCCGCATCACCCACGCCACTCCAGCGGGGGTTTACGCCCACACCGCCTATCGCGACTGGGAAGGCGACGGCGACATGCCGACCGACGCGGTGGCCGCCGGCTGCAAGGACATCGCCCGCCAGCTGGTCGAGGCTCCGGCCGGCCTGCGCCTGGACGTGGCCCTGGGGGGAGGGCGCTCGCGCTTCCTGCCCGACGCCAAGGACGGCAAGCGCGCCGACGGCCGCGACCTGACCGCCGAATGGCTGAAGGCCCCGAACGCCGCCTATGTGACCACCGACGCCGAACTGGCGGCGCTGGACCCGGCCAAGACCGGGCCGGTGCTGGGCCTGTTCGCCAGCGAACACCTGCCCTACGAGGTCGAGCGCCCGGTGTTGGGCCAGGGCGTGCCCACCCTGGCGGCCATGGCGACCAAGGCCGTCGACTTGCTGTCGAAGAACCCCAAGGGCTACTTCCTGCTGGTCGAGGGCGGCAAGATCGACATGGGCAGCCACCTGAACAACGCCAAGCGGACCCTGACCGAGACGGTCGAGTTCTCCAAGGCGGTCCAGGCGGTGCTGGACAAGGTGAACCTGGACGACACCCTGGTGATTGTCACCGCCGACCACAGCCACGGCCTGGTGATCTCGGGCTATGCCGCCCGCAACGCCCCGATCCTGGGCCTGGCCGGCAACGAGGGCGAGCCGGTCGTGGCCGGCGACGGCAAGCCCTACACGGTGCTCAGCTTCGCCACCGGCCCCGGCGGCCCCGAGGGCGGCGGCTCGCGCGCCGATCCCTCCAAGGAGGACACCGACGACATCGACTACCACCAGAACGCCGTCGCCAACCTGCCCAGCAGCGCCCACTCTGGCGAGGACGTGGGCGTGTTCGCCGACGGGCCGGGGTCGTACCTGGTCCATGGCGTGGTGGAGGAGAGCTATCTCTACCAGATCATGCGCCATGCCTACGGGTTCGACGAGGCGGCGGCGAAGTAGGAGAGCTTCGTCATGCGGTATTGAGATACCACATGACGAAATCCCTTGTTCTGTAAGGGTTTGCGGAGTTTCTTGCGCGCGCATTGTTGACAGGCCGCGAACCGTCCTGTACCTGCCGCCCCTCACGCAGACGGAGCCGCTTTCCTTGGCCCCCGACGCACAAGGAATACGGATCAATCCCATGCAAAAGACCACGGCTTCCCTGAAGCCCGCCGAGGTCGAGAAGAAGTGGATCGTGGTCGACGCCCAGGACGCCGTTGTCGGTCGTCTGGCGACGTTCATCGCCATGCGTCTTCGCGGCAAGCACCGGCCCGACTACACCCCGCACGTCGACTGCGGCGACTTCGTCGTCGTGATCAACGCCGACAAGGTCAAGTTCACCGGCAAGAAGCTGGACGACAAGGTCTATTATCGCCACACCGGTCACCCGGGCGGCGTCAAGTCGACCACCCCGCGCAAGCTGCTGGAAGGCCGCTTCCCGGAACGCGTCCTGGAAAAGGCCGTCGAACGCATGCTGCCCAAGGAAAGCCCCCTGGCGCGCAAGCAACTGACCCACCTGCTCATCTACAACAACGGTGAGCACCCGCACCAAGCGCAGAGCCCCGAAGTGATCGATTTCGCTTCGCGCAACGCCAAGAACACCCGGAGCGCCTAAGTCATGTCTGAAGCTCAAGGCTTTGACGCGCTGGCCAGCCTGTCCAGCAACCCCGAAGCGGCCGCTCCGGCCGTCCAGAAGCTCGACGCCCAAGGCCGCGCCTACGCGACCGGCAAGCGCAAGAACGCGATCGCCCGCGTCTGGATCAAGCCCGGCAAGGGCACGATCACGATCAATGGTCGCGACCAGGAAGTCTACTTCGCTCGCCCCGTGCTGCGCATGATGATCGCCCAGCCCTTCCAGGTCACCGATCGTGAAGGCCAGTTCGACGTCGTCGTCACCGTGGAAGGCTCGGGCCTGTCGGGCCAGGCCGGCGCCGTGCGTCACGGCCTGTCCAAGGCCCTGACCTACTACGAGCCCGGCCTGCGCACCCTGCTGAAGCCGCACGGCTTCCTGACCCGCGACAGCCGCGTCGTCGAGCGTAAGAAGTACGGCAAGGCCAAGGCCCGCCGCAGCTTCCAGTTCTCGAAGCGCTAAGCGCGTCACGTTTCGTGCTTATGGAAAGGCGCTTCGGTTTCGACCGAAGCGCCTTTTTCTTGTCTCCTTGTCCTTGCGAATGGGATGTCCATGACCCCGAAAGTCTTCATCGACGGCGAAGCCGGCACCACGGGCCTGCAGATCCGCGAGCGCCTGGTCGGCCGCAAGGACCTGCAGCTGGTCTCGATCGACCCGGACAAGCGCAAGGACCCCCAGGCCCGCAGGGCGATGCTGAACGGCGCCGACGCGGTGATCCTGTGCCTGCCCGACGACGCGGCCAAGGAGGCCGTGGCGCTGGTCGAGGACCCGAAGGTCAAGGTGATCGACGCCTCGACCGCCCACCGCACCGCGGCCGGCTGGACCTACGGCTTCCCCGAGCTGGACGAGGAGCAGCGCGGCAAGGTCGCCTGGTCGACGCGGGTGTCCAATCCCGGCTGCTATGCGACGGGCGCCATCGCTCTGGTTCGCCCGCTGGTCACCAACGACATCATCGCCGCCGACCTGCCGCTCTCGTTCAACGCCGTGTCGGGCTACACCGGGGGCGGCAAAGCGATGATCGCCGAGTTCGAGGACGAGACCTCGCCGAACTACACCAAGGTTCCCTACCGCATCTACGCCACGGGCCTGAACCACAAGCACCTGCCCGAGATCCAGGCCCATGGCGGCCTGCTGACCCGGCCGATCTTCACCCCGGCCGTCGGGCGCTACGCCCAGGGCATGCTGGTCGAGCTGCCGCTGCACCTGAGCATGCTGAACGGCAGTGTCTCCATGACCCAGATCCACGCCGCCCTGGCCGACCACTACGCGCGCGAAGCCTTTGTCGAGGTGGCGTCGCTGAATGAGTCCAAGGGCCTGACCACGCTGGACCCGGAAGGCTTGAACAACACCAACCGCCTGAAGCTGTTCGTGTTCGGATCGGAGACCAGCGGCCAGGTGCGCCTGGTGGCCCTGCTCGACAACCTGGGCAAGGGCGCGTCCGGCGCGGCGGTCCAGAACCTGAACCTGATGCTGGGCCTGAAGGAAGGCGCGGGGCTTTAGGACCGGCCTCTAAGGCGGCGACGCGAAGCCGTCACTGAGCGCGGCGAAAGTCCTGTCGAAAGTCGCCAGACGATCGCACTTCGCGCGCTTGGCCTCGAACAGCACGCAGCCGTCGGCGAAGTCTCCGCCCCTCGCGAGCATTTCAAGCCCGGCTTCGAAAGCCGGGCGATCGATCGCAACGGATTGGATCCCCGCGATACTTCGCAAGGCGGTCACGATGCTCGCTGTCGGCATCCTGTAGGACCGGCGCAGCACCCAAACGACTTCGCACAGCGTGATGATCGGAATGAAGACTTCCTCGGCTCGGTCGAGAAGGCGTTCGACTTGATCGACCTGGGCGGCATCGTCGTCGACGACCAGCCGCACAAGCAGATTGGTGTCGAGCGCGACCCTCATTCGCCGTTGGCGCCAGCTTCGATCGCGTCCTGCATTTCCTCCAGGCTGACGACCCGTTGGCCAGAGCGTTTCAAGATGCCACGCAGGCTGGAGAGCTTCGGCGCGCGATCGTGAGCCGCGATGATTTCGACCCGTCCGTTCGGCAGAAGGTTTACGCCAACCTTCTGGCCTGGGCGCACGCCCAGGTGGTCGAGCACCGAACGCTTCAGCGTGATCTGGCCCTTGGCGGTGACGGACAGTTCGACGGCCATTGGAAAGCTCCCTTGGGGCGGCCGATTGTAAGGCGCCGAGTGCCTTACTTCAAGTTCACCTCACGCCCGCCAGCGATAGTGCCCGATCGCTGTGTGGAGCTTGAACATCCACAGCGGCTCCTCGCGCGCGCCGCCGCCGATGTTGTGGACCACCCGCACCCGCTCGGGGCCTTCGCTGACCACCCCAATGTGCGGCCGGCCACCCCAGACGCGCCAGGTCAGGATGTCGCCGGGGAGCGGATCGTCAAAGCGGTCGCCGGCGGCCCTGTCCGGCGCGAGGGCCAGGCGGGCGCGCTGGCGCGTCAGATAGGTCTCCAGGTTCAGCACCCGGCGGTGGTCGATGTTGGAGTCCGGCCCCTTCAGTCCCCAGGCTCGCCGGGAGGGATAGGCGTCGAAGTTTCGGCTCATGTCCTCGTGGACCAACTGCTGCAGGTCCACGCGCCAAGCGTCGCGCGCGGCGCGGATCAGGACGTCGGCGCAGACGCCGGTCGAGCGCAGCACGTCGCCGTAGGGGTAGGGGATCGCGCGGTAGCTGGGATCGTAGTCCTTGGTCACGCCGACCTGACTGCGCGCGGCCTGGGCCAGACGCTCGCCGCTGGATGCAGGGCTTGGCCGCGCGCGGGCTTGGCCGACGCCGATCAGAGGCGTGGCGACCAGCATGCCCAGAGCGGTCCGGCGGTTGAGTCCCATGCCGCAAAGCTCCAGTACAATCCTGGCGAGTTTTGGGCGAACCTCTTGCGCGATCAGCCGGCCTCGGGCTCCAGGAGCCGGGGGCCGGAGCCCTGCGCGCCCAGCACGTCCTGCGGGTTGCGTAGCGGACACGCCTTGAGGGACAGGCAGCCGCAGCCGATGCAGTCGTCCAACTGATCCCGCAGTTGGCTCAGCGTGCGGATGCGGTCGTCCAGTTCGGCCCGCCAGGCGCGAGACAGCTCGGCCCACTCCTCGGCGGTCGGCGCGCGGCCGTCGGGCAGGCGGGCTAGCGCCGCCTGGATCGCGGCGAGGGGGATTCCCGTGCGCTGGGCCACCTTGATCACCGCCACCCGGCGCAGGATCCCGCGTGGAAAACGCCGCTGGTTGCCCTCGGTCCTCAGGCTGCGGATCAGGCCTTTGGCCTCGTAGAAGTGCAGGGTCGAGACCGCCACGCCGCTGCGCCTGGCCACCTCGCCGACGCTCAGCGTACCGCCGGGAAGGACGGGTTCATCGATCCTTGGCATTGGCGCTTGACCTCAACTTTGGTTGAGGTTTTACACGGGAGGCTCCTTTCACGGCAACGCCTTTTCCAGGAGCTTCCATGACCACGCTCACCATTCCCGATCGCGCCACGGTCGCCGCCGCCCTGTCCGATCCACCGGTCTTTAGCATCAGCATCATCCAGACCAAGCCCGGCAGGTTCGATGAGTTCGTCGCCCTGCAGCACGCCCAGTTCATGCGGGTGCGCGGCCAGGTCCAGGGCGTGCGCGGCAGCCGGATGCTGAAGTCGCCGGCCAAGGGCGTGGTGGTGCTGATCTCGTCATTCGAGACGGCCCAGGACGCCGAGCGTTTCCGCCGGGACCCACGGTTCACCGAGCATCTGGAGCGCGTGCAGCCGCTGATCGACCGCGCCGAGGCCATGCCGGTCGAGCTGGCCTACGAGATGGGGCTGATCTGAACGGGGCTCACACAGGGTTTGATGAGCCAATCCTCACGATGTCATCCCGGAAAGCTTCTGCGAGCTTTCCGGGATGACGGGCGATCCGAATTCGATTTGACACTATGTCGCCGGGTTCGACCGTACCCGGACATAGCTGCCGGGAGCGTCCTCGAACGGCTTCAGCGGCCCCTTGGCCGGATCACGGGCCGGAACCTGCTTGCCGGACTTGGCTTTCAGCCACGTCGCCCAGTGCGGCCACCACGAGCCGGGATGCTCGACCGCCCCAGCGCGCCAGCCTTCGACGGAACCGGGCAGGTGCTCGTTGGTCCAGTGCTGGTATTTGTTGGCGTCCGGGTGGTTGATCACGCCGGCGATGTGGCCGGATCCGGCCATGGTGAAGGTCACCGGCCCGCCGAACGCCCGCGCGCCGCGGTAGACGCTGCGATAGGGCGCGATGTGGTCGTCCTTGGATGACTGCACATAGATCGGGGTCTTGACCTTCGACAGGTCCAGGGTCTCGCCGCCCAGGGTCAGGCGGCCCTGGGTCAGGGCGTTGTCCTTGTAGAAGTTGCGCAGGTAGTAGAGGTGCAGGACCTTGGGCATGCGCGTCTGGTCGGCGTTCCAGAACAGCAGGTCGAACGGCCGGGGCTCCTTGCCCATCAGGTAGTTGTTGATGAAGAACGACCAGATCAGGTCGTTGCCGCGCAGGCTGTTGAAGGTGTCGGCCATCGACTGACTGGGCAGGTAGCCGCCCTGGCGGTCGATCTGCTCCTCGATGGTCTTGATCCAGGCCTCGTCCGTGAACAGCAGCAGGTCGCCGGCCTCGGAGAAGTCCTGCTGGGCGGCGAAGAAGGTGGCCGAATTGATCCGCTTGTCCCCCTTGGCGGCCATGTGGGCCAGGGCGCAGGACAGCAGGGTGCCGCCGATGCAGTAGCCGACGGTGTTGACCCGGTCGACGCCGCACTGGGTCATCACCTGCTGGCTGGCGTCGTAGATCCCCTCGAACATGTAGTCCTCGAAGGTCTTGTCGGCCTGGCGGCTGTCGGGATTGACCCACGAGGCCACGAACACCGTGAAGCCCTGGCCGGTCAGCCAGCGGATCATCGAGTTCTCCGGGCGCAGGTCCAGGATGTAGAACTTGTTGATCCACGGCGGGAAGATCAGCAGCGGGATCTCGTGCACCGTCTCGGTGGTCGGGGTGAACTGCAGCAGCTGCAGGATGTCGTTCTGGTAGACCACCTTGCCCGGGGCGGTGGCGACGTTCTCGCCCACCTTGAACTTGGCCAGATCGGTCTGGCTGATCGCCAGCTGGCCGCCGCCGCGCTCCAGGTCGGCGGCGAAGTTCTCCATGCCGCGCACCAGGCTCTCGCCCTTGCTCTGCATCACCTCGCGCAGGGCCGCGGGGTTGGAGATCAGGAAGTTCGATGGCGAGAAGGCGTCGGTCAGCATCTTGGTGAAGAACTCGACCCGGCGCTTGGCGCTGGGATCGACGCCCTCGGCCTGCGAGACCAACTCGTTCAGCCAGTTCGACGACAGCAGGTAGCTCTGCTTCATCATGTCGAACATCGGGTTGGAGGCCCAGTCGGGGTCGCTGAACCGTTTGTCGCCTTGGGCGGGGACCACCACGGGCTGGGTCGGCTCGCCGGTCATCTTGCGGGCCGCTGACTGCCAAAGGTCCATGTAGCGGCTGAACAGGTCGGCCTGGGCGCGCAGCAGGCGGTCGGGCTGGGCGGCCAGGCTGGTCATCACCTCATTGAAGGCCGGGCCGACGTGGAAGGGGTCGGGGCTGAGGGCGGCGGGGCGGTCGGCCTGGCGCAGGGCGGCCTCGGCGATCGCGCCCTGGGCCGTGACGGCGGCGCGGGCCAGGTTGGCCGACAGCGTCTCCAGCATCTGGCGCTGGTCGGGCGACAGCAAGGCCTCGAAGTCGGGCAGGGCGCCGGCGACGGGCGGCGGATCAGGACGCTCGGGGCGCGTGGCCGATTCGGCCGCCTTGGCGCGGGAGTCCGGCTGCGGGTCGGCTTTCGGCGGAACCTTCGGCGCGGCCTTGGCCTTGGTCTTGGCGGCGGTGGCCGTCGCATCGGCCCCGGCGGCCGGCTTTTTGCGCGGTTTGGGGGAGGTTTCGGTCGTGGCCATGGACTTCCTTCCACCGTGTTCTCTTGGACCATCTCGCCTTGGCGGCTCGGATGGCCTTTCGCTCGACGCGATCATCGCATAAGACCTGAGACAAGATGAACGACGAAACCGGTAAAATCGTACGTCTTGGCGTACTCTTTCGCGGCGCGGCCCAAGTCAGCTTGCTGGTGGGCCTGCTGGCGGGACTGACCGCGTGCGCCTCGTCGATCTCGCCGTTCACGCCGCCGCCGGCCGATCCCAGCTCCCCGGTGGCCGCCGCGGCCAACGCCGCCGCCAAGGATTCCAAGGACGCCGTCGCGCCGCGCTTCATCGACATTCCGGCGATCCCGACCGACGTGCGCACGCCCGTCCAGTTCAAGAAGGCCGTGGGGGCCGAGAAGATCGCCGCCGACAAGCTGAAGCGCGAAACCGCGCCCAGCACCTGGACCCTGTCCGACACCGAAGGCTATGCGTCCAAGGCCCGCAAGATCGGCAAGGCGCCGCCCAGCGACATCCCCACCGACGCCGACCGCGCCGCGACCGAAGCCTTCGCCAAGGCGGCGCGCGACCGAGCTACCGCGCCTCCGTCCAAGCCCCAATAGGGCGACGGAGGCATAAAATCCCCGTAACTGGCTTGGCTAGGCCCCGCTCGGGGTCTATCCATGCCCGACATCCGCTCCCGGCGCGCCGCTGCGGCGCAATGAGCATTTCATGACCTCCGATTTCCACCGCATCCGTCGCCTGCCGCCCTACGTCTTCGAAGAAGTCAACAAGATCAAGGCGCGCCTCCGCGCCGAGGGCACCGACATCATCGACTTCGGCATGGGCAATCCCGACATGCCCACGCCCAAGCATATCGTCGACAAGCTGATCGAGACCGCGCGCGACCCCAAGGCCGGCCGCTATTCGGCGTCCAAGGGCATCGCCGGCCTGCGCAAGGCCATGGCCGGCTACTACGGCCGCCGGTTCGGCGTGAAGCTGAACCCCGACACCGAGGTGATCGCCACCCTGGGCTCCAAGGAAGGCTTCGCCAACCTGGCCCAGGCCTTGACGGCCCCCGGCGACGTGATCATCTGTCCCAACCCCGCCTATCCGATCCACGCCTTCGGCTTCATCATGGCCGGCGGCGTCATCCGTCACGTGCCGGCGCTGTCGCCCGAGCAGTACCTGTCCAACATCAGCCGCGCCGCCAAGCACTCGGTGCCGCCCGCCAGCGTGCTGATCCTGTCCTATCCGTCCAACCCGACCGCCCAATGGGTGGACCTGGACTTCTACAAGGACGCCGTGGCCCTGGCCAAGAAGCACGAGCTGCTGGTGATCAGTGACGTGGCCTATGGCGAGATCTATTTCGACAACAACCCGCCGCCCTCGATCCTGCAGGTCGACGGGGCCAAGGACATCGCCGTCGAGGTCAATTCGCTGTCCAAGACCTACGCCATGGCCGGCTGGCGCGTGGGCATGGTGGTCGGCAACGCCCGCATCTGCGCGGCCCTGGCGCGCGTGAAGTCCTATCTGGACTACGGCGCCTACACCCCGGTGCAGGTGGCCGCGGCCGCGGCGCTGAACGGCCCGCAGGACTGCGTCGACGAGATCCGCGGCATCTACAAGAGCCGCCGCGACACCCTGGTGTCGTCGATGAAGCGCGCCGGCTGGGACATCCCCAACCCGCCGGCCTCGATGTTCGCCTGGGCCAAGATCCCCGAACAGTTCGAGGCCGCCGGCTCGATGCTGTTCTCGCGCCTGCTGATCGAGGAGGCCGGCGTCGCCGTCGCCCCCGGCATCGGCTTTGGCGAGTACGGCGAGGGTTATGTCCGCATCGGCCTGGTCGAGAACGAGCAGCGGATCAAGCAGGCCGCCCGTAACGTCAAGAAGTTCATCGCCAACGCCGACACGATCCTGGCCAAGGCGCACAACAAGATGGAACAGGTCTAGGGCGCGGACGCGCTGCCCGGCCGCAGAGTTTAGGAATGCGAACATGACCCAGAAGACCTGGCGCGTCGGCGTGGCCGGCCTCGGCACCGTCGGCGGGGGGCTGTTGCAGTTCCTGGCCGAGCAGCCGGACTTCGCCCCGGCCGGCGACCGCGCCGTGGTGACGGCGGTCTCGGCCCGCTCCAAGTCGCGGCCGCGCACGGTCGACATCTCGGGCCTGGCCTGGTTCGACGACCCCGTCGCCCTGGCCTCGTCGCCGGACGTGGACCTGTTCGTCGAGCTGGTCGGCGGCAGCGACGGCCCGGCCAAGGCCGCGGTCGAGGCGGCCCTGAAGCTGGGCAAGCCGGTGGTCACCGCCAACAAGGCGCTGATCGCCGAGCATGGCGCCGAACTGGCCGCCCTGGCCGAGGCCAACGACGCGCCGCTGCTGTTCGAGGCCGCCGTGATGGGCGGCACCCCGGCGGTGAAGATGCTGCGCGAAGCCATGGTCGGCGACGAGGTGATCGGCGTGGCCGGCATCCTCAACGGCACCTGCAACTTCATCCTCAGCGAGATGGAGAAGACCGGCCGCGACTTCGCCGACGTGCTGCGCGAGGCGCAAGGGCTGGGCTATGCCGAGGCTGATCCCACCATGGACGTCGGCGGCTTTGACGCCGGCCACAAGATCAGCATCCTGGCCGCCTTGGCCTTCGGCTGCGCGCCCAAGTTCGACGCCGCCGAGATCGAGGGCATCAGCGACGTCGAGCTTCTCGACATCAAGCTGGCCAAGGACCTGGGCTATCGCATCAAGCTGGTGGCCGGCGCCGCCAAGAGCGACGACGGCGTGGCCGTGAAGGTGCATCCGTCTCTGGTCCCGCTGGAGCATCCGCTGGCCCAGGCGGGTGGGGCGCTCAACGCCCTGTTCATCGAGGGCAAGCGGATCGGCCGGATCTTCATCCAGGGGCCGGGCGCGGGCGCGGGCCCGACCGCCGCCGCCGTGGCCGCCGACATCGCCGACGTGATGACCGGCGCCAAGCGGCCGGTGTTCCAGGCTCCGGCCGGCCAACTGAAGCCGTTCGTGGCCGTCGATCCGGCCCGCTCGGTGGGCAAGGCTTACTTGCGGATCATGGTCCGCGACGAGCCGGGCGCCATCGCCGCCATCTCCGAGACCCTGGCCGAATGCGCCGTGTCGATCGACAGCTTCCTGCAGAAGCCCGTCGAGGGGGCAGGGGGCGTGCCGATCGTGCTCGTCACCCACGCGACGCCCGAATCCAACCTGCTGGACGCGATTAGTCGCATCGAAAAGCTGCACGCCGTGCTAGAGCGTCCCCGCCTTTTGCGCGTCGCGCGCATCTGAGAACCGCGCAAAGCGGTCGGACCAAAAGCCTCGCATAGGCTGGGAGACGTTGATGAGTTCGAAGACCCTGGACCGCGCTCTGGTTCTGGACGCGGTCCGCGTGACCGAAGCCGCCGCCATCGCCTCGTGGACGATGGTGGGCCGGGGCGACGAGAAGGCCGCCGACCAGGCCGCGGTCGACGCCATGCGCAACGCGCTGAACGAACTGGCCATCGACGGCGAGATCGTGATCGGCGAGGGCGAACGCGACGAAGCGCCGATGCTCTATATCGGCGAGAAGGTCGGCACCGGCAAAGGTCCGAAGATCGACATCGCCCTCGACCCGCTGGAAGGCACCACCCTGACGGCCAAGGCCATGCCCAACGCCCTGGCGGTGATGGCCTGGGCGCCCAAGGGCAGCCTGCTCAACGCCCCCGACACCTATATGGACAAGATCGCCTGCGGCCCGGGCCTGCCGGCCGGGGTGATCGACCTGGACAAGTCGCCCGCCGACAACATCCGGGCCGTGGCCGCCGCCAAGGGCGTCGCGCCTGACCAGATCACCGTCTGCGTGCTGGATCGTCCGCGCCACGCCGAAATCATCGCCAGCATCCGCGCGGTCGGCGCGCGGCTCTATCTGATCACCGACGGGGACGTGGCCGGGGTGATCGCCACCACCGACCCCTCGACCGGCATCGACCTCTATGTCGGCTCTGGCGGCGCGCCCGAGGGCGTGCTGGCCTGCGCGGCCCTCAAATGCGTCGGCGGCCAGTTCCAGGGCCGCCTGCTGTTCCGCAACGGCGACGAGCGCGCCCGCGCCGCCAAGTGGGGCATCACCGAACTCGACAAGAAGTACGACCTGCACGAGATCGTCCGCGCCGACGCGATCTTCGCGGCCACCGGCGTCACCTGGGGCAACCTGCTGGATGGGGTGACCTACAAGGACGGTTTCGTCCACACCCACACGCTGGTGATGAACTCGTCGACTGGCACGGTGCGCGAAGTGCGGATGAAGCGGAAGGCCTAGGCCTTCCGTCCAACACCGACGCCGGTCCATCGCCGCAAAATGCGTCACGACAACATCCTAGAGCAGGGCGTCGATCCAACCGGATCGGAAAACCCTCCGCGCGCGCTAAGGTCGCGCCGAATCCCTTCTGCAGTACGAGGCTCTCCATGACCACGCTGACCGATCTGGCCGGATGGCTCGCCAACGAACCGGCGAGCGACGATGTGAAAACCGTCGTGGCCGTGGTCGCCGGCGCCTGCGCCGAGATCAGCAAGGTGGTGGCCTCCGGCGCGATCCTGGGCAATCTGGGCGCGGCCGGCCTGGTCAACGTCCAGGACGAGGAGCAGAAGAAGCTCGACATCATCACCAACGACATCCTGCGCGACGCGCTGAACGGCTGCCCGCTGGTGGCCGGCCTGGCGTCCGAGGAACTGGAAGTGATCGAGACCACCGGCGCGGTCGGCGGCTATCTGGCCACCTTCGATCCGCTGGACGGCTCCAGCAACATCGACGTCAACGTCTCGGTCGGTACGATCTTCTCGATCCTGCCCGCACCGGCCGGCGTGGCGCCCAGCGAGGCGGACTTCCTGCTGCCGGGCCGCCGCCAGGTCGCCGCCGGCTATGCGGTCTACGGCCCCCAGACCATGCTGGTGCTGACCTTGTCCCAGGGCGTCGTGGCCTTCACGCTCGACGCCGACGGCGCCTGGCTGCTGACCCATGGCCAGGTGGCGATCCCGGCCGACACCGCCGAGTTCGCGATCAACATGTCCAACCAACGCCACTGGGCCGAGCCGGTGCGGGGCTATATCGACGGCTGCCTGCAGGGCAAGGCCGGGCCGCGCGGCAAGAACTTCAACATGCGCTGGGTCGCCTCGATGGTGGCCGACGTCCACCGCATCCTGATGCGCGGCGGGATCTTCCTGTACCCCTGGGACGCCCGCGAGCCCGACAAACCCGGCAAGCTGCGGCTGCTGTACGAAGCCAACCCCATGTCGCTGATCGTCGAGCGCGCGGGCGGTCGGTCGACCGACGGCGTGAATCCCATCCTCGACATCCAGCCCACCAAGCTGCACCAGCGCGTACCGGTGGTGCTGGGCTCGGCCAACGAGGTGGCGTTGGTGGCGGAGATGGCGGCGCGGTGAGCTGAAGCCGGGGACATGCCCTTGCGGCGTGTCCCACCGGCGGGCGCGGCGCTTGTTCATGGGGACACGCCGCAAGGGCATGTCCCCGAGCACCGCGTCCGTTTCTGACGCACCGACGCCCTATCTTCCACCCTCGCGCCACATGGAGCGAATCCGCCAAAGGGCGTAGGTTCGGGAGATGACCACGACAGCCAAGCTCCGCATCTCCAGCAGCCTTTCCACGCGCGAGGGCTGAGCCATGGCCGACGGACACGCCGCCCTCGCATCTGCCCACTTCCTCGACGTGGCCCGCTCCATCAGCGGCCGGGCTTGGCGGGAGCGACCCGGCGATGCGGCCGTCGCCCGCAGCCACCAGCAGCTCCATGGCCTGTCCGAGCCCCTGGCCCGCGCCCTGGCCTCGCGCGGCGTCGGCGTCGACCACGCCGAGCACTATCTGCGCCCCACCCTGAAGGCGCTGTTTCCGGACCCCTCCAGCTTCACCGACATGGACCGCGCCGCCGAGATCCTGGTCGACGCGCTGGAGAGCGGACGGCCGACCATGGTGTTCGCCGACTACGACGTCGACGGCGCCACCAGCGCCGCCCAGCTGGTGCGCTGGTTCCGGCACATGGGCGTCGAGCTGCCGATCTATATTCCCGACCGCCTGACGGAGGGCTATGGCCCCAGCCCGGCGGCTTTCAAGACCATCCGCGACAGCGGGGCCGAGCTGGTGGTCACCTTGGACTGCGGGGCGGCGGCCTATGACGCCATCGCCAGCGCCGCCACCATCGGCCTCGAGGTCGTGGTGATCGACCACCACCTGATGCGCGAGGATCCGCCGGCCGCCGCCGCCGTGGTCAATCCCAATCGTCCGGGCTGTCAGAGCGGGCAGGGCGTGTTGGCCGCCGCAGGCGTGACCTTCGTCCTGCTGGCCGCCCTCAACCGCGAGGCCCGCAAACGCGGCCTGTTCACCGACGAGCGGCCGCAGCCCGACCTGCGCCAATGGCTGGACCTGGTGGCCATGGGCGAGGTCTGCGACGTCACCCAGCTGGTCGGCTTCAACCGCGCCCTGACGACCCTGGGCCTGCGGACGATGTCCAGTTGGGGCAATCCGGGCCTGAAGGCGCTGTTCGAGGTCGGCAAGGGCTCGGGGCCAGCCTCGGTGTTCCATGCCGGCTTCATCCTGGGTCCGCGCATCAACGCCGGCGGACGGATCGGCCGCTCGGACCTGGGGGCGCGCCTGCTGTCCACCGACGACCCGCTGGAGGCCCGGGCCCTGGCCGAGGAGCTGGACGGCCTCAATACCGAGCGCAAGGCAGTCGAGGCCGCCGTGGTCGAGGAAGCCGCCGCCCTGCTCGAGCGCGGCAGCAACTTCGATCCCGACGCCTCCGTCATCGTGGTGGCGGGGGAGGGATGGCACCCTGGGGTGATCGGCATCGTCGCCGGCCGCCTGCGCGAGCGCTATCGCAAGCCTGTGGTGGTGATCGGCGTCGACCGCGCCGCCAATGTCGGCAAGGGCTCGGGCCGTTCGCAGCCCGGCGTCAACCTGGGCGCGGCGATCCAGGCGGCCTTCGAGGCGGGCCTGCTGATGGCCGGCGGCGGCCACGCCATGGCCGCGGGCCTGTCGATCCGCCCTGATTCGATCCCCGAGTTTCGCGCCTTCCTGGAAGAGCGCCTGGCGGGCGAGATGGAGGCGGTGGGCGTCGAGGGGGTCGAGATCGACGCCCTGGTCCAGCCGCGCGCCGCCAGCCGCGCCCTCTGGAGCGAGTTCCAGCAGCTGTCGCCGTTCGGTCCGGGCAATCCCGAGCCGATGTTCGCCCTGGCCGGCGTGCGTCCCGAGCGGATGATGGCGATGAAGGGCGGCCACGTGCGGGTCGACCTGGTCGGACCGTCGGGCGACCGAATCAAGGCGATCTCCTGGCGCTCAGCCGAGACCCCGCTGGGCGAGCGCCTGCTGTCGGGCGGCGGCGCCCTGCATGTCGTGGGACGTCTGAAACCGGACGATTACATGGGCCGGGAAGGCGTCCAGCTGGAGATCGAGGACGTCGCCGACCCCCGCATGCGCACCACCTGAAAAAACTGCTCTTCGTCGCTTGCGCCCCGGGGGGAAGCTTTGTATATCGCCTGCTCTTCGCGGCCACGTGGTCCCTTCGTCTATCGGTTAGGACGCCAGATTTTCATTCTGGAGAGAGGGGTTCGACTCCCCTAGGGACTACCACCGCGAAGCGTACTTGGACTTTACATGCGAATACCCGCCTAATGCAGGCGCCGTGGTCCCTTCGTCTATCGGTTAGGACGCCAGATTTTCATTCTGGAGAGAGGGGTTCGACTCCCCTAGGGACTACCACCCACCACGGACATTTCAGGTTGATGTCGGTCTAGCTGCTGCGACGAAATGTCGCGCGGTGGTTCTGGTCGCGCCGTGACGTCAATTGGTTATTGACGGCGCTCGCCTCGCGAGAACAGTGTTATTCTGTGGTGCTCGCCCCCTGGGCTGTCTGGGCGAGCCAGAGGGGCGGAATGTCTGGTTTCGATTTCGAGGACTCGGGATCGCATGAGGAATTCGTGCGTATCAGCGGTCGCGTAAAGTGGTTTGATACCGGCAAGGGGTACGGCTTCATCGTCCCCGACGATCCAGGCCAGACGGGCCTGAAGGACGTGCTGCTGCACGTCACCTCCTTGCGCAACTGTGGTCGGGAGACGGCCTTGGAGGGCGCGATCATCGTCTGCGACGTGGTCAAGCGCCCCAAGGGCTGGCAGGTGTCCGAGGTGGTGGATCTGGATGAAAGCGCCGCCAGCGTCCCCATGGAGCGTCCCAAGCGTCCGTTCGGCGAGGGCGGCATGGGCCTGCGTCGCGACGGCTTCCGGTCGGGAATCGACAGCGGCCGCCAGGCCTTGGAACCGGTGGGGCCGGCCGAACGCGCCAAGGTGAAGTGGTTCAACCGCACCAAGGGCTACGGCTTCGTCGTTCGCGACGGCCAGCCGGGCGACATCTTCGTGCATATCGAGACCCTGCGTCGCGGCGGTCTGGAAGACCTGCAGCCGGGCGACGATGTGATGGTGCGCTTCGCCGAGGGGCCCAAGGGCCTGGTCGTCGCCGAGATCACGCCGGGCGACGATTGAGAATCGCAGGCCGGCTTTCGCCATTGCGCCACGACGTCGTAGGATCGCCGCGCGGCGGGACGCAGCGATGATGACGAGGCGCGTGTGAGCTTGATGACGACGATCGGACGGCGAGTGCTGGCGCTTGCCGGGCTGGCCCTGGTTGCGGGGATTCTGGCGGCGGCTCCGGCCCAGGCGTGGCAAGCGCGGGCCAAGCCGGCCGCTGTTGCCTCCACGCCCTCCAGCAAGCTCGACACGGTCGAGATCCTGACCAGCCGGGGACGGGCCAAGTTCACGGTGGAACTGGCCGTGACCAGGGCCGAGCAGGCCAGGGGCCTGATGTTCCGCAAGGCCTTGGCCCCCGACCGCGGCATGCTGTTCCCGTACAAGCCGCCCCAGCGCGCGGCGTTCTGGATGAAGAACACCCTGATCCCGCTGGACATCCTCTACATCGCGCCCGACGGCCGCGTGCTGTCGATCGCCCGCAACGCCGTGCCGCACGACGAAACGCCGATCCCCTCGGGCGGCGTCGTCGGAGGCGTGCTCGAGATTCCCGGCGGCCGCGCCGCCCAACTGGGCATCCTGCCGGGCGACCGGGTGCTCAACAAAATCTTCCCGAAAGGCTGACTTCATTTTCGGTTTTGGGCGCCCGTTCCATTTGCTCCCGGCGGCGAAGCCCTGTAGAGCAGCCGCTCGGTGTTTCGGAGCGTAGCGCAGCCTGGTAGCGCATCTGGTTTGGGACCAGAGGGTCGCAGGTTCAAATCCTGCCGCTCCGACCACCTAGACCCCTTTTCGAGGGGGCGACGTCCGACCTGGAGAGGCTTTCATGCTCGCCCGCATCTACCGCCCCGCCAAGACCGCCATGCAGTCCGGCAAGGCCAAGACCAAGGACTGGCTGCTGGAGTTCGAGCCGGCCTCGGCCAGACGCTCGGACCCGCTGATGGGCTGGACCCAGTCCAGCGACATGAACGGCCAGGTGCGCCTGAGCTTCGAGACCCGCGACGAGGCCGTGGCCTACGCCCAGCGTCACGAGATCCCGTTCCAGCTGTTCGAGCCCAAGACCCCCAAGCGGATCATCAAGGCCTACGCCGACAACTTCGCCGCCGGCCGCAAGCAACCCTGGACCCACTAGGACTTCCACCTCAAGCTTCCCCAAGGGGCTTGCGCGCCCTTAGCTCAGCTGGATAGAGCACTCGCCTTCTAAGCGAGCGGTCGCTGGTTCGAATCCAGCAGGGCGCGCCATTCCCGTACAAAACCCGGCACCGCTAGAGCCGCCGATTCTACGCCATTGTTGGACGCCAGGGTCCTGAGCAGTTCGACCTTCGAGCCGCAGATTCTGGCTTCGAAAGGCGACAGCAATTCCACCTTTTGCGCGACGGCGCGGATCAGATCGCGGCGGTACGCGCCCTCGTTGTCTCTGAACATCTGGCGGGTCGCTTCGGAGAACCTGCGCAGCAAATCCGGGGTCAGAGCCGGTGTGATCTTGTCGATCGCCGCGGCGGCCCGTTGAGCGTCGCCTTCCGCGGCGTCGCGTTGCGCTTTCAGCTCTGCGACCCGCTGCTTGAGCGATCGGTCGGTGAGATCGACGATTCCTTGTTCGATGGAGAGATAGAGGCGTTGCAAGCGCTGGTCGGCTTCGGTCGCCCGCTTTCTTAGATCCGCGACATGGCGATGGCGACGTTCGATCCAGTCCGAGCGTCGGTCGAGGATGTTGTCCATCATCGTGGCCAACCGCTTGGGATTGAGCAGCCGATTTTCCAGGTGGTCGATGACCGAGGCGTCCAGCAGATCCATGCGAACGGACAGGCCTTCGCAGCCGGTCGCGCCTTGGCGCGCCTTGGTGCAGCAAGTGTAGTAGCGGTAGGCGCCGCCCTTGCCGGTGCGCAGGGTCATGGCCTTGCCGCACAGGCCGCAGAAGCAGATGCCGCCCAGCAAAACCGAGCTGGTCACGAAGCGTGGCGCCATGGCGCGCGGGTTGCGCAGCGACATGGCCCGCTGGACGGCGTCGAAGGTCTCGCGGTCGACCAACGGCGGCACGGACATGATCACGCGCTCGTCGTCGTCCTTTTGCTCCTGCGAGGCCCAGTGGCGGCTGTTGAACACGTGCTCGCCGATATAGGTGGTCCGCGTCAGCGTATGATGGACCGTGCCCACGCCCCACCGGCCGCCGCCGCGCGTCGTAATCCGGTTGTCGTTGAGGTGGTTGGTGATCGACTTGACGCCCATCGGCCCGCTGCCGTCGTGACCGTGAAGCGCCAGGCGAAAAATCGTCCGCACGGTCTCGGCGCCAATCGGATCGATCTCCAGCTTCTTCTTGATCCGCTCGCCGCGCTGTTCGGCGGCCACCACCCGGTAGCCCAACGGTGGGAGGGCGCCGTTCCAAAAGCCCTGCCGCGCGTTCTCCTTCATGGCGCGCAGGGTGTGCTTGGCGTTCTCCTTCGATTGGTATTCGTCGAAGAGGTTCATCATCTGGCGCACCATCACGCCCATCGGGTCGTCGCCGACTTCCTGGGTGATCGAGACGATGCGCACCCCGTTCTTGGCCAGCTTGCGAGCGTAGAACTCGAACAAGAACTGATCGCGGAAGAACCGCGAGAAGGAGTGCACCAAAATGACGTGAAACGGCGGGGGCTTGGCCATCGCCGCGTCGATCATCTGCTGGAAGGCGGGCCGTCTGTCGTCGGTGGCCGTGTTGCCGGGTTCGATGAATTCCTCGGCCACGGGCCAGCTCTTGGCCTCGCAGTAGGCGCGCAGCTGGCGGCCCTGGTCGGGAATGGACAGGTCGCTCTCGGCCTGGCGGCCCGTCGAGACCCGAAGATAGAGCGCCACGTGGAGCAGGGCGGGGGGGGGGAGGTGTCTTGCGTTTGGCCATCTTCGTTCCTGCGGATCAGGGCAGGGGTCCGAGCAATTCGGCCAGCACCTTCTCCAGATAGGCCTCGGTCAGTTGGAGTTCGCGCAGGCTGATAGGCGGCGCGTCTGGCCAGTCGTCCGAAACCTTGATGGAGACACGCGAGGCAGGGGGTGTTGGTAGTCGGGCCGGAAATTTATTTTGGTAGTCGTGCAGGTCGGTTGGGACGACGCGGCGCCGGGGTGGATGTCGAGGCATCGCTCAGGTTCACGCCCTAAGAGGTCCCGGAACAAGCTGGGCGTGATCGCGATCGTGGAAAGACAGGCGAACGGCGGCTTTGGCGTGAAAGCCGGCTCGGCTCAAAGAGCTGACGTCCGTGCGGGCTACCGGACATTCCGAACAATATGGTCGCGCTACGCCTTTCAGCCTCTATCGCACTGTTGCCCGAAAACGCCATTGGCTAGGGTTGGGGTAAGCCGCCCGCGCCGGCGGCGACGAAGCCCTGAGTGCCGCGTGCCGATGTTGAGATTGAAGATTCCACTGGTCCTGGTCCTCGCCCTGAGCGCGCCCGCATCGCTCGCCGCGGCCCGCGCCACGCCGGCTCCCACCCTGGTCAAGTCGCTCGACCTGGCCAAAGCGTTCTCGGCACGATCGGCCTGGCGCTTCACCGTCACCCAGGACGCCGATGTCCCAGATCCCACCGGATTTCTCGACGACAAGGTCCCTGGCCCCTTGCACCTGTGCCTGCGCAAGGCGCCCACCGCGCCTTGCGATCCCAGTCTGAAGGCCACGGTCGGGGAGCCGGGCAAGAGCGATTTCTTCTTGGAACCGCACGATCTGCGCGAGGCGAGGGTCGTCCATGACCCCTCGGGTCGGGCCCTGCTGCTGGTCCAGACCGGCAGCGTCCATAGCGGCAATGGCGACCAGCTGGTCCGGACGCAGGTGCTCGCCTACCGGCCCGCCGAGGACCGCTTCGAGCGCGTCTACGACCACCTGACCGGTCGCAACAACAACCAGCAGGTCCGCTACATCGAGCGCGGGCCGTTGAAGGGCGACATCGTTTCGGTCGAGCCGACACAGGACGCCCCGTTCGGCTTCTGGGTCGTGGTCAACGCGCCCGCTGACGGCGGCTTTAAGCAGGTGCTGCGCTACCGCAGCGCCACGCGGTACGGCGACGGCAACCCGCTGGCGGTGATCGACTCCGAAATGCCGAACATGGCCCAGCGGTTGGGCTTGTGGAAACCTGGCGAGCCGCTTCCCCTGCCGACGGGGCCGTGCCCTTCGCCGCGCCTGGCGCGCATGGCGCTGTGGTGCGTTCCGGGCTGAAGGTGACGTGGAATTTCCGCTATGAGGCCAGGGGCGAACTTGGCGTCTGCGCCTGACGCGGAAGGTTCGGCAAATAGGCGTACGGCGGTCAGCCTCTCTCCGGCGGCGCCGTCAGGTCTTCGAAGCCGTCGTGATCCAAGGCCATCGCTTCCGTACGCGACAACACCTGGTCCTCGAACGCCCGCGAAACCCAGATCCGGATTCCCCGGTAGTGGATGCCACGCCGCTGATCGGCGCACCGGGCGCCGGAATTCATTGGAAACGCGCACCAAGTGTCCGCCGAGAGCTTGATCAGGCCTGGGCCGCCTTCGACGGCGTAGAGGTCGATCATCCTGTCGAGTTCGTCGAGGGTCATGGCGCTGCGAATAGCTGAGTCGGGTCAGCGCGGCCTGCGCCACGTCGCGAACGGCGTTTTTCGGCCCTTGGGGGAGCGGACCAGCCGATCGACGTCCGCAACCAGCGCCTCCGCGTCGGGATCATTGCTGGGGTTCAGCTTCCAGGACTGGAAGCGCCAGTTGTCGAAGGCATAGCCCCGGAGCTGGGGATCGAACCGGAAGGTGACGTAGTCCGTCCAGTGCGCGCCGCAGGAGACGCCGTTCTCGACCGTCAGGTACGGACCCTTCGCTACGACATGGCCGTCCTCGAAGGGGTCGCAGCCGTTGCCCGCGAGGCCCGCGTCATCGGCGCGCAGGACGACCTCGTCGTTGCGTCCAGCGAGCCCATAGCCGCCATCGGCGCGCCGTTCGAAGACGAGCAGGGGCCTTGCCGGCGCACGACCCGATGGCTTTGGCTCGCGCGTGGAGCCAAGCGCCACGACGTAGAACAGATGGCCGCCTTCGACGGACGCCCGGGTCGACGCCAGGACCGCGTAGCCAGGCGGCAGCTGCTTGGTCACCTCGTTGGGAAGATCCGCGGCCGCGGCCGAGGCCGCGCTGGCGGCGAAGCCCATCAGGGCGAGGCTTTTTGCGAGGATGAAACCCATCCCGCAGATTTGCCCGTTCGAGCCAAGGTCCGCAACGGATTGAGCATCGGCGCGCGACGAGAGCCGGCGCCGAGACATTCGCTGGGATGGCTCCAGCTCGCCTTTCGGCGAGCCTGCGCGCCTTCGGCATAGGGAGAGCCGCCGGCGGTCACGCTCGGTCCCGCGGCTTTCGCCGCTCCCTCGGGCGCGACCCCTGCGGGCAGGCTTTGGCCTGCCGCCGGCCGCTCGACGCCGCCTCCCGCCACGCGCGGTGCGCGGGCTCCTGTGCAGGCTTCATTCTTGATGGCGGCCTTGCGGCCGCGTGGCTTAGGGCTCCGCCCTCGGCGCGCTTCGGATCGGCTTCCGCCCAGCTTCGGGCGAGGCGGTTCAAGGCTGGACGATCGGTCAATGACGCCCTGCAGCCGGGTCCCCGCGAAGCCGCCCCTCCGCTTGCACACCCCAGGGCGGCGATCAGGACGACGATGATGGCGGCGGCGTCGAAGGCCGAGAGGCTGTGCACGGCAGGGTCTCCTCAGATTGGCGGAGGGCGACGTTATCTGGGGCGCTCGGTGTTCAAGGCGCACCGGCGCTCGTCGGGCGCGTTGAGCCGTCCGGCCAGCTTCGTCACCTGTCGTTAGGCGCGACGATCCCGAGGAGCGGGAAGGGACTTTGCGAGAGGTCAACGCGCCTGACCAGGAAACGTCGCGCTTCTGAGGCTTCCAATGTCTTGCACTGGAGCCAATCGGGACGTCCTTCGTTGCATCTCGAAGCCCAGGCGGCGAAAGCGCGAGAGCGCTCGCTTGAGCATCGTCGCGATGGCGATCGCGGATCAGAGCGGATGTCCCATGAGCAAGCCCGCCGGCATGAACAGACCTCCGATTCTGATCGCGGCGCTGGCCGTTGCAATCGGTCTCCTTGGCCTTCTGAACCTCGCTGGCGGCGCCTGGCTCCTGGCGCTGAAAGGCAGCCCCTACTATGCGGCGGCCGGGGCGGGCCTGCTGGTGGCGGCGGTGCTCCTGTGGCGCCGGCGGGCCACCGCCCTCCACGTGTTCGCCGCCGTCATCGCCGTCACCCTGGTGTGGGCGGTCGCGGAAATCGGCTTCGACTGGTGGAAGCTTACGCCGCGCGGCGACCTGCTGTTCCCGCTTGGCCTGCTGCTTCTGATGCCGTGGGTGACGCGCCAGCTCGGTGACGGTTCGGACAAGGCGAGGCCTTGGCGATGGCGCGCCGGCCCGCTTGCCCTGACCATGGTCGCGGCCTGCGTCGTGGCGGTGGTCTCCATGGCCACGAGCCACGACCTGCGAGGACGCCTTCCCGACGTGCGACGGCCCGTGGCGACGGACCTCGGCGGTGTCGCGGAGGGAGACTGGAGCGCGTACGGCCGTTCCTGGGCGGGCGACAAGTGGTCGCCGCTGAAGCAGGTCACGCCCGCCAACGTCGGCCAGCTGCAAGTGGCCTGGCATGTCCGCACGGGCGACCTCAAGCGGCCCGGGGACCCCGAGGAGACGACCTACGAGGTCACGCCGATCAAGGTGGCCGATACGGTCTATCTCTGCACGCCGCACAATATCGTTCTGGCGCTCGACGCCGAGACGGGGGCGACCCGCTGGCGGTTCGACCCGCACATCGCCGTGCCCGCCGAGCTGCAGCATCTCACTTGTCGCGGCGTTTCCTTCCATGGGCCGGCGGCGGCCGAGGGCGCGAGGGAGCCCTGCGTCCAGCGCATCCTGATGGCGACGAACGACGCGCGGCTGATCGCGCTCGACGCGCGCACCGGCCGCCTCTGTCCCGGCTTCGGCCGTGACGGCCAGGTGGACACGCTGGCCGGCATGCCGCCGCACGAGCGCGGATGGTACCAGTTCACCTCGGCGCCCCTGGTGACCCGCGATCTCGTGGTGCTGGGCGGGGCCATCTACGACAACAAGTCGATCCACATGCCGTCGGGCGTGATCCGCGCCTACGACGTCCGCGACGGCCGCCTGGTCTGGAATTTCGACCCGGGTCGACCCGACGACACCACGCCGCTCAAGCCAGGCCAGCGCTACAGCGAATCCTCGCCCAACAGCTGGAGCACCTCGGCCGTCGACGAGGCCCTGGGCCTGATCTACGTGCCGATGGGCATGGGCGCGGTGGACCAGTGGGGCGGCCAGCGTCCGGCGACGACCGAGCGGTTCGCCTCCTCGATCCTGGCGCTGGATGTCGCCACCGGACGGCCCCGCTGGGTGTTCCAGACCGTCCACCACGACCTGTGGGACATGGACGTGCCGGCGCAGCCGGCCCTCGTCGATCTGGACATCCCGGGCAAGGGCCGTGTCCCGGCGCTCGTTCAATCGACGAAGACTGGCAACATCTTCGTCCTGGATCGGCGCGATGGCGCGCCGATCCATCCGGTCGACGAACGCCCGGCTCCGCAGGGTGCGGCGCGGGGCGACTGGGCGGCGCCGACCCAGCCCTATTCCAGCGTGAGCCTGATGCCCCAGCGCGCCCGCGAGAGCGACATGTGGGGCGCGACCATGCTCGACCAGTTGGCCTGCCGGATCAAGTTCCGCCGCCTGCGCTATGACGGGCCCTACACCCCGCCTTCGGTCCAGGGATCGCTGGTCTATCCCGGCAACTTCGGGGTCATGGACTGGGGCGGCATGGCCATAGATCCCGAACGCCAGATCGCCTTCGCCCATCCCAACTACATGGGGTTCGTCGACCGGCTGGTCCCGCGACACCAGGCTGGCGCTGATCGCAAGGGCCCGAGCGGCGGATCGGACCTGAAGGGCTCCAGCGAGCATGGCTACAACCCAAACCGCGGCGCGCCGTTCGCCGTCGACCTGAACCCGTTCCTGTCGCCGCTCGGCCTTCCGTGCCAGGCGCCGCCCTGGGGCTATGTCGCGGGCCTGGACCTGGTGACCGGCAAGGTCGTCTACCAGCGCAAGAACGGCACCGTCCGTGACCAGACGCCCGTGCCGCTGCCCTTCAAGATGGGCGTGCCCAGCCTGGGCGGACCGATGGTGACGGCCGGCGGCCTGGCCTTCATGTCCTCGGCGATTGACAACTATGTCCGCGCCTACGACGTCAGGACCGGAGACGTCCTCTGGCGCGCGCGCCTGCCCGCCGGCGGTCAGGCCACCCCGATGACCTATCGCTCGCCCGCGAGCGGCCGGCAGTTCATCGTGATCGTGGCCGGCGGCCACAGTTCGCTGGGCACCAAGTTGGGCGACTCGATCATCGCCTACGCCGCGCCGAAGCGCTGAAGGAACGCGCTCTACTCGGCCAGCGTCGGTCTGCGGTGGGCCGCCGGCTGAAGCGGAATGCATCACCAAAGTCGAGGGTGCTCCGCCCAGCCGGTTCGACTATCCCGTTGAGTGCGTTTCGATGGTCGAGCGTGGAAACTTGGACATCAGCCCTTGGCGGATGCCTGCCGGTCAAGGGCCGGCCGTCCCAGGTCTTGGCGACTGCTCCCAAAAAGTCGGCGGAAAATTCGCCGCCGCTCGTTTCTGAGGTTGGGGGGCGAGCTTCGGTTTGCTCCAGCCAAGAAAATGCTGAACAGCAAACCTGAGGAAACGCACCACATGGCTCTCAAAATGAGGCGGATCGCGTATGCGGTCGCGCTGGGCTCTACGAGTTTCATCGCGCTCGGGACATCGGCCTACGGGCAAACGGCCGCGACCTTGGCGCAAGCCCAAAAGTCGGACGGCGACACGGTGACTGAGGTCGTGGTGACCGGCTTCAAAAAGAGCTACGCCGATGCGGTGCGCATGAAGCGGGAAAGCGCGGGGATTACGGACTCGATCTCCTCGGACGGCCTGGGCCGCTTTCCCGATCTCAATGTCGGCGAGGCGATCCAGCGGTTGCCGGGCGTCCAGATCAATCGCGAGGCCGCGTCGCGTGACGCAACGATCAACCTGCGCGGCCTGCCCGGGACCTATGCCCGCACGACCATCAACGGCCAGGGCTTTGCCGAACCCATCCTGGATTCCTCCACGCCGCTGGGAGCGTTCAATTCCGACATCTTCTCGGCGATCTCGATCATCAAGTCGCCGTCGGCCGCCGACCAGGCGGGCGGGTTGAGCGGTATCATCGACCTGCAGATCGCTCCGGCGCTAGGCCGCAAGGACGGCGGGACGATGAAGCTCGCCTATGAGCACAACGAACTCGGCGACCTGGGCAGCCCGGCCGCCACCATCGGCTACAACAAGCACCTCACCGACGACCTCGCCGTGTTCGGCGTGCTGGCCTACAAGAAGGAGAAGTTCCGCCGCGACTCCATCAACTTCGTCCAGTACACCCAGCTCAACGACCTGACGGTCTCCAACCCCGACCTGGCGGCCTACTACGCGGCGACGCCGGCGGGCGGCTCGGCCTGTCCGTCGGGGCAGGTCTGCCGCCCGTGGGGCACGGGCGCGAAGTCGACCAAGGGCGTGCTATTCCCCTCCGACAATCGCCAGATCGTCAAGTACAACGAGGGGGATCTTTGGACCGGGGCGGCTGGGCTGGAGTACCGCGTCAATGAGGACCTGAAGGTCGGCCTCAGCGGCTTCTATACCCGGCGTAATCTTGACAAGAACTACACCGACCTGCTTGAGGTCGACATGCGGCCGACGACGGCCGTGATCAAGCCGACGGGCGTCGTCTTCTCGCTCGCCGACGGCTTCAACTACATCAATGCGTTCGACTATTCGAACGCCCAGGTGAACCGCTCCTTCCGGTCGGAACCCTTGATCGAGAAGACCTGGAACGTGACGGGCAATGTCGAGTATCGCAACGACGACTGGCGCGTTACCGGCGTGCTGGCGGCTTCGGAGGCTTCCAACAACGCCCTGCAGACCCAGATCGACGTCCGCACCCTGGCCAAGGCCGGCGGCAATGGGATATCGGGAAGCTTCTTCTCGGGCGGCGAGGACATCGGCAAGTACCTGATGTCGCTGAACCCTGCCGGCGCGCCCGTGGTCTCGGTCGGGCCCTATGTCTGGCAGGGCGCCGGCAACACGCCGACTCTGCAGAACGCCGCCGGCGACCAGGTGATCGTCGCGGGCAGCCTGGGCTATCTGACCAACAAGCTATCCTCGGCCCAGGGCGACATCGAGCGCTTCTTCGAGAACCGCGTGCTGAGCAGCCTGGTGGCCGGCGCCCGGTTCGAGCGGGCCGAGTTCACCTCGCGCGGCTATCGCACCAGCGCCAAGGGCGTGCAGGGCCAGAACGTCGACAGCAGCTTCCTGAAACTCAGTCCCTATGCCAGCGACTTCTTCGGCGGTTCGGGCGGAGCCTATGCGGCCAACTGGTACACGGTCGACTACGCCCGCGCCGTCTCGCGCCTGCAGCCCGTGACGACGGCGCCGGGCGACCTGGTCACGCCGACGGGCTGGATCAACGATCCTACCAACGGGTCCTACTCGGCCTATAATTTCTCGGTCACGAACGACAACACCTCGGCCTACGTGATGGGCAAGATCGACACCCAGGTGCTGGGGGTGCGGGTGCGTGGCAATACGGGCGCGCGCTTCGAGTCGACCGATCAGACGATCAATGCGCTGAACCGCAACTTCGATGCGGCGGGCAACGTGGTCTACGTGCCGACGACCTATCATCAGAAATACGAGCACATCCTGCCGTCTCTGTTGCTGGCGGCGGACCTGACCGACACGCTGGTGCTGCGCGGCGCCTCCTATAAGACCTTCGTTCGGCCGCAGCCGCGGAACCTGGCCCCGACGACCTCTCTGACCAAGACCGGCAACGGCTTCCAACTGGCCTATGGCGGCTACGACCTGCAGCCCTACACCGCCTGGTCGCACGACATCTCGCTGGAATGGTACAACCGGCCCAACAGCCTGGTTTCGGTCGACGTCTATCAGAAGACGATCCGCAATCTGGTCATCGCCGAAAACCGGCTGAGCCGCCTGTGCCCGGCCGATGCGACAGCCTACGGTCTGGGTCACCTGTCCCTGAACGGCACCACCTGTCAAAGCGACATCCTGGTCAATGGCTCGCCCGCGGTCGTCCAGATCAGCGGCAACTACAATCAGCAGAACCCGATCAAGGTCAGCGGTGTCGAGATCAGTGTCCAGCAGAACTTCGATTTTCTGCCGGGCTTCTGGAAGAATTTCGGCGGGGTGTTCAACTATTCCTATGCCAAAATCTCTGGAACCTATGCCGATGGGACGAAGGCGATCCTGCCGGGCGTCTCCAAAAATGCCTTCAACATCATCGGTTTCTACGAGGGCGGCAAGTTTGGAGCGCGGCTCGTCTATAACTATCGCGACGAGTACATCCTGGCCGGCGGCAACACCTTCACGGGCGGCGCCAGTCGGGTGAAGGCGCGGGGCCAGCTCGATGGGTCGATGTCCTATACGATCAACGACAGGTTCTCGGTCTCGTTCGACGCCTACAATCTGACCGACGAGCTCCGCACGCAGTATCAGAACGTTGAGTTGATGCCGCGGGCGAACGACTACGACGGCAGGACCTACACCCTGACCCTGCGCGGTTCGTTCTAGACGATCGACGCCAGGCGGGCGCGTCCCGCCTGGCTCCTTGTTTTCATTTTGCCCGACGGATCTGTCCTTGCGATGAACCGCTTCTTCCTGTGTCTATTGCTCGCCTCGACGCTGTCGCTCGACGTCGCGCGCGCCCAGACCCTCACGCCGTCTCCTGGCGCCTCCCCGTCACTCTCGGCCGAGGTCGTGGCGAGCGAAGCCGTCGACCGCGTCTGGTCCGGGCACAGCGTTCGCTTCGCCCTGGTGACCACCAAGGCCGACATCGTCGTAGGCTATTACGACGCCAACCGGCAGTTGACGGTGGCTCGGCGGCGCAAGGCGGGCGGCGGCTGGACCTACCAGAAGCTGGACACCTGGAACGACTGGGACAGCCACAACTACATCGCCATCGCCGAGGACGTGGCCGGCCGGCTGCACGTGGCCGCCAACATGCACTCCAGCCCCTTGACGATGTTCGTCTCGGACCCCTCCGGCGACGTCCGCACCTTGAAACGGGTGACCAAGCTGGTCGACGTGGGCCTTGAGCGCTCGATGACCTATCCGATCTTTCTGCGCGACCGGGCCGAGCGGCTGATCTTCAAGTATCGCGACGGATCCAGCGGCAATGGCAACGAGATCTATGATGTCCTGAACGCCAAGGCGGGGCGGTGGTCGCGCCTGACTTCCGCACCGCTGGTCGACGGCGAGGGGCAGCGCAACGCCTATTTCATGGGGCCGGTGATCGGGCCGGATTCCTGGTTCCACATCGCCTGGGTCTGGCGCGAGACGCCGATGGCCGAGACCAATCATGACCTCAGCTACGCCAAGAGCCCCGACCTGGTGCACTGGTTCAAGGCCGACGGGACGCCGCTGACGCTGCCGATCAAGCTGAAGGACGCCGAGATCGTCGATCCGGTGCCTGAGAAGGGCGGCATGATCAACAACAACACCCTGATTGGCTTCGACGAGCAGGCCAACCCGACGATCACCTACCACAAGTTCGACAAGGCCGGTGACACCCAGATCTTCCTGGCGCGCCATCGCGGCAAGCAGTGGGACATCGCCCAGGTCAGTGATTGGAAGAACTACCGGTGGGACTTCTCCGGCGGCGGCTCGTTGAACGCGGAAATCTTCGTCGGCGGCGCCCAGCCGATAGGAGAGGGGCTGCTCAAGGTTCCCGTCATCCGCCTGGGGCAGTCGATCGACTTCGTGGTGCGCTCCAATGGCCTCTCCCTGGTCGAGGCGAGGCCGGTGCAGTCCCTGGCCGATCAGCTGAAGAGGACGATCAAGTCGCCCGAGGGCATGCAGCTCAACATCGTCAACGCGGCCGGCGACCATGGCGAGATCTATGCCCTGGCGTGGAGCGCGCGGCCGCCGCATCGCGACATGGCCGCACCCGACATCCCCGATCCGACGACCTTGTTCTTCCTGACCCTGAGACCGAAGGCCCGATAGGCAGGGCCGCCTGGGCTTGGCCGCGGGTCATCCTGCGGCTCTTTTCGGTAGCATCCGTCAGGATGGATCGCCGGTTGATTGACGGAATGGAGGGCGGCCCCGATTATATTATTTATTGTACTCGCGTCGCGCCCAGCAAAGCCGGGTCGCCAGAACGAGATAAGCGCAGGATCAACATGCGCTCGGAGGGAAGAATGCGGGGCGCTGATCCGGAAATCGTCGCGTGGGTCAGTACGCACGTCCTGCCGTTCGAAGCGGACCTGCGTCAGAAGCTTCGGCACATCTGCGGCACGGCCGAAGGGGTCGATGACCTCATCCAGGACATCTACTATCGGTTCCTGAAGATGCGGTCGGTCGACCATATCGACGATCCGCGCAACTACGTGTTCCAGATGGCGCGCAACCTGGTGATCGACCACCTGCGCCGAAACCGGGTCGTCAGCATCGAAGCCGTCCAAAGTCTGGAGGAACTCGGGGTGACCGACGGCGCCCCGTCGCCCGAACGGGAGGCCATGGCCCGCGCCGAGCTGAAATGGGTGCTGGGCGTGATCGCCCGACTTCCCGAGCGTTGCCGGGAGGTCTTCCAGATGCGCAAAGTCTACGGCCTTTCCCAGGCCGAGACCGCCCGTCAGCTGGGATTGACCGAGAATGTGGTCGAGAAGGAGACGATGCGCGGCATGCACATCATTTCCGATACGGTGGCGCGTATTGGCGTTTCCGAGTACCACGGCGGCCGTCGGCGGCAGGCCGGCGCGGGAAAGACCCAGGCGCGAAGCGGTCGATGATGGCGAGCATCGATGAAGAAGCCACGACCTGGGTCGTTAGGCAGTCGTCTGGGGGCCTCGACGAGGCCGACCAGCGGGCCTTCGAGACCTGGTACGACCTTGGCCCCCGCCAACAGGGCGCCTATCTGCGCGCGCAGGCGATCTGGCTTAGCCTGGATAAGGCGACTGTTCAGTCCAATCTCCGGCCGGAAGCGCCCGCCAGGGCGCGCGCCGCGGCTCGGCCCGATCGCCGCGCCGTGCTCTATGCGGGTCTGGCGGCGACCGCGGCGGCGGGAGTGACCGGGACGGTCTGGCTGTCGCGCGGCGGCGACGTCCAGGCGTTCACCACCACGATGGGCGAGGTCCGCAAGGTCCCGCTGTCCGACAGGACGATCGCCAGCCTCAACAGCGACAGCCGAGTCGAGGTGAGGATGACGCCGAAGCTGCGCCGCGTAATCCTGGTCAGTGGCGAAGCGCTGTTCGACGTCGCCAAAAATCCGCAGAGGCCTTTCGTGGTCGAAGCCGGCGAGGTGTTCGTTCGCGCGGTCGGCACCGCGTTCAGCGTTCGTCGCTGGGCCACCGGCGCGGACGTTCTGGTGACGGAGGGCGTCGTCGAGACCTGGAACGCCGCCGGGGCTGGCCATGCGCGCCGCATTTCCGCCGGCGAGCGCGCCTTCGTGTCCAATCGCGCGGAACCGATCGCGGTGCTTTCGGCGCCGCAGGAAGTGGAGCGCCGGTTGGCCTGGCGGGACGGGAACATCGTTCTCGACAACCAGACGCTGGCCGAGGCCGTCCTCGAGTTCAACCGATACAACCGGCTGAAGATTGTCATCACCGACCCGGAGCTTCAGTCGCACCGGTTCGTCGGACAGTACCGAACCGACCAGCCAGAACAGTTCGTCGACGCCGTCCACGCCCTGCTGGGCGCGACGGTAAGCCGACAGGGAGACCGTATCGAGATCGGCAGGGCCCGATCCACGACCATGCCCACGGCACGAAGCTAAGGCTCGTCGGGCCGAGGGCTCGCAGTCCAGCGTGGATTGAACAAGCCGAAAGACAGTGAGGAGGGGGGGCGCTGGATGGCCTCGTCCAGTCGTCAGCGTAGGGGGAAAGGCGTGAAGCTCTCGCTGGCCGTGGCGATCAGCCTTGCGCTGGCGTGGGGCGTCGCCAGCGCGCAGACGCGACCGCAACGCTTCGACATTCCCGCAGGGCCGGCGCTGACGACGCTGCAGGCCTTCTTCCGCCAGTCGGGCCTGCAGGTCCTGGCCAGCAGCGGCGACCTCGAGGGCGTCACCACCTGGCCCGTTGTCGGCGCGTTCGATAGCGAGGCGGCCTTGAGGATCCTGCTTCAGGGCACAGGTCTGGCCGCACGGTCGCGGCCCAATGGAACCGTGCTGATCGTCAAGGTGAGCGTTCCGGCGACGATGATCGCACCGCCCGAGGAACAGACGCTGGTCACGCCCGTCATCGTTTCGGGTTTTCGCCAGAGCTACGCCGACGCCATCCGCATGAAGCGCTTGGCGGGCGGCGTCACGGATTCGATTTCCTCAGATGGTCTTGGCCGATTTCCGGACCTGAACGTCGGCGAGGCGGCCCAGCGCATCACCGGCGTCCAGGTCAACCGCGAAGCCGACTCGCGGAATGCGACGATCAACCTGCGAGGACTGCCCGGGACCTTCGCCCGTACGACCATCAACGGCCAGGCGTTCGCCGAACCGCTGCTGGATTCGTCCGCGCCGCTGGGGGCCTTCAACTCCGACATCTTTTCAGCCATCACGATCAACAAGTCGCCATCCGCTTCGGACCAGTCTGGAGGGCTGAGCGGCAACATCGACCTGAAGATCGAACCCGCCCTGAGCCGTCGCGACGGCGTGGCCTCCAAGATGTCCTATGAGCGAGACAGCCTGGGGGACCTGGGCTCGCCCGCGCTCACCCTCTCCGCCGCCCATCACTTCACGCCCAGCCTGGCCGCCTTCGCGGTCGTGGCGTTCAAGCAAGAGCGGTTCCGGCGGGATTCGATCAATTTCCCTCAATACACCCCGCTCAACGCGCTGACGCCTGACTTCCAGACTCTCTACAGCGACTACTACGCACCCCTGCTGCCTGACGGGACCTGCCCGAGCCTTGAAACCTGCAGCGTCATCGGTACGGGCCACGCCGCGCGGACGGGCGTCCTGACGCCTTCGGACGTCCGCCAACTCGTCAAGCTGAACAAGGGGGCCCTGGTGACCGCGGCGGGCGGCGTCGAGGCCGCGCCGACCTCCAGCCTTAAGCTCGGCCTCAGCGGCTTCTTCACGCGTCGCCATCTGGGCGAGAACTTCACCGAGATGAACGAGGTCGACCTGCGCTCGCCGCTCACGGTCGTCACGCCTGTCAGTGGCGTCCAGCGGTTGTCCGACGGCTTGGCCTACGTAAACGCCGTCAATTTCGCCAACGCCCAGGTGAACACCTCCTTTCGGTCCGAGCCGATCGTCCAACAGGCCTGGAGCCTGAACGGCGAGGCGCATTGGGCGTCGGGTCCCTGGGCCGTCGCGGGCGTCCTGACCAGTTCTCGCGGAGCTTACGACTACACCCAGACCCAGATCGACTGGCGCAATGTCGCCAAGTCGGGCGGCAACGGCGTTTCGGGGACGCTGTTCACGGGCGGGGGCGATATTCGCGAGTATGTCCTGACCCTTTCGCCGCGCTCGCTCCCCCAGGTCACGCCGGGCCCCTGGACCTGGCTGGGGCCGGCCAATCCCGCCTTCCAGCAGAACGGGCAGGGCGACCAACTGGTGGTCGCCGGGAACGCCGGCTACACCCGCACCGCTATCGACGCGGGGCAGGTCGATATCGATCGCGTACTCGATGGCGGCCCGATCACGGGGATTTCCGGCGGCGCGCGCTTCGAGCATGCCGACTTCACCTCCATCGGCTATCGCGCCAGCGCCAAGGGTGTAAACACCAGCAATATCGACGGCAGCTTCCTGAAGAGCAGCGTCTATGCGGCGGACTTCTTCGGCGGCGTCGCCAAGGGCTATCTCAATCCGTTCGCAAGCATCGACTACCACTACGCGATTGCGAGGCTGAGGCCGGTCACGCTCGCCCCGGGCGACGCCCCGACGGCGAACGGCTGGGTCAACGATCCCGCCAACGAGTCGTATTCGGCCAATAATTTCAGCGTTTCGGATCATACCCTGGCGGCTTACGCCCAAGGCCTGTTCGAATGGCGGGTGCTTGGCGGGCCGGTGCGTGGAAATCTCGGTCTGCGGTACGAGCGGACGGACCAGGCGGTCGTCACCCTGAACCGCATCACGGCGCCGTCGGGCGATACCCGCTACGACCTCGCCCGCTTCAGGAACCGCGACGCCGAATGGCTTCCCTCCCTATTGTTGACCGCAGACCTGAGCGACAGCCTGGTTTTGCGATGGGCGTCCTATGAGACCTTCGTGCGACCCCAGCCGCGCACGCTCAGCCCCGCCAGTTCCGTCACGGTCACTGACCAGGGATTCAACATCGCCTATGGCGGTTATGAGCTGAAGCCGTTCTTGGCGCTGTCGCACGACCTGTCCCTGGAATGGTACAATCGTCCGGGCGGCATGGTCTCGCTCGATGTCTATCGCAAGGACATCAGCAATCTGGTGACCACCGAGAACCGCATCGAACGGCTGTGTCCCACGGATGCGACCGCCTTCGGTCTCGGCCATCTGACCGTCAATAACGGCCAGTGCCTCAGCGACATCCTCGTCAACGGCCACCCCGCCGTGATCACAGCATCCGGCGCCTTCAACCAGAGCCGGCCGCTCAAGGTGACGGGTCTGGAGTTCAGTGTTCAGCAGAACCTGGACTTCCTTTCGGGCTTCTGGAGAAACTTCGGCGGCGTCATCAACTACTCGCTCACCCACATCGACGGCCGCAACGCCGACGGTTCCAAGGCCGTCCTGGCGGGCGTTTCTGCGCGGAGCATGAACGTCATCGGCTACTATGAAGCCGCCCGGCTGGGCATTCGCGTCGTCTACAACTACCGCGATGAGTACTACATCGCCGGCATCAACACGTTCACCGGCGCGACCAGCCGCGTGAAGGCGCGGGGACAGCTGGACTCGTCGATCTCCTTCGCGATGAGTGAGCGCATGCACGTATCCGCAGACGTCTATAACTTGACGAATGAGCGCCGCACTCAATACCAGACCGTCGAGGCTGTCCCTCGCGCCAACGACTATGACGGTCGCGCGGTGACTGTTTCGCTCCGCCGCATCTTCTGACTACGACACCTCTCTGGCGGGCTGTTCTGAGCTCTGGGATCAGCGGGGCGCCTCCCGGTCTCGCCGCTTTCAGGAGCAGCCCGTGCCTCGGGTGACGCGACGCCGGTTCACCGAGGCCGCAGAAAGCGTCCACTACGAAGACCCGTCGGGACGCCTCGGCTCCAGCAGAGTTCGCCGTTCACCAGGACGTGCTCGATCCCCTTGGCGGGGCGGTCCGGCGCTTCGTAGGTCGCCCTGTCGATGATGGTGTCAGGATCGAAAACGGTAATGTCCGCCTTCATGCCAGGCGCGATGCGCCCGCGCGCCTTCAGGCCGAAGGTGCTGGCGGCCAGGCCCGTCATCTTGTGCACCGCGGCTTCCAGGCTGATCAGCTTCTCGTCGCGGGCATAGTGGCCGAGCACGCGAGGAAACGTGCCCCAGAGCCTCGGATGCGGCCGCTTGTCGTGCGGCAGTCCATCGGAACCAATCATGCAGCAGTCGTGGCTGAGGATCGCGCGCATATCGGCCTCGGCCATCTGGAAATAGCTGGCGCCGCCGGGCATCAGCCGTTCGGCCGCTTGCGTCTGGGTCAGGTTCCAGTCCTGGGCGATCGAGGCCAGGGTGCGACCGGACATTTCGGGATGGGGCTCGGACCAGTTGATGAGGATCTCGACCTCACCGTCCGCCAAGTCGGGTCGGATGATCGTCGAACCCGCGGTGTAGGGATAGCAGTCCAGACCCACCGGCTGGCGCCCTCTCGCTTGGTCGATCAGGCCGAGGGTCTCGGCGGCGCGGCCCCAGTTGCGTACGCCTGCGCATTTGTGGTGCGACAGGATCAGCGGCGTCTGGCTTGGCGCGGTGACCGCGAAGGCTTCCTTGAGCGCCTCGATGATGCCCTCGCGCTCGTCGCGGATGTGAGCCGTATAGACGCCGCCGGCCTCGGCCACGGTCTTGGCCAAGCCCTGGAGTTCCTCGACATCGGCCGCCGAGGCGGGGGCGTAGAACACGCCTGAGCTCAAGCCCAGGGCGCCTTCGGCCAACGCGTCGCGCAACAGGACGTCCATGCGCGCCCGTTCGATCGCCGTGGCCGGGCGCGACAAGTCCTCCAGGCACAGGACGCGCAGCGCCGAGTGGCCGACGAGGGCCGCCACGTTGACGCGCGGCGCAGCCGCCTCGATGGCGCGGCGGTAGTCGGCGAAGGTGTCGTAGGCGAAGTCCTCGCACGCGCCCAGCAGGTTGAACGGTTCGTCGACCGCATCGTCGAAGCGCAGCATCGCGGCCGAGATCCCGCAATTGCCCGTAATCACCGTGGTGACGCCCTGGCTGATCTTCGGCGTCATCTCGGGTTGGGTGATGCAGACCAGGTCGTCGTGGGTGTGCACGTCGATGAAGCCGGGCGCGACGACCAGGCCCGAGGCGTCGATCACCCGCGCGCCGCCGGCGTCGAGCGCCGGACCCACGGCCAGGATCGTGTCGCCGGCCAGGGCGACATCGGCCGCGAAGGCCGGGGCGCCGCCGCCATCGATGACGAGCCCGCCCTTCAGGACGACGTCGATGGCGCGGGGAAGGGGAGGCGGAACACTCAAGGCCGCGTCACTCAAAAGAAGGTCTTCAGGCCGCCGAGCACGGCATAGGCTTCGTCGACCTCCAGCAGCACCGACCACTTGTCGAAGGTGGTGCAAGGGTGGGAGATCTCGAAGCCCACCACGTCGCCCACGGCGAGGTCGGTATCGGGCGTGAGGGTCAGGAAGCCGTGCTGGTCGGCCAGCTTGGCCGTCACGACGCCGCCGATGGGCTGGGGCGCGGCGTGCAGTCCTTCGCGGAACCAGCGGGTGGCCGTCGGCAAGTGGATGTCGAACGAGACGTCGCGCTTGCCCATCATGACGATCGCCAGGTCCGGCTGCGGTCGCGAGATGACCCGCGCCCACACTTCCAGCGCCGGACGCAGCCGGGGCGGCTCGCCGAGGGCGGCGCGGTCGTCCATCCGGCTCAACAGTTCGCGGTAGAAGCCGCTGTCGTGGGTGACGTAACAGCCGCTGCGCAGCACAATCGTCGCGCCGGGAGCCTCGCCAGCCAAGGCCCTGGCGACCAGGTCGTAATAGGCCGAGCCGCCGGCGGTCAGGATCGAGCCCTCCGGATCGGCCAGCAGGGCCTCCTGGCGCAGGCGGTGGTGGAAGCCCAGCAGGCCGCCCAGATAGCCGTTGATTTCCACGGCGTCCTGTTTGGCGTGGTCGCTGAAGACCAGACCTTCATAGCCCTCGACGCCATGCAGGGCGACGCCAGGCAGGTCGCGGATCAGGCGCGCCAGGGCCAGGCCCTGGTCCAGGGAACGGACGCCGCAGCGGCCGTCGGCCATGCCCAGCTCGATCAGCAGGCGGGCGGCGGGAGCGGCGGGGGGGCGGGCGAAGATCTCCGAGATCGCCCGCGCGCCTTCGGCGCTGTCGACCAGCACATAGACGGGGCGGTCGGGCGCGGCGGCGGTCAGGTCGCGCAAGGCTTCGATCTCGGCCCGGCCGACCAGCTGGTTGGCCAGGATCAGGTTGGGCGCGCCAAGGTCGTGGCACAGCTTCAGCTGGGTCATGGTGGCGGCCGTCAGGCCCCAGGCGCCGCCTTCAAGCTGCCGGATCAGCAGCTGCGGGCACATGGTCGTCTTGGCGTGCGGGGCCAATTTGGCGCCGGCCCGGCCGACATAGGCCTGCATGACCGATAGGTTGTTGTCGATCGCCGCGCGCTTCAGCACCGCGGCGGGAAAGGGGATGTCGCCGCCGAACAGGCTCAGGCTGCGTCCGGCCAGCTCGCCGAGCCGTTGCACCGAACCGTCCAGCGGTATGGCCTTGGTTCCAGGCGCCAGATCCAGCGCGTCGAGATCGGCGAGCGACATCGTCATGGTCAGGTCTGCGGGATCAGGGCGATCACCTCGATCTCGACCTTGCAGTCGATCATCATCGGCGACTGGACACAGGCGCGGGCCGGCGGGGCCTTGCCGAAATAACTGCTGTAGACGCGATTGAACGCGTGGAAGTCGCGGGCGTCGTCCAGCCAGACATTGGCCTTGACCACGTCTTCCAGCGTGCAGCCGGCCTTGGCCAGGATGGCGACCAAGTTCGCGATGACCTTATGGGTCTGGGGCACGACGCCGCCGTCGACCACTTCGCCGTTCTCGTCCATCGGCACTTGGCCCGATACGAAGACGAAGCCGTTGGCGATCGTGGCCTGACAGAAGGGAAGGGCCTGGCCGCCGGTGCCCGTGGTGGATGCGCCGATGCGTTCGATGGACAAGGAAGTCTCCTGACTCAAGGTCGAGTTCTGCGTGTCAGGAGCCATGTCGGGTGTTGTCGTGTCAACGAAAATGTAGCAAAACTATCATTGTTGTGGGGTGCGATGTCGCCGCATTGTTTGCGACGTGGCGTCGTTGTCGATATCAGTCGTCAGGAATGCGTGGCGAGACGGGGGCGTTCGTGAACCAGCCTGGAAATTCCGACGACCGCGGCGACATACTTCCGCGCCTTGAGGCGATGATGGAGTCGATGACGAGGTCGGATCTCAAGATCGCCAAGCTGATCCTGAAGTCGCCCCACGAGTTCGTCCGCGCCAGCGTCCGGTCCGTCGCCGCCGATCTTGGCGTCAGCGAGCCCACCGTCCTGCGGTTCTGCCGCACGGTCGGATGCGAGGGCTTCAAGGATCTGAAATTCCGCCTGATCCAGGAGTTGGCTCACGCCCAGGCCATGACCGACCAGCGCGAGCGGGCGACCCGTCCGACGCTGGTCCGGAGTGAAGGTGCACCGGCCTCCGGCGTCGATGACGCAGTCGCCGACCGGCTGTTCGACACCATCATCGACGCCCTGAGCCGCACGCGCGAGACCTTGAACGAAAAGGACTTGCAAGCCGCCGCCCAAGCCGTCGCCAAGGCCGGACGCGTGGTGGTCTACGGCATCGGCGGCAGCTCGGCCGCCCTGGCCGGCGAGATCCACAATCGGCTGTTCCGCCTCGACATCTCGGCCATGGTGTTCACGGACGGCTACGCGCAGCGCATGTCGGCCGCCATCCTGTCGCCGGGCGACGTGGCGGTGTTCCTGTCGTCCACTGGCCGTCCGCGAGAGCTGCAAGAGAGCATGGAACTGGCCAAGCATTACAAGGCCACCTGCATCGCCATCACTGACGCCGACTCGCCGCTGGGACGTGATGCGGACATATGCCTGCACGTCGGACTCTCGCCCTCGGGCGTGGAGGAGTTCCAACCCAATCCCATGCGTTTCGCTCAGCTGTTCGTCATCGACCGCCTGGCCTACGCCGTGGCCGCATCGCTTGGCGAGAGGGCTCATCTGATGCTGCGCCGGGCGCGCGGCAGCGTGGCCTGGCTGCACGGACTCGCGCCCCAGCAGCCGATCGGCGACTAGCCGCCGGCTGCATGCAGCGCCTAATCGTCGAGAGGTGGAGTATTCTCTCGGGCTGTCGGTGCGGATATTGGCGAAGGGATCGCATGTTCGTGCGGCAGGGCGCTTCGTCTTGCCTCTATTGGTAGCGATCCCATCGTGCGCGCCCTTCGAATTCGGGCCTATTCTCGCCGCTTGAAAGCGCGCCTGTCATGGGTGCTGAAATTTCGGGCGTTGACTAGTGCATTGAAAAACAAGGAAAAATTCAGAATCTCATTGCGAGTTGCGTGTATTTTTTATCATTACTACATAAATGAATGTTTTATGATTGACGTTATCCGAAGCGTGTGACTAACCTCGCCACATTCCGGTTGAGGCGCTCAGTTCAATCGATCCCCCTGCATCTAGAGATACAGTGGAGATTAATTCCGAGTGGCCGAGGCGGATTAAATAGAGCGGCGCAATAGCGCCGAATTAAAATAAGTATTCGATTGCGATCAGCGCTCTCACTGGGGGAGCCAGGGGATAGTCTTCTCAGCACGGGGGCAGGAATTTTGTTTACGAAAAATCGCCGCATCCATGTCGGCTCCGCGTCGGCGCTGGCGTTGTTGTCCTGGGGGGCGATGGCCAATGCACAGCAAGCCGTCGCGTCAACCGCCGGCGACGCAACGACCATGACGGAGGTCGTCGTCACCGGCTCGCGCATCAACTCGCGCGGCTTCACCCAGCCGACGCCGACGACCACGGTGACGGCCGAGGATCTGGAAAAAGCCTCGCAGCCCAACATCTTCCAGGCCATCACCCAGATGCCGGCCCTGCAGGGCAGCACCGGCAAGACGGTGGCGGCCAACGGCACCAGCTCGGGCGCCCAGGGCCTCAGCGCGTTCAGCCTGCGAGGCCTCGGCGCCATCCGTACACTGACCCTGCTGGACGGCCAGCGCGTCACCCCGGCCAACATCACCGGCGTCACCGATGTCAGCCAGTTCCCGCAGCTGCTAATCAAGCGCGTCGACGTGGTGACCGGCGGCGCCTCGGCCTCGTACGGCTCGGACGCGGTCGGCGGCGTGATCAATTTCGTGACCGACACCACCTTCGAGGGCTTCAAGGCGCGGCTGGAAGGCGGCGAGAGCAAGTACCACGACAACGACACCGTCGTGGCCCAGTTCGCCGGCGGCAAGTCGTTCTTCGACGGTCGGCTTCGCGTGATCGGCAGCGTCGAGTACAACCGCGAAGCCGGCGTCCTGGCCGGCGACTTCGGCCTGAACCAGGCCGGCGGTCGCGACTGGTTCAATTCGGCCGCCATCCAGGTGCGCCCGATCGGCTCCACCACCGACGGCCTGCCGCAGTACCGCGTCATCCAGGGCGCGCAGCAACTCCAGTACGCCAAGTACGGCCTGATCACGAACGGCCCGCTGCAAGGCATCGCCTTCGGGGTGAACGGCGCGCCGCGTCAGTTCCAGTACGGCTCCAACGGCGTCGCCACGGGCACCGGCGCGGTGACCAACTGCTTCAGCCCGTTCTGCGTGGGCGGCGACCTGTCGGGCATCATCGGCGCCTCGCCGACCCTGGCCGCGCGCCTGAAGCGCAAGGTCGCCTACGGCCGCGTCAGCCTCAAGGCCACCGACAACGACGAGATCTATTTCACGGTCAACGCCGCCGACGCCTACTCGCTGAACCAGCCCAATACCGGCGAAGAGAAGACGGGCCTGACCATCCAGTGCGAGAACCCGTTCGTTCCCGCCGCGATCAAGGCCTCGTGCGCCACGGCCGGCATCACCAGCTTCGCCTTCGGCACCAGCAACGGCGGCTTTGGTCCCATCGCCGTCAACATCAAGCGTGAACAGGCCCGCTTCGTCCTGGGCGCCACGGGCAACCACCAACTGTTCGGCACCGACTGGAAGTACGACGCCTACTACGCGTTCGGGACGAACCGGATCAAACTGGATGTCGACAACATCTCGGTCACCTCGCGCTACAACGCGGCGATCGACGCCATCGCCGGTCCGAACGGCGTCGCGATCTGCCGCGACCCGGTCGCCCGCGCCAATGGTTGCGTCCCGCTGAATGTCATCGGCCAGGTGGCCCTGGATCCGGCGGCCTTGGCCTATGTCCTGCCGGCCAACGGTCCGTTCCAGCGCTCCAAGCAGATCGAGTCCGTCGCCAGCTTCAACGTCACGGGCGAGCCGTTCTCGACCTGGGCCGGCCCGGTGGCCATCGCCGCCGGCGCAGAGTGGCGCGAGGAAGACTACCGCACGATCACCGATCCGTACGGCGACGGCCTGACGGCCACCGCTCATTACAACGCCGACTATCCGGCCGACCCGCTGGTCCGTACGACCGGCAACAACTGGTACGCCGGCAACTACCACAGCGGCCACGGCTACTATCACGTGGTCGAGGGCTATCTTGAAGCCAACGTGCCGGTCTTGAAGTCGGACACGCTGGGCGAGGCCAACATCAACGGCGCCGTCCGTCAGACCAAGTACAGCACCTCGGGCGACGTGACGGCCTGGAAGCTGGGCGGCAGCTGGAAGACCCCGATCGAGGGTCTGCGCTTCCGCGCGGTGACCTCGCGCGACATCCGCGCGCCGAACCTTTCGGAGCTGTTCGCGCCGCCGGTCGTGACCAACGCCACCGTCCTGTACAAGGGCGTCGCCACGAACGTCCTGCTGCAGACCATCGGCAACGCCAACCTGCGTCCTGAAAAGGCCCGCAACACCGAGATCGGCGTCGTGCTGGCCGAGCCCAAGTGGCTGCCGGGGTTCAGCCTGTCGGTCGACTATTTCGACATCAAGGTGAACGGCGCCATCAGCACCCTGGCCGCCCAGGACCTGGTCGACCTTTGCGTCGCCGGCAACCAGGAAATTTGCTCGGCCATGCTGCTGACCAGCACCACGCCGAACACCAACTTCGTCCGCGTCCAGGCGTTCAATGTCGCCTCGCTGCGCAACAAGGGCTTCGACATCGAGGCGGTCTACCGGAAGAACCTCGAGGATTGGGGCCTGCCGGGCCAGGTGCAGTTGCGGGCCTTGGCGACGCACACCAGCAGCTTCGTGACGAAGTCGGGCGTGCTGGGCACGGTGCCGGTCGAAAGCGCGGGCGTGAACGTCGGCAACACGCCGGACTGGAAGGCGACGTTCACCCAGACCTGGACCAAGGACAAGCTCAGCCTCTCGATCTTCGAGCGCTGGATCAGCGACGGCGTCTACAGCAACGAGTTCGTCGAGTGTACGAGCGGTTGCCCGGTCTCGACGGTGGCGCACCACACCATCGACGACAACCAGATGAAGGGCGCGACCTATGTCGACGTCGGCGGCTCGTACGAGGTCACCGCCAACACGACCGCCTATTTCAAAATCGACAACCTGTTCGACAAGGACCCGGTCGCCTCGCCGACGACCAATGTCAGCCCCGGCGTGAACCCGTTCCTTTATGACGTCATCGGCCGGATGTACCGCGCCGGCGTGCGCCTGAAGTTCTAAGCGTTCCGGGCGCGCCGTCCCTGGCGCGCCTGTTCCGACCGCCACGACCTCCCCGGGTGGCGCGGTCGGCCTTAACCTCTCCGACGGCCTCCCCGCCGCGAGAGGTTTGATTCCCCGGCGGCGTACGCCGAACCCCACGACGCCGGGGAATCGCTCTTTTCTCCGTTCGCGGCGCAAGACAGTCGCGTGTCCCTGGGTGCCCGGTCATGATGATCCTTGCCGTTGTCGCGTTGATCGCGCTGCTGGTCGTCCTGATCGCCTGGGGCAAGGTTCCGCCGTTCCTGGCCTTCCTCGTCGTGGCTCTCGGCGGCGCGCTGGCCTTCGGCATGCCGCTGGCGCAGATACCCAAATCATTGGAGCGCGGCGTCGGCGACATGCTGGGCGGGCTCGTGGCGATCATCTGCCTGGGCGCGATGTTCGGGCGCGCGATCGCCGACAGCGGCGCGGCTCAAAGCATCGCCCACACGCTGATCGGCGCGGTGGGCCTGCGTTTCATCCTGCTGGCCATGGCGCTGACCGGCCTAGTCGTCGGGATCCCGCTGTTCTATAGCGTCGGCTTCGTCGTCATGATCCCGCTGATTTTTTCGGTCGCCAAGCGGGCCGCCTTGCCGCCGGTCTATGTCGGCCTGCCGCTGCTGTGCGGTTTGTCCGTGGCGCACGGCTTCCTGCCGCCGCATCCGTCGCCGACGGCTCTGGTCACCCTGTTTGGAGCCGACACGGGCCTGACCTTGGCCTATGGCCTGGTGGTCAGCATCGCCGCGCTGCTGGTCGGCGGACCCGTGCTGACGCTGACGCTCAAACGGGTCGGGGTCCTGCCGCTGGGCGGTCCGCCGGCGGACTCGCCCTTCGCCGCCGGAGCGGCCAGCGAGGGCTCCGCGCCAGGCGCCTTCAACAGCTTCACGACCGCGCTGGCCCCGGTGGTGATGATCGCCGCGACCACGGCCCTGCTGGTGGCGTTGAAGTCGCCGTCACCGGCGCGGGACATCGTCGGCTTCATCGGTCACCCGGCCGTCGTGCTGATCCTGTGCCTGATCTACGCCACCTTCAGCCTGGGCCTGCTGCGCGGCGTGTCGATCCCGGCGCAGATGCAGCGCTATGGCGACGCCCTGAAGGAGGTTGCTGGCGTCCTGCTGATCCTGGCCGGAGCAGGGGCGCTGAAGCAGATCTTCGTCGACAGCGGCGTCAGCGCCGCCTTGGGCGGCTGGTTGGGCGCCTTGCCTTTGCATCCGCTGGTGCTGGGCTGGCTGATCGCCATGGTCATCCGCGTGGCCCTGGGCTCGGCGACGATCGCCGGCTTGACGGCGGCGGGCCTGGTGCAGCCGCTACTGGCCGCCACCCATGTCGATCCCAACCTCATGGTCCTGGCCATCGGCGCGGGCAGCCTGATGTTCTCCCACGTCAACGACCCGGGCTTCTGGCTGTTCAAGGAGTATTTCGGCCTGACCCTGAAGGAGACCCTGCTGTCCTGGACGGTGATGGAGAGCCTGGTCGGCGTGGTGGGCCTGGTCTGCGTGCTGGGCCTCAGCCTTGTCGTCTGATCCTCGATCCGACCTGTCGTACCCAACAATCAAGAAGCGCTGACGAGCGGCCTCGGGAGACCCCATGTCCAGCATCCTCCGTTCCGCCGCCGCGATCGTGGCCGCCGCCGTCGTCCTGCCGGCCCCCGCCCTGGCTGCGCAGGCCTTTGCGGTGACCCCGGCGCCGGCCCGGCTGACGCCGCAGAAGGGCGTGCTGAGGCTCGGAGCGGGCGACGCCGTCTGGATCGCTCCAGGCGACGCCGAGGCGCGGTTGGCGGCTCAGTGGCTGGTCGACACAATAGCCGTCACGCGCGGCGTGCGCCTGGTGGTCAAGGAGGGCGCCGCGACCCCGGCGACGGGCGGGGTGGTCCTGACACGCGGCGGGCCGGAGGGGGAAGGCTACGCACTGGACGTCTCGTCCCACCGGGCCGAGATCCGCGCCAAGGACAGGGCAGGCCTCTTCTATGGCGCGGTGTCTCTGTGGCAACTGGCGGCTCCGTCCAGGGGCGGCGCGCCGCTGCGCGTCCAAGCCGTCCGCATCGATGACGCGCCGCGCTTCGCCTGGCGCGGCTTGATGCTGGATACCGCTCGCCACTACCGCAGCCCCGAGGTGATCAAGCGGATCATCGATGGCATGGCCAGTCTGAAGCTAAATACGTTGCACTGGCATCTGACCGACGATCAGGGCTGGCGGTTGGAGATCAAGAAGTATCCGAAGCTGACCGAGCATGGCGCCTGGCGGCAGCCGGCCGGCGCGGCGGGCCTTACCACTTCGGGCCAGGCGGTGCGCTATGGCGGCGTCTACACCCAGGACCAGGCGCGCGAGATCGTCGCCTACGCCGCCGCCCGCAACATCACCGTCGTGCCGGAGATCGAGATGCCCGGCCACGCCCAGGCGGCGATCTCCAGCTATCCTGCGCTGGGCACGCGTCCCGCCGCCGAGAAGGTGATGGCCGACTGGGGTGTTTATCCCGACATCTTCAACGTCGACGACGCCACCTTCGCCTTCCTGGAGGACGTGCTCGACGAGGTGATGGCGATCTTCCCGTCGCCCTATATCCACGTCGGCGGTGACGAGGCCTTGAAGACCCAGTGGGAAGCCAGCCCCGCCATCCAGGCCAAGATCAAGGCCCTGGGCCTGCCCGATGAGCACGCGCTGCAGAGCTACTTCATCCAGCGCATCGAGAAGCACCTGAACGCCAAGGGGCGGCGTCTGATCGGCTGGGACGAGATCCTGGAGGGAGGCTTGGCCCCAAACGCCACGGTCATGTCCTGGCGCGGGCTGGAAGGCGCCGTCGCGGCCGCCAAGCAGGGCCATGACACGGTGTTGGCGCCGGGGCCGGTGCTCTATTTCGACCATCGCCAGAGCACCTCGCCCGACGAACCGCCGGGTCGGGGCAAGCTTTCGACCCTGAAAACCGTCTACACTTTTGACGCCGAGCCGTCCGAGCTGACGCCCGAGCAGCACAAGCACGTGCTGGGCGTGGAGGCCACGCTGTTCAGCGAGCACATCCGGACCGACGAGCGCGCCGTCACCATGCTGTTCCCGCGCCTGGCGGCTCTGGCGGAGAACGCCTGGACGCCGGGCTCGAACCAGAGCTGGGACCGCTTCGTCGATCGCCTGCCCGCGACCCTGGGCCGCCTGAGCGATCTGGGCCTGACCCATGACTCCGTGCCGTTCGAACCGCAGGCCGCCTTCACCACGCCGGGCGAAACGATCGGCGCCCAGCTCGACACGGGCCTGCAGATCGGCCAGGTGCGCTACACCACCGACGGCGGCGAGCCGACGCCGGTCTCGCCCGCCTACAAGGCGCCGCTGGCGCTGAAGCCCGGCGTCGAGCTGAAGGCGCGGACCTTCCTGGATCAGTATCCGCTGGGTCGGACACGCGCGTGGGCGGTGACGCCCGAAACCGCTCTGACCCGCCGCTCGCAACAACTGGCGCGCTGCACCGAAAGCCTGCTTCTGAACCTGGAGGACGATGGCGCCAACGCGATGGGCGAGCGCGGCACGTTCATGCTCGACATCCTCAACCCGTGCTGGATCTGGAAGAACGTCGACCTGACCAACGGCGCCAGGCTGACCGTCAAGGTCGGCCAGCTGCCGTTCAATTTCCAGCTGGGCAACAAGCTCGATCCGCTGCCGGTGCGGCCGGCGTCGCGGCCGGAGGGCGAGTTGGAGGTGCGGTTCGGCTGCAAGGGCCCGCGCTTGGCGACGGTCCCGCTGACGGAAGCCGCACGCAACAGCGCCCTGACCGAACTTCAGGTCGATGTTCCGGGACGAGGCGTCGGCGACCTTTGCTTTACCTTCGCCAGCCGCGCGATCGAGCCGATGTGGGCCTTGTACAGTGTCCGAATCGCACCGAACGCGACTCGCTGAGCTGGCCGTGTCTTGCGCGACCAGACGAGGTCGCAAGGCAAACGAAGCGCGTCGTGGGTTCCGATGGGCGCAGGCGATGGAGGCCGTCGGAGACGGGAAAGGTTTGTCTCAGCCTCAGCTCAGCTCAGCCAGCCGTCCGCGGAGCATCTGCAGCACGGCCGAGAAATCCTTTCCGCCAAAGCCGTTGGCGTCGAACAGGGCGTAGAGGGCCTCGGCCTGGGCGCCCATCGGGGTCGAGGCCCCGGCCCGCGCGGCGGCCTCCTGGGCCAGCTTGAGGTCCTTGAGCATCATCGCCGTGGCGAAGCCGCCCTCGTAGTTGCGGTCCGCCGGGGTGGCGGGACCCACGCCCGGGACCGGGCAATAGGTCGACACCGACCAGCACTGGCCCGACGACTTGCTGGCGATCTCGAAGAACCGGTCGGCGGCCAGGCCCAGCTTCTCGGCCAGGGCGAAGGCCTCGCAGGTTCCCAGCATCGACACGCCCAGCAGCATGTTGTTGCAGATCTTGGCCGCCTGGCCCGCCCCGTGGTCGCCGGCGTGGATCGTCACCCGCGCCATCGGGGCCAGGGCCGCCTCGACCGCTGCGAAGTCATCGGCGTCGCAGCCGACCATGAAGGCCAGGGTCCCGGCCTCGGCGGCCATGACCCCGCCCGACACCGGGGCGTCGGCGAAGCGGAAGCCGGCGGCCTTCGCCTGGCCGGCCACCGCTCGGGCGCTGTCGACGTCGATGGTCGAGCAGTCGATCAACAGGGCCGACTTGGGCGCATGGGCCAGCACCTGCTCGCCATAGACGCCGCGCACGTGCGGTCCGGCCGGCAGCATGGTGATCACCACCTCGGCGTCCGCGACCGCCTCGGCCACCGAGCCCGCCGGATGGCAGCCGGCCGCCGCGGCCTTGTCCAGCGCCGCCGCCGACAGGTCGAAGGCGCGGACATGATGCTGGGCCTTGGCCTGGTTGGCGGCCATGCCGCCGCCCATGTTGCCCAGGCCGATGAAGGCGATGCGGGTCATGCTTGAAGTCCTGGTTGCAGCGGCGTCCTAACCGCCGGGAGGGGCGGCGCACCGAGCCTATTGCATGGTCGGAATGACGAAGGCGTCGCCTTCGTGGTCGCCCTCGGGCCAGCGGGCGGTGATCGTCTTGACCTTCGTGTAGAACTTCACGCCCTCGACGCCGTGCTGGTTGGTGTCGCCGAACGCGCTGCGCTTCCAGCCGCCGAAGGTGTGGTAGGCCACCGGCACCGGGATCGGCACGTTGATGCCCACCATGCCGACATTGACCCGGCTGGCGAACTCACGCGCCGCCCGGCCGTTGCGGGTGAAGATGGCCACGCCGTTTCCGTACTGGTGCTCGGACGGCAGCGCCAGGGCCTCCTCGAAGCTCTCGGCGCGGACGATCTGCAGGACAGGGCCGAAGATCTCCTCCTGGTAGGTCTTCATGCCCTTCTTGACGCCGTCGAACAGCGACGGGCCGATGAAGAAACCCTTCTCGAAGCCTTGCAGGGCGAAGTCACGGCCATCGACCACCAGTTCGGCGCCTTCGTCGACGCCGACCTGGATGTAGTCGGCGATCTTGGCCCGGTGCGCGGCGCTGACCACCGGGCCGTAGTGGACGCCCGGGTCGGTGGAGATGCCGACCTTCAGGGTCTCGATCTCGGCGACCATCCGCTCGCGCAATTCGTCCGCAGTCTTCTTGCCGACCGGGACCACCACCGGCAGCGCCATGCAGCGCTCGCCGGCCGAGCCGAAGGCCGCGCCCGAGAGGTCCTTGACCACCTGGTCCAGGTCGGCGTCGGGCAGGACGATGCCGTGGTTCTTGGCCCCGCCCATGGCTTGGACGCGTTTTCCGTGGGCCGCGCCCGTCTGGTAGACATAATGGGCGATGTCGGAGCTGCCGACGAAGCTGACGGCGCGGATCAGCGGGTGGGTCAGGATGGCGTCGACGGCGCTCTTGTCGCCGTGGACCACGTTCAGCACGCCCGCCGGAGCCCCGGCCTCCATCATCAGCTCGGCCAGCTTGACCGGCACCGTCGGGTCCTTTTCCGACGGCTTGAGGATGAAGCTGTTGCCCACGGCGATGGCGACGCCGAACATCCACATCGGGATCATGGCCGGGAAGTTGAACGGGGTGATGCCCGCGCAGACGCCCAGCGGCTGGCGCATCGAATAGACGTCGATGCCCGGGCCGGCGCCCTCGGTGTATTCGCCCTTCATCACATGGGGGATGCCACAGGCGAACTCGATGACTTCGAGACCGCGCTGGATGTCGCCCTTGCTGTCGGCGATGACCTTGCCGTGCTCGGACGACAGGAGTTCGGCCAGGGCGTTCATGTCGCGCTCGATCAGGCGCTTGAACTCGAACATCACCCGGGCGCGGCGCTGCGGATTGGTGGCGGCCCAGCCGATCTGCGCTTTTGCGGCCGCCTGGACGGCGGCGTCCAGTTCGGCGTCGGTCGCCAGCGCCACCCGGGCCTGGACCTCGCCGGTATTGGGATTGAAGACGTCGCCGAAGCGGCCGGAGGCGCCTTCGAGGACTTGTCCGTTCACGAAATGGCCGATGGTCCGCACAGCGCTCTCCGATTGTTGGGCCGCACTATCTCCGATATATGCAAGATGGCTATTGCGATTATGCAAAGGGCTTGGGCAAATTTTCACAGCCATGTTCGATTGGGACGATCTTCGCTACTTCTTGGCTGCGGCGAGGGCCGGCTCGTTCAACGCGGCCGCTCAGAGAACGGGCGTTGACACCGCCACCGTCAGTCGGCGCGTGGCGAGGCTGGAGACCGCCCTGAAGGCGACGCTGTTTGTCCGCTCGGCGGCGGGGCTGCAGTTGACCAGCGCCGGCTCACGGCTGCTCGAGGCGGGGCTGCAGGCCGAAACCGCCATGCATGCCGCCGCCCGGTCCGGCGATCCTGAAGCCGCCGGAGGCGCGGTGCGCATCAGTGTCGCCGAAGGGTTCGGCGCGCACGTCCTGGCCCCGGCCTTGCCGGCCTTCCGCCGCACGCGCCCCACGCTGCGGATCGAACTGGCGGCCAATGCCGGGTTCCTGTCGCCGACGCGGCGCGAGGTGGATCTGGCCGTCACCCTGAGCGCCCCCACCGATAGCCGCCTGCTGGTCGAACGCCTGACGGACTATCAGCTGGCTGTTTTCACCACGCCTCAATATCTGGCGGAGATGGGGCCGCTGGACGAGGCCGAGGATCTGCGGCGCTGCCAGATCGTCGGCTATGTCGATGACCTGCTCTATTCGCCGGAACTGCGCTATCTCGACCAGGTGGCGCCCGGCCTCGAGGCGGCGCTGTCGAGTTCGTCGATCCGGGCTCAGCGCGAGATCATCCTGGCCGGCGGCGGGGTCGGCGTCCTGCCGTGCTTCCTGGCCGAAGGGCTGGTGCGGGTGGCGCCGCGCGTCCTGCTGCAGCGCCGCTTCTGGGTCAGCACCCTGCGCGAGGTGGCCGCCACCGCCCGAGTGCGAGCCGTCCGGGCCTGGCTGCAGGACCTCGCCGCCGTTCGCGGCCGGGAGCTTTGTCCCTTCTGACGGCTTTGCGTCACGAACTGGAATTCGCGGGCGCTCCACCATGGTTGAACGGTGCGGCTGGCCAAGGCCGCTGGATCGGGCGAAGCCGTTCCCAGGCGCGCGACAGGCGCAGCACGCCCAGGTCGTCGAACCGCCGGCCGACGATCTGCAGCCCGATCGGCAGGCCCTCGGCGGTGTAGCCGCAGTTGATCGACGCCGCCGGCTGTTCGGTCATGTTGAAGGCCACGGTGAAGCCGATGTGCTCGAACGGCCGGGCCGGATCGTTGGTGGGCGAGGGCAGATGCGCGTCGAAGGCGGACGCCGGCGCGGTCGGCGAGAGCACGAAGTCGAACGGCTGGAAAGCCTTGGCGCCGGCCTCGCGCATCCGCTGGATCTGGTTGAATCCGCGATAGGCCGACAGGCCGTCGGCGCCGCGAGCGGCTCTCGCCCAAGCCAGGATGTAGGGCAGGGCGCGCTCGGCCCGTTCTGGGCCCAGGGCGTCCAGGTCGTTCAGCGAGCGGGTGCGCCAGAAGAGATCCAGGCCGTCCAGCATTTCGCGCGTCAGGTAAGGTCCGAACGGCTCGACAATCGCGCCGGCCGCCTCGAAGGCTTGAGCGGCTGCGGTCACGGCTTCGGCGACTTCCGGCTCGACCGGCGAGCCGACGCCGGCGTCCAGCATCAAGCCGATGCGCAGGCCCCTCAGGTCTATGTCGAGGTCGCGCCAGGCGAGGCTCGCCGGCGGCAGGCTCATATAGTCCCGCCGATCGGGGGCGGACAGCACGGTCATGGCCAGGGCCGCGTCCTCGACCGTGCGGGTCATCGGCCCGGCGCAGCGGCCGATATAGGGTGGATCGATCGGGATGCGGCCGTTGCTGGGCTTGAAGCCATAGATCCCGCACCAGCCGGCCGGCAGGCGGATCGAGCCCCCGATGTCGGTGCCCAGGTGGAGAGGCCCGTAGCCGGCCGCCGCCGCCGATCCGGCGCCCGCGCTGGAGCCGCCGGGGGTCTTGGCCAGGTTCCAGGGATTGCGAGCGAGTTTGTGGAAGCTCGACAGCCCCGACGACAGCATGCCGAAGTCGGGATTGGTTGTCTTGGCCAGGATCACCGCGCCGGCCTCGCGCAGCCGGGCGGCCGGTGGGGCGTCGACGGGTTCGGGGACAAGGTCGCAGGCGGCCGAGCCCAGCGGCTTGGGTACGCCCCGCGTGGCGATCAATTCCTTGATCGTGGCGGGCGCGCCGTCCAGAGGGCTTAGCGCCTCGCCGCTTCGCCAGCGGGTTTCGGAGGCGCGGGCCGCCTCAAGCGCAGCCTCGGCGTCCAGCGCCCAGGTCGCGGCGAGGTGCGGCTCCCAGGCCTCGATCCGCGCCAGCACCGCCGACGTCACCTCGACTGGCGAAAGGTCTCCGGCGGCGTATAGCCGGGAAAGGTCCGTTGCGGTCAGGTCGGGAAGTTCGTTCATGGATCCAGACTAAGACGCTCGCGGGCGGCTTCGCTAGAGGCTGCCCCGCCGTTCCGTCCCTTCTTGAAGATCCAGGGCTCGACCATGGCCGGGTGTCGGACGACCGTTCGTCCAGCCAAAGCTTGGTCGTCCTGAACGGGTCGCGTCGATGCGAACGCCGCCCGTTCGCTGAACCCCCCGACATCCATTTGTGGAGCTTAGCGGATTTCTCGATAGGACTGATTGAAGCGCGACAGCCGCCCCGCTATGTAACCGGCGTCGGAAAAGGCAGATTTGGTCTGGTCAGCCCAAATCCTTTCGGTAACGAAAGCTCTGGTCTTTGGCTTCGAGCCTGGGATCCCCACGGCGAACCCTGGACGCTCTGGCGAGCGCCCGTCGTTCGTCCGCGCGGTCTCAAGCTTGAGGAACGCTCCGGTCGAACATCTTCGACCAAGGAGCGTCCATGCCTATCCATCATCCCTCCACCCATGACGTCATTGTCGCCGGCGCCGGCCCGGTTGGGCTCTTCCTCGCCTGCGAGCTCAGACTTGCCGGGATTTCCGTGGTGGTCCTCGAACGGGCTGCGGATCCGCGGTCTCCGCTGAAGGGGCTGCCGTTCGGCATGCGCGGCCTGTCCGCGCCGACGCTCGAAGCCCTCGATCGCCGCGACCTCCTGACCGCGATTGAAGCCGCACAACGCGTCAACGCGTCCTCCGGCGCCGCCAAGGCCGCGTCGCACTGGATGCAGGCGCCCCGCCGCCCCGCGGGCCATTTCGCAGGCATCCAGTTCTTCCACGAGGATATCGACACCGCGCGTTGGCGGTATCGACTGCCGAGCCCGGCGGGCCTCACCCTGGCCGTTGACATGCACGCTCTCGAAACGGTCCTCGCCGAGCGGGCGACCACCATGGGCGCCGAGATCCGGCGCGGCCTGGAAGTCGAGAGCTTCGACCAGTCGGACGAGGGAGTCGCTGTCCAAGCCGGGGGCGAGTGCTTGCATGGCCGATGGCTGGTCGGATGCGACGGCGGCCGCAGCCTGGTGCGCAAGGCCGGCGGCTTCGTCTTCGCCGGCACGGGCCCCGAGTTCACCGGCTATTCGGTCGAGGTCGAACTGGCCGATCCAGACGCGCTCGCCCCCGGGCGAACCTACACCGCGACGGGGATGTACACCTATGCGAGGCCTGGGGTGATCGCGATGGTCGATTTCGACGGCGGCGCCGCTCATCGCACCCAGCCGCTCACGCCTGACCATGTGCAGGCGGTGCTACGCCGGGTCTCGGGCGTGGACGTGACCCTGACCGCCCTTAAGCTGGCGACGACCTGGACCGACCGGGCCTTCCAGGCGACGCAATACCGCCGGGCGCGCGTGTTGCTGGCGGGCGACGCTGCGCACATCCATTCGCCGCTCGGCGGGCAGGGGCTGAACCTCGGCCTCGGCGACGCCATGAACCTGGGCTGGAAGCTCGCCGCCGTTATCTGCGGCGAGGCGCCCGTTGGGCTGCTCGACAGCTATGGCGCCGAACGCCACCCAGAGGGCGCCCGCATCCTGGATTGGTCGCGCGCCCAGGTGGCGCTGATGCGGCCGACCCCGAGCACCCGTGCGCTAGAAACCATCATCCGCGACCTCATCGCCACCCGCGACGGCGCCACCTACTTCGCCGAGAAGGTCTGGAATACGTCGTTGCGCTACGATCTCGGCGGGGACCATCCGCTGGTTGGTCGGAGCGTGCCCGAGTTCGCTTTCTTGGAGGGCCCGAGGACGAGCGACCGCCTACGCGACGGGAAGGCCCTGCTGCTCGACTTCGCTCCCGGCGCACCGCTTCGGTCGGTCGCGCGCCGCTGGCCAGGGCGGATGTCCTATGTCGCCGGCGAGCTCGCGGATCGGCTGGGCCTAGGCGCCGTGTTCGTCCGTCCAGATGGCGTCGTCGCCTGGGCCAGCGAAACCGCCGGCGATGATGGAGGTCTGTCACGGGCGGCTTCGCGCTGGATCGGTGAACCGTGAGCGAGGACCTAGCGCGTCGACGAGCGCTCCGTCCCCGACCAAGCCGCGGCGAGCGGGCTCACGGCCGCCCTCGTGCCGGCTCGGCCATCGACCTCTCGTTGCCCGCTAAAGGAGAGTGACGCCGTCCCGCGCGCCAACATTTGATAGTCTCCGGCTGGCCGCCCGGCGTGAAATGCAACCTCAGCAACGCATCCGCACTAGTCTTACGCACCGCCGAAGCGATGGCCTGCGAGCCTCGTCCCAAACTTCCGCGGGGCAAAGGCCCTGGCGTCCCCGACGCCGGGGCCGCTTTGCGGCGCATGACCGGAACCGGGCGTCACGCGGGACTTTAGGGACGACGCGCAACTGCGGGACCGGGCGGCGGGAGGCCTGACGTTGATGACGCAAGCGTGTGACGCGCCCGCAAGGCGCCCTGGCGGCTCAGCGGAACCTGAGGCCCACGACCTGAACGTCAATTGGCGTTCGCGCGAACCGATCGCTCGCGGGGCGGTTGGTCTGATCCGGAAGATCGGCGCCGGAGGTCGATAAATGCTTGAGAAGATTCCACGTGGCCTGGGCCATGCCCTTCGAGGTGTTCGCGCTGGCTTCGAGACGATCGCCAGCGAGACGCCGGCCCTGTCCGGGATCGAAGACGTCATCGCGCTGGAAAGTCCCGCTTTCGAAGATGGTGGCTCGATCCCGCCGCGCCACACCGCCGATGGCGAGGGACTGTCGCCGCCCTTGTCGTGGAGCGCTCCGCCACCGACCAGCAAGGCCTTGGTCCTGCTGGTCGAGGACCCCGATGCGCCCAGCCCGGAGCCCCTGGTCCACCTGCTGGCCTGGGACCTTCCGCCGACGCTGCGGACCTTGCCCGAGGGCCAGTTCGCGAGTCCGGACCATGGGGGATTGGACGAGGTTCTGGGGCGGAACGCCTATCTCCGGGCCGCCTGGCTGCCGCCCGATCCGCCCCGGGGACACGGCCCCCACCTCTATGTGTTCCAGATTTTCGCCCTGGCCGAGCGACTGAACTTCGACGGCCATCCCGGCCGGTCGCGGGTGCTGGCCGGCATGGAGGGGCGAGTGCTGGCCAAGGGTCTGCTCCTTGGTACCTACGAGCGGCCCTGAACGCTGTCCCTGTGACCGTGCACGGCGGCTTCAACAAATGTTGCCTGCCGGAACGGGAGACGAGCGTGAGGGGCTTTTGATCCACCGTTGTTCAGGAGTTGGCCGTGTCGATCCAGGAACCCACCTCGTTTGTTCCGCGTCCCAAGAAGACCGCGGACTCAGGCCGTGTCGCTGGCGAAGATCGCGGCTGGACGCCCGGCCGGGAAGCGGCGCTGGACGCGGCGACGCCTTCCAAGACCTTCCGCCTGCCGGGCGGCAAGACCCTGACCGTGGCCACCGACCGCGTCCGCCGTCACGCCCCAGGTTTCCTTCATGCTGGGGCAGAACGCCATCGGTCTGGGCCTGTGGGGCCTGCTGGCCCCCAAGGGCGTCAATCGCTTCCTGGGGCTGAAGAGCTCGCCGCAGGTGACGCAGGCCCTGTTCGGGGCGCGCGAGATGGCGACGGGCATGGCGCTGTTTTCCGACCCGACCAAGGCTTCGGTGCTGTGGGCGCGGGTCGCCGGCGACCTGTTCGACATCGTCCTGCTGCGATCGTTGAACCGGCGCGACAATCCAAAGCGCGCCAACGCCAGGCTGGCCCTCGGCGTGGTGTTGGCCGTGACGGCGCTGGACGTCGTCGCCGCTGTCCGCATGTCGAGCGTCAAGCGCAACTGCGAGGGAGCACGGCCATGAAGGCGATCTGCTGGCAAGGCAAGAAGGACCTCCGCTGCGAGGAGGTGCCCGACCCGATCATCCAGGATCCGAAGGACGCGATCGTCCGCGTCACCTCGACCTGCATCTGCGGCTCGGACCTGCACCTGATGAACGGCTTCGTGCCGACCATGTGCGTTGGCGACGTGATGGGCCACGAGCCGATGGGCGAGGTGGTCGAGGTCGGCGCCGAGGCCCGGGCCAAGGGGCTCAAGGTCGGCGACCGAGTGGTGGTGCCGTTCCAGATGATCTGCGGCGAGTGCGAGCAGTGCCGGGCGGGCAACTATTCGGTTTGCCAGGTCACCAACCGCAACGCCGACCTGGCCAAGGCCTTCTTCGGCGACACCACCGCCGGGCTGTTCGGCTACTCCCACATCACCGGCGGCTATGCTGGCGGGCAGGCGGAGTACATGCGCAGGCGGGGCGGCGGAGTTCCGAGCTGAAGACGTCGGGATCCAGTTCAGCATAGCGCATAGAGCAGCCTCGCGCTTCGACCGCCGTTTCCAGGCGTTCGTGCAAGACATCGACTCCACCGCGCAGGATGGCGCTGCCGGTGTACAGGATCAGTCGCCCGCCCGGAGAGAGCCGCTCCATGCCGGCCGTCGCCCAATCCAGGGACAGGCGCGCGCCGTGCAGGTCGCCGCCGTCCTTGTAGGCGCGCCCCGACGCCCCGGCGATGTATGGCGGATTGCAGACGATCAGGTCGACGGCGGGCGGCGCGGCGTCGAGGCCGGAGGCAAGCGGCGTCTCGACGGGAATTCCGGCGAAGGCGGCGTTGGCGCGCGCCAGGCGAAGGGCTCGTGGATTGACGTCGCTGAGGATGACCCGGGCCGCGGGCGACTGCCGCGCCGCGATGAGCCCGCCAGCGCCGGCGCCGGTTCCCACGTCAAGGATCGTCCGTAAGCCGCCGGTTGGACGTTCCCGGGCGATCAGGTCTGCAAACCTGTAGGTGTCGGGCCCCAGGAAGACAGCGTCGACGCCGTCGGCCGGAAAGGCCGAGTGCACAAAAAGACCACCGTGCACCGTCGAAACGCGAACCGTGCACCGCCATCCGAGATCGTCTTGCACGAGGCCGTCGATACGCCGAAGGATCGCCAAGAGTTCCGGATCGAGAGCGGCGATCTCGAAAGGCCGGTTCCAGCCGAAGATGTCGCGCAGATCGGCTGGCCGCTCATCCAGACGTTCGAACATGCGCCGGGCGGTCGAGCGGTTTGGGGAGACGAACGCATAGTTGCGCGCCGAAAGCGCGTGGAGAAGGTCGGTCAAAGCGTTGAGGTCTTGAGGCATGACTATCCGCATCGGCCAGAAGAAACGTGTCAAACGCCGAACCGGCCGATCGTCTTTTCGCTTTTGCTTGTTGCCGCTTGGAGGCTCGCCAAGAAGCCGATCGCGAGGCCGCAGCGTTTCCGGTGGCGATCCGCGCACACGCGGCGGGTTCTAGGCTTCCGTGACGTGCGTTTGGCCTTGCCTGGAGAGAACCGCGACGCAGGCCTCGCCGACCCAGATTTCCACGTGATCACACGAGGGGTGGTCCTCCAGCAGCTCAAGGGCGTGGGCGGTCGGATCCGGGCAGGCGTCGGCTTCACCGATATCGAGGAAGGTCGCCGCGTCGCTGCGACTTCGCGCGACGTAGGTGTAGAACAGGTCAGTCACCCGAACGAGCCTCCAATCGAAAACGGGGCGTTGGGGAAAGACTGGAAAGTCCAATCGGTTGCGGCGACTAACAAACGTTACTAATCGGACGTCGCCGACATAGGTCGCGATGGCGTCGGGCGCGGCCGGCGCTACCGTCAGGGGGGCAGGATCATAAGGGCGACAAGAGGTTTCTGCCTCCAGCCGCCCTTGAGCCTTGATGATGGCGAGCGTCGCGCCCTGTCGGGAACGAGCCGTGCAAGGGCCTGCGTTTGCGAGTGCGACGATCAGGCGATGCCGGCCCCGCCGGTGACGCCGTAGACCTCGCCGGTGATGTAGCTGGCCTCCTGCGAGGCCAGCAGCACGTAGACGGGGGCGATCTCCACCGGCTGACCCGGACGCCCGAACTGGGACTGCTCGCCAAAATGCTGGACCTTTTCCTGGGTCTGACCGCCGCTCGGCTGCAGCGCCGTCCAGAACGGCCCCGGTGCGACGACATTGGCCCGCACGCCCTGTTTGATCAGCTGCTTGGCCAAGGCCTTGGTGAAGGCCACGATGCCGGCCTTGGTGGTGGCGTAGTCGAGCAGCGTGTCGGACGGCTCGTAGGCTTGCACCGAGGCGGTGTTGATCACCGCCGCGCCCGGCCGCAGGTGCGGCTTGGCCGCCTGGGTGATCCAGAACAGCGCATAGAGGTTGGTCTTCAGGGTCTGGTCGAACTGGTCGCTGTCGATCACCTCGATGTCGGGACGGCTGACCTGCTTGCCGGCGTTGTTGACCAGGATGTCGAGCCCGCCCAATTCCTCGACCGCCTTGGCGACCAGGTCCTTGCAGAAGGCCTCGTCCTTGATGTCGCCAGGCAGAGCGATCGCCTTGCGCCCCGCGGCCTCGATCAGGGCGATCACCTCGCGCGCATCGCTCTCTTCGCTGGGCAGGTAGCCGATGGCGACGTCGGCGCCCTCGCGTGCATAGGCGATGGCCGCGGCCCGTCCGATCCCGGAATCCGCCCCGGTGATCAGCGCCTTGCGACCGATGAGTTTTCCGCTGCCGCGATAGCTTTCCTCACCATGGTCGGGCTGAGGATGCATCTTCGCCGCCAGGCCCGGCGCCGGCTGCGGTTGGGGCGGGAAGGGCGGCTTGGGGTATTGCGCGCGCGGATCCTGCATGCGCAGGCGATCGTCCTGTGTCATCGGGGGGCTCCGGTCTCTTGGGACACCTTCCAAACGACGTCGCCGACGCGCTGTTCCGCCGGATCGTGAAAGGGCTGCGAGTCCGTCGGTCTCGCCGGCGGCCTGGCCTCGGCGGGGAAACCGGGAGGCCAACGCCTTCGGCGAACCCGGGCGGGGATCATCCCGCCCGGGGTCGCCAGCAGCTTGCCCGCGAGCGCAAGACTTGGACGAGGATCAGAACTTGCGGCTCAAGCTGAGACCCCATTCACGGGGGCGGCCGAAGCTGGCCTCCTTCAGGCCAAAGCCGCTCGAAGCGTTGCCCGACACCATGTAGCGCTCGTCCGACAGGTTCGTGCCGAACAGCGCCGCCTGCCAGACCCTGTCGGGCGAGGCGTAGGCCAGCCGTGCGCCGAACAGGTCGTAGCCCGGCTGGGTCAGGTCCGGATCGTTGGCCACGTCGTTGTAGACGGTGCTGTAGCGGGTCCAGTCGACCCGCGCCGTCACGCGACCGCCCCCCGGCAGTTCGCGGCCGTATTCGACGCCGCCGTTCAGCGTCCACTTGGGCGCCTTGACGAAGTGGGTGGCCAGGGTGATCGGCAGCACCTGCCCCGCCGCCAGGCCGGAGCCGACCTCGGTATATTTGGCGTCCATGTAGCCGCCGCCGAAATTGAAGCTCCAGTTGGCGGTCGGCTTGGCCTGCAGTTCGACCTCGACGCCCTTGACCTCGCCCGCCGCGGCGTTGGCCACGAAGTTGCGCGGCGTCTGGTTCACCGTGACCTGGATGTCCTGGTAGTCGCTGAAATAGCCGGCGACGTTGAGGATCAGGCGGCGGTCCAGCCAGGCGGTCTTGGCGCCCGCCTCGTAGGTCAGCAGGGTCTCGGGTTGGTACTCGGTGACCTCGCTGGCGTCGTTGAGCGGCCGGGCGTTGAAGCCGCCGCTCTTGAAGCCCTTGCCGACCGAGGCGTAGAGCAGCACGTCAGGCGTGGCCTTGAACTCCAGGCCGACCTTGGGGGTGAACGAGTTCCAGGATCCGCCTGGCCTGACCTGAGCGATCACGCCGCCGTCGCGGATGCGGCGGTGGTCGAGCACGTAATCCTTCTCGTCCCGGTTATAGCGGGCGCCGACCGTGGCGCTGAGGCGATCGGTCAGGCTCAGGCTGCCTTGGGCGAACAGCGCGTAGGTGGTGCTGGTCACCTTGGTGTAGACCGCCGCCGACGGGCTGTAGGGGGGCGGCGACGCTCCCGGCGCCAGGCCGAGCGCCAGCTTGGCGTAGCCTGAATCGGTGCCGCGCTCCTGGAACACGTAGGCCCCGGTCACCCAGGTCAGGCGCTCGCCGAACGACAGGCCGCTGAGCTGGAATTCCTGGCTGTATTGGGCTTGGACGTCGTGATTGAACGTTTCACGGAACGTGAAGGGCGTGTTGTCGCCATCGCGGGCGAAGGTCGCTTTCAGGCCGCGCACGGCCGTGATGCTCTTGAAGCTGATCTCGCCCAGGTTCCAGTCCACCGTCGCCGAGCCGCCCCACAGGTCCAGATCGTTGATGTTGGGGCCCGTGCCGTAGGTCGTGAACGGGCTGTTGGTCAGGAACGACGTGTTCAGCGTCCTGGCCCCGTTCGGCGCGGTGATCCCCAGGCCGGGCGCGACATAGGTGTTGAAGTTGGCCATGAACGGCCCGACCGCGAAGCCGGGGACGGCGCCGATCACCAGCAGTTTCTGCGGCGCGGAGTGTTCACGCGCTCGCGTATAGTCGGCCGACAGGCTGACGGTCACCGCGTCGGAGGCTTCCCAGCGCAGCTGGGCGCGGGCGGCGGTGGCGTTGCGGTCGCCCAGGTCGTCGCCGGTCAGCAGGCGCTTGCCATAGCCGTCGCGGGTCAGCCGGGCCGCCGACAGCCGAACCGCGACCTTCTCACCGAGCGGGATATCCACGTGACCCTTGACGTCCAGTCGGTCGTAGCTGCCCGTCACGCCCTCGATCTTGCCGCCGAACTCGTCCTTCGGCTGATCGGTGGTGATGATAACCGCGCCGCCGATGGTGTTCTTGCCAAACAGCGTGCCCTGCGGGCCGCGCAGCACCTCGATGCGGCTGACGTCGAAGGCGTCCAGCGTGCCGCCGATCGAGCGGGCATAGTAGACGCCGTCGACATAGACCCCCACGCCGGGGTCGCTGAAGATGGCGAAGTCGTTCTGGCCCACGCCCCGGATGAAGACGGTGGCGTTGTAGTTGCCGCCGCTCAGCGCCGCCGCGCCGTCGAAACGGATGCTGGGGGCGAACTTGGCGATCTGGTCGACGCTCTCGACGCCCCGGCTTTCCAGCGCCTCGCCGGCGAGGGCGGTGACGGCCACGGGGGTGTCCTGCAGCCGCTCCTCGCGCCGGCGGGCGGTGACGACCACTTCCTCGATCTGGACGGCGGGCGTTTCGGCCTGGGCGGCGTTCTGGGCGAAGGCGGGCGACGCGACCGCCTGGACCCCGGCGGCGGCGCAGATCAGCAACCCTCCGGCGCGCAGGCAGCCGGAAGTCTTCTTATTCCTGGGCATCAGTTTCCTCCTCATACGTCGATTTTTCCCGACGGATCCCGAGGTGTCCGCCGGCACGCGCATTTTGTTATGAGTACTAACTATTTCAGATCATGATTGTATGCCGCATACAATCGTTGATGAGCAGGCTGGCGTCCATTCGAAGAACGCTGTTGCGCGATGGCCACTGGCGGCGGCTGGCGTCGCCGCCGCGAATCCGCGCGGCGTGGTACGAGGATGGAAATGACAGGAAAGAGCCGGATGATCGAGGCGAGCGGGCGCAAGGAAACCATCGAGTCCGTCTCGCTGGGCGGCCTGGAGACCACGGTCGGATTCCTGCTGCGCCTGGCTCAGGTTGCGGTCTTCAAGGATCTGCTGGCCGCGCTGAAACCGTTCGACCTGCGCGTCACCGATCTTTCCGTCCTGCTGGTCATCGAAGCCACGCCCGGCCTGCAGCAGCGCGCCATCGGCGAAGTGCTGCGTATCCAGCGTCCCAACCTGGTGACCATAATCGACCAGCTCGAGGCCCGTGGGCTGGTGCGGCGGGGGCCGGTGCAGGGTGACCGCCGCGCCTACGCCCTGTCCCTGACGAAAGAGGGCGAGGCGCTGCTGCAGGAGGCCAAGATCGCGCACGCCCAGCACGACCGCAAAGTCCTCGACGCCCTCGGCGACGTCGACAAGGCGCAGATGCTGGCGGCTCTGGAGCGGATCGCCGCCCTCTGATTTCGCGTCGAGGGCGCGTGGACCGTGGAGGGGTCAGTCGTCCGAACGGGGACGGGTTGCCAACCAGAGGCTGACCAGGCCGCCCGCGGCGATGACCGGCACCAGCGCCAGCAGCACCTGGTTGGAGGATCCGCCGGCTCCGATCAGAGCGGCGGCCAGCAGGGGGCCGGCGGCCGAGCCGAGCCGCCCCATGACCACGCCCGCGCCCACGCCCGTGCCGCGCAGGCGGGCGGGATAGAAGCCCGGCGCCAGGCCATAGACTACCGACTGCACGCCCGACACGGTGGCGCCCAACGCCGCACCGACCACGAGGAACACCGCCAGCGAGGCCGGCGCGCCGGCCGCCACCGTCACCGCCGCGGCCGATGCGCCGAACGCGCCCAGGATCGTCAGCGTGCGCCAGCGGCGGTGATCCATCAGCCAGCCCGTGGCGACGCTGCCGGCCGCGCCCGCCAGGTTGAACGCCATCTGGATGAGCCCGGCGTCGGGGCGGCTCAGGCCTCGCCCGATCAGCAGGGACGGCAGCCAGCTGAGCAGCAGGTACATGATCAGCAGGGCCAGGAAGAATGCGATCCACAGGAGCAGGGTGGTGAGGCCTCGGCCGTCGCCGGTGAGGGCCTCGACGAAGCCCGACTTCTGGTCGCCGACGGTGGCGACCTGGGCCTTGGGAGAATTGGGCAGCAGGGCCAAGGCCAGCAGCAGGGCCAGCAGCGGTCCGACGCCGCCGACGAAGAAGATCATGCGCCAGTCCGAGGGATGCGCCCCGGCCAGGCTCACGAGGCTGGCCATGGCGCCGCCGCAGGGCATGCCCGCATAGAGGAAGCCGACGGCGCGTCCACGCAGCTTGGGTGAAACGCTTTCGGCCACGATGGCGATCAGGTTGGGCAGGGCGCCGCCCAGGCCCACCCCGGTCAGGAAACGCGCCAGCAACAAGCTGTTCAGGTCATGAGCCAGGCCCGTGGCGATCGACAGTATGCCGAACGCCGCCACCGACACCAGCAGCGTGGCCTTTCGGCCAAAACGGTCGGACAGCCGCCCGCCGATCGCGGCGCCCGCCATCAGGCCGAAGGTGCTGATGCTGAAGAACCAGCCGAGATCCTCGGGTTTCAGGTGGAGGTCGGGGGCCAGGCGCGGCGCGGCGACGCCGGCGGCCTGGAGGTCGAACCCCTCGAACAGCGCCAGAAGGCAGCAGACCGCGACGGCGACGAGGCCGCCTTTGGCCCGGGACGCGGATTGTTCGCCAATGGTCATCGGGTCTCCTGGTGTTTCCTCGACGTCGAACTCTGCGGTCCGATCGGGTTGGTGTTCGTTCAGATCAGCCGAGCTTGGCTATCACCTCGGCCGCTTCGGTGAAGGCGGTGTTGGCGGCGGGCACGCCGGCATAGATGGCGATCTGCATCAGCACCTCCTTCAGCTCGTCCTCGGTGAAGCCGCCCTGTTCCAGGCCGGCGCGGACGTGGAGGCGGAACTCTTCCCAACGGGCCAGACTGGCGCAGATCGCCAGCACCAGCAGGCGGCGCGTACGATGGTCCAAGCCCGGGCGGCTCCAGATCTCGTTCCAGGCGTAGCGGGTGATCATCGCCTGGTAGTCGGCGGTGAACGCCGTGCGCTTGGCCAACGACTTGTCGACCCAGGCGTCGCCCAGCACCTTGCGCCGCGTGACCAGGCCCGCTTCGAACAGGACGTCCTTGGCGTCGCGAACGGCGGTTCCGTGGAGAACCTCGGCCAGGAAGCCGCGCACCGCGCCGGCAAGGGCGGCCGGAGCCTCCAGGCTGGGCAGGTGGGCGCCCTCGACCACGGCGTGACGGGCGCCCGGGATGGCTGAGACGATCCGTTCGGCATGGCCTTCGAACGGTGTCGCCATGTCCTTGGCTCCGGTGAGAACCAGGGTCGGCGCGGAGATGGCTGGCAGGGCCTCCAGCAGGGCCATGTCCCGGATCGCCGCCCCGCAACCGCAATAGCCATCGGGGTTCTGGGCCAGCATGCCCGTGCGGACGGTTTCGACCACCTCAGGATGCTTGGCGCGGAAAGCGTCGGAGAAGAAGCGGCCCATCACCGCCTCGACGATGGCGGAGAGCCCCTCGGCGCGGATCAGGGCCAGGCGCTGGTCCCAGGTCGAGGGATCCATCGCCGGCGAGGTGCAGGCCAGCACCAGGGCCTCGACCCGTTCAGGGGCCTTCGGCGCGAGCGCCATGGCGATCATCGCGCCCAGCGAGGTGCCGCAGATCGACGCCTTGGCCGCGCCCGCAGCGTCCATCACCGCCAGAACGTCGTCGGCCAGGAGGTCGAGGCTGTAGTCGCCGGCCGGCGCGTCCGAGGCGCCGTGGCCGCGGGTGTCGATGCGCAGGACGCGGAAGTCGGGCGTCAGCATCGGCACGACCAGGTCGTATAGCGAGAGGTCGCAGCCGATCGAGTTCAGCAGCACCAGGACGGGCTTGTCGGCCGCGCCGTCTGCCCGCCAGTAGATCCGGGCGCCTTGCGAGAGGGCGAAGGGCATCAGCGGTCCTTTCGGTAGGCGGTGAGGGTCCGGCTGACCAGGGCCACGGACTCGCCCGTGTCGGCGCCAATCCGCGCCGCCGTCAGATTGGCGGCCATGCGGTCCGTATCGATGTCCAGACCCTCGACGACGACGGCCATCGCCGCCACGGCGCCGTGGGTCAGTTCAAACAGCTCGGCCAGAACGGGGCCCTCGGCCTGCCAACCGCCCAGCCCGCGCTCGTGCTGCTGGGGCAGGGCGGCCACGATGGTCGCAGCCAGATGCGGCGCGCGAATCGCGGCCGAGAGCGCGACCTGGCAGCCGGTGGGATTACGCTTGTGGGCCATGGCCGAGGAGCCGCCGCGTCCGGCGACCTTGGGTTCGAAGGCCTCGGAGACCTCGGTCTGGGCCAGCAGCGTGATATCGCCGGCGATCTTGCCGACCGCGCCGGTCAGGATGGCGAGGCTGGAGGCCAGGCCCGCCAGGCCTTCGCGGCGGGCGTGCCATGGCGTTTCGGCCGCGGGCAGGCCAAGCAGGGCGGCCAGGCGTTCGGTGACGTCCTGGGCTAGACCGTCCAGGCCGGCCAGCGAGCCTGTCGCCCCGCCCAGTTGCAGCTGGATGGCGGCGGTCTCCCGCTCGAAGCGGGCCAAGGCGCCGGCCACGCCCTGCAGCCAGCCGGCGACCTTGAGGCCGAAGGTGATGGGCTGGGCGGCCTGTAGCAGCGTTCGGCCCAGCATGGGCGTAGCCGCATGCCGCTCGGCAAGGACCGCCAAGGCGTCGGCGAGACGTCGGGCGTCTCGGACCACCAAGGCGGCGCCGACCTTGGCCTGCAGCATCAAGGCCGTGTCGGCCAGATCCTGGCTGGTCGCACCCTTGTGGACCAGCTTGGCGACTTCGGGATCCGCGATCCGTTCGCGGATCAGCGCGACCAACGGGATCGCCAGGGTTCCGGCGTGGGCCGCCGCCTCGGCCAGGCTGTCGACGTCCGGAAGCTCGGCGCAGGCGGCCGTGATCGTCTCGGCCGCGACGCTCGAGATCAAGCCTGCCTCCGCCTGGGCTCGGGCCAGCATGGCCTCGAACGCCAGGGCCGCCCGCAGCAGGGCCTCGTCGCCGAACGCGGTCAGCATTTCGAGCGTCGAGGCCGGACGGTCGCGCAGCAGGCAGCTCAAGACGGCGACTCCCTTTCAGCCTCAGATGTCGAAGAAGACGGTTTCGCGGTCGCCTTGCAAGACGATGTCGAAGCGCCAAACCGCGCCGGCCTTGCAGGCGATCAGAGTCTCACGGCGCTCGGCGGGAACCAGGGCCAGGATCGGGTCGGCGGCGTTGGCGGCCTCGTCCTCGAAATAGAGCCGCGTCGCCAGCCGCTTGATCACGCCGCGCCCGAAGACGCTGACGGCGATGTGCGGCGCCTGGCGGGCGTCGACGCGGCCGGGGCGAATGGTGAGGAAGCGATAGACGCCGTCCTCGCCGGTCGAGGCGCGGCCCCAGCCGATGAAGCCGATGTCGCAGGATCCATCGACATAGCGACCGGCCGCGTCAGCCTGCCAGATCTCGATCATGGCGTCGGGCACGACCTTGCCGTCGGCGTCCAGCACCACGCCCTCGATGACGATCGGCTCGCCCTCGACCTCGCCCTTGGCGCTCGGAGAGGCCAGCACATAGTGCTCGACCGGGAACAGCTCCGGCCGCGCGCCGATGTCGCTGTCGCCGATCAGGTCGGCGCAGCCCTTCCAGGGCAGGCCGTAGTGGAAGAAGGGGCCCACGGTCTGGGAGGGGGTCTGGCCGAACAGGGCCGGATCCTGGTTGTCGCGGCGCGGGGCGGGATTGACCTGGTCAATCATGGTGGTCGTCCTCGAACGGCGTCCCGTCCCGGCCGCGCAGCACCACGTCGAACAGGTAGCCCAGGGCCCAGTTGGGCTGAGTGGTCTCGATGTCGAAGCGCGAGACCAGGCGCTGGCGATAGGGCAGGGGCACGGCGTTGGCGATCGGGTCGATCTCGATCAGCGGATCGTCGGGGAAGTACATCTGGGTAACCAGCCGCGTGGCGAAGGCCGGTCCCAGCAGCGACAGGTGGATGTGCGCCGGCCGCCAGGCGTTGTGGTGGTTGCCCCACGGATAGGCCCCCGGCCGGACGCTGACGAACTGGTAGCGGCCCTCGTCGTCGGTGATCACGCGGCCCGCGCCGGTGAAGTTGGGGTCCAGCGGGGCGTCCCACTGGTCCTTCTTGTGGATGTAGCGCCCGGCGGCGTTGGCCTGCCAGATCTCCACCACGGTGTTGGGGACGGGGCGGCCGTCCTCGTCCAGGACGCGACCCGAGACGATGATCCTCTGGCCCTGGGGCATGGCCTTGTGCTGGGTCGTCAGGTCCGCCAGCGCCCCGCCCATCAGGCGCGACCAGGCGTTGGCGGGGCCGGTCGTCTCCGTCAGGGTGTGCGGGATCCTGACCAGGGGCTGGCGCGGTGAACGCGGGACGGTCGAGGCGTAGGGCGCATGCAGCGACGGCGGCTGGCTGGCGTCCTCGCGTTTGAAGCTCTGACTCATCAAGGTTTCCTAGACGCGCTCGAAGGCCAGGGCCGCGCCCTGGCCGACACCGATGCAGAGCGTGGCCAGGCCGCGCTTGCCGCCGGTGGCCTCCAGCTGGCGTAGGGCGGTCAGGACCAGCCGCGCGCCCGAAGCCCCCAGGGGATGGCCGAGCGCGATGGCGCCGCCGTTCGGGTTCACATGGGCGCCGTCGTCAGGCAGGCCCAGCTGGCGCAGGACCGCCAAGCCCTGGGCGGCGAACGCCTCGTTCAGCTCGATGGTGTCGAAGTCGCCGATCGAGAGGCCGGTCTTGGCCAACAGCTTGCGAACGGCGGGGACCGGGCCGACCCCCATGACGCGCGGCGGCACGCCGGCGGCGGCGTAGCCGGTGATGCGGGCGCGTGGGGTCAGGCCGTGACGCTTGACGGCGCCCTCGGAGGCGATGACCAGGGCCACCGCACCGTCGTTGACGCCGGAGGCGTTGCCGGCGGTGATCGTGCCGCCCTCGCGGACGACGGGCTTCAGCTTGGCCAGCGCTTCGATCGTGGTCTCGCGCGGGTGCTCGTCGCGGTCGACGATGGTGGGGCCGGTCTTGCCGGGGATCTCGACCGGGGCGATCTCGCCGGCCAGGAAGCCGCTGGCTTGGGCGGCGGCGGCGCGCTGCTGGCTACGCAGGGCGAAGGCGTCCTGATCCTCGCGGCTGACGCCATGGTCCGCCACGACGTTTTCGGCGGTCTCGGGCATGGAATCCACGCCATAGGCCTTGCGCATGGCGGGATTGACGAAGCGCCAGCCGATCGTGGTGTCGAAGATCTCGGCGTTTCGCGAGAAGGCGCTGTCGGCCTTGCCCATCACGAACGGCGCGCGGCTCATGCTCTCGACGCCGCCGGCGATCAGCAGGTCGTTGTGGCCCGAGGCGATGGCGCGGGCGGCGTAGCCGATCGCCTCCAGGCCCGAGGCGCACAGCCGGTTGACCGTGACGCCCGGGACCTCGACGGGGAAGCCTGCGAGCAGCAGGGCCATGCGGGCGACGTTGCGGTTGTCCTCGCCGGCCTGGTTGGCGCAGCCCAGCACCACTTCGTCGATAGCGGCGAGGTCGAGGTTGGGGTTGCGTGCGGCCAGGGCCCTCAGCGGGATGGCCGCCAGGTCGTCGGCCCGCACCTTGGCGAGCGCCCCGCCATAGCGGCCGATGGGTGTGCGGATACCGTCGCAGAGATAGGCCGTGGTCATTGGAAGGCTCCCGGATCGAAGGCGGCGCGGGTCTTCGCCCGCACCTCATCCAAACGAACGTTTGGCGCCAGTTCAATGAGTTTCAGGCTTTTCTCCCCCGTGGGTCCCCGTCGCTCCAGGTCGAAGACGCACAGGTCGGTGATCACCATGTCGACACAGCCGGCGCCGGTCAGGGGCAGGGCGCAGCGCTCAAGGATCTTGCTCTCACCGGCCTTGTTGGCGTGGTCCATGACCACGATCACCCGCTTGACGCCGGCCACCAGGTCCATGGCCCCGCCCATGCCCTTCACCATCTTGCCGGGGATGGTCCAGTTGGCGATGTCGCCGTTCTGGGCCACTTCCATGGCGCCCAGGACCGTAAGATCGATATGGCCGCCGCGGATCATGGCGAAGCTCTGGGCGCTGTCGAAGAAGCTCGAGGTCGGCAGCTTGGTGATGGTCTGCTTGCCGGCGTTGATCAGGTCCGGATCGGCCTCGCCCTCGTACGGGAACGGGCCCATGCCCAGCATGCCGTTCTCGGACTGGAGCGTGACGTGCACGCCCTCGGGAATGTGGTTGGCCACCAGGGTCGGAATTCCGATGCCCAGGTTCACGTAGAAGCCGTCCTGCAGCTCGCGCGCGGCGCGGGCCGCCATCTCGTCGCGGGTCCAGGCCATCAGACGGTCTCCGTTTCGCGAGGACGGGTGGTCAGCTTCTCGATCCGCTTTTCGTTGATCGTGCTCAGGATGATGCGATCGACATAGATGCCCGGCGTGTGGATGCTGTTGGCGTCCAACTCGCCGGCCTCGACGATCTCCTCGACCTCAACGATGGTGAGCTTGCCAGCCGTGGCCATCACCGGGTTGAAGTTGCGGGCGGTCATCCGGAACATCAGATTGCCTTCCGGATCGGCCTTCCAGGCCTTGATGATGGCGAGGTCGGCCCGCAGCCAGGTCTCGCGCACATAGGTCTCGCCCTCGAAGTCCTCGACCGGCTTGCCCTCGGCCACCACCGTGCCCACGCCGGTCTTGGTGTAGAAGGCCGGGATGCCGGCGCCGCCGGCGCGGATGCGCTCGGCCAAGGTGCCCTGCGGGTTCAGCTCCAGCGCCAACTGGCCCGACAGATAGAGCTGCTCGAACAGTTTGTTCTCGCCGACATAGCTGGAAATCATCTTCCTGATCTGGCCGTTGTTCAGCAGCATCCACAGGCCGAAGCCGTCGGCTCCGCAGTTGTTGCTGATCACGGTCAGGTTCTTGACGCCCGTGTCCTTCAAGGCGGGTATCAGGGTCTCCGGATTGCCCGACAGGCCAAAGCCGCCCGACATCAGGGTCATGCCGTCGAAGACCACGCCCTCCAGGGCGGCCGCGGCGCTCTCGTAGATCTTGTTCTTCATGGAACGCTCCAGAGCCTTCTAGACCAGGGGAAGGCCGACATAGTTCTCGGCCAGCGTCACCTGGGCGGCGCGCGAGCCCTTGATATAGGCGAGTTCGGCGATCTGCATCTTGCGGTCGAAACCGTCGCGGTCGGGGAAGCGGTGGGTCAGGCCGGTGAACCACCAGGAAAACCGCTCCGCCTTCCAGACCCGGGCCAGGGCGCGGGCCGAATAGCCGTCGATCCCGGCCTTGGAGCGCTCGTGGTAGTGCTCGACCAGGGCCTCGGACAGCATGATCACGTCGGAGACCGCCAGGTTCATGCCCTTGGCGCCGGTGGGCGGCACGATGTGGGCGGCGTCGCCGGCCAGGAACAGGTGGCCGTACCGCATGGGCTCGGAGACGAAGCTGCGCAGGGGGGCGATAGACTTCTCGAATGAGGGGGCGCGAACGATGCGCGCGGCGGCCTCGGGGCCGAGGCGGATCGAAACCTCGTCCCAGAAGCGGTCGTCTGGCCAGTCCTCCAGGCGATCGTCGAGCGAGCACTGCACGTAGTAGCGGCTGCGGGTCGGCGAGCGCATCGAAGCCAGGGCGAAGCCGCGCTCGTGATTGGAATAGATCAGTTCGTGATCGCAGGGGGGCGCTTCGGTCAGGATGCCCAGCCAGCCGAACGGGTAGACCCGCTCGAAGGTCTTCAGCACCTGGGCCGGGATCGCCGCCCGGCTCACCCCGTGATAGCCATCGCAACCGGCGATGAAATCGCAGTCCAGCCGATGTTCAGCGCCGTCCTTGCGCCAGGTGACGTGAGGCCGGTCGCCGTCGATGTGGTGCAGCTGGACCTCGTCGGCGTCGAATACGATCCGCAGGTCGCGCTGCTCGGCGGCGTCGAACAGGTCCTTCATCACCTCCTGCTGGCCGTAGACCATCACGGTCGATCCGCCGGTCAGTTCGGCCATGTCGATGCGAAACATCTCGCCGTCGCTGGCGAGATTGGTTCCGGCATGGACGAGACCCTCGCGCCGCATCCGGTCGCCGACGCCCAGACGGTCCATCAGGTCGACGGTGACCCGCTCCAGCACGCCAGCGCGCACGCGGCCCTCGACATAAGGGCGGTCCTTGCGCTCGAGGATCACCGCGTCAATCCCGGCCTGTGTCAGCAAGTGGCCGAGGAACAGCCCGGCCGGGCCCGCGCCGATGATGGCGACCTGGGTTCGCACGATGGAGCTCTCCGCCCTGACGCCGCTTCCCGCGACTTGCGGACAAGGTTGACCTCGACGCTGCGCCATGGGGATGGACAGAGCATCACAAAAGTTGGACTTTTCGATCGGGCGCGCGAGCGAACCAACGCCGCTGTGGAGTATCGAACTTGGCTCAAGGTCCCACCGTTCCGAGCTTTTTTCTCTTCGGCGAACCCCTTCGGACGGTGGAGGGCAAGTTCATCCATCTCGAAGAGTTGGACGATCGCACCAGGCCTAACGACTGGAACATCCGCGCCCACGCGCACGCGGACCTCAACCATGTCTTCCACATCGCGGCCGGAGGCGGCGTCATGGACGTGGATGGCGACACCATCGCCTTCGCCGCGCCCTGCCTGGTGCTGGTCCCTTCGGGCCGAGCGCACGGCTTTGCCTACGAGGTCGAGACGGCTGGATCGGTGCTGACGATCGCCGACAGTTATCTACGCGACCTGACCGCCCGCGAGCCGGCGTTCGCAAACCTGTTCCGGGCGCCGCGTCAGTTGCCGCTCGATGCGGCATCCGGGATTGCGTCCTCGCTGGGCGAGTTGTCGCGAGAACTGGTCTGGACCGCTCCTGCCGGCGGCGCGGCCGTCGAGGGACATCTGCTGACCATCCTGGTCGAGGTCCTGCGGAGGCTGGTTCGGGACGAGGCCGCCGCACCCGCCCTGCAGGGCGGGCATGTCACGCTGGTCGCCCGGTTCCGCGAACTGGTCGAGGCGCACTATCGCGAGGGCTTGCCCATTGAAACCTATGCTGGGCGACTTGGCGTGGCGGTGGCGCGCCTTCGCGCCGCCTGCCTGCGGGCGGCAGGCGCCTCGCCACTGCGGCTGGTGCAGGATCGGCTGTTGCTGGAGGCCAAGCGCGCGCTGCTGTACTCGAACATGACGGTCGCGGAGGTCGCCTATCACCTGGGCTTCGAGGACCCCGCCTATTTCTCGCGCTTCTTCGCCAAGGCCGAAGGGGTTTCGCCCAAGCGCTATCGGGCCGAACGGGCGGCTCACGCCTCTTCGATCGGCTAACGACGGCTCGCGCCCAAGCCACGACTTGCGTACATTGTTTGCTTGGCGTACAAAATGGCGAGCGTACAAATAAACGGCGCCGTAAGGTGCTGTCGCGCCAAGGGAAGGAACGACCATGAACTCGACCCAGGCCGTCTTCGAACGCCTCGACCCCGTCACTGGCGCGGTCGCCACGACCTCCATCGCCATGACCGCCGATCAAGCGCGCGCGGCCGTCGACGCCGCTCATGCCGCCTTGCCGACTTGGAGCGCATTGGGCCCTAACGCCCGCCGCGCCTTGCTGTCCAAGGCGGCTGGGGCCCTGGAGGCGCGGGCCGACGATTTCGTCGCCGCGATGATGGGCGAGATCGGCGCCACCGAGGGCTGGGCGCGGTTCAACCTGATGCTGGCCGCCTCGATGGTCCGCGAGGCCGCGGCGCTGACCACCCAGATCAACGGCGAGGTGATTCCGTCCGACAAGCCGGGCTGCCTGGCCATGGCCGTGCGCGAACCGGTCGGCGTCATCCTGGGCATCGCGCCATGGAACGCGCCGATCATCCTGGGCGTCCGCGCGGTGGCGACGCCCCTGGCGTGCGGCAACACCGTCGTGCTGAAGGCTTCCGAAAGCTGCCCCCGCACCCATGGCCTGATCGCCGAGGCCTTCACGGCCGCCGGCCTGCCCGAGGGCGCGCTGTCGATCGTCACCAACGCGCCCCAGGATGCGGCCGAGGTGGTCGGCGCCCTGATCGATCACCCAGCGGTGCGGCGGATCAATTTCACCGGCTCGACCGCAGTGGGCAAGATCATCGCCAAGCGTGCGGCCGAGCACCTTAAGCCCGTGCTGCTGGAACTGGGCGGCAAGGCCCCGCTGGTCGTGCTGGAAGACGCCGACCTGGACGAGGCCGTCAAGGCCGCCGCCTTCGGCGCCTTCATGAACCAGGGCCAGATCTGCATGTCGACGGAGCGGATCATCGTCGTCGACGCCATCGCCGACGCCTTCGTCGAGAAGTTCGCCGCCAAGGCTTCCAGCCTCGCGGTCGGCGACCCGCGCGAAGGCAAGACGCCGCTCGGCGCGGTGGTCGACCTGAAGACCGTCACGCACGTCCAGGGCTTGGTGGCCGACGCTGTGAGCGCCGGCGCGGTCCAGGTCAGCGGTGGTCCGGCTCAGGGCGTGCTGATGCCCGCCACGGTCGTCGACAAGGTCACGCCCGCCATGCGGCTGTTCCGCGAGGAGAGCTTCGGTCCCGTGGTCGGCGTGATCCGCGCCCGCGACGAGGAGCACGCCATCGCCTTGGCCAACGACACCGAATACGGCCTGTCCGCTTCGGTCTTCACGCGCGACGTCGCCCGCGGCCTGAAGGTGGCGCGGCGGATCCAGTCGGGCATCTGCCACGTCAACGGTCCGACCGTCCACGACGAGGCGCAGATGCCGTTCGGCGGCGTCAAGGCCTCGGGCTACGGCCGCTTCGGCGGAAAGGCCGGCATCGACGCCTTTACCGAGCTGCGCTGGATCACGGTCGAGACCCAACCCGGCCATTTCCCGATCTGACGATATCATTCGACGCCTCGCGTCACCCGCTTCGAACTCCAAGGAACGCCCATGACCGACGCCAACGACACTGCAACCTTCCGGGTCGAGAACCGCATCGCCTGGGTGAAGTTCAACCGCCCCGACAAGCGCAACTGCATGAGCCCCACCCTGAACCGCCGCATGATGGAGGTGCTGGACGAGCTGGAGTTCCGCGACGACGTCGGCGTGCTGGTCCTGACGGGCGAGGGATCGGCCTGGTCCGCGGGCATGGACCTGAAGGAATATTTCCGCGAGACCGAAGCCAAGGGCCTTGGCGCCACCCGCCAAGCCCAGCGCGAGTCCTACGGCTGGTGGCGGCGTCTGCGCTGGTACCAGAAGCCGACCATCGCCATGGTCAATGGCTGGTGCTTCGGCGGCGGCTATGGCCCGCTCTACTCCTGCGACCTGGCGATCGCGGCCGACGAGGCCCAGTTCGCCCTGTCGGAAATCAACTGGGGCATTCTGCCGGGCGGCGGCGCCACCAAGGTGGTGGTCGACCTGATGCCGCTTCGCGACGCCATGTACCACGCCATGACCGGCGAGCTGATCGACGGCCAGAAGGCCGCCGCCTGGCGCCTGGTCAATGAAAGCGTGCCGCTGGAGCGCCTGGAGGCGCGGGTGCGCGAGCTGGCCGAGGTGCTGCTGAAGAAGAACCCCGTGGCCCTGAAGGCGACCAAGGACGCCGTCCGCCGGGTCAAGGAAATGACCTACGACAACGCCGAGGACTACCTGGTCCGGGCCCAGGAGGCCGCCAATTCCTACGACAACGACGGTCGCAAGGAGGGCATCAAGCAGTTCATCGACGACAAGACCTACAAGCCCGGCCTGGGCGCCTACGATCTCGCCAAGCAGAGCTGAGACGGGGGCAGGGAGGAAACGACGACGGGAGGGACGACTAGAATGACTCCGATGGACCATGTCGCCCTCCAGGCGCGTCTCCAGCCCGACCGGCTGGCGGCCGTCGACCTGGCCGGCGGGCGTCGCTGGACCTATGCCGAGCTCGACGCCGACATCGGTCGCGCGGCGGGCGTGCTGCGGCGACGCGGGGTGGGCCAGGGCGACCGCCTGGCGGTGCTGGCCAGGAACCGGGTCCTGCTGGCGATCCTGCACCTGGCCTGCGCCCGGCTGGGGGCCATGTTCGTGCCGCTGAACTGGCGGCTGAGCGCTGGCGAGATCGCCGCCCTGGTCGAGGACGCCGAGCCGGCCCTGATCGTCGGCGACGCCCAACTCGGCGCCATGGGCCTCGAGGGGCTCGACCTCGACATCCTGGGGGCCGAGATCCTGGCGGCCGAGCCAGAGTCGGCCACGCTCGCCGATCGCGAGCGCCCGTCGCTGATCCTCTACACCTCGGGCACCTCGGGTCGGCCCAAGGGGGTGCTGTTGTCGGAGCGCAACCTGGACCAGACGGCGATCAATTTCGGCCGCCTGGGCAAGGTCACCCACCAGAGCGTCTTCCTGGTCGACGCGCCGATGTTCCACATCATCGGCCTGGTGACATCGATCCGTCCCGCCCTGATGCACGGTGGGACCATCCTGGTGTCCGACGGTTTCGAGCCTGGTCGCACGTTGGGCCGCCTGGGCGATCCCGCGTTGGGCGTGACCCACTATTTCTGCGTGCCGCAGATGGCCGCGATGCTGCACCGTCATCCGGACTTCGACGCCTCGGCGCTTGGGCGGCTGACGGCGGTCTTTACCGGCGGCGCGCCCCATCCGGCCGCCGACATCCGCGCCTGGCTGGCCGATGGCGTCCCGGTCGTCGACGGTTACGGCATGAGCGAGGCCGGGACCGTGTTCGGCATGCCGGCCGACCTGACGCTGATCGACGCACGAGCCGGCTCGGCGGGCCTGGCCATGTCCTCCGTGGCCACCCGGATCGTCGACGAGCATGACAACGAGTGCCTCCCAGGCATCGCCGGTGAGCTGCTGTTGAAGGGCGACAATGTCTTCCAGGCCTACTGGCGGCGACCGGACGAGACCGCGCGGGCGTTCACCCCCGATGGCTGGTTCCGCACCGGCGACATCGCCCGTGCTGACGCCGAGGGCTATCACTGGCTGGTCGACCGCAAGAAGGACATGTTCATCTCGGGCGGGGAGAACATCTATCCGGCCGAAATCGAGGCGGCCCTTGCGGACCATCCGGCCATCGCCGAGTGCGCCGTCGTCGGCGTGCCTGATCCGCGCTGGGGCGAAATCGGCCATTTGGTCGTGACCTGCCGCGACGGCGCCATCCTCGATCTGACCTTGATCCTGAACCATCTCGAAAATCGGCTGGCCCGCTATAAGCTGCCCAAGGCTCTGACCCTGGTCGCGGCGCTGCCGCGCACGGCTTCGGGCAAGATCCAGAAAACGGTCCTGCGCGAGCGGCTGCTCGGCCAGGATCCAAGAACCTGAACGCCGGCGGTCTCTGGGGGGAGCGACCGGCGAGCCTGAGGGAGGATGAGATGGCGTTGAGTCTCGACGGACAGGGCGGCGCGACCCGGACCGGGATCGGGCTAGAGGCGTGGAACGCGCTGGTCGCATCGACCTTCGACAATCTCGTGGTCGACGCCGACCGGGAGGGGTTCGAGGGCCGCATGGACGTGCGCGACCTGGGCGGCATGGACTTGTCCCGCGTCGCCTCCAGCGCCGCGGTGGTGCGGCGAGGCCGAGCGTCGTGGGCCCAGCGGCCCTATTTCAAGCTGCACGTCCAGGACCTCGGCCGCAGCCTGAACCTGCAGGATGGCCGGGAGGCGGTGCTGGACGAGGGCGACCTGATGCTGTGCGATCCGGCGCGGCCCTACACGATCCGGTTCGACGATCCCAACCGCATGCTGGTGCTACGGATCCCCTCCGAGCGATTGGCCGACCGGATGGGCGATCCCGAGGCCCTGTGCGGCCGTCGTCTGGCTGGCGACGGCCTGGCCGGCGCTCTGCTGACCTCGTTCATCCGGACGCTGTGGACCAACGCCGGCCAGGGCGCCGCGCCCGTCGGCGAGGCGGTGCAGGACGCGGCCCTGTCTCTGCTGAGCGCTGTCGCTCGCGAAAATGAAGGGGGGACGAGGGCTGTCCGCGACCTCGACGCCGGCCAGGGCGCGGGCGCGCGGATCAAGCGCTTCATCGACGAGAACCTTTGCGACCCGGACCTCAGCGTGGGGCGCGTCGCCGGCGCGCTGGGCGTTTCCCCGCGCTACGTCCAGATGGTGTTCGCCGGCATGGCCACCACGCCGCTGGCCTATATCCGGCGCAAACGGCTGGAACGGGCGGCGCGAACCCTGCGGGAGGATGGTACGGCCTGCAACATCACCGACCTGTCGTTCGGCCTGGGCTTCAACGACCTTTCGCATTTCAGCCGGGCTTTCAAGGCCTTCTACGGAGTCGGACCGCGCGAGTTCCGGGCCAGCTGAGTCTTTTTCGACGCCCACGTTCGCGAAAACGACATCGGGCTTCGCATCCGTGAAAGTCGCCTTCGCGCCTGGCCAAGTTTGATGGCGCCGCCCGTGCTCCTCTGTCGACAACGACATAAAAGGGAGGTTCGGGCCATGGGGCGTAAGCTCTGGTTACATCAGGTGTTCGGGGCGGCGTCCCTGTTTGCCCTGGCGGCGGCCGGCGCCGCGCACGGCCAGGCCGTCGTGGAGGAAGTTGTCGTCACCGCCCAGAAGCGGGCCGAGAACGTCCAGGACGTGCCGATCGCCATTTCCGCCTTCACCGAAAATGCGCTGCAGGAACGAGCCGTGGGCAACGTCGCCCAGCTGTCTAACCTGGCGCCCAACGTCACCCTCGACGGCGGCACGCCGTTCTCGGGTTCGCCCTCGGTGCTGTCGGCCTATGTGCGCGGCATCGGCTCGGACGACTTCGCGTTCAACATCGATCCGGGCGTCGGCATCTATGTCGACGGCGTCTATCTGGCCCGCACCGTCGGCGCCAACCAAGACCTGCTGGACGTCGAGCGCATCGAGATCTTGAAGGGTCCGCAAGGTACTCTATTCGGCCGCAACACCATTGGCGGCGCGATCTCGATCGTGACGCGCGAGCCGGGCGACACCTTCAAGTTCAAGGGCGACGTCACCGTCGGCAGCTTCAACCTGATGCAGGCCCGCGGCAGCGCCGACCTGCCGCTGGCCGAGGGGCTGTCCTCGTCGATCACGTTCGGGATCAAGAGCCGTGAGGGTCATGTCGAGCGCATCCCCTTCCCGGACGCGCGGGCCCGCAACACGACCTCCTATACGGCCTTCCCGTCGTCCGACTTCAACACGGCGTCGCGCGAGGGCGGTGAGAACAGCTGGAACCTGCGCGGCAAGCTGAAGTGGAGGGGCGAGTCCACCAAGGTCGTGCTGGCGGCCGACTACACGCACGAGGATGGCGACGGCCTGGCCAACACCCTGATCGGCACGACGGTGACGGTTCCGGGCAATTTCGCCGGTACGACCAACCTGCCGGGCACGGCCTTCGATCCGACGGGGACTACGGGCTTCCTGTTCGGCGGGCTCTACAACTTCTGCATCGGCGCGACCGGCGCCCAGATCGCGGCCCGCAACGCCCAGGCCCTGTGCGGCGTGCGCGGCACGCAGTACAGCCCCAACCTCCATGTCGCCTCGCTGGCCAGCGTCAATGTCGACGCCGACCCGAACAACGACCGGCTGCCCTATGACAGCCGCTTCGTCAGCAAGGACATCGACAAGAGCTACGCCACCGGCAACAGCTTCTCGAACCTGGTCAACTGGGGCACGGGCCTGACGGTCGAGCACAGCCTCACCGACGACGTGACTCTGAAGTCGATCACCGCCTACCGCAAACTGCTGTGGAAGAGCGGCACCGACGCCGACGGCTCGCCGCTGAACATCGGCCAGCTCAGCTTCGACATGAAGCAGTGGCAGTTCAGCCAGGAGCTGCAGTTGCTGGGCTCGGCTTTCGACAAGAAGCTCAATTACGTGCTGGGCGCCTATTACTTCAAGGAAAAGGGCTCGCTGCACGACTACGTCACCTTCGACGAAGGCTTGCTGCAGGTCGACGGTCCCAACCAGCTTGAGACCAAGAACTACGCCGCGTTCGGCCAGATCGACTGGCGTCCGATCGACCTGATCGGCGTCACGATCGGCGGTCGCTACACCAAGGAAAAGAAGCTGTTCGAGGGCGGGCAGCAGGACCTGAACGGCTTCAACTACAAGCTCTTCGGCTGTTCGGACGCCAACGGCAACATCACGCCGAACGGGCCTTTCCCGCTGGCGCCGGTCTCATGCCAGACGGGCCTGAGCTATCCGGATCCCAGCAATCCGGTGCGGGTCTACGCGCCCGGCGTCAACGAGCAGACGTTCAGCAACTTCTCGCCCAAGGTCGGGGTGCAACTGCACCCGGGCGACGACCTTATGGCCTATGTCAGCTGGTCCAAGGGCTACAAGACCGGCGGCTGGACCACTCGCCTGACCAATCCCCAGCTGCTGGCCCAGCCATTTGGCGAAGAGACCGCCACCACCTTGGAAGCTGGCTTCAAGTCGAAACTGCTGGACCGCCGCCTGCAGCTGAACGGCTCGGTGTTCCAGACGCAGTACGACGGCATCCAGCTGAACTTCCAGCAGGGCACCTCGCCGACCATCCGCAACGCCGGCGACGCCAAGATCAAGGGCGCCGAGATCGAGGCGGTCGCGGTGCCCATGGACGGGCTCACCATCAATGCGTCTGTCGGATATCTGCACGCCCGCTACACCGACGTGCTGGCCGGCGTGCTGGCGGTCAGCGGTCCCAACCCCTTCCAGGCGGGCACCTTCGTTGGCGCCCCGCTGCCCAAGACGCCGAAGTGGAAGATCAACGTCAGCCCACGCTACGAGTTCAAGCTGGCCAACGGCGGGTCGATCACGGCGATCGGCGACTGGACCTACACCTCCAGCATCTGGAACAACGCCCAGCGCACCTATCTGCTGAAGCGTCCGGCCGTGCAGGTGGTGAACGCCAGCCTCGCCTATGCCGATCCCGGCGGCGCCTGGACCCTCGCGGTGGGCGGCACGAACCTGACCGACAAGCGCTACCTGACGACCGGCAACGAGAACATCGCCGCCGGCGCCATCTTCGGCACCTACAGCCGGCCGCGCGAAGCCTATGTCCGTCTTGGCGTGACGTTCTGACGAAGGCGGGGCGAGCGCGTCCGCCGCTCGCCCCATGTCGCCCTTCGGGGCTTGAATATTTAGGAGCGCGAGATCGCCATGAACGACATGAGCCCGCGACCCCCCGTGGCCGCGCCCCTGCTGTCGGCCGACAACTGGAACGGGCGGTTGTTCTCCGACGGCTGGCGCTCGTCCCAGGGCGGCGTGATCGAGGTGCTGGAGCCGGCCACCGAGACGGTGCTGACCCGCGTGGGGCGCGCCGACCGTTCGGACGTCGTCCGCGCCGCCGCGTCGGCCAAGACGGCTCAGCCCGCCTGGGCGGCTCTGACCGCCGACGCGCGCCAGAAAGTGCTGCTGAGGGCCGCCGACCTGTTGGAAGAGCACGCCGTCGACCTGGCGCCGTGGATCATGCGCGAGAGCGGTTCGGTCGCAGGCAAGGCCGCGGTCGAGCTGGAACACGCTGCGGGCTTCGTGCGGCAGGCTGGCGTGATGGCGACCGAGGCCGCGGGGCTGGTCCTGCCCGCCTCACCGGACAAGACCAGCATCGCGCGCCGTGTTCCCTTGGGCGTGGTCGCCGTGATCTCGCCGTTCAACTTTCCGCTGGTGCTGTCGATCCGCGCGGTGGCTCCCGCCTTGGCCGTCGGCAATGCGGTGGTGCTCAAGCCTGACCCGCGCACGCCCATCAGCGGCGGCTTCTTGATTGCTCGGGTGTTCGAGGCGGCCGGCCTGCCCGAGGGCCTGCTGCATGTCCTGCCCGGCGACGCCGAAGCCGGTGACGCCCTGTGCCGGGATCCGAACATCGCCATGATCGCCTTCACCGGCTCCACCGCCGCGGGCCGCAAGGTCGGCGAGGTCGCGGGCGGGCGCCTGAAGAAGGTGGCGCTGGAGCTGGGCGGCAAGAACCCGTTGATCATCCTCGACGACGCCGATCCGGACGTCGCGGCTTCCAACGCGGCCTGGGCGGCGTGGCTGCACCAGGGCCAAATCTGCATGACCGCCGGCCGACTGCTGGTCCAGCGCGGGATCCACGACGCGGTGGTCGAGCGCCTGGCCGTCAAGGCGGCGCACCTGCCGGTCGGCGATCCGATGCGCGGCGACGTGGCGCTGGGCCCGCTGATCAGCCGGAGCCAACTGGACCGGGTCCATGCCATCGTCGCCGACACGGTGGCGGCCGGCGCCCAACTGATCGCCGGCGGGACGCATGACGGCCTATTCTACGCGCCGACAGTGCTGGCCGGGGTCAAGCCGGGCATGCGGGCGTTCGAGGAGGAGATCTTCGGCCCCGTCGCGGCGATCACCGTCTTCGACGAACTGGACGAGGCCGCCCGCCTGGCCAACCATGGACCGTACGGCCTGGCGGCGGGGATCATCACCGGTTCGGTGGGGCGCGGCATGGGCCTGGGGAGGGCGCTCGAGGTGGGGCACCTGCATATCAACGAGCAGACGGTCGAAGCCGGGCCTCACGCGCCGTTCGGCGGCATGAAGGCTTCCGGCAACGGAACCCGGATCAGCGGGCCGGCGAACCTGGACGAGTTCACCACCTGGCGGTGGGAAACGGTCAAGGCCGTGGCCACGCCCTATCCGTTCTAGACCCGCGGCTTCGAGGAGTTCGTCCGCATGCAGATCACCGCCGCCGTCACGCGCAGTCCCGCCGGTCCGTTCAGCCTCGAGCCGCTGGAGATCGAGGAGCCCCGGGCGGGCGAGATCCTAGTCCGCGTGGTCGCCACGGGGGTCTGCCACACCGACATGGTGATGCGCGACCAGCACCTGCCCACGCCCCAGCCGGTCGTCCTGGGTCACGAGGGCGCCGGAATCGTCGAGAGGGTCGGTCCCGGCGTGACCAAGGTCGCGCCGGGCGACCATGTGGTCATGACCTTCAACTCCTGCGGCCGGTGTCCGTCGTGCGAGGACCACGCGCCGACCTATTGTCACGAGTTCTTCCCGCGCAATTTCATGGGCGCGCGTGAGGACGGCTCGTCGGGATTGTCGCGGGAAGGGGAGACCATCCACGCCAACATCTTCGGCCAGTCGTCGTTCGCCACCTACGCTCTCTGTCATGAACGCAACGCGGTGAAGGTCGACAAGGCCGCGCCCCTGGAAATCCTGGGCCCGCTCGGCTGCGGGGTGATGACCGGGGCGGGGGCGGTGATGAACGCCTTGAAGGTCCCCGCCGGCCGCTCGCTGGCGGTGTTCGGCGCCGGCGCGGTTGGCCTGTCGGCGGTGCTGGCGGCCAAGGCGATCGGGGCTGGCCCGATCATCGCCGTGGACATCAATCCTGATCGGCTGGCCTTGGCGCTGGAGTTGGGCGCCGACCACGCGTTGAACGGCGCGGAGGGCGGGGTGGTCGAGAAAATCCAGGCGATCACCGGGACCGGCGCGCAGTTCTCGATCGACACCACGGCCAATCTGAAGGTCATGCGCCAGGCGGTCGACTGCCTGGGCGCGCGCGGCGTCTGCGGCTTAGTCGGCGCGTCCAAGATGGGCGACGAACTGCCGTTGGACGCGGTGTCGGTGATGAGCGGCGGCAAGGTTGTGCGCGGCGTGGTCGAAGGCGACGCCGATCCCGACGTGTTCATCCCGGAGCTGATCGCCCTGCACCAGGCTGGCCAGTTCCCGTTCGACCGCCTGATCCAGTTCTACCCGCTGTCGGAGATCAACCAGGCTGTCGCGGACGGCGAAGCTGGGCGGGTGATCAAGCCCGTGGTGCGGATGGCCTGATCCTTTCGGACGGCCTTTCGCATCCCTTGGCCCGGCGCGAACCTCGCGCCGGGCTCTTTTTTGATCAAAGGTCCAGCACCAGGCGCGAGGTGCGGGCGCGCGAACAGCAGGGCGTGAACTGGTTGTTCGCGGCTCTTTCCTCGTCGGTCTGGAAGGCGTCGCGGTGGTCGGGCTGGCCATCCGTCACGCGGGTCAGGCAGGTGCCGCAGACGCCTTGCTCGCACGAGACCGGCACGAAGACGCCGGCGGCCTCCAAGGCCTGGGCGGCGGACTGGTCGGCCGCCACCGGCACCACCTGGCCGGTGCTGGCGATCACCAGCTCGAACGGCCGGTTCTCACCCTCAGGCCCAGGCGCGGCGGCGAAATGCTCCTTGCGGATCTGGTCCGCGGCCCAGTCGCGCGCCAGGGCGCCATCGACCACATGGCTCATGAACCCGCCGGGACCGCAGACATAGAGACGGCGGCCCGGCGCCGGATCGGCGAGCGCGATATCCAGGTCGAGTCGTGTTTCCGGCTCGGCGTCGAACGACAAGCGCACCGCGTCTGCGAACGGCGCCGCGGCCAACTCGTCCAGGAACGCCGCCCGCGAGCGGTCGCGAGCGCAGTAGTGGAAGAGGAACGGGCGCCCCAGGGCGTGCAATCGTCGAGCCATGGCCAGGATCGGCGTGACGCCGACCCCGCCGGCAAACAGCAGGTGCCCATCGGCCGTCTCGTCCAGCGCGAACAGGTTGCGTGGGAGGCTGATGTCCAACGTCGCGCCGTCGGTCAGCGCCTCATGGACATAGGTCGAGCCGCCGCGCGAGGTCGGCTCGCGCAAGACGGCGATCCGATAATGGCTGCGATCGGCCGGATCGTTGCACAGCGAATATTGCCGCGTCAGGCCGTTCCCCAGGAACAGGTCAATGTGGGCGCCGGCGTCGAACGGCGGCAGGTCGCGGCTTTCGGCGCAGACCAGGTCCAGCCGCACGATGCCCTCGGCGGCCTGGGCGCGGGACGCCACCCGAACCTTGATCATCCGGCGGCTGCCGCCAACGGGCCGGCCTCGGCGGCGATCGCCTTGCCGATGGCCATGCGCGAGCGCACGCCGCCGGCGTCGATGTTCAGCTTCAGGAGCTTGCGGTCGGGATAGGCCAGCAGGTTCTTTTGTTGCCGCTCCAGCATCTCCAGATCCTCGGAGAAGATCTTGCCTTGGCCTTCGCGAATGGTGTCGGTCAGGCCCGCGTCCTGGACAGCGAAGCTCCGCGCCATGCCCCAGAAGTACCAGTGCGAGGTCTCGGTCTCGGGGGTGATGAAGTCGACGACAACGCTGGAGACCTTCTTGTCGGCCGGCGCGTCATAGCCGCCATGACCCGCCAGGGCGACGCCGACCTCGATCATCACGTGGCTGGGCAACGAGAAGCGGCAGATCTGCCAGCGGTCGACGAGGGCGTCTTCGGGCAGGCCGGCGCCGCGCAGCGCCATGCGCCAGAATGGCGGCGCGTGGATGCCTTCCATGAAGCGGCTGGTCACCACTTCCTCTCCGTCGAGGCGCGTGGTGACCGGCGCTTCGTCGATCTCCTTCTGGCCGATGCTCGTGGCGTGGACGTAGGTCTCGTGGGTCAGGTCCATCAGGTTGTCGACCATCAGCCGGTAGTCGCAGGCGATGTGATAGAGGCCGCCGCCATAGGCCCAGTCGGGGCTGTCGGCCCAGAACAGCGGATGCAGCTTGGCGGGGTCGGCCTGGACGGGATCGCCGGGCCAGACCCAAACGAAGCCGTGGCGCTCCAGCACCGGGAAGGCGCGGATGGCGGGGAAGGCGGCGACGCGCTGACCCGGCATCGAGGTCGCGCGCCCTTCGCAGCCCATGGTCAGGCCGTGATAGCCGCAGACCAGCTCGCCATCCCGGACGAAGCCCAGCGACAGGGGCGCGCCCCGGTGGGGGCAGAAATCCTCCAGGGCGACCGGGCGGCCATCCTTGCCGCGATGGAGCACCATGGCCTGGCCGCAGATCCGCCGACCCAGGGGCTTGTTCGCAATCTCGTCGGGCGTGCAGGCGACGTACCAGGCGTCAAGCGGCCAGGGCGCGGCCTTGGCCATGGTTTCGGGACCCATCGTCGTTTCCTCGTGCCTTGGTCTGGCGACCTATTGGATCCAATCTTGATCGCAATCGCGACGTCGTCAAGATTGGATCCAATTGAAAGCTTGTGAGCGTCTCGACGGGTCGGCTACGGTCGCGGCCATGGACATGCCAAGCATGAAGCCGGGCCAGCGCGTGATGATGGCCCTCCGCAAGATGATCGCCTCGGGTGAGATCAAGAGCGGCGAACGCATCGCCGAGATCCCGACGGCGGCGGCGCTGGGCGTCTCCCGTATGCCCGTGCGCACGGCCCTGCGAAGCCTGGAGCAGGAAGGGCTGGTGGTGCGGCTGGGCGCGCGGGGCTATGCGGCCCGGGGCGTGTCCAGCGACCAGATCCGCGACGCCATCGAGGTGCGAGGCGTTCTTGAAGGTTTTGCGGCGCGACGCCTGGTCGAGCGGGGCATGAGCTCCGAGACCCATGCGCGCCTCGCCGGCCTGATCGCGGAAGGCGAGGCCTTGTTCGCGACAGGACGTCTGGCCGCCGAGGACGTGGATCGCTACGCCGCCTACAATCAGGCGTTCCACGACACGCTGGTGGCCGCGGCGGGCAACGGCGCGGTCGAGGGCGCGCTGGCGCGCAACAGTTTCGAACCGTTCGCGGGCGTCGGGGCCCTGGCGCTGGACCTGGCGGACCTCGCAGCCGAGTACGAGCACCTGCTGGCCGCCCATCGCCAGCACCAGTCGGTGCTGGACGCCATCGTGCAGGGCAATGCCGACGAAGCCGAGCGGATCATGCGAGACCACGCCCTGGCGGCCATTCGCAACGCCAAGGTGTTCGAGGCGGCGGCCAGCGCGGGTTCGCCGCTGGGCGCCGCGTGGAGCATTCGCGCCGACTGACGGCATGGCGGAAACGCGAAGGATCTGGAGGTCCCGCGGAAAGCCCTTTAAATGCAATCAGGATACAGTTCGCTTGGCGTGCTAATTGGGGGTTTGTCGACATGGAAGAGACCGCCGCCTTTGGCGTCCTGGGACAACGGCTGGGCCTGCAACTGCACTCGACCGACGTTCGGATCATGGCTGGGCTGGTGGCTCGCCTGACGCCCCTGAACGTGACCCCGGCGCGCGCCACGGCGATCGTCTACATCGCCCTGAACGCCGGCTGCGACCAGGTCACCCTCGGGAGAGCCCTGGGCATCAACCGGGCCAGCACGATGAAGGCCGTCGACGAGCTGGAAGCGCTGGGCGCGATCGAGCGCCGGCCGGGCCGTGACCGTCGCACCAACGCCCTGCACCTGACCGCCGCCGGCGAGACCCTGCGGGTTCGGATCGAGGAGGCCACGCTCGAGCACGATCGAGACGCTTTCGCCGCCCTGACGGAAGTCGAACGCGCCGAGTTCGGTCGCCTCCTCGCCAAGCTCCGCCGCGTGGGGGCGGACGGTCCGGCTCTGGACGCGAACAAGGAGCCGTAGACGGCCGTACGCAAGAGGCCTTGCGCGGGTCAGCGGCGGCGGAAATGACGCTCGAGTTCGCGTCTGTCAAAGTCGTCTTCGCACCTGGGCAAGCCACTCGCCCGGCGCTCGTGCTCCAGTCCTCTTCACGTCTTCCCGCGAGGTACGCGCGCGTCGACGGATTTGATCGAGGGGCTCGCATGATTGACCGGACGGCCGTCGTCGATGGCGTCAAGATCCGCTACGTCGATACGGGCGGCGAGGGCGTTCCGCTTTTCCTCTCCTCGGGCATCGGCGGCTCGCTGGAGCTTTGGTCGAGGCAGCTTGAGGCGCTGGCGGGAAGCCATCGCCTCATCGCCTGGGACTATCCCGGTCACGGCCTGTCCGACATGGGGCGTCAGCCCTATGATCCAGACAGCTACGCGGCCTGCGCCCTGGCCCTGCTGGATGTGCTTGGCTTGGAGCGGGTGATCGCTGTGGGCAACTCGCTGGGCGGGACCGTCGCCTTGCGCCTGTCGGGTCTGGCGCCCGACCGCATCGCCGGTCTGGTGCTGGTCGCGCCGGCCATGCTGGGCCCGGAGGTCTTCCTGCCGTTCCGATTGATGTCCTTGCCGCTGCTCGGCGAATTGATGGCCAAGCCTGGCGAGGCGTCGGTCGAGCGCCAGCTGGTCGCGCTGTTCCACGACCCCGCCGTGGTGACGGAGGATCTTCGTGCGATCGTCCGGCGCAATGTTCACCGCCCCGGAGCGGCCAAGGCGCTGTTAGGAACCTTGCGCCGGACCATGTCCTTGGCCGGCGTCCACGAATCCGTCTGGCGAAAGAGCCTCCAGTGCTTGGAGGCGGCGGCCAGCCCAGTCCTGCTGATTCATGGCAAGCAGGACGCCGTGCTGCCGTTTCAGCAGTCCGAGAGGCATGCGGCCTTGCCGCAGAGGGGGCAGTTTGTGCTGCTCGACGCGTGTGGTCATACGCCGCAATTCGAACGGGCCGAGGATTTCAACGGCCTTTTGACGACATTTGCGCAGCGGGCCGTCTCTCGCTGAAGTTGGCCGGAGCCGAGGGCGGCTCGGCGTTCAGGAAGCCCCGGTTCCAGGCGACCAGCGGCGGACCGGGGGTCAGGCGGTATTCGGCGGCCGTGACGATGAAGACCGAGTGGGTGCCCGCATCTGCGACGCTGTCGATCCGACAGCGGGCGTCGGCCAGGCCGCCGCGGTAGACCGGCGGGGCGCCGTCCGGGAGCCGCCACCGCTCGGGCGCATGGCGTTCGGCCGCACGAGCCGGGCCCGCGAAGCGAAGGGCCTCTTCCCGGTCGGTTGCGCCCAGCAGGGCCACGCCGCACTCGCGCGCGGATCGCAAGGCGTCGTGACAGCCAGCCTCCTTGCGCACGCAGAACAGAAAGCGGGGCGGCTCGACGGACAGGCCGATGATCGAGCTGACCAGCAGGCCGCGCGGCGTCTGGCTGTCCCAGCAGGAGATGATGGCGACGCCGCTCGCCAGGTGCGCCAGCACCTCCTTGAACGCGACCGTGGAGGCGGCGTCCATCGACGAGGGCGAGACGGCGTCGTAGGGAGCCACGGGTCAGCTCGCCGCCCGCGCCAGGCGAAGGTCGCGCTCGGCGACCCGCTGGCGGACCAGCGGGATCAGGTCGCGACCGTAGGCGATGGCGTCCTCGACCGGGTCGAAGCCGCGGATCAGGAAGGTCGAGACGCCCAGGTCGTAGTAGTCGAGCAGGCTTTCGGCGACCTGTTCCGGCGTGCCGACCAGGCCCGTGGAGTTGCCTTGCGCGCCGGTGACGCCGGCGACGCCGGTCCACAGGCGCTTGTCGAGACGGGAGCCTTGCGCGGCCGCGTCCAGCAGGCGCTGCGAGCCGGCGTTGGGCGGACGGTGACCCGTGGTCAGCAAGCCGGCGGCCTCGCGCAGCGCCTTGGCGCGAGCGACGATGTCGTCGGCGCGCGCCCAGGCGGCTTCCTCGGTGTCGGCGATCACTGGACGCAGCGACAGCGAGAAGCGCACCTGGCGGCCGTGCTTGGCCGCGGCGGCGCGGACGCGGGCGATGGTCTCGCGCACCTGGGCCTGGGTTTCGCCCCACATGGCGTAGATGTCGGCATGCTTTCCCGCCACCGGAATGGCCGCATCCGACGAGCCGCCGAAATAGATCGGGATATGCGGCGCCTGCAGCGGCTTCACCGCGCCGAAGCCCTGGTCGACCTTGTAGTATCGGCCCTCGTAGTCGAACGGCTTGTCGCCGGTCCATTCGGCGCGAACGATGTCCAGGTACTCGCTGGTGCGGGCGTAGCGCTCGTCCTTGGTCAGGTGGTCGCCGTCCTTGGCCAGTTCCTCGTCCGACCCGCCGGTGATGATGTGCACGGCGACCCGGCCGCCAGTGAAGTGGTCCAGGGTCGCCAGCTGCCGGGCGGCCAGGGTCGGTTGGGTGAAGCCCGGCCGGTGGGCGATCATGAAGTTCAGTCTCGTGGTCACCGAAGCCGCATGGGCGACGACCAGCTGGCTTTCCGGGCCGGTCGAGTGGAAGGCGACCAGGGCGCGGTCGAAGCCGCCGTCCTCATGCACGCGGGCGGTCTTCTCGACATAGGCTACGTCGATGGCGGGGCCGGACGGCGGATGGATCTCGGACGCGTGCTGCGTGCCGATGAAACCGATGAATTCAACGCTCATGGCGGGCTCCAGTTTGGGGTTCGATCCTAGGGACGGCCTCGCCCGACGATGAGCGAGGAGTTTTCAAGCGCGTTATGCGGGCGGCTCATCAGGCCGTTACGGGCGCGGCCTCCCTGCGCAGGGCGCGGACCACTGAAGGGCGGGCGAAGGCGCGAGCGGCCTTGGCGCTCCAGGCGGGATAGCGTCCGGTGTCGATCTGGCGCCGCTCGGCCCAGCGCCAGATCACCAGGGCGTAGGCGTCGACGACGCTGAAATTCTCGCCCAGCAGCCACGGGCCCGGCGCCTGGGCCAGGCGCTCGATGTCGGTGAGGGTGCGGGCGAAACGGGCCTCGCCGGGCGTGGCCAGGGCGGCCTTCACCGCCTCGTCGTCGGCGTAGCGCTCCGGCCGGGCGATCTGGGCGAAGGCCACGTGCACCGTGCTGGCGAACCAGCTCATCACTTCGTAGGCCTTGGCCAGCCCCAGCGGATCGGCCAGGGGCAGAAGCTCGCTGTGCGGGTAGCGATGGGCCAGGTAGGTCAGGATCGCCAGGACCTCGGTCACGGCCTGACCGTCGACCAGCAGGGTCGGCACGCGGCCGCGCGGATTGACCTTCAGATAGTCGGGTTTGTGCTGGTCGCCGGCGGCGAGATCCAGCCGGTGGGCGCCGTAGGGAATGTTGATCTCCTCCAGCGCCACGAGGGGGGCGAGGGATGAGGAACCGGGCGCGAAATAGAGCTGCAGGGTCATGGTTCAGATCACGTAGAAGCCGTGCGTGCCGTCGCGCGCCAGTTGCTCGACCAGACCGAACTCCCAATCGAGATAGGCCTGCATGGCTTCGGCCGCGTTGTCGGTGCCCTCATAAGGGCGCTTGTAGATGTCGGTCGGGGCGTTGGCGGCGCGGGTCAGGCCTCCCTCGACGGCGCGGCCGGCGGCGATCCAGGCCTCGGTCCCGCCGGCCAGGACGCGGACGGAGCGGTCGGTCAGGTCTTCCAGTTCCGGCGCGGCCAGGGCCGCCAGGACGCCGTCGGTCGAGGTCAGCACGAAGGCCCTGTCCTTCGGCAGCCTGTCCAGCGCCTCGGGCAACTGGGCGCGGATCGCGAACCAGGCGCCGGGCACGTGAGCCTTGCGATGGCGCGGACTGGGGGCGAGGTCGATCACGACCACGGCCTCCTCGGCGATGGCCTGGGCCAGGTCTTCGGGCGACAGGGCCTCGACCGCCGGCAGGACGGGCAGGCGCGGCGTCCAGGCGCCGGTCTCCAGCCCGCCCTTGAAGCCGCCGTCCAGCACGTAGACTTCCCAGCCCAGCTGGGCCAGCCACGAGGCGGTCATGTCGGCGCGAGGCCCCAGATCGTCGGCGAGCACGATGCGGCCGCCGCGCACCGGGGCGAAGACGTCGGTCTCCTGCACCAGCTGGCCCCCAGGGGCCGAACGGAAGCCGGGGATGTGGCCCGTCGTGTACTCCTCGGGCGTGCGGACGTCGAAGCGGTAGAGGGTGCGGTCGCCGTCCTTGCCGAGGTCGGCCAAGCCCGCCGCGTCGAGGCGGCGGACGCCGGCGCGGTAGGCGACGTCGCGGGCGCGGCTTCGGGCTTCGGCCAGGGTCTGGTCACGAACCTCGGGAAACTTGCGGTCCTGGCCATGTTCCAGCGTCTGCTGGGCCAGGGTCCAGCCAATCGTGCCGTTGCGCAAGGCGAAGACAGGGTTGGGCAGGCCGGCGTTGACCAACGATTGGGCGCCGATCAGGCTGCGCGTGCGGCCGGCGCAGTTGACGATGATGGTGGTCGAGGGATCGGGCGCCAGTTCGCGGGCGCGCAGCACCAGTTCGGCGCCGGGCGTGCTGATCCCCCCGGGAATGCTCATGACCGCGTATTCCTCGAACCGGCGGGCGTCGAGGATCACCTGGTCGGCCTGGGCGTCGATACGCGCCTGGACCTCCTGGGCCGGCAGGGACGGCGTATGGCGGCGCGCCTCGACCAGTTCGCCGAACGCCTTGCTGTAGGAATTGACGTCCTGGAACAGCTCGTAGCCGGCGGCGCGCCACCCGGCGAGGCCGCCGGCCAGCGCGTGGACGTTCGTGTAGCCCAGGGCCGCCAGCCGTTCGGCGGCGGGCGCGACCAGGCCCTCGCCGTCGTCATAGAGGACGATCTTGGCGCCATGGCGTGGGACGCGGTCGAGGATCTCCGCCTCCAGCCGGCTCAGCGGCAGTTGCGAAGCGAACAGCGGGTGTCCTTTGGCGAAAGGGTCTTCCTCGCGCAGGTCCAGCAGGGCGATCTCGCGTCGGGCGATCAGGTCGCGGCGGACCTCTTGCGGCTTGACGACGGACAGGGTCATTCGGCGGCTCCGTAGGCCAGGGCGCTGGCGCGGTCGAACAGGAGAGGTGGCGGGACGTCGGCGTAGCCGGAGACGAAGGGCTTGGGCCGGCCGTCGGCGCCGTAGGTCGACCGCCGCACCGTCCCGATATCGGCGCCATAGACGTGGATGCTGATCGAGACCCGGTCTTCGAAGGCGTTGGCGACGCGGTGGATGTCGCCGATCGTCGGCGAGACCGCTTCGACCTGGCCGGTTTCCAGGCGATGAACCTGGCCCGCCGCGGCCAGGGCGTCGCCCCGCCGCGCGTAGGACTGGGACAGTTCGGCCCCCCGCAGGACGCCGACCAGGCCCCAGACGGTATGGTCGTGGACGGGCGTCGCCTGGCCCGGCCCCCAGACAAAGCTGACCACCGAGAAGCGGCCGGCTGGATCGCGGTGCAGCAGGTACTGCTGGTAGCGCGTCGGATCGGGCCGGCTCTGGGCTTCCGGCAGCCAGTCGTCGACAGCCACGAGGTCGGCCAGCAGGGCGCCGCCCTCGCGCAGGATCACGGCCTCGTCGCCGGTCTGGTCCAGCAGGTTGGAAAAGTCGGCCACGAAGTCCGAGAGGCGGTGCTGGCTCATGGGGTCACAGCGCGTATTTGAGGGTGACGAGGAAGGTCCGGGGATCGGGGTAGTTGCGGTAGTAGACCCCGGTGGACGGTGTGTAGGTGGCGCTGACCGGCTTGTCGGAATCGAGCAGGTTGCGGCCTGACAGCTGCACGGCCCAGCGCGGGTCCGGCGTCGTCCAGGTGATCGAGCCGTTCAGGAAGCCCTGGGCCGGCGCCTTGTCCTGCGGGCGTTGCAGCGCGTTGAAATAGGCCTTGCCCTGCCATTGGGCGTTCAGGCCCAGGCGCACGGAGCCCGGAATCTCGATCGGCACGTCGTAGGTCAGACCGCCGGATAGGCTCCAACGCGGCGAGTTCAGCAGGCGGTGTCCGTCGGCGTTGACGCCCACCCCGCCGGCGTTGCGGTATTTGTCGTAGACCGCGAACAGGTAGCCGACCGAGGCTTGCAGGCCGAGCCGCTCGGTCGGGCGAACGTCGCCCTCGATCTCGACGCCGTATGTGTGGGCCTTGCCGGCGTTGCCGCGGATCGAATTGCCCGGATAGGCCGGGTCGCTGTAGCTGACCTGCAGGTCCTTGTAGTCGTTGTAGAACGCCGCCAGGTTCAACCGCGCGCGGCGGTCGAACAGCTCGGTCTTCAGGCCGGTCTCGTGGCTGTCGACGTTCTCGGGCGCGAAGGGACGGGTGGCCAGATCCAGACGCGTGGCGCGGTTGTCGAATCCGCCCGATTTGAAGCCCTTCGACCAGGTTACGTACTGCAGGACCTCGTCGGACCACTGGTACTGGGCCGAGACCTTGGGCGTGATCGCCGAGAAGGTCTTGTCGGCCTGGCCGGCGATCGACTGGCCGACGACCTGACCGGCCAGGTTCAGCACCTTGTTGTCGAAGACGAAGTTCTTCTTCTCGTTGGTCCAGCGCAGGCCGCCGGTCAGGGAGAGGCGGTCGGTCGCCTTCCAGGTCGCTTCGCCGAACACGGCGTAGGCGTCGGTGTTGGTGATGTTGTGGGCCCGCGCGAAGCTGTAGTTGCCGGGCGTCGTCACCGGGTCGGTGTTCTGGGCGTTGCGGCGGCTGTAGCCGTCGCGCTGCACGAAGAACCGCTCGTGCAGATAGAACAGGCCGCTGGTGAAGGTGACGTCGCCGAAGTCGCCGTTCAGCTGGACTTCCTGGGTGGCGTACTGATCGTTGTAGTGGATCAGGTTCTTCTGGATCAGCGCCGCCTCACCGTCGTTGTCATAGGCGACGGGATTGAGGTTGAAGCCGCCGTAGGCGGTGATCGACTTCAGCTTCAGGTGCTCGGAAAGCTCGTACTGGACGCGCAGGGAGCCGCTGATCTGGTCCAGGTCCTGGACCGGCTCGACCTCGGCGTATGAGCGATCGTTGCGGAAGATTCCGCCCGGCTGGTTCACCGGGATATAGCTGCGCGTGTCGCTGCGGTCGCGCAGGGCGTTGACGGTCAATTGCGCGTCCAGGCGTTCGGTCGGCGTCCAACGCAACTTGGCGCGGAAGGCGTCCAGGTTGATGCGGTTGACGTCGTGGTTCAGCGTCGGATCGAAGGTGACGCCGTCGCGCTCGTGATGGATGTACGAAAGGCTGCCCGACAGCTTGTCGGCGACCAGAGGTCCTTCGATCAGGGCGCGGACGTCGACGGCCCCATAATTTCCCAACCCGACCTCGGCCTTGGCGCGCAGATTCTGGCCGGGATCGCGAGTGATGATCCGCAGGGCGCCGGCGCTGGAGTTGCGGCCGTACAGCGTGCCTTGTGGGCCGCGCAGCACTTCGATGCGCTCCAGGTCGTTGAACTCGACCATCGAGCCGATCTGGCGCGGGATGTAGACGTCGTCGACATAGACGGCCAGCACCGGTTCCTGGATCGGGTCGGCCTCGCCGACGCCGCGCAGGGCGTAGGTCTGGGTGGTGTGGCTGATAGTGACCCGGCTGATGCTGAGGTTCGGGATCTGGCCCGACAGATCGCGGATATTGTCGATCTTGCGGTCGGCCAGGACCTGCTGGCCGAAGGCCGAGATGGCGATGGCGGTCTTCTGCAGGTCGGTGGCGCGTCGCTCGGCGGTGACGATGACCTGCTCGACCGCGGGGGCGGCCCCGTCGGCGCTGGAAGCCGGTTCGGCGGCCTGGGCCGCGCCGGCCATCGCCAGGCTGGAACTCAAGAGCAGAAGATCACGCGAGCGAAATTTAGGCATTCGACCTATCCCCGATTTATCTTGTAGGGATTTGTCATCTGCGCGATCTGTTCTCAACGAATATAAAATCTGGAAATCGATAGATTTGCTTATATCAAGAACGCTGCGGTTCTATATTTGTGCGGCAAATATCACTTCAGGAACGACGTCAGCCGGTCATCCCACAGCGGCTTGACCTGGACGGCGCTTGGTATGACCTTGGCGGTCGCGAAGGTGTCGGCCACGGCCTGCTGTGAGGCGATCGCCGCCTCGCTGATCGGGCCCAGGATCGAAGGCGAGCTGCGCTCGCGGAACTCCTGCTCGTAATAGGCCTGCTTGACCCCGGTGGCGGCGGCGCGGACCTTGGCCCAGCGGACGCCGTCGGCGTTGATCCAGTCGAACACCTGGCGATAGCGTCGGACGTAGTCGCCGATGGCCTTCAGCCGCTCCTGCTCGTCCAGCGCTTCGGCGGCGGCGGTGATCAGGTAGTTGCCCGACAGGATCCCCTGGGCGGTGGTCAGCACCCGGGCCCCGGCCTCGCGGGCCTGGTAGACAATGACGCCGTAGATGACCCAGGCGTCCAACGCCCCGCTCTGGAAGGCGGCCAAGCCGTCCTGCGGCGATAACGCCACCGGGGTGATGTCGGCCCAGGTCAGGCCGGATTTCTCCAGCAGCCGCAGCAGGATGTAGTGCGAGGTCGTGGCCTTCACATAGCCGATCCGCTTGCCCTTCAACGCCTTGAAGTCCTGGGCGGGCGAGCCCTTGGGCACGAGCACGACTTGGTTGTTCACGTCGCCTTGCAGCACGCCGACGATGCGGACCTGGTTGCCCGGATGGTCGGCCACGAAGATCGGCGGGATCTCGCTCATGCCGCCGAAGTCCAGCGCCCGGGCGTTGATCGCCTCGGCGATCAGGTTGCCGCCGGCGAACTGGGTGCGAGCCAACTTGTAAGGCGGAGCCTGGATCCCCGCCTGGTCGAAGAAGCTCTCGGGATTGCCGCGATAGGTGGCGACCCGCAGGGTCAGGTCAGAAAGGTTGCCGGTCTTGGCGGCCGGTTTGGGCGAGCAGGCGGCGAGACCGGTCATGGAGAGGCCGGCGATCGATACGCCGCCGACCATCAGGCCGCGCCTGGACATCGTGAAACCGGTCATCAGTCGAACAGGTCCGGTTCTTCTTCGGTCACAACGTCCCAATAGGGCTGGAAGGCCCAGAGGCCGCCGGCTTCGCTGCCGACCTGGCTGGCGGTGTGCGCGGCCACCTCGGGCGGCATGGGCTTGGTCGGACCGGCGGCCTCGGCCAGCAGCTGGGTCTGGCAGGCGTTCTCGAGGGCCAGGTAGCGCCAGACGGCGGCCTCGACCGATTGACCAACGGTCAGGATCCCGTGGTTCTGCAGGATCACGGCCTTCTTCGGGCCCAGCGTCCGCGCGATCTTCTGGCCCTCGCTGGTGTCGAGCACCACGCCGGAGAATTCCTCGAACAGGGCGTGGTCGTCATAAAAGGCCGCCGAGTCCTGGGTCAGGGGGTCGAGCAGGCGTCCCAGGGCGGACCAGGCCTTGCCGTACAGCGAGTGCGAATGGGCGGCGGCCACGACATCCGGACGGGCCTCGTGCAACTGCGAATGGATGGCGAAGGCCGCGCGGTTCAGGCGGGCAGGGACCCTGGCCGGCGGCTCGACGACGCGGCCGTCATGGCTGACCAGCATTAGGTCCGAGACCTTGATCCGGCTGAAGTGAACGCCGAACGGGTTGACCCAGAAATGGTCCGTCAGTTCCGGGTCGCGGGCGGTGATGTGACCGGCGCCGCCCATGTCGAAGCCGTAGCGGCCGAACAGGCGATAAGAGGCCGCTAGGCGCTGCTTGCGATAGAGGCGCTCGGCCTCGACTGTAGGCTGGCGCGGGATCTCGCGGGTCCCGAACTCGGGCAGGACGGTCTCGATCTTGGCGGGATGCGGCGCGGCGGGCGCGAAGCTTCTTCCCTCAAAGGCTTGGGGCGCGGGAATGGCGGTCATGGCGTTGATCTCTCAGTAGCCGCGCGACAGGTCGACGACGCCGGCCAAGGGCGCGCCGGACCGGAAGCGGGCCAGGTTCTCGGCGAACTGGGTCGCCAGGTTGATACGGGTGTCGGGCGTATGCACCGAGGTGTGCGGCGACAGGCGAACCTTGGGATGGCCGTAGAACGGATGGCCGTCCGGCAAGGGCTCGGGGAAGGTGACGTCTAGGCTGGCGCGGCCGACGCGGCCCTCGTCCAGCGCCGCCAGCAGGGCCTCGTCGTCGATCAGGGCACCGCGGGCGATATTGATCAGGTGCAGGCCGGGCTTGGCGTGCAGCAGGAGGTCGCGGTTGATGATCCGCTCGGTCTGCGGCGTCGCCGGCGCGGCCAGGACGACATGGTCGCTGCGCTCGAACAGGGTCTTTAGGTCGGCGACGCGCTCGACGCCGGGCACCGGGATCGGGGCGTCCGAGCGGCGCACCGCCAGCACGTTGATCCCCAGGGCCTGGGCGCGCGGGGCCAGGGCTTCGCCGATGGCGCCGAAGCCGACCAGGCCCAGGGTCGAGCCGGCGACCAGTTTCAGCTGCTGCGGCGCCCAGCGCGAGGCCTGGTCGATCCAGATGTCCGGCAGGCGCTTGGCCTCGGCCAGGAGGGCGGCCAGCGCGAATTCGGCGAGGGCTACGGCGGACGAGCCGCGCGCCGAGGTCACGACGGGACCGTCGAACAGCCAGTCCGGATAGAAGTCGATGCCGACCGAAACCAACTGCACCCAGCGAACGTCGAAAGGCCAGCCGGGCGGCGGGCGGTCGGGCAGAACCCCGCCGGCCTTGCGGAACGGCGCGGCGACCAGGATCTTTGCCTGGGGCGGCAGGGGCGCGGTGAAGCCCGGCGGCACGGCCACGATCTCGGCGTCGGCGACATGCTGGGCGAAGACGCTGTTGAACACCTCTGGCAACTGGCTGGCGACGATGAGGCGGCTCATGCGCCCAGTCCCGCGAAGGCGGCGCGGCCGGCGCTGGTCAGGACCACGTCGGCCTGCGGCGTGTGGACCCGGCCGCAGAGGACGTCGCGATGGTGGCGCTCCAGCGGATTGGCGCGAGTCAGGCCCGGATTGCCGGTCAGTTTCAAGGCCCTTTCGACGGCCGAAATGGCGTTTTCGGTGACCAGGTGCTTGACGAGACTGGCCTCGACGCCGTCGACCTCGCCCCGCGCGGCGGTGTCCAGCAGGACGCGGTTGGACAGCAGCAGGCCGTCGATCTCGCCGACGGCTTCCTGGAATCGCGGCAGGGTCGAGAGGGCGGCGCCCAGGTTGGCCGGCTTGCGGTTGGCCAGGAATTCGACCAGCCAGTCCCGCGCCGCACGGGCGACGGCGTCGTAGATGGCCGAGGTCAGCACCGCCGACCATGTGGCGAAGCTGGCCGGATAGGGCGGCGGCACGCCGACGGGCTGGGGATCCAGGGCATGGTCCAGCGGGACCAGGACGTCCTCGAACACCACGTCATGGCTGGCGGAGGCGCGCAGGCCCAGGTGGTCCCAGGTCTCCTCGATCGAAATTCCGGGGGCGTCGGCGCGGACCAGCCAGCCGCCGACTAGAGGTTCGGCGTCGTCGCTTCGGGCCCAGACCACGAACCAGGTCAGGTTGGTGGAGCCGGTCGAGTAGATCTTGCGGCCGCTGAGCCGCCAGCCTTCGGACGTGCGGCGGGCGATGGTGGCCGGCAAGCCGCCGCGGGCGGGCGTGCCGAGGTCCGGCTCGACCCGCAGGGCGTTGATCAGGGCGCCGTGCTCGATCGCCTCGCCGATGACGCGCTGCTTCAGATGCTCGGGCCAGCCGGAGCGGCCTTCGACCGAGGCGTGGAACAGGTACTGCATGACCAGGACGAGCGCCGTCGCCGGCTCGCCGCGCGCCACGGCCGAGATCACCTTCAGCGCCGTCGGCAGGTCGGCCTCCAGTCCCCCCAGCCGCGCGGGCGCGGTCAGGGCCAGAAGGCCCGCCTCGTGCAATTGGCGGAAGTTGTCGGCCGGAAAGCTGGCCTCGCGGTCGTGTTGGCCGGCGGTGGCGGCGAAGGCCTTCGTCAGCTCCGGCAGGATCGCATCGAGATCGGGCAGGCGCGCTTGAGCCTCGAAGCGACGGACGGGGGCGTTCACAGCACGACCTCGCCGGTCGGGAAGGCGAGCAGGTGACCTTCGCCATGGGTGGGCCCGGACTCGACGCCGAGCTGGCTTAGCAAGCGGCGGCGGATGGCCTGGAAGCGGGCGTCGAGCGTTCGCGGCCGGTCCAGCGTGATGCGCTCTTCGGCGGCGATACGGCCCTTGTCCAGCACCAGAACCCGGTCGGCCAGGGCGATGGCCTCGTCGACGTCGTGGGTGACCAGCAGCACGGCCGGCGCGTGCTCGCGCCACAGCGACAGCACCAGATCGTGCATCTTCAGGCGGGTCAGGGCGTCCAGCGCCGCGAACGGTTCGTCCAGCAGCAGCAGGCCCGGCGCGCGGACCAGGGCCCGGGCCAGGGCCGTGCGCTGAGCCTCGCCGCCCGAGAGGGTGCCGGGCCACGCGTCGAGGCGATGGCTAAGGCCCACCTCCTTCAGCGCCGCCTCGGCGCGGGCCCGGACGTTGCCGCCGGAAAGGCCAAGGGCGACATTGCGCCAGACCTTCTTCCACGGCAGCAAGCGCGCATCCTGGAACACGACCGCCCGGGCGTCGGGGGTCTTCACGTCCTGCCCCCCGGCAGGGTCGAGCCCGGCCAAGGTTCGCAGCAGGGTTGTCTTGCCTGAGCCGCTGGCGCCCAGCAGGGCGACGAACTCACCCGGGGCGATCGACAGGTCCAGGCCGTCGATGACGGTGTTGTCGCCGAAGCGGCGGACGAAGTTCGAGAGCCGTACGGCGGGTTCGGCGGCCTGCTGGAGGGGGCGGGTGACGGCGGGGCGAGGGAGTCGCGGTTGCGAAACGGCCATGATCATTGCTCCACAAGGCTGGGGCGCCACGCCAGCGCCTTGCGCTCCAGCGTGCGGACAAGGGCGTCGGCGCCGAGGCCGAGTAGGGCGTAGACGACCAAGCAGACGACGATGATGTCGGTTCGCATGAAGTCGCGGGCGTTGTTGACCAGATAGCCCAGCCCGGCCTGGGCGTTGATCTGTTCGGAGATCACCAGCACCAGCACCGCAACCCCCAGGGCGTAGCGCAGGCCGATGAAGAACGAGGGCAGGGCGCCGGGCAGGATTACCTCGCGCACCAGGCTCCAGCCCGAGAGGCCAAAGCTGCGGGCGGCCTCGACCAGGCGCACGTCGACGCCGCGGATGCCGGCGAACAGGTTCAGGTACAGCGGAAAGGTCGCCGAGACGGTGATCAGCAGGATCTTCGGCGTCTCGCCGATGCCGAACCACACGATGAACAGCGGCGTCAGGGCAAGAACCGGGATTGTCCGCTTGATCTGCATCAGCGGGTCGACCAGCGTCTCGCCCCAGCGCGACAGGCCCGAGATCAGGCCTAGGGTGGTGGCCAGAACCAGGGCGACGCCGAGGCCAGCGCCGGCGCGGGCCAGGGAGACCAGAAGGTTGCGGGGCAGTTCGCCCGAGACGGTCAGGGACCAGAAAGTCTCCAGGACCGTGGATGGCGCGGCCAGCACCCGGGGCGGGACGACGCCGGTGCGCGCGCCCAGCTCCCACAAGGCCAGCAATAGGACCGGAGACAACCAGCGGGCGCGGGCCAGGCTGGGCCAGCGCCATGGCCTAGGTTCAGAAATTCTGTAGGTCGTCGCCAGAGACACTGCGGTCCTCTCTCGTCGGAAACCGTTGCGACGCAAGCGCCGTGGGTCCAGAAAGAAGGACGTTGAATTCCTACTTGATCAATAGACTTATCCTCACAGGCCTTATTAGCATTTCTCAAGAGGACGCCCATGGTCACCAACCTGCCGACCGAACTGCTGCGGAGCTTCGTGGCGATCGTCGACTCCGGTTCGATGCTGCGGGCGACCGAGCGGGTGTTCGTCACCCAGTCGGCGCTGAGCCTGCAGATGAAGCGCCTGGAGGAGACGGTGCTGACGCCGCTGTTCCACCGCGAGGGGCGGCGCCTGGTGCTGACGCCGGCGGGTCAGACCCTGCTGCCGAGGGCGAGGGAGATCCTGGCGCTGAACGATCGCGCCGTGGTGGCCCTGACCGGCGACGCCCTGGCTGGACCGGCGCGCGTCGGCCTCGTGCAGGACTTCGCCGAGACCCTGCTGTCGGGGGTGCTGGCGCGGTTCGCCCAGCTCAATCCCGACACCCAGCTGCAGGTGCGGGTGGCGGGCTCGCCGGAGCTTCTGGGCCTGCTGGAGGCCGATCGGCTGGACGTCGTCCTGTGCATGGGCGCGGCGGACGATCCGCGGGCCGCGCGCGTGGTCCCCATGGCGTGGCATGGCGACGCCGCCCTGGCTGAGAGCGACGTCCTGCCGGTCGCCATCCTGGAGTCGCCCTGCCGCTTTCGCGACGCCGCCCTGGCCGCGCTGGAGCGGGACGGGCGGCCGTTCCGGGTGGCTCTCGAAACCCCGAGCCTGTCGGCCCTGCGCGCGGCGGTGCAGGCGGGTCTGGCGGTCACCTGCCGCACAGCCCTGTTCCTGCCCGAGCGCGCGCCGCTGGCCAGCAATCACCTGCCGTCGCTGCCCGACGTGGCCTATGTCCAGCGGATCAACGACACCCCGCACGCATCGATCGTCAAGCTGGGGCAGTTGATCCACGCCGCGGCGTTGGATCTCTAGGTCAACGCCGCCATCACCGTCTCGGCCACGGCGGCGACCTGGACGCGGATGTCCGGCACGGCGGTGACCTCCCACGAGGTTCCGCGCGTCGCGGGACCAACGGCCAGGAGGGTCGGCGAGGCCTGGCCGGAGAGGTCGCGCAGCCGGTTGTCGTCGTCGACATCGAAACCGAGGCGCAGCGGATCAGGTCGCGCCAGGCCGCGCCGAACCAGGTCCAGGATCAGAGGATCGGTGGAGTTCAGGACGTCTCCGGTCGGACCAGTGCAGTTGATGACCCGGGCCGCGCGGAAGGCGTAGCCTTTGTCCTGACCACGCCCGCGCCAGCGGCACAGGGCGAAGCCGTCGGCTTCCAGCGTCAGGCTGCGGATCTTGCCGGCCGCCAGGACCAGTTGACCGGTGGCGCGCAGGGCGCCGATCCGGCCGGCGACCAGCGGGGCCAAGCGGTGACGGTGAATGTCCCAGAACGGACGGGCATGACGCAGGAAGGCTTGTTTCTGCGGCGCGGACCAGCTGCGCCACAAGGCCTGTGTCGCCGGTCGGATGGCGTCGATCGCGGTACGCCAGCCATGGTCGCCGGCGGCCGTACGCAGCCAGCTGAACGCCTCGAGCGGCGAGAGATCGTTGGCCGGCGGCGTCGGCAGGACCAGCGGCGGCGCGCCGTCGTGCTCCAGCGGCGCCAGGCCACGCCGCGACAGCGCCAGCATGGGGCGGCCCGGTTGCGCGTCGTTCAGCGACAGCGCGACGTCCACCATGGTCAGACCCGTACCGATCAACAGCACCGGACCCGCCGGCAACTGGGTTGCGTCCCAACGCCAGGGATCGGCGACATAGGCCTGCGAGGCGGCGAAGGCCTCGTCGACCCCAGGGGGGCGCGCCGGCGGCGGATTGCCCAGGGCCAGGACAACGGCATGGGCCGTGACCGCCCGTCCCATGGCGCACCGAAGGCGCCAGCCGTCGCCACCCGGCTCGATCCCGACCACCGCGTCCGGCGTGACCACCAGGCGGCCGGCGCCGGCGGCTCCCTCGGCGATCTCGACGACCTGCTGCTGGATATAGCGGCCATAGTCCGCGCGCGTGGCGAAGTCCGCCGGGTCCAGGGCGAGCCTCTCGCGGTTCAGCCATCTGACGAAGTGTTCGGGGTCGTCCGGCCAGGCGCTCATATTGCCGGCCCGCACGTTCAGGCGATGATCCGGATTGTGTGAGGCGTAGGCGGCCCCAAGGCCGACGGGTGTGCGCCGCTCGAACAGGATCACCTTGGCGTCGGCCGAGCGCTTGAGGATGTTCAGCGCGGTCGCCACCCCGCTGAACCCAGCGCCGACCACGGCGATGACAGGTGCTGACCTAGCGCGCATGGGAAAACTCTATAAACTTAATAGGGTTTTCTCGACCATCGCCCGGCATTCTGCAAGTCGCCCGGGCGATCTGTGTTGCGCAGGCGTCGTGGATCGTTCGAGGATTATCAGTAATATATTGAAATTATTATATAAAATTGCTGGTTTCATCGGCGCGGCAGGCATAGCCGCCCGCGCGACGTCTGTCGCGAGAATGGGGCCTCGACAGGCGAGCCACCTTTAGACGGCTCTTCGGAGGCGGCACGGCCTTAGCTTGTGCAAACGCCGGGCGGCGCGTTCCGGTACGACGGACGGTCCGGGCCGGTCTTCCCGCGGCGCGGCGTCATTTCACGAGGAGGCGCACCGCGTTCGTAGTCGTCACCAGGGTGCGTGGCGCGGCGTCCTGGGTTTGAACGGTAAGCTCGGCCGCCTCGTTCGTGGTCAGGACCTTGTCCTCGGCGCTCACGAAGGTCGCCGACAATCCCCGGGCCGCCAAAAGCGTGTCGGCCTGGGCGCCCTTCAGGCCACGCACGTCGGGCATGGGCGCCGCGTCGTCGAGGGCCTGGGGAGGCGGTACGGGAAGAATCTTGAAGGTCAGCTTTGCCGCGCCCTGGCCTTGAAAGGCGTAGCGCTGCTGAAAACCCGCGTCGACCGGAGTGACGTAGGTGCGCGCCTGCCCGACGGCTCCGGGCTGGTTCGCGCCGCCAGCGCTGCCGTCCGCGCCGCCGGTTCCTCCGACATGCATCGAGACCTGCACCTCGCAGGTTGTCTCGGGCAGCACGTAGAAGGTGGGGCGGTAGCCAATGGCGCGCAGCGCCTGGACGCCCTCGTCGCCATCGGTTTCGTACATGGCCAGAGTCGCGGCTAGGGAGGCATGGTCGAGCGCAGCCTGGGCTTCGGCGACACCGCGGCCGACTGCCGCGATGACCTCGCCGAGCGGGGTCGCCAGGCTGTCGCTGAGGAAATCGGCTGCATCCTGGGCCATCTCAAGTTTCCTTTTTTACATCGGCGGCGAAGATCACCAGCACCCTCGCGCCGCGCCCGCTGACTGCGCCCGCGACGGGCGACTGCACCATCGCCTGTCCCGGCGCGACGGCCGGGTTGAGCGCGAGCGGGCCCACGCTGGCGTCCAGAGTCAGGCCGACCGAAGCCAGGACCCGCCTCGCCGCGTTCTCGGTCAGTTGGCTGACGTCGGGCACGCGCGGACCGCCCTCGGCGGACGCCGTTTCCCCCGGAAGGAACTCCATCCTGATGTCGCTGAGCGCGCCCGGCGGCACGGTCTTCAGATCTTCCTTGCCCAGCAGTTCTAGGCGGCCGCCGTCGTCCTGCAGCACGGCCTTCGCCGTCACCTGGATCGCCCCCAGGGAAAAGCCGCGCGGCTTCAACGTGGTTTGGGCGTCGTCGAGTTGGCTGGCCACGGTGGTGGCCAGATCGACCATGCCCACCGCCTTTCCGCCAACCGCCGGCCTGACCGTCGCCGCGGCGATCGCCTGTTCCTGCTGGGCGACCGTGGCGCGCAGGCCGGCGATGACGGTCTCCTGGTCATCGATGACCCGGGCCCGGTCGGCCAGCAAACCATCGCGTTCGGCCAGGTCCTTGTCGCGCTGGGCAAGGCGGGTGGACAAGGCCTGAGCAGCCTCCTCGGCGGTCTGGGCGCGCGCGACGGCGACATCGGCCTTGGCGACGACGTCCCGCAGATTGGCGATTTCGGCGTCGCGCTGGACCAGGTCCTTGTCGCTCTGGGCAAGGCGGATCGACAGGGTCTGGACGGTTTCTTCCGCGGTCTGGGCGCGCGCGGTGGCGAGATCGGCCTTGACGGCGAGGCCCCGCAGGTTGGCGATTTCGGCGTCGCGCTCCGCAAGGACCCGGGTCTGGTTGGCGATCAGGGTGTCGCGTTCAGCCAGATCACGGGTGACCGTGCTCGGCGTTTCCGACGCGGCGACCCCGCCCACCATCAGCGTCTCGCCGCGCAAGCCGGCGGTCGCGAAGGTGCGGGGCTGGGCGAAGCGCTCCACCGCCGCGAGGTGCTGGACCTGCCCGAAGTCGACCACCAGGCTTCCGCCCCGGGCGGCGCGCGCGATCGCCGGGCTGACCGACATTATCGCCGCGCTCTCCACGAGCCGGAAGGCCGGGGCGAGGGGGAGGGTGTCGTCCTCGATTGTCCCCGATCCCTTGGCGCGGCCGTCGGCTCCTGTCTTGGCGGTCGATCTGGTCGTCCAGGCGTTGGCCTGAAGATCGAACAGCTGGACCTCCAGGGCCATGCCCGCGACGGGGGCGCCGGCGGCGTCGGCCAGCCGCGCCGACCAGGTGAAGGTCGTGCTCATCCCACGACCTCCAAACCGACGATGGCCCGCGCGCTGAAGGCGCCGATCGACGCAGCGACGGCGACGACGGCGCGCGCCGGCTCGCCGTCGGCGATCGCCAGCGTGGTTGCGGCGCGGCCAGCCGCGTCGGTCCGCAGCAGGGCGGCCGCGAGGCGCGTTCCCGGCTTGCGCGCGAAGCCCGCAACGCCCCGCGCGGCCGAAAGAATGGCGGACGCGCCGTCGTCGATATTGAGTTCCACCGGTTGATCGGCCAGCACCTCGCCCGCGCTGTTGGTCACGGTCACGGCCAGGGACGCCTCGCCGCCGATGTTCTGGCCCACGGCGAAGGCGATGCGCGGCGTCGGCAGGCCGTCGCCAGGCGGCGTGGCCACCAGGCGGCCGCTGATCGTGCTGCTGACCTGCTGATTGCTCGCGCTCGGCGGACGGCCGGTGAACAGCAGGGCCACGGGACGCCCTCCGGTATCGACGCGGGTTTCCATGTCGACCTGGATCGAAAAGTCCAGATAGGGCAACTGGTAACCGCCCAGCGGACGGCCCGCTGGATCGATGCGCGGACCGCTGTTGAGCGCAATCTGGGCTTCACGCACCCCTTCGGCGAGCGCCACCAGCATTTCCTCGATCGAGTTGCCGACGAAGCGGCTTTCGGCCGGCATCAATCGCCTCCCTCGGATTTGTCTCGAGCGTCGTCGGCGCGCTTGGCCTTCAGCCGTTCCAGCGCCCTGTCGCGACGAGCGTCGTCATGGGCTGCGTCAGCCTCGCGCAACTCGCGGACATCCCGCGCCATCTCGCGCATCTGGTCGGCCTTGTCAGTGAGTTCGTCGATCGTGCCGACCGCGACCGCAAGCTTTCGCGCGGTGTCCCGGACATAGGGATCGGCGCGGCCGAGACCGGGAATCCGTTCGCGCGCGCGTTCGACCCAGTCCTGGGGAATGGCTTCACGGGCGGAGTCGAGCGCCCGTCCGGCGGCGGCGTAGGCGCGACGGCCGCGGCTCCGCATGTCGCGAGCCCGTTCCAGTCGGCGATCGAGCGGATCGCCGGGACCGTTCCGGGGACGCTCGTCCGGCGTCCGCAGAGCTCGTCCGGCGTCGCGCAGCGCCCGGCCGCCGCCGGCGACCGCGGCCAGGCGACGGACCGCCTCGGCGCGCGGATCGGCGTCGCGATCGGCGGCTCCGGGGGACCGTTCGCCCGACTTTTCACGCGTGCGGGGCGGGGCGGGACGCTCGAACATCTCGGGGAGGGACGCCGCGGCGCGCCTGAGGTCCGGAGGCAGGGCGCCGGGCGTCGGGCGCACCGCCTCGCCGGGCGTAGGTCTCAAGAGCGGGTTGGACGCGCCGCGAGGCGCCTCGCCCGGCGTGGCGCGGAGGACTGGGAAGGGGACAGGCGGCGGCGCGACCCGCCCCGCCGGAACGGGCGAGGCCGGGACCGCACGGGCCGCGTCGCGTCCCGCGCTCCAGCGGGCGAGCTCGGCCCGCCGCTGATCCAGCGGTGTCACCGCGTAGCGCGGATCGTTCGGCCCGGGCGCGGTCAGGCCCGCCATCCGCGCTTCCAGAGCGCGCCGCTCGTCCATCAGCCGCGCCAGCTCAGGCGACAACGTCGCCGGATCGGGGGACGCGGCGGTGGATGGCGCCGCCGCGATCCGTGTCGGGACGGGCGTCGGATCACGTGCGCGCTTCAGCGCGTCCTTCCAGGGCGCGTCGGACATCAGGGCGTCGGAGCCCGTCGTTGCGCGATGAGCTCGCGTACGCGTTCCTCGAACAGGGCGGGCGCCGGTATCGGCACCACCTTGGTTCTCATGAGGCTCGAGCCCTCGGCGCTGTACTGGTATTTCGCCGCGAAGCTGGCGCTGACGCTGCTGGAGCTTACCGAACCGCCGCCGCCGAACGGCGTCCAGAAGGCGCCGCCCTTGCTCACCGAGCTGCTGCTGCTGTGCTTGATCTCGGTCTCGGACTTGAATGAGATCGACATCTTCAGTTCGATCACGGTGTCGACGAACTGATAGAAGGTCGGCGAGAAGCCCAGCTCCATCAGGCTGTATTCCTGCCCGTCGCCGAACTTGACCAGATAGTTCGTCGACTTCGCGCCGTCGCCCTCCTTCTCTTCGTCAGCCTCTTCGTCAAATCCGGCCATCAGGCGGGCGATGCGCAGGGAGACCAGATCAAGCTGCAACTGCGCCTGGGCGATGCCCACGCCCAGGCGCTGGACCATTTCGGGGAAGGGGACGGCGAGAAGTTCTGTGCCGACGCTCATGGCTTGGCCTCCGTGCGGGGGTTAGGGGGTCACCGGCGGGGCCAGCTTCTTGTCGAGCACGCGGCGGCGGCGCTCGACCTCTTCGTCCATCTGCCGACGGATGCGATCCTCGAGGATGGCGGGCGGCGGCAAGGGGACGAGCTTGGTGCGCAGCAGGCTCGATCCCTCGGCCGAGTAGCTGTATTTCGAGGCGTAGGTCGCGTCGACCTGGCTGGTCGTCACCTGGCTGTTGGTGTTGGTGCCGAACCGGCCGCCGAAGAAACCCCAGCCCATGTTGAAGCCGTTGCTCTTGGACGTGCTGGTGTTGTGTTGGCCGTAGCCGGACTCGCTGGTGCGGGTGATCTTGATGGCGATCTTCACCTCGATGATCGTGTCGACGAACTGGTAGAAGGTCGGGGTGAAACCCAGTTCCAGCATCGACAGCCGGGTCGGCACCCGGATCAGGGCCGTGTCCTTGTCGGCCTGGGGCACTTCGTCCTTCTGGGCGTCTATGAGCGCCTTGAGGGCGTTCTTGTCGCCGCCGGTGATCGCCTCGTCGGCGGCGATATAGGCCTCAGCCTCCTTGATGGTCATCATGTCGTAGCCAAAGAAGATCCGGCTGTCGTCGAAGGTCTGTTTGCCCTCGGCGTCGGTGATGACCTTGAGGCCGCCCATCATCTCGGCGACCTCGATGCTGCTGCCGTCGAGCTTGACCTGGCCTTCGGCGATGGCCAGCGCCATTTGGCGGATCATGTCGCCCATGGGGACGTTGAGCAGTTCCTGTCCAATCGCCATCGTATTCTCCTGTCTAGGGTGTGGGCGGAGCCTGGGGCTCGCTCATCTTGCGAAGTATGTTTTCCAGGATTTCCGGGGGCGGCAGGCTGACCAGCCGGGCCGCGATCGAGCTCATGCCCTCGGCGCTGACCGAGAATTTGCGCGCGTAGCTGACGTTCACCGAGGCGGCGACCATCACGAAGCCGGCGTTGACGCCGACCGTCGCTCCGGCCGAGACGCCCAGCTCGGTGCTTTCCGTCATGCTGAAGCTGAGCTTCGCCTCCACCGTGGCCTCGGTGAAGCTGTAGAAGGTGGGCGTGAAACCCAGGGCGATGAGGTTGTACTTTTCCGAGCCGAGTTCGATCTCGGTCGTCGCCATCGCCTGGGCCGTGGCGATGCTGTTGCGGTCGAGCGCATGCTGGGCGTCGGCCACGGCCACGCCCAGCCGCTCGATGATCTGCGGCAACGGCGCGGAGAGCAGCTGCCGGGTGACGGCGGCGGTTTCGCTCATGGCGTCGGCGTCGGAGCAGGGCTGGCTGCCGGCGCCGCCAGGAAGGTCTTGATCTCGTCGAGGAACTCGACGGGCGCGGGGACGGCGACGATGCGGGCGGAGATGCTGCTGTTGCCGTTCACCGACTGTTCGAATTGCCGGCTGGTGCGATAGTCGACCGCCAAGCCGACCGCGACCGAAATCTTCGGCTTGTCGGCGCTGGCCGTCGGTCCGGCCGCGATCTTGGCCAGGGCCTTGGTGACGCTGGCGCCCCCGTCGGCCGACAAGGCGATGTCGTTGGCCGACAAGGTCACCAGATTGACGACGACCACGTCCTTGGCGTCGACGAACGTCACCACCCCGCCCTGCCGCACCGCCCGGACGCCGTGGGTGGCGCTGCCGGCGTTGACATCGCGCGCCAGGTTGAAGGCGAAGGCTTCCGGCGTGTCGACGGCAAGCGGGCCGCCGGTGGCGACAGCCGTCCCGCTGATCGCCACGGAGGTGTCCGACGCGCCGACCTTGACCGCGGTGGCGTCGACCGCCTGGGCCGCGAAGTGGCGCACGATGATGAAGCCGTTGCCGGTCGCGCCATTGCCTGTCTTGTCCGGGGTTGGCGTCGCCTGCAGTTGGGTCGCGGCGGAGTCGACGACGATCAGCAGATCGTTGGAGTCGGCCAGCAGCACCTCGGCGCGACGGAACTGCTGATTGGCGACCTCGTCGGTGGCGCCCTTGGCCTTCCAACTGGCCTCGCCGCGCGTCTCGACCTTGCGGATCTGGCCGGCGGGGACGCCGTTGTCGGTGAGATACTTGGCGACGGCCTGGGCGCGCCGCTTGCCGAGGTCAAGGTTGCTGGCGTCGGTGAACATCGTGTCGGTGAAGCCGACGACGTCGACGTTCGATCCGCTGTCCTTCAGCGTCCGCGCGACCAGGGCGAGTTCTTCGATCGCGGCGGGCTTCAGGGCGGCGCTGCCGGTGTCGAACAGCGCCAGACCCAGAGTTCCGCCGCCGATCGGCAGCGTCGAGCCCACCGGATCGCGCAGGAGCTTGGCCTTGAAGCCGCCCAGGGCGTTGATCTGGTTGACCACGGCCCGGGCGTACAGCAGCTCGTTGGACTGGCTCTTGACCGTGACGACCTTGCCGGTCGCCAGGGTGAAATCCTCGCTTGTGTTGGCCGTGGGCGTAGCCACGATGCGGATGACGCCGACGCTGGCTTCGCCCGCCGCGTAGAAGGCCACGCCCGTGTCCGTCTTGATCGGGTTCTTGGCGGTGTCGGGATCGAGCTTGAACGGCGCCTTGGTATGCTGGGCGTCGACATAGGCCCGCTCGAACTTGCCGTCCGGCGTGCGCAGAGCCTTGGCCAGCGTCTCCGCCGCCGCCTCAAGGTCGGCGCCGGTCGCGTCGGACTTCTTGCCGTCGACCGTCGCGCTGGCCGGCAGGCTCTTCAGGGTGATCTGGGCTTCCCGCGCATTGGCGGGCGCCTGGGGACCGCCGCTTCCGAAGCCGAGGTCAAGCTTGCCGCCAATGCCGAAGGCGCTGGCCTCGCCGACCTTCATGGTCAGTTGCATCGACACGGTCAGGTCGGCGTGCTGGTAGTGATAGAAGGGCGGAGACAGTCCCAACTGCAACAGGCTCTTGTCGCCCAGGCCCGGCCGTTTCTCGGCATAGGCCCCCACCTGCGCGAGGCTGTTGATGTCGAGCGCCTTCTGGGCTTCGGCGATCGACAATCCCATGGCCTTGATGAATTCGGCGACGCTCGCATCGGCCAGGATCTGGCCCGGCGTCATCTTCTCGATCGGGTTCTCGTCAGCCATCCATCGGCTCCTTCGTCAGCACGGCCGGTTCCCGGGCGCGTGCGCTGTTGACCGTTTCGGAACGGACCACCCAATAGCCGTGCGTCCGCTGGGCTTGCGCCAGTTGGGCGGCGCTCACGCTCAGGCCGCGCTCGGTCCAGCCGAGCAGGCGGCGGGTCAGCGGCAAACCATCGTCCAGAGCCAGGGCCGCCTCGAGGCTTGCTCGCGCGGCGGTCGTCTCGCCCGCCTTGAGCAGGTTGACGCCCTGGCGCTCCAGAAGACAGGCGCGGTCACGTTGCTGGAAGGCGCTGGGCTCCAGATCGCCAGTTTCGTTGGCGGCGCTGCTGGCCGCCTCGCCCGCCAGGGTCGCGGCCTGGCCGTGCGCGCCCATCCGCTCCAGGCTCTCGAGCACGCAGTGCAGATAGTGGCGGGCGAAGATCTGTGGCGCGCGGACGCCCTGGGCCAGCCGCAGGGCTTCGCGATACTTGGCGAGGGCCTCGGGATGGCGGCCTTTCAGGGCCAGCACCTTGCCGGCCTCGGCTTTGCTCGCGTGCAGGCCGTGGACGTCGGGGCGGGTCATTGCGCGGGCTCGGCGAACAGCACCTCGGCGCCGGCGGCCTCTAGTCTGTGACGGAGCAGTTTCGCGCGGGGGCGGGGCATCGGCGCCGTCGACAGCGGCGCCGGGGAGGGCAGGCCGACCTCCGCCAACGCCTCGGGGCGGGCGGACAGGATGTCGAGACCGACGTGCGAGAAGGTTTCCATCTCGGCCCGCACCGTCAAGCCGGCCGCCGCATAGAGCGCCATCCGGGCGGAGACCGCGTCGAACGCGATTCCGACTTCCACCGTCACAGGCAGGGCGTTGCATATTAGGGGGTAGTCCTCGAGCGGCACGCCCGCGAGCGCCTGAAGTGCGCCGGCGCTGGCACCGGTTGCCGGCGCCGCCGTCAGGTCGAGGGAGAAGCGCAGGAAAGCCTGATTGACGACCTGAACCCGTTCCGGCGCCTTCAACCGCCGCCACAGGAGGTCGGCCTCGGCGCGGCCCAGGTCGAAGATCGTGGCCGAGCCGCCAGGCGTAACCACGGCGTCGACCGGCAGATGCGGGCGCAGGACGCCGATCTGCAGAGAGGACAACTCGCTGGCGAACAGCGCGAACCGGGCCTCGTCGGGGCGGCTGGCTGTCAGCCGCGCCGAGCCGGCGGGGAGGGCGGCGTCCAGGGCGCGAACGGTCGCTTCGGTGACGGAGCCCAGGATCACGCCGGGCGGCGTCAGCAGCAAGTCGAGCGCTTCTTGCGGGCCCATGCCGAGGAAACGGCCGAGAACCTGGCCGACCTCGTCGGCGCGCGCTGGGTCGAGCAGTTCGCCAGCCAGGTCCAGGGTGGGGCTGCGTACGATCGGGGCGCCCGCCGGGATCACTTCGACCTCGACGCCAAGTGTTCCGATGATGGCCGCCAACCGCGCCGCGTCAGGACCGGGAAGGCCAGCCAGCAGACGGGCCGGCGCGCGATAGAGGGCGTCGACGACCGTTTCGATCGGCAGTTCGAGCGCCTGGCTCAGCACCGAGGCCGCCCGAGGCGACGCCGCGCCGATGCCCACGACGAGCACGTCGACGGCCTCGTGGGCGATGCAAGGAGGACCTGCCAGCTCCATCACAACACCCCTTCCAAGGCGGGTTACGACACTCAATTTCTCGCGGCGCTTTTGGTGTCGAATGGACTCGTGTCAGAGTTGCAAGACTTTGTAAAGCGACCGAAGCGTTCAGCAACTAAAACTTGCGTATTGAGCCATAACATCCATGGGTGAGGCGGGCGCGGGCGCGAAAAGAGGTCGCTTGGCGAACCGACGGCCGCTGCTGTCGCCGCGAGGATCGCCCCGCGGGCGAGGCACGGTTTTCATTTTCGCGAAAGCCGCGTCAAAGAAGGAAGCGTCGGTCCCCTCCCGAGCAGCGGTTCGGCGGGGCGGTGGGCCCTCGACCGCTGGCTACGGTGTTTTCCAACGAAGCGGGCGCCGGTTCGTCGTCGGAAAATGCGTCAAAACAAATATCTAAAACGCCGGCCTGACACAGTCAGGTCCGGAAAAGCTCTAGGCGTCCAGCCGCACGGGACTTTCGGAAATCGGCTGAAGCGGCGCCTCAATGCGGCACACAAGCCCGGTCGGGGCGAAGTCCAGCGCCACCGCGCCGCCCAGGTCCTTTTCGACGCTCACCTTGATCAGGCGAGAACCGAAGCCGGCCTTGGTCGGTGGCGAGACAGCGGGCCCGCCGGTCTCGCGCCATTCCAGGACCAGCATCGGTTCAGGGCGCTCGATGTCGAAGGTCGCCCATTGCACGTCCAAGCGGCCGTTGGGCGTCGAGAGCGCGCCGTACTTGGCTGCGTTGGTGGCGAGCTCGTGGAGGACCATCCCCAGCGCCAGAGCGTGGCGGGCGGGCAGCCGGAGCGATGGGCCGACCAGCGTGACCTGTTCGGCCGGATAGGGCGCCATCTCCTGCGCCAGAAGGTCGCCGATCTCCGCCGCCTCCCAACTGGCCTGCGTCAGCACGTTGTGGGTGGCCGACAGCGCCATCAAACGGTCCTCGAAGGCCCGCCGAAACTCGCTCAGCGAGGCGGCACCCCGCGCCGTCTGGCTGGCGATCGACTGGATGGTGGCGAGCGTGTTCTTGACCCGGTGATTGAGTTCGTTGGTCAGCAGGCGATGGCGTTGTTCACTGGCGGTGACGGCGGCGAACGCCTCATGCCGATCGGTGACGTCCAGCACCACGCCGATCATCCGAACCGCCCGGCCGCGCTGATCGTAGATCACCTTTCCACGAACATTCACCCAGCGGTCCTGCGCGAGCAGCTGGTATTCGTGGTCGTAGTCGCCGCCCGTGCGCTGGGCGCTCTCGACGGCGCGATCGCGGCGGGTCCGGTCCTCCGGGGAGAGGGCGCCAAGCCAGTGCTCCAGCGTCAGGTCCTCGTCGCCGCGCAAATCAAACAGCGCCTTGACCTGACTGGAAGCCTGCAGCGACTGACTGCGCAGGTCATACTCCCAATAGCCGACGCCGCCGGCGTCAAGGGCCTGAAGGATGTTGCCGCGCTGGTCATAAAGCGAGGCCATGATGGCCAGGAACAGGACGAGCAGGGTGCCGGCCGCTACACCGACACCGAGCAGGAACGGCGGAACGCCCATCGACGCCATGGACGCCGCGCCTGGAATAGGCGTGAGTTCAAGCGCGGCCATGGCGGTGTAGTGCATGCCCACGACGGCGACGCCAAGCAGGCTGGCGGCGAGCAGGCGAGAGATCGCCGTCCTGGGTTGGCGCGCGACGAAGAGGCCAATGGTGGAGGCGACGATGGCGATCGCCAGGGAGAGCGCGACGAGACCTGGACGATAGTCCAGGGTCATGGCGGTCCGCAGGGCGGCCATGCCAACATAGTGCATTGCGCAAATGCCCAGGCCCATGGCTGCACCAGCCAACAGCACATGACCCGACCGTGCGCCGGGCCGGGTCGCGGCGATGAAGGCGCCCCAGGTCGAGCTGATCGCGAGAACGAGCGAAAGGGCGGTCAGTCCTGGCGCGTAGACCACCGGCACGCCGGGGTCGAAGCCCAGCATGGCGATGAAGTGCATGGACCAGATCGACAGCCCCATGGCGATGGCCGCCGTGCTGGTCCAGGTCAGCCTGGCTCGCCCCAGATGAGTTTGGACCCGGCTGGCCAGGTCGAGCGCCACCCAGGAGCCGAACACCGCCACGAGCAGGGAAAGGCAAACAAGGGTCCAGTCGTGATGATGGTGGTGCAGAATGGCGAGACTCTCGGCCAGGCGTCCTTCTGACGAGTAGAGGGCTGCAGGGCGGCGCTGCTGGCAAGCCTGAATTTTCCACGGGTTCAATCGGAGCGTGGATTTCAGCGGGTCTTGTCTCGGCCGCGGCGCTCGGTGACCGCCAAAGAGGGAAGCGCCAAGACCACCGAAACGACGGTCCGGCCGCAAACGGCTTGTCGGTTGGCTGGAGAGGCCTTGAATTTCCGCCGCCAGGGGACGAGGGAGATGAGCGCGTGGCGCGTAACGCCCGTGGAGATCGCGTTGCGGCCCATTACGGCCCTTCGCTGCACGCCATCGTCAAAGGGCAGTCATGCGTCAAACGGGTACGGCGTTCGATCGCCGTCGATTCCTGCAATCCTTCGCCGTTCTGGGCGGCGGGGCCGCTTTGGCGAGTCTGTTGCCCGGCTGGGCCCGCGCCGCCGGGCGTGGCGATGACGGCGACGAGCATGGCCAAGGCCCGCCGGCGCTCTCGGGCGAGGACATCAGGCTGTCCATCGGCCACACGCCCGTCATGGTGGACGGCGTGAGCGCCCATGCCGTGACGATCAACGGCACGGTTCCTGGACCTCTGATCCGGCTGAAGGAGGGCCAGAACGTCCGCCTGTCGGTGACCAACACGCTGGACGAAGAAACCTCGATTCACTGGCACGGCCTGTTGTTGCCCTTCCAGATGGACGGCGTGCCCGGCGTCAGCTTCCCTGGCATCAAGCCGGGCGAGACCTTCGTCTATGAGTTCCACGTCCGGCAGTCGGGGACCTATTGGTACCACAGCCATTCGGGCTTGCAGGAGCAGATGGGCCACTATGGACCCATCATCATCGACCCGGCCGGCGACGACCCGGTGGCCTTCGATCGCGAGCACGTCGTCGTCCTGTCGGACTTCAGCCGCCTGCACCCGCACCAGATCTTCAAGAAGCTCAAGCAACAGGCCGGAGCCTTCAACTACCAACACCAGACCATCGGCGGCCTGATCGCCGGCCGCGACCAGACGCTGGCCGAGCGCTTGGACTGGGCCAGGATGCTGATGGACCCGACCGACATCTCGGACGTCACCGGCGCGGCCTACACCTTCCTGATCAACGGCCATGGGCCCAAGGACAACTGGACCGCGCTGTTTTCGCCAGGCGAGCGTGTGCGCCTGCGGTTCATCAACGCCGCGGCCCAGTCGGTCTTCAACGTCCGCATCCCGGGTCTGAGGATGACGGTGGTCGCCGCCGACGGTCAGCACGTCCGTCCGGTGCAGGTGGACGAATTCCAGATCGGCAACGCCGAGACCTATGACGTCATCGTCGAGCCGGCCGAGGACAAGGCCTTCACCATCGTCTCGGAGTCGGTCGACCGTTCGGGCCTGGGGCGCGCCACGCTGGCGCCGCGGCCGGGCATGAGCGCCGACGTCCCACCGCTACGGGGGCGTTCGCTGACGACCATGCGGGACATGGGGATGGACATGGGCGGCATGGACCACGCCGCCATGGACCACACGGCCATGGGGCATGACGCCATGGCCGCGAGCCCACCGCCCGGCCTGGCGCCGCCCAGAGCGCGCGGAAGCGACATCATGGGCAAGGCGGACATGGGCGGCATGGATATGTCCATGCGTAATCCCGAGAACGCGCCGCAGGTCAAGCTGGGGCCAGGGGTGCAGACGATCGCCCCGATGCCTGTGGACCGCACCGGCGAGCCGGGGCAGGGCCTGGAAAGCGTCGGTCACCGGGTGCTCGTCTATCGCGACCTGGCGGCGCTGGAGCCCAACGCCGATACCCGGCCGCCGCAGCGGTCGCTGGAAATCCATCTGACCGGCAACATGGAACGGTTCATCTGGGGATTCGATGGGCGCAAGTTCAGCGACCGGCCGCCGCCCTACGCCTTCCGAAGCGGCGAGCGGGTGCGGGTCACCCTGGTCAACGACACCATGATGGCCCACCCGATCCATCTGCATGGCCATTTCTTTGAGCTGACGTTCGGGCCGGCGGGACATCTGCCGCGAAAGCATACCGTGATCGTCCTGCCGGGCGGGCGCGTCAGTTTTGACCTCACCCCCGAGACCGGCGACTGGGCCTTCCACTGTCACATGCTCTACCACATGCATGCCGGGATGTTTCAGGTCTTCAGCGTGCGCGACACCCCAGGGGAGGACGCGCGATGAGGCCCTCGCTGATCGCCCTTTTTACCATGCTTTGGGCTGGCCCGGCGTTGGCCCAGCACGCTGGCCACGACATGAGCGCCATGCCGGAGACGGCCCAACCACAAACGGCGCCGGCGTCGGTCAGCGCGGATCCGCACGCGGGACACGACATGTCCGGCATGGCCAATCCGAGCGCCGCGCCGCGGGATGGACAGGTCCAAGCCATGGGACCTCCGCCGCTTCCGGACCATGAAACCCCCGCGCCGACGCCGCCCACCGATCATCTGGCAGACAGGGTTTTCGATCCCGCCGCCATGGATCGCGCCCGCGCCGTGCTGCGCCAGGAGCACGGCGGCGCGCAGGTCTCGCAGGTCATGGCCAACCTGCTGGAATACCGGATGCGCTCGGGCGGCGACGGCTACCATTGGGATGGCGAAGCCTGGTTCGGTGGCGACCTCAACCGCCTCGTCCTCAAGTCCGAGGGCGAAGGTGATCGCCATGGCGTCGAATCCGGCGAGATCCAGGCGCTCTACTCCCGCGCCGTCGGTCTCTATACCGACCTGCAGATCGGGGTGCGGCAGGACGTCGAACCCAAGTCGCGGACCTACGCCGCAATCGGATTCGAGACACTGCTGCCGTATTGGATCGAGGCTGGCGGCGCGCTCTTTCTGTCCAACAAAGGGGATGTCCTAGGACGAGCGGAGGGGGCGATCGATTGGCGTCTCACCCAGCGCCTGATCCTGCAGCCGCGCGCCGAGCTCAATTTCGCCGCCCAGGATATCCCCGAGACCGCAATCGGATCGGGCCTGTCCGACGGCGAGCTGGGCTTGCGGCTCCGCTACGAAGTCCGTCGAGAATTCGCGCCCTATGTCGGCGTGGCCTGGACCAGGCGCTTCGGCCGCACCGCCGACTATGCGCGAGCCCAGGATCGCGAGGTCTCCGACACGAGTTTCGTTGTTGGCCTGCGCGCCTGGTTCTAGCCCGCCGCCGCGAACCCGCTGCCGGGCAGGAACGAGGCGCGGCGGTGAGGCGGCGGGTCGTCGCTCACGACCCGCCGAGCGCGATCCCAGGCTCAGGTCGCCAGCACCTCGGGATCGGTCTTGGAGGCCGGCCCTTCGCCGCGACGGTCGTCCTTGATCCGGAACCACATGGCGTAGAGCGGCGGCAGGAAGGCGAGGGTCAGGATGGTGCCGCCGATGGTGCCGCCGATCAGGGTGTAGGCCATCGAGGACCAGAACACCGAAAGGGTCAGCGGGATGAAGGCGAAAACCGCGGCCAGGGCGGTCAGGATGACCGGCCTGGCGCGCTGAACCGTGGCCTCGACGACGGCGTGGAAGGGATCAAGACCATCCTCCTGGTTGGTGTGGATCTGGCCGATCAGGATCAGGCTGTTGCGCATGATGATGCCGGCCAGGGCAATCAGGCCAAGGATGGCGTTGAACCCGAACGGCTGGTGGAAGATCAGCAACGTCGGCGCGACCCCCACCAAGGCCAGGGGCGCGGTCAGCAGCACCATGAACATCGCCGACAGCGAGCGAACCTGGAAGATCGTCACCACCATCATCAGGATGAACATCAGCGGGAAGACCGCGGCCAGGGCGACGTTGGCCTTGGCGGCCTCTTCGATCGACCCGCCCATCTCGATCCTGTAGCCCGCCGGCAGCGCCGCCTTGATCGGCTCAAGCTGCTTGAGCACCTGGGTCGAGACGTCGGGCGGCTGCAGCCCCTCGTCGATGTCGCCCCGCACGGTGATCGTGGTCAGGCGATCGCGGCGGCGCAGGATCGGATCCTCCATGCGGATTTCCGCCTTGCCGATCTGGTCGAGCGGGATCCGCTCGCCCGCCGCCCCGACCAGGGTGAAGGCGCCGAGCCGGGACGGGTCCAGGCGATCCTGGCCGCTGGTCCGCGCGACGACCTCGACCGAACGGATGTCCTCGCGCACCTGGGTGACGGGAACGCCGGTCAACAGGAACTGGAGCTGCTGGGAAGCGTCGCTGGAGGTGAGGCCGAAGGCGCGCAGCCGGTCCTGGTCGAGCACGAAGTGAACGGTCGGAACGCGCTCGCCCCAGTCGGTATTGACCTGGCGCATGCCTTCGTTGCGCAACATCACGCCCTTGACCTGCTCGGCGATCTCGCGGACGCGGTCGGCGTCCGGACCCATGACGCGGAAGGCCACGGGGAAGGGCGAGGGCGGACCGAACACGATCTGGGTGGCTCGGATCTTGGCCCCCGGGATCGTCCCCGAAGCGGCGAACTGGCGCAGGCGTTTCTTTAGCGCGTCGCGGGCCTTTTCGTCAGGCGTCAGCACCACGATCTTGGCGAAGGACGGGTCGGGCAGTTCCGGCGAGATCGCCAGGAAGAACCGCGGCGCGCCTTGGCCGATATAGCTGGTGAAGATCTTGGCCTCGGGCTGCTTGCGCAGCCAGGCCTCGACCTGGCTCACCGCCTGGCTGGTCGAGCTGATGCTCTGTCCCTCGGGCATCTGCACCTCGATCAGCACCTCTGGACGGTCGGAGAGGGGGAAGAACTGCTGCTTGACCCCGCCCATCATCACCACGGCCGCGACCATGGCGGCGCCGACGCCGGCGGCCACCTTGAAGCGGTTGTCGATGGTCCAAACGACCAGCGAGCGCAGCCGGCGATAGCGCGGGGTGTCGTAGATCGCGCCATGTCCACCCTCGACCGGCTTGATCTTGGGGATCATCAACACGCCGAGATAGGGGGTGAAGATCACCGCCACGAACCACGAGGTGATCAGGGCGAAGGCCACGACCCAGAAGATGTTGCCGGCGTATTCGCCGGCCGTGGACTTGGCGAAGCCCACCGGCATCAGGCCGATGATCGTCACCAGGGTGCCGGCCAGCATCGGGGCGGCGGTATGGCCCCAGGCGTAGGTGGCGGCCGTGACCCGGTCCTTGCCTTCCTCCATCTTCACCACGATCGTCTCGATGATGATGATGGCGTCGTCGACCAGCAGGCCCAGCGACAGGATCAGCGCGCCCAGGGTGATACGGTCGAAGTCGCGGCCCGTGACCAGCATGATCACGAAGACGCCAGCCAGGGTCAGCGGCACGGCCATGGCGACCACGATGCCGACCCGGAAGCCCAGGCTGATCAGGCTGACGACGATGACGACCGCGAGCGCCACGAAGAACTTCAGCATGAACTCGTTGTAGGCTTCGACGATGTTCACCGACTGGTCGGTGATCTTGTCGAAGCTCATGCCCAGAGGCATTTCGGAGGCGATCGCCTTGGCTTCCCTGTCGAGGTTCTTGCCCAGCTCCAGGCCGTTGTAGCGTTCCTTCATCACCACGCCGAGCACGATGGCCGGTTCGCCGCCGTTGCGGATCAGGAAGGTGGCGGGATCCTCGTAGCCGCGCTTGACCTCGGCGATGTCGCCCAGTTTGAGGGTGCGGCCGCCAACGACGATCGGCGTTTCCTTGATCTTCTCCAGGCTGTCGAGCGCCCCGTCCAGACGGATCTGCACCTGGGGGCCTTGGGTTTCGATCGAGCCCGCCGGGGTGACCAGGTTGCGGTCATTGAGCGCGGCGAACAGCTCCCTGGGGCTCACCCCCAGCGTCGCCAGGCGGGCTTGGGTGAACTCCACGAAGATCTTCTGCGGTTGCTCGCCGATGATCTGGACCTTCTTGACGCCCGGCACGTGCAGCAGGCGTTGGCGCAGGGTCTCGGCCTGGCGCACCAGCAGGCGCTGCGGCTCACCCTTGGCCTTCAGCGCGTAGAGGGCGAAGGTCACGTCGCCATACTCGTCGTTGACGAACGGACCCAGCACGCCGCGCGGCAGATTGGGGGCCTCGTCGGCCATCTTCTTGCGGGTCTGGTAGAATTGCTCCTGAACCTCCTTGGCCGGAATCTGGTCCTTCAGCGTCAGGGTGGTGAAGGCCAGGCCGGGGCGCGTGAAGGTCTCGGACCGATCGTACCACTTCAGCTCCTGCATCCGCTTCTCGAGCGGCTCGGCCACCTGATCCTGCATCTCCAGTGCGGTGGCGCCGGGCCACGCGGTGACGATCGTCATGACCTTGATCGAGAAGCTGGGGTCCTCGGCGCGGCCTAGCTTCATGAAGGCGAAGGCGCCGGCGAACGTGATCGCGACGATCAGGAAGAGCGTGATCGACCGCTCGCGGACCGCCAGGGCGGAGAGGTTGAGGCTCATTGCGCCGCTCCGGCCTGGATGCGGACGCGCTGGCCCTGGTGCAGCATGTGGGCGCCCAGGGCGACGAAGCGCTCACCGCCGGCGAGGCCGCTGGAAATCGTCGCCGTCTCCGCCCCGATCGCCGCCAGGCGCACGGGCCGCCACTGGACCGTGGAGGCGCGCGGCTCGACGACCCAGACGCCCGGTCCCTTGCCCGCGTCATAGATGGCGCCGATCGGTGCTTCCACGCCGCCGGATCCCCGATCTGCGCCCTGCGGGGAGAGGGCCACCACCATGGTCGAGCCCAGCGGCGCCTGGGCGGCCTGGCCGTTCAGGACATACTTGGCTTCGTAAGTTCGGGTGCGAGGGTCCGCGGCGTCCGACAACTGCCGCAGGCGCGCCTGACCGGCCTCGGCGCCGTCGGAGGCGAAGGCCTGGGCCAGCGAGCCCAGCGCCGGGCGAACGGTCTCGGGCAGGGTGATGGTCGCCTCCCGAGGTCCAGCCTGGGCCAGGCGCACGACCGGCTGACCGGCGGCGACCACCTGGCCGGGCTCGGCCAGGGTCTCGACCACGACGCCGTCGGCGTCTGCGACCAGGACCGCATAGCCTGCGGTGTTGCGCGAGACCCGGGCCTGGGCCTCGGTGGCTTCCAACTGGGCCTTGGCTGCGTCGGCCGCCGCCTTGGCTTGGTCATAGGCGAGGGCTGAAACCGCGCCGGCCGAAACCAGGCTGCGATAACGCTTCTCGTCCGACGCTGTCTGCACGGCCCGGGCGCGGGCGGCCTCCACCAGTTCGGTCTGGGCTGAAACGGCCAGGGCGTAGTCGGTCGCGTCGATGCGCATCAAGGCCTGGCCGCGACGGACGGTCTGGCCGGCGTCGACCAGCCGCGCCACGACCTTGCCGGCGACGCGGAAGCCTAGATCGCTTTGGACGCGCGCCGTGACGACGCCGCTGAACCTGCGCTGGCCGTCCGTCGCGGGACTGGCCACGGCGACCCGCACCACCGGCGGCAGGGTGCGAGGATCGTCTGCCCCGGATTTGCCGCCGCAGGCGACGAGTGGCGTGAGGCCGGCCAAAAGCAGGGCGGCGGCGAGGGGACGAGGCGACATGGCTTAAGGGTCCTGCCTTGACGGAAGAACCTTAGCTTGGTGTTTAGTGACCAATCTGTCAACTCGTCACTTCGTTTTAGGGGGCAAGGCTCCGCAGCACCAGATTGATGGCCTTGGTCGGCGCGTCGGGCAGGTCGTCCAGGTTGTGCCTGAGCATCAGCGGGTTCATGAAGCTCTGCATGACCAGCAGGATCGCTTCGCAGACCTCGTCGATCGGCGTTTTGCGCTCGAACTCACCCGTCTCGCGGCCTAGGAGAATGATCTCCTTCAGCAAGGCTTCGGATCGTTCCAGATAGGCCAGGGCCGACGGCCAACGTTCCTCGGCCGAATGGGCGGCGATGTCGTAGAGGAGCTTGTCCTGGAAGAAGAGCTCGGCGCTCGTGGCCACTATACCATTGAAAAACCGCCTTAACTTCTCCGAGGCGGTCCTGCCGTCGGCGATCCCGGCCTCACCCGCCGCCAGCACCTTGTCCAGGCACTGCACGCAGATCGCCTGGCCGATCGCCTGCTTGGAGTCGAAGAACTTGTAGATGTAGGCCTTGGAGAAACCGATCGCCTTGGCCAGGTCGGCGACCGTGGTCTTGCCATAGCCGAAGCGGCTGAAATGGGCCTCGGCCGCGGTGACGATCTGATCGCGGACGTCGTGTTCGAGGGGGCCTCTCTGGCCGGCGGCCGGGGGGGGCGAAGAGTCGATTGTGCTCATGACAGCACGCTAACATCGGACGCCCCAATTGACAAACTAGTGACGATATCGGAATTTAGTCACAACCAAGTTTCGTCATTCGTAGCGAGTGGTCCCATGCGCTCCGCCGTCTTCCCGGTTCTTTCCATCGCGGCCAGTTCCGCCCTGTTCGCCGGATGCGCGGTCGGCCCAGACTATGTCGCGCCGAAGATCGCCTCGCCGCGGGTCTTCATGGGGGCCAAGGCCGTCGAGGCCCGGTCGGCCGCACCGGCGACGAGCGCATCGACCGATGCGTGGTGGCGCGGCTTCAACGATCCGGTGCTCGACCGCCTTGTCGATCGGGCCTTGGCGCAAAACCTTGATCTGGCTCAGGCGGGCGCGCGGGTCGCCCAGGCGCGGGCGGGCGTGCGCGCGGCGACCGCGGCCCTGCTGCCGTCCGCCTCGGTCCAGGCCAGCGGCGCCAAGGTTCACGCTTCGACCCAGACCCCGACGGGGCGACTTCTCGCCGCCACGCCGAATTTCGACCGCGAGGGCGAACTCTACGAAGGCGATCTGGTCGCCGGCTGGGAGCTCGACGTCTTCGGCGGCGGCCGCCGCGATCGCGAGGCGGCCCTGGCGCAGTACAGAGCGGCTGAGGCCGGGGTGGCCGCCGCGCGCCTGGCCGTCGCCGCCCAGACGGCGGACACCTACGTGTTGGTTCGTGGGCTGCAGGAACGGCTCGCGATCGCGCGCGGCCAGGTCGAGACCCAGACGCGGCTGGTCGAGACGGTCCACCTGCAGCGCGAGCAGGGCGTCGCCGCGGACCTGCAACTTCAGCAAGCCGTTGGCGCGCTGGAACAGACGCGCGCCAGCCTTCCCGTCCTCGAGGAGGGACTGGAGGCGGCGCTCAACGCCATGGACGTCATTCAAGGCGCGCAGCCAGGAACCTATCGGGCCGAACTGGCCACGGTGACGGCCATTCCCACAGCGCCCGGCCTTGCCGACGCGGGAGGCCCCGCCGAACTGCTGCGCCGTCGCCCGGACCTCGTCGTCGCCGAGCAACGGCTGCGCGCCAGCAATGCGCAGGTCGGTTCGGCGATTTCGCAATATTTCCCGAAGTTTTCGCTCAGCGGCCTGGTGGGCACAGCCACCACCAGCAGCAGCGCCCTGTTCGAAGGGCCGGCCAACCAGGCCCAGGGCGTGCTTGGCCTGCGCTGGCGATTGTTCGACTTCGGCCGCGTCGGCACCGAGGTGGCCGCGGCGCGCGGCCAGAAGGCGGAGGCTCTGGCCGCCTACCAGCAATCGGTTCTGCGCGCGACCGAGGACGTGGAGAGCGCCTTCTCCAGTCTCGTCAAGCGCGAGAGCCAGGAGCGCACCCTGGCGGCTGGCGAAGCGTCACTGGCTAAGGCCAGAGCCGCCTCGCAGGCCGCCTACGGCGGCGGCGTTGTCAGCCTGATCGAGGTGCTGGACGCCGATGCGCGCCTGCTCGCCGTCCGCGACGCCAGGGCCCAGGCTCGAACGGAAGCCGCCCGCGCGGCGATCCGTTCCTTCCAGGCCCTGGGCGGCGGCTGGCGCGATCCTTCCGGCGCGGACGCTGGGTAGAGACGCCACGGCGTTCGGCGCGCTTCGCTACAAGACACCATCGATCCTGAGCGCGATCCCGAACGGATGCAGGGCGCCGTCGGGCAAGGTCACGTGCAGGCCCGTCCGGTCTTGGCGCAACGGCAGGGGCGTCTTGTCGCCGGCCAGGGTTACACGCCGCACTGGACCCTTGGCGTGCCCGCCGTCCTTGGCCAGGCTGCGGACCACGACTTGCCCGCCCTCCGGTCGCCCCAAGGTAATGGCGTATAGCGCGGCGTTCTTGGTGGTGAACCGAATGTCCTGCGGCGTGAAAGGCTTCTGCTTGCCCTCGCTGAACATGCCGGCGGCCACGGCCGTCGGCCCTTCGCCGAAGATCGTCCAGGGGCGTGTCGCGTAGATGGCGTCGGAGAAGCGACCCATCCAGACGCCGATCTCCTCGACGATCCGCCGCTCCTCGGAGTCGATCGTTCCATCGCCGCGTACCGGAATGCTGAGCAGCAGATTGCCGTTTTTCGAGACAATGTCGCAGAGCCGATGAATGACCTCGGCCGCGGGCAGATAGCGCTTCTCCTCGAAGAGGCGCCGATTGTAGTGCCAGTCGCCGATGCAGGTGTCGGTCTGCCAGGGCTCGGGGCTGATCTCGCTGCGCATGCCCCGCTCGACGTCGGCGACGATGCCTGGGCGATGGGCGTCGTGGGGCTTGATGTTGATTACCGCGTCGAGTTTCCCGCGCCACTGAAGCGACGCGTTGTAGTAGTGGGCGGCGATGTCCAGGCCCGCCTGTTCGAGCGGCAGGTCGAAATTGTCGAAATAGACGAGATCGGGCTTGTAGCTGTCGATCAAGTCCTTGCACCTCAGATACCATTGGCGCGTGAAGGCTGGATTGTTCAGCGGGGCCTTTTCGCTCCAGACCCGATCGTTGGCTTCGTGCCATTTGTTGGCGTCGGCGATCGTGTCGAAACCGTCGGGCAACGGCATGACCGGGCCGCCATAGAGCTGCTGCGGATCCAGCCCCTCCCACCATTTACCGCGACCGTCCGCTGCGAAGCGCTTGAAGGCGTCGTAGCGCTCGCCCTTTCGAGGGCCTTCGGGATCATAGCCGTAAGCCGTCTGGAACCAGTGCCAGGCGTGGGCGGAATGGTTGGAGACGCCGAAGCGCAAGCCCCGCTTGCGAGCGGCCTTGGCCCACAGGCCGATGATATCCTTCTTGGGACCCAGGCGGACCGAGTTCCAGTCGTGGAACCTGGACTGGTAGGCGTCGAAGTTGTCGTGATGGTTCGCCATGGCCACGAAGTATTTCGCGCCGGCCTTGGCATAGAGATCCAGCAGGTCGTCAGGATTCCAGTTTTCAGCCCGCCATTGGGGATAGATGTCCATGAAGCCGGTATCGGCCGGGTGGCCATAGGTCTTCAGGTGATGGTCGTAGGCGGGCTGGCCGGGCATGTACATGCTGCGGGCGTACCAGTCGCCCGCTTCTGGCACGCATTGGGCGCCCCAGTGGGCCCATAGCCCGAACTTGGCGTCGCGAAACCAGTCCGGTGTTCGATACCCAGCCGCGAGCGAATCCCAGTTGGGCTTGAACGGGCCCTTGGCGATCTGGTCGAAGCCCGTCGGGACCAGGTCCGAGGCCAATGCAGGGGCGGCGCCGATCAGGCTGGCTGCGGCGCTGCCCTGGAACAGCGCACGTCTTGTCGGCGTCATCGTTCCTCTCCCTCAGTTTTTATTCTTGAACGTAATTTCAAATATGATTTGTCTGAGTTGTCAAGGCGCGGGCCGAGGCCCAACGTGCGTTCAAGCTTTGTCATGTGCAAACCACCCGGCGCGCGCCGTTCCAAATGTGCGTTGATGACGCTTGTGGCGGGAGCCTTGGCCAGGCACACCGAGGTGCGATATAGTCAGACAATATCTCTTGATGACGCTATCGGTCGGCTGTAGCTCTTGCGCCATCAGATAAAGGAAGGGCGTTGCCCCCAGGCATTGCGCCCCTTCTGCAGGACGCCGAGGAAGCCCAAATGAACAAGAACTTGAGCCGTCGCGGCTTGCTGGGCGCCTCCGCGGCGCTAGGTGCGGCGCTGCCCGCCGTCGCAGCGACCAAGCCGGCCCCGAAGCCGCCGGCGGCGAAGAGGCCGCTCCTGGCGCCGACTCCGCCGATGGGCTGGAACAGTTGGAACAGCTTCGCCACGACGATCAACGAAGCCCAGACGCTCGAGCAGGCGACGATCATGGCCCGCGAACTGCGGCCCGCCGGCTACGACATCCTGACCGTCGATATCCAGTGGTATGAGCCCGGCGCCAGCAGCTATACCTACGCCGCCAAGCCGGTCCCGACGCTGGACGATCACGGCCGGCTGCTGCCCGCTCCGAACCGCTTCCCGTCCAGCGCCGACGGCAAGGGTTTCAAGCCGCTGGCCGACCAGGTTCGCGCTCTCGGCCTGCGATTCGGCGTTCATCTGATGCGCGGCGCCCCGCGCCTGGCGGTCGAGCGCGGCCTGAAGGTCCTGGGCACGAACATCAGCGTGGCCGACATCGTCGACAAGCACAGCACCTGTCCGTGGAACCCCGACATGTACGGGGTCGACATGAGCAAGCCGGGCGCCCAGGCCTATTACGATAGCGTCTTTGCATTGCTGGCGTCGTGGGGCGTGGACTTCGTCAAGGTCGACGACCTCAGCCGTCCCTATGACTCCCACATGGCCGAGATCGAGGCGATTCACCGCGCCATTGGCCGGACCGGCCGACCGATGATCCTGTCCATGTCGCCAGGCGAGACCCCGGTCGTGCGCGGCGCCCACGCCCGCCAGCACGCCCAGATGTGGCGGATCTCGGACGACTTCTGGGACGACTGGAGGATGCTGGACGCCCAGTTCACCCGGCTGGAAAACTGGTCGCCCTACATGGGCGACGGCGGCTGGCCCGACGCAGACATGCTGCCGTTGGGCCGCTTGGCCTTGGGCGAGCGCGACACCAAGTTCACCCCCGACGAACAGCGCACCCTGATGACGCTGTGGTCGATCGCCCGCTCGCCGCTGATCATGGGCGGGGACCTCCGCCACCTCGACGCGCCGACCAAGGCCCTGCTGACCAATCCCGAGGTCATCGCCGTCAATCAGGCTTCGCGCGACAACCGCCCGCATTTCGTCGAGGACGGCATGCGCGTCTGGACGGCCAAGGCGAACAATGGCGACGCCTACCTGGCGCTGTTCAACACGGGCGAGACGCCGCGCGAGGTCGGAGTCGATCTGAAGATCGTCGGCTTGCCGGCCTCGGCGACGGTGCGGGATCTCTGGACGGGCCGCGATCTTGGCAAGGCCGCGGGGCGCTTCTCGGTGCAGTTGCCTTCGCACGGCGCCGGCCTGTATCGCCTTGGCTGAAGGCGGTCCTGATGGGGAGCGAGCAGGGCCGTGATGGCCAACTCGCTTCCCATTCGCAACTCCGCTAGGCTGCGATCATGCAAAGACGAGGACCGAAGGGGGAGGGGGCGGAAGGCGTCACGATCGTCGACATCGCCCGGGAGGCGGGCGTTTCGATCAAGACGGTCTCCCGAGTGATCAATCGCGAGGACGGGGTCGGGCCTGAGGCTCGCGCCCGGATCGAGGCGTTGATCGCTCGGCTCGGCTATCGGCCCAACGTGGCCGCTCGCCTGCTGTCCAGCCGGCGCAGCTACCTGATCGGCGTGATCTTCCTGAGGATGGGCGCCTACCATTATATCGGCGAGATCCAGGCGGGCGCGATGCGCGCCTGCCGCCGGGCCGGCTACCAGCTGGTGGTCGAGCAGGTCGGGGAGGGCGTCGACGGAGCCCGCGAGACGCTGATCCAGACCCTGCGCGCCGGCCGCTTCGATGGCCTGATCCTGACGCCGCCCGTCTGCGACGATCCGGAACTGCTCAACGTCGTCGAGAGTCACGGCCTGGCCTATGTCCGCATCGCGCCCGGCGGCGACTTTGGCCGTTCGCCCTATGTGTTCATGGACGACATGTTGGCGGCCCGCCAGATCACCGATCGGCTCCTGGACCTTGGCCACAGGCGGATCGCGTTCATCGACGGACCGCCGGAGCACACCGCCGCCACCCGCCGCCGCCACGGCTATCTGGCCGCCTTGGGCGCTCGCGGCGTTACGCCCTGCGCCGACTTGATCCAGTCCGGAGACTTCGAAAGCCTCTCCGGCTTTGAGGCGGCGGAGCGGTTGCTGGACCTTTCCGATCCGCCGACGGCGATCTTCGCGGCCAATGACGGCATGGCGGTGGGCGTCCTAGCCGCCGCCGCCAAGCGCGGGCTGTCGGTGCCCGGCTCGCTCTCTGTTGTGGGATTCGACGACAGCCCCGTCGCGGCGTCGGCGTGGCCGCGATTGACGACGGTTCACCAGCCCGTAGCGGAGATGGCGGAGGCGGCGGCCGACATGCTGATCGATGGTTTCGGAGACAAGCGATTCCGTGGCCGAACCCTGGTGCGGCAGCTGGACTACCGTGTCGTGGACCGCGCCTCGACCGCTTCCCCGCGTAAATCTACTTCTGGGCTGTAGTACTTCGTTGCCGTGTGCGGCTGAATCCTAGAAGTACAACTCCAAGATCCCCTCAATTCGGGAACTAAAATTCCAGACAGCGGTGTCTTTGAAAAATCGATAGACAACGTTGTCGTAGCGTGATGTCTAATTAAGACAACGTTGTCGTACGCATTCAGTGCATTGCGATCATGTCGATCAAAGCCCCGGGACAGGGGCGGAGGAAACAATCGGTCGTCGCTCGCGACGTCCGTCAGGAGGCCGGTTCACCGGCCGACGCATTCGCGTCGGCTCCGGACGGCCTCGCGCAGGAAAGGGGAACAACATGCGCATCATGCTTTTCGCTTCGACCGCGGTGGCGATCGTCGGGCTTCACGCGCCGACGGCGTACGCTCAGGATACAGCCCAGGTTCAGCTCGACGAGGTGGTGGTCACCGCCCAGCGTCGCAGCGAAAATCTTCAAAAGACGCCGCTGACCGTGTCCGCTGTGACCGGCGAGAAGCTGGAGTCCCAAGGGATCAAGTCAGTGGTCGACCTGGGCAGCCAGGTGCCGGCCCTGCAGATCACCTCCAGCGGCGGCGGCGCGGCCCAGATCTTCCTGCGCGGCATCGGCAGCACCAACACCACCGAGGTCGGCGACCCGGCGGTGGCGTACCACATCGACGGCATCTACATCGCGCGCTCCACGTCGGTGGGCTCGCTGTTCTACGACATCGACCGGGTGGAAGTGCTGCGCGGCCCGCAGGGCACGCTGTACGGTCGCAACGCCACGGCCGGCGCGATCAACGTCATCACCAAGAAGCCCAAGCTCGGCGACTACGAAGGCTATGGATCGGTGGACGTCGGCAACTACGGCGCCCTGACCACCAGCGGCGCGGTCAATATTCCGGTCGGCGAAACCCTGGCGGTGCGCGCCGCCTTCCAACAGAGCCGTCACGACGGTTATGTCACCGCTCTCAACAGCGGTCCGGGCACGGGCGGCAACGATCGCTACGACCAGGACGACAAGTCGGCGCGGGTGCAGGCGCTCTGGAAGCCCAGCGACGTGTTCTCGGTACGGCTGACCGCCGACTACCTGCACCAGGGCGGGGCCGGCGGGGGCGACCAGACCTACGGCACCGCGCGGGTGACCGGCGATCCGTGGACCTGCAACTGCTCGGTCAACCTCTATCGCAACAACCGGTTCTTCAGCACCGGCGGTGAGGCCAACTGGGACCTGGGCTTCGCGACCCTGACCTACCTGATGGGCTACAACTTCTCGCGCCTGGACCGCAACGGCGAGAACGCCAGCACCGGCGCGCCCAACTACTTCAAGGGCAAGGACCACACCTGGTCGCACGAATTGCGGCTGGGCGGCGAGACAGGCGACCTGAAGTGGGTGGTGGGCCTGTACCGCTTCACCGAAGACAACAATGTCGACTTCCGGGTGTTCCTGGCGACCAATTCCTACCTGTCCTTCATCCAGCCGGAAGTGACGGCGGAGTCCTGGGCGGCGTTCGGCCAGGGGACCTATGCGGTGACGGACCGCCTGCGGCTCACGGCGGGCCTGCGCTACACTGAGGATCAGAAGGCTCGCAACGGCGGCACCTTCCTGACCAACGCGGCCGGCGCCATCACCTCGACCGTGGTGCTCAACGTCGCCGACGCCAAGTGGGACGCCACCAACTGGAAGCTCGGCGCCGACTTCGACCTCACGCCGGACTCGATGCTCTACGCCAATGTCGCCACCGGCTATAAGGCCGGGGGCTACTTCGACGGCGTCGGCCAGAACACCTACGAGCCGGAGAAGATCACCTCCTACGAGGCCGGGGTGAAGAACCGCTTCCTCGACAACCGCCTGCAGTTGAACGCCTCGGCCTTCCTCTACGACTACAAGGACTTCCAGGTCTCGGCGGTCGGGGTGATCGCCGGCCAGAACGCCACGGTCACGCTGAACGCTGACAAGGCGCGGGTCTACGGCCTGGAGCTGGAAAGCAACCTCGTGCTGACCGAGCACGACCGGATCGACGCCACGCTGGGCTGGATCCACGCCGAATACACCGACTTCGTGCTGCCGCTGGGCGACGCCTTCGCCAACAACAACGCCAATGCGACGGTGGCGGGCTGCTACACGGCCAACTTCGCCGTCGCGGCCCCGCGCTCGACCGACTTCTCGGGCTGTCGCATGGCCCGCACCCCGGCCTGGACCGTGAACCTGGGTTACCAGCACGTCTGGGACCTGTCCTTCGGCGGCACGCTGACAGGGCGCGTCCAGACCCACTACGAGAGCGGCAAGAACCTCGAATATCACGGCTTCACGCAGAACAGGCAGGACGGGTTCACCAAGTCCGACGTCAGCCTGACCTACGCCAGCGCCGACGATCGGTGGACCCTGCAGGGCTATGTGCGGAACATCGAGAACGAGGACGTCCGCACCGCTTCGTCGCCCAACTCCACCACCGGCCTGGCCACCAACGGCAACGCCGACTTCTACGCCCCGCCGCGCACCTACGGCGTGCGCCTGGGCGTGACCTTCTAGACCTGCTGCCTGGCTCCCGGCGGACCTGCCCGCCGGGAGCTCTCTTTTCTCGTTTCGAGTTCCCGCATGCCCCTGTTTCGCCGCCTGCTCCTGACCGCCGCCGCGATCGCCCTGGCGCCAGCCGCCATGGCCGCTCCCGTCCAGCCCGTCCTGGGTTCCCGCGGCGGCGCGATGATCGCCGTGGACGGGCTGAAGTTCCGCGACCTTGACCGCGACGGCAAGCTGTCGCCCTACGAGGACTGGCGGCTGGATCCCGACCGACGGGCGGCCGACCTGACCGCCCGCATGACGCTGGACGAAAAGGCCGGGGCGATGATGCACGGCACCGTGCCGGCCAAGGGGCCGCTGGGCGTCGCCGGGATCGGCGCCGGCTACGACCTCGAAAAGGCCGCTCCGCTGATCCAGTCGCGCCACGTCGAGACCTTCATCACCCGCCTGTCGGGCGCGCCGGCGATGCTGGCCGAGCAGAACAACGCCCTCCAGGCCCTCGCCGAGGGCACGCGCCTGGGCATACCGGTGACGATCAGCACCGATCCCCGCAACCACTTCCAGTTCACCGCCGGCGCCAGCGTGACGGCTGGGGGCTTCTCGCAATGGCCCGAGGCGACCGGCCTGGCGGCGATCGGCGACCCCGCCCTGACCCGGCGCTTCGGCGAAGTGGCCCGGAAGGAATATCGCGCGGTCGGCATCCACCAGGCGCTGTCGCCGATGGCCGACCTGGCCACCGAGCCGCGCTGGTCGCGGATCAACGGCACGTTCGGCGAGGACCCTGTACTGGTCGGGACCATGGTCAAGGCCTACGTCCAGGGCTTCCAGGGCAGCGACACGGGTCTGGCGGCCGACGGCGTCTCGGCCGTGGTCAAGCACTGGGTCGGCTACGGCGCCTCGGCCAAGGGCTTCGACGGCCACAACCACTATGGCCGCTACGCCGTGTTCCCGGCTGGCCAGTTCGACCAGCACGTCAAGCCGTTCGACGAGGCCTTCGCGGCGGGCGTCGTGGGCGTTATGCCGACCTACGCGATCCTCCAGGGCGTCACGCTCGACGGCAAGCCGCTCGACCCCGTCGGGGCGGGCTTCAGCCGGCAACTGCTGACCGACCTTCTGCGTGGCGAGCACGGCTTCAAGGGCCTGGTCATCTCGGACTGGGCGATCACCAACGACTGCGGCCAGACCTGCCGGAACGGCTTTCCGACCGGTCAGGCGCCCAATTTCGAAGGATTCTCCACAGCCTGGGGCGTCGAAGGGCTGAGCAAGGTCGATCGCTACGCCAAGGGCGTCAATGCCGGGCTCGACCAGTTCGGTGGGGTCGAGGACACCGCCGAACTGGTCGCCGCCGTCCGGGCCGGCAAGATCACGCCGGCGCGGATCGACCAGTCGGTGCGTCGCATCCTGACGGTCAAGTTCGAGCAGGGCCTGTTCGAGAACCCCTATGTCGATCCGAAGGCCGCCGAGGCGGTCGTCGGGGCGCCGGCCTTCGTCGCCGAAGGCCGCGCCGCCCAGAGCCGGGCGCTGACGCTGCTGGAGAACCGCAACGGGCTGCTGCCTCTGAAGGGCGCCGGGCGTAAGGTCTGGCTGATGGGCGTCTCGGCCGAGGTCGCCAGGGCCCACGGCCTGACGCCGGTGACCGACCTGGCCCAGGCCGACCTGGCGATCATCCGCACGGTGACGCCGTTCCAGACCCTGCACCCGAACTACACCTTCGGCAGTCGCCAGCATGAGGGCGACCTGTCGTTCAAGGACGGCGCCGCCGACTACGAGGCGATCAAGGCCGCCTCGGCCAAGGTTCCGACCATCGTCAGCGTCTATCTCGACCGCCCAGCCATCCTGACCAACGTCAGGGACAAGGCCACGGCCCTGGTCGGCGATTTCGGAGCCAGCGACGACGCCCTGCTCGACGCGCTGACCGGCGTGGTCGCGCCGCGAGGTCGCCTGCCGTTCGAACTGCCCTCGTCGATGGCCGCCGTCGAGGCCCAGGCCGAGGACGCCCCTCACGACTCCGCCAAACCGCTCTATCCGATACACTATGGCCTGACCTACTAAGGAACGCGCCCCATGCACCGCCATGCTCTGATCGCCTTCGCAGCCGCCAATCTCGTGTCGACCTCGGCCTTCGCCGCGGATCCCGTGGTCAAGACGACCCACGGTCCCATCGCCGGCCGGCAGGCCGACGGCGTTGACGCCTTCAAGGGCGTGCCGTTCGCCGCGCCGCCCGTGGGCGAGCTGCGCTGGCGCGCCCCCCAGCCGCCCGCCGCCTGGACGGCCGTGCGTTCGGCCGCGGCCTACGGCCCGGACTGCATGCAGAACCCGTTCCCCGGCGACGCCGCGCCCCTGGGCGTCAAGCCGGCGGAGGATTGCCTCTACGCCAATGTCTGGACGCCCGCCGGGGCTGAAAAGGCCAAGGCCAAGCGGCCGGTGATGGTCTGGATCTACGGCGGCGGCTTCGTCAACGGCGGCTCCTCGCCGGCGGTCTATTCCGGCGATCGCTTCGCGCGCGACGGCGTGGTGCTGGTCAGCTTCAACTATCGGGTCGGGCGCTTCGGCTTCTTCGCCCACCCGGCCCTGACCGCCGCGAACGCCGACGGCGGGCTGCTGGGCAACTATGCGCTGCTCGACCAGATCGCGGCGTTGAAATGGGTGCGCGACAACATCGCCGCGTTCGGCGGCGACCCGGGCAACGTTACGGTCTTTGGGGAATCGGCCGGCGGCGTGTCGGTGCACGACTTGCTGACCTCGCCGCTGGCCAAGGGGCTGTTCCACAAGGCGATCATCCAGTCGGGCGGCGGCCGGCCGAGGCTCCTGCCGACCCTGCCGCTGCGGGCCGCCAATGGCGAGCGCTCGGCCGAGAGCGCGGGCCTGGCCTTCGCCGCCAAGGCCGGCGTCAGCGGGGAGGGGCCCGAAGCGCTGGCGGCCCTTCGCGCCCTGCCGGCCGACGCCGTGGTCGACGGCCTGAACATGGCCACCGCGGGCACCCCCACCTGGGGCGGCGGGCCGATGATCGACGGCAAGATCCTGGCGCGCGAGCCGCTGGCCGCGTACGCCGCCGGCGCCTGGAGCAAGATGCCGGTGATGGTCGGCGCCACCGGCGCCGACGGCTTCTTCTTCGGCGGGACCCGCGACCAGGTGTTCGCGCCGTTCGGCGACCAGCGCGCCGCCGCCGAGGCTGTCTACGACCCGACCGGCAAGGAGGACATCAAGGTCTACGGCTGGAAGGCGGCCGGCGACCGGATGTTCATCGAGCCGTCGCGAAAGATCGCCCGCACCCTGTCAGCCCAGGGCGCGCCGGTCTGGCAGTACCGCTTCTCCTATGTGGCCGAAAGCCAGCGCAAGGACTGGTGGGGCGCGCCGCACGCCACCGAGATCCCGTTCGTGTTCGACACCGTCGACGCCCGCTATGGCGCGGCCCTGACCCCGGCCGACGCCGCGGCGGCCAAGGCCGCCCACGCCTACTGGATCGCCTTCGCCGCCAAGGGCGAACCGGACGTCGCGGGGCAGCCGGAATGGCCGAAGTACGACGCCCCGAGCGATACGATCATCGACTTCGCCAATGACGGGGTGAAGGTTGGCCCCGATCCGCTCAAGGCGCGGCTGGACCTGGTGGAGGCCTCTATTCCCGGAGGCTAGGTCCGTGAGCGTGTTCCCGGCGCCACCGGCCGCCACGGAGCGCTCTTGACCGGAGGGACTATCGCGTCGGCGGCTTGGGACGCACCTCGAGGATCGAGCCGTCCGGCGCATAGCTCAGCGGTTCGATGGCGATCGAACGGCGATGGCTTCCGCCGCCGGGCAACAAGGCGTCGTGGTAGAAGAACCAGGTCTTGCCCTTGTCCTGCAGGATCGCCTGGTGGTTGGTCGAGATCTTCAGGTAGTCGAGGATCACGCCGCGATAGGCGTAGGGCCCCATCGGGGTCTTGGCGGTGGCGTAGACGATCTGGCCAGGCCAGCCCGTGGAGAAGCTGAAGTAGTAGAGGCCCTTGTGCTTGTGCAGGAAGGGCGCCTCTCCGTAGGTCTTCTTCGGGTCATCGGCCGGAAAGCCGGTGACGGCGATGTCCTGGATCGGGCCGGCCAGGCTCTTCATGTCTGCGCCCAGCTTGACGATCTTGGGCACGCGGGTGCCGAAGACCATGTAGGCCTGGCCGTCGTCGTCGATCAGCACCTGCGGGTCGATCGGTTCGGCCCCGGCGTTGGCGTCCCGCGCCTTGTCGACCAGCGGCGCGCCGATGGCGTCGCGGAACGGCCCTTCGGGGCGATCGGCCACGGCCACGCCGATCTTGTCGCCGCCGACCGGGGCGTAGAAGTAGTACTTGCCGTTGCGATAGGCCGCCTCGGGCGCCCAGGCCTTGGCGTCGGGCTTGGCCCACTTGAACACCGACACCCCGAGGAACGCCCCGCCGTCCTTCCAGGTCTTCAGGTCCTTGGAGGTGTAGAGCCGCCAAGTGGTCGAGTCCCAATAGGTCCCCGAATTGGACGCGTCGTCGGTGGCGTAGAGATAGTAGCCGCCCTTGAACGCGTGCGGCGAGGGATCGGCGTTGAAGCGCGGACTGATCGGCTCGCCGGCCAGGGCCGGTCCGGCGAGCAGGGCGGCGAGGAGGAGGGCGAAACGTTTCATGGAGACTCCTTGAACTCGGCGACTGCGGCGATGGACCATAGCAGGCGATAAGGCGGATGGACCGCTATCGCGGCGGCGTCGCTTCGGCGGGGCGGGCCTTGTCGGGCGATGTCCCCGCGCCCGCGAAGGCCTCCAGGCGGAAGCTGACTCGCGTGGGCTCCAGCCGGGTGCGGTACTTCATGTGCGGCAGGCCGAAGCTGTTCCAGGTGGTGTCGCCGCCGATCCCCCACTGGACGGCGTCCACCAGCAGGGTCGCGTCGCCGTGCGGAACGATGTCGGTGGATTTCCAGGTCCCGGGCGGGCGGCGATAGAGGTCTTCATAGGGGAAGGCCAGGGCCGTCATCATCAGCGGCTTGTCGCCGGCCACGCGCACGCCGCGTCCCCGGCCGCTGAGCTCCATCCAGCGGACGTCGATCTTGTTGCCGGTGTCCTGGGGCCGCATGTAGTCGTGGTTCTGGTCGGCGACCGCGCCACGCCACAGGCCGATCGGCGCGGAGGTGTAGCGGTCGACATAGGTCTCTTGGGGGCCGCGGCCGTACCACTCGACAGTCTTCAGATCCGCTGGAACCGAGTACCAGATGCCCACGCGCACGGGCGGCGGCAGGTCGTCCTTCAAGGGCGTGAGTTCGCCGACCACGGCGACGGAGCCGTCCCCGGCCATGGTGTAGGTGGTGGTGAACCGCGCCGCGCCGGCCCCCAGGGCGTAGTCGACGACGATCTGGCGGTCCCCGGCGACGGTGCGGGTCGTCACGGCGCGCACCTGGCGCTGTTCGGTCATGACCTGCCATGGCCGCTGTTGCGCGGCGAGACCGGTGCCGGTGTCGTTGTCGGTCTCGGCGCGGAAGAAGTTGGGCTGGCCGCCCTTGGCCAGGACGACGCCGTCCTTGGCGTAGCCGGCGACCAGGCCGGTGGCCTTGTCGATGGTCAAGGTCGCGCCGGCGGCCGAGGCCGTCACCGATGTTCCGGTTTCCGACAGGGTCACCGCGCCCGAGCGAGCGACCATCGCCTGTGGCGTCGCCGAAACGGCGAACTGCTCCCAGCCGACCACATGGCCCGCCGGGGTCAGGGGCACGGCGCCGGCCTTGGCCTTGGCGCGCACGGTGACGAAGTACTCCGCGCCGGGCTTCGCTGGCAGGGCCGATAGCGGCAGGGCGAACGTCTGGCTGGCGCGGGCGGCGGTCGCCAAGGCCGGCAGCTGGCCCGAGGCGATCGCCACGCCGTTCTCTTCCAGCGTCCAGTCGAAGTCGAAGCCCGACAGGTCGCGGAAGTCGTGGCGGTTGGTCACGGTGATGCGGCCGGTGGCCGGTTCAAAAGCCGAGAACTGGATCGGCGAGAGCACCTTGCCTACTTCGTAGAACTGGGGATTGGGCGTGCGGTCGGGTTGGATCACGCCGTCGCCGAACTCGACTTCGCCGCCGGGATTGGGTCCGTATTCGCCGCCGTCGCCCCAGTAGCGCCGGCCGTCCTTGGTGTAGCGGTACATCGACTGGTCCACCCAGTCCCAGATGAAGCCGCCTTGCAGCTTGTCGTACTGGTAGATGGTGTCCCAGTAGTCTTTCAGGTTGCCGCCGGAATTGCCCTGCATGTGGGCGTACTCGCATTGGATCATGGGCTGGGTGCGGCTGGGGTCGGTGGCCCAGTCGACCATCTTGGTCACGTCGTCGTACATCGGCGCATAGATGTCGACATAGGTGTTGGGCACGTGCTCCCAGGGCCGCGCGCCCCAGCCCAGGTAGGAGATCAGGCGCGAGGGATCGCGCTTGCGGGCCGCGGCGGCGGCCTTCTCGAAGTTGGGACCGATGCCGGCCTCGTTGCCCAGCGACCAGAAGATCACCGACGGGTGGTTCTTGTCGCGCTCGACCATGTTCATGACGCGGCTGACATGGGCCTGTTCCCAGGCCGGGTCGAAGCCGATCTGGCGCTTGTCACGCTGTGACGGATCGGCGTTGCCCCAGCCCATGTAGGCGTGGCTCTCGATGTCGGCCTCGTCCATGACATAGAGGCCGTACTCGTCGGCCAGGGCGTACCACAGCTCGGCGTTGGGATAGTGGGAGGTGCGCACGGCGTTGATGTTGTTGCGCTTCATCAGCTCGATGTCGCGGCGCATGCTGGCCTCGGAGATCACGTGGAAGGTCTCCGGATCGTGCTCGTGGCGATTGACGCCGCGGATGACGATCGGCTTGCCGTTGACCGCCACCCGGCCGCTCCTGATCTCCACGGTGCGGAAACCGATCCGCTGCGGCGTGGCCTGGATCACCTGGCCCTTTGTGTCCAGCACCTCGACCAGCAGGGTGTAGAGGTTGGGCGTCTCGGCCGTCCACGGGCGCACGCCGGGAACCGTGGCCGCCAGGGTCTGGGTCCTGGCCGCGCCGGCCGCGACCTTGGCTTCCTTGGTCAGGACGGTGTTGTCGCCGTCCAGCAGGGTCATGCGCACGGTGACCGGCTTGTCGCGGGCGGCCAGGGCCACGTCGGTCGACAGCACCCCGTCGCGATAGGCCTTGTCCAGGCCGGCATGGACGAACAGGTCGCTGGCCGCGGCCTTGGGAACGGCCTTCAGATAGACCGAACGCTCGATGCCCGAGACCCGCCAGAAGTCCTGGTCCTCCAAGTAGGAGCCATCCGACCAGCGGTGGACCTGGATGGCGACGATGTTGGGCTGGCCCGGCTTGAGCAGCTTGGTGACGTCGAACTCGCTGGGCAGCTTGGAGTCTTCCGAATAGCCGGCCTCCACGCCGTTGACCCACACCTGGTAGGCCGAGCCGGCCGCGCCGATGTGCAGGATCACGGCCTGGCCGCTCCAGCCGGCCGGGATCTCGAAGCTGCGGCGATAGGAGCCGACCGGATTGGTGGCGTGGGGGATCAGCGGCCGGTTGGCCGGGAACGGATAGGTGATGTTGTTGTAGCGCGGCTGGTCATAGCCCTCGGTCTGCCACAGGGCCGGGACCTTGATGGTCTTCCAGGCCGAGACGTCATAGTCCGGCTTCTCGAAACCTTCGGGAACCGCGTCCGACGACGGCGAGAAGCTGAACGACCACGGCCCGTCCAGCGACTGGTAGCGGGCCGAGCGGGTCATGTCGCCGGCCAGGGCCGCCTCGCGGCTCTCGAACGCAAAGTGCGTGGCGCTGGCCGCCAGCTTGCCCCGCGCGAACACCGCCGGGTTCTCCCAGTCCGGACGCGACGCATCCACCTGCACCGGCTGGACGCGGGGCGTTTCCTCCGCCCGGGCGGCGAAGCCGATCGCCAGCCCCGCCATGCTCGCCAGCACCATGCTTCGCTTCATTCCAGTCTCTCCCTGACCCGCGACGTTGCTGGGTTCGATCTGTTTTCTCACGCCAGCGCCAGCAGGGGCGGGCGCATATGCCGCTGGGACAGGGGTTCGGTCCAGTGGTCTTCTCGAACCCCGTCGTCGGCGCGCTCAACGCCTGGCTGAAGCGCTCTTCACCATCGGTTGTAGCGTTTCATTTTGGCCTGACCAGTGTGGGGATATGAAAAAAAAATTCTAGATATCGAACAAAAAATAATATATAAACCAAATCAGCTAAATGAAATAGATAAGCGATATCAACGTCATTATAGCTGACTGCAGGGTGCGACACGGGGGTGGGCGTTCCGGAAATATTGTCCTGACCAGTCAATAATTTCGGTGTCAATCGATGTCGCGAAAAGGTCGGGCCAATAAGCCGCCAAAGGCGATGGCCACAACGAGGAGGGAAACGAGTTGCAAGTGAAAATCAGCCCGAGGCGCGTCCTGAAGGTCGCGCTCCTGTCGGCCACCATCATCGGCGGATTGCCCGCCATCGCCGCGGCGCAGGAAGCCGCCGCGCCCCAGGCTGCGTCCCAAGGCGATACGCTCGACGCGGTCGTCGTGACCGGCTTCAAGCAGAGCTACGCCAACGCCGTTCGCGCCAAGAAGAACGCCATCGAAATCACCGACGGCATCTCATCGGATGGCCTGGGCCGCTTCCCGGACCTGAACGTCGGTGAAGCCCTGCAGCGCATCCCGGGCGTCCAGATCAACCGCGAGGCCGAGGGCCGCGACGCCACCATCAACCTGCGCGGCATGCCGGGCGAATACGCCCGCACCACGCTGAACGGCCAGTCGTTCGCCTATCCGCCGCTGCTGCGCGACAACCAGGGCACGCCGCTGGGCGCGTTCAACTCCGACATCTTCTCGGCCTTCGTGATTCAGAAGTCGCCGATGGCCAACACGGTGTCCGGCGGCCTTTCGGGCAATGTCGACATGCAGATCGCGCCGGCCCTGTCGCGCAAGGACGGCGGCGTCGCCAAGCTGTCCTACGAACACAACACCCTGGGCGACCTGAACGCCCCGGCCGCGACCCTGGGCTACAACAAGCACCTGACGGACGACCTCGCGGTGTTCGGGACGATCGCCTACAAGAAGGAAAACTTCCGCCGCGATACGGTTCGTCTCAATAGCTACGACTATCTGACCTCGGCGATGACGGGCCTCTCGCCCACCCAGTTCAACGCCGCCTATGGCCAGTACTTCTCCCCGACCGCCTGCCCCACCAGCGCGACCTCGTACTGCCGCTCGCTGGGCCAGGCCCTGGGTCTGTCGCAAGCGGCGGCGACGCCCTTCGTCACCAGCAACACCGGCTCCAAGGCCACGAACGGCGTCTGGGCCAACAGCCAGATCCGTCAGTACACCCGCATGAACGTCGGCAAAGTCTGGTCTGGTTCGGGCGGCATCGAGTGGAAGCCGAACGACAACACCAAGATTGGCCTGATCGGTTTCAAGACCGATCGCAATCTGCCCGACACCACCCAGTACTTCCTGATCAACACCGTCCTGCCGTCCTCCACGGCTGGCGCGGGCACCGTGATCACCCCGACCGGCACGCCGATCCAGACCAACGACGGCCGCTATCTGTACGAGAGCTACTCGTTCGCCAACATGAACGCGCTGTCGTCGACGCGCCTGTACTCACAGCGCCAGAAGTCGGACGGCCTCATCGGCAATATCGACTGGAGCAACGACGACTGGCGCCTCGCCGGCGTTCTGACCGCGTCGTCGGGCTACAACGCCTCGGTCGAGACCGAGGTCGACGTGGCCAACTACACCCGCGCGGGCGGCAACGGCATCACGGGCTCGCTGACCACGGGCCTCGATGACATCGGCGCCTTCAAGTACGCGACCGCACCGACGCCGCAGAACTCGCTCACGACCGGCCAGACCTGGACCTGGGGCGGACCCAGCGACCCGACCGCCTTCTACAACAATGGCACGAAGGCCAACTCGACCAACCAGCTCCAGATCCAGGGCACCGAGAGCTTCGCCAAAAGCGACGTGAAGACGGCCGCCTTCGACGTTGAGCGCTTCGTCAAGTTCGGGCCGATCAAGAGCATCCAGGCCGGCGTGCGTCTCGAGCGCGAAAAGTTCGTGTCGACCGGCTACCGAGTCTATGCCTACGGCGCCCAGACGCAGAACATCACGTCCAACATGATGGTCACGGCGCCGTTCGTCGACGACTTCATGGGCGGCTCGGCGGGCGACTACAATCGCAACTGGCAAGTCCTGAACGTCCACGACTTCCTGAACGCCGTCCGTCCGGTCACGCCCTATCAGAGCGGCGGCCTGTCGAGCCAGGGCTTCAACATCCAGTACGCCGACAGCAGCTATTACGACAAGAACTTCACCAACGAGAACGACGTCAATCAGTTCTACGTCCAGGCCAAGTACGACACCCAGATCTTCGGTCACGGCGTGCGCGGCAACTTCGGCGGACGCTACGAAGACACCGACAACACCATCACGACGCTGGACCGGGTCACCCCGCCCACCGACTCGATCGGCTCGTCCACGGCGTTCAAGACCGACGAATACAAGAACAAGTATCACTACTTCCTGCCGTCGGCGATCTTCGTGGCCGACGTCACCGACGACCTGATCCTGCGCGGCGCCTACTACAAGACCTATGTGCGTCCGCACCCGCGCCAGTACTCGCCGTCGACCAAGGTCAGCCCGGCCCAGATCCTCAACAGCAGCCTGACCTCAGGGTCGGTCAACGTCTATGACGTCTCGGTGGCGATCGGGAACAACAAGCTTCGGCCCTATCTGGCCGAGTCCTTCGACCTGTCGCTGGAGTGGTACAACCGCCCCAACGGCCTGATCTCGCTGGCTTATTTCCACAAGAACATCACGAACCGCATCGCCGCGACCTCGGATCCCTCGATCCTCTGCCCGGCCGACGGCTCGACCTGGGGCTTCGGCGCCCTGTCGTGGGACGGCACCTACTGCAACGCCACCAGCCTCTCCAGCGCCAGCAAGCAGGTCCACGTCAACGCCAGCGGCGCCTACAACCTCGACAAGCCGACCACCGTCGAGGGCGTCGAGTTCAACATCCAGCAGAACCTCGACTTCCTGCCGGGCTTCCTGGCGAACTTCGGCGGCAGCTTCAACTACGCCTACACCACCTCCAAGAGCCCGGCGATCGCGCCGTTCCCGGGCATCTCCAAGCACAACGTCAACATGATCGGCTATTACGAGACGCCGAAGTACGGCGTGCGCGTGGTCTACAACTATCGCTCGGACTACCCGCTGAACGCCAACGGCACCTATACCGGCGCCGCCCGCTCGGTGAGGGCGCGCGGCCAGCTGGACCTGTCGGCCTCCTACAATGTGACCGACAACTTCACCCTGTCGCTGGACGCCTACAACCTGACCGACTCCAAGCGGTTCGAGTACGAGAACGACACCAAGGTCTCGCGTTGGGTCGACTATGACGGTCGCACCTACACCCTGACGGCGCGAGCCACCTTCTAATCTTCACTCTCCCCGTGTGAAGCACTTGATAGCCGGTCCATTCGTGGACCGGCTATATTTTCGATTTCAGGAAGGCCGCCGACCGGACACGTGTTCGGCGGCCTTTCGTTCCGTAGCCGGAGGATCTGATGCCCGGACTTCGCGCGAGCCTGTCGCCCCTTTTCGTCCTTGCCCTCCTGACAGCGTCCTCGACGGCCTGGGCGCAGGCCGACCGGCCGCTCTACAAGCTCCCCGTGCTGACTGTCGGCCTCGGAAACGACAACCAAGGCGACACCATCCCCGGTCCGACGCGACCGAACGGCTCCATCCATCCATCGCCCGAAACCCCGAACCCCAGCAACGCCGGCTACAACGCGGCTGAACCGATCAGCGGCTTCGCGCAGCTGCATTCGCAAGGGTCGGGCGGCGTCACCACCTATGGCACGTTCCTGTTGTCGCCTCAGGTCGGGCCGGCCCAGTTCGACGAGGCCGCCCATCTGTCGCCCAAGGCCGACGAGGTCCTGGCCGCCGACGCCTATTCCGTCCGCCTCTCGCGCTACGACACCCGCGTCGAGGTCACGCCGGCCCACTATGCGGCGATCTACCGCCTGACCTACCCGAGCACGGACCAGGCCCAGGTGGTCTTCGACGTGACGCGCAAGGTGGGCGGACTGGTCGCCTCGGACCAGGCCGACGTGAAGCTGTTTCCCGCCGAGGGGAAGATCGTCGGCCACGTCAAGGCCAAGGGCTATTGGAACCCGGCCCTGATCGACATCTGGTTCGTCGCCAAGTTCGACCAGAAGCCCACCGCCTGGGGGGTGTTCGACAAGCAGGATCGCAAGGCCGGCGCCACGGAAGGCAAGACAGGCCCGGACGAGCGCCTGGGGGCCTGGCAGACCTTCAAGGCCGCTCCCGACAAGCCGCTGCTGGTCAAGGTCGCGGTGTCGTTCACCAGCGCCGAGACCGCCGAGGCCCTACTGGACCGCGAAATCCCGGACTGGAACTTCGACCGCCTACGCCAGGAGACCCAGGCCGCGTGGAACGATCGTCTGGGCGAGATCGAGGTCTCGGGGCTTTCCGAGGCCCAGGCCCGGCGGTTCTACACGGCGTTCTACCACGCCTCGACCCACCCGCGGGACCGGTCGCTGGACCAACCCGCCAAGGAGTTGAGCCGCCCGAACTGGGACGATCACTACACCCTGTGGGACACCTACCGGACCCTGTTCCCGCTGATGTCGGTGCTGCGGCCCAGCGAGTATGCAGCGAACCTCAATTCGCTGATCCACACCTTCGACAAGTTCGGCGCCGCCGACACCGCCATCATCGGGGGGCAGAACTACCATGTCGGGCAGGGCGGGGACGAGGTCGACAACGTGCTGGGCGAGGCGGCGCTGCGCGGCGCCCAGGGCGTCAACTGGAACGACGCCTGGCGCGTGACCCATTTCAACGCCTTCGAGCGTCGTCGCCCGCGCTATCTGGAGAGCGGCTATTTCGGCGTCGGGGATCTCAGCCCCGAACCGAACAACCAGCGCGCCAAGTCGGGTTCGTCGACCCTGGGTTTCGCGCTGAACGACTATTTCGCAGCCCAGGTCGCGGCCAAGGCCGGCCATGCCGACGAGGCCGGGGCGCTGACCAAGCGCTCGCAGAATTGGCGCAAGATCTGGAATCCGGAGACGGAGAGCGACGGCTTCAGGGGCTTCCTGATGCCGCGCTATCCCGACGGCAAGTTCCAGGACATCGACCCGAAGCTCGGCTGGGACGGCAAGGTTCACAACAATGTCGGCTACTACGAAGGCACGGCCTGGATCTATTCCTACGGCGTGCTGCACGATCTTGACGGCTTGGTCGAGGCGATGGGCGGGCGGGTGCGCTTCAACGAGCGTCTCAACTACGCGCTGGACGCCGGCCTGATCGACATCACCAACGAGCCCTCGTTCGCCACGCCCTGGTTGTTCCATAACCTGGGTCGCGCCGACCTGTCGTCCTACTGGGCGGGGCAGGTGTTCAAGCACTTCACCGACACCGCCTATCCGGGCGACGAGGACGCCGGGGCGATGAGCTCCAACTACGTGTTCAACCGCCTGGGCCTGTTCCCAAAGCTGGGAAGCGACCTGTTCTATCTGCACGGGCCGCGCCACCCTCGCAGCCTGATTCACCTGGAAGGCGGCAAGACTCTTGAAATCGTCGCCGAAAACGCCGGCGCGGACCGTCCATACATCGCCGCCGCCCGCCTGAACGGAAAGCCGCTGCCGGGCCCCTTCGTCTCCCAGGCCCAACTGCTGGCCGGCGGCGTCCTTAGCTTCACGATGAGCGGTCAGCCTGGCCAATGGGCCTATGATGGCGCGGTGCTGGCGACGACAACCGATGTTCCCGCCCTGAGCGACGGCAAGACCTCGACGGTCTGGACCGCCTCGACCGGCCAGGCGGCGGTGTTCACCCGCCCGGCCGCAAGCTGCCTGAGGGCCTATACGGTCAGCGTGGGTCCGAATGAGGCCGATCCGACCGCCTGGCGGTTCAGCGGCTTCGACGGCACGCGGTGGGTGAAGCTGGACGAGCGCCGCGGTGAGCGTTTCGATCATCGCCACGCCACCAGAACCTTCGCCCTGAAGGCCAAGGCCTTTGCGCGCTATCGGCTGGCGTTGACCGCCGGTAAGGACGTTCAGGTCGCCGAGGTCGAGCTGATCGCCGGAACTGGCTGCCACTGAGATCTGGAACCGCGCGATGACTCCGTTGCTTCGAGCCGCCCTGGCCGCCTTCGTTCTCCTGTCGGCGGGCTCTGCCCGGGCCGCCGCGCCGGGCGAGCGGCTCGAGAAGGTGGTGATCCTCAGCCGGCACGGGGTGCGGGCGGCGATGTCGAGTCCCGAGCGGCTGGAGGAGGCCTCGGCTCGGCCGTGGCCTCGGTTCTCGGTCCCGCCTGGCCACCTGACGGCCAGGGGCGAAGCCCTGGCGTCGCTGATGGGCGGCTATTTCCACGACCATTATGTCGCCGAAGGTCTGTTGGAACGGCGGGGCGACTGCGGCGCGGCCTCCTACTGGGCCAACGTCACCCAAAGGACGATCGCCACGGCCCAGGCGGTTGGGCGAACTCTGTCCCCGGGCTGCGCCGTCGCAGTCGGCACGGTGGGCGAGGGCCGCGTCGATCCGATGTTCGAACCGGTGAAGGCCGGCGTCGTCGTCGCCGACCCGGCTCTGGCGCGGGCCGCCGTCGCTGGCCGCGCCGGCGGCGACCTTGCCGCCTGGAGCGCCAGCCATCGTGACGCGATCGAGCGGCTCGACGCGCTCCTGATGCAGTGCTCGGCCGGTCCGTGCCCGCCGTCGCCTGGAAAACGGCGGATCTTCGACGCCAAGCCGGGCTTCGCCGAGGGTGAGGAGCTTGTGTCGCTGTCGGGGCCGGAGGCCTTCGCGTCGGGCGTCACCGAGAGCCTGCTGATGGCGTGGGCCGACGGCCAGGATTTTGCGGGGCGGGGTTGGCGGGGTTTTGACGAGGACGCCCTGACCGGTGTTTTCGCCCTGCACCAGGCGGAGTTCGACCTGCGGCTTCGCACGCCCTACGTCGCCAAGACCCTCGGCGGTCCGCTGGCGCGACGGATCCTGGCCACGCTGGAGCCGGAGGGCTCCGATGGCATGATCGGTCCGGCGGGCGCCCGGATCGTCTTCGTGGCCGGCCATGACGGCACCCTGGCGGTGCTGGGCGGACTGCTGCGCCTAGAATGGGCCTTGCCGGGCTACCAGCCCAACCAGATCGGTCCCGGCGGCGCGCTGGTGTTCGAGCGCTGGCGTCGGGCCGACGGCGTGCGCGTGATCCGCGCCCGCTTCACCGGCCAGAGCCTTCGTCAGCTGCGCGAAGCGGCGCCCTTGACCCAGGCGACGCCGCCGCTGTCGGCGCCTGTGTTCATCCCGGGCTGCAGCACGGCCACGCCGGCGTTCGATTGTCCGCTGGACCGGTTCGAGGCCATCGTATCGCAAGCCTTGGCGTCGTGATCGCGCCTCGTCCAAACTAGAAGAATTGTCACGCGTAGGGAGGCCCGGGCCAATGAACAGATCGACGTCTATCTGGCGGGGCGCCCTGGCGCTGGTTCTTTGTCTCGCCGCCGCTCAGGCCGTGCAGGCGCAGGGCCGTCGCGAAACCGGGGCCCTCTTCACCGACAGCCTGGCGCGGGGCGGCTTCGTGCTGGTCGAGGCGGGGCGTGCGCCGACCATCATTGTCGATCCCGCCGACGCCGCGGTCGTCCGTCACGCCGCTGACGATCTGGCGGACGACATCAAGACCGTCACCGGTCAACAGGCGACGGTGGCGGCCGCGCCTGCCGGCAAGACGGCGATCCTGGTCGGCACGCTGGGTCACAGCCGGCTGATCGACCGGATCGTCGCCGCGAGGAAGGTCGACGTCTCCCGCCTGTCCGGCGCCTGGGAGAGCTTCGTCATCGCCTCGGTCGACCGACCGTTGCCGGGGGTCGACAAGGCCCTGGTCGTGATCGGCAGCGACCGGCGGGGGACGGCCTTCGGTGTCTATGAGGTGGCGCAGGGAATAGGGGTGTCGCCTTGGGCCTGGTGGGCTGACGTGACGCCCAAGCATCGAGTCACGCTGTTCGTCGCCCCGGGCGTCCATCGTTTCGGTCCGCCCTCGGTCCGCTACCGCGGCGTCTTCGTCAATGACGAGGACTGGGGCCTCTATCCCTGGGCGGTCAAGACCTTCGATCCCGAGCGCGGCGACATCGGGCCCAAGACCTACCGCCGGATCTTCACCCTGCTGCTGCGCCTGAAGGCCAACACCTTGTGGCCGGCCATGCACCACACGACCGCGCCGTTCAATTCCGACCCGGCCAACGCCAAACTGGCCGAGGAATACGGCATCGTCATGGGCTCGTCCCACGCCGAAGCCATGCTGCGCAACAATGTCGGCGAGTGGAAGGCTGCGCCCGAGACGTTCAACTACGCGACCAATCCCGAAGGCGTGAAGGCCTATTGGGAAGAGCGCGCCAAGCTGAACGGGCAATACGAGAGCCTGTGGACCCTCGGCATGCGGGGCATCCACGACACCGGCATGGTCGGTCCCAAGACCATGCAGGACAAGGTCGCCCTGCTCGACAAGATCATCGCCGACCAGCGCGAGCTCCTGGCCAGGAACGTCTCGCCGGACGTCACCAAGGTTCCGCAGATCTTCGTGCCCTACAAGGAAGTGCTCGAGATCTACCGGGCGGGAGTGAAGGTCCCGGACGACGTCACCATTGTCTGGCCCGACGACAATTTCGGCTATATCCGCCAGTTCCCCAGCGCCGAGGAGGCGGGGCGCAAGGGCGGGGCAGGGGTCTACTATCATCTGTCCTACCTTGGATATCCGCTGGCCTACCTATGGCTCGGCACGACGCCGCCGGCCCTGGTGCAGGAGGAGATGATCCACGCCTGGGACAAGGGCGCGCGCAATGTCTGGATCGCCAATGTCGGCGACATCAAGCCGGCCGAGATCGGCGCCAGCCACTTCCTGGAGATGGCCTGGGACATCGACCGCTGGCGCGGCAAGACCCAGCACCAGTTCCTTGAGGACTGGAGCGGGCGCGCCTTTGGACCCGCCTTGGCCGGCAAGACCGCCGACCTGATGGACGCCTATTATCGCCTCAACTTCGAGCGGCGACCCGAGCACCTGGAGTGGCAGCCCCAGGCCGAGAACCGGCACCTGTCCAGCTATACGCCCGACGAGGTCAACGACCGGCTTCGGGCCTTCCGCAAGCTGGTGGCCGAAACCAAGGCGACCGCCGCCTCCGTGCCGCCGGAACAGGCCGACGCCTGGTTCGAGCTGGTCGAGTTCCCGATCCGCATCTCGGCCGCCGCCAACATGCGGTTCTTTGCGGCCGAGCGGTACAACGAACTTGTCGACAGCGACCAGGCGATGGCGCGCTCGGCCGGCGGGGCGGCCGTGGAGGCCCAAGCCGAGATCACCGCCCTGACCGATCGCTTCAACAACCAGGTCGCCGGCGGCAAGTGGCGCTGGCTGATGCCGGAGGAGCCTGCCGACAGCCAATGGCGGATCTATCGCGCCCGTCCGATCCCGATGCCGAGCGCCGGCCTCACCGCTGATCCGGCCAGGTTCCTGGCCGTGGTCGACGGCAACGCGCCCGCCGCCTCGCCGGTGTTCGAGGCCGAGGCGTTCGCCGCCAATACCGGCTGGCGCCTGGTCGAAGGCGTCGGTCGTGGCCGCGGCGTGATGATGGCCGACGAGCCGGGCGCCGCCCTGACCCTGGCCGTCGATGTCGCCGGTTCCGACGGCCGCCGCGCGCAACTGGGCGTGCTGCCGATCTTCCCCGACGGCCAGGCCCAGGACATCGAGCTCGATGTCAGCATCGACGGCGGCGCCGTCGAGCACGTGCGTCTGCCGCGCAAGGTCGGCTCCCCGGCCTGGGCCGAGGGCGTGCTGGACAACCTGCTGAAGATCACGGTCGGCCCGTCGCTGTCGCCGGGGCGCCATAAGATCACGGTGACGTCGGGGGCCGGCCGCGTCGGCCTCGACCGCGTGAGGCTGGTCCTACCCGAGCAGGTGGCGGTGCACGAGAACCATTAAGTGGCTCGGTGCGTCCTTCGAGGCCCGCTGCGCGGGCACCTCAGGATGAGGAATTCAGAAGCGACCCACAGTCCTCATCCTGAGGTGTGAGCCGCAGGCGAGCCTCGAAGGACGTACGGCGGTTCAAAACCGCAGCGGCCGGTCGAACCTCGAAGCGAAAGCGTTACCGCCCGTCAGGCGGCGAAACGAAGGTCGTCGCCCAACCCGCCGGCGCCGGGCCCATGGTCAGGTCCAGCACGCCGCCCTGGGCCAGCTCGGCGTGGGTGATCCAGGCGCGGTCCAGCGGCTTGCCGTTCAGCTTGGCGGCCGTGACGTAGCGGTTGGTCTCCGAGGCGGCCAAGGCCTGGATCGTGAAGGTCTTGCCGCCCTCTAGCGCCAGCGTGCTGCGCGTGAACACCGGCGAGGCGATGTAATAGTAGGGCTGGCCGGCGTTGGGATAGAGGCCGATGGCGTTCCAGACGTACCAACTGGACATCGCGCCGGCGTCGTCGTTGCCCGGCAGGCCGGTGCGGGCGAGACGATAGTGCTTGGCCATCAGCTGGCGCGCGATCTCGGCCGTCCGGTCGGGGCGGCCGGCATGGATATAGAGGTACGGCGCCAGGATGTCGGGCTCATTGCCCTGCGAGTAGTGGCCGTCGAACAAGCGGTCCAGCCAGGTCACGAAGCCCCCGCGCCCGCCGGTCTTGGCCATCAGTCCGGCGACATCCTGGGGCACGTAGGTCGAGTACTGCAGCGAGTTGCCCTCGTAGAACGGGGCGTCCCACCACGGGCCCGAACGGTCGGGATACTCGTAGGTGCAGCTGTAGTTCTCGACCCACTCGCCGTTGGGGGAGCGGGGGCGGATGCAGCCCAGCGCGTCGTCCCAGAGGTGCTTCCAGTTCGCCGATCGCGCCAGGTAGCGCCTGGCGTCCTCGGATTTCCCCAACGCCTTGGCCACCACGCCGATCGCATAGTCGTCATAGGCGTATTCCAGCGTACGTGAAGCCGAGCGGGTCTCCGTGAACGGTACATAGCCCAGCTTCAGATAGTCCTTCAGGACGCGGCCCTGCAGGAAGGGCTGGTCGCTGTCGACCTCGCCGTTCTTGCGGATCGCCTCATAGGCCAGCGCCTGGTCGAAGCCGCCCAGCCGCTTGACCACCGCGTCGGCCACCAGGATGTCGCCGTTGGAGCCGCCCTGGGTCATGCCGTTGGCGCCGGCGATGCGCGAATCCGGCATCCAGCCGGTGTGCTTGTAGGTGTCGACCAGCGAGCGGAGCATGTCGCGCTGCCGCTGCGGCTGGATCACGGTCAGCAGCGGGTGCAGCGTCCGGAACGTGTCCCAGAGGGTGTAGAAGTCCTCGTAGTGAGGCTCGTCCGATTTCCACCAGACGTTCTCGCCGGACAGGTCGTGCGGCATGGTGTGGGCGCGGTACAGGGCGGAATAGAAGATCCGCTGCTGCTCGTCCGAGCCGCCCTCGACCCGGATCTTGGCCAGGGCGTCGTTCCATTGCGCCCGGGCGGCGTGGCGATAGGCGTCGAAGTCCCAGCCGGGCATCTCTTCGGCCAGGCTGGCGCGGGCCTTGTCGGCGCTGATGAACGACACGGCCAGCTTCATTCGTACCTGGCGGTCGGTGGTGGTGTCGAAGGTGAGGTAGGCGCCCAGGCGGTTGGAGAACTCGCGCTCGGTGTCATACTCGATCATCAGGCCCTGGCGGTTGGCCGGGCTCTTGACCTGCGCGCCGCCTTCCGAACGGCCGGGGCCGGGCGTGGTCTCAAACCAGCCCTGGCCCGCCTTCCAGGCCCCGAAGGCCTTGGCGGGCCGATCGACGACGGCGTGGAAGTAGAGCGTGTAGGGCGCGGGATTCCAGCCGCCCTCGACCGTGACCTCGCCAGTCAGGGTGTGATCGTCGACCAGCTCGACCTTGGCCAGCCTCACCCGCTGGCCGCGCCCGCGCATGGCCACCACCGAGCCGACGTCGAAGATCAGCTGGCTCTCGGCGACGGCGGGATAGGTCAGGCGCTGGAAGCCGACCCGGCGCGTGGCCGTCAGCTCGACCTTGATCCGCTCGGCGTCGCTGTTGCCCAGGCCGACGCTGTAATAGCCTGGCGAAGCCTGTTCATCGCTCTTGCCGAAGTGCAGGTGGTTGACCCGCAGAGGGCCGACCGCCGGCGTGACCCGGAAGTTGCCGTACTTGCCCGAGCCGCCGGTGCCGCTGACGTGGGTGTAGCTGAAGCCCATGATCGGGCTTTTGGAGTCGTAGCCATTGGTGTCGGCGTTGGTGGTGTCGGGGCTCAGCGACACGAAGCCGAACGGCACGCCCGCGCCGGGCACGGTGTTGCCGCCGGCGACCCCGCCGCCGTCGACGCCGACGAACGGATCGGCCTTTTGCGCCAGGTCGGGGGCGGTCTGATTTGGCGCAGGGGTCTGGGCCAGCGCCGCGAGCGGCAGCGCCGCCAGGGCGACGCCGAGGAAAAGGCCGCTCAGGGCGCGCATCGCGATCAGGCCTTGTGGGTGCGGGCGTAGTGATCGAACGCCACGGCCGCGACAATGATCAGGCCGATCACCACCTGCTGAAAGTAGGAGCTGACGTGCATGATCACCAGGCCGTTCGACAGCACGCCGATCAGCAGCGCGCCAAGGAGGGTGCCGCCCACGCCGCCGGACCCGCCGGTCAGGCTGGCCCCGCCGATCACCACCGAGGCGATGACCCGCAGTTCATAGCCCGTCCCGGCCACGGCCTCGGCCGAGCCCAGGCGGGCCGACAGCAGGAAGCCCGACAGGCCGGCCAAGGCGCCGATCACGGCGTAGACGCTGGTGACGATGAAGTCGACATTGACGCCCGACAGCCGGGCGGCCTCGGCGTTGCCGCCGACCGCATAGACCTGGCGGCCGTAGCGCGTGTAGCGCAGCACGACGTGGCCCAGGGCGGCGACCAGCACGAAGACGGCGATCGGGACCGGCACGAACAGGATGTCGCCGGTGCCCCACCAGCGGTAGGCGGCGTCGAAGCCGGAGATCGGGCCGCCGTCATTGAGGATCAGCGTCGCGCCGCGCCACACGGTCATGCCGCCCAGGGTGACGATGAAGGCCGGCACGTGCAGCCAGGTCACCGCCTTGCCATGGACGTAGCCGCCAGCCAGGCCGACGAGGGTGGAAATCCCCAGGGCGATCAGCCAGCTGACCGGGGAGGGGCCGACGAGCGTCGTCACCACATAGGCCGCGGCGAGCGAGGCGAAGGCCAGCAGCGAGCCCACCGCCACGTCGATGCCGCCGATCAGGATCACATAGGTCATGCCGACGGCGATGATCCCGTAGATCGACACCTCGCTGAGGATGTTCAGCGCGTTGCGGATTGTCAGGAAGCGCTCGTTGACCGCGCCGAACACGGCGACCAGCAGCAGCAGGAACAGGATCGTCCGGTGCTTGCGCGCGAAGGCCAGCGGATCGAACCGGCGGGGTGCGGACGTCGCCTGGTCGGCCGTCGGATCGGGGGAAAGCGTCGGGGTGGAGGTCATTGGGGACGGTGTTCCATTCCTGGCGGCGGAGCCCGGCCGACGCCGGTCGCCATGTAGGCCATCAGGCCCTCTTCGGTGGCGGTCTCGCCGTCGAGGTCGGCGACGACCACGCCCTCGCGGAACACGACGATGCGGTCGCTGACGGCCATGACCTCGGCCAGTTCCGAGGAGATGACGAGGATCGCGACGCCCTGGGCGGCCAGGTCGGACAGCACCTGGTGAACCTCGGCCTTGGCGCCGATGTCGATGCCGCGCGTGGGCTCATCGACGATCAGGACGCGCGGAGCCAGGGCCATCGAGCGGCCCAGCAGCACCTTCTGCTGGTTGCCGCCGGACAGCTTGCCGATCGGGGTCTCCTGGCTGGCCATCTTGACCCGCAGCTTTTGGCGATAGGTCTCGACCAGGTCGCGCTCGGCGCGCTCGTCGATCCACTGGCCCAGCCGGCTCAACGGCTTGAGGCTGGGCAGGCTCAGATTGCGGCGAATGGAATGGTCGAGGAAGCAGCCCTGCTGCTTGCGATCCTCGGGCACCATCATGACGCCGGCCCGGATCGCATCGCGGGGCGATTTCAACTTCAGCGGCTTGTCGTCCAGCCGGATCGATCCGGTGGCGATCGCGTCGGCGCCGAAGATGAGTCGGGCCAGGTCCGTGCGGCCGGCCCCGACCAGGCCCGCCAGGCCGACGATCTCGCCGGCGCGCACCTCCAGGCAGACATCCTTCAGATAGCCCGGCGCCGCCAGGCGCGGATGCTTGGGTGTCACGGTCTCGACCTTCAGGACGACGGGCCCAGGCGGACCCGAGCGCACCCGGCGGACGAACTCGACGGAGCGTCCCACCATCTGGCGGACCATGTCGTCGATCTCGACATCGGCGACGTCGCCGCTGGCGACATAGCGGCCGTCGCGCATCACCGTATAGCGGTCGCACATGGCCTTCACCTCGGCCAGGCGGTGCGAGACGTAGATGACGCTGACGCCGCGCGCCTTGAGGTCGGCGATGATCGCGTGCAGGCGCGCGACCTCGCGGCTGCTGAGGGCCGCGGTCGGCTCGTCCATGATGATCAGCCGGGCGTTCAGCGTCATCGCCTTGGCGATCTCGACCATCTGCTGCTCGGCCACGGTCAGGCGGCTGACCGTGGCGTCGGGATCCAGCGGCAGGCCCAGTTCGCCCAGCAGGACGGCCGCATCGGCGCGCAGGCTTCGCCAGTCGATCAGGCCCAGGCGCTTCGGCTCGCGGCCCAAATACATGTTCTCGGCGACGCTGAGCTCGGGGAACAGATTGAATTCCTGGTAGATCGTCGCGATGCCCAGTTGCTGGCGACGCAAAGGCGTGTCGCGCGGATCAAGGGGCTGGCCGTCGAACGTCACGACGCCTTCGTCGGCCGCATGGGCCGCCGACAGGATCTTGATCAGGGTCGACTTGCCCGCGCCGTTCTCGCCCAGCAGGGCGTGGACCTCGCCGCGCCCGACCTCGAGCCGAACCCGGTCGAGGGCGCGCACGCCGGGAAAGCTCTTGCTGACCTGGCTGACGTCCAGAAGCGTCATCACACCATCCGCCGCAGGGCTATTTCACTTCCGAGATGCGCGAGGCCTCGGCAAGGTTGGCGCTGGTGATCAGCACCGGAGTCAGGCTGACGCTCTTGGGCGCCGCGCCGGTCTTGATCTTGGCCACGGCTTCGCGAAGCGCCGTGCGGATCTGCTTGCCCGGGTTCTGCTCGACCGAGGCGACCATCTCGCCGGCCTTGATCCGGGCCAGGGCTTCGGGAATGGCGTCGAAGCCCAGGACCTTGATCTTGTCCGGGCTGAACCCGGCCGCGCGCACCGCCTCCAGGGCGCCCATGGCCATGTCGTCGTTCAGGCACAGGATTACGTCAGGCGGCGTATCGTGCATCGAGGTCAGCACGTTCTGGGTGACCGTCAGGGCCTGGTCGCGCTTGGAGTTGGCGGTCTGCTCGGCGACGATCTTGAAGTTCGCGCCACCGGCCGCGAGGCCTTCGTGCACGCCCTTGACGCGCTCGATCGAGCTGGAACTGCCGGGGTCGTTGGTGATCACCACCACGCGCGCGCCCGCCGGATAGGTCTTGACCACCCAGTCGCCCATGGCGCGGCCGCCGGCGACGTTGTCGGCCCCGACATGGGGCACGGGCGACTTGGCGCCGACGATGTTGCGGTCGACCGAGATCACCGCCACGCCTTGTTCGGCCAGTTCGTCGGCCGCCGTCGCCAGCGCCTTGGAGTCCGTCGGGGCGACGATCACCACCTTGGCCCCCTGCACGGCGGCGGCCTCCAGGTCGGCGATCTGCTTGGAGGAGTTGTTCTGGGCGTCCAGCACCTGGACCTTGACGCCCAGCTTGCCGGCCTCGTCCTCGAGTTCGCGGCGCATGGCCACGAAGAAAGGCTGGGAAAGATCGTTGAAGCTGACCACGACTTCGGAAGCGTCCTGGCCGCCGCGCGCGCAGCCGCCGAGCACTCCGCCGGCCGCCGCCGTCAGCCCCAGTCCGGACACCAGGCCAAGGAAGCGCCGGCGCGATGTCGGGGTGCGGTTCATGGCGTTTCTCGACTCTCTAATGGCATGTTTATCGAGCGTGGAGCATCGCCCGGTTTTTCTTTGACACAAGAATGGAATATAAATTCCATGTCAAGAATGTCTGGGAAGTTGTGTTTCATTTCGCTCTGAGGAGGCCGTCGCGCCATGCGTTCGGCCTCCCCGTCACGCCGCCCTAAGGCGCTTCTTCCCCCTGCCGAGGCTACAGCCTTACGACCTGGCCTGTCCTGGCCGACTGGCCGGCCGCCTCGGCCAGGGCCAGGGCTTCGACGCCGTCGACATAGCCCACCGACGGCAGGGCCTCGCCGCGGATGATCTGCGCGAAGTGAGCCATCTCGCGGCGGTAGGCCTCGGCGTAGCGATCGAGGAAGAAGTTCTGGAACGCGTCGGTGGCCGCGCCGGCCTCGCTCCAGACCGAAACGGTGCTCTCCATGACGTTGTCGGCCCGGACCAGGCCCTTGGAGCCGAACGCCTCGATGCGCTGGTCGTAGCCGTAGCCGCTGCGGCGGCTGTTGCTGATCACGCAGATCTTGCCCGAGGCGGTGCGCAGGATGATCTTGGCGGTGTCGACGTCACCAGCTTCGCCGATCGCCGGGTCGACCAGGCAACTGGCGGCGGCGTAGACCTCGGTCACCGGCTCGTCGAGCAGCCAGCGCGCCATGTCGAAGTCGTGGATGGCCATGTCCTTGAACAGGCCGCCCGACACCTTGACATAGGCGACCGGAGGCGGGGCCGGGTCGTGGCTGGTGATGTGCACGGTTTCCAGGGCGCCGACGACGCCGGCCGACAGCTGCGCCTTCAGGCCCTGGAAGTTCGGGTCGAAGCGGCGATTGAAGCCCAGGAACAGCTTTACGCCCTGGCCGCCCAGCGCGCCGGCCGCCGAACGGGCGCGGGCCAGGTCCTGGTCGATCGGCTTCTCGCAGAACACCGCCTTGCCCGCCGCGATGGCCTTGAGGGCGTAGTCGAGGTGGGTGTCGGTCGAACTGGCGACGATCACGCCGGTCACCGACGCGTCGTTGAGGGCGGTGTCGAGGTCGGCGACGCTGGCGCCTGTTTCGGCGGCGAGGCTTTCGGCGGCCGCAGCGACCGGATCCACCACATATTTCAGCCGCAGGCCCGGCTGGCCGGCGACGTTCTTGGCGTGGATGCGGCCGATGCGGCCCGCCCCCAGGATCGCGATATCGTGCATGGGAACCTTCATGGTCTCAGGAAAGCAGGGCGGGAAGGGAACGTGGCGGCGGCGCCTCGTGGCCAGACTGGCGCAAGCACGGACGGAACGATCCGCTTCGGACTACCGTTCAAAAGCGCCTGGATCATACTGCTCCCTCATCCGGCTCTGACGTGGCCGGAATTTCGACCCCGTGTAACTTGGAATGGAAATTCCCTCTACAGCAAAAGTGGAATTTGCTCGGCGCGAGCAAGGCTCTGGCGTTTGCGTGCGGAACGGATATTCTAAAGTTGGACGAATTGTATCGGGGGTCGGATGACCGAAGAGATCATGGCCGCCAATGCGCCGGCCAGCGCCGATGAACTGAGGGCGGCGATCCTCGAACGCTACGACTCGCTCAGCAAGCGACTGCAGCAGATCGCGCGCTACGTGTTGGACGAGCCCAACGAGATGGCGCTGGAAACCCTGGCGGTGATCTCCGAGCGCTGCGGCGTGCAGCCCTCGGCGATCGTCCGGTTCGCCAAGAGCTTCGGCTATCCCGGCGCCAGCCAGATGCAGCGGCTGTTCCGCGACGGCCTGCTGTCGGGTCACGCGGGTCTTGGCTATGGCGAGCGCGTGCGCCACTTCAACGAGGCGGTCGCCAAGAAGCCCGAGGGCGGGGCCGACGTGCTGTCCGAGTTCGTCGAGGGCAACACCCTGGCCCTGCAGAACCTCAACCAGACGGTCAGCGAAGCGGACATGGCCCGGGCCGTGTCCCTGATCGACAAGGCCGAGACGGTCTATGTGGTCGGTTTCCGCCGTTCCTTTCCCGTGGCCTCGTACCTGGCCTATTCGCTGCAGCAGTTGAACAAGCGTACGCTCTTCATCGACGGCGTCGCCGGCCTGACCAAGCAGCAGGTTCAGACCATCGGTCCCAAGGACCTGCTGATTGCGGTCAGCTACCACCCTTATGCGGAAGAAACCGTGCAGGCCGTCGAGATGGCCGGGCAGCGCGGGGCCAGGATCCTGTCGATCAGCGACAGCCTGGTCAGCCCGATCGCCAAGCCGGCCAGCCTGGTCCTGCACGTGCGCGAGTCGGAGGTGAGGACCTTCCGCTCGCTCGCCGCTTCGATTTGCCTGGCCCAGGCCCTGGTGATCGGTTTCGCCTTCACGGCCAGCAAGAAGAAGGCCAGGGCCGGCGCCGGTTGAACCGTCCGTTCCATTCCTAGTAAGAATGAAATGGATATTGCGGGTATTCTGATGTTGGAATATGCGTTTCATATCGCCGGTAGGGAGCCGGCCCGTGAGTGACGTGGAACCGCATGGCCCAGGACGGAAAGACCCTTGACCTGATCGCCGTGGGCCGATCCAGCGTCGACCTCTACGGACAGCAGGTGGGCGGGCGGCTGGAGGACATGGCGTCCTTCTCCAAGTATCTGGGCGGCAGCCCGACCAATACCGCCGCCGGCGGGGCGCGCCTGGGGTTGAAGACGGGCCTGCTGACCCGAGTCGGCGCCGACCACATGGGCCGTTTCATCCGCGAGCAGCTGCAGCGCGAGGGGGTCGACGTCGCCGGCGTGCTGTCCGACCCGGACCGCCTGACGGCCCTGGTGATCCTGGGCATCCGCGACCGGGTGAACTTTCCGCTGATCTTCTACCGCGAGAACTGCGCCGACATGGCGCTGCAGCCGTCGGACGTCGACGAGGCCTGGTTCGCCAGCGCCGGGGCGGTGCTGATCAACGGCACGCACCTGTCGCAGCCGAACGTCTACGAGGTCAGCCTGAAGGCCGTGCGCGCCGTCAAGGCCGCCGGCGGCCGGGTGGCTTTCGACATCGACTACCGCCCGGTGTTGTGGGGCCTGACCGGCAAGGACGCCGGCGAGAACCGGTTCGTCGAGAACCAGCAGGTCACCGCCAAGCTGCAGGAGGTCGTGGCGCTGTGCGACCTGATCGTCGGCACGGAAGAAGAGATCCACATCCTGGGCGGCTCGACCGACACCGTCGCGGCCCTGCGCGCGATCCGGAAAGGCGCTCCTGGCGCCTTGCTGGTCTGCAAGCGCGGTCCTGACGGCTGCGTGGCTTTCCCTGGCGCGATCCCCGAAAGTCTGGACGAGGGCGTCAGCGCCCGGGGCTTCAAGGTGGAGGTGTTCAACGTGCTGGGGGCGGGCGACGCCTTCATGGCCGGCTTCCTGCGCGGCTGGCTGCGTCATGAGAGCGTCGAGACCTGCTGTGAGTGGGGCAACGCCTGCGGGGCTATCGTCGTCTCGCGACACGGCTGTACTCCGGCCATGCCGACCTGGGTCGAGCTGCAGGCCTTCCTGAGCGATCGGCAGCGGCCGTTCCGGCTGCGCGAGGACATCGAGCTGGAGCATATCCACTGGGCCACGACCCGCGAGCGGGTTTACGACGAACTGACCGTCCTGGCCGTTGACCACCGCAGCCAGTTCCTGGACCTGATCGCCGAGACCGGCGGCGATCCGGGGCGTATTCCGCACTTCAAGACCCTGGCCCTGCGGGCGGTGCAGCAGGTGGCGGGCCGCGATGAGGCGCGATTCGGCATGCTGCTGGACGGCCGTTTCGGCTTCGACGCCCTGGCCAAGGCCGCCGACCACGACTACTGGATCGCCCGTCCCATCGAGCTGCCCAAGTCACGGCCGCTGGAGTTCGAGAGCTCGGCCGACGTTGCTACCGAACTGGTCGAATGGCCCGCGGGCCAGGTCGTCAAGTGCCTGGTCTTCTACCATCCCGACGATGAGATCGAACTGCGCGAACGCCAGGAGCGCCAGTTGCTTCGCCTGTTCGACGCGTGCCGCAAGACGCGCCACGAGTTGTTGGTCGAGCTGATCCTTCCCAGCGGCATGCCCAGTGACAGCCATACGGTGGCGCGCGGCGTCCGCCGGCTCTACGGTCTGGGCATCCGGCCTGACTGGTGGAAGCTGGAGCCGCTGACCGATCCCGCCGCCTGGCGCGAGATCGAGACCGCCATCGCCGAGAACGATCCCCTGTGCCGCGGTGTGGTGCTGCTGGGCCTGTCGGCGCCCGAGAACGAGCTTCTGGCGTCTTTCGAAGTCGTCGCCCCGATTCCGATCGTCAAAGGCTTCGCCGTCGGCCGGACCATCTTCTACGATATCGCCCGCGAGTGGTTGGCCAACCGGATCGACGACGAGGCGGCCGTGACGGCGCTGGTCGGCAAGTTCAAGGTGCTGGTCGACGCGTGGAGGCGCCTGCGCGGCGCCGCGGAGAAGGCGGCCTGAACATGGCTACAGTTCGTCTCACCGCCGCTCAGGCGACCGTTCGCTGGCTCTGCGCGCAGCATGTCGAGACCGGGCAGGGCGAGGTTCCTTATTTCGCGGGCGTCTGGGCGATCTTCGGCCACGGCAACGTCGCCGGCCTGGGCGAGGCGCTGCACGGCGTCCGCGACGTGCTGCCGACCTGGCGCGCCCACAACGAGCAGGGCATGGCCCATGCGGCCATCGCCTTCGCCAAGCAGTCCCGGCGCGAGCGGGCCATGGTCTGCACCACCTCGATCGGTCCCGGCGCGACCAACATGGTCACCGCCGCCGCGCTGGCGCACGTCAATCGCCTGCCGGTGCTGTTCCTGCCCGGCGACGTCTACGCCAGCCGCCGGCCCGATCCTGTGCTCCAGCAGATCGAGGACTTCGGCGACGGCACGGTCAGCGCCAACGACTGTTTCAAGCCGGTGTCGCGCTACTTCGACCGCATCACCCGGCCCGAACAGATCCTTGACGCCCTGCCGCGCGCCCTGGCCGGCATGCTGGACCCGGCGACCTGCGGCCCCGCGACCCTGGCCTTCTGCCAGGACGTTCAGGCCGAGGCGTTCGACTATCCGGAAGCCTTCTTCGCCAAGCGGGTCTGGCGCATCCGCGCGCCGCGACCCGATCCGCGCGAGTTGGCCGAGCTCGTATCGCTGATCAAGGCGGCCAAGCGGCCTCTGGTCGTGGCCGGGGGCGGGGTGCTCTACGCCCGCGCCGAGGCGGCCCTGGCCGATCTCGTTTCCCGCGCCGGACTGCCGGTCGCCGAGACGCAAGGCGGGAAGGGGAGTCTGGCCTGGGACCACCCGCTGAACCTGGGCGCCATCGGCGTCACCGGCACGACCGCGGCGGTGGCGGCGGCGGAGGAAGCGGACCTCGTCATCGGCGTCGGCACGCGCCTGCAGGACTTCACCACCGGCTCGCGCGCCCTGTTCGGCGCGGAGGGGCGCAAGTTGGTCCAGATCAATGTGGCGCCGCACGACGCCCACAAGCACGGCGCGGCCGCCGTGGTCGGCGACGCCCTGGCGGTGGTCGAGGCCTTGTCCGAGCCGCTGGATGGCTGGCGCGCGCTGGCCGCCTGGACCGAAAAGGCGACCGGCGGCGTGGTTGGCTGGAACGCCGTCTTCGACGACGCGACCAAGGCCGACGACCGGCCGCTGCCGACCGACGCCCAGGTGCTGGGCGCGGTGTGGCGGGCCTCGTCCGAAAACAGCGTCGTGGTCTGCGCCGCCGGCGGCCTTCCGGGCGAGCTGCACAAGCTGTGGCGGACCCGCGCGCCAGGCGGCTACCATGTCGAATACGGCTTCTCGTGCATGGGCTACGAGATCGCCGGCGCCGTCGGCGTGAAGATGGCCGCGCCGGACCGCGAGGTCCATGTGATGGTCGGCGACGGCAGCTATCTGATGCTCAATTCCGAACTGGCCACCTCGGTGATGCTGGGGACCAAGCTGATCGTCACCGTGCTCGACAATCGCGGCTTCGGCTGCATCAACCGCCTGCAGGCCGCGATCGGCGGCGCGGCGTTCAACAACCTGCTGGCCGATACGGTTCACCAGAGCCTGCCCGACATCGACTTCGCCGCCCATGCCGGGAGCCTGGGCGCGCGGTCGGAGAAGGTCGCCAGCCTGGCCGAACTCGAGGCCGCCCTGCAGCGGGCCAAGGCCAGCGACCGGACCTATGTCGTGGTCATCGACACCGACCCGATGCCGACCACGCAGGGCGGCGCCTGGTGGGACGTCGCGGTGCCCGAAGTCTCGGTGCGCCCGACCGTCAACGCCGCCCGGGTCGACTACGAAGACAAGATCAAGCAGCAGCGTACGGGAGACTAGACGCCCATGACCATCCGTTTCGGCGTGAGCCCCATCGCCTGGATCAATGACGACATGCCCGAGCTGGGCGGCGACACCCCGCTGGAGAGCGTGCTGGCCGACTGCCAGGCGATCGGCTTTACGGGCGTGGAGCTGGGCGGCGTCTTCCCGCGCGACCCGGCGGTGCTGAAGCCGCTGCTGGACCGCTATGGCCTGGAGCTGGTCGGCGGCTGGTATAGCGGTAACCTGCTGGTGCAGTCGGCCGAGGCCGAGATCGCGGCGCTGCAGCCGCACCTCGATCTGCTGAAGGCCATGGGCTGCACCGTCTTCGTCCATGCCGAGACCAGCAACGCCATCCATGGCGACAAGTCCAAGGCGCTGTCGGCGACCCCGCGCCTGGACGCCGAGGGCTGGAAGGAATTCGGGGCGCGCCTGACCCAGGTGGCCGACTACATCCAGGATCAGGGCCTGAAGTTCGCCTATCACCATCACCTGGGCACGGTCGTCGAACGGCCCGAGGACCTGGAAGCCTTCCTGGCCAACACCGGTCCGTCGGTCGGCCTGACCGTCGACACCGGCCACGCAGCCCTCGGCGGCCTGGATCCGGTGTCGGTGATCCGCGCGCACCCCGAGCGGGTCGCCCATGTGCATTGCAAGGACATCCGCGGCGAGGTCTTCCGCAAGGTCGTCGCGGACGGCGGCGGCAGCTTCCTGGAGGGCGTTCTGGCCGGCATGTTCACCGTGCCCGGCGACGGCTCGCTGGACTATGCCGCCGTGATGAAAGCCCTGGCCGAGATCGGCTATTCCGGCTGGATCATCGTCGAGGCCGAGCAGGATCCCGCGGTCGCCAATCCGCGCCAATACGGCGAGATTGGCCTGGCGACGCTGAAGAAGGAAGCGGCGGCGGCGGGACTGAGGGCGGCGTGATGAGCAAGCTTCTCGTCCGTCCCCACGCCCCCGACCCGTCGGGCTCCGTCCTTGAAATCACGCCGCAGAGCGCCGGCTGGACCCATGTCGGCTTCCGGGTGATCAAGCTGGCGGCCGGCGAGACCTTTGACGGCGCCGAGCCCGGGCGGGAAACCTGCGTCGTCGTGATGAGCGGGACCGCCGAGGTGACCGCCGGGGACGTGTCGTTCGGAGCCATCGGCGGCCGGACCAGCGTGTTCGAGGACAGGGCTCCGGGCGCCGTCTACGTGCCGGCCGCTACGACCTACGCCGTGACCGCCGCGAGCGCTGTCGAGCTGGCGCTCTGCACCGCGCCTGGCAAGCCGGGCGGGCGGGCGCGGCTGATCGCCGAGGTCGACATGCCGCGTGAAACACGAGGCAAGGGAACCAACACGCGCCTGGTCCGCAACATCCTGCCTGAAACCGCGCTGGCCGAGGGCCTGTTGGTCGTGGAGGTGATCACCCCCGGCGGCCACTGGTCCAGCTATCCGCCGCACAAGCACGACACCGCCGCCGAGGGCGAGGAGACGGCGCTGGAGGAGACCTACTACCACCGGCTGAACCCGCCGCAGGGCTTCGCCTTCCAGCGCGTCTACACCGACGACCGCAGCCTGGACGAGACGGTCTGCGTGCAGGACGGCGACGTGGTGATGGTGCCGCGCGGCTACCATCCCGTCGGCGCCCCGCACGGCTACGACCTCTACTATCTCAACGTCATGGCGGGCCCGCACCGGAAGTGGATCTTCCGCAACGACCCGGCCCACGACTGGATCATGCGGCAAGCGTGATCCCCGACCCATTCGAGAAGGAGCGCGGCATGCGCAGCATCCCCCACTTCGTCGGCGGCCGCGCCGTCGAGGGCACGTCCGGCCGCTTCGGCGACGTCTTCGATCCCAACACCGGCAAGGTGCAGGCCAGGGTCGCCCTGGCTTCGGCGTCGGAGCTGGACGCCGCCATCGCCAACGCCAAGGCCGCCCAGCCAGCCTGGGCCGCGACCAATCCGCAGCGCCGGGCGCGGGTGATGTTCGAGTTCAAGCGCCTGCTGGACGTTCACATGGACGAGCTGGCCGAGCTGCTGTCATCCGAGCACGGCAAGGTCATCGCCGACTCCAAAGGCGACATTCAACGAGGCCTGGAAGTCGTTGAGTTCGCTTGTGGAATTCCTCACCTCCTAAAGGGCGAATACACGCAAGGCGCCGGGCCCGGCATCGACGTCTACTCGATGCGTCAAGCCCTGGGCGTGGTGGCGGGGATCACGCCTTTCAACTTCCCGGCCATGATCCCGATGTGGATGTTCGGCCCAGCCATCGCCTGCGGCAACGCCTTCATCCTCAAGCCCTCCGAGCGCGATCCCTCCGTGCCGGTGCGCCTGGCCGAGCTGATGATGGAAGCCGGCCTCCCACCGGGGATCCTCAACGTGGTCCACGGCGACAAGGACTGCGTGGAAGCCATCCTCGACCATCCAGACATCAAGGCCGTCAGCTTCGTCGGCAGCTCGGACATCGCCCAGTCGGTGTTCCAGCGGGCCGGCGCCAACGGCAAGCGCGTCCAGGCCATGGGCGGGGCCAAGAACCACGGGATCGTCCTGCCCGACGCAGACCTCGACCAGGCCACCGCCGACATCATCGGCGCCGCCTACGGCTCGGCCGGCGAACGCTGCATGGCCCTGCCGGTGGTCGTGCCGGTGGGCGAGAAGACCGCCGTGGCCCTGCGCGAGAAGCTGGTCGCCGCGATCGGCGGCCTCCGAGTCGGCGTCAGCACCGACCAGGACGCCCACTACGGCCCGGTGGTCAGCGCCGCCCACAAGGCGCGGATCGAAAGCTACATCCAGATGGGCGTCGACGAGGGCGCGGAACTGGTGGTCGACGGCCGAGGGTTCGCCCTGCAGGGCCACGAGGACGGCTTCTTCGTCGGTCCGACCCTGTTCGACCACGTCAAGCCGACCAGCCGCTCGTACCAGGACGAGATCTTCGGCCCGGTGTTGCAGATGGTCCGCGCCGAGAGCCTGGAGGAGGGCGTCCTGCTGGCCTCGCGGCACCAGTACGGCAACGGCGTGGCGATCTTCACCCGCAACGGCGACGCGGCCCGCGAGTTCGCCGACCAGGTCGAGGTGGGCATGGTCGGGATCAACGTGCCGATCCCAGTGCCGGTCGCCTATCACAGCTTCGGCGGCTGGAAGCGTTCGGGCTTTGGCGATCTCAACCAGTATGGCATGGACGGCGTGCGCTTTTATACGCGGACCAAGACCGTGACCCAACGCTGGCCCAAGGGCGGGGTGGTGCTGGACCAGAGCTTTGTCATTCCCACCATGCGGTGACGGGGCGACGGGCGACCGTCGGATTTTCGTTCACTTGACGTCCTCACGAGCAGGTTCCGATGTCGCCCAGGCCTTCGCGTCGCCAAACTCTCAAGCAGGCCCTCGCCGCCGTGGCCCTGACGGCGGCGCCGTCCTTCGCCTCCGCGACCACGGGCGAGGTCGGCGGAACCGCCGCGGCGCGCGCCAGCCTCGAGCGCCTGTTCGGCAAGCGCCTGGGCGGTGCGGCCCTTGATCTGGCGCCTCGTGGCGTTCACCCCTGGTACGCGGTGAGCGGCAAGGCCGGAAAGGTCTCGATCACCGGCGACAGCCCGGTCGCCCTGGTTCGCGGCGCCTATGCCTATCTTCGCCAGGCCGGCCTGGCTCATGTCAGCTGGGAGGGCGACCGCGTCGACCTGCCGGCGCGGCTGCCGGACGCCGACACCGGCCGGGTCGCCAGCCCCTTCGGTCATCGCGCCTATCTCAACACCTGCACCTACGGCTACACGACCCCGTGGTGGGGCTGGGCGCGCTGGACGCGCGAGATCGACTGGATGGCGGCGCACGGCGTCGACATGCCGCTGGCCATGGAAGGCCAGGAGCATGTCTGGCGGGCGCTGTGGCGCGAGTTCGGCCTGACCGAAGCCGAGCTCGCCGCCTACTTCTCCGGCCCGGCCTTCACGCCCTGGCAGCGCATGGGCAATATCGAGGGCTATAGCGCACCGCTGCCGAGCCGCTGGATGGACAAGAAGAAGGACCTGCAGGTCCGCATCCTGGGCCGGATGCGGTCGTTGGGCATGACGCCGATCCTGCCGGCCTTCGGCGGCTACGTGCCCAAGGCCTTCGCCCAGAAGCATCCGAAGGCCCGCATCTATCGGATGCGGCCCTGGGAGGGCTTCCACGAGACCTATTGGCTTGATCCCGCCGACCCGTTGTTCGCCCGGATCGCCGGCCGCTTCCTGGCGCTCTACACCCAGACCTACGGGGCGGGGACCTACTACCTGGCCGACTCGTTCAACGAGATGCTGCCGCCGATCAACGCCGACGGCGCGGACGCGCGGGACGCGGCATACGGCGACGGCGTCGCCAACGCCGCCGCGACCAAGGCCAAGGTCGAGATCGATCCGGCCCTGAAAGCCAAGCGCCTGGCCGCCTACGGCAAGGCGATCTACGACTCGATCCGCCAGGCTCGCCCCGACGCGGTGTGGGTGATGCAGGGCTGGCTGTTCGGCGCGGACAGCCACTTCTGGGACCCGTCGGCGATCTCGGCCTATCTGAGCCTCGTGCCCGACGACAAGCTGATGGTCCTGGACATCGGCAACGACCGCTATCCGGATGTCTGGAAGAACGCCAAGGCCTTCGGCGGCAAGCCCTGGATCTATGGCTACGTGCATAATTACGGCGGCAGCAACCCGGTCTATGGCGACCTCGGCTACTACCGTCGCGACATGGCCGCGATCGCAAGCCATCCCGATACGGGCAGGCTGGCGGGGTTCGGCATGTTCCCCGAGGGGCTGCACAACAATTCGATCGTCTATGAAGCCGCCTACGACCTGGCCTGGAGCGCAGGCCAGGAGACGCAGTCGGCTTGGCTGTCGACCTACGCCCGTGCGCGCTACGGCCGCACCACGCCGGCGCTCGACGCGGCCATGGACCAGCTGGTCCAGGCCGCCTATTCGAGCCGCTACTGGTCGCCGCGCTGGTGGAAGAGCAAGGCCGGCGCCTATCTGTTCTTCAAGAGGCCGACGGCGACGATCGGCGAGTTCCCGGGCCATCCCGGCGATCGCGCCCAGCTGGACGCCGCGGTTCGCGCCCTGGCCGCCCAGGCGCGCGTCTTCGCCGGTCAGCCGTTGTTCGTGCTGGATCTGGTCGACGCCGTCCGGCACCTGGCCAGCCTGGAGATCGACGATCAGCTACAAGCCGCCGTGGCCGCCTATCGCCGGGGCGACGCCGCCGCGGGCGACCGGGCGCGCCGCGCCGTCGAAGCCTTGGCGCTCTCGATCGACGCCTTGCTGGGCGTCCAGCCCGAGACCCTGGCCACCTGGATCGACGACGCCCGCGCCTATGGCGACACGCCCGCCGACGCCGCGGCCTATGTCGCCAACGCCAAGGCCCAGGTCACGATCTGGGGCGGTGAAGGCAACCTCAACGACTATGCGTCCAAGGCCTGGCAGGGTCTGTATCGCGACTTCTACCTGCCGCGATGGTCGCGGTTCTTGGACGCCCTGAGGGCGGCGGGAACGGGCGCCTTCGACGAGGCCGTCGTCACCCGTGACGCCATCGCCTGGGAGCGGGCCTGGGTCGCCGCCGACACCGTCTACCGCCGTGAGCGGCCGGCTGATCCGGTCGGCGGCGTGCAGGCCCTGATCGCCCGCCTCGACGAAGCCAGAAAGAACCGGAACGGATGACCAAGCCCGCACGCTTCCTGTCCCTCGACGTCTTCCGCGGGCTGACGGTCTGCCTGATGATCGTCGTCAACACCGCGGGTCCTGGCGCCGATGCCTACACCCAGCTGGTCCATGCGCCCTGGTTCGGATTCACGGCGGCGGACGCGGTGTTCCCCTCGTTCCTGTTCGCGGTCGGCTGCTCCATGGCCTTCGCTTTTTCGCGGCCAATCCCCACGGCGGAGTTCATGGCCAAGATGCTGCGGCGCGGAGCCCTGATCTTCCTGCTCGGTTTCCTGATGTACTGGTTCCCGTTCTTCCGGAACGTGGACGGGCATTGGACGCTGATCCCGTTTTCGGAAACGCGGGTGATGGGCGTCCTGCAGCGGATCGGGCTCTGCTACGTGCTGGCCGCCTTCGCCGTGCGCTGGCTGTCGCCGCGCCTGATCGTCGCGCTGTCGGTCGTGCTGCTGCTGGGGTACTGGGCGATCCTATTGACCCTCGGGGACCCGGCCGACCCGCTGTCGAAACTGGGCAACGCCGGCACCCACCTGGATCTCTGGCTCATTGGCCAGAACCACCTCTATCGCAAGGACGGCGGCTTCGATCCCGAAGGCCTGCTGGGAACCTTGCCGTCGACGGTCAATGTGCTGGCCGGCTATCTGGCGGCGCGGTTCCTGAAGGCGGCGACCGACGCTCGCCCCGCCGTGATCCGCATGGCCTTGGCCGGCGCGCTCCTGATCGCCGGCGGCCTGGCCTGGGGACTGGCCTTCCCGATCGCCAAGAAACTGTGGACCAGCAGCTTCGTCCTGCTGACTGTCGGCATCGACCTTGTGCTGCTGGCGGCCCTGACCGCCTTGCTGGAGGGGCGCAAGCCCAACGCCGCAACGCGGTTCTTCCAGGTGTTCGGTCTCAATCCGCTGGTGATCTACCTGTTCTCGGAACTGTTCATCGTCTCGCTGAACATGATCGAGGTCGCGCCGGGCGTGGGGCCATACGAGTGGGTCGGGATTCACGTGTTCCAGGCCGCGACGCCGGGCGCGCTGGGTTCGCTGCTGTGCGCGATCGCCTACATGCTGGTCTGCTGGCTGCTGGGCTACGTCATGGACCGCCGCGGGATCGTCGTGAAGCTTTAGGTCAGCGCCCCGCAGGCGGCGCAGAACGTCTCGAGATCCCGCTCGTCGTGATAGATCGAAAGGCCGATCCGCAACACGTCGTCGCGCACGTCCACCACGACGCTCCGGGTCGCCAGCGCCTGCTTCCACGCCGGGGCTTCAGGATGGCGCAGGGCCAGGAAGCGGGCTTGCGGACCCTGGCCCGGCGGGTTCAGCACCACGGCCTGCTTCAGCGGCCCCGCCGCGCCGACGGCGATCCGGTCGACCAGGGTCCGTTGCAGGCCGCGCACGTGAGCGGCGATCGCCGAGGTGGTGAGACCTTCAGCGTCCAACATCCGGCCGGCCGCCATGAAACGGTAGAGGCCCGACGGGTCGAAGGTCGCCCCCATGAACCGCCCGGCGTCGCGGGCGTAGCCCACCCCGCCCGGCGGGCCTTCCAGGTCGCCGAACTCGGCGTACCAGCCGGTCAGGGCGGGCCGCGGGCCAAAGCCCGGCGGCGCGTGCAGGAACGCCGCGCCTTCGCCCGCCATGGCGTACTTGTAGCCGCCGGCCAGGTAGAAGATCCGATCGGCCACGGCCGAGAGATCGGTCGGAACGGCCCGGAAGCCGTGATAGCCGTCGACCACCACCCAGGGGCCTTCCGGCCGGGCCAGATCGGCCAGCTCCCAGATGCCGTCGAAGACGAGACCCGTCTTGAAGAAGACGTGACTGACGAAGATCAGGTCGAAATGACCCTCCCGCGCCGTCGCCAGGAACCGCTTGGCGAAATCGGGCGCGTCGCTCTCGACCAGGGTCAGCGCGATCTCGCCGGCTTCGGTCCAGCGCTGGGCTTGACGACGGAAAGTGTGGAACTCGCCGTCGGTCGACAGCACCCGGACGGGCCGGCCGTCGATCGCCGACTTCAGCACCGCCAGCAGGGTGTGGGTGTTGGGCGCGAAGACCACGCTGTCGGGCGAGGGCAGGGCCAGTTCGCGGGCGACCAGCGCCTGGGCGGCGGGATAGACTTGGCCCAGGGCCTTGTCCCATTTGTGGTCGGCCAGGACGGCGGCGTCCTCCCAGGCCTCGACCTGGGCCGCCAGGGTGGCGTCGGGCCACAGATGGTGGCTGTGGGCGGCCATGTGCAGTCGTCCTGGCGCAGCCGCAAGGGCCCGCGAGAACAGGTCCTTGCGTGCAGCGCTCACAGCTTGGTCCTGAGCGACCACAGTTCGGGAAAGGCCCGCCGGCGCAGGGTCGAGGCCAGGTAGCCGACCCCGTCGGTGCCTCCGGTGCCCGGCCGGCCGCCGATGATCCGCTCGACGGTCAGCACGTGCTTGTGGCGCCAGGTGACCAGGGCGTCGTCCAGGTCGACCAGTTTCTCGGCCAGCTGGTACAGCTCCCAATAGCGCTGGGTGTCGCGATAGACCTCCAGCCAGGCGGCCTCCACCTCCGGCGAGGGCGTGTAGGTCTGCGCGAAGTCGCGGTTCAGCACAGCGTCCGGCACGGTCAGGCCCGCCTTGGGCAGTTGGGCGATGGCCACGTCGTAGAGGCTGGGGGCCTCCAGGGCCGCCTGCAGCTGCGCCAGGGCGTCCGAACCCTCGGCGTGGAACTTCAGGAAGCTCTGGTCCTTCAGGCCCAGTAAGTATTCCAGGGTGCGGAACTGGTGCGACTGGAAGCCCGAGCTGGAACCGAGTTCGCCCCGGAAGCTGAGATAGTCGGCCGGCGTCATCGTCGCCAGAACGTCCCAGGACAGGGTCATCACCGTCTGGATCCGCGACACCCGGGCCAGGGCCTTGTAGGCCGGCTCGACATCGCCGTCCGCGATCAGCCGTTTGGCCAGGAGCACCTCGTGGATGATCTCCTTGAGCCACAGCTCCTTGGTCTGATGGATGACGATGAACAGGAGCTCGTCGTGGCGGTCGCTCAGCGGCTGCTGGGCCGCGAGCAACTGATCCAGGGCGAGGTACCGCGCGTAGGTCATGTCTTGCGTCATGAACCGACCCTAGGCGGTTCGCGGCGGCAGGTTTGTTCTCGTTTGTGCGGCGATCCTGTTCAGGCGCGGAACGATGTTTCGCCGCATCGACCTGGCGCGGAACGAACGCCCGTCCTGGAGGGGCGGAGACCGGCGACCTTACGAGGCCTGGCGGTACGACTCCCGGCCGGTATTCCAGCCCAGATCGCCGGTGCAGGTCATGACGCGATAGCGAACGCCTTCTTCCAGGAAGCGAACCCCCGCCTCGATTTCGCTCCGCCAGACGACGGCCGCGCGGTGACTGAGGCCCGTCCGTGGATCGACCAGTATGACATGGGGGGCAAGGTCCGCGCCTCGGCCGACGAAGATCCGCGCGCCGCCGCTGGATACGTCGACAAGCCGGCATCGTCGTGCAAGCGCCCCGTCACCGACATAGACCGGGCTGCGGTCGCTGTAGCGAGGGTGGCTGCGACGGTCGGCGCCGTCCGAACCGGAATCGTTGATCGACATCATGACCCAAACGCTAGGCGCGGATGGTTAATCGGAATTAGCGCCCTGGTTGCGGCGTGTTGTCCCACTCGCTCGTCGGGCCGGAGCGCAACGCTAGCCAGGTTTTCCTGGCGAAAGCTTAGAGTCCGTGTCGCCGGGGAGGGCGGTTCGAGATCACTCGGCGCGACCGAATACCACGCCTGGGGGCTTGACCGCGAGGCTTGCGCACATCTGCTATGGGGGATGGAGCGCCGCCAGTCTGCGCGCCTGGGTGTGCGTTGAAGCTTCTCGTAGGGCTCATGGGGCGAGGGTGCCGTTGACCACTGACGCCAAAAAGGTCTCGCCGATCGGACTTGTGCTGGAGACCGCCCTCGACGCCACGGTCATCATGGGCGTCGACGGACGGGTGCGGGATTGGAACCGGCAGGCCGAGGCGACTTTCGGCTGGTCTCGGCAGGAAGCGCTCGGACGGCCGATGGCCGAGCTGATCATTCCCGAGCCGGACCGGCCATCTCACATTGAAGGTTTGCGCAGGCATCTCGAAACCTGCGCGCCGGGCATCCTCAATCGCCGCATCGAGGTCGTGGCGACGGATCGTCGGGGACGCCTCTTCCCGGTCGAGCTTTCCGTCGCCCGGATCGACGACGGCGACGATCTCAGTTTCGTCGGCTTCATCCGCGACATCAGCGATCGCCTGACCGCGCAGCAGGCGCTGCAGGTCGAGCGGGATCGCAGCCAGAGCGTGCTGGACAACATGCTCGACGCCCTGGTGCTGATGGATCGGGACCTGCGGGTGCTGCAGGTCAACCAGGCGGCGCTCCGCATGGAGGGGCGATCTGCGGAGTCCATGCTGGGCAGGACGCACGAGGAGATCTGGCCGGGTCCCGAGGCCGAGCGGCTGCGGCAAAGGTACAGGGAGGTTCTGGGCGCCCAGGTCGCCCTGGCTTTCGAGGAGCCGTGGAATGATGGGCGCGGGACGATGTGGCTGGAGATCCGCGCCCAGCCGACGCCCGAGGGGGTCGCGGTGTTCTATCGCGACGTCACCAAGCGCAAGACCGCCGAAGCGGTGCTGCGGGACAGCGAGGCGCGGCTGCTGACCCTGGCCAATGTGGCGCCCGCCATGGTGTGGATGTCCTCCGATCGTGGCGAGGTCGAGTTTCTCAATGATCGGTGGTTCGCGTTCACCGGCGTCTCGCCGGGCGCCGAAGTCGACCCGGCGTCCCTGTTGCACCCCGACGACGCCGTCCGGGCCGCCAAGATCTGGGAGGGCGCCCTGAAGACGGGCAAGGGCTTCGAGGCCGAGCTGCGCGTACGCCGCGGCGACGGGCAGTTCCGCTGGTTCCTCTCGCGCTCCGAGCCCGTCCTGGATCGGGAGGGCGGCGTCGCCGGGTGGATCGGCGCCAGTATCGACATCGATGATCGTCGCCGGGCGCAGGAACGCCTGGAGCTGATGGTCAATGAGCTGAACCATCGCGTGAAGAACAACCTCGCCGCCGTTCAGTCCCTGGCCGCCCAGACGTTCCGCGGGACCCTGTCGTTGCCCGAGGCCCGCGAGGCGTTCACCGCCCGTCTGATGGCCTTGAGCCGGGCGCACGACATCCTCACGCGTCAGCAGTGGGAGGGCGCGCAACTGGCCAAGATCGCCACGGACGTGCTGGCGCCGAACCTGGCGAACCTCGCGGCGGTGACGCTGGAAGGCCCGCCGGTCTCGCTGGGACCCAACGCCGCCCTGACGCTGTCGATGGCCTTTCACGAGCTCTGCACCAACGCCCTGAAATATGGCGCGCTTTCGAGGCCCGAGGGGCGCGTGGCGCTGACCTGGGCCGTGGAGCCCTCGGGCATGCTGCACCTGACCTGGACCGAGACCGGCGGGCCGAAGGTCTCGCCGCCAGCCGCGACCGGGTTTGGATCGCGGCTGCTCACCCGCAGCCTCGCCGCCGAACTGCGCGGCGTCGTAAGCCTGGAGTTCGACGAGGCCGGCGTCGTCTGCACCATCGACGCGCCGCTGGACCATGGTCGCCTGGCCCCGGCGTCCGCCCTGCCGCAGATCACCTGGCCTCCTGAAGGCGCGTTCTAGATCCTTGCTCTAGCGCATTGTCCGACGACGGACCGGTGTCCCGCGGAAAAGGTTCTAGGAGGACGCCCCGCTTCGGGTCCGGTCCAGTCGGGCCATGGCGTAGAAGATCAGGATGCTGGTCACCACCAGCACGCCGGCCAGGGCCAGCATGGGCGCCAGATCGCTGCCCGTCGCGTCGCGCACCAGCGGCACCAGGTTCTGGGCGATGAAGCCGCCCAGATTGCCGATCGCGTTGATCGCCGCGATGCCCGCCGCCGCGCGGGGACCGCTGAGAAAGCTCGGCGGCAGGCTCCAGAACACGGGCTGGGCCGAGAAGATGGCTGGAGCGGCGACGCAGAGCATGGCGAACTTCAGCGCCGCGCCCGGCAGGATCACGCTCAGGGTCAGGGCGACCGCCGCCACCAGGGTCGGTCCGGCGATGTGCCAGGCGCTGGCGCCATGGCGCGCGGCGTGACGCGGGACGAGCCACAGGGCGACGGCGACCAGCAGCCAAGGGATCACATTCACCAGGCCGTTGACGGTGTTGGACACCCCGAACGACTTGACGATGGTGGGCAGCCAGTAGCTGAGGCCATAGGCTCCGAGCGGCATGCCGATATAGAGTCCCGCCAGCAGCAGGACGCGCGGATCGAACATCGCCTTCCAGGCGCCGCGATGGTCATCGACCGCGCCGCCGCGCTCATGGTCCAGCACGCCGGCCAACCACGCCTTTCCAGCCTCAGGCAACCACTTGGCCTGGGTCGGTCCGTCGGGGAGTTTCCACAGGACGTAGGGCGTCAGCAGGACGGCCGGGACGCCGGTGGCCAGGAACACCCACTGCCAGCCCGCCAGGCCCAACACCTGGTCCAGGTCTAGCAGCAGCCCGCCGACGGCCGATCCCACGGCGTTGGCGACCGCGCTGGCGATCATGAACAGGCCCACCATCCGCGCGCGGTGCGCCTGGGGATACCAGAGGGTCAGCACGTAGAGCACGCCAGGGAAGAACCCGGCCTCGGTGACGCCCAGCAGGAAACGCAGGCCGTAGAACATCGCCGCGTTCTGGGTGAAGCCCAGGGCCAGGGTCACCAGCCCCCAGGTGAACATGATCCGGGCGAACCAGACCCGCGCGCCCACCCGGGCCAGGATCAGGTTCGACGGCGCCTCGAACAGGAAGTAGCCGATGAAGAACAGCGACGCGCCCAGCCCGTAGGCGGCCTCGCTGAGCCCCAGGGCCTTCACCATCTCCAGCTTGGCGTAGGAGACGTTCTGCCGGTCGATGTAGGCGATCAGGTACATCAGGCAGAACAGCGGCATCAGCCGCGCGGTGATCCGGCTGACCGTCGCCTTCTCCATTTGGGCCTCGGCGGGTTCAGACATGAGGACGGGCTCCGTGGGTTCCGGCGTCGGGCGGGGTGTCGATCGGGCGCGGCGGCGCGGTGGATTCCCGCTGGATCAGCGCGTGGTCCAGCACATGGTCCGCCGCCGCTCCCCCGGCTGGCGCGGATGAGCGCAGGGCGCGGATCAGTCGGTCCAGCGCCACCGCCGCCATCTGCCGCACCGGCTGGCGCACGGTGGTCAGCGGCGGCCAGAGCGTGGTGGCCACCGTCGCGTCGTCGAAACCCACCACCGTCAGGTCGCGCGGCACGTCGAGGTGTCGACGGTGCGCCACCGACACCGCTGCGGCGGCCATGTCGTCGTTGCTGGCGAAGATCGCCGTGGGCGCCGGGGCGCGATCCAGCAGCCGCTCGGCGGCCCGCAGGCCCGAGTCGTAGGTGAAGGCGCCTTGGGCCAGGAGGAGTTCGGCGCCCGGAACGGCGGCGATAGCGGCGCGCGCCCCCTCCAGGCGCTCGGCGCTGGCGGTCTGGTCGGGATTGCCGGCGATGAAGCCGATCCGCCGGTGGCCCAGGTCCAGAAGGTGCCGGGTCATCGTCCAGCTGGCTTGCCGGTCGTCGATGCGGACATTGATCGCGTCGGCCGCCGGACGTCCGGCGGCGACCACCGCGACGGGCAAGCCGGCGGTCCGGAGGACGCCCAGGACGGCGGCGGATTCGCCCAGGGGCGGGGCCAGCACCACGCCCTGGACGCCGGCCGCCAGCAACCTCTCCAGGTCCGCTTCCGCCGGGGGATGGCCGTTTTCGCCGCGGGCCAGGATCAGACGCGCCCCGGCGTTGGTGGCCTCTTCGAACACCCCCACCAGGAAGTCGCTCATGAAGGCCGCGCTGGGATTGGAATAGACCACCCCGATCCGCAACTCGCCGGCCATGACCAGGTTTCGGGCCGCCAGGTTGGGCGCATAGCTGAGCTCCCGGATCGCGGCCTGCACGGCCTCGCGCGTCGTCTCCCGGACGCTGGCCCCGTCGTTGATGACGCGAGACACGGTCATGCGGGAGACGCCGGCCCGTTGCGCGACGTCGACGATGGTGGCCCCCCGCGGGCGGTCTGGCTTGCTCAATGGATACCCTTCCCGACGTCCGCCGACGACGCCACCCGCTGCCCGGACCGTTGCACGCGCGTTTCCGGCGCGAGGCCATAGGGGCGGGGCGAACCCGGCATGGCAAGCTGTGGGCGATCCGGGGCGAAAATTCCGCCCGAACGGGAGGAGGGGGTCACCACGGTCGCCGCCCGCGCGCATCTCGACGGACGGATATGCGCTATTGAGCTTCCGCCCGCGTCCCAAAGCTCATCATGCGCGCCGCGATCGCCGCCTGGGTGCGGTTGTGCACGTTGAGTTTGCGCATTACGGCCGTCATGTGCGCCTTGACCGTGGCCTCGGCGATCCCGAGGTCGAAGGCGATCTGCTTGTTGAGCCGCCCGGAATTGACCCCTTCCAGGACCTTCAGCTGGGTCGGTGTGAGTTCGCAAAAGCCGACGTTCAGATCCCCGTCGGCGTCCCGTCGTTTCATCTCGGTCATGGTCATCCCCTGCGTTTTCCTCCTCCGACCAGCCGTCTTGTCACGGTCGGGCTTCCGCCTTGGTCGGTGCGCCGGTCTTTGCCGGCAGGCGGTCGTGTTCGGCGAACCTAGCGATATTAGTTGGACAGATTCAAGCGTGCTGGTCAATGTTAGCGTGCACAAATCTGATTTTTGGGTCGAAACAAAAAATCTGTCATACAGATTTGTCTCGGAGCGACTGCCCCGGGGCGGAGGGAAAGCGCAGAAAAATGAGCAATTTGCGTGCGTCGGGGACGGCCGCCGGGGCTTCGCGCTCCTGCCGTCGGCAGGTGACCCAGGTGGGCCGTCTCGATCCTCGGCGCGGCGCCGGTGCTGGCCGGCGGGCGTTTTTTGTGAAACTTGAAAGCGTGACCGCACCACGGCGGCCGCGTGGGAGATCCATTGGATGAGCCAAGGCCGCCTAGCCGACCGGGCCTATACCGCCATCGTCGAGATGATCAACACCGACGGCCTGGCGGTCGGCGATCGCCTGCCGTCCGAGGCGCGCCTGGCCGAGACGCTGGGCATGTCGCGCACCATCGTGCGTGAAGCCCTGGTGCGGCTGGCCGCCGACAGCATTACCGAGGCCCGGCGCGGGGCCGGATCCTTCGTCAAGAACCGGCCGTCCGACAAGCTGGGCGCCTACATGCCGCTTTCCGAGCTGCCCTCCACGCTGGGCAGCTACGAGGTGCGGTTCGTGCTCGAGGCCGAGGCGGCGCGGCTGGCGGCGGCGCGGCGCTCGGCCGAGGAGATGGTCGGGATCGAGGAGGCGCTGTCGAAGCTACGGGAGGCCCTGCTGTCGAATGCGCCGGCCCACGCCGAAGACATGGAACTGCATCGCCGCATCGTGCAGGCCACCGCCAACCCGGCCTTCCTGGTCACGTTCGAGGCGCTGCAGCCCGATGTCGACCGGATCATGCGGGCAGGGGTCGACATCTCCCGCTCGCGGCCGCCGGAAGCGATCGCCGAGATGATGCGCGAGCACGAGATGATCGTCGAGGCGATCCGCGCCCAGGATGGAGACAGCGCCGCCCTGGCGATGCGCTGGCACCTCTCGCGCGGGCGAAAGCGGCTAATGCCCTGAGGCGCGGATCGCGTCGCCGGCCAGATGGGCGTCGCTGTCCAGCCAGGCCTGGGCTTGGTCGCACAGCCGCCCGGGCGGCGCGGCGGCGTCCAGCATGAAGATCGCCTCGTCGGGTCCTGGGCGTTCGAGGGCCGCCAGCTGGCTGTCCAGCAGGCTGGCGGGCATGTAGTGGCCGGAGCGCTGGGTAAGCCGTCGCAGGAGTTCGTCCTGGCCGGCGTCCAGCAGCACGAAGCGGGTGGGAGCTCCGATGGCGGCGCGCAGGCGTTCGCGATAGCCGCGCTTGAGCGCCGAGCAGGCCGCCACGACCCGTCCGCCGGACGCGACCACTTCACCGGCGGCCAGGCCCAGGCGATCGAGCCAGGGCCATCGGTCGGCGTCGTCGAGGGGCTGGCCCGCGCTCATCTTGGCCACGGCCTGGGCGTCGTGGAAGTCGTCGCCTTCCAGGAACGGGCAGTCCAGCCTGCGGGCCAGCAAGGCGCCCAGCGTCGACTTACCACTCCCGCTCACGCCCATGGCGATGACGGCGAAGGGGGCGAGGCGGGGTGGCGGCTGCAAGCGGATCCCTTGATGTCCGGCCAACGGCGATTGATCGACGGGCCGATCCCAGGTTGAGATCGGTTTCTACCGGGCGGGCGACGGGACGTAACTACGACCATGGTCGAGGATGGCCGGCCTGGGCGGTTTCCTTATCCATAAGGGATTGCGACGAGGAGAGCGGCATGAGAGCGGTCCTTTTGGCGGCGTTTCTGGCCATTTCGACGCCGGCCGTGGCCTCGACCGGCTCGGTTCTGCTCACCGCGCCGGTCGATCCGCGCGCGATCACCGTCAAGGCCGTGGGCGACGGTCGCGCGGACGACACCCAAGCCGTCCAGCAAGCCATCGACGCTGCGCGCGACAAGACCGGCCACGGCCTGGTCTTCCTGCCGTCGGGCCGCTATCGCCTGACCTGCAGCATCCTGATCCCGCCGGGGGTACGGATCTTCGGGGTCGGCGCGACCCGGCCGGTGTTCGTGCTGGCGCCCAACACGCCGGGCTTCCAGAAGGGCGTGGGAACGATGATCGTTTTCACGGGCGGCGACCAGTACCAGGTCGGCGACATCCCCGTGCCCGTCCCGACGGTGGTCCCCGCGACCGCCAAGGTGCGCGACGCCAATTCGGGAACCTTCTACTCGGCCATCGCCAACGTTGACGTCGAGATCGGCGAGGGCAATCCCGCCGCCGCGGCGGTCCGTTTCCGCATGGCTCAGCACGCCTTCCTCAGCCACATGGACTTCCGCCTGGGCTCGGCGTTCGCCGGGGTCTACCAGGCCGGCAACATCATGGAGGACGTTCACTTCCATGGCGGCCGCTACGGCATCGTCACCGAGAAGACCTCGCCGGCCTGGCAGTTCACCCTGATCGACTCCACCTTCGACGGCCAGCGCGACGCGGCGATCCGCGAGCACGAGGTCGACCTGACCCTCGTCAATGTGGCCATCAAGAACACGCCGGTCGGCATCGAGATCGACCGCGGCTATAGCGACAGCCTGTGGGGCAAGAACGTCCGTTTCGAGAATGTTTCCAAGGCCGGGGTGGTCATCTCCGCCGAGGACAACGTCTTCACCCAGGTTGGCTTCGAGAACGCCGTGGCCGCCAACACCCCGGTGTTCGCCCGCTTCCGCGACAGCGGCAAGACCGTGGCCGGCAAGGGCCGCGCCTACAAGGTGGCCTCGTTCACCTACGGCCTGACGCTGCCGGGCCTGGGCCAGATGGGCGAGTACAAGACCAACGTCGACATGACCGCGCTGGCGGCCCTGCCGGCGGCTGCCAAGCCGGCCCTGCGCGCCCTGCCGCCGGTCGCCGACTGGACCAATGTCAGGACGCTGGGCGTGAAGGGCGACGGCCAGGCCGACGACACCGCCGCCCTGCAGAAGGCGATCGACACCCACCGCGTGCTCTACCTGCCGACAGGCTTCTACAAGGTCACCGACACCCTGAGGCTTCGGCCCGACACCGTGCTGATCGGCCTGCATCCGGCCGTGACCCAGCTGGTGATCCCCGACGACAATCCGCGCCACGCGGGCGTCGGACCGGTCGCGCCCGTGCTGGAGACGCCGAAGGGCGGAGACAACGTCCTGTTCGGGCTGGGGATCTTCACCGGGCGCGTCAACCCGAGGGCCTCGGCGCTGCTGTGGCGGTCGGGCGCGGACTCCCAGGTGACCGACGTCAAGATCATGGGCGGCGGCGGCACGCCCACCATGGACGGCAAGTCGCTCGGCGCGGCCCAGGCGCGCAGCGGCGACCCGGTGGCCGACGGCCGCTGGGACGCCCAGTATCCCAGCATCTGGGTGACTGACGGTGGCGGCGGCACGTTCGCCAACGTCTGGAGCCCCAACACCTTCGCCTCGGCGGGGTTCTACATCTCCGACACCAGCACGCCCGGCCATATCTACGAGGTGTCGGTCGAGCACCACGTCCGCAACGAGTTCGTGCTCGACAACGTCCAGAACTGGGAGTTCCTGGCGCCGCAAACCGAACAGGAAGTCGGCGACGGGCCCGACGCCGTCTCGCTGGAGGTGCGCAACTCGCGCAACATCCTGTTCGCCAACTATCACGGCTACCGGGTGACGCGGTCGTACCACCCCGCCGAGACGGCGGTGAAGCTGTTTAATTCGTCGGACATCCGGTTCCGCAACGTTCACATCAACGCCGAGAGCGGGGTGGCGCTTTGCGACAAGATCGGCTGCGGCACCTATCTGCGGGCCAGCAAGTTCCCGTTCGAGAACGCGATCCAGGATAAGACCCGCAAGCTGGAAGTGCGCGAGCGCGAGTTCGCGGTGCTCGACATCACCGGCAAGGCCTCGCCGGCTCCCGCCGGCGAAGGGAAGGTCCAGAAGCTGGAGAGCGGGTTCTGGTCGATTTCCGGTGCGGCCGTCGGGGCGGACGGGGCGCTCTATTTCGTCGAGAAGCGTTTCCAGCGGATCTATCGCTGGACCCTGGCCAAGGGTCTGGAGGTGGTGCGCGACCATTCGCTGGACCCGACCAACCTGGCCGTGGACCGCTCGGGAAACCTCCTGGTGGTGTCGTCGTACGGACCTCAGGCTTCGGTCTATTCGATCGATCCCGACGGTCCCAAGGACCAGATGACGCTCATCGCGCCCACGCCGTCGGCCTCACGGCCCGACGCCAAGACCCTGCTGCCGGTCAACTGGTGGAACAACGGCGAGTTCAGGGACCAGTATGATCCGGCCACCGGCCAGTTCACCACCCTGGCCGAGATGTTCGCCCGCGACGTCGGCGCGGCCAAGACCCAGCACTACGTGTCGCCCGACGGCAGCCTGTTGCTGCCCGCCTTCCGGGTGTGGCAGCAGGGACCGCCCGACCATGTCGGCTGGCGCTGGGCCGACAGCCTGCAGGCCCACGGCCTGATCAGCGGGGCGGTCGGCGAGCGGGTCTTCGTCACCAACGAATCCGAGGGCAAGACCTATAGCGGCCAGGTCGGGCCCGGCGGGACGCTGACCGACCTGAAGGTCTTCGCCAATCGCGGCGGCGAGAGCGTCGCGGTCGACCGCCGGGGACGGGTGTTCGTGGCCAACGGTCAGATCTTCCAGTACGAACCGGACGGCCGGCTGGCGGGTCGGATCGACGTGCCGGAGCGGCCGCTGCAACTGATCTTCGGCGGCGAGGGCGGCAAGACCCTGTTTGTCCTCACCCATCATTCGCTCTACGCCGTGACGCCCTGACCGAGACCCCGAGTACGAAAGACGGCTCATGAAAAGCTGGCTCACCGCGCCCTGCGCGGCCCTGATCGCCCTGTTCGTGGCGGCGAGCGGACCGGCGGCGGCTTCGGTCTCGATCTTCGCGACGGCGCCCGATGATCCGGCCGCCGTCGTGGTCCGGGCCAAGGGCGACGGCCGCGCCGACGACAGCGCCGCTCTCCAGGACGCGATCGACGCGGCCGCGGCCAAGCCGGGCGGCGGTCTCGTCTTCCTGCCTTCGGGCCGTTACCGCATCAGCAGGACGCTCTTCCTCTGGCCGGGGGTGAGGATGTTCGGGGTCGGCGCCGCCCGTCCGCGGATCCTGCTGGGCGACGGGACGCCCGGCTTCCAGAAGGGCGTGGCCAACATGGTGATCTTCGCCGGAGCCAAGCCCGATCCGGCGCGTCGCGTGCCGTTCCCGCCGCCGGGCAGCGTGCCGTTCAACAAGGACGTCGCCGACGCCAATTCCGGCACCTTCTATTCGGCGATGAGCAACATCGACTTCGAGATCGGCAAGGGCAATCCGGCGGCGACCGCGATCCGCTTCCACGCTGCCCAGCACGCCTATCTCAGCCATATGGACTTCGACATCGGCTCGGGCCTGGCGGGCCTGTACCAGGTCGGCAACATGGCGCAGGACCTGCACTTCAGGGGCGGGCGCTACGGCGTCCTGGCCGAGAAGACCTCACCGGCCTGGGGGTTCGTGCTGCTGGACTCGACCTTCGAGGGCCAGCGTGACGCGGCGATCCGCGAGCACGAGGCGGGCCTGACCCTGGTCAATGTGGCCATGCGGAACACACCGGTCGGGATCGATATCGATCGCGGCTATGGCGACTGGCTATGGGGCAAGGACGTCCGCTTCGAGGACGTCTCGAAGGCCGCCGTCGTCATTTCCAACGAGAACAACGTCTACACCCAGGTCGGTTTCGAGAACGCGGTCGCCGCCAACACCCCGGTGTTCGCCCGCTTCCGCGACAGCGGCAGGACCGAGCCGGGCAGGGGGCGCGCCTATCGCGTCGCGGCGTTCAACTACGGCCTGACTCTGCCGGGCCTCGGGCGGATGGGCGAGTACAGGACTACCATGCAGGCCGAGGCCATTCCGGCCCTGCCGGCGCGGCGCGCCCCGGCGATCCGGGCTTTGCCGGTCATGTCCGATTGGGTGAACGTGCGATCCTTGGGGGCCAAGGGCGACAACGCCGCCGACGACACGGCCATCCTCCAGAAGGCGATCGACACCCACCGGGTGGTCTATTTCCCGACCGGCTTCTACCGGGTCACTGACACGCTGAAGCTCCGACCGGACACCGTGCTGATCGGCCTGCACCCCAGTCTCACCCAGATCGTGCTGCCCGATGGAACGCCCGGCTATCAGGGCGTCGGCGCGCCCAAGGCGCTGGTCGCCTCGGCCGCCGGGGGCGACAACATCGTCTCGGGCCTGGGCCTCAACACCGGGGGGATCAATCCGCGGGCCACGGCCCTGCTGTGGACGGCGGGCGCCAACTCGCTGGTCGAGGACGTCAAGTTCCAGGGCGGCCACGGCACGAACCTGTACGATGGCGCGCGGTTCAATCCCTACAACGCCAACGCCACGGCCGACGCCGATCCGGCCAAGCGCTGGGCGGGCCAGTACCCCAGCCTGTGGGTCACCAACGGCGGCGGCGGGACCTTCTCCAACCTCTGGAGTCCTAGCACCTACGCCTATTCCGGCATCTACGTGTCCGATACCGATACGCCCGGCCACGTCTACCAGGCCTCGGTCGAGCATCACATGCGCACGGAGATCAGCCTTAATCGGGTCGCCAACTGGGAGTTCCTGGCGCCGCAGACCGAGGAGGAGGCGGGGGAGGGCGAGGACACCGTGTCGCTGGAGATCCGCGATTCCCACGACATCCTGCTGGCCAACTATCATGCCTATCGCGTCACCCGGACGCGCAAGCCGGCGGCGGCTGCGGTCAAGGTCTATAACTCGCGGGACATCCGCTTCCGCAACGTGGCGGTGAACGGCGAAAGCGGCTTTTCGACCTGCGACGAGAACGGCTGCGCGACCTTCCTGCGACTGACCAAGTATCCGTACGAGAACGCGATCCAGGACGTCACCAGCGGGCTGGAGGCGCGCGAGCGCCAGTTCGCCGTCCTCGACCTGGTCGCCGCCCCAACGCCCGTCGCGCCCTCGACCTTCCCCGCCGGCGCCCGGGTCGAAAGGCTTGCGGACGGCTTCTATTCCCTGGGCGGCGGCGCCGTGGACGCGGCCGGGACGCTGTACTTCACTGACCGCCGCCACCAGCGCATCTACAGCTGGTCCGACGCGCGCAAGCTGTCGATCGTGCGCGACAACACGCTGGACCCGGTCAACCTGGCCGTCGACGGCTCAGGGAACCTGCTGGTGCTGTCGTCGGACGGCCGCGACGGCACGGTCTACAGCTTCAAGCCGGGCGCTCCCGACACCGAGGTCACGGTGATCGCGGCGACGGCGGCCGCCGACCATCCGGCCGCGACTACGGTGCTGCCGGTCAACTGGTGGAACAATGGCGAGTTCAAGGACCAGCTCGACCCGCGGACCTACCAGTTCACCACCCTGGCCGAGATGTTCGCCCGCGACATGGCGCTGCCCAAGCCCAAGGCGTACGTGTCGCCGGATGGCAGCCTGGCCTTGCCCGCCTATCGCGTGTTCCAGCAGGGACCGCCCGATTTCCGGGGATTGCGCTTCTCGGATGCGCTGGACACCTACGGCTTCACCACGGCCAAACCGGGCCAGCGGGTGTTCGTCACCAACAGCTCGGAGAACAAGACCTACAGCGGGCTGGTCGGCGCGCAGGGGACAGTCACGGACCTGAAGGCCTTCGCGGACCGCGGCGGCGAAAGCGTCGCGACAGATGGGGAAGGGCGCGTCTATGTCGCCAACGGACAGGTGTTCGTCTACGCCCCGGACGGGCGCGAACTGGGGCGCGTGGACATTCCCGAGCGACCGCTACAACTGGTTTTCGGCGGCCCCGACCGGCGGACTCTGTTCGTCCTCACCCATCACGCGCTGTACGCGGTTCGGCGCGACTAAGCTCGACGACGGGGCCCCGACGCGCCCCTCGCCCGGCGGCCGATCACCCGACGTACGACCATGGTCGTAATGGTTCACGCCTCTTTTGTCTGACAGTTTTCCCGCAGGCCATCGTCGATGGACTCAACGAAAAACGGGAGGCAGCAGGATGCGTGGTGTCGGACCATCCTTTTTGAACGCTTTGTTCGCGACCAGCGCAGTCGCGGTGTTACTGTCGGCGGGGGCCGCCAGCGCGCAGACCGAGCCGGCCCCCGCGCCGGCCGACCCGGCCTCCGCCACCGCCCTGTCCGAGATCGTGGTCACCGGTACGCGCATCCGGTCTACCGGCTTCACCGCGCCGACGCCGACCCAGGTCCTGGGCCAGGCGGACCTGGAACGTGCAGCCCAGCCGAACATTTTCACGGCCATCACCCAGTTGCCGTCGCTGCAGGGTTCGACTGGCGCGACCACGGGCACGTTCAGCACCTCCAGCGGCCAGCAGGGGCTTTCCTCGTTTTCGCTGCGCGGCCTGGGCACCATCCGCACCCTGACCCTGCTGGACGGCCAACGGGTCGTGCCGGCCAACGTCACGGGCGTGCCGGACATCAGCCTGTTCCCGCAGTTGCTGGTCGAGCGGGTGGACGTGGTGACCGGCGGCGCCTCGGCCTCCTACGGCTCCGACGCGGTCGGCGGCGTGGTCAACTTCATCACCAACAAGAAGTTCGAGGGCTTCAAGGCCAACGTCCTGACCGGCGTCACGACCTATGGCGACAACCACCAGTGGCTGGCCCAGGTCGCCGCCGGCAAGAACTTCATGGATGACCGTCTGCACGTGCAGGTCAGCGGCGAATACGACTGGGAAGAGGGCGTCCCGGCGGGCGGCTTCGGCGAGGACGCGCCCGGCAGCCGCGACTGGTACACCACCGCGACCCTGGTCAACCGCGGGGTGACCAACGACGGCTCGCCGCAGTACCTCTATCGCGAGCACGCACAAGCCTATCAGTACACCAAGTACGGCCTGATCAGTAACGGCCCGCTACAGGGCACGGCCTTCGACCTCAGCGGCAATCCGTTCCAGTTCCAGTACGGTGGTGGCGGCGTGCCCGCCAAGAACGCCGCCGGCACGGTCAGCGGCTGCTACTCGAACGGCGGCTTCTGCGTCGGCGGCGATCTGTCGGGCAATGTCGGCGTCGGCACGTCGCTGCAATCGCGGCTGAAGCGCATGAACGCCTACACCCGCGTGGGCTTCGATCTCGACGCCAACAACGAGATCTACGCCACGTTCAACGCCGCCCGGGTGGAGAGCAGCAACCAGCCCAATCCGGGTGCGGCCACGACCAATCTGACGATGTCGTGCTCGAATCCGTATCTGCCGGCGTCGGTCGTCGCGGCCTGCGCAGCCAACGGCATTACGACCTTCAACTTCGGCACCAGCAACGCCCAGCTGCCGCGCAACATCTCGGTTCACCCGACCCGAACCCAGTATCGCGGCGTGATCGGCGCCGACGGCAAGTTCAACGCCCTGGGCAAGGAATGGCGCTACGACGCCTATTACGAGCACGGCGAGAACACGACGAACATCCACGTTCGCGACATCCTGCTGATGCCGCGTTATCGGGCGGCCATCCAGGCGACGACCGTGAACGGCCAGATCGTCTGCGCCGATCCCGTGGCGCGCGCCAACGGCTGCGTGCCGATCAACATCTTCGGCGGTCAGCGCCCCAGCGACGCCGCCCTGGCCTACATCACGCCCACGAACGGCCCGTACCAGCACTCTGTCCAGAAGCAGGACGTCGCCAGCATCAACTTCAGCGGCGAGCCCTTCTCGCTGTGGGCCGGCCCCGTGTCCCTGGCGTTCGGCGGCGAGTGGCGCAAGGAGCAGTACCACGTCCAAGGCGACCCCTACGGCGACGGCAATACGGACTCTCCGAACACCGCCGACTATCCGGCCGACCCGGTTCTCACGCCGTCCGGCGCCAACTGGTTCGCGGGCAACTATCACTCCGGCGCCGGCGAGTACTCGGTGAAGGAAGCCTATGCGGAAGTGAACATTCCGCTCGTCAACTCCGAAGTCGCCGGCAAGGCCAACCTCAACATGGCCGGCCGCTGGACCGACTACAGCACCTCGGGCACCGTCTACACCTGGAAGGTCGGCGGCACTTGGGACACCCCGGTCGACGGCGTCCGTCTCCGGGCGGTGACCTCGCGTGACGTGCGGGCGCCGAACCTGTCGGAACTGTTCGCCGCACCGGTCACGACCACTCTGCCGAACTTCACCAATCCGTTCACCGGCGGCGCGCTGACGCTTCTCCAGAACGTGGTGGGCAACCCGGACCTGAAGCCCGAAATCGCCAAGAACACCACCGTCGGCGTCGTACTCTCGAACCCGCGTTGGCTGCCGGGCTTCAGTGTGTCGGTCGACTGGTACAACATCGTCCTGAACGGCGGAATCTCCAGCCTGGGCGCCCAGCAGATCGTCAATTTCTGCTTCTCGGGCCTGCAGCAGTTCTGCGGCGCCTTCAACTTCGCGCCGGCGCAGGGCTCGCCCTATGTGAACGCCCAGACCTTCAACCTGGCCTCGATCAAGACCAGCGGCTTCGACATCGAGAGCAGCTACCGTTTCGAGGTGCCCAGCGTGCCCGGTCGCTTCACCGTCCGGGGCCTGGCGACGAACACGCACAAGTTCGTCACCAACCCCGGCATCCCTGGGGCCGTCGCCGTCGACTCGGCCGGCCAGAATTCCGGCGCCACGCCAGACTGGAAGTTCCTGGCCATCCAGTCCTGGGACACCGACCGCTTCGCCCTCAGCGTACAGGAGCGCTGGTTCAGCGACGGCACCTTCGGCGGCACCACGACCCAGTACGTCGAATGCCAGGCCGGCAGCTGCCCGGTCTCGACCGCCAGCCGACCGACCATCGACTACAACCACATGAAGGGCGCGACCTATGTCGACGTCAGCGGTTCGTACAAGTTCGGCAAGGGGCTGCAGGCCTATTTCAAGGTGGACAACCTGCTGAACCGCGACCCGACGCCGTCGCCGCAGACCAACACCGGCCTGGACGCCAATCCGGCGCTCTACGACCTGCTCGGCCGCTTCTATCACGTCGGCCTGCGCTACAGCTTCTAACTCAGTCGCCCACCACCTCCCCCTGGGCGGCCGCCCGGGTCGGCACGGCTCCCCCGCCGGTCCGACCCGGGCGTTTTCTCGTGAGGGGTATCGGGCCTGAACGCCCCGGCGCCGCGGCCGATCAGTCGGCGCGCGACCGGGGAACCACGCTGATCTTGCCGCCGGCTTCCAGCGTGGCCAGTTTGACGGTCTCGATCTGGTCGACCTGTTCCATCCGTAGCCCCTCTGCCAGATCGGTCCGGCCAATGCTGTGGCGGCGCATGGCGGCCTCGTCCGCCACGCCGTCGCGCACCAGGGTCACCGGCGCCCCTTTCATCAGTCGCGCCAGCAGACTCCAACGCAGCGTCGCCATGGCCAGCAGGCGATGCAGGACGACGACGACCAGGGTCGCGGCCAGGCCAGGAAAGAACGGCGCCTTGCCGGTCATGGCGCGGCTGATGTTCGAGCCGATGATCAGCGCCACGATGATGTCCAGCGGCGTGATGCTGGAAAAGGTCCGGCGACCGGCGATGCGGATGCAGATCACGCCGAACAGGAACAGGATCACCGCCCGCACGCACAGCTGGGCGACCGTGGCGTCGCCGTTGTCCGGACCGATCAGGAGGCGGAAGGTTTCCATCCACTCCGAACGCCCGCGGGCCGGTTGTGGTTCGGCCCTGGCGCGCCTCGGTACCAGCACGCTGAACGCCTTGATGAAACCTTCCGGTCGCAAGGCGGACTGAAGGCGAGGGCGAACCTTTCGAACGGCGCCGGAGTTAGGAGGTCTGGAAACGCGACCGAAGAGGACTCCTCATGAAACGCTATGCCTATGCTTGGCTGACCGGGCTTTTCTTCCTGGTTTCGATCATGGGACACTGGATCTTCGGCTGGTTCGCCTTCGTCGACGAACAGCAGGCCCTGCACCAGGCGCCCAGCCTGACGCCCTATCTGGTCGAGATGGGCCGCGACACCTTCGAGAACTGGCAGTCGGAGTTCCTGCAACTCATCTGGCAGGTCGTGGGCCTGGCCTATTTCCTCTATGTCGGCTCGCCCGCCTCCAAGGAGAACGACGACCGCAGCGAGGCCAAGCTGGACGTCCTGATCCGCCTGCAGGCCGGCGAGAAGGCCGAGGACATCATCGCCGACATCGACCGTCGCTACCTTCGCGCCGGCGGACATTCCAAGCCCCACGGACACACCGACGCCAACCTCGCCTCCGGGCGCGAGTAACATAGGACATCCCGGCGCCGTCCGGAGGGGCGGGGCGGGAACGCCGGCTTGCGTCGCTGGTTGATCGGGGACTCTGGAGGATCGCCATGCCCGATCATGTCATCGCTCTCGAATTCAGCTTGCGGAAGGCGGCCGCGCGATGATCGAAGACCTGCGCCCGCTCGCCGTGGTCACCGGCGCCTCGTCCGGCATTGGCTACGAACTGGCCAGGCTGGCGGCCGAGGACGGCTACGACCTGGTGATCGCCGCCGATGCGCCCTCGATCGTCGAGGCCCAGGCCAGCCTTGAGCACTACGGAACGCGTGTGGATGCGCTGCAGGTAGATCTGGCGACCACCCAAGGTGTCGACCAGTTGCTGGGCCTGATCGGCGCTCGCCCCGTGGACGCCCTGATGGCCAATGCCGGCCGCGGGCTGGGCCACGGCTTTCTCGATCAGGACTGGGACGACGCCCGGCGCGTGCTCGACACGAACGTCACCGGCACGATCTACCTGATCCATAGGGTCGGCCGGCGCATGCGGGACCGCGAGCGCGGCAGGATCCTGATCACCGGCTCGATCGCCGGCCTCATACCGGGCTCGTTCCAGGCGCTCTACAACGCCTCCAAGGCTTTCCTGGACAGCTTCTCCTGGGCGCTGCGCAACGAGCTGAAGGACACCGGCGTGACGGTCACCTGCCTGATGCCGGGTCTTACAGACACTGAATTCTTCGAACGCGCCGGCATGCTCGACACCGGGTTCGGGGCGGATCCGAAGAAGGCCGATCCGGCCGACGTCGCCAAGATCGGCTACGGAGCCATGCTGAAGGGCGAGGGCGACGTGGTGACCGGCTTCGCCAACAAGCTGCAGGCGGCCATGGCCGCGGTGGCGCCGCAGAGCGTTCTGGCCGAGCAGCATCGCAAGATGGCCGAACCCGGATCTTGAGAGCGCTGATGTCGGAAGAGAAGTCGCAAACGCCCACCGCAACCGACGAGCCTGCGGACCCGCCCGGCGGCCTTGAGGCGCCGCTCCATCCCAGCGCGGATCCCACCAGGAAGACCACCCACACTTCGGATCCTACAGCGGACGATCCGGGCAACGGCGCCGACTAGTCGGATCGGCGTCCCCGCCAAACTGAGGAACAGCTCCGGGCGTCCGCCATCGGCGAACGCCCGGAAGCTCATGCGTCGCCTCAGTTCAGGTCCAGCCGATCGGCGTTCATGACCTTGTTCCAGGCGGCCACGAAATCCTTCACGAACTTGGCCTGGGAGTCGGCGCAGGCATAGACCTCGGCGAAGGCCCGCAACTCGGCGTGCGACCCGAAGATCAGGTCGACGCGGGTGGCGGTCCATTGGGGCTGACTGCTCTGGCGATCATGGCCGGCGAAGGCGTTGACGGCCGTAGGGCTCCAGGCCGTGCCCATGCTGAGCAGGTTCACGAAGAAGTCGTTCGTCAGGACGCCCACGCGGTTGGTGAACACGCCCGCCTGGGAGCCGCCGGCGTTGGCTCCCAGGACCCGAAGGCCGCCGACCAGCACCGTCAGCTCCGGTCCGGACAGGCGCAGCAGCTGCGCCCGATCGACCAGGGCCTCCTCGGGCGCCATGAACTGCGGGCCCTCGCGGCGATAGTTGCGGAAGCCATCCGACAGGGGCTCCAGCGGCGCGAACGAGTCGGCGTCGGTCTGCTCGGCCGAGGCGTCCATGCGCCCCGGCGTAAAGGGAACCTCCACCTCCGTGCCGGCGTCCTTGGCCGCCTTCTCGATGGCCGCGGCCCCGCCAAGGACGATCAGGTCCGCCAGCGAGATCTTCTTTCCGCCGCCGGCCGAGGCGTTGAATTCGGCCTGGATCGCTTCCAGCGTCGCCAGCACCTCGGCCAGGGTCGGCGGATCGTTCACCTCCCAGTCCTTCTGCGGCGCGAGGCGAATGCGCGCGCCATTGGCGCCGCCGCGCTTGTCGGAGCCGCGATAGGTCGAGGCCGACGCCCAGGCGGTCGAGACCAACTGCGCGACGGTGAGCCCCGAAGCCAGGATCTTGGCCTTCAGCGCCGCGATGTCCTGGGCGTCGACCAACGGGTGGTCCACGGCCGGGATCGGGTCCTGCCAGATCAAGGTCTCCTGCGGGACCAGCGGACCCAGATAGCGCCCGATCGGGCCCATGTCGCGGTGGGTCAGCTTGAACCAGGCGCGGGCGAAAGCGTCGGCGAACTGATCGGGGTTCTCGTGGAACCGGCGCGAGATCTTCTCGTATTCGGGGTCGAAGCGCAGGGCCAGGTCCGAGGTCAGCATCCTGGGCGGATGCCGCTTGGCGCCGTCATGGGCGTCCGGGATGTCGGCCTCGGCGTTCTTGGCCTGCCATTGCTGCGCCCCGGCCGGGCTCCTGGTCAGCTCCCACTCGTGCTTGAAGAGGTTGTCGAAGAAGTGGTTGCTCCACTTCGTCGGCGTCTGGCTCCAGATCACCTCGGGGCCGCCGGTGATGGCGTCGGCGCCGAAACCCGTCCCGTGCTTGCTCTTCCAGCCCAGGCCCTGCGCCTCGATGCTTTCGCCCTCCGGCTCGGGGCCGACGAACGAGGGATCCCCGGCGCCGTGGGTCTTGCCGAAGGTGTGGCCGCCGGCGATCAGGGCGACGGTCTCCTCGTCGTCCATGGCCATGCGGGCGAAGGTGTCGCGGATGTCGCGCGCCGAGGCCACGGGGTCGGGATTGCCGTTCGGACCCTCGGGGTTGACGTAGATCAGGCCCATCTGCACCGCGCCCAGCGCCGAATGCAGCTGGCGTTCGCCGCTGTAGCGCTCGTCGCCCAGCCAGGAGCCCTCGGGACCCCAGAACAGTTCCTCGGGCTCCCAGGTGTCGGCCCGGCCGCCGCCGAAGCCGAAGGTCTTGAAGCCCATGGACTCCAGGGCGACGTTGCCGACCAGGACGTAGAGGTCGGCCCACGAGATCTTGCGGCCGTACTTCTGCTTGATCGGCCACAGCAGCCGGCGCGCCTTGTCCAGGTTGGCGTTGTCGGGCCAGCTGTTGAGCGGGGCGAAGCGCTGCTGCCCGCCGCCCGCGCCGCCGCGGCCGTCGGCGATGCGATAGGTGCCGGCGCTGTGCCAGGCCAGGCGGATGAACAGACCGCCATAGTGCCCGAAGTCGGCCGGCCACCAGTCCTGGGTGTCGGTCATCAAGGCGTGCAGGTCGGCGATGACCGCATTCAGGTCCAGGCTCTTGAATTCCTCGGCGTAGTCGAACGTCTCGCCCATCGGGTTGGAGCGCGGCGAATGCTGGTTGAGGCTCTCGAGGCGCAGGTTCTGCGGCCACCAGTCGCGGTTGCCCCTGGGCCGGCCGTGGCCCACCGGGCACTGGCCGCCGGCGCTGTCTTCGACCTTGGCGTCCATCGTCTTTCTCCGCGTTGGCTTGTGTCTGCTCGCCGACATCGGCGCCTGCCTAGACAACGCTCTTCTCGTCATAGGTAAAATTGATTGTTCCTATCAGACCGATAGGCGAAACCTTGAGGGGGAAAGGGAGGCGGAGACTCCGCTGGATTGGGACGACGCATTTTGGCGGTCCTCCTCACGGAGAACCGCCGGGCTGGCTTCACCTGGTTCCGGATCTTAGGCGATCAGTTCGTACGCCGGCAGGGTCAGGAACTCCTCCAGCGTGTCGGACAACACCATCTGCGAGAACAGCAGGGCCGCGTCTTCCAGGCGCGGCGAGGGGAAGTCGCGGCGCAGGTCGGCCATCTCCTCGGTCAGCAGGCTGACGAACAGCTGCGAACTCATCTGTCGGCCGTCGGCCAGGTCGGCGCTCAGGCGGATCCACTGCCACAGCTGGGTGCGGCAGATCTCGGCCGTGGCGGCGTCCTCCATCAGGTTGTAGAGCGGCACGGCGCCGCGGCCTTCGATCCAGGCCTGGGTGTAGCGCACGCCGACGCGGATGTTCTCGCGCACGCCGGCCTCGGTTCGCTGGCCGTCGTGCAACTCCAGCATCTGGGCCTGGGTGATCGTCAGGTCCGTCAGGCGCTTGTCCAACTGGTTCGGCGTCGGCATCAGGCGGTCGAAGACTTCCATGGCCACGGGCACCAAGTCGGGGTGGGCGACCCAGGTGCCGTCGTGGCCGGCCCCGGCCTCGCGCTCCTTGTCGGCCCGGACCTTGGCGAACGCGGCCTGGTTGGCGGCCTCGTCGCCCTTGACCGGAATCTGGGCCGCCATGCCGCCCATGGCGAAGGCCCCGCGCCGGTGGCAGGTCTGGATCAGCTTCAGCGAATAGGCGCCCAGAAAGGCCTTGCCCATCACCATGGCCGAACGATCCGGGGTCAGGAATTCCGGCCGGCGGCCCAGGCGCTTGATGAACGAGAAGATGTAGTCCCAGCGGCCGCAGTTCAGGCCCGCCATGTGGTCGCGCAGCTCATGGATGATCTCGTCCATCTCGAAGGCGGCGGGGATGGTCTCGATCAGCACCGTGGCCTTGATCGTGCCGACCGGCAGGCCCAGGGCCGCCTGGGCGTGGACGAACACCTCGTTCCAGAGACGCGCCTCCAGGTGGCTCTCCAGCTTGGGCAGGTAGAAGTAGGGACCCGAGCCCTGGGCCAGCGTGGCCCGGGCGTTGTGGAACAGGTAGAGGCCGAAGTCGAACAAGGCCCCACTGACGGGCTGGCCATCCACTTCCATGTGCTGTTCAGGCAGATGCCAGCCACGGGGGCGGATTTTCAGGACGGCTGGGTTGGCTCCCAGCGCATAGCGCTTGCCGGACTTGGGATCGACGTGGGTCAGGTCTCCCGCCCAGCGATCCTTCAGGTTGACCTGGCCCTCCAGGACGTTGGTCCAGGTGGGCGAGGTGGCGTCCTCGAAGTCGGCCATGAACACCTTGGCCCCGCAGTTGAGGGCGTTGATGATCATCTTGCGGTCGACCGGGCCAGTGATTTCGACCCGGCGGTCCCGCAGGTCGGCCGGGATCGGCGCGACCGTCCAGTCGGCGGCCCGCACCTCGGCGGTTTCCGGGAGGAAGTCCGGCAGCTCGCCGGTGTCGAAGCGGGCTTGGCGGGCGACGCGGGCCGCCAGAAGCTCGCGCCGGCGGACGTCGAACCGCCGATGCAGGTCGGCCACGAAGGCCAGGGCCTCGGGCGTCAGGATCTCCACCGCGCGGCCCTCGACAGGACCGTTGATCTGGATGTTGGCGGCGATGTCGAGGGGCATGGCGTCTTCCGTGGGTGTGGGATGCGGCGGGTACTGGTGAGAACCGAAACCTCGTCCTTCGACAAGCTCAGGATGAGGTTTCGAGTTCGGCCTCGGCAATGGTCCTCATCCTGAGCCTGTCGAAGGACGAGGACCACGCAAGGCCTATCAGGCGCTCTTGGCGGCGCCATTGGGACGGACGGTCGGCACGATCTGGTCGCCCCAGTTGCCCGCGCCGTCGTGGTGGCGCGAGGTGCGCACCAGTTCGACCGAATAGCCCGCGGCGATCGCGCGCTGCACGGCCTCATTCAGCCGGTGAGCCGCCTCGGCCACCCGATCGACCGCCCGTTGCTGGTCGGTGGGGTTCGGCATGGCGGCGGGAGCAAATTGCGTGGCGGTCATGATGGACTCCTTGATCGGGTGGAGAGGGAAGGGAGGTTTCGCCGGCTATTCGGCGGCGAACTGGTTCATGGTGTTGGCGTGGCCGCCAGCCTTCAGGGCGCGCTCGCCGGCGACCATTTCCTTGAAGCTGTCGCCCAGGTCCGAGCCGACCTCGTGCTGGTGCTTGACCGCCGAGACGCCGCGGCGGATCTCTTCGCGCTGCACCGAATTGACATAGGCCTTCATCCGGTCGTCGCCGAAATAGCCGCGCGACAGCTCGTCCATGCTCTTGGCCGTCAGGTGGAAGGTCGGCAGGGTGATCAGGTTGTGGAACACCCCGGCGCGGGCCGAGATGTCGACCTGGAAGCGGGCCAGGCGCTCGTCGGTCTCGCGGCCCAGGTCGCTGGCGTCGAACTCGGCCGACATCAGGGCCGCGCCGTCGGGATAGCTGTCCTTGTGGATCTTGCCTTCGGCGATCCACTGTTCGCGCACCTGGCGGCGCAGGTTCAGGGTCCAGTTGAACGACGGCGAGTTGTTGTAGGTCAGCTTGGCGTTCGGCACGACCTTGCGGATCTCGGCGACCATGGAGGCGATCTCGTCGACATTGGGCGTGTCGGTCTCGATCCACAGCAGGTCGGCGCCGCCCTGCGTCAGCGAGGCGATGCAGTCCTCGATCACCCGGGCCCGGCCGGTGCCCTCCTGGAAGGCGAACAGGCCGTTGGGCATGCGCACGGGCTTTTCGAACCGGCCGTCGCGATACAGCGCCAGCTCGCCCGGCAGGATCGGGTTGCCTTCGGTAATGGCCTCGGTCTTCAGCCACTTGATGTAGTCGCTGGCCAGGTCGCCCGGCTCCTGGCTGACCGGCACCTTCTGGGTCAGGCCCGCGCCCAGGCTGTCGGTGCGGGCGACGATGACGCCCTCGTCGACGCCCAGTTCCTCGAAGGCCAGGCGGCAGGCGCGCAGCTTCTCGATGAAGTCCTCGCGCGGCACGGTGACCTTGCCGTCCTGGTGGCCGCACTGCTTGGCGTCCGAGACCTGATTCTCGATCTGCAGGCAGCAGGCGCCCGCCTTGATCATCTCCTTGGCCAGCAGGTAGGTGGCGTTCTCGTTGCCGAAGCCGGCGTCGATGTCGGCGATGATCGGCACGACGTGGGTCTCGAAGCCGTCGATGGCCGCGATCGCCGCCGTCTCGGCCGCCTTGTCGCCAGCCTCGCGCGCGGTCTTCAGGGTCTTGAACAGGTCGTTGATCGCCACCTCGTCGGCCTGGCGCAGCGAGACGTAGATCTCTTCGATCAGGTCGACCACCGAGGTCTTCTCGTGCATCGACTGGTCGGGCAGGTGGCCGAAGCGGTTGCGCAGGCCCGCCACCATCCAGCCGGACAGATAGACGTAGGCGCCCTTGGTCGTGCCGCGCAGGCGCTTGACCGACTTGATCATCTGCTGGGCGTGGAAGCCCGACCAACAGCCCAGCGACTGGGTGAACTTGCCGGCGTCGGCGTCGTAGGCGGCCATGTCGGCGCGCATGACGCCGGCCATTTCGCGGGCGATGTCCAGGTGGGTGGAGAAGGTGTTCTGCAGCTTCAACTGGATGATGTCATCCACCGCGACGCCGCCTGGCGTGACGCCCTGGGGATAGCGGGCCAGCAGCTCTTGGCGGAGTTGGGCGTAGGTCTTGCGCAGCGTCATGGCTCTTTTTCGTCCCATCGTCGGCTCGGCCAGTGACGGCCGGGCGGAAAAGTTCGTGGGGAGAGCTTGGGTCGCGACGCGGTCGGCGTCGAACCTATTGAAGGCAATTTGTCACAAACCGACTTTGTAATCTTTGTAAATCCATGACAACATGACTGCATGGCGACCCACGACAAGAAGCTGTTTCTCGGCGGCCGGCTCAAGCGGCTGCGGCGCGACCTGGGGGTCACCCAGAGCCGCATGGCCGAGAACCTGGGCGTCTCGGCCAGCTACCTGAACCTGCTGGAGCGCAACCAGCGGCCGGTCACCGCCCAGATCCTGCTGCGCCTGGCCGACGCCTACGACCTGGACCTGCGCAGCCTCTCGGCGGACGATCCGGGCGGCGGGGCGGGACTGGATGAGGTGCTGGCCGACAAGATGTTCGCCGACCTGGGCGTCAGTCGTCACGAGGCCGCCGAGGTGGCCGAGCTGTCGCCGGGCATCGCCGAGGCCATGGCGCGCCTCTATCGCGCCTATCTGGATCGTGGCCGGCTGATCGACCTGGGCGCCTTCGAGCGGCCGGACGGGGCCACGCCGGTGTCGTCCAGTTCGCCGACCGACTGGGTCCGCGACCTGGTGGGCTCGCAGCGCAACCACTTCGCCGAACTGGAGACCGCGGCCGAGCCGATCGTCGCGGCGATGAAGGCCGACCCTCAGGACCTGGGACCCGCCGTCCGCGCCCGGCTGCTGGAGCGCTTCGGAATCCAGGTTCGGGTCATGCCGGTCGAGACCATGACCGGCTCGCTGCGGCGCTACGACCATCACCGCAAGCGGCTGATGCTGTCGGAGACCCTGGCGCCGGCCAGCCGGATCTTCGCCATGTGCTACCAGCTGGGCCTGATGGAGGCGGGCGAGACCTTGTCGGTCCTGACCGATCGCTTCCAGGCCCCAGACCGCGCCACCCGCCAGCTGCTCAAGGTGTTCCTCGACAACTACCTGGCCGCGGCGATCATGACCCCGTACGAGCCGTTCCTGGCGGCCATGGAGGCCAGCGGCTACGACATCGAGCGGGTGCGCTCGCGGTTCGGCATCAGCTACGAGCAGGCCGCCCAGCGCCTGACCACCCTCAGCCGGCCCGGGTCGCGTGGCGTGCCCTTCTTCATGATGCGGCTCGATGCGGCCGGCAACATCTCCAAGCGGTTCGCGGCCGGGCCGTTCCCGTTCTCGCGGTTCGGCGGCGCCTGTCCGCGCTGGAACGTCCACGACAGCTTCAAGACGCCGGGGCGGATCGTCACCCAGGTGATCGAGACCCCCGACCGCGAACGCTACTTCACCCTGTCGCGCACCGTGCGGCGGGTGTCGGGCCTGCAGGCGGGGCTGGAGGACGAACTGGTCGTGGGGCTGGGCTGCGAGCTCAAGCACGCCGGCAAGCTGGTCTACGCCCGGGGGCTGGACATCGCCGCGCCGGCGGCCGTGGAGATCGGCCCCTCGTGTCGGATCTGCGAGCGCCCGGCCTGCCCGCAACGGGCCGCCGCGCCGATCAACCGGACCTTGCTGGTCGAGGAGTCCAGCAAGGCCCTGTCGCCGTTCCCGTTCGTGGCCTGAGGCGTCTCAGGGCTGCTCGGCCAGGCTGAAGATCTGTTCGGCCGGCGTCCATTTCTCGCCCGGCGCGGCCCAGGGCAGGGCCTTCTGCAACTTGCCCATCAGCGCCTCCCAGGCCTGGACGTCGGCGTCGGCGGCGTCGGCGGCCGCCTTGGCCTCGGGAGAAAAGTCCGGCCCGGTCTCCATGATCATGAACAGCCGAGGGCCGGTCAGCCAGATCTGCATATCGAGGATGCCGGCGCGGCGGATCGACTCGGTCACCGCCGCGGGCGGGCCGCCGGGCGCGTGCCAACGCCGGTAGGCGGCGATGGTCTCGGGATCGTCGTGAAGGTCCAGCGCAAGGCAGTGCCGCGTGGCCATGGCGTTTTCCTCCATTGAATCAGAGCGCTTTTCATATTTGACGCGCCACATCATATGTGGTGACTTCCGTCCCAGATAAACGGGGCCGGGTCAATCGTCCCCCTGGAAGGAAGCCCCATGGAACAACGTCCATCGGAGCGGACGGCCCTCGCCCCGCTCGTGCTCATCGTCGCCCTGTTCTTTCTATGGGGCGTGGCCAACAACCTCAATGACGTGCTGATTCCGCACCTGAAGAAGGCCTTCTTCCTCACCGACCTGCAGTCGGGCCTGGTGCAGATGGCCTTCTACCTGGGCTATTTCTTCCTGGCCCTGCCGGCCAGCGCTGTCATGCGCCGCTACGGCTACAAGGCGGCGGTGATCGTCGGCCTGCTGTTGTTCGGCCTGGGCGCCCTGCTGTTCTGGCCCGCCGCCGAGGCGAGGCAGTATTCCTGGTTCCTGGCCGCCCTGTTCGTCCTGGCCTCGGGCCTGGCGTTCCTGGAGACCTCAGCCAATCCGCTGATCACCGTGCTGGGCGATCCGGCCAAGGCCGAGCAGCGCCTGAACTTCGCCCAGGCTTTCAATCCGCTGGGCTCGATCACCGCCGTGGTGGTCGGCCGCCAGTTCATCCTGTCGGGCGTCGAGCCGACGAAGGCCGAGTTCGCGGCCATGACGCCGGCCCAGCTGAACGCCTTCCAGACCGCCGAGGCCCATTCGACCCAGGTTCCGTACCTGATCATCGCCGCCGTCGTGCTGGCCTGGGCGCTGCTGGTGTCCCTGACCAAGTTCCCCCACCAGGCGGGACGGCCCGATCCCGGCGAAGACGAGGCCGGCCTGCCGGCCGCCAAGGCGATCCCGGCCCTGCTGGCCCGACCCCGCTTCGTGTTCGGCGTGGCGGCGCAGTTCTTCTATGTCGGCGCACAGGTCGGGGTCTGGAGCTACATGATCCGCTACGCCCAGCACGAGCTTCCCGGCCTGGGTGAGAAGGCGGCGGCGGCCTACCTGTCCTGGTCGCTGGTCGGCTTCATGGCCGGACGCTTCGTCGGCACGGCCGCCATGAGCCGGGTGAGCCCGTCGCTGCTGATGGGACTGTTCGCGGCGGTCAATGTCGGCCTGACCCTGGTGGCGGCCCTGGTGGGCGGCAAGGTCGGGCTCTACGCCCTGGCCTCGACCAGCTTCTTCATGTCGATCATGTTCCCGACCATCTTCGCCGGCTCGCTGAAGGGCCTGGGCCCGCTGACCAAGACCGGTTCGTCGTTCCTGGTGATGAGCATCATCGGCGGGGCGGTGCTGACGACCCTGATGGGGGCGGTTTCGGACGCCACGGCCATCGACTTTGCCATCCTGGTGCCCTGCGCCTGTTTCGCGGTGGTCGGACTGTTCGGTTTCACGGCCGGCCGCGCCACCCGCGAAGATCTGAAGGCGGCTCCGGCCGGAGCCCACTGATGATGGACGCCCTGGTCTGCGCGGCTCCCGGACAGCTGGTCCTGGAGCGGCGCCCGATCCCCGAGCCGGCGGACGGCGAGGTGCTGATCCGCGTCCGCCGCGTCGGGGTGTGCGGCACCGACATGCACATCTATCGCGGCACCCAGCCGTTCCTGGCCTATCCGCGGGTGATGGGCCACGAACTGGCCGGCGAGGTCGTTCAGGCGCCGGCGGGCGGTGACCTGGCCCCCGGCGACCCGGTCTATGTGATGCCCTACATGTCGTGCGGAACCTGCGCGGCGTGCCGCAAGGCCAAGCCCAACTGCTGCATGAACATCCAGGTTCTGGGCGTGCACCGCGACGGCGGCATGGCCCAGTACCTGGCCGTGCCCGAAGGCTTCGTCCGCAAGGCCGAGGGAATCAGCCTGGACGAGGCGGCGATGATCGAGTTCCTGGCCATCGGCGCCCATGCCGTGCGCCGGGCCGCCATCACGCCGGGACAGTCGGTGCTGGTGGTCGGCGCCGGGCCGATCGGCATCGCCGCGGCGTTGTTCGCCAAGCTGCAGGGCGGGATCGTCACGGCGCTGGACGGCCGTCAGGACCGTCTGGACTTCTGTCGCGACCACCTGGGCGTCGAGCATGTGGTGGGCCTGGGCGACGAGACGCGGCAGGCCTTGTCCGACCTCACCAACGGCGACTTCTTCGACGTGGTGTTCGACGCCACCGGCAATCCCAAGGCCATGGAGGCCGGCTTCGCCTATGTCGGCCACGGCGGCTCCTATGTGCTGATCTCGGTGGTCGGCGCCAACATCACCTTCTCGGACCCTGAGTTCCACAAGCGCGAGGCGACGCTGCTGGGCAGCCGCAACGCCACGCCGGAAGACTTCGACGCCGTGGTCGAGGCGATGAAGGCGGGCAAGGTCCCCACGGGGGCTCTGAACACCCACGCCGCCACCCTGGCGGAGGTCGCCCAGGCCTTGCCGGGGTGGATGGAGCCGCAAGCCGGCGTCATCAAGGCGATCGTCTCGTGCTGATTGACGCCCACCAGCACTTCTGGCGGGTCGGCGAGAACGGTTTTTCCTGGCCGACGCCGGACCTGGCGACGATCCACCGCGACTTCGGCCCCGCCGACCTGGCGGCGGTCGCCGCGCCCTTGGGCCTGGCGGGCTGCGTGCTGGTGCAGTCCCAGCCGGACGACCGGGACACAGACTGGCTGCTGGAATTGGCGGCGGACGAGCCGTTGGTGCTGGGCGTGGTGGGCTGGGTCGACCTGGCGTCGCCCGCCGCTCCGGATCGCATCGCGGCGCTAAGCCGGAACCCCAAGCTGCGCGGCCTGAGGCCGATGCTGCAGAGCCTTGACGACGACGCCTGGATCGCCGCGCCGCGTCTGGATCCCGCACTCGACGCCATGATCGCCCACGGCTTGTCGCTGGACGGCCTGGTGCTGACCCGCCACCTGCCGCACCTGCTGGCCCTGGCGCGCCGCCGGCCCGAGCTGGCGATCGTCATCGACCACGGCGCCAAGCCGCCGATCGCCGCCGGCGACCACGACGGCGCCTGGGCGCGAGGCATCCAGGCCCTGGCGGCGCTTCCGCAGGTGTTCTGCAAGCTGTCGGGCCTGTTGACCGAGGCCGCGCCGGGGCAGGGGGGCGAGGCCCTGTCGCCCTATGTCGCCCATCTGGTCGCCGCCTTCGGGCCCGACCGCCTGATGTGGGGCAGCGACTGGCCGGTGCTGAACCTGGCGGGCGACTATGCGGACTGGCTGGCCCTGGCGAGGAAGCTCAGCGGGCTGACCGACGCAGCCGATCTGGCGGCCCTGTTCGGTGGGACATGCCGCCGCTTCTATCGGATATAGGACCATGACCGAGTCCGAAGAACCCTCCGCCAAATATCGCGCCCCCGCCCTTGAGAAGGGCCTGGACGTGCTCGAGCTGCTGGCCGCGCGCGGCGAGCCCATGGGCATGGTCCAGATCGCCGCCGCGCTGAACCGTTCGGTCAGCGAGCTGTTCCGGATGGTCCAGGTGCTGGAGCAGCGCGGCTATGTCGCCAACACCCCCGCTGGCGATGGCCTGGTCCTGACCAACAGGCTCTTCTCGCTGGGGATGACCAGGGCGCCGGCCAAGAGCGTGCTGGAGGCGGCCCTGCCGGTGATGCGGCGCCTGTCCGAGGTGATCGGCCAGTCGTGCCACCTGGCGGTGGCCAGCGCCGCGGAAATGGTGGTGGTGGCCAGGATCGAGGCCCCCGGCAACCAGGGTTTCTCGGTGCGCGTCGGCTATCACCGGGCCCTCGTCGAGGCGACGTCGGGCCTGGTGCTCTACGCCTTCCAGCCCGAAACCGTGCGCGAGGAGTGGCGCGCCCGCCTCGAGCCCACCGTCAGCCGGAGCGCTTGGGCCAAGTTCGAGGCCAAGGCCGAGAAGGCCCGCGCCGAACGGCATGTCCAGGCGTCCAGCGACGTGACCCGGCTGGTGGTCGACCTGTCGGCGCCGATCTTCGGGCCCGAAGGCGTCGCCGCGGCCCTGACCTCGCCCTATGTCGAAACGCCCACGGCGATCTCCGTGGCTGACACGGTCGCCGCGATCCAGGCGGCGGCCGACGAGATCTCCGTGGAACTTGGAGGCCAATTCCAGTGACTGTCGCCGACGCCGTGCAGGCGTCTTCCCGTGGCCGGGCGGAACGTCCTGGCCGATTGAACCTGCCGCCGCTGGGCTTTGGGGCCGCGGCGATCGGCAATCTCTACGCCGCGGTGAGCGACGCCGCCGCGCGCGAGACCATCGACGCGGCCCTCGCCGCCGGCCTGGCCTATTTCGACACCGCGCCGCACTACGGCTTCGGTCTCAGCGAGACCCGCCTGGGCGAGGCGCTGCCGGCGAACGTCAAGGTCTCCACCAAGGTGGGCCGGCTGCTGCGCCCGGCGCCGGAGATCGACCCGGCCGCCGAGCGCCACGGCTTCGTCGGCGCTGCGCCGTTCGAGCCGGTGTTCGACTATTCGTACGACGGGGTCATGCGATCGTTCGAGAGCAGCCTGCAGCGCCTGAAGCGCGACCATGTCGAGGTGCTGCTGGCCCACGACCTGGGCGCGGTGACCCATGGCGAGGACGACGCCGCCCGGCGGCGCGAGTTCTTCGGCGGCGGCTACAAGGCCATGCGCGCGCTGCGCGACAGCGGCGCCGTCGGCGCCATCGGGCTGGGCGTCAACGAATGGGAGATCTGCGACGCGGCCCTGGACGAGGGCGATTTCGACGTCTTCCTGCTGGCCGGCCGCTACACCCTGCTGGAGCAGACGGCGCTGGATCGCTTCCTGCCCCGCTGCGCCGCCCGCGACGTGTCGATCATCGTCGGCGGCCCGTTCAATTCGGGGGTCCTGGTCGAAGGCGTCAAGCCCGGCGCCCACTATAACTACGGGCCGGCCTCGACCGAGATCCTCGACCGGGTTCGCCGGCTGGAGGCGGTCTGCCTGGCCCACGCCACGCCGCTGGCCGCCGCCGCCCTGCAATTTCCGCTGGCCCACCCGCAGGTCGTCAGCGTCATCCCCGGCATGTCGAACCCGGCGCAGGTCCGCCAGGCCCTGGCCTGGGCCGCGCACGCCATTCCCGACGCGCTGTGGGACGACCTTCGCGCCGAGGGCCTGCTGCATCCGGACGCGCCGACGTCCACGGAGTCCCGATGAGTCTGATCCTGCTGCATCCCGACGACAACGTGCTGGTGCTCAGCGCCCCGGTGCGCGCGGGCCAGGCCCTGGTGATCGACGGCCAGGCCGTGACGGCCGACGTCGACGTCGGCGTCGGCCACAAGCTGGCGCGCCGGGCCCTCGCGGTCGGCGACAAGGTTCTGAAATACGGCGCGCCGATCGGGTCGATCACCACGCCGGTCGTGGCCGGCGGCCACGTTCACCTGCACAACATGAAGAGCGACTACATCGCCAGCCACACCCGGCAGGCGACGGGCGCGAAAGGATCATGACCATGTCGCACACGCTGCGCGGCTACCTGCGCGCCGACGGCCGCAAGGGCATCCGCAACGTCGTGGCCGTCGCCTATCTGGTCGAGTGCGCCCATCACGTGGCCCGGACGATCGTCACCAAGAGCGACGACACCGAGGTTCACCTGATCGGTTTCCCCGGCTGCTACCCCAACGCCTATGCGCTGAAGGTCATGCAGGCGATCACGACGCACCCCAATGTCGGCGGGGTGCTGCTGGTCTCGCTGGGCTGCGAGAGCTTCAACCGCGAACAGCTGCGGGCGACCATCGAGGCCAGCGGACGGCCGGTCGAGACCCTGGTGATCCAGGAGAACGGCGGCACGGCCACCACCATCGCCAAGGGGCTGCAGGCGGTCGCTCGCCTGCGGGCGGTCGCCAGCCAGGCGCCGCTGACGCCGATGGCGGTCTCGGAACTGGTGATCGGCACCATCTGCGGCGGCTCGGACGGCACCAGCGGCATCACCGCCAATCCCGCCGTCGGCCGGGCCTTCGACCGGCTAGGCGCCGAGGGCGCGGCCTGCGTCTTCGAGGAGACCGGCGAGCTGGTCGGCTGCGAGACCATCATGGCCAGCCGGGCGATCACGCCGGAACTGGGCCTGGAACTGGAGAAGAGCGTCCAGAAGGCCGAGGCCTACTACACCGTCATGGGCTATGGCAGCTTCGCGCCCGGCAACGCCGAGGGCGGGCTGACCACCCAGGAAGAAAAGTCGATGGGCGCCTATTCCAAATCGGGCTCGGCGCCGATCGTGGGCATCCTCAAGCCCGGCGACCTGCCGCCCAGCGGCGGTCTGTACCTGCTGGACGTGGTGCCGGACGGCGAGGCCCGCTTCGGCTTTCCCAACATCTCGGACAACGCCGAGATCGTCGAGTTGATCGCCTGCGGGGCCCATATCACCCTGTTCACCACCGGGCGCGGCTCGGTGGTCGGCTCGGCGATCTCGCCGGTCATCAAGATCTGCGCCAATCCCGAGACCTATCGCAAGCTGAGCGGCGACATGGACGTCGACGCCGGGCGGGTCATGGAGGGGCGGGGGACCCTGGACGAGGTCGGGAGCGAGATCTACGACCTGGTCCTGGCCGTGGCCGGCGGCGAACGCACCGTTTCGGAGGCCCTGGGCCACCAGGAATTCATCCTCACCTACAAGGCCTTCGACCCGATCGGTCCGGCCTGCCTTCCGCTGCGGCGGGCCAGTTAGAGAGTAATCGAGATGGGAAGACTTTCCGGCAAGACCGCCCTCGTCACGGCGGCCGCGCAAGGCATCGGCAAGGCCAGCGCCGAGCTGTTCGCCCGCGAAGGCGCGCGGGTGATCGCCACCGACGTCAACGAGGCCCTGCTGGCCGAAGTGACGGGCTGCGAGACCCGTCGGCTGGACGTGCTGGATCCCAAGGCCATCACCGACCTGGCCGCCGAGCTGGGCCCGGTCGACGTGCTGTTCAACTGCGCCGGCTTCGTGCACTCCGGCACCATCCTGGACTGCGACGAAGCGGCCTGGGCGTTTTCGAACGACCTGAACGTCAACGCCATGTACCGGATGATCCGCGCCTTCCTGCCGGCCATGCTGGAGAACGGCGGCGGGTCGATCGTCAACATGGCCTCGGTGGCCAGTTCGATCAAAGGCGTGCCGGGCCGCTTCGCCTACGGCGCGACCAAGGCCGCGGTGATCGGCCTGACCAAGGCCGTGGCCGCCGACTTCGTGGGCCGGGGCGTGCGCTGCAACGCCATCTGTCCCGGCACGGTGGAGACTCCGTCCCTGAACCAGCGCCTGGCCGACACTGGCGACTACGAGGCCGCCCGCCAGGCCTTCACCGCGCGCCAGCCCATGGGCCGCCTGGGCAAGCCCGAGGAGCTGGCCCAGCTGGCGCTGTATCTTGGCAGCGATGAATCGGCGTTCACCACCGGCCAGATCCACATCATCGACGGCGGTTGGATCAACTGATCGCGGGTTCTCCACAGACTTTGGGTTGAGGCGGCCGGTTCGTGATAGCAAAGCTTCTTCAAGCGGCGCCATCCGTTAACCGTGCCGCGCTAGGGTTGTGGCCATGCGATCAGATGTCGAATCACGCGCTCCCGAGCAGCGGGCTCACGCCCGCACGCCGACCAAGCGCAAGGCCTATCTGGTCGATGGCCGCAAGGCCTGGAAATGCTCGCTGATCGACATCGCCGACGGCGGGGCGCGGGTCTCGCTTACCGACATGGGGCTGCCGGAGGAGGGGATCTTCCTGGTGGACTCGATCGCCAAGCGGGTTCACCTGACCCGCGTGGTCTGGCGGTCCCAGAGGGAGGCCGGCCTGCAGTTCATCGAGAGCGAAGCGCTGGACGGGCCGGCCGGGGGCAAGGACGGCGCGGTGACCATCGCCACGCGCTTCGCCTGGCGGCTGAACGGCGCCTGATCGCCGTCTTCGCCCCGCTGTCGTTCGCCAACTGGCGGCAAAGATGCGGCGGCGCAGGTTTCGACCTTGAAATGCGCCGGTAACGTGGCCGGGCAAGTAAGGCTGTAAGCGACCGCCAGCGCGGCCGCCAGGCGCGACCGTACGAGCATCCGTTTCGCCATTGTGGCGTTTCGTGCTTCGGACACTGGTAGCGTTCGTCCGTTCTCCACAGCCCTGCGCCTGGGATCTCGATGACCGAACCCTACCGACCGATCCGCCCCGTCAGCCGCAAGGCGCAAGTCATCGGCGGCGCGATCGCCCTGGCGGTTCTGGCCGGCGTGGTGTGGCTGGCCTGGAGCCTGATGCACGCGCCCAAGGGCGCGGACGGCGGCGCCGGCGGCCCGGGCGGCCCCGGCGGCGGGTTCGGCGGCGGACGGCGCGGCGGTCCGGCCAGCACCGTTGCGGTCGCCACCGCGACCCAGACCGACCTGCCGGTGGTGATCGAGGCCCTGGGCACGGTCACGCCCGCCGCGACGGTCACCGTCCGGCCGCAGGTGGCCGGCGTAATCACCCAGGTGCTGTTCAAGGAAGGCCAGATGATCCGCGCCGGCCAGCCGCTGGTGCAGATCGACCCGCGCCAGTTCCAGATGGACCTGCTGCAGGCGCAGGGCAACCTGACCCGCGACGAGGCCCAGCTGGCCAACGCCCGGGTCACTCTGGCGCGCTACCAGACCCTGCTGGCCCAGGACTCCATCGCCCGGCAGGACGTCGACACCCAGGCCGCCACGGTCAAGCAACTGCAGGGCACGGTGATGGCCGACAAGGCGGCCGTCGGTACGGCGCGGCTGAACGTCGGCTATGCGCGGATCGTCGCGCCAGTCAGCGGCCGCGTCGGGCTGCGGGTCGTGGACGTCGGCAACTATATCGGCGCGGGCGACGCCAGCGGCGTGGCCGTGATCACCACCGTCTCGCCGATCGATGTCGAGTTCACGGTCCCGCAGGACGACGTGCCGCGGATCGGCGCGCGGGCCAACAGCGGCGCGGCGCTGCCGGTGATCGCCCTGGACCGGACCCGGACCACGACTCTGGACACCGGGACCTTCTCGACCCTCGACAACGTCGTCGACGTGGGCACCGGCACGGTCAAGGCCAAGGCCCGGTTCGCCAACGCCGGCGGAACCCTGTTCCCCAGCCAGTTCGTCAATGTTCGCCTGGAGCTGGACACCATCAAGGACGCGGTGGTGGTGCCGGCCACCGCCTTGCGCCAGAGCAGCGACGGCGCTTTCGTCTGGGTGCTGGACGCGGATCAGACGGTGCACAAGCGCAAGGTCGTGGCCGGCCCCTCGACCACCGCCCAGGTGTCGCTGACCAGCGGCCTGAAGGTCGGCGAGAAGGTGATCACCGAAGGCGGCGACCGCCTGCGCGAGGGCGGCAAGGTGCAGCTGCCGGGCCAGGCCGCCGGCCGGATGGGCCAAGGCAAGGGCAAGGGCCAGTGGGCCGGCAAGCGCGGCGAGGGCGGCCAGGAGCAGGGCGGCGAGCACCGCCGCCACCGTCAGCAGCAGGCGCAATAGGCCCGCGCCATGAACCCCTCGCGTCCCTTCATCCAGCGGCCGGTCGCCACGGCGCTGTTCATGGCGGCCATCGTCCTGGCGGGCCTGGTCGGCTTCCGGCTGCTGCCGCTGTCGGCCCTGCCGCAGGTCGACTATCCCACCATCCAGATCCAGACCCTCTATCCGGGCGCCAGCCCGGAGGTGATGAGCCAGACGGTGACCGCGCCGCTGGAGCGTCAATTGGGCGAGATGGCGGGCCTGGCGCGGATGAGCTCGGTCAGCACGGCCGGGGCCTCGATCATCACCCTGCAGTTCAATCTGGGTGAAAGCCTGGACGTCTCCGAGCAGGAAGTGCAGGCGGCGATCAACGGAGCCAACAGCCTGCTGCCGGCCGACCTGCCGGCTCCGCCGGTCTACGCCAAGGTCAATCCGGCCGACGCCCCCGTCCTGACCCTGGCGGTGACCTCCGACACCCTGCCGCTGACCGAGGTGCAGAACCTGGTCAACACCCGCCTGGCCCAGAAGATCAGCCAGGTGTCGGGCGTGGGCCTGGTCACCCTCAGCGGCGGCCAGCGCCCGGCCATCCGCATCCAGGCCGACACCCAGGCCATGGCGTCGTACGGCGTCACCCTGGCCAATGTGCAGAGCGCGATCAGCAACGCCAACGCCAACAGCGCCAAGGGCAGCTTCGACGGGCCGACCCGCGCCTATACGATCAACGCCAACGACCAGCTGCTGACCGTCGACGACTATTCGAACCTGATCGTCACCTACAAGAACGGAGCCCCCATCCGCCTGCGCGACATCGCTCAAGTGGTGCAGAGCGCCGAGAACACCCGCTTGGGGGCCTGGGCCAACGAGACCCCGGCGATCATCGTCAACGTCCAGCGCCAGCCCGGCGCCAACGTCATCCAGACCGTCGACGCCATCAAGGCCAAGCTGCCGGAGCTGGAGGCGGGCCTGCCGGCCACGCTGGAGGTCAAGGTGCTGGCCGACCGCACCACCGGCATCCGCGGCTCGGTCCACCATGTGGAGATGGAGCTGCTGCTGGCCGTGGTGATGGTCGTGGTGGTGATCTTCTTCTTCCTGCACAGCCTGCGCGCCACCCTGATCGCCGGCCTGGCCGTGCCGATCTCGCTGATCGGCTCGTGCGGGGTGATGTACCTGATGGGCTTCAGCCTCAACAATCTCAGCCTGATGGCCCTGACCATCGCGACCGGCTTCGTGGTCGACGACGCCATCGTGATGATCGAGAACATCAGCCGGCACCTGGAAAAGGGCGTCAAGCCGATGGCGGCGGCCCTGCAAGGCGCGCGCGAGATCGGCTTCACGATCATCTCGCTGACCGTGTCGCTGATCGCCGTGCTGATCCCGCTGCTGTTCATGGGCGACGTGGTCGGGCGGCTGTTCCGGGAATTCGCCATCACCCTGGCGATCACCATCCTGATCTCGGCCGTGGTGTCGCTGACCCTGACGCCGATGCTGTCGGCCCGCTGGCTGAAGCCGCAGGGCGAGGGCGAGGGCCACGAACGCCCGGGCCGCATCGCCCGCAAGTCGCAGGCGGTGTTCGAGCGGGTCGAGCACCACTACGAGCGCGGCCTGAACTGGGTGCTGGAGCGCCAGACGGCGACCCTGGTCGTGGCCGTGGCGACCTTCGCCCTGACCGTCTTCCTGTACCTGATCATCCCCAAGGGGCTGTTCCCGACCCAGGACACCGGCCAGTTGCAGGCTCGCACCGAGGTCGAGCAGTCGGTGTCGTACGACCGCATGGCCGGCCTGCAGCAGCAGGCGGCCAGGGCCATACTCGACGATCCGGCGGTGGAGAGCCTCAGCTCGTTCATCGGCGTCGACGGCGCCAATAATTCGATGCTGCACACCGGCCAGATGCTGATCAACCTGAAGGCCGACCGCGGCGGCTCGCAGGAGAAGATCATGCAGCGGCTGCGCGACCGCGTGGCCGCCGTGCCGGGCGTGCATCTCTACCTGCAGCCCACCCAGGACCTGACCATCGACGCCGAGACCGGCCCGACCCTCTATCGCCTGTCGCTGGAAGGCGCCGACACCGCCACGGTCAAGGAATGGGCCGGCAAGCTGGCCGAGCGCCTGGCCAGCGTGAAGTCGGTGCGCAACGTCTATAGCGACGCCGACGCTACGGGGGCGGCCGCCTATGTCGACATCGACCGCGACACCGCCGCGCGTCTTTCCATCACGGCGTCGGACATTGACGATGCGCTGTACAGCGCGTTCGGCCAACGGATCGTCTCGACGATCTTCACCGAGACCAACCAGTACCGGGTGATCCTGGAAGCCAAGCCCGGCCTGCTGACCGCGCCGGAATCGCTGGGCCTGCTGAACCTGAAGACCGGCGGCGGCCAGCCCACGCCGCTGTCGGCGATCTCGACCATCAAGGAGCAGACCGCCCCGCTGCAGGTGACCCACGTCTCGCAGTTCCCGGCCACGACGATTGGCTTCGACACCGCCCCGGGCGTCTCGCTGGGCAAGGCGGTCGACGACATCCGCGCGGCGATGAAGGACATCGGCATGCCGACGGCGGTCACCCATACCTTCCTGGGTGCGGCGGGAGCCTATGAGAACTCGCTGAGCAACCAGCTGTGGCTGATCCTGGCGGCGGTGGTCTGCGTCTACATCGTGCTGGGCGTGCTCTACGAGAGCTACATCCACCCGCTGACCATCCTGTCGACCCTGCCGTCGGCCGGGGTCGGGGCGCTGCTGGCCTTGTGGATCACCGGCAACGACCTGGGGGTGATCGGGATCATCGGCATCATCCTGCTGATCGGCATCGTCAAGAAGAACGCGATCATGATGATCGACTTCGCCATCGACGCACAGCGCAACGAGGGCAAGAGCCCCCGCGACGCCATCTTCCAGGCCGCCATCCTGCGCTTCCGCCCGATCCTGATGACCACCCTGGCGGCCCTGTTCGCGGCCATCCCGCTGATGCTGAGCTTCGGCGAGGGCGGCGAGCTGCGCCGGCCGCTGGGCATCGCCATCTTCGGCGGGCTGCTGGTCAGCCAGCTGCTGACCATGTTCACCACCCCGGTGATCTACCTGGCCTTCGACCGTTTGGCCCCCGCTGACCGGGGCATGCGCCGCGAGCCTGACGACCATGTGCCGCCGGATAGGATCGATCCCGAGCCCGTCCCGGGGGCGCCCTCGTGAACCTGTCGGCGCCCTTCATCAGGCGGCCGGTGGCCACGGTCCTGCTGACCATCGGCCTGGCCCTGGCCGGCATCGCGGCCTTCTTCGTGCTGCCGGTTTCGCCCCTGCCGCAGGTGGACTATCCGACCATCTCGGTCTCGGCCAACCTGTCTGGGGCCAGCCCCGAGACCATGGCCTCCAGCGTCGCCACCCCGCTGGAGCGACGGCTGGGCGTGATCCCCGGCGTCACCGAGATGACCTCGCAGAGCAACACCGGCTCGGCCCGCGTGACCCTGCAGTTCGACCTCAACCGCAACATCGACGGCGCGGCCCGCGAGGTGCAGGCCGCGATCAACGCCGCCCGCTCGGACCTGCCGGCCACGCTGCGCAGCAATCCCAGCTACCGCAAGCAGAACCCCTCCGACGCCCCGGTGATTATCCTGGCCCTGACCAGCGAGACCAAGACCCCGGGCCAGATCTATGATGCGGTGTCCAACATCGTGGCCCAACGCCTGTCGCAGGTGACCGGGGTGGGCGACGTGGAGATCGGCGGCGGTTCGCTGCCGGCCGTTCGCGTCTCGGCCAACCCGTTCCTGCTCAACAAGTACGGCATCTCGCTGGAGGACGTCCGCGCCGCGGTCCAGTCGGCCAACGCCAACCGACCCAAGGGCCAGGTCGAAGGAGCGGGGCGGCGGTTCCAGGTCTATACCAGCCCGGGCGGACGCAAGGCGGCCGACTATGCCGGCCTGGTCGTGGCCTGGCGCGGCGACGCGCCGGTGCGGCTCAAGGACGTGGCCGACGTCACCGACAGCGTCGCCGACACCCGGACCCTGGGCCTGTTCAACGGCAAGCCGGCGATCATCATCCTGGTCACCCGCCAGCCGGGCGCCAACATCATCCAGACGGTCGACAGCGTCCGCGCCACCCTGCCGGAACTGCGCGCCCAGCTGCCCGGCGACATCAACGTGGCGGTGGCCAGCGACAGCACCAACTCGATCCGCGCCTCGCTGCACGAGATCGAGGTCACCCTGCTGATCTCGATCGTACTGGTGGTGCTGGTGGTCAGCGCCTTCCTGCGCAGCGCCCGGGCCACCTTAATCCCGGCGGCGGCGACCATCGTCTCGCTGCTGGGCACGTTCGGGGTGATGTACCTGCTGGGGTTCTCGCTGAACAACCTTTCCCTGATGGCCATCACCGTGGCGACCGGCTTCGTGGTCGACGACGCCATCGTGGTGCTGGAGAACACCGCCCGCCATATCGAAAAAGGTATGGACCGCTTCCAGGCCGCCCTGCTGGGCGCGCGCGAGGTGGGGTTCACGGTGCTGTCGATCAGCATCTCTCTGGTCGCGGTGTTCATCCCGCTGCTGTTCATGGGCGGCCAGGTGGGGCGGCTGTTCCGCGAGTTCGCCGTCACCCTGTCGGCGGCGGTGATGATCTCGCTGGTCATTTCGCTGACCACCACCCCGATGATGTGCGCCTACCTGCTGCGGCCGCCGAAGGAGGGCAAGAAGGAGGGACGGGTCGCCCGCGCGTTCGAGGCCGGCTTCAACCGTGTCCACCGCGCCTACGAGTACAGCCTGGACTGGGCGCTGGCCGCCAAGCCCGTGGTGCTGCTGATCCTGGTGGTGGTGATCGCCATGACCGCCTGGCTCTATGTCGCCGTGCCCAAGGGCTTCTTCCCCCAGCAGGACAGCGGCCAGATCCAGGCCGGGCTGCGCGCCGACCAGAGCGTGTCGTTCCACGTCATGCAGGCCAAGCTGCGCCAGGTGGTCGACATTATCCGCAAGGACCCGGCCGTCGACACGGTGGTCGGCTTCACCGGCGGCGCCCGGGCCGGCGGCGGCTTCATGTTCGTCAACCTCAAGCCGCTGGGCGACGGGGTAGGCGACCGCAAGGAGAAAGGCTCGGCGGTGATCAACCGCCTGCGACCGCAGCTGCAAAGGGTCACCGGGATCAGCGTTTTCCTTAACCCCGTCCAGGACGTGCGGATGGGCGGGCGGCAGAGCAACTCGACCTACCAGTACACCCTGACCAGCGACTCCAGCGACGCGCTGAAGGCCTGGGCGCCCAAGCTGGCCGAGGCGATGAAGGCCCGGTCCGACGTGATGACCGACGTCGACAGCGACCAGTCCGAGAACGGGGTCGAGACCTTCGTCACCATCGACCGCGACAGCGCCTCGCGCATGGGCGTCACGCCCCGTGCGGTCGACAACGCGCTCTACGACGCCTTCGGCCAGCGCCAGGTCGCCACGATCTACGAGGACATCAACCAGTACGCCGTGATCCTGGAATGGGACCGCCGGTTCTCGCGAGGGCCGGAGGCGCTGAACGACGTCTATGTGCCGACCAATCCCAGCGGTGCGGCGACGACCTCGACCAGCGGCGCGGCGGTCAATCCGGCCCTGCGCGACGCCTCGACCGGCGCCGCCCTGAACACCGCCTTGACGCCCATGACCCCGCTGACCGCGATCTCCAGCGTCGCCCAGGCCGCCACCCCGACCTCGATCAACCACCAGAACGGCGAGCTGGCCACGACGATCTCGTTCAACCTGGCCGACGGCGTCTCGCTCAGCAACGCCCAGGCCGCCATCAAGCAGGCCGAGGCCGACATCGCCCTGCCGACCAATGTCCGCGGCAGCTTCCAGGGCAGCGCCCGCAGCGCCCAGGACCAGAACAAGCAGCAGCCGTTCCTGGTGGCCGCCGCCATCGTGGCGATCTACATCGTGCTGGGCATCCTCTACGAGAGCTACGTCCACCCGCTGACCGTGCTGTCGACCCTGCCGGCGGCCGGGGTGGGGGCGATGCTGGCCCTGCTGGTCTTCAAGATGGAGTTCTCGGTGATCGCCCTGATCGGGGTGTTCCTGCTGCTGGGCATCGTCAAGAAGAACGCCATCCTGATCATCGACTTCGCCCTGGAGGCCCAGCGGTCGCGCGGGCTGACAGCCCTGGAGGCGGTGCGCGAGGCCAGCCTGCTGCGCTTCCGGCCAATCCTGATGACCACCCTGGCCGCCGCCCTGGGCGCCTTGCCGCTGGCCATCGGCTTCGGCGAGGGGGCCGAGCTGCGCCGGCCGCTGGGGATCACCATCATCGGCGGCCTGATCGCCAGCCAGCTGCTGACCCTGATCACCACCCCGGTGGTCTATGTCTATCTCGACCGCCTGCGGGGCAAGGCGCGCGACGAGCGCTACCTGGCCCACATGCCCTCCGCGCCGGAGCCTGTCTGATGCCCGCCCTCAAGTCCCTCGCGCTCGCCGGTTCCGCGCTGATCCTGCTGTCGGCCTGCACGGTCGGACCGGCCTATCAGCGGCCCGACGTCACCGCCTCGGCCGCCGCCCTGCCGGCGACCTACAAGGCCCTGGACGGCTGGAAGCTCGCCACCCCCGGCGACCTGATCGATCGCGGCGACTGGTGGACCCTGCTGGGCGACTCCCAGCTGGACGCCCTGGTCGCCAAGGTCAACGTCTCCAACCAGACCATCGCCGCGGCCGAGGCCAGCTATCGCCAGGCCCGGGCCCTGGTGCGCGAGCAGCGGGCCAGCCTGTTCCCGACCATCGACCTGTCGGGTTCGGCGACCAGGTCCGGCGGTTCCGGCTCGACCCCTTCGAGCTCTGGCGGTTCGAGCCGCGGCCAGCGCTACCAGGCCGGGATCGGCGCCAGCTGGGAGCCGGACCTGTGGGGCCGCATCCGCCAGGGGATCAACGGCGCCAAGGCCTCGGAACAGGCCAGCGCCGCCGACCTGGCCGGCGCCCGCCTGTCGATGCAGGGCGAGCTGGCCGTCAACTATCTGGGCCTGCGCCAGGCCGACGCCGAGATCGACCTGGTGACCAGAACGGTCGACGGCTACCAGCGCAGCCTGCAGATCACCCAGAACCGCTACGCCGCGGCCATCGCGCCGAAGTCCGACGTGCTGCAGGCCACCACCCAGCTGGCCGGCGCCCAGGCCGACCTGGAGAGCCTGCGCCAGACCCGGGCGACCTACGAGAACGCCATCGCCACTTTGGTGGGCGAGCCCGCCAGCGGCTTTCGCCTGGCCGCCGATCCGGCCTGGAGCGCCCGCGTGCCCGAGATCCCGGCCGGCGTTCCTTCCACCCTGCTGGAGCGCCGGCCGGACATCGCCGCGGCCGAGCGCCGGGTCGCCGCCGCCAACGCCGACATCGGCGTGGCCCGGGCCGCGTTCTTCCCGACCATCGGCCTCAGCGCTAACGGCGCGACCAGCGGCTCGGCCTTGGGCGACCTGTTCTCGGCCTCGGCCAACACCTGGTCGCTGGGTCTGACCGCCGCCCAGACCCTGTTCGACGCCGGCGCGCGCAAGGCGCGGGTGGAGCAGGCGAGGGCGTCCTACGACGCTTCGGTCGCCGATTATCGCCAGACCGCCCTGGCCGCCTTCGAGGATGTGGAAAACCAATTGACCGCCGCCCAGGTGCTGGAGCGCCGCTACGCCCTGTTGAAGACCAGTTCCGACGCCGCGGACCAGACCGAGCAGATGTTGCTCAACCAGTACAAGGCCGGGCAGGTGGCCTACACCGACGTGGTGACGGCCCAGGCTTCGGCCCTGTCGGCGCGGCGGGCGCTGCTCACCGCCGCCGTGGCCCGGCAGACCACGGCCGTGGCCCTGATCCAGGCGCTGGGCGGAGGATGGAAGCCCGCCTAGACGGCGGGGGCGCGCCTCGCGGCGCCTGTGGCGTCTTGCCTGCTCGTTTGGCGCCGCTATTTCAGGCTAGGCTGTGCAAATACCAGGCTGATTGAGCAACTCCGACCGCGATGAACCTTCGCCGCTCCCACCCGTCGCCGGACGGCCTTAGGGCGAAGGGCATGCGCGTCCTCGTCATCGATCCCGATCCCGCGCGCGCCGCCCTCGTGGCCGAGGGGCTCGCCGGCGTGCAGCCGCTGGAGGTGCGTCGGGCGGCCGTGTTCGACGAGCGCGAGGCCGCGGCCTTCGCCCCCGACGTGGTGGTGATCGCCGCCGACAGCCCCGACCGCGACACGCTGGAAAGCCTGCGCGAGGCCGGCCAGCACAATCCGCGCCCGGTGGTGATGTTCGTCGACCGCTCCGAACCCGGCCTGGCCGAGCAGGCCGTGCGGGCCGGGGTGGCGGCCTATGTGGTCGACGGCCTGGCCCCGAGCCGGGTGCGCTCGATCCTGGACGTGGCCATGAGCCGCTTCGCCCTGACCCAGCAGTTGCACGGCGACCTGGCCAAGGCCAAGGCCGACCTCGAATCGCGCAAGACCGTCGAACGGGCCAAGGGACTGTTGATGAAGGAGCGGGGTCTGGACGAGGACGGCGCCTATCGGCTGCTGCGAAAGCTGGCCATGGATCGCGGCAAGCCGATCGGCCAGATCGCCGCCGACCTGCTGGCCTTCGCCGGCGTGCTGAAGGGCGACGCCTCGTGAGCGGACTGGCCGACCTGACGCTGGGGTTCATCCCCCTGACCGACTGCGCGCCCCTGGTGGTGGCCAAGGCGCAGGGCTTCTTCGCCGAGGAGGGGCTGGAGGTGGCGCTGAGCCGCGAGGCCTCGTGGGCGACCATCCGCGACAAGGTCGCCGTCGGAGCGCTGGACGGCGCCCACATGCTGGCCCCCACGGCCCTGGCTCCGGCGGGTCTGGAGGGCGGGTCGATGCTGGCGCCCCTGGCCCTGAATCAGAACGGCAGCGCCATCACCGTCTCCATCCAGCTGGCCGCGCTGATGGCCGAGGCCGACCCCGGCGCCCTGGCGGCGCCGCTGGTCACCGCCCACGCCCTGGCGGCGGTGGTCGCGCGCCGGCGGGAGCAGGGCGCCCCGCCACTGACCTTCGCCGTCGTCTTCCCCCATTCGATGCACAACTACTTCCTGCGCTACTGGCTGGCCCAGGCAGGGATCGATCCCGACCGCGACGTGCGCCTGGTGGTCACGCCGCCGCCGCGCATGGTCGAGCACCTGCGCTCGGGCGAGATCGACGGCTTCTGCGTCGGCGCGCCCTGGAACGCCGCCGCCGTCGACGAGGGCCTGGGCGAGTCGCTGATCAAGGCCTCGCAGTTCTGGCCAGGCGGCCCGGACAAGGTGTTCGGCGTCACCGCCGCCTGGGCTGAACGCCATGGCGACGAACTGCGGGCGGCCCTGCGCGCCCTGATCCGCGCCGCGGCCTGGGCCGACGAGCCGGGCAACCATGCCGAGCTGGTGGCCCTGCTGTCGCGTCCCGACCATGTGGGCGTCGAGCCCGAGATCGTGGCCCGGGCCCTGAAGTCCGAGATCGTCTTCCATCGCAACGCCGCCGGCCTGCCGCGCCGCGAGCACGCCCTGTGGTTCCTGTCGCAGATGGTGCGCTGGGGGCAGGTGGAGGCCGACCTCGACCTGGCCGCCGTGGCCGACCGGGTCTACCGCCCGGACCTGTTCCGCGAGGCGGCGTTGTCGCTGGGACCAGTGCTGGAGCCGGCCCAGGTGTTCGCCGACGCCGCGCCGCCGGCCTCGGCCCTGTTCGACGGGGCGCGTTTCGACCCTGCCGACGTCCGGGCCTATGCGGCGTCGTTCGCGGTCGGGCGGGCAGGCTAGGTTCCGCATCGGAGTATCCAGGGCCGTTCACCGCCTACGCCCGTCTTCCTCGGAACAAGTCCGTGGATGACGGGCGGGGGCGAGGGCTGCGCCACGGCGGCGAGTCTTTGATCCCGACGCATTGAGCTTGTTCGTTTTGCTCATGTTTCAAGCAGCGCCGCCGCCTATTTGCTGAGCAACTGGACGATGCGGTTCGGATCGCGCCGCAACGCAGCATGGCGCGTGACTCCGTCCGCCTTCCGCGCCTTCACTTGCATCAAGCCTTCGGACAACGGCGTCCGTGGCTGCCAGAGACGACCGCTCGGATGCGGTCACCCACCTGAGGCGCCCGCGCCTCGCTCTCGCAGACACGCACATCCGAGGCATACCATGCTCTCTCGTGATTTCCTGAAGGCCGGCCACGCCCCGACCCTGTTCGCCGCGTTCCTGTATTTTGACCTGAGCTTCATGGTCTGGGTGATCCTGGGCCCGCTGGGCGTGGCCATCGCCAAGGACTTCCACCTCGATCCCGCGCAGAAGGGCCTGATGGTGGCCATTCCCGTCCTGGCCGGCGCGGTGCTGCGCCTGGTCAACGGGGTGCTGGTCGACCGCATCGGCCCCAAGAAGACCGGGATGATGGGTCAGCTGATCGTACTGGCCGGCCTGGTCCTGGCCTGGTTTCTGGGCATCCACAACTATCACCAGGTGCTGGCCCTGGGCCTGGTTCTGGGCGTGGCCGGCGCCTCGTTCGCCGTCGCCCTGCCGCTGGCCTCGCGCTGGTATCCGCAGGAGCACCAGGGCCTGGCCCTGGGCATCGCCGGCGCCGGAAATTCGGGCACCGCCCTGGCCGCCCTGTTCGCGCCGATCCTGGCCAAGACCTTCGGCTGGCAGAACGTGATCGGCATGGCGGCCATCCCGCTGGCCGTCGCCTTCGTCATCTACATGCTTCTGGCCAAGGACGCCCCCGAGCAGCCCGCGCCCAAGAAGCTGGCCGAGTACCTGGACGTGCTGAAGGTTCCGGACGCCTGGTGGCTGATGCTGCTGTACGCGGTCACCTTCGGCGGCTTCGTCGGCCTGGCCTCGTCCCTGACCATCTATTTCAACGCCGAATACAGCCTCTCGCCCGTGACCGCCGGCTTCTTCACCGCCGCCTGCGTGTTCGCCGGATCGTTCATCCGCCCGGTCGGCGGGGCCCTGGCCGACCGCTTCGGCGGGGTGCGGACCCTGAGCGTCGTCTTCGCCCTGGCCGCCGCCGGCCTGGCCACGGCCAGCTTCCAGATGCCCTCGGCCTATGTCGCCCTGGCGGTGCTGATGTTCTCGATGCTGGCCCTGGGCGCCGGCAATGGCGCGGTGTTCCAGCTGGCGCCCCAGCGGTTCCGCAAGGAGATCGGCGTCATGACCGGCCTGATCGGCATGACCGGCGGCGTCGGCGGCTTCTACCTGGCCTCCAGCCTGGGCATGGCCAAGAAGATGACCGGCTCCTACCAGGTCGGCTTCCTCGGCTTCGCGGCCCTGGCGGTGTTCGCCCTGGTGGCCCTGCACAGCCTGAAGGCCCGCTGGCGGGCCGTCTGGCCCACCCTGCACGGCGACTCCGCCGCTCCGATCCGCGTCTGATCCTTTTCCCAGTGAGCAAAACCATGACCAAGGAAAAGCTGGTCGTCATCGGCAACGGCATGGCCGGTTGCCGGGCGGTCGAGGAAGTCCTCAAGCGCGATCCCGACCGCTACGAGATCGCCATCTTCGGGACCGAGCCGCGGGTGAACTACAACCGCATCATGCTGTCGCCGGTGCTGGCGGGGGAAAAGTCCTTCGCCGACATCGTGATCAACGACGAGGCCTGGTACGCCGACAACGGCATCGCCCTGCACGCCGGACGGGCGGTCACGGCGGTCGATCTGGAAGGCCGCAAGGTGGTCGCCGAGGGCGGGCTGGAAGTTCCCTACGACAAGCTGATCCTGGCCACGGGCTCCGACCCGTTCCGCCTGCCGCTGCCGGGCATCGACCTGAAGGGCGTGGTCACCTTCCGCGACCTGGACGACGTCGAGGCCATGGTCGCCGCCTCAGGCAAGCCCGGCGCCAAGGCCGTGGTCATCGGCGGCGGCCTGCTGGGCCTGGAGGCCGCCTACGGCCTGGCCCGCCGCGGCATGTCCGCCACGGTCGTCCACCTGATGGACGTCCTGATGGAGCGGCAGCTGGACGAAAGCGCCGGCTTCCTGCTGCGCGAGGCCCTGCTGGAGCGCGGCGTCGAGACGGTGATGGGCGCTCACTCCGAGGAGATCGTCGGCGAGAACGGCCAGGTGACCGGCCTCAAGCTCAAGGACGGCCGCACCCTGCCGTGCGACCTGCTGGTCATGGCCGTGGGCATCAAGCCCAACGCCGCTCTGGCCCGCGCCGCCGGCTTGGCCGTCAATCGCGGCATAGTGGTCGACGACGCCATGCGCACCTCCGATCCGGCGGTGTTCGCGGTCGGCGAATGCGCCGAACACCGGGGCAATTGCTACGGCCTGGTCGCGCCGATCTGGGAGATGTGCCGCTCGCTGGCCGAGTCGATGACCGACGGGGAGGGGGCCTATGAGGGCTCGGTCCTGTCGACCCGCCTGAAGGTCTCGGGCGTCGACGTGTTCTCGGCCGGCAAGTTCTCGGGCGGCGAAGGCTGCGAGGACATCGTGTTCCGCGACGCCGGCCGCGGCGTCTACAAGCGCGTGGTCATCGAGGATGGCAAGGTGGCCGGGGCGGTGCTGTTCGGCGACGCCGCCGACGGCAACTGGTACTTCGACCTGATGCGGGCCGGGACCACGGTCACCGACATCCGCGAAACCCTGATCTTCGGCCAGGCCATCACGGAAGGGCTGTCCGGCCTGGACCCTAACGCCGCCGTTGCGGCCATGCCCGACACGCAGGAAATCTGCGGCTGCAACGGCGTCTGCAAGGGTTCGATCGTTTCGGCCATCACCACCCAGGGCCTGACGACCCTGGACGACGTGAAGGCGGTCACCAAGGCCTCGGCCTCGTGCGGCTCGTGCACGCCGCTGGTCGAGCAGGTGCTGAAGCTGACCCTGGGCGACGGCTTCAAGGAACAGACCGGCCCCAAGCCGATGTGCAAGTGCACGCACAAGCCGCACTCCGACGTCCGCAAGGCCATCGTCGAGTGGGAGCTGAAGTCCATGCCGGCCGTCATGCAGGCGATGGAATGGACCACGCCCGACGGCTGCTCGTCGTGCCGGCCGGCCCTGAACTACTACCTGCTGTGCGCCTGGCCGTCGGAATACCGCGACGACAAGCAGTCGCGCTTCATCAACGAACGCGTCCACGCCAACATCCAGAAGGATGGCACCTACAGCGTCGTGCCGCGGATGTGGGGCGGGGTGACCACGCCCGACGAACTGCGGGCGATCGCCGACGTCGCCGACAAGTTCGCCATCCCGACGGTCAAGGTCACTGGCGGCCAGCGGATCGACCTGCTGGGCGTCAAGAAGGACGACCTGCCGGCCGTCTGGGCCGACCTCAACGCCGCGGGCATGGTCAGCGGCCACGCCTACGCCAAGGGCCTGCGCACGGTGAAGACCTGCGTCGGCAGCGACTGGTGCCGGTTCGGCACCCAGGATTCCACGGGCCTGGGCGTCCGCCTGGAGAAGTTCCTGTGGGGCTCCTGGGCGCCGGCCAAGGTCAAGCTGGCGGTGTCGGGCTGTCCGCGCAACTGCGCCGAGGCCACCTGCAAGGACTTCGGCGTGGTCTGCGTCGACAGCGGCTACGAGATCCATATCGGCGGCGCCGCCGGTCTGCATATCCAGGGCACCCAGGTGCTGACCCGGGTGGCGACCGAGGACGAAGCTGTCTGGGTGATCGCCGCGGCGATGCAGCTGTACCGCGAGGAAGGCTGGTACCTGGAGCGGGTCTACAAGTGGATGGCGCGCGTGGGCCTGGAGAGCATCCAGGCGCAGGTCACCGATCCCGACCAGCGCAAGGCGCTCTACGACCGGTTCGTCTTCTCGCAGCGCTTCGCCCGCATCGATCCGTGGGCCGAGCGCGTGGCCGGGCGCCACACCGAGGAATTCACCCCCATGAGCCGCCGGATGGAGTTCGTTCCCGCATGAACGCGCATGTGAAGGTCCCCGTCTGGGTCGATGTCGGCGCCGTGACCGACATCCCGCGTCGCGGGGCGCGCCGGGTGCCCAGCCCGCGCGGCGACATCGCTATCTTCCGCACCGGCGACGGCGAGGTGTTCGCCCTGATGGACGCCTGTCCGCACAAGGGCGGTCCGCTCAGCCAGGGCATCGTCCATGGCCGGGCGGTGAGCTGCCCGCTGCATGCCTGGAACATCGACCTGGCCAGCGGCGAGCCGATGGGCGCCGACAAGGGCAAGGGCTGCACGCCCGTGGTGCCGCTGGAGGTGCGCGACGGCCGCCTGCTGCTGAGCCTTGATCTCCATGGCTGACGGTTCGGCCGCCGCGCTCGTCAAGACGACCTGCCCCTATTGCGGGGTGGGCTGCGGCGTGTCGGGCGCGGTCGGCCAGGCGCCGTCCTCGGACGGCCGCGCCTTGTCGGTGGCCGGCGACGCGGCCCACCCCGCCAACCTCGGCCGTCTGTGCTCCAAGGGCACGGCGCTGGGCGCGACGGTGGGGCTGCAGGGCCGGCTGCTGGAGCCGACGGTCAACGGCAAGACCGCTAGCTGGGCCGACGCCACGGCCCTGGTGGCCAAGCGCTTCAGGGACACCATCGCCAGGCACGGTCCCGACAGTGTGGCCTTCTACGTCTCGGGCCAGATCCTGACCGAGGACTATTACGTCGCCAACAAGCTGATGAAGGGCTTCATCGGCTCGGGCAACATCGACACCAACAGCCGCCTGTGCATGGCCTCGGCGGTGGCGGCGCACAAGCAGGCGTTCGGCGCCGACCTGGTGCCCGGCTGCTACGAGGACCTGGACCTGGCCGACCTGGTGGTGTTCAGCGGCCACAACGCCGCCTGGACCCACCCGGTGCTGTTCCGGCGCATGGAAGCCGCCAAGGCGCGCGGCCAGAAGCACGTGGTCATCGACCCGCGCCGCACCGACACCGCCGAGGGCGCCGACCTGCACCTGGCCATCGCGCCACAGAGCGACGTGCGGCTATGGAACGGCCTGCTGGCCCACCTGATCCGCATCGACGCCGTCGACCGCGACTACATCGCCGCCCACGTCGACGGCTTCGACGCGGTCGAGGCGACGCTCGCGGAGCTCGACCAGTCGCCGGCCGCCGTCGCCGCCGACTGCGGTTTAGCGCTCGACGATTTGCTGAGCTTCTACAAGCTGTTCGCGGACAATCCCAAGACAGTCAGCCTGTTCTCGATGGGAGCCAACCAGTCGGCCCAGGGCACCGCCAAGGGCCTGTCGATCCTCAACGTCCACCTGGCGACCGGCCGGATCGGCAAGCCCGGCAGCTGTCCGTTCTCGATCACCGGCCAGCCCAACGCCATGGGCGGGCGCGAGACCGGCGGCATGGCCAACACCCTGGCCGGCCACATGGACTTCGCCCCGGCCGACCGCGACCGCGTGGCCCGCTTCTGGGGCGCGCCCGACACCGCCCGGGCCCCGGGGCTGAAGGCCGTCGACATGTTCGAGGCCATCCACGCCGGCAAGATCAAGGCCGTGTGGGTGATGGCCACCAATCCCGCCGTCAGCCTGCCCGACGCCGGCCGGGTCCGCGAGGCGCTGGACCGCTGTCCGTTCGTGGTGGTGTCCGACTGCGTCGAGACCGACACCACGGCCTTCGCCGACGTCAAGCTGCCGGCCCTGGCTTGGGGCGAGAAGGACGGCACGGTCACCAATTCCGAGCGCCGAATCTCGCGCCAACGGGCGCTGTTCCCCGCGCCGGGCCAGGCCCGCGCCGACTGGCGGATCGTGGCCGACGTCGCCAAGGCCATGGGCTTCGACGGCTTCGGCTGGTCCTCCCAGGCCAGCGTGTTTCGCGAATGGGCCCGCCTGACCGCCTATGAGAATACCGGCGAGGAGACCGGCCGCGTCCTGAACCTGGCGGGGCTTTCGACTTTGACGCCAGAGACTTACGACCAACTCCTGCCGATCCAATGGCCGGTCCGGGCGGATGGCCGGGGGACGCCCCGCCTGTTCACCGACGGCCGCTTCCAAACCCCCGACGGCCGCGCCCGGATGGTCCCCGTCCGGCCCAAGGGTCCCGCGGACGCCATGGACGCGGCCTATCCGCTGTCGCTGAACACCGGCCGCATCCGCGACCAGTGGCACACCATGACCCGCACCGGCCTGGCCCCGGACCTGTGTCGCCACGCCCCCGAGCCGTTCGTCGAGGTCCACCCGGCCGACGCCGAGGCCCTGGGCGTCCAGGACGGCGCCCTGGCCCGAGTGATCACGGTGCGCGGCGAGGCCGTGGCCCTGGCCAAGGTCACCGAGCGCCAGCGGCCGGGCGGCCTGTTCATGCCGATGCACTGGACGGACGCCTTCGCGCCGTCCGGCCGCTCCAATCACCTGATCGCGCCCAACCTCGACCCCACCTCCGGCCAGCCGGAGTTCAAACACACCCCCGCCCGGCTCCGCCCCTATCGCGAGACCTGGAAGGGCTTTTTCCTCACGCGGGACAGCCTCGCCCTTCCGTCGGGTCTGGACCTCGTCTGGCGGCGCATTCCCCAGGACGCCTGCCAGCAACACGAGTTCGCCGGCCGGGGCGACGAAGTCGAGCGCGCCGCCCTGCGCAAGGGGCTCGTCAAGGGTCTCGTCGGCGAACTCGTGACCTATGAGGACGTCGCCACCGGCGCGCGGCGCGACGCCTGGCTACGCGACGGCCGGCTGGTGGCGGTCCTGTACATCACCATCAACGGCCGCCTGCCGCCGCGCGACTGGCTGGCCGAGCTGTTCGCCGAGTCCGAGCTGAGCCAGGACGCCCGCTCGGCCCTGCTGTTCGGCCGTCCGCCCGGCGCGCCGGTCGACAAGGGGCCGCTGGTCTGCGCCTGCCTGAAGGTCGGCGCCAGGGCGGTGCAGGCCGCCATCGTCGCCGGAGCCGCCAGCCCCGACGCGGTCGGCGCCGCCACAGGGGCGGGGACCAACTGCGGGTCCTGCCGTCCCGAGATCGCCCGGATGATCGCCGCGACCGCCGCCGTTCCCGCCAAGGAGCCAGCCCATGTCTGACGCCGCCCAAGTCCTGCTCGTCGGGGCCGGTCCCGGTCCGGTCGACCTGATGACCCTGCGGGCCGTGCGCGCGGTGGAGAGCGCCCAGGCGCTGCTCTACGACGCCCTGATCAGCGACGAGGCCATCGCCCTGGCCCCGGCCGGCTGCGTGCGCATCCAGACCGGCAAGCGGGCCGGCAAGCCCAGCATGCACCAGGACGAGATCAACCGCCTGATGCTGCGCCTGGCGCGCAAGGGCCTGCGCGTCGTGCGGCTGAAGGGCGGCGACCCCTCGGTGTTCGGCCGGGTGGGCGAGGAGTCGGCCTTCCTGCGCGAGCACGGCGTGTCTGTCGAGGTGGTGCCTGGCGTCACCGCCGCCTGCGCCGCCGCCGCCCAGTTCGGCTTTCCCCTGACCCATCGCGGCGAGGCCCGGCGCGTGGTGTTCACCACCGCGCGGCTGGAGGCCGGGACGCTCAGCGGCGACTGGAGCGCGGCCGGCGATCCGCAGGCGACCCTGGCGGTCTATATGGGCGGCGAGGTGGCCCAGGCCCTGTGCGCGCGGATGATCGCCGCCGGCCGCGCGCCCGGCACCCCGGCCGTGGCCATCGAGCAGGCGGGCGGGGCCAACGCCAGGATCTTCCACGGTACGCTGGAGACTCTGCCCGAACGCCTGGACAGCCACGGTGGCCCGGTGGTCATCGTCGTCGGCGAGGTGGCCGCCCAGGCCCAGGCTGTCGATACGGACCAGGACGCGCTGCTGGCGCGGACGGCCTAGCGAGCCGGGGACGCGCCCTTGCGGCGTGTCCCCACCAAGTCCGGCGCTAAATGGGACACGCTGCAAGGGAGCGTCCCCGCCGGGCTTGACGGATCTCCCCTTTCGGCCCGCCCATGGGGCATGGGGAACGCAACACCGAGTCGAAACCCGATCACCCGCGCCCTGGCCACGGCGCCGCCCTGGGCCTTCGCCGTCTACGGCGGGCTGGCGGCCTTCGCGGCCTATTTCTCGATGTTCGCCTATCGCAAGCCGTTCACGGCCGCCCATTACGACCACATGGCCGGCTGGCCGCTCGCCATCGACTTCAAGGTGGCCCTGGTGATCGCCCAGGTCGCCGGCTACGCCGTGTCGAAGATCATCGGCATCAAGGTGATCTCCGAGATGCGGCCCGAGCGGCGCTGGCTGGCCATCCTGGTCCTGATCGGCGGGGCCGAGCTGTCGCTGCTGGGCCTGAGCCTGGGACCGGCGGTCGCCGGTCCGCCGGCCCTGTTCGTCAACGGCCTGTGCCTGGGCATGATCTGGGGGCTGGTGTTCGGCTTCGTCGAGGGGCGGCGGCTGTCGGAGGTGCTGGGGGCCATGCTGTGCGCCAGCTTCATCCTGGCCTCGGGCGTGGTGAAGTCGGTGGGCAAGGGCCTGCTGCTGCAGGGCGTCGACGAGCGCTGGATGCCGGCCCTGACCGGCCTGATGTTCACGCCGCTGCTGCTGCTGGCCGTGGCGGCCCTGACCCAGCTGCCGCCGCCGTCGCCGGCCGACGAGGCCGCCCGGGTACGTCGCGCGCCCATGAACGCCAGGGCCCGCGCCGCCATGTTCGCGGCCCACGCTCCGGCCCTGGTGCTGCTGGTGGGGGTCTATGTCGTCCTGACGGCCCTGCGGGACTTCCGCGACAACTTCGCCGCCGAGATCTGGGCCGAGTTGGGCTTCAAGAATGCCGCGGCGATCTTCTCGCTGTCCGAGATCCCGGTCGCGGCCATCGTCCTGGTCGGGCTGGGCGTGCTGAGCCTGGTGCGCGACAACCGCCGGGCGGTCGGCTTCAACTTCGCCTTCGTGGCCCTGGGCTTCGCCCTGCTGGGCGCCGCCACCCTGGCCCGGCAGGTCGGCCTGCTGGGGCCCGTGGCCTGGATGATCGCCACCGGCGCGGGGATCTACATGGCCTACACCCCGTTCAATGGCATGCTGTTCGACCGGCTGATCGCCGCCACGGGCCAGGTGGGGACGGCGGGGTTCCTGATCTATGTCGCCGATTCCTGCGGCTATGTCGGCAGCGTCTCCCTGCTGCTGGCCCGCTATTTCGCCAAGCTGGAGCTGGCCTGGAGCGGCTTCCTGGCCGGGGCGGCCTATGCGACCTCGGTCATCGGGGTGGCCGGGGTGGGGCTGGCGTGGATGCTGCTCAGATTGCCCAGAACCAGGGCTTAGCCGCCCAGCATCGCCTCCAGCGCCAGGACGGTCGTCCACGGCCGGCCGGTGATCCGCGTTCCCAGGGTCTTCTCGACCAGGCCGTTGGTCAGCTTCGAGCCGCCGATCCCGTTCGGATAGGTCGCGTAGAGCTGGCGGCTTTCGGCCCGCACCTGCTCGCGGCCGCGGATCGCCGTGCGCAAGGCGCCGACGGCCTTCTTGTCCGGGGCGTCCTTCAGGAACAGGGTCATCAGCCAGCCGGGATCCTGGGCGGCGAATTCGGGGAACGGATTGGCGGCGACCAGGGCCCGCCAGGCGTCGGCGGTGCGCACATAGACATCGGTCCGCAGGGCGAACCGCTCCATCAGGGCGGTCTCGATCTGGGTCTGCAGCTCGGCGCCCGTCTGCTCGCCGCTGGCGAACACCAGGTCGCCGACCTTGGGGCCGGCGCGGACGTCGGCATGGCCCAGGTCGGTCAGCAGGGCGATCAGCTCGTCGGCCGTGACCAGGCGGTTTCCAGCGGCGTTGACGCCGCGCAGCAGGGCGATGTGGACGGTCATGGTCGAGGCCTTTCGAACGAGGCGGTTGTCTAGACCTTCGTCCTGACTTCGTCAGGATGGAGGTCTAGGTTTTTGTTTTCGCGCATTTTCTTCACGCGAACCGGAGGCCACTTCGCTTGAAAATGCTCTAGACCTTCGCGACCGCGCCGTCCCGCCTCGATTTAGGCGTTCAGGGCCGCGAAGCCGCGTTCCAGGTCGGCGATCAGGTCGGCCGTGTTCTCCAGGCCCACGTGCAGGCGCAGCAGCGGGCCTTCCAGGTTCACCGGCACGGTGCGGTTTTTCAGCTGCGGGTCGCAATGGATGGCCAGGCTCTCGTAGCCGCCCCAGGAAAAGCCCAGGCCGAACAGGTCCAGGGCGTCGAGGAAGGCGTGGACGGCCTTCTGCGACGCAGGCTTCAGCACCACGCCGAACAGGCCGCAGGCGCCGGTGAAGTCGCGCTTCCACAGGGCATGGCCGGGATCGGTCTCCAGGGCGGGATGCAGCACGCGGGCCACTTCGGGCCGCCGCTGCAGCCAGCGGGCGATCTCCAGCCCCTTGGCCTGGTGGGCCGGCAGGCGGGTGGCCAGGGTGCGCAGGCCGCGCAGCACGGTATAGGCGTCGTCGGGCGACACCGACCAGCCGATGTCCCACATCGCGTCGCCCAGCTGGTTGCCGATCACGTTGTCGGCGGTGGCGGCGCTGCCCATGAATACGTCCGAATGGCCGCCGACATATTTGGTCAGGGCCTGGACGCTGATGGTCACCCCGTGGGCCAGGGGCTTGAAGTAGAAGCCGGCCGCCCAGGTGTTGTCGATCATCGTCAGCACGCCGCGGGCGTTGGCGGCGGCGGCGATGGCCGGGATGTCCTGCATCTCGAAAGTCAGGGAGCCCGGGGCCTCCAGCAGGATCAGTCGGGTGCGCGGGGTGCACAGCGCCATCAGGGCGTCGGGCGACAGGGCCGGATCGTAGTAGGTGGTGGCGACGCCGAACCGGGCCAGCACCCGGTCGCAGAACCGTCGGGTGGGCCGGTAGGCGCTGTCGACGACCAGGATCTCATCGCCGGCCTTCAGCAGGGCCAGCATGACGCCGGTGATCGCCGCCAGGCCCGAGGGGTACAACGTCACGTCCGGCGATCCCTCCAGCTCGGCCAGGGCCAGCTGCAGGTTGGCCGGCGAGGACAGGCCGGTGATGCCGTAGGTCAGCTGGCTGTCGTCATAGAGCGAAGCGGCGTTGGGCATCAGCACCGTCGAGCCGCGCTGGACCGGCGGATTGACCGTGCGGGCCAGCACCGAGCCGCCCTTGGGCGGAGCGCCCTTGCGGACCAGGCGGGTTTCTTCATCCAGGGGCATGGGGGACTCGGGCGACGACGGCGACACCCGGTGGTTTACGGCGCGGGGGCGAGCCGGTTCAAGGCTGGAAATCCTGGCTGAACGGAGAGCGGACCTGACGGGGGGCTCAAGATGCGGTCGGGGGACAAGCGCATGCGCCTGTCCCCGGCTACGCCCCCACGCCCAGCCTGCCCAGCACCCGCGTCGCCTCGGCGATCAGGGCGCGGCGGCGTTCGGTGTCGGCCTGGCGGCCGGCCTCGGCCTCGGCGACGTCGGCCTGGCAGTGCGGGCAGGTCGTCTCGTGCGGCCAGATATAGTGGGCGCAAGCCGCGCAGGGCTTGAGGCTGGGCGGCAGGGCGCCGCCGGCGGCCGAGCGCTCGCGCGGCGCGACGTGCACCGCCGCCGGATCGCGGACGGGCAGGGGCGTCGCCTCCGCGCCGGGGATGGCCTCGGTGATCAGGGCGAATTCGCCCACCGCGAAGCTTTCCGGCGGCGCCTCCTTGATCTTGACCACCCGCTCACGCAGCCCGTGCTTGGCCAGGTCCAGGGCGCGATGGTGGCAGTAGGGGTTGTTGCCGCGCTTGCCCAGCAGCGATTCCGAGGTCCAGGTGCAGCCGGCCCGACAGACATCGGCGTAGTAGCAGGTGCGGCAATAGCCCCACAGTTCCTCGACGTCGCGCAGGCGGCCAAAGCTCATCTTCTCGCTGTGGCGCCAGATGTCGGCCACGGTCATGTCGCGGACATTGCCGGCCGTGTAGAGCGAAGTGGCCAGGGACGGGCAGCCCTTGATCGTGCCGTCGGCCTCGATGCCGATGCCGGTCTGGCCGGCCGAGCAGCCGTTCCAGTGGTCGGTCTCGTCGCCGAACCCGCGCCAGATATGCTCGTAGGGGCCGAAATAGCCGATGTTGTTACCCACCACCATCAGCAGGCCCCGGGCCTGGCCTTCGTCGTACAGCCGGGCCAGTAGCGGCATGACGTCCAGCAACTGGTAGGGCTGCAGCAGCAGTTCCGGGTTGTCGACGGCGTTGCCCATGGCCACCGTCAGCTGGATCTGCCAGTGGGTGGCGCCGGCTTCGATGATCCGGTCCATCAGCTCGGGCAGGTGGGCCGCGGTCTCGGCTCCGATCTGGGTGTTGACCGAGACGGCCAGGCCCCGGGCCTTGGCGCGCCTGAGGGCGTCGATCGCCTGATCGTACGAGCCGGGCACGCCGCGCACCCGGTCGTGCAGGTCGGGCAGGCCGTCGATCGACACGCCCAGGCCCTGCAGCCCCGCCTCGACCGCCTCGTCCAGGCGCTTGTCGGTCAGGTTGCGAGCCCCGGTCTGGACGCCGGTGCGGATGCCGTGCTGGCGGCTGCGGCGGATCAGCTCGATCCAGTCGCGGCGCAGATAGGCCTCGCCGCCGATCAGGGTCAGTTCGCGCGTGCCCAGGGCGGCCAAGTGGTCGATCAGCTCCAGCGCCTCGGCGGTGGTCAGCTCGTCCGATCGCGGCCGGCCGGCTCGCGAGCCGCAGTGCTGGCATTTCAGATTGCAGGCCAGGGTGACTTCCCAGACCACATGGACGGGCACCAGCTCGGTATAGTCGCGCTCCAACCGGTAGCGGACGGGCTTGCCGGCGGGCGTCGTGACCGAGGGCGTCGTAACGGGCGGCGTCGTGACGGGGGGCCGCGCGTCGGCGTCGAGCGAGATCGCGTCCGTCATCGTGTCGATCCTTCAGGGGCGCGGGATGGGAAAAGATCGGGACGCGCCGCGGTCAGGCCGCGCGTCCCGGGGGGGAGGGCGGGGTGGGCCTCAGCGGCCGCGTTCCAGCTTGGCGATCTCCACCTTCAGCAGGGCCAGGAGGGCGGGGATGTCGCCATATTCCCGCAAGTGGGCCTCGGCCTGGTCGTGCAGGCGCTGCAGTTCGGCCAGATCGCCCTTGGCGATGCCGTCGGTGATGGCTTGTCCGTACAGAATGACGATGGCCATGGTCATGACCTCCGATGGGAAAGGGTTGGGGGGACGGCGTCAGCCGCGGCTTTTCTCGAGCTTGGCGATCTCGACCTTCAGCACCGCCAGCAGGGCGGGGATATCGCCGTATTCCTTCAGGTGAGCCTCGGCGGCGGCCTCGGCTTCCTTCAGGCGGGCCAGCTCGCCCGAGGCGATCGCGTCGGTCACGGCCACGCCGTAGGGTTTGATGCTCATGGTGTTTCCTCCGTCGCCCCGGGGCCTGTCCTTGGGCGTGATTCAGGGGGCGTGTTTCAGGTTGGCGCGATCAGCGCTTCAGCTTGGCGATCTCGACCTTGAGCTGGGTCAGCAGGGCGCCGATGTCGCCGTGCTCCTCCACATGAGACTCGGCGAGGGCTTGCAGCTTGCGCAGTTGATCCAGGTCGCCGCCGGCGATGGCGTCGGTGATGGCTTGTCCGTAGAGCGGGATGGGGGTCATGGGAGACTCCGGGGTTGGGCCGGGCCGAGCGCGGGCGCAGGCGTCGCCGGCCCGGCGCTAGGCGTCGAGGCTGCGATCCCGTCTGGAGAGCGTTCGGCGGCGGATTGAGGCGATAAGCGGCACTGTCGATGGCGCGCCACGGCCGATCACGCAGTGGCGGCGGAGAAAGATCGCGATCCTTCCTCCTGTCCGCGAGGTTCGGGGAAACCCGCGGCTTTGTCAACTAAAGGCTGTATGGAGATTTTATGATAGTATAGCGATTATATCCTTCAGCCGATGGAGAGGGGGTCATGGACGCGATCGAGGGCGGATCGGACGTCAATCCGGAGGCCGCGCGGCGGCTGATCCTGGCCCTGGATCGCGACGATGCGCAGATCGTCGACGCCGAGCTCGACGCGGCCCTGGGCCTGCGCATCGCGGCGGTCGAGGCCCGGCTCGACACCCTGCGCCTGCTGGACCGGCACGGCGTGCAGCGCTTCGACCAGGGCGACCTGGCCTATGCGGTGGTGCGGGCCTTCTACCGCGTCCTGAAGCCCGAACTCCGGGCGCGTCCCGGCCTCAGCCTGCTGGACCTGGGCAGCGGCTATGGGCGGTTCGGCCTCTATGGGGGCCTGCGCCATGGCCTGGCCGCCCACGGGCTGGAGCTGGTGCCCGAGCGCGCGGAGGAGGCGGCGCGGGCGGCGCGGGCTCTGGGCCTGGCCCAGGTGAGCTTCGCGGCCGGCGACCTGCTGACGGCGCCGTGGCCCGCCGCTGACGTCTATTGCATGATGAACGCCGTGCTGCCGCGCCTCCTGCCCCCCGTGCTGGCGAGGCTCGAGGCCGAGGCGCGACGGCGGCGGATCGTGGTGGCCTCGGTCTCGACCAGCAACCGGGCCTTCGCCCAGGCGCCCTGGCTGCGCGAACTGCCGGTCGAGGCCGAGGGCGTGGCGGGGCGCGAGCTGCGGCTGTGGGAGTCGGCGTGACGCTACACGTCTCCCGTTGCTCAGCTAGACCGCCGCCCCCGTCGCCACCGGGACGTCCTCGCGGCCGCCCCATTCCGTCCACGAGCCGTCATAGACCGCCGCCCGAGGCTTGCCGAGGCGGGCCAGGGCCAGGGCGACCACGGCGGCGGTGATGCCCGAGCCGCAGGTGGTGGCGATTGGTCGATCGATGTCGACCCCGGCGGCCTCGAACACGGCCGCCAGCCGGTCAGCCGGCAGCAGGGTCCCGTCGGCGGCCAGCAGGGCCGACAGCGGCACGTTGCGCGAACCGGGAATGTGGCCGCCGCGCAGGCCGGCGCGGGGCTCGGGGTCGCGGCCCTCGAAGCGGCCGGCGGCGCGGGCGTCGATAACCTGCTCGCGACCCCGATCTTCAGGCGACTTCTCCAGGTTGCGCTTCATCTGGTCCAGCGAGCGGACGATGTCGGCCTGGTAGCGCGGCGTGAAGTGGCGCTCCTGCGGCGTGACGGCCAGGTCGTCGACAGGGCGGCCCTCAGCGATCCACTTGGGCAGGCCGCCGTCCAACACCACCACGTCCTCGTGGCCCATGGCGCGAAATTCCCACCAGACCCGGGCGGCTGGCAGGATGCCGCTGGTGTCGTAGACCACGATCCTCGAACCGTCGCCCAGGCCCAGCTTCTTGACCCGTGAAGCGAACTTGATCGGCGAGGGCAACATGTGCGGCAGGTCGGAGGTCTCGTCGGCGATGTCGTCGATGTCGAAGAACACCGCCCCGGGGATGTGGGCCCGGTCGTACTCGGCCTTCGGATCGCGCTGGGCGGCCGGCATGTGCCAGGACCCGTCGACCACGCGCACGTCGGGGGCGTCGAGATGCTCGGCCAGCCAGGCGGTCGAGACGAGCGGATCGGCATGGGTCATCGCAGGGCCTTTCGGGGTCTGACTCGCCCCTTCGAGAAGGCGGGCAAGATCACGCGATCGGCCTTGAGGGGCAAGGCGCCGAGCCCGCCTTTCCGCATTCCCCCGATCCGGGGAGAAAACTACGGATGCGCCTCGTGCAGCGAGTGCTCCTTGGTTTCCTGGACCATCTTCTCCTGCACGCGCTGAATGACGTCGAGCTTCTTGACGTTCTTGCCCGGGCAGGCGTGGGTTGTGGCCGGATCCTCGCGGTGCAGCTTCATGGTCGTGGGGTCCAGGCCCAGCACGGCCGAGAGCGTGGACATGGCCGCCACGGCGTTGTCGCGCACCGCCGCGCCACGGCCGCCGTCGAACGGGTCCTTGTCGTAGTCGCCCAGCATCTCCAGGCCCAGGGCGATGCTGTTCCAGCTGGGGGAGTGGACGCCCGACACCGTCAGCGGCGTGAAGACCCAGATCTGCCGGTCATCGACGAACAGGTGCGGCCCCGCGCTCCATTTCTGATTGTCGCGGTAATAGGCCTCGAGGTTGGCGATGTGGGTCTGGGTGAAGCCCTGCGGCCTCTGGGCCAGCGAGGGCACGCCGGTGTTGTGCAGGGCGATGAACTTCGGCCGCCAGGCCGACCAGGTCAAAGCCTCGCAGTAGGTCTCGAACGACTCGGGTGAAAAGCTCTTGCCGACAATACCCTTCCAAGCCATCAGGCCCTCCCGGTGCGACTTGGCGTGATCCTGCACCGGACGGTTGAGTTCTGCAACTTTTTGGTCAGCTCCCGGCGCGGCGCCCTACATCCAAGGCGGCGTCGGCAAGCCCTTCTCGGCCAGGAAGGCGGGGTTGAACAGCTTGCTCTGGTAGCGTGAGCCATGGTCGCAGAGGATGGTCACGATGGTGTGGCCCGGCCCCATCGCCTTGGCCATGCGCACAGCGCCCGCGACGTTGATCCCCGTCGAGCCGCCCAGGCACAGGCCCTCGTGCTGCACCAGGTCGAAGACCTGTTCCAGCATCTCCTCGTCGCTAATCCGGAACGGATGGTCGATCGCCAGGCCTTCCAGGTTGGCGGTGATCCGGCCCTGGCCGATGCCCTCGCTGATCGAGGTCCCTTCCGACTTCAGCTCACCCTCGGCGTACCAGCTGTACAGCGACGCGCCGTGCGGATCGGCCAGGCCGATCTTCACCGATGGCTTGCGGGCCCGCAGGGCGGCGGCGACGCCGGCCAGGGTGCCGCCCGAGCCGATGGCGCAGATGAAGCCGTCCACCCCGCCGTCGGTCTGTTCGAAGATCTCCGGCCCGGTGGTCTCGAAGTGGGCCTGGCGGTTGGCGACATTGTCGAACTGGTTGGCCCAGATCGCCCCATTTGGCTCGGTCTTCGCCAGTTCCTCGGCCAGGCGGCCCGAATAGCGGACGTAGTTGTCGGGATTGGAGTAGGGGACGGCGTCCACCTCGACCAGCTCGGCGCCGAGCAGGCGGATGGCGTCCTTCTTCTCCTGGCTCTGGGTGCGCGGGATGACGATGGTGGTCTTGTAGCCCAGGGCCGAGGCGACCATGGCCAGGCCGATGCCGGTGTTGCCGGCCGTGCCCTCGACGATCCGGCCGCCGGGCCGCAGCAGGCCGCGCGCCTCGGCGTCGCGAATGATCCCCAGGGCGGCGCGGTCCTTGACCGACTGGCCGGGGTTCATGAACTCGGCCTTGCCGAGAATCTCGCAGCCGGTGGCCTGGCTGGCGCGGTTGAGGCGGATCAGCGGCGTATCGCCGATAGCGTCCAGGACGCTGGTCTTTACGGTCATCTCTTCAGTCCGGCCGGTCGGGAGGTGGTAGGGTAGATCGTGACGCGCGGTCCTCAGGCAAGGCCAGATTTCCTGAAGACGCCCCGGACGGTTTCAGCGCAGGTCAATCGAGCCGCTGGGTGATGATCACGTTCAGCAAGGCCAGGGCGCCGTTGACCGACGCAGCCGCGCACCAGGCGCCGTGCAGGCCCTCGACCTCGACCAGGTGGTTCTCGATGGCGTCGACCATGATGCCCTCGGCCACGGGGAACGAGGCGTCGCCCAGCAGCTGCTCGTCCTCCAGCTCCTTGCACCAGGCGGCGACGGCGTCCGTCGCCGTCGCAGCGTCGAACTGGGTGATGTAGGTGCCGCCGTGGAAATCCAGGACCAGGGTATAGAGGTTCATCGCGCCGACCTCGCACGCGCGCTCGCGCTGTTGATACAGATCAGAGGTCGGGATGGACGCCGGCCTTCGCCAGGTCTGGGCCCCTCTTTTAGGCGCGGGAAAGGCCTAGCTGGATCACATTGGTGCGTTCGGTGCGGAACCCGGCCTCGCAATAGCTGAGATAGAACCGCCACAGCCGGCGGAACCGCTCGTCGAACCCTTGGCCCTTGATGTCGTCCCAGGCCGCCTCGAACCGCGTGGCCCATTCGGCCAGGGTGTCGGCGTAGTTCTGGCCGAAGCGGTTGATGTCGGTCCAGGCCAGGCCCGCGGCGGCGGTCTCCTGCTTCAGGCGCGCCTCGCTGGGCAGCATGCCGCCCGGGAAGACGTAGCGCTGGATGAAGTCGGTGTGGCTGCGGTACTTGGCGAACAGCTCGTCGCGGATGGTGATGATCTGCAGGCCGGCCCGGCCGCCGGGCGACAGCACCTCGCGGATCTTGCCGAAATAGGTGGGCCAGTATTCCTCGCCTACCGCCTCGAACATCTCGATCGAGGCGACGCTGTCGAACTGGCCCTGAACGTCGCGATAGTCGATCAGCCGGATCTGGGCCTTCTCGGCCAGGCCCTGGTCGAACAATCGCTTTTTGGCGAAGTCGTGCTGGGCCTGGGAGATGGTCACCCCGGTGACCTTGGCGCCGACTTCCCGGGCCGCGAACTCGGCGAAGCCGCCCCAGCCGCAGCCGATCTCCAGCACGTGCTGGCCGGGCTTGAGGCCGATCGACCGGGCCAGGGCCGCGTACTTGGCGCGCTGGGCCTGGTCCAGCGGCTGGCCGGGCTTTTCGTACAGGGCCGAGGAATAGGTCATGCTGGGGTCAAGCCAGCGGGAATAGAAGGCGTTGCCCAGGTCGTAATGGGCATGGATGTTCTTCCTGGAGCCCACCCGATCGTTGCGATGAAAGAGGTGGTAGAGCTTGTTGACAGCCTGCATCACCGGATTGCCGCGGACGAGGGCCGTCAGCCGGTCGAAGTTCAGCGAGAACGCCTCCAGCACCGCCGACAGGTCGGGCGTGTCCCACTCGCCGGCCATGTAGCCTTCGGCGAAGCCGATGTCCCCGGCCGCCAGGGCCCGGCGGATGAACCGGTAGTCATGGATGCGGATCACCGCGTCCGGGCCCGGCGCCTTGCCGACGATGCGCAGCGGCTTGCCCGAGGGCAGGACGAAGGTCAGGTCGCCGGCCGCCCAGTTCTCCACGGCGACGCGGAGGGCGGTGCGGAAGGCGGCCGGGGCGCGGCGCAACTCGGGGTCGCGGGCCGTGGCCGGCCAGGTCGCAGGCAGGATATCGGTCATCGACGCTCCCATCCCTAACTTGATTGACGAAGTTAAGAACTCTCGGAACCGGTCTGTAAATGGGGAGGACTATCGGCCCTCGCGAGAAATCTGCTCCCTCTTGAGGCCGCGATAGGCCGCGAGCGCGCGTTCGCGCGCCGCCGGATGCCCCACGATCGGTTCGCCGTAGATACGCCTGGCGGCGGGGTCGAGTTGCGCTGAAGCCTTCCAGGGCTCGTGGATCAGGGCGTCGGGCAGGCTCGCCAGTTCCGGAACCCACCGACGGACATAGGCGCCGACGGGGTCGAACTTCTGGCCCTGGGCGATCGGGTTGAAGATCCGAAAATAGGGCGCGGCGTCGGCCCCGCTGCCGGCCACCCACTGCCAGTTGCCGACGTTGTTGGCGAGGTCGGCGTCGACCAGCGCGTCCCAGAACCAGGCCTCGCCGGCCCGCCAGTCGATCAGCAGGTGCTTGACCAGGAACGAGGCCGCGATCATCCGCACCCGGTTGTGCATGAAGCCGGTGGCCCACAGCTCGCGCAGGCCGGCGTCGACGATCGGATAGCCGGTCTCGCCCCGGGTCCAGGCCTCGAACGCGGCGTCGTCGCGCATCCAGGGAAAGCCGTCGAACTCCGGTCGGAAATTGGCCTTCGGCAGGTCCGGGTTGTGAAACAGGATCGAATGGTTGAACTCGCGCCAGCCGATCTCGGACAGGAACGTCTCGACGGGGCCGGCCGGGGCGTCGCCGGCTTCGACCGCGTTGCGGGCCGCGACCCAGACCTGGCGGGGACCGATCTCGCCGAAATGCAGGTGCGGCGACAGGCGCGAGGTCGCCTCGACGCCGGGCAGGTCGCGCTGGCGGTCGTAGTGCTGGACAGGACTGGACAGGAAGTCGTCCAGCCGTTCGGCCGCGCCACCCTCGCCGGGGGTCCACAGGTCGAACCGCGTGGACCAGTCCGGCTTAGTCGGGTGCAGGCGCCAGCTTTCAAGGGCTTCGGTCGGCGGCCAGCGCGCCGGCGCAGGCAGGGCGTTCGGGGCGGGCTCGACCTGGACGTGATGGAGCCGGTCTCGCGCGGCGCGCCAATAGGGGGTGAAGACCTTGTAGGGCTGGCCGGCGCCGTTCTTCACCGTCCACGGCTCGTTCAGCAGGCCGGCGTTGAAGCTCTCACAGGCGATCCCCTCGTCCTTCAGCCAGGCCTTGAGGCCGCCGTCGCGGTCGATCGACGCCGCGTCGTAGAGCCGGTTCCAGACCACGCCCGCTGGCTGGGCGTGGGCGATCAGGTCCTCCAGGACCTCGCGCGTCGGGCCGCGCCGCAGGATCAGCCGCGAGCCGATCGCCTCAAGCGAGGCGGCGAGGGCGGTCAGCGACTTGTCCAGCCACCATAGCGAGGCGGCGCCCATCGGCCGCACGCTTGGGGACTCGTCGAAGATGTAGAGCGGTATCACCAGCCGCCCCGTGGCCGCCGCGGCGGCCAGGGCGGGGTTGTCGGCCAGGCGCAGGTCGTTGCGCAGCCAGACGATGACAGGGCCGTCCCGATCGATCCGCACGTTCGCTCCGTCCTCGCCCCAATGCTTGCCCCCGCCGCCCCCTGTGCCATAACGCCCCTCATGTCCAGACGCGTCATCCTCGTCACCGGCGGCGCCGGCTTCATCGGCTCCAACATCGTGGCCAAGCTGTGCGAGGACGACAGCCTCGACGTGGTGGTGTGCGACTGGCTGGGCGAGGCCGCGCAGAACAAGTGGAAGAACATCGCCAAGGCGGCGATCGCCGACTTCGTGGCCCCCGAGGCCCTGTCCGACTGGCTGGCCCAGCGTGGCGACGAGGTCGAGCTGGTGATCCACATGGGGGCGATCTCCTCGACCACCGAGCCGGACGCCGACCTGATCGTGCAGTCCAACTTCGTGCTGTCGCGCGACCTGTGGCGGTGGTGCGCCCAGCATCAGCGGCGGCTGATCTATGCTTCTTCGGCGGCGACTTACGGCGATGGCCTGCAAGGCTTCGACGGCAAGGATGACCTGGAAAGCCTCAAGGCCCTGCGGCCGATGAACGCCTACGGCTGGTCCAAGGCGCTGTTCGACCTCTACGCCGTCCGCGAGGCCGCCCGCGGCCATGCCCCCACCCAGTGGGTGGGGCTGAAGTTCTTCAACGTCTACGGGCCGAACGAGGACCACAAGGGCGGCATGAAGTCGGTGGTCTGCCAGATCTGGCCCAAGGTGGCGGCGGGCGAGGGGGTGCGATTGTTCAAATCGCACCACCCCGACTACGAGGATGGCGGCCAGCTGCGCGACTTCGTCTATGTGCGCGACGTGGCCGACGTGGTCGCCTGGCTGGCCAAGAGCCCGCACGTCAATGGGATCTACAACCTGGGTTCGGGCAAGGCGCGCTCGTTCAAGGCCCTGGCCGAAGCCACCTTCCGCGCCGTGGGCCGCGAGCCCGACGTCGACTATTTCGACATGCCCGAGGTGCTGCGCGGCAAGTACCAGTACTTCACGCAAGCCGACATGAGCCGCCTGCGCGCCGCCGGCTACAACGCGCCGATGACCTCGCTGGAGGACGGCGTCGAGGACTATGTCTGCGGGTTCCTGAACACGGACGATCCGTACCGCTGAGGCGCGCGGTTGACGGTCAGACCGCCCGCCGCACGTCGGTGACGGCGAAGTCTTCGCCCTTGAACAGCAGCGGCAGGTCGCGCGACTTGGCCAGGGCGTAGCTGAAGCAGTCGCCGTAGTTCAGGCCGTGAGCGCCTTGCCCAAAGGTTCGGTAGGCCGCCTGGGCGACATCGGCCAGGGCCCCGTCGAACGCCACCGTCGTTAGGTTCAGGGCGGCGATCAGGTCCGTCAACTCGGCCGCGCGCACGGCGCCGTGGCGACGGCTGGCGACGATGAAGGCCTCCAGGCGCGTCGGCGCGGCGATCAGCGCGGTTTCCGTCTTGATGATCGCGTCGAGAAGGGCTTCGGCGTCGGGCTCGCCCTGGAAGATCGCGATCAGCGCCGAGGTATCGACGACGATCACTTCGGCAAGCCGTCCCGGTCGTACAGCAGGGTGTCGTCGGAGCCTTCCTGCAGTACGGGCGAGGTCCTGACCCTGGCCTGGATCGCCCGGATCCGCGCCAGCCGCGCGGCCAGGGCTTCCGGCGTCGCTGGCGTGCGGTCGAGTTCGGCGCGCAACGCCCGCGTGACGACGTCGGTCAGGGTCAGTCCCGTCCGCTCCGCCAACTGGCGAGCGAGGCGGTCGGCTTCTTCGCTGCGGATGTACAGGCTCATGGTCCTGTATATACATCCGATCAATACAGCCTCCAAACCAAGCCATGATTGGGAGCGCGGCGTTGGTCAGGGGCGCCACCTTCGACCGCCACGAGACTCCAGGCTGTCTCGCGCGACGCGGCGGGTTCGTGTAACCAGGGCCCATGGCCGACCGGTTCAAGGGTTTCAAGCGCTGGATCTTCGCGGGGGCGGTGCTGTTCCTGGCGCTGGTCGTGTCGGCGGCGTTCTACTGGCGCTACGACATCCTGCGCACCACGCTGGATCCCAAGATCCCGTTCCAGACCTACGACCCGCCGCCGGCGCCCGACTACGCCCGGCCGAACGCCTGGGCCCTGCTGCCTCAGCACGGCGCGGCGAGCCGGGGCGGAGCCGACGTCTTCTTCGTCCATCCCACCAGCTATGACGGCGGCCGGGACTGGAACGCGCCGTTCGACCAGCCCAAGGCGGCGCGCGACCTGGCCCGGGTGAGGCTGCCCAACTACGCCGCCCCGTTCGCGCGGGTCGGCCGGATCTTCGCCCCGCGCTATCGCCAGGCCAGCCTCTACACATTCCTGACCCTGCGCGACGACGCCCGCGACGCCCGGCGCTTCGCCTATGACGACGTCCGCGACGCCTTCCGCCGCTATCTCGAGCACGACAACCACGGGCGGCCGATCGTGCTGGTCGGGGTGGAGCAGGGCGGCATCCTGGCCGAACGGCTGCTGAACGAGGAGATCGCCCCCAACGCCGCGCTGCGAGGCCGGCTGGCCGGAGCCTATCTGATCGAGACCGTCGTCCCGGCCGACGCGTTCGGCCCAGGGGCGGCCGTGCCGGCCTGCGCCAGCCGCGCCCAGGCGGGCTGCGTGGTCGCCTGGGCCTCACTGGTCGACGGCGATTTCCAGCAGGCCCAGGAGCTGACCAATCGCTCGCTGGTCTGGAACGCCGGCGGCGAGCTGGTCACCCTGGACGGCCGCTTGCCGCTCTGCGTCAACCCGCTGCTGGGCGCGCGCAGCGACGTCCGCGCCCCGGCCAGGCTGAACCTCGGCGCGGCCAACGCCACCGGCCTGGAGTGGGGGGCGCGGCCGGCCCTGCTCAAGCGCCAGGTCTGGGCCCAGTGCCAGAACGGCCTGCTGCACACAGGCCGTCCGAAATCGACCTCGCTGCGCGACAGCGGCTCGTGGACCGACCGTCGCAAGGTGGACGGCTTCAACCTGTTCTGGGCCGACATCGAGGCCGACGCCCTGGCGCGGGTCGCGGCGCTGAAGCGGCAGGGACCTGTTCCGCAGGTTTCCAGCTAAGCCGTTCAACCTGCGTCGTTGAGCGGCGAGGCGGCCTTCCAGTCGAACAGTTCCTGCAGGGTGCGCACCGCCCGGCCGCGGGGCGAGGTCAGGTCGGGGTCGCGGGCCAGGATTAGCCGGGCGTCGTCGGCGGCCACGGCGATCAGGTCCCGGTGGGCGACCGGGTCGGCCAGCCTGTAGGCCGGGAAGCCGCTCTGCTTGAGGCCCAGCGGATCGCCGCCGCCGCGCAGCTCAAGGTCCTTCTCGGCGATCTCGAAGCCGTCGTCGCTGCGGCGCAGGATGTCCAGCCGCTGCTGGGCGGTCTCCGACAGCGGCGGGTCGTAGAGCAGCACGCACGAGCTCTCGCGCGCCCCGCGGCCCACCCGCCCGCGCAGCTGGTGAAGCTGGGCCAGGCCGAAGCGGTCGGCGTGCTCGATCACCATGATGCTGGCGTTGGGCACGTTGACCCCGACCTCGACCACCGTGGTCGCCACAAGCACCGACACCTTGCCGTCGACGAAGTCGGCCATGACCGCGTCCTTCTCGGCGGCCGGCATCTGGCCGTGGACCAGGCCGACGCTGGGGCCGATGGCCTGGCGCAGGGCGGCGGCCCGCTGCTCGGCGTCGCGCAGGTCGATCTTCTCGGACTCCGAGACCAGCGGGCAGATCCAGAAGGCCTGGGCCCCGGCCTGGGCGGCCGCCTTCAGCCGCTCGATGATCTCGGGAATGCGCGGGGTGGGCGCGGCGCGGGTGGCGACGGGGGTGCGGCCCGGCGGCTTTTCGTCGATGCGCGAGACGTCCAGGTCGCCGAACACGGTCAGCTCCAGGGTGCGCGGGATCGGCGTGGCCGACATGGCCACCAGGTGCGCGCCCCCTAAGCCATCAATAAGTCCCTTGTCCTGCAGCCGCTTGCGCTCGTTGACGCCGAACCGGTGCTGCTCGTCAATGATCGTCAGGCCCAGGGCCTTGAAGGCGACGTCGTCCTGGAACAGGGCGTGGGTGCCCACGGCCACGGCGGCCGAGCCGTCGGCCAGCTTGGCCAGTTTCGACGCCCGGGCCGAGCCCTTGTCGCGGCCGGTCAGCAGGATCACCGCCAGGCCCTGCGCCTCCAGCGGCGGGGCCAGGGTCTCGTAGTGCTGGCGGGCCAGGATCTCGGTCGGGGCCATCAGGGCCGACTGCAGGCCGCTGGACGCCGCGTCGGCCATGGCCAGCATGGCCACCACCGTCTTGCCCGAGCCGACGTCGCCCTGCAGCAACCGGCCCATGCGCTCGCCGCTGGCCATGTCGCCGCGCACCTCAGACAGGGCGCGGATCTGAGCCCCGGTCAGCCTGAAGGGCAGGGCCTTCTCGACGGAGTCCGACAGGGGACCGGCGACGATGCGCGGCGCGGGGTGCGAGCGCTTGCCGGCCTTGCGCTGGGCCAGGGCCAGCTGGTGGGCCAGCAGTTCGTCATAGGCCAGGCGGCGGCGGGCGACCGACATCGGCGACAGGTCGATCTCGGCCTGCGGGCCGTGGACCAGGGCCAAGGCCTCGCGCCAAGCCGGAAAGCCGCTCTTGGCCAGCCAGGCCGGATCCTGCCACTCCGGCAGGGCGGCGGCCCGCTCCAGGGCTTCCTGGGCGAACTTGCGGAAGGTGCGGGAGGGGAGGCCCGCGGTGGCCGGATAGACCGGCTCGATCGGCGGGATCTCGCCGACCCGCTCGGCCTCGAGCAGGTAGTCGGGATGGGCGACCTGGATCTCGCTGCCGAACCGCTCGACCTTGCCGCTGACCGCCCGCCGGGCCCCGACCGGATGCTGGCGCTCCAGGTGCGGCCCGTGGCCCTTGAACCAGGTCAGGGTGACGAAGCCGTGCTCGTCCCAGGCGCGGACCCGCCACGGCTGGCCGGAGCGCTGCGGCGGCAGGTGGGCGTCGATGGTGACCAGGAAGGTCTGGACCTGGCCGTCGACGGCGCGATCCGAGGTGGTGGCCGTGCGGCGGACCAGGCCCTGGGGCAGGGTGAATAGCACGTCGCGGACGATCGGCCCCGCCAGCCGCTCGACCAGCGGCGCGACGCGCGGCCCTACGCCCTTCAGCGTGGAGACCGGCGTGAACAGCGGAAAGAGAATCTCGGGGCGCATGTGGGACCACCATAGCGAAGCCCGCGACGGATGTGGACGCCGCCGTGTTCTCTTTTCGTGCCGTTCAGCGATTTCGAAGGAAGCTCGGCCGTAAAAGGCCGAACGGATCCCGGGGGTGACGCCTATGTCGTCCCCCGAAACCCGAAGGCGGGCCTATTCGCCCTTGTTCATGGCCGGATTCAGCGCGGCCAGGATGTCCTGCAACTCGTCCGAGCGCGAGGCGCCCGAGACGTTCAGGCGGGTGTAGAGGTACTCGGCCTTGTGTTTCATCGCCGCCTCGGGGAAGCGATTGCCGGCCCCGTGCAGGTTGTTGGCCTCGCCGGCGTAGACGACGGTTCCGGTGGCGTCGACGAAGACGAAGTTGCCAGCGATCGTCGTCCGAGGATCGCGATCCTCGGCCAGCTTGTAACGGTAGACGGCGCCTGATGCGCCTTGCAGATCGATATAGGGTTTCACTGGACCTCGCCTCACAGCACACGGCGTCGGCGGAGAGGAGGTGAGGGGCGCCGGAGGCCAAATTATGACCTTAGGCCACTCACCTTGCTGAGGAATCGCCGCGTACGTTCTTCCTTAGGCGAACCAAGCACTTCGGCGGAAGGGCCTTGTTCAATTATAACGCCGTCATCCATGAACAGCGTCCGATCGGCCACATCCCGGGCGAAGTCCATCTGGTGGGTCACGATCACCATGGTCCGCTTCTCGGCGGCCAGGTCGCGGATCACCGTCAGCACCTCGCCGACCAGTTCCGGATCCAGGGCCGAGGTCGGTTCGTCGAACAGGATGACCTGCGGATCCATGGCCAGGGCCCGGGCGATGGCGCAACGCTGCTGCTGGCCGCCGGACAGCTCCCGCGGATAGGCGTCGACCCGATGGGCCAAGCCCACCTTGGTCAGCAGGGCCCGGGCCCTGTCACGGGCGGCGGCGGGCGCTTCGCCGCGCACCACGATCAGGCCCTCGGCGACGTTGTCCAGGGCCGTGCGGTGCGGGAACAGGTTGAAACCCTGGAACACGAAGCCGACCCGGCCCTTCAGGGCGCGGGCCAGCGGCGGCTTGGCGCCGGCCGTGATCCCGGCCACGGTCAGGGTCCCGCCGTCGATGGCCTCCAGTCCGGCCAGGCAGCGCAGAAGGGTGCTCTTGCCCGAGCCGCTGGGACCGATGACCGCGACGACCTCGCCGGGCGTCACGGTCAGGTCGACGCCGTTCAGCACGGTCGTGTCGCCGAAGCGCTTGACCAGGCCCTTGGCGTCGATGGCGCTTCCTGGAGCCTCGCTCATCGGCGACCCTCCGCCTGGCGTTCCAGCCGGGTCTGGCCCAGGGCCAGCAGGCTGGACAGGATCCAGTAGAGGGCGGCGGCCGCCAGGTACATGGCGAAGATCTCGTAGGTGCGAGCGGTGATCAACTGGGCTTGGCGGAACAGCTCGGGCACCTGGATGGTGGCGGCCAGGGAGGTGTCCTTGACCAGGCTGATGAAGCTGTTGGACAGGGGCGCGACGGCGGTGCGGGCCGCCTGGGGCAGGATCACCCGGCGCAGGGCCTGGCCGCGGCTCATCCCCAGCACGCTGGCGGCCTCCCACTGGCCCTTGTCGACGGCGGCGATGGCGCTGCGCAGGATCTCGCCGGCATAGGCCCCGATATTGATCGAGAAGCCGATCCCGGCGGCCAGCAACGGCGGCAGCTGCACGCCCATCTGCGGCAGGCCGTAATAGATCAGGAACAGCTGCACCAGCAGCGGCGTGCCGCGGATCGCCGAGACATAGACGGCGGCGGGCCAGCGCAGGAACGGGCTGCGCGACAGTCGCATCAGGGCCAGGCCGAACCCGATCGCCAGACCCACGCCCATGCCGATCAGGCTGAGCAGCACTGTGTAGCCCGCGCCCTTCAGCAGCAGCGGCGCCGATTGCGCGATGAGGTCGAGGGCGGGGGTCATCGCGGACGGGCCGCGGGCGCGGCTGGGGACAGGCGCATGCGCCTGTCCCCAATCCTGGAACGGACCTTCACTTCGTCACGTCCTGGCCGAACCATTTCATCGAGATCGCCGCCAGCTGGCCGTTGGCGCGCAGGGCGTCGATGGCCTCGTCGATCGTGACCTTCATGGCGGGGTCGCGCAGCATCGCCACGCCCATGCCCTGGCTGGCGAAGGGCGGGCCGGAGGCGACGAAGTCGGGCGAGGTCTTGACGAAGTCGGCGGCCACCAGCCGGTCGTTCAGCACCGCGTCGATGCGGCCGGCCTTCAGGTCCTGGTACTTGGTGGGGTCGTCGTCATAGGTGCGAACGACGGCGGTAGGGACATTGGTCCGCAGCCAGGTCTCGTAGTTGGTGCCCAGGCCCACGCCCACCTTCCTCCCCGCCAGGTCGGCGGGCGTTGCGATCCCCGCCTGGCCCTTGCGGACGATGATCTGGATGCCCGAGACGGTGTAGGGCCGCGAGAAGTCGTACTTGGCCGCCCGTTCCGGCGTGATGGTGATCTGGTTGATCACCACGTCGATGCGCCTGGACTCCAGCGCCCCCAGCAGGCCGGCGAACGGCGAGGGGTGGAACTCGGCCTTGACCTTCATCTGGGCGGCCAGGGCCTTGGCGAAGTCGACCTCGAAGCCGGCCAGCTGGCCGTCCTTGTCCTGGAAGTTGAATGGCGGATAGGTGCCTTCCAGGCCGATGCGCAGGGTCTTGGTCGCCTCGACCCGCTTGAGGCCGGTCTCGGCCGCGTCGCCGGCCTTGCCGCCGCAGCCGGCCAGGGCCCCCAAACCCAGCGTGGCCGCGCCGAGAGCCAGGCCGATCAGGAGTTCACGACGAGCGGGGAATCGCATGCGAGCCTCGGAAGACGAAATCATCCGCCCATTTCTATACGCCCCGCGCGCCGCCGCCAGAGGCAAGCCGCGCCGCCGCGCCGCCGACCCCAACCTGACCGAGATTTAACCTGACGACGGGCCTCGGCTCTGGCTTCCTGCCGGGCTGTATCGTTCGTCGGGGGACTTCCATTGGCTCTGTTCGATCCGGCCGCCGCCACCGCGGCCTATCTGGCGCAACTGCCGCCCGAGGCGCACGCCAAGGCCACGGCCTATACGCAAGGCGGGCATTGGCTGCTGCTGTGGGGCTTCGTGGTCTCGGCCCTGGTGTCGGTCCTGATCGTACGCTGGGGCGTGCTGGTCGTCCTGCGCCGGCGGCTGGAGCGTCGCAAGGCGCGGCCCGTCCTGGTCAGCCTGGTGGTCGGCGTCGTCTACCTGCTGGTCGACAGCGTCCTGAGCCTGCCGTGGTCGATCTACGCCGACTGGTGGCGGCAGAAACAGTACGGCCTGACCAGCCAGGCCTTCGCCGGCTGGCTGGGCGAGCAGGCGATCAGCACGGCGATCGGCGCGGTGCTGTTCGGCCTGTTCCTGACCGCGCTCTACGCCCTGATCCGCAAGGCGCCGCGCAGCTGGTGGCTGTGGAGCGGCGGGCTGACGGCGGTGTTCATCACCGTCATGATGGTGCTGGCCCCGATCTATATCGAGCCGATCTTCAACCGGTACACGCCCGCGCCGGCCGGACCGGTGCGCGACCAGGTGGTCGCCATGGCCAGGGCCAACGGCATCCCGGCCGACAAGATCTTCGTCTACGACGGCTCCAAGCAGTCCAACGCCTATACGGCCAACGTCTCGGGCCTGTTCGGCTCGGCGCGGGTGGCGATGAGCGACACCATGTTCAAGCAGGGCGCGGACTTGGCCGAGGTGCGCGGCGTGGTCGGCCATGAGATGGGCCATTACGCCCACCACCACGCGCTGTGGATCGCCGGCGTCATGAGCCTTCTGGCCATCGTCGCCTTCTTCCTGGTCGACCGTCTGTTCGCGCCGGTCGCGGCCCTGATGAGCGCGGAAACGGTGCGGGGCCTGGCCGACCCGGCCGGCCTGCCGGTGCTGGCGGTGATCCTGGGCCTGCTGGGCCTGCTGGGCCAGCCGGTGACCAACAGCCTGATCCGCATCGCCGAGAGCGACGCCGACCACTACAGCCTGGTGCATTTCAACGAGCCGGACGGCCTGTCCAAGGCCCTGGTCAAGACCATCGAATACCGGGCCGCGACGCCGGGCCGGCTGGAGGAGATCCTGTTCTACGACCACCCGGCGGTGGGCAATCGCATCCGCCGGGCCATGGACTGGAAGGCGGCGCATCCGAAGGCGGATTAGCTGAGAGGCTGTGCGTCCTTCGAGGCCCGCTGCGCGGGCGCCTCAGGATGAGGAGCGTTGTAGCTCTGAATTCCTCATCCTGAGGTGCGAGCCGTAGGCGAGCCTCGAAGGACGCAATGCGCTACCGCTTGCGCACGAACACCGTCCCCGCCGAATAGCCCGCGCCGAAGCTGCAGATCAGGCCCGTCTCGCCCGGCGCGAAATCGTCGCTGGCGGTGTGGAAGGCGATGATCGAGCCGGCCGAGCTGGTGTTGGCGTAGGTATCCAGGATGATCACGTTCTCGCCGGGCTGCGGGTCTCGCCCTAGCACCTTGCGGCCGATCATCTCGTTCATGTTGATGTTGGCCTGGTGAAGCCACAGGCGCTTTAGCCCGGTCGGCTCGACGCCGATGTCGCCGGCGTGCTCGACGATCATCTCGCTGACCATCGGCACCACTTCGCGGAACACCTTGCGGCCTTCCTGCACGAACAGCTTGTCCTTGGCGCCGATCCCCTCGGGGGCCGTGCGGTTGAGGAAGCCGAAGTTGTTGCGGATGTTGTTGGAGAACTGGGTCTTCAGCCGCGTGCCCAGGATCTCCCAGCCGCCGCTGGCCTGGCTTTCGTCTTCCAGGATCACGGCCGTGGCCACGTCGCCGAAGATGAAGTGGCTGTCGCGGTCGGTGAAGTTCAGGTGGCCCGAGCAGATCTCGGGATTGACCATCAGCACCGCCTTGGCGCTGCCGGTGGCGATGAAGTCGGCGGCGGTCTTGATGCCGAAGGTCGCCGAGGAGCAGGCGACGTTCATGTCGAAGGCGAAGCCCTCGATGCCCAGGGCCTGCTGCACCTCGATGGCCATGGCGGGATAGGCGCGCTGCATGTTCGAGGCCGCGCAGATCACCGCGCCGATCTCGCTGACCGGCTTGCCCCAGCGTTCGATCGCCTGCCTGGCGGCCTCGACGGCCATCTCGGCCAGGATCGAGATCTCCTCGTTGGGCCGTTCGGGCAGGATCGGGCGCATGACCTCGGGGTCGACGATTCCGGTCTTGTTCATCACGTAGCGGGCCTTGATGCCCGAGGCCTTCTCGATGAACTCGGGCGAGGAGGGGGCCAACGCGGTGATCTCGCCGGCCGCGATCGCCTCGGCGTTGGCGGCGTTGAAACGCTCGACATAGGTGTTGAAGGCTTCGACCAACTCGGTGTTCGAAACGCTGAACGGCGGGGTGTACAGCCCCGTGGCGACGATGACGGCTTTAGGCAAGGCGGCGGTCCCGGTGACGCTGGCGCGCCTCCCCTGAAAACAGGTGCGGGCGCGGCTTGGCTCTGTTGTCCGATCAATAGCACGCCCGGCGCGGGCGTCACCTTTCCCCGCGCGGCAGGGATGTCACACCTCGCCGCTTTCGAGGCCGGACACGGAACGATTTGGCGTCGCCACAATCGCCACGGACATGTCGGGAACGACACGCAATGGCCGCAAAAGGCCCAGGGAGGGTCCAATGGCGGCCCCAGGGCGCGGCTATCCAGGGCAGGCCGAGGCGCTCCCCCTGCCTCGCCAGTACCAAGGAGTACACAATGAAGACTCTCATGTCGGCGGCCGTTCTGGCCGCGCCGGTGGTCGCCATGGCGGTCGCCGCCGCTCCCTCCCTGTCCCACGCCCAGGACACCGGGGTCTACGGGACCCTCGGCTACGCCGGATCCCGCGCCGAAGGCGCCGACACCGGCGCGGTGCAGGGCCGCCTGGGCGCCAAGCTGACCCCGCATTTCGGCGTCGAGGGCGAGCTGTCCGGCGGCGTCAAGGACGACGACATCGACACCAACGGCGTGCGGTCCAACATCGAGCAGACCCATTCGGCCGCGGTCTATGGCGTGGGCTTCCTGCCCGTGACCCCGAACATCGACCTGATCGGCCGCGTCGGCTACGGCAACACCCAGTTCAAGCAGACCCTGGCCGGGGTCGAGAGCAAGTTCGACGCCGACAGCGTCAACTACGGGGTCGGCGCCCAGTACAAGGTCGACGACAAGAACGGCGTGCGCGTCGACTACACCCGCCAGCAGTTCCGCGACAACGACGCGGCCGACGCCAACGTGGTGTCGGTGGGCTACGCCCGGAAGTTCTAGTCAGGCCTGGACCTCAAACGAAAGAAGCGCGCCTCCTTGCGGGGGCGCGCTTCCTGATTCCCGGGGATGTCGGCGGTCAGCTGAAGACGGCGGCCGTGTCGCCCGTGCTCGAGCTCTTGGGATCGGGGCCGAACTTGTTGGGGCCGCTGGTGCCCGGCAGCACGGTGAAGACCAGCAGCACCAGGCCGCCGACGAAGGGCAGGAGGGCGATCAGCAGCCACCAGGCCGAGCGGTCGGTGTCGTGCAGCCGGCGGAAGCTGACGGCCAGGCTGGGGATGAGGATCCCGAGGACGAACAGGAAGTAGAGGCCGCTCAGCACCATGCCGATGGGGTTCATGTTGCCGCTGGTTCCACCGCCGATCGCGCTGACCAGGATGAAATAGGCGATCTCGACCAGGACGATGAACAGCGTGAACAGCCAGTATTCCGAACGGCGGGCGCGGCCGGAGAAATCGGCGTATTTCTTGAGCGGCTGGAACATCAGGGACATGGCAGGCTCCTGTGAAGGCCCCCGGAGGGGCGTGAATTTCGCGGTCAGGCCTGGGCCGGATCGGAAGGCGGGCCGCCGGCTGGCGGGTAATAGTGGTTGTGCACGACGGTCGGGTGGCCGTAGCCGGGGCGGCCCTTGGGATCGGGGCCGTAGCGGTTCTCGCCGGGCGTGCCGTCCAGCAGGGTGAAGATGAACACCACGAAGCTGCCGAAGGGCACGAAGCTCAGCAGCAGCCACCAGCCGGACTTGTCGCTGTCGTGCAGGCGGCGGATGCTCACCGCGAGGCTGGGGATGAGCATGGCCAGGCAGAACAGCCCCAGCAGCGCCAGGAAGATCGAGGCCGCGACGTTGAGCTGACCGTCGCCGCCGCCCGTCGCCGCGGCGACCATGACCAGGGCGAGGAACAGGCCGAAGGTGACCAGGACTTGGAACAGCGTGAACAGCCAGTATTCCGAACGCCGGGCGCGGCCCTCGAACTCGGCATACTTGCGCAAGGCCTCGAACATCATGCGGTTAAGCTTCCCCCGATGGCCGGCGATTGGCCGATTCTGACAACCCGAAGGCGAACCTAGGGTGGGAAGACGGTCGCCGTAAAGAACAATTGCCAAGATCACTTGGCGGCCGGGCGGAAGGCTTGACGCCGGCCGACGCCACGCCGACGCTGAAGCGATCGGGAGGAAGCGTCGCTTTGGACAAGGCGCTGATCATTCAGCTGGCGGGCTCGGCCGCGGCCGTGGGGCTGCTGGTGGCCCTGGCGGCCTGGGCGCGGATCGCGCGGCCGACTCCGCCGCTCGACGCCGAGGCCGCGCGAGCCCTGCTGGCGATCGAGTTCCCTGACGACCCGGTCGAGGCCCTGTGGATCGCCGCCGACGGGGCCGGGCTGGTGGCGCGGTCGGGCGAGCGGGCCCTGGTCGCCTGGCGCAGGGGCGACGGCTATGTGGCTCGTGAACTGCCGTGGGCCGCGGCGCTGGCCGCCAGGCCCGCCCGGGGCGTCCTGGCCCTCAGGACCGCGGACGGCGTGGCCCGCCTGGCGCTGAACGACGGCGAGCCCTGGCCGCCGTCGCGGTTCCTGTCCGGGGAGATCGCCGCGTGAAGACCTTCGACCCTGTGCAGGCGGCCATTCCGTTCTTCGTGCTGGCCGTGATCCTGGAGATCGTCCTGGCGCGGATGGGCCGGGCGAACGCCCGCTACGAGACCCGGGACACCGCCGTCTCCCTGGCCATGGGCCTGGGCAGCAGCATCGCCGGAACCCTCGTGGGCGGGGTGATCTTCGCCGCCAGCCTGTGGGTCTGGCAGCACCGGATCTTCACGATCCCGATGACCGCCGTCTGGGCCTGGGCGGCGCTCTTCTTCGCCGAGGATCTGACCTATTACGCATTCCACCGTCTGTCGCACGAACGGCGGTTCTGGTGGGCCAGCCACGTCAACCACCACACCTCCACCCACTACAACCTGTCGACCGCCCTGCGGCAGACCTGGACGGGCGGGGTGGCCGGGACCTGGCTGCTGTGGCTGCCGCTGTCGTTCCTGGGCTTCCCGCCGGCCATGGTGGCCATCCAGAAGGGGATCAGCCTGGTCTACCAGTTCTGGATCCATACCGAGGCGATCAAGCGCATGCCGGCCTGGTTCGAGGCGGTGTTCAACACGCCCTCGCACCACCGGGTGCACCACGCCCGCAACCCCCGCTACCTGGACGCCAACTACGCTGGGGTGCTGATCATCTGGGACCGGATGTTCGGCACCTTCATCCCCGAGACCGACGAGGAGCCGATCCGTTACGGCACGGTCAGGAATCTGGCCAGCTTCAACCTGCTGACCAACGTCTTCCACGAGTGGACCGGCATCGGCCGGGACCTTCTGGCGTCACGCTCGCTGCGTGAAGTGCTGGGCTACCTGTTCGGCCCGCCCGGCTGGAGCCCGGACGGATCGCGGGACACGTCCCGCACGCTGAAGGCCAAGTGGCGGGCGCGGTCGGAGGCCGCCGAACGGTCCCGCGTCGAGGCGCGGAACGACCCGGCGGCCTGACCCTCAGTCGATCTTGACGAAGGGCGTCGCGCCGCCGGTCACCTTGGGCAACTCGCCGTTCCACTTCTCGATGGCCAGCTGCTGCAGGATCTGCGGGTTGGCGCGGATGGCCTCGCCCTTGATGCGGATGGATTCGGCCTCGCCGCGCGCCTTGGCGATGGCGGCGTTGGCCAGGGCGGTTTCCTTGGCTTCCAGCGCCTTGGCGGCCAGGGCCTCCTGCTCCAACTGGGTCTTGTTCTGCATCTGCTGGATGATGGCGTCCGGATAGCGGATCGAGCCGATCCAATCCATCTGCGAAACCGTGACGCCGTGCTTGGCCCACTTGCCCGACACCCGGGCGAAGGCGCGCTGCATCACCGCCTGGCGACCGCCGCTGTACAGCGTCTCGACCCCGACCTTCTCGGCCTCGGCGGCGACCGCTGAGCGCACGTCGTTGCGGATCGGACCGTCCAGCAGCTGGTCGAACGACAGGCGATAGGTCTGGTAGAGGTTGGGCGCCGAGGCCGGGTTCACCTGCAGGGTCACCGACACGTCCGCCGTCATCGGCAGGCCGGTGTTGTCGGAGAAGGTGATCTCCTCGTTCTCGTTGCCGCGCTCATCCTTTTCGCGGGTGTAGCTGTAGGTCCGCTGGATCACCGGATACTGGACGATCCGCTCGCCGATGCCGCGGAAATACCAGCGGGCGGGCAGGGGCTCGGGCGAGACGCCGGCCCCGGAGCCCAGGGTCTTGATCTTCACGCCGGCGTTGCCGGGCTCGACCGTGGTGCTGTGCGAGGCGACGCCGCACGAACCCACCAGCAGGACCAGCAGGCTGACGCCGCCGATGGCGATCACCCGACCGGTGTTCTGGATCTTCGAGCGCGTCTTGGCGGCCCGCGCTTGGAAGTCGTTCGTCATTCCCCGATGTCCCCGTTGTTGGAATTCTGGCTCCTGGCGATATCCCGGATCAGGATGGACGCCAGCTTGCCCAAGCCCATCACCCCGACCGCGAAGGCGATCGGCGCAGCGACAAGACCGATGTCGGTCGCCGAACCCCATAGGGGCCCAACGATCACCCGCAGCAGCACGACGGCCAGCGACAGCCAGCCGATCAGATAGGCCGCGGCCTTGGCGTAGATCACGACGTGCTCCCCCATGCGGGCCGTCCCGCGTTCGCGCGAGGGTAGACCGGGAAGCTGCGCAGGGCCACGGTCGATGGCGGTGGAGGAGAGGGCGGTTGCTGGAGGAGCGGGGCGATGGGTTGCTTTCGACTCTAGCGGACGTCAAGAAACGTGATTAGCTCGGCCATGGTCTTCAAATGGATCGGTCTAGTCGCGCTCGGGTTGGCGCTCGCGTCGTGCTCGGGCGAGGGCTTCACCAGCCACACCCGGCAGTTTTCCGGCGTCTGGCTCTACGAGTTTGAAGGGTCGACCTTTGTCGAAGGCGCCACCGAGATACCGACGGAGCGCCCAGCCGCTGAAGAGATGGACTGGCTGGAGTGGGCCGATTGGCCGGATCTGGAAAACCTCATGGAGAAGCGCCTCGGAAACGGGGACTGCTACACGGTTCAGCCGTTCCTGGTCACTTTTGTCGGTCGCAGGACGCACCATCCATTTGGTGGCGCCGGCCATCTGGGCCTATGGCGATCAACGGTGACGGTGCAAAGACCGATCTCGGCCAAACGGCTCGGCCCGTCATTCTGCTACGACCGCTGACGACCCAAGTCGGATGTTTCGCAGATTTTCCGCTCATTACATTGATCCGTCATTCCCGCCCTTGTGGCGGGAACCCCTCGATCCGCTGCAACGGCGGAGGTGTGGCGCGCTGGCGCGCCAAGCCGCCTCACCGTCGGCTGAACCAGGGGTTCCCGCCACAAGGGCGGGAATGACGGAGCTTATTGGGAAAGGCAGCTGACCACCCTTCACAGACCTTCCAAAGCTCCGCTTCGTCGAGGCCCGCATCCGCTCCGATGCGGGCGAGATATGATCTAGCGAAAAGCTTTGCAAAAAAACTTACTCCCATCGCTCCCGGCGTGTTTCCCCAGCAATAACAACGCCCCAAACGCACTTATCCTCCCCCTCCCACGCCGGCGCATAATCACTGCACCACAAGGCGATGGGGAGGGCGCTAAGGCCTGCGACCTTCGCGGCCTTGGGGTGCGGTCGAGCGGGAAGCGCTCGTCGGCGGCGGTTTGCTCCCAAGGCGGGCCGCGACCTGCATCCCTCTGGAGCCGGCCGGGCCTGGAACACAAAAACGGCGTGGGGTGCTAGGGCTGGCGAGGGCGAAGGCGGGCGGTGACGCCCGCCGCAAGGGACGGGGCTTCGCGGGCCTCGCCCTCCCGTCGGGGGCCAAGACCAGCGAGGTCCGAACAGGGCCGATCGCCGGACGCTCCCGGATAACGACCGCGCGGAGCGTCGGTCTGAGTCGAAACGGTATCAATCTACAAAGCTTCCGGGCCCAGCCCGGCGCTCCGCGTCCCTCCCCGAACTTCAGCGGCTGTCCGCGTGAAGCGGCGAGACCGCGTCCAGAGCTGGGGACAGGCGCATGCGCCTGTCCCCGTCCGCGGCGAAACCCCGTCCATGAAAGGAGACCTTTCATGCCTCGAACCCGAACCTGGGCCCGCCGGCGCGCCGCCTTGCTGGCGGCCGGCCTCACCCAGCCCGATCCCGAGCGCACGCGCGGACGGACGGGCCATCTTCGTCGCCAGATCTGGAAGAAATTCGCGGCGCACGAAGACCGCTGCGTCGGGGAGGCGGGATGGCCAGCCGCCCAGCGCAGGGGCGCATTCGACTAGACGTCGTGCAGCTTCACGCCAGCCTAATCCCGCAGCAGCGGCAGGCTCAGGCCCGTGGCCGGCCGCGCGGCCAGGATCTCGCGGCGGAAGCGGAACAGCTCGGCCGGGCGGCCGCCGGTGTCGGCGTCCTGGCGGCCCAGGCCCTGGACCAGGTCTTCGCGTTCGACCACCCGGCGGAAGTTCTGCTTGTGCAACGGCACCCCGGCGATGGCTTCGACCGTGCGCTGCAGGGCCGACAGGGTGAACTCGGCCGGCATCAGCTCGAACACCACGGGGCGGTACTTGATCTTGCCGCGCAGCCGCGACAGGCCGGTGGCCAGGATGCGGCGGTGATCCGAGATCATCGGCTCGCCCAGGGCCGCCGACAGGGCGGCGGGCTCGGCCGGGGCGTGGCCCTCGGCCCGGGCCTGGTCGCGGGCCGCCTCGGGGGCCAGGCCCGCCTCGTAGAGCAGCTCGTAGCGCTCCAGCACCCGCTCCTCGTTCCACGGCGCGCCGTCCAGGGCGAAGGCCAGGCGAGCCCGCGAGGCCTTGCCGGGGTCGTCGCCGGCCCAGCGGCGCAGGGCGGGGGCGATGGCCTCGTCCAGCAGGGCGGGGCGGCCGTGGCGCCAGTCCTCCCAGGGGAAGAAGGCCGACCACGGGGCCCAGGCGGTGTCGGGAGCCTGGGTCTCGACCGCCGTGGGGGTCAGGCCCAGATAGCCGACCGAGACGACCCGGGCCGCCCCGGCCCCCATCTCGGCGCGCGGCGCGTCGCGACCCTCGTCCCCGAAGGTGTAGAGCTGCTCCACATAGCCCAGCTGGAAGCGGGTCTGCTGGGTGACGAAGGCGCGCAGGCCCAGCTCGAAGGTGCGGTGGCCGGCGGGGTCGAACGGACCGAACGGCAGGCCGGGCAGGGGGCTGGCGGCGTCGGTGACGGCGTCGTGCGGCCGGACGGTCAGCACCACGGCCTCGCCGTCGCGGATGGCCACCACCACCGCCGACAGGCCGATGACGACCGAGGTCGGGCCCGGGGCCCCTTGGTCTCGAGGGCCGCTCATTCGGTCTCGAACGCCGCGCCGGGCGCGGACTCGAAGCCGGCGGCGCGGGACAGCACGTGAAAGCGCTGGACATAGCGGGCCTGGGCCTCGAACGGCGGCAGGGGCAGGATCTTCAGGTCATAGCCGGCCGGCGGCGCCCCGAAGATGGCCAGGGACTCGGCGTGCTCGAAGCCGGCCAACTGGGTGGCCTCGAAGAAGGCGCAGGCCCGGTCGGCCGACTTGATCAGCTTCTTGACCGCCGGCGGGGTCTTGGGCGGCAGGCCGAAACGGATGTGGATCGCGTCCTCCAGCCGGGCCTCGAAGTCCTTGTAGCTGACGCCCAGGGCCGCCTTGAACGGGCTGATCATGTCGCCGATCACATATTCGCTGGCGTCGTGCAGCAGGGCGGCCAGCCGCCATTTCGGCTCGAGGTCGGGCTTGATGTGGGCGGCGATCTCCTCGACCACCACGCTGTGCTGGGCGACCGAGAAGCCGTGCTCGCCGGTGGTCTGGCCGTTCCAGCGCGCCACCCGGGCCAGGCCGTGGGCGATGTCCTCGATCTCGATGTCCATCGGCGAGGGGTCCAGCAGGTCCAGCCTGCGTCCCGACAGCATGCGCTGCCACGCCCGGGGCGGAGTTTTATGCAGCCCTTTGGCCACGAAATCGTTCCTTACGGTGAAGGTGCAGGCCTGACCCTGTCTGGACTGGCCCATCGATTGACAAAGATCAATGAGGAGCCGGCCTTTGGCTGTGGAAATGCGCCTGAGGCGACACCCTCGCCGTTTGGAAATGCCTGGACCAGGAGATCGATCATGAGCTGGGCGAGAATCATGGCGCCGCTGGCCGGCGCGCCGACCGACCGGGGCCTTCTGGAGTCCGCCCGGGTGCTGGCCGAGGGCTTCGACGCCGAACTGGCCTGCGTCCACGCCCCGGCCGACATGGCCGACCTGATGCCATGGATGGGGGAGGGCTTCATGGGCGGGGTGCAGGTCACGGCGCTGGAGAGCCTGAAGGAGGCCGCCGTCGAGGGCCATCGCGCCGTCGACCGGCTGGTGGCCGAGCTGGGCTACGCCCGTAGCCGGGCGATCAGCCTGGACTCGCCGGTCTGGGCCGGCCTGGCCATGGAAGGGCGCCTGTCGGACGTGATCGTCTTCGACAGCGCCGCCGCCCGCGGCAAGGGGCCGCTGGCCGAGTCGTTCCAGCAGATGATCGCCGACGAGCAGCGACCGGTGATGGTGGCGCGGCCGGGCCTGAAGGTCGGCGGCACGGTCCTGGTGGCGTGGGACGGCGGCAAGGAGGCCAGCCGCGCCATGCGCACCGCCCTGCCGCTGCTGCAGAAGGCCGCCATGGTGGTGGTGGCCGGCGCGCCGGGCGCCTCATCGCGCAATTTCGCCCTGGAGCGCCTGGTCGAGTTCCTGGCGGCGCGCGGCGTCACGGCCACGACCAAGGTCCTGGACGGGACGGGCAACGACGCCGCGACCCTGCTGCTGGGGGCGGCCCGGGAGGTCGGCGCCGACGTCATGGTGGCCGGCGCCTTCGGCCATCCGCGCCTGCAGGAATTCATCTTCGGCGGCACCACCCGCAGCCTGCTGAACAGCGACGGCCCGTCGCTGTTCCTGTCCCACTAAGTTGTTGTTCAACAAGAAGAAGGAGGGCGTGAAATGTCCCTGTCCCGCATCGTCATGCGTCTGGCCCGCAATCCCGGCACCGAGTTCGCGGGGGGCGACGACCATCGCGGCTACGCCCTGACCGCGCCGCTGACCGAGGACGGCCACCTGGACGCGGCCGCCTACGCCAAGGCCAAGGACGAGTGCGTGGTGCGCCGCTTCGCGCCGGACGAAGACGCCGCCGACGGCCGGCTGAACCGTCGCGGCGAGCGCTGGTTCTTCGACTATGACGAGGACGTCGAGCTTGATGACGAGCCCGTGCACCGCCTGGGCCAGCACCGCTTCGCCCTGGGCGAATACGTCACCGTCACTGACGACGAGGGCCGGCCGCTGACCTACAAGGTGATGGAGGTGACGCCGGTTTGAGGGACTTCGTACCAGCGCCCCTCCCTTTGAGCCGTCATTCCGGGCCTTGTGCCCGGAACCCCTGGTTCAGCAGACGGTGAAGCGCCTTGGCGCGCCGGCGCGCCACCCTTCCGCACCTGCGGCGGATAAAGGGGTTCCGGGCACAAGGCCCGGAATGACGGTATTGAGAGATGGGATGCTTTTCCGATGGCTCAAACTCGGTAGGCCTCACCCCCCGACGTTGCGCCTCACCAGGGTCTTCATGTCCTCGAAGATGTCGTGGTCGCTGCCGTCGCGGCCCTTGGCCTTGACCACGGCCACGGCCAGCGGGCCGCCCTTCGGGCCGCGGGCCTCGTAGCCCACGACGCGGTAGCCGCTGGCGGCCTTGTCGCTGGCCAGGATCAGGGTGGCGCGCACGCCGTCGCCACGCCGGCGCTGGCGGATCTGGGCGCCGTCGTCGGTGGCGTGGATGTCGACGTCGCCCTCTTCGTCGTTGCTGGACTTGACGCTGACATTGGCGGCGCCGCCGCTGGCGCGCTCGCTGACCTTCCGCGTCGTCTGGCCGTCGCGGACGGTGACGTTCTTGGCGACCTTGACCTCGGCCGTGTCGTCGTTGGCGTTGATGGTCAGGCCGCCGATCTTGATGTCGGCGCCCTTGTCGTGGGCGTCGATCCGGATGCCGGGCAGGCTGATCCGGGCGCTGTCGCCGCGCGGCTTGCCCCCGGGCGTCGGCGGCGTCGGCGGCGACTTGATGGCGGGCATCAGGGTCTTCAGGTCGGTCTCGATCGGCGCCAGGGCCGCCTCGGCGTCGCCGCCGTTCAGGGCCACCAGCTTGAGCGTCACCTCGGCGTTCTGGCCGGCATAGACGCAGGCCTGGCCGTCGGCGGCGGCGCTGACCCGGGTCAGTTCGCCCTGCCTGTCGGGGCAGTCGAGCCGGCTGATCGCCCGCAGCGGCTCGTGCTTGCCATATGGCTTGTGGTCCCTGTGGGCGACCTCGACCTTGGGCGAGCAGGCGGCCAGGGCGATCAGGCTCGCGGCGGCCAGCAGCGGCAGGTGTCGCATCAGAGGAATCTCCCGTTCGGCGCGAACCTGGGCTGGCGGCGCGGCAAGGTCCAATGAAATCGCGGTAAGGGCCTCATACCGTCGGCGGCTTCACCTGGGCGTTGATGGCTGTCAGCAGGTCGGCGGCCAGGCGGCGGACCGTCGCGGCGTCGCCGTTCGAATAGGTCACGCGCAGCTTGGCGAACCAGGGACCGATCTGCATCAGCCACAGGCCCTCGTTGCGGCCCTCCTTGTCGCGCCAGAACCGCCCCTGACGACGCGGGCCGCCTTCGGAGGCGGGATAGGGATCGGCCGCGTCGCCCACCGAGGGCGTGTGGGCCTTGGCCTGCTCGACATAGATGTCGAACACGCGGGACAGCGTGTACTGGGCGGGCAGTTTCGTCAGGTAGAGGGTCGCCGTCGCGGTGGCCGGGGACGACGCATAGCCGCAGCTGACGTCGCGGCCGCCCTGGGCGGCGTCGTAGACGGTCAGGCGGTCGCGCTTGAAGCCGTCGATCGCCCCGGGACACGTGAAACCCGAGGCTTGGTGCAGGGCCCCGCCGTCCGGCTGCTCGCGGAAGCTCTGGTTCTGCGGCGTCGCGCTGACGGCCGGCAGTCCCGGACCGGAGCCGGGCAGGGGCGTCGCTCCGGGCGTGGACTTGGGACCTTCGTAGGCGTCGGCCTGGACGTTGATCTGGATCCCCTTGGTCCGTTCGTCGCGGCTGACCAGCGGCGGGATCCGACCCAGCAGCGCCGCGGCGATGTCGGCCTTGAACGTCTCGTTGTCGGGAACGGACGGATACAGGCGCAGCGCCGAGGCGCCCGTCCGGGTGGAGATTCCCAGCACGTAACTGGCCTTGGCGGGAGGGACAGGACGTTTTTCGACCTCGGCCATGACCGCGGCGGTGATGTCGGCGAACGGGGCGACGAAGAAGATCGGCGCATCGGGGCTGGCGGTTCGGGCCATCAGGACCGGCGAAGCCGCCGTGGTCTCGAAGAGCGCGTAGGTCGCGCCGCCGGCCTCGAGACCGGCCTCGTCGCACTTGGGCTTGGCCTTCAGCAAGGCCTTGCGCTGAAGCGTCTTGTCGGCGATCGCCGGACCCAGGGAGATCAGGGTGACCAGATCACTCTGCATGTTGGTCGAGGGCATGACGATCGCCTGCACGGGCGGTCGCGGCGGGCAAGCCTCGCGCGCCGTCGCCGAAGTCGCCGCCATGGCCAGGCCAAGCGCGGTCCAAGCCCAGGATCTCATGTTGCTCGCTCCCCCAACTCGGCCAAAGGTTGGCCGAGCCGGGCGCGAACGTCCAGATGCAATCTTTCGGCGAGCCCTACTGCCCTGGCCGGAGCCCCGAGCCCTCGCGGCGGGCCAGGAAGGCCAGGCGTTCGAACAGGTGGACGTCCTGCTCGTTCTTCAGCAGAGCGCCGTGCAGCGGCGGGATCAGCTTGGTCGGGTCCTTCTCGCGAAGGACGGTTTCATCGATGTCCTCGACCAGCAGCAGCTTCAGCCAGTCCAGCAACTCGGAGGTCGAGGGCTTCTTCTTGAGGCCCGGCACCTTGCGCATGTCATAGAAGATCCGCAGGGCCTCGGCGACCAGCTTCTGCTTGATGCCCGGGAAGTGCACGTCGACGATAGCCTGCATCGTCGTTTCCTCCGGGAAGCGGATGTAGTGGAAGAAGCAGCGGCGCAGGAACGCGTCCGGCAGCTCCTTCTCGTTGTTGGACGTGATGATGATGATCGGCCGCACCTTGGCCGCGATCGTCTCGTTGGTCTCGTAGACGTAGAACTCGTTGCGATCCAGTTCCTGCAGCAGGTCGTTGGGGAACTCGATGTCGGCCTTGTCGATCTCGTCGATCAGCAGGACGGGCCGGACCGGGGCCTCGAAGGCTTCCCACAGCTTGCCCTTCTTGATGTAGTTGCGAACATCCTTGACCCGCTCGTCGCCCAGTTGGCTGTCGCGCAGCCGCGTCACCGCGTCGTACTCGTAGAGGCCTTGCTGGGCCTTGGTGGTCGACTTGATGTGCCAGGTCAGCAGGGGCGCGTTCATCGCCTTGGCCACCTCGTAGGCCAGGACGGTCTTGCCAGTACCCGGCTCGCCCTTGATCAGCAGAGGACGTTCCAGGGCCACGGCGGCGTTGACGGCCACCTTCAGGTCGTCGGTGGCGACGTAGTCGGCGGTGCCTTCGAAGCGCGAGCTCATTCGGTTTCCTGACGGCGGCTCCGGCGAGCCGCCTCGAACAGTTGTTCAAATCAGGGCTAACCTACAGACCAAGGGTCGGCCGGATCAAGCCGGCTTATCGTCAGTCCTCGTCATTCGGCTGGGTTTGCCCGGACGACGGCTTGCGATGCCGGCGGGCGACCGAGGGCGGGTCACTGGCCGGAAAGCTGTCCTCCAGTCCCTCTTCGAGCTGGTCATCGAGATCTTCGGCCGGGTCGTCGCTGTGAGCGTTCGGCGTGGCGTCGGGCATGGTCGCTCTCCTGTCGCCCGGCGGATTCGGGCGTCGAGCGATCCAGCTTCGACGACGACCCGCCAGTCTTGAAGGTCTCAGCTTTCCTTCGCGTAGCCGAGCGACTCGATGTCGTCTTCGGCCAGTTCGGTGGATTCGAAGTCGGCGGCGCTGTCGTCGTCGTCCGAGACGGAGTCTTCAAGGTCCTCGTCGTCGCCGGCGATGGCCGCCAGCGGCTCGCGCTCGATGTCCAGGCCCTCGTCGTCGCGTTCGCCCTCAAGGTCGTCGTCGATGTCCTCGAGATCCTCGTCATCGAGCAGGTCGTCGACGTCCTCGTCGTCGTCGTCCGCGTCGCCCTCGGCCTGGGTCACGTCGTAGACGTCGTCCAACTCGTCGAAATTGGCGATGTCTTCGCCGTCGTCCGTCAGGTTGGTTTCGTCCAGGGCTTCGGCGCCGTCCTGGTCGTCATAGTCGATGTCGGCGGGCATGGCGGGCTCCCTGAGGTCGAGAAGCGAGGGCGGCGCGCCCTCGCGGTCGCCGATTCAACCCGTCGTCCGCGACGATTGTTCCGTCGAGCGTCAGGCGAAGGGGAGGGCGTAGCCCTTGGCCAGCAGGCGCTGAGCCATCGCCTCGCGCTGGGCCGGCCAGTCCTGGGCCAGCAAGCCCATCCCCACCACGTCGGCGGGCGCTCCGTCCTTGATCACGTGGTGACGGAACAGGGCCTCGCGCTGGAAGCCATAGCGCTCGTGCAGCTTCCAGACACTCTCGTTGGACAGCAGCACCTCGCACCACAGCTTGTCGAAGCCCAGGATGCGGAACACGTATTCGATCACCCAGAACTCGATGTAGGAGCCCACGCCCAGGCCGCGCACGGACGGGCTGGCCAGGTAATAGGCCCAGGCGCAACGACGGTTTCGGGCGTCGATATCGGCCAGGTTGGCCAGGCCCACCGGCTCGCCGTCCACCTCGATCAGCCAGTAGCGTCGGCGGCGGTCGCCGGCCATGCCGTCGAACCAGCGGTCGTGCTCGGCCTGGCCGATCCTGTGGTCGGAATACATGAACGCCGCGACCTCGGGACTGTTGCGCCAGTCCAGCAGCCTTTGGCGGTCGGCTTCGATCACGTCGCGCAGGACGACGGCGTGCACGGGCTGAGTTGTCATATGCGGCGATCTCCCCCCAGGGCGGCCAGGTCCGGCCGGCTCCGCACGAAGGCGCGCACGTCGTCGGAGGTGAAGGCCGGATTGGCGGCGTAGAGTGCGTCGTACACGGCGCGGACGAAATCCAGGTCGTCGGGCCGGTCGACCGTCCAGCGCACCTCGCCCTCGTCCGGCGCCTGCTCCAGGCCCGCGATCCTGAAGCGGCTGGGATGGCGGTAGAGGAACGGCGTGACGTGCTCGTGGTCGTAGGGATCGACGGTCTGGTCGGCGGCGATCTTCAGCGCCACGGCCTCGAAGACCTCGACGTCCAGGCCCTTGGCGAAGCTTCGCCGGGCGGGCGTGTTGGAGGTGTAGTCGGCCCCCGAACGCTGATGGAGATCGAGGGTCTGGTCGATCAGGTCGGGATCGGCGAGCGGGCAATCGGCGGTCAGGCGCACGATCGTGCGGACCGGCCCGAAAGCCTCCATCGCGCCGATATAGCGGGCCAGCACGTCGTCCAGCGACCCGCGAAACACCGGAACGCCGGCGGCGATCAAGCAGACGGCCAGCGGGTCGTCGCTGGCCTGGTCCGAAGTGGCGACCACGATCCGGTTCAGCCGCGTGGCGCGCTGGAGCCGTTCGATCTGCCTGAGGATCATCGGCGCCCCGGCCACATCGGCCAGGACCTTGCCCGGCAGCCGGGTCGACGACATGCGAGCTTGAAGGATGGCGAGCGGCAAGGGCTTACTCGAGATTGGGACGGGACCTTAAAGCCCGAACGCCGGCGTTCGTCTAACGCTGAAATACGGTGTGCTTTTGGCGAAGCTTGTGGATCAGCCGGCGGGGAAGCGTTCGTGCAGGGCGGCGCCCACCTCCTGCATGGTCGGAGTCCAGTCGTTGAAGTCCGGCGTGATGAAGCAGCGGGTCTGCGGGTACCAGGGCCAGATCTCGGCGCCCAGACGGGTCCAGGACGCAGCCCCGGTCAGCATCCAGATCGGCGCCCCACAGGCTCCGCCCAGGTTGGTGGTGGCGTTCGAGAAGCCGACGATCAGGTCCATGGCGCAGCACAGGGCGGCGACGTCGTCCAGGTCCTGCTTCAGGTCGATGCCCGGCGGCCGCCAGATGTCGACGCCGAATTCCGCCTTGGCCAGGGCGATCTCCTCGTCGCAGTCGCCGTACTGCAGGTTGACGAAGGTGATTCCCGGCGTTTCCAGCACCGGCCGCCAGAGCATGAAGGGCGAGAACTGCCGGGCGCGTTCGCCGTTCAGTTTCAGGCTCTTCCACAGCAGCCCGACCTTGGGCCCCTTGGGCGCGTCCTCCAGCGTCCGCCGCCAGTGCGCCACCCGAGCCGGATCGGCCTCGAGGAAGTTCGGCCGGTTCGGGAACGCGGCCAGGCTGGGGCGGAAGGTTTCCAGCAGGTCGCCCATCGGGGTCCAGAGGTCGACGCCGCTCCAGTCCTCGATTTCCGGCGCGCCGCGATAGACGCGGCCCTCGTACGAGACCGTCTTGTGCGGGAAGACGTCGGCCTGGGGGAACGAGCGCCTGAACAGCGGGACCAGCCGCCGCTCAACGGCCAGGGTGAGCTTGCCGTCTGGCCCAAGCGCCTCGATCACGTCGGGCATCATGTTGGCGAACATGACCTCGTCGCCCAGGCCCTGTTCGGCGCAGATCATCAGCGACTTGCCGGCCAGGTCCATGCCCGGACGCCAGCGGGGCGCCTCGATCGTGAAGCGCGGGGCCTCGACCAGGTCCGTGGAGAACCGGGCCTCGTACGCCTTCCAGCCTTCCTCGACTCGCCCGAGGGCCAGCAGGATGGTCGCGCGGCCGAATTGCATGGTCGCCAGGTCCTCGGCCGATTCGACCGCGGCGATGGCCAGGTCGCAGTCGGCCAGGGCGCCCGCGACGTCGCCCAGGTCGAGCTTGGCGTAGGCGCGGTTGTGGTAGGCCTTGCCGAAATCCGGAGCCAGCCGCAGGGCCTCGTCGAAGAAGGTCACCGCCGTCTTGCCGTCGCCCAGGCTGCACATCACCGTGCCCAGGGTGTTCCAGAGCAGCGGCTGTTCGGGATTGTCGTTGATCGCCGGGCGCAGGACCTCGATGGCCTCGTCGCAGCGATTGAGGTCGCGCAGGGCGCAGGCCAGGTTGTTGACGCCTTCCAGGTCGCCTGGGCGGGCGTTGATGTAGTGCATGAAGAACTTGGCGGCGATCTCCGGCATGTCCATGCGGAAGGCCAGGCGTCCCAGGTCGCCGGCGACGGCGCCGTGGTCGGGCAGCAGCTTGAGCGCCACCTCGTAACAGCGCATCGAACCGGCGAAGTCGCCGATCTTTTCGCGGGCGATGCCCAGCACATGCCAGGCCACCCCCAGCTTGTCGTCCCGCTCCAGGGCCTCCAACGCCAGCTTCTCGCCGTGAGCGAAGTCCCGGTTCTGCATGGCATGGATGGACCGGGCCAGGAGCCGGGCGGTTTCCTGGTTGCGAACCTCGTTGGTCTGGCGATCCAGCCGCGCCAGGGCTTCGACCGAAGCCGCGTCGCCGACGGTCGTCTTGAAGCCGAAGTTGACGGCCTGGGCGACCGCTTCCTGGGCGATGGCCAGGGCGCTGGCTGAGATCTGGGTGTCGCGGACGCTGGACATCATTGAGGCCTTGGCGATTTCAGAGAGTCATCCTCTGGGTCAGTATGCTTAATTGTATCCTAAGCTGCGTCCCACGGTCGCAGGCTTGGCAAGGGGACGTTAACCGCCTCCGCCTAGCTTCTGGTTCGAAACCGTCATCTCGGCGGGTGGGGCGACACAGCAATGCAAAAGGGAGCGGCCCTGTGCCATTGAAGCTGTCGCTGAAACCCGGCGAGAAGTTCGTGCTGAACGGCGCGGTGGTCCAGAACGGCGACCGCCGCGGCGTGCTGGTGCTTCAGAACAAGGCCTCGGTGCTGCGTGAGAAGGACATCATGCAGCCCGACGAGGCGACCACGCCGGCGCGTCGGATCTATTTCCCGGTCATGATGATGTACCTGGATGAGTCCGCCGCCGAGCGTCAGTACGAGGAATTCGCCACCCGCCTGACCGAATTCATGGGCGTGGTGCGCAATCCCGAGGTGCTGAGCGACTGTATCGCCATCTCCAAGCACGTGATGGCGCGCGAATACTACAAGGCGCTCATGTTGAGCCGTAAGCTAATCGAATACGAAGATCAGAGGTTGGGGCATGTCTCTTAGGGCCTATCAACAGACGGCGACGCGGACCGAAAACCCGCGCGAGATGGAGTACCGTCTGTTCGGTCAGGTGACGCGCGCGCTGATGGCGGCGTCCGAGGCTCCGGCGGACGACATCGCCACGCGCATCGACGCCCTGGACTGGAACCGTCGCGTCTGGTCGGCCCTGGCGACCGACTGCTCGCTGCCGGAGAACACCCTGCCGGTGCAGCTGCGCGCCAGCATCATCTCGCTCAGCCTCTGGGTCGGCCGTCACTCCAGCGCCATCATGCGCAAGGAGGAGGATTTCGAGCCGCTGATCGAGATCAACCGCATGATCATGCAAGGCCTGGCCGGCCGCGCCGACGCGGCCTGACCCAGGTGAGGAGGGCGGCTTTCGCCCTCCGGCAAACCTTTCCGGAAAAACCTGCCGCCCGGCGAATTCTGCATTCGCCGGGCGGTTTCGTATCCGGCGAGATCTCTGGGAAAAATCAGAAAAATCAGCAGTTTAGAAATTTCTCCAAGGCGGCGCCAATTGGCCCGCCGCTTGCGATGGGTTCCGCGGGCAAAACGCCCGACCGGCAAAACGCCGGGGCAATCCTCCCAAAATGGCGAGAACCATCATGCTGAACTCGATCAACACCAATGCCGGCGCCATGATCGCGCTGCAAAACCTGAACGCCACCAACTCGGAGCTCCAAAGCACCCAACAACGCATCAACACCGGCAAGAAGATCTCCAACGCCAAGGACAACGGCGCGATCTGGTCGATGGCTAAGATGCAAAGCGCTACGTCGAGCTCGTTGAACGCCGTGAAGGACTCGCTCCAGCGCGGACAATCGACGATCGATGTGGGCCTTGCCGCTGGCGACACCGTCACCGACCTGCTCGGCAAGATGAAGGAAAAGGCCCTGGCCGCTTCCGACACCTCGCTGAACACCGCTTCGTTCAACGCCCTGGTTTCGGACTTCACCTCGCTGCGCGACCAGATCACCAAGGCTGTCACCAACGCCAAGTTCAACGGCGTCAGCCTCGTGGACGGCACCACCACCAAGCTGCAGTTCCTCAGCAACTCGGACGGTGTCGCTTACACGGTGAACGCCAAGACCCTGTCGCTGGTCGGCCTGGGTCTGACGGCGACGTCGACCTTCGCCAACGCGGCCGCGGCCAAGACGATGATCGCCACGATCACGACGGCCCTGACCACGGCGACGAACAAGTTGGCGAACCTGGGCACCAGCTCGACGGGCCTGGACATGCACCTGACCTTCACGGGGAAGCTGCAGGACAGCCTGGACGCGGGTGTCGGCAACCTGGTCGATGCGGACCTGGCCAAGGAAAGCGCCAAGCTGCAATCGCTGCAGACCAAGCAGCAACTGGGCGTTCAAGCCCTGTCGATCGCGAACCAGACGCCTCAGTCGATCCTTTCGCTGTTCAAGTGATCGGCGGCTAGGCTTCAAGAAGCGATCAAAGCCGGACGGCCCACAGGCCGTCCGGTCTTTCTTTTTTTTACGGCATGAGTTCGTCGACCAGTCCGAACTCAACCTGAATTTGCCCGGCATAATTTTCCCACCCCGCAAGACGGCCGGCAATTATTGCCGATCAAAATCATGGTAAATCAAAGTATAATCTAGATCTTTCAGGGGCTTGCCGATTTTTGCCCACTGGGCAGTTTTGGCCCGATCTTTGCTGCCTAGTTCTCCGAGCAAAATGCTCCCGGCTGTCAAAATGACGCCGGAACCCTTGAATAGGAACTGTCGCGATGCCGCTGAATAGCATCAACACGAACGCTGGCGCTCTGATCGCCCTGCAAAACCTGAACGCCACCAACAGCGAACTTCAGGTCACCCAGCAGCGCATCAACACCGGCAAGAAGGTCGGTAACGCCAAGGACAACGGCGCGATCTGGGCGATGGCCAAGAACCAATCGACCACTGCCAATTCACTGAACGCCGTGAAGGACTCGCTGCAACGCGGTCAATCGACCATCGACGTGGCCCTGGCCGCGGGCGACACGGTCACCGACCTGCTGGGCAAGATGAAGGAAAAGGCCTTGGCCGCTTCCGACACCTCGCTGAACACCGCCTCGTTCAACGCCCTGGTTTCGGACTTCGACAGCCTGCGCGACCAGATCACCAAGGCCGTCACCAACGCCAAGTTCAACGGCGTCTCGATCGCCGACGGCTCGACCACCAAGCTGGCCTTCCTGGCCAACTCGGACGGCACCCAGTTCACCGTCAACGCCAAGACCCTGTCGCTGGCCGGCCTGGGCCTGACGGCCACCTCGTCGTTCACGACCGCCGCCGCGGCCAAGACGATGATCAACACGATCTCGACCGCCCTGGGCACGGCGACCAACAAGCTGGCCTCGCTGGGCACCAGCTCGACCGGCCTGGACACCCACCTGACCTTCGTCGGCAAGCTGCAGGACAGCCTCGACGCCGGCGTGGGCAACCTGGTCGACGCCGATCTGGCCAAGGAAAGCGCCAAGCTCCAGTCGCTGCAGACCAAGCAGCAGCTGGGCGTGCAGGCGCTGTCGATCGCCAACCAATCGACGTCGTCGATTCTCAGCCTGTTCCGATAGGAACGAAGAAGGAGGCGGGTCTTCGGGCCCGCCTTCGCCTTTCTCTTGGGCTTTCGCGCAAGGGGAGGGGCCACTAGAGGCGCCGCCGCGAACCGGCCGCGATAGGAGTCATGGAAAACAAAGTCGCGTTGACGCCCATCATGCCCGAGCCGTCCACGCCCGCCGTGAGCGTCGCAACGACCCTCCCGGCCCATCCCGCGGTCGGTTTCTTGTCGCCAGGGGCCCTGGGCGCCGCGCCCAAGGAGGCGGCGTCGGTGGAGAAGCCCGCGACGGCCGACGGCCCCCAGCCAGGAGACCTGCGGCTGGTGATCGAGCAGGACAGCAAGACCGGCACCTATGTCTACAAGACGGTGGATCGCCGGACGGGCGACATCCTGCAGCAGTTTCCGCGTGAGGAGGTCCTGCGGTTCAAGCAGGCCGAGCACTACGATCCGGGCGAAGTCTTCGACGCCTTGACCTGAACGTCCGTCGAGCGGCCGTGCTCACCGCGACCTGGCGTCGCAGGTGAAACATGGTTTACGCGCGTTAACCATATTCTTACTCCCTCAGCCCCACTTTCACGGCCGACCTGCTCGGCCGCCGAATCGCGTCCCGAGCCCCACTGGCAAGAACCGCCGTTCGGAGACCGTGATGACGCTGAGCGTGAACACCAATCAGCCTGCGCTGATCGCCCTGCAAAATCTGAACAAGACCAACGACGAGATGTCGGGCGTGCAGTCCCGCATCAACACGGGTCTGGCGATCTCCACCGCCAAGGACAACGCCGCCGTCTGGTCGATCGCCCAGGATCAGCGCGCCGATCGCTCGGCCCTGAACGCGGTGAAGATGAGCCTGGACCGCGCGACCTCGATCACCGACGTGGCCCTGGCCGCCGGTGAATCGGTCTCCGACCTGCTGACCCAGATGCGCGAGAAGGTGGTCGCCGCCAAGGACACCTCGCTGTCGACCTCGTCGCGCACCGCCCTGAACGCTGACTTCCAGGGGCTGCTGAAGAACCTGACCCAGGTGATCAACAGCGCCACCTTCGACGGCGCCAACATCCTCAACGGCAGCGAGCCGACGAACATCACCTTCCTGGCCGACGCCGACGCCGCGACGGTCATCACGCTGAACCTGCAGAACCTGTCCCTGGGCGGTACGATCAACACCCTGACGGCGACCGACAACATCAGCACCATGACCCAGGCGACGGCGGTGCTGACCCGCCTGGACACCACGATGACCGCCGTGAACCAGGCGGTCGGGTCGATCGGCTCGCAAGCCAAGCAGATCGACGCCCACAACACCTTCGTCTCCAAGCTGAACGATGTGCTCGAGACCGGCGTGGGCAATCTCGTTGATGCCGACATGGCCAAGGAAAGCGCGCGGCTGCAGGCCCTGCAGGTCAAGCAGCAACTCGGCGCCCAGGCGCTGTCGATCGCCAACCAGGCGCCGCAGATCATCCTGTCGCTGTTCAGCGGCGGCAGCTAGGCTTGACGTCTTCGGCGGGCTAGACTCTCTGGCGCGACACGAGGGAGAATCGACCCGGTATGATCGAGCTTCGCGATCTGAGGGACGGCGACGAGGCGATCCTGTTCCAGTGGCGGGGCGAGCCGGAGGTCGACCGGTGGATGTCCGACGCGGCCTTTCCGAGCCGCGAGGCCCACGCCGCCTGGTTTCAGGCCCTGCGCTCCGATCCCGACATGCGCGGCTGGATGATCGTCCGCTCGGGCGAGCCCTCCGGCCTGCTGACCCTGACGGGCCTGCTCAGCCATCACCGCCGCGCCGGCTGGAACTGGTTCCTCGGCTCCGCCGAGGCGCGGGGCAGGGGCGTGGGGCGCGCCGCCCAGGTGCTGGGCCTGGATCGCGCCTTCGGCGAGCTGGGCCTGCACAAGGTGTTCGCCGAGGTCATGGCCGACAACGACGCGGCCCTGAAGGCCCAGGCGGCCTCCGGCTTTCGGCGCGAAGGCTATCTGCGCGGTCACGTGCTCAAGGACGGCGCGCCGCGCGACGTCGTCCTGCTCGGCATCCTGGCCGAGGAATGGAGCGAGCTGCGCGGCGACGTCCGGCGGTCCCTGACCGACGCTCACCTGATCGCCGCCTGATTCACACGTCTTAACGAAACGTCAGCGTTCCTCGCCGACACTCGGAATCAAGGGGCGTCGCGCGTCCCGATGGGACCCGCTGTGATCACTTTCGATTCCAGTCTGCTGCTCGGCTACTACCAGGCCAAGACCGCTGGCCTGGCCGCGAACGCGACCGCGTCGACCAGCAACGTCTCGTCCTCGTCTTCCTCGACGACCAAGGCCGTGCCCAGCGCGCCCTGGACCGGCGTCGCGAGCGAGCCCAGCGACCTGGTCAAGGCCGCCCTCAACGGCCGCAAGTTCGTCGACGAGGGCGCGGCGGTCGCCGCCGCCCCGACGATTTCGGGCGACTACAAGAAGCTGTTCGCCGCCTACCAGGCGCTCAACACCCTCTCGGCCATCGCCAATCGCTCAGACGAGAAGGGCGTGACCGACAGCGAAATCAAGCGGCTGCAGGCGGTGTTCAGCAAGGGGCTGAACGAGGTCAACAGCTACGTCCAGAATCTCAGCACCGACGGCATGCGCCTGACGACCGGCGCGGTCATGACCAGCGACAAGTCGACGGTCGGCGTGCCCAAGAGCAACTACACCTACGTCACCAACAAGATCTACAGCGGCCAGGTCGACGACGAGGTCCCCACCTTCAAGGGCGCCGTCAGCTTCACGATGAACGTCAAGAAGTTCGGCGTCGCCACCGACGTGGTCATGGACCTGTCCCAGATGGGCTCCACGCCGCGGACGATGGCCAATGTCGTCAGCTTCTTCAACGACAAGCTGGCCGCCGCCGGCTTCGACACCCAGTTCGCGGTCAACCGCACCGTGGGCGAGGAGCGCACCACCACCGTCAACGGCCAGACCGTCAAGCTGCCGGCCACCGGTGACGACTTCGCCCTGCAGGTGAAGGGCGACCTGACCGAGACCCTGACCTTCTCGGCCCCCGCGCCGAAGCCTGCGGTCTACATCACCACGGCGGCGGGCAACCCCGACCCCGACAAGAACACGACCACCGACGACGCGGTGATCGAGAACACCCTGACCAAGTACGGCCCCGGCGCGGGCGTCACGCCCGGAACCAAGGTGTTTTCCGACACGCTGGAGGGCACGGTCAGCACCGTCCACAAGACCATGACCGGGCCCGACGGCTCGCTTTACGTGTTGGCCGACGTCGACGGCGTCACCAGCACTCAGACCATCAAGGGCGACCAGGACGTCGCCCTGCTGAAGTACGACTCGTCCGGCAAGCTGCTCTACGCCCGCACCCTGGGCGCTTCCAACACCGCCACCGGCTACAACATGGCCATCTCCGACGACGGCCAGGTGGCGATCGCCGGTTCGGTGGCCGGCGGCCTTTCCGGCGCCACCAACGGCCCGATCAATTCCGATTCCGCCGGCACGATCACCGACAGCTTCGTCACCCTCTACGACGACAAGGGCGACGAGACCTGGACGGTGCGCCGGGGCGGCATGCTGGAGGACGAGGCCACCGCCGTGGCCTTCGGCGATGACGGCGTCGTCTATGTGGGCGGCCGCACCAAGTCGGACATTCCCGGCTCGGCCACCAACGCCTCGGCGGGCGGCTACGACAGCTACCTGACCGGCTTCGCCACCGACATCTCCGGCACGCCCAAGGCCCTGTTCACCACCCACTTCGGCAGCGAGAACGACGACACCGTCGCCGGCATCGTCGTCAACGGCGGGCAGGTGGTGGTCGCCAGCAAGGAGGGCAGCGAGGCGATGCTTCGCAGCTTCAACGTGGCGACCAGCGTCGTGACCGAGGACCGCACCTATCTGAACGACAAGGAAGTCTGGGTCACCGAACCGACCACCTACACCAAGGCGGCCACGTTCACGACCGGCGCCACCCGCGACCTGGGCACGCTGAAGGGCGGCAATATCGCCGGCCTGACGATCGACAACGGCCAGCTCTACATCGGCGGCTCGACCACCAACGGCGCCCTGGACGTCAACAACCAGACCAAGGCCGCCTCGGGCGGTTCCGACGGCTTCGTGGCTCGGATGTCCCTGAACCTGGCCGACAAGAGCCAGGACACCCTGGCCTATTACGGCGGGACGGGCGACGACACGGTCACCGGCATGGCGGTGTCCAACGGCCAGGCCTGGCTGGTGGGGTCGGCCGGCAAGGACCTGGCGGGCCAGCCGACCGTCGGCGACAAGGACGGCTATGTCGCCCAGATCGACGTCGCCACGGGCGCGGCGACCTGGGAGCAACGGCTGACCGGCAAGGACGGCTACGCGACCGCCACCTCGATCGCGGTCGACGCCTCCGGTTCCAGCGCGCTGGACATCTTCGGCATCCCGCGCGGCGAGATGGAGTTCACCCAGACCGACAAGATCGTCTCGGCGACGTCCGCGCGGGCGGGGGACACCTTCCAGGTCCGGACCCGGGCGCGCGGAACCCTGACCACCATCAAGATCGCCGCCGACGACACCCTCGACACCCTGGCCGACAAGATCCGCAAGGCCACGGGCTTCGCCGCCAAGGTCGAGTTCAGCAGCGTCGGCAACAATCGGACCCTGCGGATCAGCCCCTCCCAGACCACTTCCACGGTCGAGATCCTGCCCGGCAAGGGCGGCACCGACGTGCTGGAGTCGCTGGGGCTGAAGCCGGGCATCGTGCGCAACACCAAGACCGACCACGGCCAGACCGTCTCGGCCGACGGCAAGGGGCCGATCTACGGCTTCTCGCTGGATACGGGCCTGGACCTCACCGACGACGTCGGCCGCAAGGCGGCCGTGGCGGCCATGACCAAGGCCCTGTCGGCGGTGCGCACCGCCTATCGCGAGATGGCCGACACCGCCAACGGCGTGAAGCGGGCCGATGCGACGGCGTCCTCCGGCCATGTCGACGGCCCGGTCCCCGCCTATCTGACCAACCAGATCGCCAACTACCAGGCGGCGCTGAACCGCCTGACCGGGGGCGGCTAGGGCGCGTCAGCGCCATCCTTCGAAGGTCTCCCGAGCCTTCTTCGCGCCTGGACTTGAAAGCGTCATCGGCGCGTCGTAGCCAGGGATCATGGAACTTCTCAAAGATCGACGCGTGTTGCTGGGCGGCGGCGCGGCCCTGGCCCTGGTCGCGGGTCTCGGCATCGCCCTGGCCCTGATGCACGGCGCCAAGTCGCCGACCGAAGACCCGCCGGCTTCGCGCTCGGGCCTGATCGTCGAGACGGGGAGGGCCGACGACACCAAGCTCGACGCCAACCGCCCCCTGCGCTGCTTCGTCGGCGGCCAGTTCGTCGGCGAAACCACCCTGGCCGAGTGCGCCAAGAAGAACGGCGTGGCGACCGGAGCCCTGGATGTCGGCGTCGATGAAACCGGGGCCCTGGCCGCCGCCGACCAGGCGGGCCTGGTGCTGACGCCGCTGCCGCCGCCCGCCGAGACGCCCGCCGTCCCGGCGCCCGCCGCGACGCCGACCGTCTCGACCCCCGCCGTGTCCAGCGCGCCCCTGGCCGCCTGCTGGCGCTATGCCGGCGGCGAATGGCGCAAGCTGCCTGGCGAGATCACCGTCAATGCGTGCGCCCAGCAGATCTCCAGCGGCAAGTGCGAGAAGGCCGGGGGCGCCACCTACGGCCGCTGGGGCGACGAGACCATCCGCCTGGTGCCGGGCAAGGTCGAATCCTCGTCCGACAACCGCACCTTCCATCCGATCATTGATCTGGGGCCGAGCTGCTCCGTCCCGTCCGCCTAGAGAGAGCCTCAAGCCATGCGCCTTCCCGTCGTCGCCCTCTCGCTCCTCGCCGCGACCGCCGCCGTCAGCCTGACCGGCTGCGAGAAACAGACCAAGGCTCCGTTCCAGGCCGGCGTCTGCCTGCACGTGATCGAGCAGAAGGACGGCACGCTGAAGTTCAACCCTGTGGCCCAGAACGTGCCGAGCCTCGAACTCTGCGCGGCCGAGCTGGAGGGCATGCGCCTGCGCTTCGTGCGCCTGGGCAGCCCCAATCGCGAAATGACCGGCGCCTACCAGGGCAAGTTCATCTTCCTGCAGAAGGAAGGCATCTATCTGGGCGACACCTACGAAGGGGCCCGGTTCATGTCGCTGGTCCGCACGGGCGACGGCCGCCTGGCCGTGCCGGGGGCGATGCCGGCCCAGTAGGACGCGCCGCAAACCCGGGGATAACCCGCCTCGGTCCACAGGAACATTTGTGGAACAAAGCTTGATTTTGCCTTTAGGAACCCGTTAACGTCCGCGCCAGATGCCGGCGCGTTGGGTCGCCGGGCGTGAACAGGAATCTTCCCCATGGCGGGCAGCGTCAACAAGGTCATTCTGGTCGGCAACCTCGGCGCCGATCCCGAGATCCGCACCCTCAGCTCGGGCGACCGCGTCGCCAACCTGCGCCTGGCCACGTCGGAAACCTGGCGCGACCGCACCTCGGGCGAGCGCAAGGAAAAGACCGAGTGGCACCGCGTGGTGATCTTCAACGACAACCTGGTGAAGGTGGCCGAAAGTTATCTGCGCAAGGGCTCGACCGTCTATATCGAGGGCGCCATCCAGACCCGCAAATGGGCCGACGCCTCGGGTGTCGAGAAGTATTCGACCGAGATCGTGCTGCAGAAGTTCCGCGGCGAACTGACCATGTTGGGCGGCCGCGGCGACAACGCCGGCGCTTCGTCGGGCGGCGGCTATGACGAAGGCTACGCCGGCGGCGGTGGCGGCGGCGGCAACTTCGGCGGCGGCGCGCCGCGCAGCCAGCCCAGCGGCCCGCGCGAGAGCTTCTCAGCCGACCTGGACGACGAAATTCCGTTCTAATTTTCCTCAAGGACGTTGTTGTAAACAAGTGGCCGATCCCTTTGGAATCGGTCACTTTTTTATCGCATCTGCCCAATTCAAATTGGTCGATCTAGCGTGGGTAAAAACCCACCAGGACCGACCGTAAATGAACGGCTCCACGACTGTTCGAGTGCGTGCTGAAGGGCGGAGAGTGGTTTCCCGTCGGACATCTCGCCGACGCCGCTGGCGAAGATGCTGGCGCGCTCCTCGCGCACGTCCTGAATTCAAAACAGGCGACGGCTATCGCTCCCGAGCTTGGCGGGCTGAGACGCTTGGCGTGATCAAGGTCTCGCCCCGAGAAGGTTCGCGCCCTGACCGGAACGTCGCCGCCGACCTTTCTCTGGACTCAGGGGGCGAAGCCGTTCGCCATCCAGTCTTGATAGACCGTCAACCACGCGTCAGGCCAGGGCTGGTCGGGCGGCATCGAGCCCTTTTGCAGCACCGCGAACACGCGCCGTGCGTTGGCGTAATCCGGATACTCTGGGTCGCCGCCGGGGTCGGTCATCCAGTCGGGATTGTTCAGCCGGACGCCCATGGGGCGCATGCAGGCGATGTCGTCAGGCCGAAACATTGGCATAATGTCTTTGGCGAAACTTGGCAAAGAGGTGCGTTGGACCATTTCCCAGGTCTCCTTTCTCGGTTCGGCGCGACTTTTGAAGACGTTGAAGCGACGGATAGACCGGGCCTCTGGAACGCATTCGAATAGACCGGGCCTCTGGAACGCATTCGAATAGCCCGAGCTTGCTGGACCCGACATGTCCCGACCATCATGCGTGTGGTCTGTACATCCTCGACCTTTGCATAGGGCGGACGCCGACCGAGCGATGGTTGGACACCGGCGCCTGTATGAGGCGAGGCCGCCTCATACAGGCGCATAGCCGCCCGATTGGTCGGAGCCCTGGGACGTGGCCGATCTGGACCCTGGAAATAGGCGCGACCGACGTCCTGAGACGCCATTGCCTCCTAGGCTTATCGCGCCGGCGCCTAGACCTTCGAAGGGGGAGGGCAGTCCCTTTCGCGAGATAGGCGAGGTCCTGAAGATCGAACATCCTTCTTCGCATGGGCCGTCGTGGCGCCGGAGATTTCCATGCTCAAGACTTTCCAAACCCTGTCGCTCACCGCCCCCCAGCCCGCCGCCAAGGCGGTCCTGATAGCGACCCGGCTCGGCGGACGTTGACGCGACGTCCTCCCGACGGCCTGTCGGCGCCGCCGATCTCCGGCCATGAACGCAGAAGACGATGATCAAATTTCCCGACGACATCTTCTCCGAACCCGAGGACGTGGATCCCGACACGCTGGCCAACCTGGGCCCTCTGCGACGGCTGGCCGGCGTGTGGGAGGGCCGCAAGGGCGTTGACCTGAATCCCAAGGCCGAGGGGCCTGAGCGGCGCGACTACCTCGAACGCATCGAGATGCAGCCGATCGATCCCCAGGCGAACGGGCCGCAGCTCTTCTACGGCCTGCGCTACCATGTCCACATCGTCGCCTCGGACGAGGAGACGACCTTCCATGACCAGGTCGGCTATTGGCTTTGGGAGCCGGCCACCGGACTCATCATGCAGACCCTGGCCCTGCCGCGTGGGCAGGTGGCGCTTGCCAAGGGGCGGACAACGCCGAACGGCTCAGGCCTCGTCGTCAGGGCCGAGCGGGGCGGGCCTGGCTATGGGATCTGCTCGACCGACTTCCTGGAATGGGCTTTTCGGACGGACTCCTACGAACTCGATGTGCGGTTCGGCGCCGATGGCGGATGGTCGTACGTCTCCACGACCATGCTCCAGGTCCGGGGGCGAAGCGCGCCCTTTCGCCACGTCGACGGCAACAGCTTGCATAAGGTCGCCGAGCCTCGGCCCAATCCCCTGGCGCGGATCACGACGGGCGACGCGACCCTCGTGGAGGCGCACGGCTTCATTTCGCTAGGCGGCGACCTCGAACGCCCTGCCTAGCTGGCCCTCGCCTGATCAATGCGATGCAGCTTCGATCAGCTTGGGCGCCTCATGAGGTGGCCTGCCAAGATCTAATGGAGGCGAGCGGGAGGGCTTGGCTAGCGTCGAGCGTGAAATTCACGAACTGTTTGTAACTAGCGCATATGTTGTGAATTGGATTTGTATGGTGTTCGCGCGAGTCGAGCGGAGAAGCGTGATGGTTGATGCGATTGGCGCCACGTCGTTGCTCGCCCTGAAGGCGCGGATGGTGGGGCTGAGCGCGGCCACGGCCGAGGCGGGTCCCAGTTCGGCGGTGACCCCCGCGAACACGGCTCCAATCCCGCCGTCGCCCGCGACCAAACACAGTACGTCGGCCTCTGCGACACCGTCCTATCCGCGCGGCTCGGTCGAGTCCGAGAACGTCCAGATGGCGACGGGTATGGCCAAGGCCGCGCGCACCAACATCGAGACCCTGAATATCGGCGTCAGTTCCTACAACGGCGCCACGCGCCTGCTGGCCGACAAGAACTACATCGAGGACCTGCGGGCCCGGGGGGGCGACAAGGTCGTCGACCTGTTCATTCGCAGCCATCAACAAATTCAGCGCGGGGCGATGATGCTGATGAACGGGGCGTCCGGGAAGATGGCGCAGGAGTTCACGATCACCGGCACGCCGCTGTCGAAGGCGGACGATGGTTCCTTCAAGGTCGGCGACTATGTCCAGTCAACCGGCGGCGAAGGCTGGTCGGTGTCGGTCAAGTCGGATGGGAAGGCCTTGGCGATCGCCAACGGCGTCGATGTCAGCGCCCAGATCGATGACTCCAGCTCCTCCGGCTTCAAGTGGTCGGCGCTCGGCCAGTCCATCAACATCGAAGCTTGAGGTCGTATTCGGAAAAATTGCCTCTTAGGCTGCATTTTTCACTGGACGCGATTTGAGGGCCTTATAGTCTAGGTTGCGCTTGTCCGGGCGCTTCGTAGTGAAGTAATTTGGTCGCACAGTTCGTGCCGCCCCGCCCCGATGTCATCGGAGGCGCGCCATGTACGTCAAGACTCTGGATTCGGGCGATAATACGTATCTTGGCGATGAGGGTTCGCCGGATTTTGTTGACCTCATCTTTGGCGGCGACGGCGATGACTACATCGCGGGCGGAGTCGACGACGACACGCTGTATGGGCAGAACGGCGATGACACCCTGCACGGCGGCTTCAACAATGACTTCCTTTCGGGGGGCGCGGGCGCCGACTGGCTCTACGGCGACACGGGCGACGACACCGTCTTCGGCGGAACCGGCGCCGACCGGCTGTTCGGCGGTCGCGGCACGGATTATCTGAGCGGCGAGGACGGCGACGACACCTTCTATGTCGACAGCGCCGATGGGGTGTTTTTCGACACCTACAACGGGGGAGCCGGCTTCGACACGATCATGGCGTCGTCTACGATCTACGCCGAGGCGATCTACGGCGTCGAGAAGATCGACATCGGTGGCCTAACCTCTACCGAACTTCAGTTCAGCGCCGCCGATACGACGGTGGATCTGACCGGAGTGAATACGACCGCCCTCGTCATCATCCGCACCGGCGCGGGCGCCGACCACCTGATCGACAACGACTCCAGCCATGTGTTGTTCGGCGACGACGGCGCTGACGTGCTGATCGCGCGCGGCGGCGACGACCTCCTGCTGGGCGGCGCTGGCGATGACGACCTGGACGGCGGCGACGGCGAGGACACGTTCTACTTCCTCGGCACGAGCGGCGGGTTTGATCGCATCTCGGGCGGCGCTGGTGTTGAGGACACCATAACGGTCGGCGACGGTGCGGGCGGCATGGCCGGCGACGGCACGGTCATCGGCCTGTCGTCCGTGGGCGGCATCGAGGTGATCAGCGCCGGCGGCTTCCTCAACGTGGTGATCGCGGGCGATGCGACGGACAACGTCTTCGACTTGTCGACCACCTTGCTGGTCGGGATCGGCTCGATCAATGGGGGCGACGGATCGGACTGGATCGTCGGCAGTATGTCCTCCAGCGATGTCATCAACGGCGACGCCGGCAACGACTTCCTGGCCGGGGGCGACGGCGACGACCTGCTGGACGGCGGGACAGGCGACGATACGGCCTTCTTCCTGGGCAACGAGACCGACTACAGCGTGGTCACTGTGGGCGGAGTGACCACGGTCACCGATCTGCGCGACCCCGCGCTGACCCTGGAGTTCGATGGCCAGGACACCCTGACGAACGTCGAGTTCCTGCTGTTCGCCGACGCGCTGGTGACGATTGGCGCGCCGTCGAACGTGGCGCCAAGCGATCCGGTCGACGTCAACGCGGCGGCCAACGCCATCTCCGAGGACACCGTCAACGGCGCCGTGGTCGGCGGCCTGACCCTATCCTCGACCGACACGGCCGGCGACAGCCGCGTCTATCAACTGGTCGACGACGCGGGCGGGCGGTTCGCCATCAACGCCGCGACCGGCGTGGTCAGTGTCGCCAACGCCGCCCTGATCGACTACGAGACGGCCACGTCCCACGATATTCAGGTGCGGGTGTTCGACGGCCTGGCCTATTCGGCGACCGTCACCTTCACGATCAACGTCACCGACTTCCTCGAGAACGTCACCTATACCGGCACCAGCGGCGCCGACACCAAGGCGGCCGACACCAACGCCCGCTGGACGATGTCGGGCCTTGCGGGCGCCGACGTCTTGACGGGCGCGGGCAAGGACGACGTGCTGATCGGCGGCGCGGGCGACGACACCCTGAACGGCGGGGCGGGCGCGGACCTTTTCCTGTTCGACGGGACGGGCGAGGGCTTTGACGCGATCGTCGGCGGTGCGGACGCCGACACCATCCGCGCGGAGTCCGACGGCACGGTAATCGGCCTGCGCTCACTGTCCGGCGTCGAGACCATCTCGGCCGGCGGACACGCCAACGTCTCGATCGCCGGCTCGGCGGGCGCCGACACGTTGGACCTTTCGGCCGTAGTCCTGGACGGCATCACCGCGCCGATCGACCTGGGGGCGGGCGCCGACACCTTCACCGGCACGGCGGACGCGGACCTGGTCATCGGTGGGACGGGGGCCGACACCCTGAACGGCGGGGCTGGGGCCGACATCTTCCTGGTCAACACCTTCACGGTCGAGGCCGACACCTATAACGGCGGCGGCGGCGTCGACCAAATCCTGGCCACCGCCGACAACGTGGTCATCGGCCTCAAGAGCAGCGGGCTCTCCGGGATCGAACTGATCTCTAGCGGCGGCTTCGCCAATGTGGTGGTCGCCGGCGGCGCGACGGGCGACATCCTGAACTTCACCGGCGTGGCGCTGGACGGCGTTGCAGAGATCCAGGGCGGCGCAGGCGCCGACACCATCACCGGCTCGTCGGGCGTCGATGTCATCGACGGCGGTAATGACGGCGACACCATCCATGGCGGGGCGGGCGACGACATCATCATCGGCGGCCGGGTCTCGGGCAACAGCGGCAACGACCTGCTGTATGGCGACGACGGCGACGACACCTTCCTGTTCTTCGTCAATCCGCAGGTGGATTCCTATTATGGCGGCAATGGCTGGGACAAGATCCAGGCCGGCCAGGCGGGCGTGCAACTCAACATCGGCTTGGGTCCCAGCGTCAGCGCGACCCTGCAGGTGGAGGAGATCTCGGCGGGCGGCTTCACGGGCGTCTCGATCGCTTTGCAGGACCGCTACACCGGCAGTTCATGGCTGGGTCAGACACTGGACTTCTCGGCGGTCAAGCTGACCGGCATCGCCTATCTGGCCGGCACCCTGGGCGCGGACAACATCATCACCGGGGCCGACGACGACACCGTCGTGGGCGGCGACAGCGCGGACGTGATCCAGACCGGCGCTGGTGCTGACTATCTGCGCGGCGACGCGGGCAATGACACCCTGCGCGGCGGCCTGGGCAATGACACCTTGATCGGTGGCGTGGGCGACGACTCCAGCTTCGGCGACGACGGCGACGACGTCTTCAGTTTCACGGGCACGGGTCTGGGCTACGACGCGGTCACCGGCGGGGCCGGCGATGACGTGATCACCGCCCTGGCCAACGGCACGGTGATCGGCCTGCGCAGCTTCAGCGAGATCGAGACCATCACCGCCGGCGGCTTCACCGGCGTATCGATCCTGGGCTCGACCGGGGCTGACTTGCTCGACTTCTCCACGGTTTCGGTGGTCGGCATCTCGACCTTCAACGCCGGCGCGGGGGCCGACATCCTGATCGGCACGGCGGCGGCCGACACCATCCTGGGCGGCGACGGCGACGACATCCTGGCTGGCGGGGACGGCGACGACGTGTTCCAGTTCACCGGAACCACCAACGGCGCCGACGCCATCAACGGCGGCAACGGCGTCGACACGGTCACGGCCCTGGCGGCCAACACCATCATCGGCCTGTCCAGCTTCAGCAGTGTCGAGCTGATCACCAGCGGCGGTTTCGCCGGCGTGACCATCGCCGGCTCGGCCAACGGCGACGTGCTGGACTTCTCGACCACGACCCTGAGCGGGATCGGCAAGATCGACGGCGGCGCGGGCAACGACACCATCACCGGCACGGCTGCGGCCGACATCCTGCTCGGCTCGGGCGGCGACGACACGCTGGTCGGCGGGCAGGGGAACGACAGCTTCCAGTTCACCGGCGCGGCCAACGGGGCCGACATCATCGATGGCGGCGATGGGACCGACACCCTCGTCGCCCTGGCGGCCAGCACGGTGATCGGCCTGGCCAGCTTCACCAACATCGAGGCGATCTCCTCGGGCGGCTTCGCCGGCGTGTCGATCGCCGGCTCGGTCAACGCTGACAATCTGGACTTCTCGGCGGTGACCCTGACCGGCGTCACCAAGATCGACGGCGGGGCGGGCAACGACACCATTACCGGCACGGCGGCGGCCGACGTCATCCTCGGTTCGGGCGGCGACGACGTGCTGAACGGCGGCGACGGCGCCGACAGCTTCCAGTACACCGGCGCGGCCAACGGCTTCGACACGATCGTCGGCGGCAATGGAACCGACACCCTCAAGGCCCTGGCGGCCAGCACTGTGATCGGCCTGACCAGCTTCTCCGGCTTCGAGGCCATCGACGCCACCGGCTTCGCCGGCGTCTCGGTGGTGCTGGGCGGCGGCGACGACCTGATCGACCTGACGGTGGTGACCGCCACCAACCTCGCCGCGATCAGCGGCGGGGCGGGGGCGGACACCTTCGTCGGCTCGTCGGCCAACGACACCTTCAACGGCGACGACGGCGACGACGCCTTCTTCGCCAGCGCCGGAGCCGACGCCTATGCCGGCGGCCTGGGCAATGACAGCCTCAAGGCCACGGCCAACAACCAGGTCATCAGCCTGCGCTCGATCGCCGGCGTCGAGATCATCACCGCCAACGGCTTCACCGGCGTCACCCTCGCCGGAACCACCGCGGCGGATACGCTGGACCTGTCGTCCACCACCCTGGTCGGGATCGGCAAGATCGACGGCGGGGCGGGCAATGACGTGATCATCGGCACGGCCGGCGCCGACGTGCTCGACGGCGGCGCGAACGACGATACGCTAAACGGCGGCGACGGCGACGACGTCATCACCTACGGCCCTTCCGGCGGCATCGACGCGGTCAACGGCGGCAACGGCGCCGACGTGCTGCAGGCGACGGCCGCCAACCTGACGATCACGGTCTCCAGCCTGACCAATGTCGAGACGGTCACCGCCAACGGCTTCGCCAATGTGATCCTGGGCGGCGGCGCCAACGCCGACCTGATCGACCTGTCCTCGACGGTCCTGGTCGGCATAGGCCGGATCGACGGCGCGGCCGGCAATGACACGATCCTCGGCTCGGCCGCCGCCGACATCATCATCGGCGGACTGGGCGACGACACCCTGGCTGGCGGGGACGGCGACGACGTGTTCCAGTTCACCGGAACCACCAACGGCGCCGACGCCATCAACGGCGGCAACGGCGTCGACACGGTCACGGCCCTGGCGGCCAACACCATCATCGGCCTGTCCAGCTTCAGCAGTGTCGAGCTGATCACCAGCGGCGGTTTCGCCGGCGTGACCATCGCCGGCTCGGCCAACGGCGACGTGCTGGACTTCTCGACCACGACCCTGAGCGGGATCGGCAAGATCGACGGCGGCGCGGGCAACGACACCATCACCGGCACGGCTGCGGCCGACATCCTGCTCGGCTCGGGCGGCGACGACACGCTGGTCGGCGGGCAGGGGAACGACAGCTTCCAGTTCACCGGCGCGGCCAACGGGGCCGACATCATCGATGGCGGCGATGGGACCGACACCCTCGTCGCCCTGGCGGCCAGCACGGTGATCGGCCTGGCCAGCTTCACCAACATCGAGGCGATCTCCTCGGGCGGCTTCGCCGGCGTGTCGATCGCCGGCTCGGTCAACGCTGACAATCTGGACTTCTCGGCGGTGACCCTGACCGGCGTCACCAAGATCGACGGCGGGGCGGGCAACGACACCATTACCGGCACGGCGGCGGCCGACGTCATCCTCGGTTCGGGCGGCGACGACGTGCTGAACGGCGGCGACGGCGCCGACAGCTTCCAGTACACCGGCGCGGCCAACGGCTTCGACACGATCGTCGGCGGCAATGGAACCGACACCCTCAAGGCCCTGGCGGCCAGCACTGTGATCGGCCTGACCAGCTTCTCCGGCTTCGAGGCCATCGACGCCACCGGCTTCGCCGGCGTCTCGGTGGTGCTGGGCGGCGGCGACGACCTGATCGACCTGACGGTGGTGACCGCCACCAACCTCGCCGCGATCAGCGGCGGGGCGGGGGCGGACACCTTCGTCGGCTCGTCGGCCAACGACACCTTCAACGGCGACGACGGCGACGACGCCTTCTTCGCCAGCGCCGGAGCCGACGCCTATGCCGGCGGCCTGGGCAATGACAGCCTCAAGGCCACGGCCAACAACCAGGTCATCAGCCTGCGCTCGATCGCCGGCGTCGAGATCATCACCGCCAACGGCTTCACCGGCGTCACCCTCGCCGGAACCACCGCGGCGGAGACCTTCAACTTCGCCGGCCTCACCTTGAGCGGCATCGACAGCATCGACGGCGGGGCGGGCAATGACGTGATCACCGGCACGGCCGGCGCGGAGGTCATCATCGGCGGCGTCGGCGATGACACCCTGGCGGGCGGCGACGGCGATGACGTCTTCCGTTTCGGCGGCGCGGGCCTGGGCACCGATACGATCAACGGCGGGTTGGGCTATGACAGCCTCGTGGCGACGGCCAATGGCACGGTGATCGGCGTCGGGGTCCTGAGCGGGATCGAGGCGATCTCGGCCGGTGGTTTCACCGGCGTCAGCCTGGCAGGTTCGACGGTCGCTGATCTGTGGGACTTCTCGGGCGTCGCCTTGAGCGGGATCGGCCTCATTGATGGCGGAGCGGGCAACGACAACATCACGGGCACCGCCGATGCGGACCTTCTGCAGGGTTCGGCCGGCGATGACATCCTGAACGGCGGAGCGGGCGACGATACGTTCTTCTACACCGCCGCGGCGAATGGCCTGGACACCGTGTCGGGCGGCCTGGGTTACGACACGCTGAAGGCGACGGCGGCGGGGGCGGTGATCGGCTTGGCCTTGTTCTCCGGCCTGGAGTCGATCACCGCCAACGGTTTCGCCGGGGTCAGCATCACCGGAACCAGCGTGGCCGACACCCTGGACTTTTCGGGGACTACCCTGACCGGCATCACCAAGATCGATGGCGGGACCGGCAACGACACCATCACCGGTTCGGCCGGGGATGACGTCATCTATGGCGGCTTCGGACTGGACACCATCTACGCCGGCGGCGGCAACGACACGATCGGCGTGGTCGCCATCGAGGCCGGGCAGAACGCGGACTTCCTGGTCGACGGCGGCGCGGGCTTCGACACCGTCGTCGCCGTGCAGACGGGCGGCATCTACATGCTGGGTTTCACCGGGATCGAGGCGTTCTCGAACAACGGTTTCGCCAACGTCTACATCTGCGGCTGGACCAACGGGGCCGAAAACTTCGACTTCTCGAACGCGACCCTGACCGGCATCAGCTACATCACCGGCCAGGGCGGCAACGACACGATCATCGGCTCGGCCGGCGCCGACAAGATCATGCTCAGCCTGGGCCAGGACGTCCTGACCGGCGGCGGCGGGGCCGATATCTTCTTCATGGAGACGGCCACCGACAGCACGGTGGGCGCCGCTCACGACGTGATCACCGACTTCCTTGTCGGAACCGATCATGTCGACCTGACGACACTGGACGCCAGGACCAATGTCTCGGGCAACCAGGCCTTCACCTTCATTGGCAACGCGGCGTTCTCGAACCTCTCGGGCGAGCTCCGCGCGGACTATTCCGATCCGCTTCATACGATGGTCTACGGTGACGTCAACGGAGACGGCGTCGCCGATTTCGCGATCGAACTGGCGGGTTCCGCCTCGCTGTCGAGCGGCGACTTTTTCCTCTAGTTGAACCGCCGACAGCGCGAGCGTCGTGCTCCCATCGAGCACGACGCCCAGGCGTGGCCGGAGGGGCAGAGCGCTCGGCGTCTCTCTGGCCGTCCAGAGCCCGTCGTTGTCCCAAGGTCCGCTCGGGGTGATCGCGCGCGCCATGGGTCGCCGACGTCCTTAAGGCCAAAGTGGGCCGAAGAACGTGCAGAAGTTCACCGCCCCCGAGGCCTCGGCCTTCGTCTGTGCCCATGATCTGTACAGACTTTGCGGGAGCGGGCGAGACTTGGGCGCCATGTGTGGGGGCAAGATGCATGGCGCGTCAGGTTGGATCCTTCACCAGCCGCTAACGAGCCCGCCGTGCAGACGCCCCGAACGCTACACCGCACGCTCGGGCCGCTGGAAATCCTGTTCCTGGTCTTTTCCGCCCTGTCGCCGGCGATGTCGGTGTTCATCTATGGGGACGGCGTGCTGCGCATGGCCGGCACGGGGGCGGTGGCGGCCGTCATGGCCGGCGGATTGATCGCGGCGGTGGCGGCGTATCTCTACGCCGAGCTGGGCGCCGCGTTCCCCCAGGCCGGCGGTGTCTATCCGAGCCTGGTCGGCGTATTGGGACCCTTATGGGCCTTTCCGTACATCACGATGATGATGGTGGCGGCGCCCACCGTGATGGCCTTTGGCCTGCTGGGCTTCGCCGACTATGTGCGCGTTTTGGTTCCTGGCCTGCCGCAGCTTCCGGTGGCGCTGGGCTGCCTTGTTCTGGCCTGCGGTGTGGCGGTGCTGCGCGTGCGTCTCGGCGCCATCGTCACCGGCCTGTTCCTGCTGATGGAGGTCGCGGCGCTGGTCCTTCTGACCGCGATCGCCCTGGCCCACCCATCCCGGTCTCTGCTGAGCGCCCTGGCGCATCCAGTCTGGCTGGACCACGCGGTGGCCAAGCCGCTGCCGATCGCGACGCTGGGCCTTGCCGTGGTCTCCGCTATCTTCACCTGCTCCGGCGCCCACTGGGCGCTCTATTTCGGCGAGGAGCTCACCGACGCCCCGCGCCGGATCGGGCCGCTGGTCACATGGATCGGCGGACTGGCCGCCCTCGTGATCGCCGTACCTCTGATACTGGTGGTGTTAAGCGCTCCCGACCTTGCGCGGATCCTCGGCTCCGACACCCCGGTGGTCTCCTATATGAACCTGGTGGCCGGGCCGAAGCTCACGGCGGCGATCAGCGGCGTGCTGGTGATCGCCATTTTCAACGCCCTTGTCGTCGGCATCATGGGTTTTGGCCGGCTCTATTACTCCACCGGTCGCGACGGCGTCTGGCCTCGACCGATCAGCCGGCTGCTGGCCCAGGTTCAAGCCGGTTCGCATGCGCCGATGGTGGCGACCCTCGCCGTCTGCCTGGCCTCGGCCGCTCTCATGCTGCTCGGGCAGAGGACGCTTTTGATCTTCACCGCCATGCAGAACATTCCAGAATATGTGCTGCTGGCGATCGCCGTTCTGATTGGTCGACGGACCGGCCGAAGCGGCGGTCCGTTCAAGGCGCCGCTGCATCCCCTCGTACCGTTGGTCACCCTGGTCGCGGCCGGTGGCATGATCTATTCGGCCTTGATGGACCGAGCGGCCGGTCGGCCGGCCCTGCTGCTGGTCGTCACCCTGTTCGTCGGCAGTTGGGCCTATTTCCGCTTTCGCGCCAAACACGCGTCCGCCTGGACGCCCGCGACGACCGATGCGGTGGAGCCTTGACCCTACCCGCAGCTCAATCGGGCGCGGCGGGCAAGGCGAGGCCGCTCCTGGCCAGCAACTGCTCAAGCGGTCCGGACACGCCAGCGACCTGCACCGCGTCGGGCCGCGGGCGACCGGACGCGCCTGCGGCTTCCGCGCAGCGGGCGAGCTTTTCGATGGCGGCGCGATGAGCGTCCAGCACCGGGACTTCGCTCGCGGCGGCGATGGCGTCGTGGTTTGGGATCAGCCCCGCCCCGCCCATCAGCACCCGGCGGGCGCCGGTCTCCCGCGCCCGTGTCGCCAGGAAGGCGGCGATCCGCGTCGGGTCGTCCGTCAGGTGATCGATGGTTTCGACGCCGGCGAGATGGCCCGCGATCCCCAGCTTCTGCGCCAGTTCCAGGATGACCTCGCGCCAGACGCGGCCCCGGGTGGCGGCGATGAAGGGGCCGGACAGCGCTGCGGCGGCGTGCAGTCCCGCTTCGGCGAAGCCCACCACGGGCATGTCGCAGACCTCCGCAAGGGCGTCGAACCCCGGATCGCCAAAGCAGGCCAGCAGGATCGCGTCGGGCCGGTCGCCCTCCGCGAGCGCCTTGGCCACGGCGTCCAGGACGGCATGTCCCGCCACCGCAATGCCCGCGCGCGAGGCGACATAATCAAAGCCGAACCCCGCGGTCGCGGTTCGCAGCACGAAGCAGTCTTTGAGTTGCAAGCGGACGCGCGCTTCGATCATCCCGGTGATCCTCGCCGAGGTATTGGGGTTGACGATCAGCAGTCGGCGGCGGGATTCCATCGCCGATTGACGTCAGCCTGGGCGGGAGGGCGCAATCGTCTCGGTCGGGTCTGGCCGCGCCATCAAGCCGGGCGCCACGGAATTTGGCGCCGACCCCGCCGACTTGGTGTGCGTCCGATCGGCCTGGGCCGCAGGAAGCGCCTTTCATGACCACGGCCGCGTCCGAGTTCGACGTCATCTACGATCGCAGCGCCTACGGATCCGCCAAATGGGCCAATCGGTGGGACGAGTACGCCCCGGCGGTCGAGAGCGAAGGAATCCTGTCGCTATGGACCGCCGACATGGACTTTCGCGCTCCGCAGCCGGTGATCGACCGGCTGGTCGATGCAGCGCAGCACGGCGTTTACGGCTACACCCTGCGCGACCCCGCCCACTTCGAGATCGTGCGAGCCTGGTTCTCCGAGCGTCATGGCTGGACGCCCGAGGTGGAAACCCTGCTGCCCGGTCCCGGCGTCATGCCCTGCGTCGCGGCGATCCTTCGCACGTTCACCCAGCCCGGCGACGGCGTGATCGTGCAGACGCCGGTCTATTCCCCCTATTTTGAAGTCATCAGCGGCAACGGGCGGCGTCTGCTGGTCAACCAACTCAGACTCGAGGGCGGTCGCTACCATCTCGACCTTGAGAACTTCGAAGCTTTGGCGAGATCCGGCGCGAAGGTGTTCATCCTGTGCAATCCACACAATCCGTCCGGCCACGCCTGGACGTTCGACGAGCTGACGGCGCTCAACGCTGTCTGCGAGCGATATGGTCTCATCGTCATTTCAGACGAGATCCACTGCGATATCCGGCTGAGCGCGGCGCCGCACGTTGTGTTCGCCTCGATCAGCGAGAGCGCGCGCCAGCGGTCGTTCATTTGCCTGGCCCCGACCAAGACCTTCAACCTGGCCGGCCTGCAGTGCGCGGTGGTTTCGGCAGCCAACCCCGCGTGGCGGGCGCGGCTGTTCGACACCCTGCGCTTCTCGTTCATGACCAACCCGAACTACTTCTCCAGGCTGGGTCTGGAGGTCGCCTATCGGGAAGGCGGCCCTTGGTTGGACGCGCTCACGGACTATCTCCGCGGCAACCTTGATCTCGTGACCCGTTTCGCGGGGGCGTCCTTGCCAGGACTGCATCCCATGCGGCCGGACGCCTCGTTCCTGGTCTGGATCGACGCTCGGCCGGTTGACGACCGGGTCGGCGATGTGAAGGCGTTCTTTCTCGAACAGGCGAAGGTCAATCTGTACAGCGGTCGCGTCTATGGGCCTGGCGGCGAGGGCTTCATCCGTCTCAACATCGGCTGTCCGCGACCCTTGCTGCGGGACGCCTTGAACCGCATGGCCGAAGCGTTGGGGAAGACATGAGCCGCTCGCCGGCGGCAAGGTCACGGGAACCGCGGCGGCCCGGAGTCGCGGCGGATCTGGGCGTCATGTTTCTGGACCACGTCTCGAGTCCGCTCCTTGCGCATTTCCGCCATGCGCCAGCGAAATGGAGGCCGCCGCCGTCAGCGTAGGATGGATAGGAACTCGTTGAACGTCTGGGCCACCGTGGTCACGGCCGGCGCGAAATCTTCGGAAGCCTCATGGTCCCACAAGCCGATCGTCGGGTGTTCGCATCCCTCACGGTAATCCAGAACGATGAAGTCGCCGGCGAGCACCGCGGCGATCGGGACGAGGTTGATGTTCTCGCCGTCCTCATCGTCGGTCAGGCGCGAGTCGAGTTGTGAGGCTACGACTTCCAAGTCCAGCCACCCAAGAGGGTGGCCCTCGACATCCTGGATGATCGGCAGGAAGCGCTCGACCGCCCGTTCCAGACCCGCGACGTCGAAGCGGTTTTCAAGCGGAACGGCGCCATTATGGGTAGCGACGAACTGCTTGTAGTCGTCAGGAAGCGTGATCTCGAAATAGTCCTCGAGCGTCTCGACCCGGCCCGGCGGCGGGGGCGGAATGATAGAAGCTGGATCGAATGGCATGCGCCTTCTCCGTACGCATCTGGTGAGACCGCGCGGGCTCAATCCGGTTAGCAGATGTCGTCAAGTTCAGGGCAGGGTGGTTATCAGACCTTCCTGACCGTGAGGTACGCCTTCTGTCGAGCATCCGTATAGGTGTGATTATCCGCCCCTCCTCGACCGAGGGTATGCGCGATTGTCGAGATGTTCGTTGCGAAGCCGCAGTGCTTCATACCAAGACGACGCGTGGATTTCGAAAGCCTTCCGGGCGTTGGGTGTCAGGCGAGCGCGCAACTGGTCGCGCCACGCCCCGTAGGCGGCGCGAACGTCCAGTTTCTGGACTTACGGCAACGGCGGCTGGCGCTCGGATCAACAGGGAAGGGGAGAGCGGGCCTAAGGCTATCTGTATTTCGAAGTTGTGCTGTTCGACCTACCGCCGATCTTTGCCGCGGCCATGGGCATGGCCAGCGAAGGCGAGGTTCCGACCGGGGTGGCGCCGGGTGAGGGGCATGACCAATTGTTTGTCTCATTCTCGCGTGATGTCCGGCGTTAAGAGATCCGATGGGTCGCTTTTAGCGCCGTGCAGGGACAATGTTCATGGCCACGTTCGTGATGATCCCTGGCGGCTGGCAGGGCGGCTGGGTTTACGACCAGGTTGGTAAGATCCTGGCGGCCAACGGGCACAGAGCCTTGCAGATCACGCTCGCGGGCCTTGGCGACACGCCGGCCCCGGCGGCCAACCTGGACACGCACATCGGCGATGTCGTCGACGCCATTAAATCGCAGGGCGATGGCTTGGTTGTTGTCGGGCAATCTTACGGCGGAATGGTCGTGAGCGGCGTGGCCGACGCCGCGCCATCGCAAATCGGAGCATTGGTCTATGTCGATGCTTACGTGCCTGACTCAGGCGATTCCGCCTGGTCTCTGACGAGCCCTCATTTTCGAGAGGTCTTTGCCGAAGGCGCAAGGTTGGACGGGCTGAACTGCGCGCCCCCGCCCGGTCTTGATCCTCGGGCCCGTCCCCACCCGATCGGAACGTTCTTGCAGTCCATTCGCCTCACCGGACGTTGGCGCGAGGCGCCCCGCAAGATCTACGTCGGCGCGTTCGGCTGGGAAGGAAGTCCGTTCCTGGATCTTCACGCGCGCCTGAGCCGCGATCCGGAATGGTCCACCTATTCCCTGGACTGCCCCCACAACGTCGCGCGGTTTCAGCCTGAGGCGCTGGCTGAGATCCTGCTGGCCCAGGTCTGACGCGAGCATCGAACAGGCGTTTGGAGGCCTGCTGGAGAACGCTCGTCGAGCACTGAACGTCCGGAGCCTGGCGCGGACCCAAGGGCGCTAGTTGGCGCGCAGCCGACCTACTTGATCGTTGTCTCGATGACGCGCACGCCGCGCGCTTCGCATTTCGCCGCCAGGTCCGGGCTGTCCAGCCGGTCGGTGACGAAGACGTGGACGTCGCCGATGTGCCCGATCCGCACCGGCGCCGGACGGCCCAGCTTTTGGCTGTCGGCGACCAGGATCACCCGCCTCGAGCTTTGGATGATGGTCTGCGACACTTGCACCTCGTTGATGTCGAAGTCGAGCAGCGACCCGTCTTCATCCATTGCCGAGGCGCCGATGATGGCGAAATCGACCTTGAAGTTGCGAATGAAGTCGACCGCGAAGGCTCCGACGGAGGCGCGGTCGGCGCTGCGCACCCGCCCTCCGACCACGATCACCTCGATGCCGGGCGAAGACGCCAGGATATCGACGACATTAAGGTTGTTGGTGATCACCAGAAGGCCGGTCCGCCCCTGCAGGGCCCGGGCGACCTCTTCGGTGGTCGTGCCGATGTTGATGAACAGCGAGGCCTTTTCGGGGATCAGGGCCGCCGCCGCGGCGCCGATGGCCTCCTTGGCTTCTCGCGCCAGAATCCGCCGCGCCTCGTATTCCAGATTGTCGACGCCGCCCGCGGCGATCACCGCGCCGCCGTGCACGCGGGCGAGCAGTCCCTGGTCGCAAAGGTCGTTGAGGTCCTTGCGGATGGTCTGGCGCGAGACCTGAAGTTGATCGGACAAGGCCTCGACCGTCACCCGTCCGCTTTTGCGGGCGAGCGCCAGGATCGCCTCGTGACGCTGCTCGATAGCCATCAACGCACCTCCAAGTCCGGCTTAGCGCGTCGGCGTCGCTGTTGGCCAGAGCGCCGTGCCAGGCGCCTTCGTATTCACGCGCGATTTTTGAAAATAACTTTCGCTTTTCAATTGCGAATTTGCGATTAACGAATGAATACGCCAGCGGCTGATTCTAGGCGGGGGAGCATCAGGGATGGAGTTCGACCTTCTGGTGGTCGGCGGCGGCGTGAACGGCGCGGGCGTGGCCCGGGACGCCGCCGGGCGCGGACTGTCGGTCCTGCTGGTCGAGCAGAACGATCTGGCGAGCGCGACCTCGTCGGCCAGCACCAAGCTGGTGCATGGCGGCCTGCGCTATCTGGAATATTACGAATTCAGGCTGGTTCGCGAAGCGCTCGAGGAGCGCGAGACGTTGCTGGCCATGGCTCCCCACATCATCTGGCCGCTGCGCTTCGTCCTGCCGCACGCCCACGCCACGCGTCCCGCCTGGATGGTCCGACTGGGGCTGTTTCTGTACGACCATATCGGTGGTCGCCGCCGCTTGCCGGGGTCGCGCGGGCTCAGCCTGAAGGGCGCGCCGGAGGGGGCGGCGCTACGTCCGGACTACCGCAAGGCCTTCGCCTATTCGGACTGCTGGGTGGACGACGCGCGTCTGGTGACGCTGAACGCCCTGGACGCGCGCGAGCGCGGCGCGGTGATCGAAACCCGCACCAAGCTGGTCTCCGCCCGTCGCGTGGGCGCGACCTGGGAAGCGCGCCTGCAACCCGCGGACGGGCCCGAGCGCCAGGTCCGCGCCCGCGCGATCGTCAACGCCGCCGGCCCCTGGGTTTCCGAGGTCTTAGGCGGCGCGCTGAACGTGGAGACGGGCAGTGGAACGCGCTTGATCAAGGGCAGCCACATCGTGGTCCCGCGCCTGTTCGAGGGCGAGCACGCCTACATGCTGCAGAACCCCGATCGCCGGATCGTGTTCGCCATCCCCTACGAGGGCCGCTTCACCCTTGTGGGCACCACCGACGTGGCCTGGGACGCGCCCCCCGGGCCGGCGCGGATCAGTCCGGAGGAGGTCGATTATCTCCGCCAGAGCATCAACCGTTACTTCGTGCCCCAGACCACCGCCGAAGACGTGGTGTGGAGCTATGCGGGCGTTCGTCCGCTGTTCGACGACAACGCCGACAGCGCCTCTGCGGTGACCCGCGACTACGTGCTGGAGGTCGACGCGCCGGAAGGGCAGGCGCCGGTGCTGTCGGTGTTCGGCGGCAAGATCACCACCTATCGCCGTCTGGCCGACCAGGCGATGGACCGCCTGGCCGAATTCTTCCCGCGGGCCCGCCCCTCCTGGACGCGCGGCGCCGTGCTGCCCGGCGGCGACCTGCCTGACTTCGACCGCGCCGCTCTCGCCCGCGCGCTCTGCGCCGAGTTTCCGTTCCTTCCCGACGACCTGGCCGCGCGGCTGGCGCGGTCCTACGGGACGCGCACGCGGCGCATCCTGGCCGACGCGAAGAGCTTGACCGACCTGGGCGAGGACCTCGGCGCGGGGCTCCATGCCGCCGAGGTCGACTATCTGGTCGCCGAGGAATGGGCGCGCACGGCCGAGGACATCCTGTATCGCCGCAGCAAGCTGGGCCTGCACCTGCCGCCCGAGGCGGTCGGTCGCCTGGAAGCCTATCTGAAGCAGAAAGCCCCGCCGTTACCGGTCAGGGCGATGAAAGCATGACCGGCGCCCGCTACATCCTGGCTATCGACCAGGGCACGACCAGCACCCGCAGCATCGTCTTCGACGACCAGGGCGGCGTCGCCGGCCTCGACCAGCGCGAATTCGCCCAGAGCTATCCGGAGTTGGGTTGGGTCGAACATGACCCCGAGACCATCTGGCGGGACGTCGTGGACACCGCGCGCGCCGCCCTCGTCAGCGCGGACGTTGCGGTCGATGCGGTCGCCGCCATCGGCATCGCCAATCAGCGCGAGACCGTCGTGGTCTGGGAGCGACGAACCGGACGCGCGATCCATCCGGCGATCGTCTGGCAGGACCGGCGGACGACCGATCGATGCGAGGCGCTGCGGCAGGCCGGCCACGAGCCCCTGGTCCAGGCGCGGACCGGCCTTCGCCTGGATCCCTACTTCTCGGCCAGCAAGCTGGCCTGGATTCTCGACCACGTCCCTGGCGCGCGCGAGGCCGCCCAGCGCGGAGAGCTGGCTTTCGGCACCATCGACAGCTTCCTGCTCTGGCGGCTGACCGGCGGTCGCGTGAATGCGACCGACGCGACCAACGCTTCGCGAACCCTCCTGTTCGACATCCACCGCCAGGCCTGGGACGAGGACCTGCTGCGGCTGTTCGACATCCCCGCCGCGCTGCTGCCGGAGGTGCGCGACAATTGCGCCGACTTTGGCGAGACGCAGGCCGATCTGTTCGGCGCCCCGATCCCCATCCGGGGCATGGCCGGCGACCAGCAGGCGGCGCTGATCGGCCAGGCCTGTTTCGACGAGGGCATGATCAAGGCCACCTACGGGACCGGCTGCTTCATGCTGATGAACACGGGCTCGCGGCCGGTGACTTCGCATGCGCGCCTCCTGACCACGGTCGCCTACCGCCTCGACGGGCGGCCCACCTACGCCCTCGAAGGCTCGATCTTCGTGGCCGGCGCGGCGATCAAGTGGTTGCGCGACCAGCTGGGGCTGATCGTGCGGGCGTCCGACACATCGAGCCTGGCGACCAGCGTCCCCGACGGGCACGGCGTCTACATGGTTCCCGCCTTTGTCGGCCTGGGCGCGCCCTTCTGGGATCCGCAGGCGAGGGGTCTGATCCACGGCCTGACGCTGGACACCTCGGCCGCCCACATCGCTAGGGCCGCCCTGGAGTCGGTGGCGTTCCAGACTCACGACCTGATCGCGGCGATGTTCGCCGACGGGGCCGCGCGGCCCAGCGCCTTGCGCGTGGACGGTGGCATGGCCGCCAACGAATGGCTGTGCGCCTTCCTGTCGAGCGTCATCGACGCACCCGTCGAGCGGCCGGTCAATATCGAGACCACCGCCTTGGGCGCGGCCTTTCTTGCCGGTCTGGGTGCAGGCGTCTGGTCCAGCCTGGACGCGATCGCCGGGGGCTGGCGCCTGGATCGACGCTTCGATCCGGAGATGGCGCCGCGTGAGCGCGAGCAATGCCTGGAAGGCTGGCGCGACGCTGTCGCCCGGACCCTCTATCGGCCAGAACGCCGCGCCGAAACGTCCGGACGATGACGCCAACAGGTTTCGTCTCCCCGAACTGTTCTGCCACTTCTCGCATATTGGCTTGACCAATATAGAAAATTGGCCTAGCCAAGATTCAACAATTCTAAAAACAACAACAACTTTGGGAGGGTGTTCATGCGTAAGTTGATCCTGCTGGCGAGCGCGGCCGCCGGCGTACTGGCGACGCCGCATCTGGCGGCGGCCCAGGACAAGACCGAGAGCACCGGCCTGGCCGAGATCGTCGTCACGGCGACCAAGCGTTCGGCCAATCTGCAGAGCGTCCCCGTGGCCGTGACGGCCGTCACCGCCGAGACGATCGAGAACCAGCGGATCAACGAGTTCGGCGACCTCACGCGCGCGGCCGCGTCGCTGACCCTGACCCAGAGCACGGCCTCGCCGAACAACGCCATCATCCTGCGCGGGATCGGCACCTACGCCTTCTCGATCGGGGTGGAGCCCTCGGTGGCGGTGATCATCGACGACGTGCCGGTGGTCCAGCAGGCCCAGGCCTTCGACAACCTGTCCGACGTCGAGCGCATTGAGGTCCTGCGCGGCCCGCAAGGCACGCTGTTCGGCAAGAACGCCAGCGCCGGCGCGATCAACATCGTCACCCGCGATCCGTCGGCCGCTTTCAGCGGCCACGCCTCTGCGACCGCCACGACGGACCGCGGCTACAAGGCCGACGGCGCCATTTCGGGCCCGATCTCGGACACCACCGGCTATCGCCTCGGCGTCTACTACAACCAATGGGACGGCAATGTCCGCAACCTGCACAACGGCCACCGCCTGAACGACAACACCTCCTACGGCGTGCACGGCAAGCTGCGGTCCGAGCTGACCGACAAGCTGGTGCTGTCGCTGAGCGGCTCGTACGCCAAGTCCAAGTCCGACGGCACGGCCGCCACGCTGCGCTACATCGACCTGAACTACCGGCCGGCCGGCGCGACCACCCCGGTGATCCCGCGCTACAACGGCGTCTCGATCCTGCCGGCCCTGGCCGACATCCAGCCCGGCGCCGACAACCGCCGCACGCGGGTCGACAACGACGGCTTCACCGAAAACAAGCAGGCCAGCTTCAGCGGCAAGCTGGCCTACGACCTCGGCTTCGCCAGCCTGATCTCCGTCACCTCGTACCAGGACTGGAAGTACGACTTCTCGGCCGACGTCGACGGAACCGACCTGGCGGTCAACGGCGCGGCGCCGAACGTCACCAACCCGATCGCGCCGGGCCTGGGCGTCAGCAATTCGGGCCCGTACCATTCCAAGTCGTTCACCCAGGAAGTCCGCCTGACGTCGAAGGGCGAGGGCCCGCTGTCCTACGTGGCCGGCGCCTTCTTCGCGGACGCCAAAACCAACCGCTCGTTCCAGCGCGGCCCGGCCCTGATCCTGGCCAATTGGTACGGCGAGCAGAGCACGCGCAGCATCGCCGCCTTCGCCGGCCTGGACTACAAGTTCCCGACCAAGACCACGCTCAGCGGCGCGGTGCGCGTCAACAACGAGCGGATCGAGGACTTCTTCGTCAACCGCCTGCCGACCGCCACGGTGTACGTGTCGCCGACCAGCATCGGCACCTGCGGCGCCGGCAGCCAGCAGTGCGCCGGCCGCAACGAGGACACCGTCGCCACCTGGAAGCTGTCGGTGAACCAGGAGATCGCGCCGCGTGTCTCGGTCTACGCCAGCGCGGCCACGGGCTATAAGGGCTACGCCTACGACATCTCGTCGGGCTACACGCCGCTGCGCACCCAGAATCCAGTGCGGTCCGAGACGTCGACGTCCTACGAAACCGGCCTGAAGAGCCGCTTCTTCGACAATCGGCTGCAGTTGAACATCGCGGCCTTCTACACCGACTACGACAACTTCCAGGCTCAGTCGTCGCAATACATCAACGGCGCCCTGCAGCAGAAGCTGAACAATGTCGGCAAGCTGCGCACCAAGGGCCTGGAGGTCGAAGCCCAGGCCATGCCCGTCGAGTGGCTGCGCCTGGACGCCTCGGCCGCCTATACCGACGCCCAGGTGCTCTCGTTCCCGAACGCCGCCTGCTATCCCGGCCAGGCGCAGACCGGCACGGGCTGCGCCCCCTCGACCAATCCGACGGGCCTGGGCAACGTCCAGGACCGTTCCAACACCCAGCTGCCCAACAGCCCGAAGTTCAAGATCAACCTCGGGGCCATGGTCACGCGCGACCTGGGCAACGACATGAAGGGCATGTTCGGCTTGAACTATCAGCACCAGAGCAAGGTCAATTTCGACCTGCTGGGCAATCCGCTGGCCGAGCAGAAGGCCTATGGCCTGCTCAACGGTTCGGCCGCCATCGAGCGCGGCAACGTCAAGGCCACCATCTTCGTCAACAACCTGCTCAACGAGCACTTCGTGTCGGGGATCGGCGACGGCTTCGGTTCGTACGGCGTCCACCTGGTCACGCAGGTGCTGTCGCGCGACAGCGATCGCTATTTCGGCCTGAAGGTGGACACCAAGTTCTAGGCTCGCCCTCCCCGGACGAACCCTGTGATGGGGAGCGGGCCTGGCCTGCTCCCCCTTTTTTCGATCCGTGCAGCGACACGAAGGGATCTCGCCATGCGTAACGCACCTTCCCGTCATCTGGTCGGCCTTCTCGCCGGCCTGGCGGTCGGTCTGACCGGCCTGAGCGCCCAGGCCGCTGCCGGCGACTGGGTCAAGGGCGTGACGGCCGCGCCGACGCCCAGGGAGCCCCCCGCCATCGCTCTGCCCGTGGCGACCGAGCAGGCCAATCCCGCGCCCGAGGCCTGGGCCCGGCAGGACGCCAGCCAGCGCCTCGTCTACAACGTCTCGCGGCCGAGCCTGACCCTGATGCCGGGCGGTCCGGCCGCCGACAAGGCCGCGCCGGCGGTGATCCTGGTCCCCGGCGGCGGCTTCCAGTTCCTGGCCATGGACAACGAAGGCTACGACGTCGCCAAGCGGTTGGCGCCCTTGGGCGTGCGGGTCCTGATCCTGAAGTACCGCACAACGCCGCTTCCGGGCGGTTTCGACGGCTTCAAGGCCGCGCTCGCCGCCACCTTCCAGCGCCGCGAGGGCGGCGAGGAACGGGCCCGCCAGGCGCCCTACGCCGTCGCCGACGCCCAAGCGGCCGTGCGCGCTGTGCGCGCCCACGCGCGCGAGTGGGGCGTCGATCCCCAGCGAGTGGGAATCCTCGGCTTTTCCGCCGGCGCGATGACGGTGCTGGGCGCCCTGCAGGCCAACGCGCCCGATGCACGGCCCGACTTCGCGGGCATGATCTATGGCCCGACCCAGTCGAGCGTGGTCCCGCCCAACGCGCCGCCGCTGTTCGCCGCCCTGGCCGCCGATGATCGCTTCTTCCGGTCGCAGGATCTGAGCCTGATCCAGAATTGGCGGGCGTCCGGCGCCTCGGTGGAGTTCCACCTGTACAGCGCGGGCGGCCATGGCTTCGCCTCGCAGCCGCACGGCACGACCAGCGACGCCTGGTTCGATCAGTACGCCCTGTGGCTGAAGGCGATGAAGCTGACGCCCTGATCCGCTCCAGACGCTGTCGACAGTCGACGATCCTGGGCCGAATTCCTCGTCCTTCGACAGGCTCAGGATGAGGAATTCTACTCAGCCGCCGTGCCATTCGCCCTCATCCTGAGCCTGTCGAAGGACGAGGGCGGCGCCTCGACGCTCTCAGACCATCCAGGTCATGACCAGGCGCTCGATCCCCATGACCTGCATCGGCTGCAAGGTCGCCGCCGCGCCGTTCAGCGTGATCCGCCGGGTCTCGGTCGGCGGCAGGATGATCCGCAAGGCGTCTGCCGGCGGCGAAGTCGCCCCCCTCCAGCCGGCCGTGATCGCCAGGGTTTCGGCGCTGGCCTGGACCTCAACGGTCCAGCCCCGCGGGGCGGCCGGATCGCGCGGCGCGGCGTCGCTTTCGTCGAAGCCGCTCCAGCTCATTCGTCCCGCCTTGTCCGGCGGATAGAGCAGGACGCCGGGGAGGGGGGCGGAGTCGGCGAACCCGGCGGGCGCCAGGTCGACGAACAGGCCGGAGCCTTCGCGCGCCAGCATCGGCGGCAGCCCGCTGAGCGGCGCGGCGAGGTCGTATTCCGCGCCCCCGACGTAGACCCGGTCGTCGCGCACGTCGCGCCAGGTGGTCCCCGCCGGCAGATAGGCGCGCACCGTCGCCACGCCCGGGTCGAGCGCCGGAACGACCAGAAGGTCCGGTCCCAGCAGATAGGCGTCGCCGTCCTCCCAGGCCCGGGGATCGTCCGGGAAGTCCAGCCACAGCGGCCGCGTCACCGGCTCGTAATCGGCGTGGTGGCGCCACAGCAGGTCGTGCAGCAGCGGCTGCAAGGTCTGGCGCAGCTGCATCATGCCGACGATGGCGGGCGTGGCCTCGGGATACATCCAGGGCTCGTTGACCGTGCGGTCGGTGTTCCAGCTGTGGATCGAGAAGCGCGGCATCAGGACGCCCGCCTGCACCCAGCGTAGCAGAAGCTCGGGTTCGGGGGCGGGTCCGGCGAAGCCGCCGATGTCGTGGCCGGTGTTGGAGACGCCCGACAGCGCCAGGCCCAGGCCCATCTTCTGATTGAAGCGCAGCGTCTTCCAGGCGGTGTAGTTGTCGCCCGACCAGGTCTGGGCGTAGCGCTGCATGCCGGCCATGCCGCTGCGGGTGACGACATAGGGCCGCTCGCCGGGCCGATACGCGATCTGCGCCGCGCGGCTGGCCCGCATCATCAGCAGGGTCTGGACCGGACGCTCGCCCGCCGCCGGACGCGCATCGCCAAAGCCGGCGATGCGGGCCCGGGTGTCCCAGATCTCGTATTCGTTATTGTCGTTCCAGGTCGACCGAATGCCGTAGGCCAGCAACTGCTCGGTCACCTGCCGGCGCCACCAGGCGGCGGCGTCGGGATGGGTGAAGTCGACATAGCTGCCGACCTCGTCCCAGAACTGGCAGACCACCGGCTCCCCGTCGGCGTCGCTGACGAACCAGCCCTTTTCGGCCAGTTCGGCGTAGCGCGGATGGCTGACCAGCAGCGCCGGCTTGATGTTCGGCACCAGCTCGACGCCGGCGTCGGCATAGCCGCGCACGAAGCCCTCGACGTCGGGGAACTTGTCCCGGTTCCAATGGAAGACGTAGCGCTTGTCGCCGATGGAGGTGTAGCCGGACGACAGGTGGAAGGACTGGCACGGGATGTCGTGGCGGCTGACGCCCGCGATGAACTCGCCCATGCGCGCCTGGGCGTTCGGCGCGTCGGTATAGGTCATGGTCGAGCCGGAATAGCCCACCGCCCAGCGGGGCATCAGCGCCGGCCGGCCGGTCAGCCACGTGTAGCGGCGAGTGACCGCCCGGGCGTCGGGTCCGGCGATCATGTAGTAGTCGAGGTCGCCGCTTTCGGCCCGCATGTAGCGGTAGTGCGGGTGGTAGTTGTCGTGCTCGTGGCCGAAATCGAAGACCGGGTCGGCGGTGGTGTCGTAGAACACGCCGTGCGCCGCGCCCTCGGCGTCGACGACCAGCACGTACGGGATCGCCTTGTAGAGCGGATCGTCGGCGGAGGCGTCGTAGCCCATCGGGTCCAGATTGGTCAGGCGGAACCGACGTCCCGCCCGGTCCATGGCGCCGGCACGCTCGCCCAGGCCGTAATAGCGCTCGCCCGGCTGTCGCTTGACGTAGTGATAGACGCCGTCGTCCCACCAGCCGAAATTGTAGGCCTGGGTCGGCCGGTCCTCGGCGATGACGCGCCAGCCGTCGGAGGCGGCCTGCGACCAGCGGCAGAAGAAACCCGCCAGGGTGATCTCCAGGCGCAGACGCGAGGTGGTCAGCACCAGCACGCCCTCCGCCTCATCGAGGGTGAAGACGGGGGCCGCGAAGCCGGAAACATCCATCCGATCGCGGCCCGGCTCGGCGATATCCGTCTGTCCGGGTGCGACGGCCCAACTGGGCGGCGATGTCGAGACGCCGCCGGCCAGCAGCAGGACCCGGATGATGTCGTCCTCCAGCACGAAGACGTGGGCGACCGCGCCGGTGTCGGCGCGCAGGGTCACGCGGGAGCCGGTCCGCTCGGCCAGGATGAAGAGGGGAGGCAGGGCCAGGGTGGCTTTTCGCATCGTCAGGCCTCTTTCACGATCAGATGACGACGCATGGCGAACAGCCACGCGGCGCCCAGCAGGTCGAACACGCCGAGGCAGGCGAACAGCGGCGCGAAGCCGATCTTGTCGGCCAGCTGGCCGATCGCCAGCGAGAACAGCAGCCCGCCGGTCCAGCCGGCCATGCCGACCAGGCCGTTGGCCTTGGCGATGTCGCCCTTGGCGAACACGTCCGCCGACAGGGTGTTGATCAGCACCGAGATCACCTGGTGGGCGAAGCCGCCGATGGACAGAAGCGCGATCGCCGCCATCGGATGGCCGACCAGGCCGACAAAGCCCGGCGCGATCATCAGCACCGCGCCGAGCCCGACGCCGGCGATGCGGGAGGACTCCAGGCTCAGGCCGCGCCACTTCTGCAGGAATGGCGCGAGATAGCCACCCAGGACGCCGCCGGCATCGGCGGCCAGGAAAGGCATCCAGGCGAACAGGGCGATGTGGGCCAGATCCATGCCTCGCTCCTTGGCCAGGTACAGCGGGATCCAGAACGAGAAGGTCTGCCAGGCCGGCTCGGCCAGGAACCGCGGAACGGCGATGGCCCAGAACCGGGGGGTGACGATGATCGCCTTCAGCGTGGTGGCGCTGGCCGGTACGGGGCGTTGGCCCGCCTGGATCTCCGCCAGTTCGGCGGGCGAGACGTAACTTGCCTTGGTCGGTGAGCGGTAGAGGTGGAACCAAACGCCGGCGAAGACCACACCGAACAGACCCGTGACGAAGAACGCCGACTGCCAACCCCAGGTCTTGGCGACCACGACGACCAGGACGGGAGCGATCACCGCGCCGAGCGAGGTTCCCGCATTGAACCAGCCAACGGCGACGGATCGCTCGCGATCGGGGAACCACTCGCCAATCGACTTCATGCCGGCCGGGATGGCGGCGGCCTCGGCCATGCCCAGCATGCCGCGGAACGCCGCCAGGGACAGCCAGCCACGGGCCGCGCCATGGGCCATGTTGGCCAGGCTCCAGGCCAGGGCGAACAGCGCGAACCCCGCCGTCAGCCCAATCCTGTCGATCAGCAGGCCGGCGATCGGCTGCATGATCGTATAGGCCAACTGGAAGGCGCCGACGATGTAGCTGTACTGCTCGGTGGTGATCGCCAGATCGTGCTTCAACTGCGGCGCCAGCACGCCGAGCGAGTTCCGCGCGATGTAATTGATGATCGTGCCGACGATCACCAGCAAGAGAATGCGCAGTCGCGCCGAGCGCCAAGTCATTCTTTTTCTCCCCCTAACATCTTCTTTTAGCGAAGAGCTCTCATTGGCTTGGAACTCGACGACCGCGCCGCCTCGCTCCAGGGCGACCCCATGTCACTTACGGGCGGATTAGTGGGCCGCAAAAGGCCTATTCGCCCTCTTGGTCGGTCCCGACTTCAGCGTGGCGAGGCCAGCGAGCCGACACCCTCGCGCCTCGGCGTAATGGACCGTCAGAGGCCAAGTTCGGCGGTCGAGCTATGGCGTTCCATCCATGACCAATTGGGATTGGCCTGTCAATTCTAAGAAATTGTCCTGGCCAATCTGGGCGGGCCAAACGGCAAGTTGTTGTCGTTTTCGCTGAGTGAACAAAAACTTTCGTTGGATCAGATGCTTTGATGGCGTCGCAGCACCGATAGGCGCGCATAACCGCTTAGGACCGGCTTTTCCCGGATCTGCGACAATGGCCGGCGTTTCGACGCCGGCCATTTTGCGTTAGAGGCTTTCAGCGGTTTTCGTCCGTTCACCCGTCCATGCGGATTGAATTTCGAAGGTCGGGGCGCCAAGTCGGGGCGCTGAAGTTGGCGTGGGCGTGAGGACGACGTGGGATCATCCCCGAAAGACGAGGCCGGACTTGTCCGCCAGGCGCACAGCCTGACGGCGGACCTGACGACGCCCAGCCGCGCCGTCTACTGGCTCGACCTGATCCTGACGGCCGCGGCGACCTGGGGCGGCCTGGCCCTGGCGGCCACGACCCACGGCCTGGCGATCGGGCTGGTCGCGGGCCTGGTCGGCCTGCTGGCCCTCTATCGCGGCCTCAGCTTCATCCACGAGATCAGCCATCTTCGCCCCAAGGACGTGCCGGGCTTCCGTCTGGGCTGGAACCTGCTGATCGGCGTGCCGCTGATGACCCCGTCGATGATGTACGAGGGCGTGCACAACCTGCACCACGCCAAGGACCGTTTCGGCACCGCCCGCGATCCGGAATACCTGCCCCTGGGCCGCTATTCGCCGTTCAAGCTGGCGCTGTTCGCGGCGATCTCGCTGCTGGCCCCGCTGGGCGTGATCCTGCGTTCGGGGATCCTGATCCCGCTGTCGTTCGCGGTCCCGGCCGTGCGCCGGCTGGTTCGCACCAAGCTGTCGGCCCTGGTGATCAATCCCGACTTCGTGCGCGAGGACAACGACAGGACCCGGCCCGACTGGCTGGCCCAGGAGGTGGGCTGCTGGCTGTGGTGCTGGGGCGTCGCGGTCCTGGCCGTCGCCGGCGTCGTGCCGGTGCGCGTGGTCCTGACCTGGTTCGCGCTGTTCTCGCTGGCCACCTTCGTCAACCAGCTGCGCACGCTCGTCGCCCACTATTGGGAGAACGACGGCGACCGGATGAGTTTCGAGGACCAGTTCCTGGACTCGGTCAACGTGCCGCCGCCGGCCCTGCTGCCGTTCCTGTGGGCGCCGGTCGGCCTGCGCTACCACGCCCTGCACCACCTGCTGCCGCGCCTGCCGTACCACAACCTGGGCAAGGCCCACGCGCGGCTGTCGGCCCAGTTGGCGGCGACCTCGCCCTATCACCGGGTCGAGGAGAAGGGCCTGTTCCTGGCCCTGGCCAAGCTGTTCCGTCGCGCGGGGGTGACGCCCGCCCTGGCGGTCGAGGCCGACGCGGTCGAACGCCAGAGCGCCTGAGCAAGCTGTGGCGGGCGGGACCTGGAGCGCGTTTAGGGCGCTCCGGGAGCTGTGGACAGTTGCCGTCCAGCGCGGTGCGCCGCCCTCGTCCTTCGACAAGCTCAGGATGAGGGCTGCTTGTACGGCGGCAGAGTAGAGTTCCTCATCCTGAGCCTGTCGAAGGACGAGGAATTCGGTCCAAGGCCGTCAGCTGTCCATGGGGCCTACGCGCTCAATGCGGTCACCACCGTTTCGCACAGCCGATGCGTCTCCAGCGCGTCCATCGCCGACAGCCGGCGGCCGTCGCGCACCGCGTCCAGGAAATGCTCGCACATCGCCTCAAAGCCGCGCTGGCGGCCGACGGACGTCCAGTTGCCCCGTCGGGTCAGCGCCTCGACGGGACCGTGGTCGACGATCTGCTCGAGGTCGCTGATGCTGCGCTTGCGTCCTTGGCCGGAGACTTCCAGCAGCTCTTCGCTGCCGCCGCTGACCCGGTTCATGATGCCGACGGCGTCGCATCCATCACCCGACAGCGACAGCACCACATGTTCCAGCCGGCCGTCGCGGACCCGGCCGCGGACGGCGGCCTCGCGCGCGCCGGGGGCCAGGAAGCGCAGGGTGTCGACCACGTGGATGTAGTCGTCGAACACCGCCCGGCGCACGTCGTCCAGCGGCCCGGGGCGGTTCTTCTGCATCACCACCAGGGGCAGGTTCAGGGCGGCGGCCTCACGATAGGCCGGGGCGAAGCGGCGGTTGAAGCCCACCATCAGCGAGACGCCGCGGGTTTCGGCCAGGTCGACCAGCGCCTCGCTGTCGACGAGGTTGTCGGCGATCGGCTTGTCGACCAGGGTCGCCACCCCGGCCTCCAGCAGGCGGCGGAGGATGTCGGGATGGGCGCCCGTGGCGGCGTGGACCAGCGCGCCGTCCAGGCCCTGCGCCAGAGCCGTGTCGAGGTCGGCGTGCAGCTGCTGGACCCGCCAGGCCGCGCCCAGCTCGGCCAGGGTCGCGGCGTTGCGGGTGACGAACACCAGCTCGACATCGGCGCGAGGTCCCAGCACGGGCAGGTAGGCCTTCCGGGCGATGTCGCCCAGGCCGATCATGGCGATGCGCAGGGTCATGGAGTTTCCCGATGGAGCAGCAGGTGGTCGGCCAGAGCCCCGGCGTCCCAGGATTCCCCGCGCGGCGCGAGGAACAGCGGAACGCCGTCCAGGAACGGGGCCAGGGCCCGGGCCGTCTGGCCAAGGTCGGGGGCGTCGAGGCTTTCGCTGATCACGACCGCCGCGACCGGGGCCCTGGCTCCGCGCAGGGCGACCAAAGCGGTCAGGACATGGCTGATCGTGCCCAGGTAGGATCCGGCCACCAGCAGCGTCGGCGCGCCCAGGGCGGCGATCATGTCGAGATTGGTCTCGCCGTCGGTCAGGGGCGACATCACCCCGCCGGCCCCCTCGACCAGCAGCAGGCCGTCGCGCAGCTCGGCGGTCCGCGCCACCGCGTCGATGACCATGTCGTCCAGGACCAGGGTCTGGCCTTCCAGGCGCGCGGCGATGTTGGGCGACAGCGGGGCGCGGTAGCGGCGCGGAGCGATGCGCAGCACGGCGCCGGGATCGCCCAGGGCGGCGGCCAGCCGGGCCGGGTCGCTGCCGGCCGCGTCCCTGGGGTCGAAGCCGCTGACCACGGGTTTGAAGGCGTCGACGGTCGCGCCCAAGGCCTTCAGGGCGCGGATCAGCGCGCAACTGACATAGGTCTTGCCGATGTCGGTGCCCGTGCCGGTCACGAACAGGGCGGGCATTAGGGGCGCCCCTTCACATAGGGCTTCACCAACTGCGCCAGGCGGGCGATCTCGGCGTCGGGGTGCTCGGCGCTGAAGGCGATGCGCAGGCGGGCCGCGCCCGCGGCGACCGTGGGCGGGCGGATGGCCACGACCAGGAACCCCTCGGCCTCCAGAGCGCGCGAGGCGTCCAGGGCGTCCTGGGCCTCGCCGATAATCACCGGCACGATCGGGCTCGCGGCCGGCGGCAGACCCACGGCTTTCGTGAAGGCCCGGGCCTTGGCCAGGGGCAGGGCGGTCAGGGCCGGCTGGGCCTCGATGATGTCCAGCGCGGCCAGGGCGGCGGCGGCGGCGGCCGGGGGGAGGCCGGTGGTGTAGACCAGGGTGCGGGCTCGGGTCTTGAGCAGGTCGACCACGGCCTGCGAGCCGCAGAGATAGCCGCCGTATGAGCCCAGCGCCTTGGACAGGGTGCCCATCTGGAACGGGATCTGGGCCTCGGGAAACAGGGCGGCCGAGCCGTGGCCGTCGGCCAGCACGCCCACGCCATGGGCGTCGTCCGACAGCAGCCAGGCGTCGTTGGCCTCGCAGACCGCCGACAGCCAGTCCAGCGGGGCGAGGTCGCCGTCCATCGAGAACACCCCGTCGGTGGCGACGATGGCGTGGCGGGCGCCGGCCCGGTGCTCGGCCAGCAGGGCGGCCAGGTGGTCGGTGTCGTTGTGGGCGAACGGGAGGATCCGCGCGCCCGACAGCTGGGCCCCGGCCCAGATGCAGGCGTGGGCCAGCTCGTCGACCAGCACGATGTCGCCCTTGCCGGCGAAGGTGGGGATGACGCCGGTATTGGCCAGGTAGCCCGAGCCGAACACCACGCAGGCCTCGGTCCCCTTCAGCCGCGCCAGACGAGCCTCCAGTTCCGACAGCAGGGGCGTGTCGCCGGTCACCAGCCGGGAAGCGCCGGAGCCCGCGCCGTAGGTCTCGATCGCGGCCTGGGCGGCGGCCTTGACCGCCGGATGCTGCGACAGGCCCAGATAGTCGTTGCAGGAAAAGGACAGCAGCCTGCGGCCGTCGCGTTCGACGAAGGCGCCGGCCGTGCGCTGGGTGGGCTTGAGCCGGCGCATCAGGCTGGCGGCCTCCAGGCGCTGGATCTTGTCGGCGGCGTAGGTGTCCAGACTGTGCATCGCGGTTCCCGTTTGCCCCCCGGTGCGGGAGGGCATAGGCAGTGCGCCCCAAGCACGCAATGGCCAGGCATGAAGGATCGCCCCGATGACCGCCCATTATCTGGAAAGAGCGGGTCCCGATTGGCTTGTGGCCGGCGCCCGCCACGTCTGGCGGCCCTATTGCCAGATGAAGACCGCCCGCCCGCCGCTGCCGGTGGTCGCCACGCGGGGCTCACGGCTGATTCTGGACGACGGGCGCGAGCTGGTTGACGGCCTGGCCTCGTGGTGGACCGCCTGCCACGGCTACAACCACCCTCATATCGCAGGAGCGATCCGCGACCAGCTGGAGCGCATGCCGCACGTGATGTTCGGCGGCCTGGCTCATGAACCCGCCTATCGCTTGGCCCGGCGCCTGGCCAACCTGCTGCCGGGCGACCTGAACCACGCCTTCTTCGCCGAGTCCGGCTCGGTGTCGGTCGAGATCGCCATGAAGATGGCGCTGCAGTTCCACATCAACCAGGGCCGGGAAGGGCGGACGCGGTTCCTGTCGTTCCGGGGCGGCTATCACGGCGACACCCTGGCGACGATGACGGTCTGCGACCCGGAGGAGGGCATGCACAGCCTGTTTTCCGGCGTGATGCCGTCGCAGGTCATCGCCGACCTGCCCGTGGACGCGGCGTCGGAGGCGGCGCTGGACGCGGTGCTGGCCCAGCGGGGCGGGGAGATCGCCGCCATCCTGACCGAACCGCTGGTCCAGGGCGCGGGCGGCATGCTGTTCCATTCGCCTCAGGTGCTGCGAACCCTGCGCCGGCTGGCCGACAAGCATGGCGTGCTGCTGATCTTCGACGAGATCTTCACCGGTTTCGGGCGGACGGGCACGCTGTTCGCCATGCAGGCGGCGGGCGTCGAGCCGGACATCGTCACCCTGTCCAAGGCCCTGACCGGCGGGACCCTGCCGCTGTCGGTCGCCGTGGCCTCGAGCCGGGTGTTCGAGGCCTTCTGGTCGGACGACGCGGGGGCGGCCCTGATGCATGGCCCGACCTATATGGGCAACGCCCTGGCCTGCGCCGCGGCCAACGCTTCGCTGGACCTGTTCGAGGCCGGCGCCTGGCGGGCCGACGTGGCGCGGGTCTCGGCGGCGTTGGCCGCAGGGTTGGAGCCGGTCCGGACCGCGCCGGGCGTGGTCGACGTCCGGGTGCTGGGCGCGATCGGGGTGGTGGAGTTCGACGCGCCGGTGGCCGTCGGCGCCCTGTGCGACGCCTTCGCGGCCGAGGGGGCGTGGATCAGGCCGATGGGCCGGACGGTCTACCTGACCCCCGCCTTCACGACCCCGGACGCCGACTTGGCGATCCTGACGGCCGCGATCCGCGAGGTCGTGAGCGCCGGCGGGGTTGAAGGAAACGGCGGGGTCTGATCCAAGCGAGGCTATGTCCTCCAGCACGCCCCTCACGGCGATCGAGCGCCTGGCCATCGCGGCCATCATCCTGACCTGGGGCCTGAACAACGCCGCGGCCAAGGTGGCGACCGCCGAGCTGCCGCCGATGATGGTCGGCGCCCTGCGTTTCGCCCTGGCCCTGGCCTTCCTGGCGCCATTCCTGAAGCCGCCGTTCCCGTGGTCCAGGCGACTGGCCGCCATCTGCCTGTTGTCGGGACCGATCCACTTCGGGATCATCTACATCGCCTTCGGCTTGGCCAAGTCGCTGAGCCCGCTGGTGGTGGCCACCCAGCTGTGGATCCCGTTCACCGCCCTGTTCGCCTGGAAGATGCTGGGCGAGACCATGAAGCCGCTGGCCGTGGCCGGCCTGGTCGTGGCCTTCGTCGGCGTGGCGTGGATGAGCCTGGACCCGCACGGGGCGGCCGACCTGCCGGCCATCGCGCTGGGCGTGGTGGCCAGCGCCTGCTGGGCCGTGGCCACCGTGCTCGTCCGCCAGACGCCGGGCGCCAAGCCGCTGCAGGTCCAGGCCCTGACCGCCGTCGTCGCCGCGCCGGTGCTGCTGGCCATGTCGTTCGGCTTCGAGGACAACGTCGTCGAGCGGGTCAGGACGGCCGCGCCGATCGCCTGGGCCTGCGTGGCCTTCGCCGGCGTGGTCTCGACCATCGGGGCCAGCGCGTTGCTGTTCTGGCTGGTCCAGCGGCGCGAGGCGGGGCGGGTGACGCCCTATTTCCTGCTGACGCCCCTGGTGTCGTGCACGATCGGCGTGCTGTTCATGGGCGACGCCCTGTCGCCGCAGCTGGTGATCGGCGCGGCCGCAACCATGGGCGGCGTCGCCCTGGTGGCCCTGACGGCCAAGAAGGTCGTGCCGGCCGAGGGCGAGGCGACGTAGGCGTGGTGCGTCCTTCGAGGCTCGGCTACGCCTCGCACCTCAGGATGAGGAAATCAGCACAAAGCTCCTCATCCTGAGGCGCCCGCACAGCGGGCCTCGAAGGACGCAAGGCCGCTACTTCACCACCCCGCACGCCACGCGCGCCCCGGCCCCGCCGATCGGCTGGGTCTTGTAGTCGTCGGGGCTGGCGTGGACGACGATGGACGAGCCGTCGGCGTCGAGCAGGGCGGGGCGGCCGCCCGCGCCGTTCAGCGACACCAGGGGCGAGAACAGCTCGACGGTCGCCGAGCCGTCGGCCGTCGCGAACAGGTTGGGCAGGTCGCCGTTGTCGTTGCCGTCCGGGTTCAGCAGGCCGTGGACCACGGCGGTGGTGGTGTGGACGTGGGCGCCGGCCGACTTGAAGTCGGGCGTCCCGCAGTCGCCCTTCTCGTGGAAGTGCAGGCCGTGCCAGCCCGGCGTCAGGCCCTTGGCCTCGATGCGCAGCAGCACGCCGTGCGGCGCGTCGGTCAGGGTCGCGGTCCCCAGGGCCTTGCCGTCGGCGCCTTTCAGCTCGGCGGTGGCGGCGTGGGCGATCGAGACGGGGGCGGCGATCAGGCCAAAGGACAGGGCGAGGGCGGTCAAACGCATCTGAAACTCCCGGAAAACCAAGGGCTGGGGCCGCGAAGGTGGCGTCTTGGCGAGGGGAATGCTAACTGTTTTTGACGGTTCCGTGTTCGATTCTGACGGCGAAAAATTCCCTTGAGCGACGATCAAAACACCATCCCCGGGTCCCCGGCCTCGCCGGGCGCCCGCGGGGACGTCACCCCCATCAATATCGAGGACGAGCTGCGCCGCTCGTATCTCGACTATGCGATGAGCGTGATCGTCAGCCGCGCGCTGCCGGACGCCCGCGACGGTCTCAAGCCGGTGCACCGGCGGGTGCTGTTCTCGATGCACGAGCAGGGCCAGACGCCCGAGCGGCCCTACGTCAAGTCGGCCCGCGTGGTCGGCGACGTGATGGGTAAGTACCACCCGCACGGCGACGCCTCGATCTACTTCACCCTGGTGCGGATGACCCAGTCGTTCTCGATGGGGCTGGTGCTGATCGACGGCCAGGGCAACTTCGGCTCGGTCGACGGCGACATGCCCGCGGCCATGCGCTACACCGAGTGCCGCATGGCCCCGCCGGCCATGTCGCTGCTGGCCGACCTGGACAAGGACACGGTCGACTTCCAGGACAATTACGACGGCAAGGAGCAGGAACCCGTCGTCCTGCCGTCGCGGATTCCCAACCTGCTGGTCAACGGCGCCGGCGGCATCGCCGTCGGCATGGCCACCAACATCCCGCCGCACAATCTGGGCGAGGTGATCGACGCCTGCCTGCTGGTGATCGACCAGCCCGACGTCACCACCGACCAGCTGCTGGACCTGGTGCCGGGGCCGGACTTCCCGACCGGCGGCGAGATCATCGGCCGGGCCGGTCCGCGCCAGGCGCTGCTGACCGGGCGCGGCTCGGTGGTCATGCGCGGCCTGGCCACGGTGGAAGAGATCCGCACCGGCCGCGAGGCCATCGTCATCACGGCCATCCCCTATCAGGTGAACAAGGCCAACCTGGTCGAGTACATCGCCGAAATGGTCCGCGACAAGCGGATCGAGGGCATCTCCGACATCCGCGACGAGTCCAACCGCGACGGCATGCGCATCGTGGTCGAACTGAAGCGCGACGCCTCGGGCGAGGTGATCCTCAACCAGCTCTACCGCTTCACGGCGCTGCAAAGCTCGTTCGGCGTCAACATGCTGGCCCTGAACCGCGGCCGCCCCGAGCAGATGGGCCTGCGCCAGCTGATCGAGCTGTTCGTCGCCTTCCGCGAGGAAGTGGTGGTGCGGCGGACCAAGTTCGAGCTGGGCAAGGCGCGCGACCGCGGCCACGTCCTGGTCGGCCTGACCATCGCCGTGGCCAATATCGACGAGTTCATCCATATCATCCGCTCGTCCAAGGACCCGACCGAGGCCCGCGAGCGGCTGGTGGCCAAGTCGTGGCCGGCCGGCGACATGCTGCCGCTGGTCGAGCTGATCGCCGACCCGCGCACCGTGCAGGAAGAGGGCGGGCTGATCCGCCTGACCGACGAGCAGGCCCGCGCCATCCTGGCCCTGACCCTGTCGCGCCTGACCGGCCTGGGCCGCGACGAGATCGGCAACGAGGCCGCCACCCTGGCCGAGGCCATCAAGAGCTATCTCGACCTGCTGTCGGACCGCGCCAACATCATGGCCGTGGTCCGCGAGGAACTGGTCGAGGTGCGCGACAAGTTCGCCATTCCCCGCCGCTGCCAGATCGTCGACGGCGACGCCGACATGGAAGACGAAGACCTGATCGTCCGCGAGGAGATGGTCATCACCGTCACCCTGGGCGGCTACGTCAAGCGCACGCCGCTGGCCGCCTATCGCACCCAGCACCGGGGCGGCAAGGGCAAGGCCGGCATGGCCACCAAGAACGAGGACGCCGTCACCCGCGTGTTCTCGGCCTCGACCCACGCCCCGTTGCTGTTCTTCACCTCGGGCGGCAAGGTCTACAAGATGAAGGTCTGGCGCCTGCCGCTGGGCGTCGCCAACAGCCGCGGCAAGGCGTTCGTCAACCTGCTGCCGATCGAGCCGGGCGAGACCATCACCTCGATCCTGGCCCTGCCGGAGGACGAGGCCACCTGGAACAGCCTGGACGTGATGTTCGCCACCCGCTCGGGCAGCGTGCGCCGCAACAAGCTGTCGGACTTCGTGGACGTGCGCCGCAACGGCAAGATCGCCATGAAGCTTGACGAAGGCGACGGCATCGTCGGCGTCGCCGTCTGCGACAGCAGCAAGGACATCCTGCTCAACACCGCCTCGGGCCGCTGCATCCGCTTCTCGGCCGACGAGGTGCGGGTGTTCGCCAGCCGCGACTCCACCGGCGTGCGCGGCGTGCGCCTGGCGGAAGGCGACAGCGTCATCTCGATGAGCGTGCTGCGCAATGTCGACGCCACCCCGGCCGAGCGCGCGGCCTACCTCAAGCACCAGCGGGCCCTGGCCCGGGCCCTGGGCGAGGAAGGCGACGAGGCTCCGGCCGCGCCGGAAGAGGGCGAGGAAGAGGGCGGCGAGGCCAGCTTGACGCCCGAGCGCATCGCCGAGCTGGGCGCGGCCGAAGAGATCCTGCTGACCGTGTCGTCGGAAGGCTTCGGCAAGCGCACCAGCGCCTATGACTACCGCCGGACCGGCCGTGGCGGCCAGGGCCTGACCGCCCAGGACCTCAGCAAGCGTGGCGGCAAGCTGGTGGGCTCGTTCCCGATCGAGGAGGGCGACCAGATCCTGCTGGTCACCGACGCCGGCCAGATGATCCGGGTGCCGGTCTCGCAAATTCGTGTTGCGGCGCGGAATACTCAAGGCGTAACCATCTTCCGCACCGCCGCCGACGAACATGTCGTCAGCGTCGAGCGCCTCGCCGAAACCGGCGGGGACGACACTTCGAGCGACGACACCACGGGCGACGAAAACGGGGCGGACGAGACCTCGTAAGCGTTCCCGTCAAGGGGCCAGCGGGCTCAGGCCGGGTGAGGGAAAAGCATGCGGATCGGTCTCTACCCGGGCACCTTCGACCCGGTCACCAACGGCCACCTCGACATCATCGGCCGGGCTGTCAAGCTGGTCGACAAGCTGGTGATCGGGGTGGCGGTGAACATCGGCAAGGGGCCGCTGTTCTCGCTGGACGAACGGGTCGAGATCGTGCGCCGCGAGACGGCCCACCTGACCCAGATCGCTGAGATCGAGGTTCGGCCGTTCGACAGCCTGCTGATGCATTTCGCTCGCGAGGTCGGCGCCCAGATGATCGTACGCGGCCTGCGGGCCGTGGCCGACTTCGAATACGAATTCCAGATGACGGCCATGAACCAGCAGCTCGACCGCGAGATCGAGACCGTGTTCCTGATGGCCGACCCGCGCCACCAGGCCATCGCCTCGCGCCTGGTCAAGGAGATCGCGGCCCTAGGCGGCGACGTCCACAAGTTCGTGCCGCCGGGCGTGGCCGAGCAGTTGCTGGGCAAGCTGGCGAAGTAGGGACCCAACGCCCCGAGGCCAGCCTCACCGGCGACCGGCGGAGCCCGGCCGCCGCGCGTGTCAAACAGCAGTGCAGTGAACCCGAACGACCAGAGTGGGTTCCAGGCCGAGGCGCGCGTCGCGCCGCGGGTGCGATGCATGGGCGAACCGATCCGGGAACCGTTGGAGGCCAGGGAGCGTCACGCGAGCTCCAAGCCGCCCACGAGTCTTTTCCGGATGGTCGGTTCGGGCGTGATCACCGGCGCGGCGGACGACGACCCGTCCGCGATCGGCACCTATGCCAGCGCCGGCGCCAAGTACGGGCTGGCGTTCCTGTGGGTCGCGCCCGTCCTGCTGCCGATGATGTACGCGGTCGTGTACCTGTCGTCCAAGCTGGGGCAGGTCTACGGCAAAGGCCTTTTCGACGCGATCCGCGACAGGTTCCCGCGTTGGGTGCTCTATCCGATGCTGGTGGGCGGCGTGGTCGGCAACGTCATCGAGGCGGCCGCTGACCTGGGCGGCGTGGCGGCGGCGCTGAACCTCCACGTTCCGCTGCCCATCCCGGTGATCGTCGCCCTGGCGGCGATGGTGGTGTTCGCGTTCCAGTGGTTCGGCTCCTACGCCCTGTTGCGCAAGGTCTTCCGTTGGCTGGCCCTGGCGCTGTTGGCCTACGTGATCGCCGCCGTCATGACCAAGCCCGACCTGCGGGAGGTGCTGCGCGCCACGCTCACGCCCAGGATCCAGTTGGACGCCCAGTTCCTGTCGCTGGTCGTCGCCTGCATCGGCACCTCGCTGTCGGCCTACATCTACACTTGGCAGTCCAACCAGGAGGTCGAGGAGGAGATCGCCGTCGGGCGCCGCCATTGGTGGCAGCGCCGCGGGGCCAGTCGCACCGAACTTCGCCGCACGCGGCGCGACGTGCTGATCGGGATGCTGTTCTCCAATCTGATCCTCTACTTCGTCATCCTGTCGACCGGCGCGACGCTGCACGCGGCGGGAAGGACCGAGATCGAGAGCGCCGCCCACGCCGCGGAGGCGCTTCGGCCGCTGGCGGGCGACCTGGCCGGCCTGCTGTTCATCGCCGGGGTGGTCGGGGTCGGCTTCCTGGCCGTACCGATCATGACCACCGGCGCGGCCTACGACCTCGTGCAGAGCTTCGGTCGGCAGGGGAGCCTGCACGACAAGCCCAGGGACGCCGGGCTGTTCTACGGGACCATCGCGGGCGTGACCGTCGTGGCCGTCGGCCTGAACACCTTGGGCTTCAATCCCATGAAGATGCTGGTCTGGTCGGGGATCGTGCAGGGATTTTCCGTGCCGCCCCTGCTGGTCCTCATGCTGATCATGACCAATGATCGCCGCATGATGGGCGACAAGGTCAATGGACCGGGCACGAACCTTCTGGCCGGCGGCACGGCGATCGTCACCTTCGCCGCGACCTTGTTCCTGGTGGGGACCTGGGTGCTGTAGCGCGGTCGGAGATTCCGGGGTGGGTCCGGGATCAGCGACCCCAAACTCGCCGGAATCTTCGGCTGTAACGCGCGGCCACTTGTCGTCCGCGCGGCGGCGTTCTACGCCGTCGGGTCAGTTCTATCGGGGATCTCCATGAAGCTTGCGTCCATCGCCGCCGTCCTGGCGCTTACCGCGGCCTCGGCCGCCAGCGCCCAGCAGGCCTCCGACTGGCGGACGCCCGACCCCGAGAACATCCTGGTGGTGGACACCAACAAGGGCCGGATCATCGTGGAGCTGTCGCCCGAGACGGCGCCGAACCACGTGGCGCGGGTGCGCGACCTGGCCAAGGCCCACTTCTATGACGGCCTGACCTTTTTCCGGGTGATCGACAGCTTCATGGCCCAGACCGGCGACCCCAAGAACGACGGCACCGGCGGCTCCGACCAGCCCAATCTGGCGGCCGAGTTCCTGTTCCGTCGCGGCCCCGGCTATGTCCCAGCGGGCAAGGCCGGAACGGTCGAGATGGGCTTCGTCGGCTCCCTGCCGGTCTACAGCCAGAACAGCGCCCTGGCGGCCATGACCGCCGACGGCAAGGTGGCCGCCTGGGGCGCCTTCTGTCCCGGCGTGCTGGGCATGGCCCGGGCCGGCGACCCCGACAGCGCCAACAGCCAGTTCTTCTTCATGCGCCAGCACTATGCGTCGCTGGAAAAGACCTACACCCCGTTCGGCCGCGCCCTGACCGGCATCGAGGCCATCCGCGCGATCAAGACCGGCGAACCCGTCCCCGACCCGCAGGACAAGATGCTGACCGTCCGCGTGCTGTCCGACATGCCCGCCGCCCAGCGCCCGTCCATCCAGGTGATGGACACCCGTTCGGCGGCCTTCGCGGCGCTGGTCGCCAAGAAGCGGGCCGAGATGGGCGGGGCGTTCGGGCCGTGCGACGTCGACGTGCCGGTGAAGGTGAAGTGATGATCCGCCCGTCGGTCGCCGCGGTCGCCGTTCTCTCGAGCCTCGTCGCGGTGGGCGCCACCCAGGCCGCGCCGAAGATCGCGCCGCCCAAGGCCGCCGACTGGCGGACGCCGGCGGCGCAGGACGTGGTGGTGATCGACACCAACAAGGGCCGGGTGATCCTGGAGCTGATCCCCGAGGTCGCCCCCGGCCACGTGGCGCGTTTCCAGGAGCTGACCCGCGAAGGGGTCTATGACGGCCGCACCTTCTTCCGGGTGATCGACCGCTTCATGGCCCAGACCGGCGATCCGGACGACACCGGCGAGGGCGGCACGAAGAAGCCCAACCTGAAGGCCGAGTTCACCTTCCGCCGCGACGCCGCCACGCCGTTCGTGGCCGCCGCCGCCCCGGCCGGGACCGAGGTGGGCCTGCTCAAGTCGCTGCCGGTCGTCAGCCAGGCGTGGAGCTGGGCCGAGGTCACCTCGGACAAGAAGGTCTCGGCCTGGGGGACCTACTGCCCCGGCGTGGTCGGCGAGGCCCGGGACGAGGCCGTCGATTCCGCCAACAGCCAGTTCTTCCTGATGCGCCAGCCCTATCCGTCGCTGGACAAGCGCTACACCGCCTTCGGCCGGGTTCTGGTCGGGCTGGACGTGGTGCGGGCCATCAAGACCGGCGAGCCGGTCGAGAAGCCGCAGGACCGGATGATCAAGGTGCGGCTGCTGGCCGACATCCCGCCGGCCGAGCGCCCGACGGTGCGGGTCGTCGATCCCGCCAGCCCCTGGTTCAAGGCCGAGATCGCCCGCAAGCGCGCGGCCCGTGGGGCGGATTTCTCGGTCTGCGACCTCGATCTGGCGGTCGATGTTCGTTAGGCCGCAGGCTGGGCCGTAGCAATTGATCCGCGTTCGGGATTCAACCGGGCGGTTTCCCGCTTGCCGAAAGCGGGCTAGAAGCCTTGCGACTCCTCCAATCCTCAAGGGATGACCATGTCGGCCGACCTCGAAAACACCCTGATCCTGACGCTTGAGACCGGCCCGGTCACGATCAAGATGCGTCCCGACCTGGCCCCTGGGCACGTGGACCGCATCAAGGAACTGGTCCGCGAAGGCTTCTATGACGGCGTCGTCTTCCACCGCGTGATCCCGGGTTTCATGGCCCAGGGCGGCGACCCGACCGGCACCGGCCGCGGCGGTTCGGCCAAGCCGGACATCAAGGCCGAGTTCTCCAAGGAGCCGCACGTGCGCGGCGTCTGCTCGATGGCCCGCACCCCCGATCCGAACTCGGCCAACAGCCAGTTCTTCATCGTGTTCGACGACGCCACCTTCCTGGACAACCAGTACACCGTCTGGGGCCAGGTGGTCGAAGGCATGGAGAACGTCGATTCCCTGCCGACCGGCGAGCCGCCGCGCAACCCGGGCAAGATCCTCAGCGCCAAGATCGCCGCCGACGCCTGAGCGCCGCGCTTTCGGAACGGAAAAGGCCCCGGGAGACCGGGGCCTTTTTGCTGGGCGCTCGCCGGCCGGCCTCAGCGGGCGAGGGTCGCCACCACCGGCCGATGATCCGACCCCAGGCTTGGGCCGCGCTCGACCTTCACCGTCTCCCACGCCTTGCCGGCATAGACCTGGTCGATCGGCAGGACGGGGAACGGGGCCTTGGCGATGCGGATGAACTGGCCGGTCGGCCAGCTGGCCAGGGCGCGGGTGCGGCGCTCCAGGCCCAAGGCCCTGTCCTGCCGGCGCAGGCCCCACGACCAGGGCGTGGCGTTGAAGTCGCCGGTCACGATCAGGCTGTCCTTCGCGAAGGGCGCGACCTTTTTCGCCAGCAGGCGGCTTTGCGCCTGCCAGCGGCCGGCCGGGACCGGCCAGACGAAGTGGGTCCCCACTACGGTGACGTCGCCGCCGGGGTGGCGCAGCGTCGCCTGCGTCGCGACCAGGCTTTCGCCGTCTCCATAGAAATCGTGCTCGTCGACGATCGGCCACCGGCTATGGATCCGGGTGTCGCAGCCGTATTTGGCGTGGCACGTGGTGCTGTACGGATAGGCCTTCTTCAGCGCGCGCAGGACCCGCCAGGCGTTGCCGCCGGATTCCTCGGTGATCACCACGTCGGCGTTCTGCTTCAGGATCCAGGCCGCGGTTTCCGGCGGGGCGTCGTTCTCGGCCCACAGATTGAACTGGATCAGCTTCAGCGTGGCCGCGCCCTTGCCCGGCGCCTCGGCCGGTCGGAGCGTCGACAGCAGCTCGGGCCCCATCAGCACGAGCAGGGCGGCGATCCCCAAGGCGGCGACGGCCACCAGCGCCCGACGCTCATCGTCGCGCGAGGCCAGGACGGCCAGGATCAGGCCCAGGACGCTGCAGACCATCCACAGCGGGGCGGCGTGGGTCAGGACGTCCAGCCAGTCGCTGAACGCGCCCCCCAGGCAGGCAACGCCGGCGACCGCGCCGACCAGGCACAGCATCAGCGCCGTGCCGCGCAGGAACAGGTTGGTGAGATGGAGGATCAGCCGCATCCGCTGGCCCTTAGCACGCCGGCGCGACGTTCGCCCCAGGCTAGTCGCCGCCGAAGTACTGGAAGACGATGTTGCGGAATTGATGCTCGCCGACCTGCAGCACGCCGGTCAGGACGGGCTTCGGTTCGCCGGGGCCGGCGGCCTTGGCGGACTTCAGCGCCTGAAGGTCGAAGGCGCCGGTGAAGGTCACCTGGCCAAGGTCCGGATCGACGCCATGGAAGCTGACCTCCCGGGCGTCGACGCGATAGGCGGTCGGCATCACCCGGATCGACACCGTGCGACCCGTCTGGCCCAGTTCGTTCTCCGCCGTCGGGCTGGCGACGTCGTCGAAGGCCATGAAGATCGGCGCATAGGCCGCCGGGCGCTTGCCGGCTTCCCAATCGGCGAAATCGTCGGCCTGGCCGATGTCCAGCGAGGCCAGTTTCAGGTCGCCGGACTGTACGACGGCGTCGGTGAGGTAGACGCCTTGGCTGTCGAGCTTCGGGTCGTGAGAGAAGGTCACCGGCGCGGGCGGAGCGGCGGCCGGGGCGGTCGACGGTGCGGGCGCGGCTTCGGCCGTCTTGACCTCGGTCGCCGGCTTGCAGGCGGCGACGGCCAAGCAGGCCAGCAGGGCCGGCAGGCGACGGTCGATGGTGCTCATGGCTCCTCCGTTTCAGGCCTGGAAAGGCAGGATGGCGACCGATGCGGCGGTTTGTCCATCGAAGCTTGGCTGGGCCCGTCGCGCCTCGGCGCTTGACCTCGACGTCCCGTCGTGGCCTTGAAGCCGCCCCATGCGCCTGTCCGACTTCGATTTCCACCTGCCCGACGAGGCGATCGCCCTGCGGCCGGCCGAGCCGCGGGATTCCGCGCGGCTGCTGGTGGTCAAGCCGGGCGAGGGGCTGGAAGACCGGGTCGTGCGCGACCTGCCCGACTTCCTGCGGCCCGGCGACGCCCTGGTGTTCAATGACACCCGCGTGATCCCGGCCCGGCTGATGGGCCGCCGGGCGGCGCGGGAGACCGGCGGCGGCGACGGCTCGCCGGTGGCGGTCGAGGCCACCCTGCACCGACGGGTCGCCCCAGACCGCTGGATCGCCTTCATGCGGCCGGGCAAGCGGCTGAAGGCGGGCGACCGCATCGCCTTCGGTCACGACGCCGCCAAGGGGGGAGGGGACAGGGCCTGCCTGGCCGGCCTGCTGGACGCCACCGTGGTCGCCAAGCACGAAGGCGGCGAGATCGAGCTGGCCTTCGACTTCGCCGGCGTCGACCTGGACCTGGCGGTGGCCGCCCACGGCGAGATGCCGCTGCCGCCGTATATCGCCGCCAAGCGCGCCGAGGACGATCGCGACCGGGCCGACTACCAGACCGTCTACGCCCGCGAGGACGGCTCGGTGGCCGCCCCGACCGCCGGCCTGCACTTCACCCCCGACCTGATGGAACGGTTGAAGGCGCGGGGTGTGTCCCTGCACTTCGTCACCCTGCACGTCGGCGCGGGCACCTTCCTGCCGGTCAAGACCGACGTGATCGCCGAACACCGGATGCACGCCGAGTTCGGCGAGGTGCCCGCCGCGGTCGCCGACGCCCTGAACGCCGTCCGCGCCGCCGGCGGCCGCATCGTCTGCGTCGGCACCACCAGCCTGCGGCTGCTGGAAAGCGCCACGGGCGAGGATGGCGTGATCAAGCCGTTCGCCGACGAGACCGCGATCTTCATCACCCCCGGCTACCGCTTCCGCGCCGCCGACGTGCTGATGACCAACTTCCACCTGCCCAAATCGACCCTGTTCATGCTGGTCAGCGCCTTCGCCGGCCAGGCGACGATGAAGGCGGCCTATGAACACGCGATCGCCACCGGCTATCGCTTCTATTCCTATGGCGACGGCAGCCTGCTGTTCCGCGCCGATCCTGAGCAGACCTGATGGCCGCCTTTCCCTTCGAGATCTCCGCCACTGACGGCGCGGCGCGGACCGGGGTGCTGAGGACGCCTCGCGGCGACATCCGCACCCCGGCCTTCATGCCGGTGGGCACGGCGGCGACGGTCAAGGCGATGACCGTCGATCAGGTCAAGGCCACCGGCGCGGACATCATCCTGGGCAACACCTACCACCTGATGCTGCGGCCCGGCGCCGAGCGGGTGAAGCGCCTGGGCGGACTGCACAAGTTCATGCGCTGGGACCGGCCGATCCTGACCGACAGCGGCGGCTTCCAGGTGATGAGCCTGTCGGGGATCAGCAAGGTCACCGAGGAGGCCGTCACCTTCTCCAGCCACATCGACGGCTCCAAGCACGTGCTGAGCCCCGAGCGGTCGATGGAGATCCAGGCCGACCTGCTGGGCAGCGACATCGTCATGCAACTGGACGAGTGCGTGGCCTGGCCGGCCGAGGAGGCCAGGGCGCGCCAGGGCATGGAACTGTCGGCCCGCTGGGGCAAGCGCTCGAAGGCCGCGTTCGGCACGCGGGATGCCCAGGCCCTGTTCGGCATCCAGCAGGGCTCGACCTTCCGCGACCTGCGCCAGGAGTCGTCGGAGCGCCTGCAGGAGATCGGCTTCGACGGTTACGCCCTGGGCGGGCTTGCCGTCGGCGAGGGCCACGCGGCCATGTGCGAGGTGCTGGACTACGCGCCCGCCATGCTGCCGGCCGACCGGCCGCGCTACCTGATGGGCGTGGGCAAGCCGATCGACCTGGTCGAGGCGGTCTGGCGCGGCGTCGACATGTTCGACTGCGTGCTGCCCACCCGCTCAGGCCGCCACGGCCAGGCCTGGACCTGGGACGGGGCGATCAATATCAAGAACGCCCGCTACGCCGAGGACGAAGACCCGCTGGACGAGGCCAGCGACTGCCCGGCCAGCCGCGACTATTCCAAGGCCTATCTGCGCCACCTGTTCAAGGCCGAGGAGATCCTCGGCCAGGTGCTGCTGTCCTGGCACAACATCGCCTTCTTCCAGGCCCTGACGGCGGCCATGCGGACGGCGATCGCCGAGGGCCGGTTCGAGCAGTTCCGGCGGGACTTCGCCGCGCGCCAGCAGGGCGGCTAGGGGCGTCGCGCGGAAAAAGCGGACGCCGGTTTTCCGCAGAGGCGATGCGAAAATATCTAGCGGTCAGGCCGGCCGGTAGATTTGCGCCACCGCGCCGCCCGGGAAGGCCTTCGAGCTGACCAGCTTGAGGGGCCTGGGCGCAGCCAGGTCCGAGAACAGCGGCAGGCCCTTGCCCAGCGCCACCGGGGCGACGATCAAGGCGAACTGGTCGACCAGCCCCTGGGCGACGAGGCTGCGCGCAAAGCTGGCGCCGCCGTGGGCGATGATCGGCTTGCCGTCCTGGGCCTTCAACGCCGCGATCTCCTCCGCCAGGTCGCCGCTCGCCACATAGGCCTGGGCCCAGGTCTCCGCGTTGGGCTGCAGCGCCACGGATTGCTCGGCCCCCGCGCGGGCGCGGGCGGCGTCGAGCGCGGCCGTCGTGGTCGCGGTCTCCAGGATCGCCGGCCCCTGGCGGGAGAAGACGGCCTTGGGGATCTGGTTCATCGGCGCGGCGAACGGGTCGGCGGAGGTTTGCCAATACGGGGCCATGGCCTGGAAGCTGCGGCTGCCCATGATGTGCAGGCTGGCGTCCCAGATATAGTCCACGCCCCAGGCCTTGGCCTCCTGGTCGGCGCCGAACATCCATCGGTTCACGCCCTCCAGGTCGCTCACGAAACCGTCGACCGACATGGCCATCTTCAGGATCAGGTCTCTCATGGCGTCCTCCTCTTGCTGGTCTCGATGCGAGGACGGACCAGATCGACGACTCCCGACAGCGGGCGATCATTTTTCAGCGGCGCCAAACACCCATTCCGAAAACACCGGCCGCAAGTCGCGGCCGCTGGAGGCTTCCATCGCCCTCTGGAAGTCGAGGCTGGTGACGACGCCGCCGGCGTGCGCGCGGGTGTAGCGCCGCAGGCCGGCCCAGAAGGCGTCTTCGCCCAGCACGGTGCGCAGATGATCCATGAAAAGCGCGCCCTTGCTGTACTGGACCGCCCGTCGGGTCGCCAGGGTGGGATAGGTCCCTTCCCAGGCCAGAGGCTTGTCGAAGCCCGCCGCCCGCGCCTTGTCCAGCCGGCTCCTCGCGACGGCCAGTTCGGCCTCGTAGGCGGCGCGCCCGTACCGGTGCTCCTTCCAGGCGGCGGTCATGAAGGTCGTGACGCCCTCGTTGAGCCAGAAGTCCTGGAGCGTCGCGCAGGTGACGAGATTGCCCCACCATTGGTGGGCCAGTTCGTGGGCGATGGCCCAGTCCTCGGCGGGGTCGTCCGCTTTCGTCGCCAGCGCGTCGACGCCCAGCACGGCATAGGTCGCCGCTTCCTGCGCTTCGCGCCCCTGCACCAGGAGCTGGCTGTATTCGGAGACCGGGAGGGGGACGCCAGCCTTGTCGGAGAGGAACCGGACCATGGGGCCCGTCTCGGCGAACCGCCGTTTCAGCTCGGCCGCGTCGGCCGTCTCGCCGAGGTAGGAGAGCCTGGCTGGGCCGACGCGGTCGTCGGCGCGGGCGAACCGGCCGACCGCGAAGCCGAACAGATAGGCCGAATAGGGCCGGGGCGCCGCCCACCGGTGGACCTCACCCCCGTCCGGCGCCGTCCGCCGGGCGACCCTGCGGCCGACCGAGAGCGTGTCCAGGCCGGCCGGCACGTGCAGCGCCAGCGAGAACGCCGCCTTGTCGCCGAACCGATCCTGTACGCACACCATCCAGTCGCAGGCGAAATAGCTGGTGTAGAGCGCGGTCGCCGAGCTGGACAGGCCGCGCGCCGGTCGGCCGTGATAGGTCAGCTCCAGCTTGACGCTGCGCCCTCGCGCCAGCGGCTTGGCCAGGTCGAGGTGAAGGCCGTCGGCCTGGGAACGGACGACCACCCGGACGCCGTCGATGGTCGCGGTGTCGATGCTCAGCGCATTGCTCGAGAAGCTGAGTCGCTGGAGCCGATCGGCGGTCGCGCGCAGCGTGATCACCTCGCGCCCGGCCACCGTCCTGTCCTGGATGTTCGGCGTCAGCGCCAGGTCGTAGCGCGTGACGTCGAACCCCTCGCCGGGGTCTGCGGCGGCCAGGGTCGGGCTCACGAGCAGAGATGCCGCGACCGCGGCCGCGATGCTGGTCAGGCGCACTTCGGCTCCCTTCATGGCGGATGCAACGCGGCCGCTCGACGACCCGGCGACGTCAGGCACGCCGGCTACCAGACCTTGTAGAAAGGCTTTTTCTTCTTCTTGGCCGGCGGAGGCGCCGGTTGCTCGGGCGGTGCGTCGGCGGCAGGCGCGTCGGCCGCCGGGGCGTTGACCGGCGTATCGGCCGCGGGCGTCTCGACGACCGGGGTCTCGGCCCCGGGCTCGTCCTTCTGCCAGGGGAAGCGCTTTTCGACGATCGGCGCGGCGGGCTTGGCCAGGTGCTGGGGCGTGGCCGGCGGATCGCAGCCGCGCGCCTCGCCCAGCCCCTTCAGATAGGCCCGGCGGATCGCGCCGGAGGCCATGGCGCTCTGCACCAGCTTGTCGTGCTTTTCGGCGCCGCTGAGCTTGCGGACCCAGCCGCGCATCGGGATCAGGTCCTGGGCGGCGCTGGCCATGGCGCCGAACGCCGCCGAGCCGGCCATCCGCTTGCCGCGGTCCATCAGGTCCTCGTCGTCCTCGGGCGGACGGCGGTCGACGTCCTCGCCCAGGGCCAGGTCCAGCGGGGCGACCATCGAGATCAGGATATCGCAGCTGATCTTCTTGCCCGGCGGGCGGGCATAGGGATCGGCCATCGCCTCCAGCAGGACCGGCGGGATCTTGGTGCGCAGCAGGTTCATGTCGCGCAGCGGCGCCCCGGCCGCCCCGGTGATGCCGTCCTTGTTGGCGTCCGAGGTCGTCTGGATCTTCTGCGGCGGGGGCTCCGACTTGGACGCGCAGGCGGCCAGCAGGGGAACGACGATCGCGAGAAGCACCAGACTGCGCATGCGGCCAACCTAACGCCAGGATGCGGCGTTCGTCATCTCCCTCCGCGCACGAAAGCATGCTTGCGGGTCGGGCGGCCCCCGACTATGGTCCGCGCCGCTTCCACCGGCCTCCCGCCGTGTCGATGCGGGCCGGTAGCTCAGTGGTAGAGCATTCGACTTTTAATCGAATGGTCCTGGGTTCGAATCCCAGCCGGCCCACCAAACCTTCTTTGAAATGATTGACCAAAACCCACCGCTTCGGCGGTTCGGGTCGAGGCTCGCCGTGCGCCCGGACGAAGGCTGGAGAGATCGCCTGGGCTGTTTCGTTCGAGTCGCCCCGTCGAATCGATTCTCCGGGGGCAGGAGGAGGGGGCGACGGTTGGCGCAGGCGGCGCGCGAGTTGTAGGCGACACTGAAAGTTGAATCGTCTAGCAGTGTCGTCGGGGCAAGACGGAGTCGGCGTTTGGCGGCGGGGGCTGGTGTGGATCGCAACGCGGCGTCGCCGGGTTTCGACGGCGCGTCGGACGCTTTCGCGCGCGCCCACGACGCCCTGTTGCGCGGCAAGGACCTGCAGTTCCAGCCGACCGCCGCGCCCAAGCCGCCGGATGTCCCCGACTGGCTGCTGGCCGTCGGCAAGGCCCTGGGGGCCGCGGCGCCCTACCTGACCTACGTGTTCTGGGGCTGCCTGATCCTGGGGGCGGCGGTCATCCTGTATTTCCTGGGGCGCGAACTGATCGCCACGCGCTGGCCGTCCCTCAAGCCGCACAAGGGCCCGGTCCTGGGCGACGAGGCCTGGCGGCCCAGCGCCGCCAAGGCGCGGACGCTGCTGGAGGACGCCGACCGGCTGGCCGCCGCCGGCCGCTTCGCCGAGGCGGTGCACCTGATCCTGTTCCGCAGCATCGAGGACATCGAGGGCAAGCGGCCGGACCTGATCAAGCCGGCCCTGACCAGCCGAGACATCGCCCAGCTGGACGGCGTGCCCGAGCGCGTGCGCCGCACCTTCAGCCAGATCGCCCGGGTGGTGGAGCGCAGCTTCTTCGGCGGGCGGCCGGTGGACGCCGACGAATTCGCCGCCTGCCGCCAGGCCTATGAGGGCTTCGCCTTCAACGAGGCCTGGCGATGAGCGACGCGCAGGCCGAGCCGGCCACGGCCATGCCTGGCGACGGGGACAAGGGGCTGTTCTCGCCCAAGGTCGTGCTGGGCATGATCATGGCCGGGGTCTTCGGCTTTTCGGCCTTCGTGGTGCTGTCGACCTACGCGCCGGATCTGCAGTCGGGCGACAACGGCCGGGCCCACGCGCTGTCGAAGTCGGCGGTGGGTTATGGCGGCATGGTGCGCCTGCTGCGGAACCTGAACGAGCCGGTGATCGTCAGCCGTCGCGACCTTCGGCGCGAAGAACCCGCCCTGATCATCTTCACGCCGGAATCCAGCCTGTCGCGGGACGCCTACGTCAAGGCGGCCCAGCTGTCGTCCCGCACCCTGGTGGTGCTTCCCAAATGGACGGGCGGGCTGGATCCGCGTCATCCGGGCTGGGTGGGCGGCCTGGAGCCCGTGGAGCCCAAGGACCTGGCCGGGCTGCTCAAGGCCATCGGGATTCCCAAGGCCTCGACCACGATCGACAAGGCGACCGCGTCGCAGAGGCTGGCCGGCGCTCCGGGCGGACTGGCCGAGGGGCTGGTGCTGGAGACCGGCCCCGTCCGCAACCTGCAGACCTTGTCCGGTCCAGGCCTGACGCCGGTGCTGGTCGACGGCAAGGGGAGGATGGTCCTGGCGCGCCGCGCGCCGACCGAAACCTATGTCCTGGCCGATCCCGATCTCCTGAACACCATGGGCCTGAAGGACGTCCGGACGGCCCGCGCCGGCGTCGAGATCCTGCGGGTGTTGCGCGACGACCGGTCCGGCATCTATCGACGCGACACGGGCCGGACCATCGCCTTCGACGCCACGCTGAACGGCTTCGCGCGGTCGCAGAGCCTCCTGAAGCTGGCCTTCGAGGCCCCGTTCGTCGGGGCGACCCTGTGCCTGGTGGCCGCGGCCCTGCTGATGGGTCTGCACGCCGCCGCCCGGTTCCGCGCCATGCGGCGGGGCGAGCGGGCGCTGGCGCTGGGCAAGGAGGCCCTGATCGACAATTCCGCCGGCCTGATCCGCATGGCCCGCCGCGAGCCGGCCCTGGCCCCGCGCTACGCCGAGCTGCAGCGCGCCGCCGCCGTCCGGGCCCTGGGCGGCGCGGGGCGCGGCGGCCAGCGCCTGGAGGGCCAGGCCTTGATCGATTTCCTGGACCGCCAGGGCCAGCGCTTCGGCGCGGCCGATAGCGCCTCGGCCCTGGACGAAGAAACCCGGACGGTCCGTTCCTTGGGCGACCTGATGAAGGTCGCCGTCCGATGGCATCAGTGGAGACTGGAGATGACCCGTGAACGTCGCTGAGGTGCAGGCGCTCGCCGGCAGGATCCGCGCCCAGACGGCCAAGGCCGTGGTGGGCCAGAACGACACCATCGACCTGATGCTGACGGCCCTGTTCGCCGGCGGCCACGTGCTGCTGGAAGGCCCGCCCGGCACGGCCAAGACCTTCCTGGCCCAGTGCTTCGCCCAGGCGGTGAACCTGCAGTTCGGCCGCATCCAGTTCACGCCCGACCTGATGCCGGGCGACATCCTGGGCGCCAACCTGTTCAACTTCCAGACCAGCGCCTTCACCCTGGTCAAGGGGCCGATCTTCTGCGAGCTGCTGCTGGCCGACGAGATCAACCGCACCCCGCCCAAGACCCAGGCCGCCCTGCTGGAAGCCATGCAGGAGCGCAATGTCACCCTGGACGGCGAGCGCCACGCGCTCAGCGACCGCTTCATGGTGGTGGCCACCCAGAACCCGCTGGAGCAGCAGGGCACCTATCCGCTGCCCGAAGCCCAGCTGGACCGCTTCCTGTTCAAGCACGTGCTGGCCTATCCCAGCCTGGCCGAGGAGACCGCCATCGTCGCCAGCCACGGCGGCCGCACGGGCCAGCCCTCGCCGGAAGCGTTCGGTGTCGAGGCGGCCGGCGACACCGCCACGATCGGCGAGGCCGTGGCCGCCGTGGCGTCCGTGCGCCTGACCGACGACATCGTCCGCTACATCGTCGGCGTGGTGCGGGCCACCCGCGACACAGGCGAGCTGTCGGGCGGAGCCTCGCCGCGCTGCGCGGCCATGCTGGCCGTGGCGTCCCGGGCCCGCGCGGCCCTGGAAGGTCGCGACTACGTGATCCCCGACGACGTCAAGGCCCTGGCCCTGCCGGCCCTGCGCCACCGGGTGATCCTGTCGCCGGCCGCCGAGATCGAGGGCCGCAAGGTCGACGACGTGGTGCGCGGCCTGGTCGACCAGGTCGAGGCCCCGCGATGAGCCCGGTCGCGAGCCGGATCGGCTAGGGGCGGGGCGTGCGGATCTATCCGACGGCGAGAACGATCTTCCTGATGGTCCTGGGCGCGCCCCTGGCCCTGGCGGCGGCGCTCGTCTCGGCGCGGCTGTGGCTGGTGGGGCCAGCCTGGATCGCCCTGGTCGCGGCCCTGCTGTTCGTCGACGCCCTGCTGGCGCCCGGCCGCCGCCGGATGCAACTGACCCTGACCGCGCCGGGCTCGATGGCCAGCGGCGCGATCCAGCCGGCCCTGTTGCAGGCGTCGTTCCCGCGTGGCGTGGCCCCGGGCAGCGTGGAGTTCGCCATCGACCTGGACGATCGGCTGGCGGCCGAGCCGGCCCATGGCCGGGCCCGCACCCGCGAGCGCCAGGCCGTCCTGCCGCTGACCTTGACCGCGGTTCGGCGCGGCGAGGGCAGGGTGCACCGCGTCTCGGCCCGCTGGCGGGGCCCGCTGGGCCTGACCTGGAAGCAGCGCGACGACGCCCTGGACAAGGTGATCCCGGTCACGCTGGACATCGCCGCCGTCAAGGAGGAGGCCCTCCGGCTGTTCTCGCGCGACCCGTCGGTCGGCCATCGCCTGCAGCTCGACCTGGGCGGCGGCAGCGACTTCCACGCCCTGACCGATTTCCGACCCGGCATGAACCGCCGGGCCATCGACTGGAAGCAGTCGGCCCGTCACGGCGCTCTGCTGGCCAAGGAGTTCCACGTCGAGCGCAACCACCACATCGTCGCGGCCATCGACACGGGCCGGCTGATGAGCCAGTCGCTGCTGGGCCGGCCGCGCCTGGACCACGCCCTGAACGCCACCCTGCTGCTGGCCTATGTGGGCCTGAAGATGGGCGACAAGGTCGGGCTGTTCGGCTTCGACGCCCGGCCCAACGTCTCCAGCGGCGTCACCTCGGGCCCCAACGCCTTCGGCGCCCTGCAGCGCCTGGCCTCGAAGATCGACTATTCGACCGAGGAGACCAACTACACCCTGGGCCTGACCCAGCTGTCGGGCCAGCTGTCGCGGCGCTCGCTGATCGTGGTGTTCACCGACATCGCCGACTCCACCAGCGCCGAGCTGATGCTCGAGAACGTCGGCCGCCTGTTGCGTCAGCACCTGGTGCTGTTCGTGATGATGCGCGACGAGGAGCTGGAGGCGATCGAGCGCAAGGCCCCCGAGAGCGCCGACGACGTCTCGCGCGCCGTGGTCGCCGCCTCGCTGCTGCGCGAGCGCGACGTGGTGGTGACCCGTCTGCGCCGCATGGGCGTGGAGATCGTCGAGGCGCCGGCCGACCAGATCGGGCCGGCCCTGCTGGCGAGCTATCTGGACCTCAAGCGCCGGGACCTGCTCTGATGGCCGAGCTGCACCTGAAGAGCTACCGTTTCCGGGCCGAGCGCGAGGCCGACTGGCGGCGGCTGGAGAGGCTGCTGACCAAGGTCGGCAAGGGCTCGGCCAAGGCGCTCAGCGACGAAGAGCTGCTGGCCTTGCCGGTGCTGTACCGCCAGGCGCTGTCTTCGCTGTCGGTGGCCCGCGCCACCTCTCTGGACCAGGGGCTGGTCGACTATCTGGAGAGCCTCAGCACCCGGGCCTATTTCCTGGTCTACGGCACGCGGTCCAACTTCCTGGAGCGGCTGGGCGGCTTCTTCGGCCATGCCTGGCCGGACGCCGCCAAGGCGCTGTGGCGCGAGACCCTGGCCAGCTTCCTGCTGACCCTGGTCGGGGTGCTGGCGGCCTATTTCCTGACCCTGCACGACCCCGACTGGTTCAGCGCCTTCGTGCCGGGCGACCTGGCGGGCGGGCGCGGGCCGACGGCGTCGGTCGAGGCCATGCGCGCCACGCTCTACGACCAAGGCGAGCACAAGGGCCTGTCGGTGTTCGCCGCCTTCCTGTTCACCCACAATTCCGGCGTGGCGATCTTCGCCTTCGCCCTGGGGTTCGCCTTCTGCCTGCCGACCTCGATGCTGATGGCCTACAACGGCGCGATGCTGGGGGCCTTTCTGGCGGCGTTCGGCATGAAGGGCCTGGCCTTCGAGGCCGGCGGCTGGCTGGCGATCCATGGGGTGACCGAGATCTCGGCGGTGATCCTGGCCGGGGCGGCGGGTCTGCGCATCGGCTGGACCCTGGCCTTCCCGGGCGACCTCAGCCGGCCGGCGGCCATGGCCCAGGCGGGACGGCAATCGGCCACCCTGATGGGCGGGGTGGTGGTCATGCTGTTCTGCGCCGGCATCCTGGAGGGCGTCGGGCGGCAGGTGATCCAGAACGACTTCGCCCGCTACGGGATCGGCCTGGTCACCCTGGTCGCCTGGCCGGCCTATCTCTATCTGCCCCGCCGCCGGAGCGTCGTCGGATGAAGGCGACTCGGAAGAAAACCAAGGCCGCCACGGCGGTGGCGATCGGCGACCCCACGGCCGGCGACGATCGCCAGGCCCGCTCGCTGGTCACGCCGGAGGGCGTCGACCTGAAGCTGCGCCTGGGCGACGCGGGCGAGCGCGCCGCCGCCCTGCTGATCGACCTGCTGATCATGGTGGCGGCGCTGATCGCCTTCGCCCTGCTGGCGGGCCTGGCGATGATCGGTTCGAAGGGCAAGGGCGGGGAGGTGATCGGCACGGTGGCGGTGCTGGTCTTCTTCGTGCTGCGCAACCTCTATTTCGTGCTGTTCGAGCTGACCCCGGGCGCGGCCACGCCGGGCAAGCGGGCCATGGGCCTGCGCGTGGCGGCCCGCAACGGCGGCCGGCTGACCGCCGACGCCATCTTCGCCCGCAACGCCATGCGAGAGATCGAGCTGTACCTGCCTCTCAGCTTCCTGGCCGTGCAGGGCGACCAGGTGGGGGCCTGGATCAGCCTGGCGGGTCTTTTGTGGTGCGCGGTCTTCCTGCTGTTCCCGCTGTTCAATCGCGATCGCCTGCGGGTGGGGGACCTGGTGGCCGGCACCTGGGTGGTCAAGGCCCCGACCCGCAAGCTGGCGCCCGACCTGGTGGAGACCTCGCGGCCGGCCGTGGAACGCTTCCGGTTCACCATGGCCCAGCTGGACGCCTACGGGGTCAAGGAACTGCACGTGCTGGAGGACGTGCTGCGCCGCTACGAGACCAAGACCATCGCCCTGGTCGCCGCCCGCATCCGCCTAAAGATCGGCTGGAACGCCGCGCCCGACGAGTCGAACGGCGACTTCCTGGCGGCCTACTACGCCGGCCTGCGCGGCCGGCTGGAGTCGCGGCTGCTGCTGGGCAAGCGCCGCAAGGACAAGTTCGACAAGAGCTAGGCGAAGACTTCGACCAGGCGATCCGTCGGCGTGCCTTCCTTGCTCCAGCGCAGTTCGTAATAGATCGAGACGGCGAGGAGCGCGTTGACGATGCTTAACAGGGCCTGCATCGCCGGTTCCGCGATGGCGTCGACAACAGGGTTTCCGACCGCGCTGGCGGCGAGTTGGATAAGCCAGGCAAAGACAAACCAGACCACGCCGACCGCCAGCGACAGTCCGAAGATCGCGCCGCGCCGCTCACCCGTCAGCCTGTTGCTGCGTCGGATCGCGTCCCATACGCCCAGGCGTTCGGTCACCATGGCCGGAACCACCACGATCCACGCCAAGGAAAGGATGACGCCGGGAATGACCAGCAGGACGAATCCTCCCAGGATTCCCAAGCTGGTGACGACGCCGAGCGCCAGCAGGGTCAGGTAGTCGCGGGCGCCGCCGAACGGCGCGGCGCCGGCCGTGTGGGGGCTTTCCAGCCTGCTCAGGGCGCTGCGAGAGATCGCGGCCTGCAAGGTGACCGAGCCGAGCATGGACACCAGCAGGCTGACTAAGATCATGATCCAGGTATTCGGGGCGGCGTAGCCTGTCTCCGGCCTGCTGAAGACCCGGGTCAGGGCGTCCATGCCCAGGTCGGGCAGAGCGACGAAAAGCGCTGAAAACAGCAGGATCTTGAAAGCGTCGCGCCGGAAGATCGTCGTGGCGTGCTTCAACACGCGCGCGGCTTCGAAGCCCCTTTGCACTGCGGCGTCGGTCATGTCTGGAAAGCCCCCGATCTAGGCCGCGATTCAGCCATGCGACGAGCCCGGTGTCCATGGTTCGCGCGTCTATCCCCGCGATCATCGAAACAACATCGAAAAAGATCAAAGCCTTGGAGGAAAACGCAGGTTTCCGATCCTTGGGTTTCCAGCCTGTCCCATAATGCTTGCACCTGAGAGCATGGGGAGGGCGCACGTACGGCGACCGATGCGGCTTTCAGGGGTGGACGAGCGGGAAGGCCTTGTCCGCCGTGCTTCTTCGGAAGCGTCCAGGTCGGTTCGGAGCAGGTTCGCCTCAGTCGCGACGAAACTCCGGCGCCCGGATAGGCGGATAGGGCCAGCAGGCCCGGGCTGAAATCGCCCGGGCGGTCCAGGACGGAGCCAACGTCCTGCCCGTCGGGGGTCTCCATCGGAGCGGGTTAAAAATCCGCGACCCGAAGGCTTCCGGATAACGGCTCCACGCGAAGCGCTCGAACTTCGTCGAAACGGTACAAACATCAAAGCTACTCCGGGCGAGGCCCGGGCGCTTCGCACCCTTCCCATCCGATCGCAGCTTCGGCGCGTGAGTGCGAACCTGTGTCCGCCGAAGACCCCCTCAGTCGCTACGCGACAGCTCCCCCAGCGGGGGAGCATCTAGCGCGATTAGATCCTCCCCCTCTGGGGGAGATGGCCCGTTGGGCCGGAGGGGGGAACGGCGTCGGCCGCAGTTTTTCTGTCCTCCCCCCTCGATGAACTCAATTGACCCGACCGGCCGTGTAGGGATTTAAGCCGCTCCAACTTCACCGCACCTTGGCCAATTCGCGGCTTGGCGCGTTCCTGTTTTCATGGCTCCTTCCGGGGCCCGACGCGGATGCTGGACGACGATCACCCGATGACCGCCGAAACGATCTCCGCGCCGCCCTCTTCGGCGAACAAGACGCCCGCCCCGCGCCGCCCGCTGTTTCGCCGGCGCTCGGCCATTCCAGGCTTCGGCCTGACCCTGGGCGTAACCCTGACCATCCTGTCGCTGATCGTGCTGATCCCGCTGTCGGCGGTGGCCATCAAGGCCTCGGCCCTGTCGCCGGCCCAGTTCGTCGCGGCCGCCTTTTCGGAACGGGCGATGGCGGCCTATCGCCTGACCTTCGGCGCGGCCTTCGTGGCGGCGGTGATCAACGGGGTCTTCGGGGTGCTGACCACCTGGGCCCTGGTGCGCTACGAATTTCCCGGCAAGGCCGTGGTCAACGCCCTGGTCGACTTGCCGTTCGCCCTGCCCACCGCCGTGGCCGGCATCGCCCTGGCCACGCTGTACGCCCCCAACGGCTGGGTCGGGCAGTACCTGACCCCGCTGGGGATCAAGGCGGCCTACAACCCGGTCGGCGTCACCATCGCCCTGATCTTCATCGGCCTGCCGTTCGTGGTCCGCACCCTGGAGCCGGTGATGCGCGACCTGTCGGCCGACGTGGAAGAAGCCGCGGCCAGCCTGGGCGCGGGCCGTTTCGCCACCATCGGCCGGATCATCCTGCCAGCCCTGGGGCCGGCCTGGCTGACCGGTTTCGCCCTGGCCTTCGCCCGTGGGGTCGGCGAGTACGGCTCGGTGATCTTCATCGCCGGCAACATGCCCTACAAGTCCGAGATCGCGCCGCTGCTGATCATCATCCAGCTGGAGCAGTTCGAATACGCCAACGCCGCGGCCATCGCGCTGGTCATGCTGGGCGTCTCGTTCCTGATGCTGCTGGTCATCAACGCCATCCAGGCCTGGTCGCGGAGGTTCGTCTGATGGCCGTCCCGACCAAGGCCGATTTCCGCCATCCGACCGACGATCCGCTGTGGGCCAAGATCGTCGTCGTCGGCCTGGTCCTGCTCTTCCTCGGCCTGGTCCTGATCCTGCCCTTGGCGGCGGTGTTCGCCGAGGCCCTGCGCAAGGGGCTGGGGCCGGCGCTGGACGCGATCACGACGCCCGACGCCTGGGCGGCGATCAAGCTGACCCTGATCACGGCGGGGATCACCGTGCCGTTCAACGCCCTGTTCGGCCTGTGCGCCGCCTGGGCCATCGCCAAGCACGATTTCCCGGGCAAGCCCCTGCTGATCACCCTGATCGACCTCCCGTTCTCGGTGTCGCCGGTGGTGGCGGGCCTGATCTACGTGCTGGTCTTCGGCCTGCAGGGCTGGTTCGGCGAGCACCTGATCGACCACGACATCAAGATCATCTTCGCCGTGCCCGGCATCGTGCTGGCGACGATCTTCGTGACCTTCCCGTTCATCGCCCGCGAGCTGATCCCGCTGATGCAGGAGCAGGGCGTGTCGGAGGAGGAGGCCGCCGTGTCGATGGGGGCCTCGGGCCTCTACACCTTCTGGCGGGTGACCGCGCCCAACGTGCGCTGGGGCCTGCTGTACGGCGTGCTGCTGTGCAACGCCCGGGCCATGGGCGAGTTCGGCGCGGTCTCGGTGGTCAGCGGCCACATCCGCGGCCTGACCAACACCATGCCGCTGCACGTGGAGATCCTGTACAACGAGTACGACTTCGTCGCCGCCTTCGCCGTCGCCGCCTTGCTCTGCCTGCTGGCGATCGTGACCCTGGTGCTCAAGAGCCTGCTCGAGATCGCCCAACCCGACGTCAAGCGCGGCGGCGGCCACTAGATGACCGGAACGAAGACGCTCCCATGACCATTTCCATCCGTTCCGTCGAAAAGAAGTTCGGGCGCTATCCGGCCCTGAACAGTGTCGACCTGGAGATCGCCGACGGCGAACTCGTGGCGCTGCTGGGTCCGTCGGGCTCGGGCAAGACGACCCTGCTGCGCACCATCGCCGGCCTGGAGTTCCCCGACGCCGGCCAGGTGCTGTTCGCGGGCCAGGACGTGACCTTCGCCTCGGCCGCGGCCCGGCGCGTCGGCTTCGTGTTCCAGCAGTACGCCCTGTTCAAGCACATGACCGTGGCGCGCAACATCGCCTTCGGCCTGGACGTGCGGAAGGGCCAGGACAAGCCGCCCAAGGCCGAGATCGCCCGCCGGGTGGACGAACTGCTGAAGCTGGTCGAGCTGGAGGGCCTGGGCAAGCGCTACCCCTCGCAGCTGTCGGGCGGCCAACGCCAGCGGGTGGCCCTGTCGCGCGCCCTGGCCGTGCAGCCCAGCGTGCTGCTGCTGGACGAGCCGTTCGGCGCCCTGGACGCCACCGTCCGCAAGTCGCTGCGCAAGGAGCTGCGCCGGGTGCACGACGCCACCGGCGTCACCACCATCTTCGTCACCCACGACCAGGAAGAGGCCCTGGGCCTGGCGGACCGGGTCGCGATCCTCAACGCCGGCCGCATCGAGCAGATCGGCACGCCCGACGAGGTTCACGACAATCCGGCCACGCCGTTCGTCTGCGGCTTCGTGGGCGAGGCCAACCGCTTCGAGGGGACGGTCGCCGGCGGCCGGTTCACCTCGGGCGCGGTCTCGTTTTCGGCCAAGGGCGTCCGCGACGGGGCGGCCGTGGCGTTCGTGCGGCCTCACGATTTCGCCCTGGACGAGGGCGGCTTCGAGGTCCGGGTCGACCGGGCCCACGTGCAGGGCGCCCTGACGACCGTGGCCGCCACCGCCGCCGACGGGCGCGCCGTCGAGGTCTGCGCCTCGCGGTCCGAGGCCGCGCAGTTCGCCGGGACGGTCAGAATCGCGGCCCGCAAGAGCCACGTCTACCCGGTCTAGGCGAACGCCGGTCTACTGCTGCTGCTGGCGTTGTTGCTGTTCGCGGATGGCGTCGGCGCTGGCCCGGCGGCGATTGGCCGAGCCGAACGGGGCCGAGGGGCGGGGCAGGCGCAGGAATTCCGGCTCGGCCACGGCCGCCCGGGCCCGGCGCACCGAGACGCCGACCGCCAGGTGGCTCTCGGAATCGCCCTTGTAGACCCCGCGCGACGGGGTGACATCGCCATAGTCCCGGCCGACGGCCACGGCCACGTGGCGTTCGCCGGCCATCACATTGTTGGTCGGGTCGAAGCCCACCCAGCGATAGCTGGGCAGGAACACCTCGACCCAGGCGTGGGTGGCGTCGGGATCGGAGCGGTCGCCGGCTTCGCGGTCGGTGAACAGGTAGCCGGAGACGTAGCGGGCCGGGATGCCCCAGGCGCGGCAGACGGCCAGCATCACATGGGCGAAGTCCTGGCAGACGCCGCGGCCGGCGCTCAGCGCCAGGTCGATCGGGCTGTCGGCGTCGGTGACCCCGGGCTGGTACTCGAAGGCCTTGTAGATCGTGTCGCACAGGGCCTGGACCGCCGAGAACGGATCGCGGCGGCGCAGGGCGTCCAGATCGTGCTCGGCGATGAAGGTCTCCAGGGCCGGCGTCACCTGGACGAAGCCGTGCGGCTGCAGGTAGTCGAAGCACTCGCCCTTCACGAAGGCGCTCTTCAGCCGCTCCCACTCGCCCATGTCCAGCGGCATTGGCCATTCGTGCACCGGCTCGGTCTCGACGGCCGAGCGGGCGATGATCGTCAGGCCGTCATGCGGCTGGGGCACGTCGAAGTGGTAGACGGCGTTGCCGAAGCTGTCGGCGTAGGAGAAGATCTGGGCGGCCGGCTCGATGTCCAGCTCGAAGCTGACCAGCCGCTGGCGCGCGCCTTTCTGGGGCTGCATCCACAGCTCCATCAGGCTTTCGCGGACGGGCCGCTCGTAATGGTACTGGGTGACGTGGCGGATCTCGAGCAACACGGGCGGTATTCCTAAGCGACCCGCCTCAGGCGGGGAGGCGCATTTCCAAGGGGTAGGCGACGAAGGTCTCGTAGATCGCCTGGTGGATGCGGGCGCATTCGTTGGCGACGGTGGTCAGCAGCTCGCCGGCGCCCTGGCTTTCCAGTTCGCCGACGTCGGCGAACTCCAGCCGGGCCTTTAGCCGGCCGGCCAGCCGTTCGGGGGCGGCCCGTCCGGTGGCTTCGACATGGCGGGCCAGTTCGCTGAGGTGCTTTTCGATCTGGCTGGTGGCGAAGCGGATCGAGCGCGGGAAGTCCTCGTCGAAGACCATGAACTCCAGGATGTGCCGCGGCTCGATCTCGGCGGTGTAGACCCGCAGATACGGCTCCAGCGCGCAGCCCATCCGCAGCAGGCTAACCAGCGCCAGGTGGTCGTTGACCCTAGGGCTGTCCTCGGCGAAGCAGGCCTCCAGCAGGCTGGCGATCAACTGGGCCCGCTCCAGGTACATGCCGACCATCATGAAGCGCCAGCTTTCGCCATGGCTCATGGTGGTGTCGGCCGCGCCCTTGAACAGGTGCACGTCGGCGATGATGTCGTGCAGGAAGGTCACCGAATTGTCGGCGAACTCGCGGCCGGCGTTGCGGTCCATGACCTTCAGATAGAGCAGGTTCAGCCGCTCCCAGGTCTCGGTCGTGATCTGGTCGCGAACCTGGCGGGCGTTTTCCCGGGCCCGCGACAGGGACGAGACCACAGAGTTGGGATCCGAGCGGTCCAGGACCAGGCCCTTGGCCGCCTCGAAGGCGCCGGCGGTCAGGTCGGTCTCGCCGACCGCCGACAGCGCGATGCGCACGGCCTCGGCCCCGGTGTCGGTCTGGTCGAGCGTGGCGTTGAGCATCACCGTCGACAGGCGCGACAGGTGCTCGGCCCGCTCGATGTAGCGGCCCAGCCAGTAGAGGCTGTCGGCGACGCGAGCGAGCATCATGCGAGCCACTCCTTAGTCAGGAAGGGGGCGAGCATCATTGGCCGGTTCCTTTTTCGGCAGAGTGGCCGGCGCCATTGCCGTTGTGGCCGTTCTCCTCGGCCAGGACCCAGGTGTCCTTCGATCCGCCGCCCTGGCTGGAATTGACCACCAGCGAACCGCGCTTCAGCGCCACGCGGGTCAGGGCGCCGGGCGTGACCACGGTCTTCTCGCCCGACAGGATGAAGGGCCGCAGGTCGACGTGGCGCGGCTCGATGCGGCCGTCCACGAGGCATGGGGCGGTCGACAGCTGGATGGTCGGCTGGGCGATGTAGTTGGCCGGATCGGCCTTCAGGGCGTCGGCGAACTCCGAGCGCTCCCGGGCCGAGGCGTGGGGGCCCACCAGCATGCCGTAGCCGCCCGAGGCGCCCACCGCCTTGACCACCAGCTTGTCGAGATTGTCCAGCACGTGGCTCAGCTGGGCGGGCTCGCGGCACAGGAAAGTCTCGATGTTCGGCAGGATGGCGTCCTCGCCGAGGTAATAGCGGATGATGTCGGGCACGAAGGCGTAGACGGCCTTGTCGTCGGCCACGCCGGTGCCCGGCGCGTTGCACATCACCACATTGCCGGCCCGGTAGGCGTTGAACAGGCCCGCCGCGCCCAGCGACGAGTCGCGGCGGAAGGTGAGGGGGTCGATGAAGTCGTCGTCCACCCGGCGGTAGATCACGTCCACCCGGCGCAAGCCGGTGGTGGTGCGCATGTAGACCATGTTGTCATGGACCACGAGGTCGCGCCCCTCGACCAGCGGCACGCCCATCAGCCGCGCCAGATAGGCGTGCTCGTAATAGGCCGAGTTATAGACGCCGGGGGTCAGCACCACGACCTGCGGGTTCGGCCGCCAGTCGGCGCTCATGCTCTTGAGCGTAGCCAGCAGCAGGTCGGGATAGCGTTCGACCGGCCGCACGCCGGCTTCGCGATAGGCGCCGGGGAAGGTCCGCTTGGAGGCGTCGCGGTTGGCCAGCATGTAGGACACGCCGGACGGCACCCGCAGATTGTCCTCCAGCACGGCGAACTCGCCGTCCTGGCCGCGAATCAGGTCGCTGCCGCAGACGTTGGCGTAGGCCTTGTGCGGCACGTAGAGGTTCTGCATCTCGCGACGGTACGAGGGCGCGCCCAGCACTAGTTCGCGCGGCACCACCCCGTCCATCAGGATCTGCTGTTCGCCATAGATGTCGGCCAGGAACATGTTCAGCGCCTGCAGGCGCTGGGTCAGGCCAGCCTCGATCTTGGCCCATTCCTGGGCCGGCAGGATGCGTGGGAAAAGGTCGGTGGGGATGATCCGCTCGGTGGCGCTGTCGGCCCCGTAGACCGTGAAGGTGATGCCCTGCAGCAGGAACGAGCGCTCGAGCATCCGCTGCCGGTCGGCCAGCTCGCCGGCCCCGAGCGTGGAGATCCGGCTCTGCAGCGCCGCATAGTGGGCCCGCACGTCGCCGCCGTGGGCGATCATCTCGTCATAGGCCACGCCGGGCAGATAGGCCGCCCCGGTCATCGGCAAGGTGGGAGTATCGTCGATGTCCTGGATTTTCGCCGCCACGCCCGTGTCCACTTTGTCCGCCCTTCGCGCCGCAGTGAGGCGGCGCGTCCCGATCCAGCCTAGAACGCGCGAAGGGCGCAAGCGGTGCTTTTCTTGCCGCGATGACGAAATGTGCGGTCCTGCCCAACATTTGGGCGCCGCTCTGGCGCATGCAGGCCCGCGGCCGGAAGCGTTTGATTACATTTCACCGCGTGACAGCCGGCGGGGGGGCGATTACAGGGGTTCGGGGGCGCTCCACGCGGGAATCGGAAGGCTTGGTGCGTAAGAGATTTGCCCTTGGCGTGACCGCGGCGACCCTGATGGTCGCAGGCCATGCCAATGCGGCCGAGCCTGCGGCGACCGTCACCGGGGTCGAAGACCGTGCGCTGCGCGAGGCGATCCAGCGCGCCATGACCGAGGCCAAGCAGCCGGCGCGCAGCCGCTCCGAAGCCCGCCGCCGAGCCCGCGACGCCGGCGACGAGGCCGTCGCCGTGCTGCGCTCGGAAGGCTATTACGGCTATGTCGTCGAACCGGACGTCTCCGAGGCCGATCCGCCGCGCGCCATTCTCAAGATCACGCCGGGGCCGGTCTTCGTGATCGCCGACCCCCAGCTGGCCTGGAGCGGAACGCCGCCCGACGAAGGCGTCGCCCAGCGGGCCCAGAGCGTCATCCGGCTGACGCCGGGCGCGCCGGGCCGGGCCGCCGACGTGTTGGCGGCCGAGGGGCGCGCGGTCTCCCAGGTGCAGCAGCTGGGCTATGCGGACGCCGCGGCCGAGCCGCGCGAGGTCGTGGTCGATCACGCCGACCACACGGTGCGTCCGACCTTCCACATCGCGGCCGGCGATCTGACCCATGTTGACGGCATACAGGTCGTCACCCAGGGACGCTCCAAGTCCGCCTGGGTGCAGCACCTGGCGCCCTGGAAGTCGGGCGACATCTATGAGCCCGACGACATCGCCGAGCTTGAGCGGCGGCTGCGCGACACGGGGGTCTATGACACGGTTTCGGTGTCGCTGGCCCCCAAGGACAAGGCGACTCCGGACGGCCTGCGGCCGGTGATCGTCACCCTGGCGGATCGCAAAGCCAAGACGATCGAGCTGGGCGCCAGCTATTCGAGCACCGACGGGCCGGGCGTGGACGCCAAGTGGATCCGGTACAACCGCCTCCACAGGGCCGACACCACCACCTTGACGGCGCGCCTGGCCAAGCTGGACAGCCGCCTGGAGGCCGAGCTGGCCCTGCCGCACTGGCGGCGCAGTCAGCAGACCTTGAAGCTGAACACCGCCATCTTCCGCGACAACACCGACGCCTATACCGAAACCGGCGCCCACATCGGTGCCGACCTGACGCGGCGTCTGCAGCCGACCATCTATCGTACCTACGGCGTGTCGCTGGACGTCTCGCAGATCGATTCGCCGACCACCGCCAACGGCGTGACCACCGACATCCGGCAGAACTTCGCCACCTTCACCTTACTGGGCGCGCAGGCCTGGGATCGGTCCGACAGCGTGCTGGATCCGACAAAGGGATGGCGGCTGGACGTGCGGGCCGAGCCGACCGCGATCACCGGCGACCTGACCATGGCCTTCATGAAGGTCCAGGCCCAAAGCACGGCCTATCTGCCGTTCGGCGAGGGCGCGCGCACCGTGTTGGCGGGCCGGATCAAGGCCGGGCAGATCCTGGGCGGCACCATGCCGGAGGTGCCGGCCTCCAAACGCTTCTACGCCGGCGGCGGCGGGTCGGTGCGCGGCTTTTCCTACCAGGCCATCGGGCCGCGGATCGACAACACCACCACGCCGCAGGGCGGCCTGTCGTTGCTGGAAAGCTCGCTCGAGCTGCGCCACAAGTTCACCGACACCTGGGGGGCGGTGGCCTTTATCGACGCCGGCGCTGTCGGGGTCGACAAATGGCCCAACGGCGATGATTTCGGAGTCGGCGTAGGCGTGGGCGTCCGCTACGACCTGGGCTTCGGGCCGATCCGGGCCGACATCGCCATGCCGGTCAGCCGGCGATCGGGCGACCCGGCGTTCCAGGTCTATATCAGCATCGGGCAGGCCTTTTGACCGACGCAGCCCCACCGCCTGAAGAGGGTGCGGACGCCGTCGCCGAGACGGCGACCAAGGTCGCGCGCAAGATCGGCTGGCCGGGCCTGGTCATCATCATTTCGGTCAGCCTGGTGGTGCTGGTCGCCGTGCTGCTGGGCGGCGTGCGCTTCGGCGCGATTACGCCTCAGGGCCGCGCCTTCCTGGAAGCTCGCACCAGCGGGCTGAAGCTGGGCCGCATCGGCCGGCTGAAGATCGAGGGCCTGACGGGCGACATCTGGAACGCGTTCGGGGTGCGCCGTCTGACGATCAGCGACGAAAAAGGCGTCTGGCTCGAGGCTGCCGACCTCTATGTCGACTGGCGCCCGGCCGAACTGTTCTACCGCCGGTTCCACGCCGACGAGATCACGGCCCGCCAGGTGGTGGTGCTGCGCCGCCCGACCTTGACCCCCGCGGGCAAGTCCAGCGTCGCGCCGGTTTCGGTGGACCTGGACCGGGTCGCCCTGCGCCTGATCACCCGGCCGGAATTCAGCCGTCAGGCCGGCGACTTCGACCTGAGCGGCGACTACGAGTCCGAGCGGCTGGGCGGCCAGAAAGGCGCCTTGAAGGCGATCAGCCGCCTGCATGTCGGCGATCACCTGAAGCTGGTTTTTGATCTCGGGCGCGACAAGACCCTGCTGCTCGACGCCGAGGCCCAGGAAGCCAATGGCGGAGCCCTGGCCGGGGCGATGGGGCTGTCGCCCGACCGGCCTTTCGACCTGAACGCCAAGGCCCACGGCACGATGAGCCAGGGCGCGTTCACCCTGCTGGCGCGGTCCGGCGACGCCACGCCGCTGAAGGCCGGCGGCGCCTGGACGCCACAGGGCGGTTCGGCGACGGGCCATATCGACCTGGCGGCCTCGACCCTTACCGACCGTGAGGAGAAGATGTTCGGAGCCGACGCCCGCTTCTCGATCGTCGGGCGCAAGAGCGGGGCGTTCAGTGACCTGGACGTGAAAGTCGACAGCCAGAACCTGAGCTTGGTCGCCCACGGCCCGGCCGACCTGGGCAAGCGGATCACCGCGCCCGCCGGACTGAACTTCTCCGCCAAGGTCGGGAACCTGTCGCGCGTGACGCCGCTGCCGACCATGGGCGCGGGCGTCGCGGAAGGCGTCCTTCACCTGGCCGGTGACGGTCTGTCGATCGACGGCCGGGTCGATGTCCGGGACTTGTCCCTGCTTGGTTATCGCCTGGCGCGTGTCCGGGGACCGGCTTCCGTCGGCTGGAAGCGGGGCGAGCTGAGCCTCAAGGGCGCGGCCACCAGCGAGGGCGGCGGCGGGCAGGGGCTGTTGGCCGTGCTGGGCCGCGCGCCATCGGCCCAGTTCGAAGGGGCGCGGCTGAAGGACGGTCGCTTCCTGATCCGTTCGGCCAAGGTCCAGGCCCCCAACCTGACCGTCATCGCCGAAGGCGAACGCGGCATCCTCGGCGGCCTGTCGTTCAAGGGCGAGGCCAGGGTCGGTTCCCTGTCCCCGGTTCACCCCGGCATGAAGGGGCAGGCGACGGCGCGATGGTCGGCCAGCCAAGGCGTCGGCAAGCCCTGGCTGCTGAGCGTCGATGCGCGGGGCGGCAACTTCGCGACCGGTCTGGCCGAACTCGACCGCCTGCTGGGCAAGACCCCGCGGCTGAACGCCCGGGCCTCCTGGGCCAACGAACGGTTGTCGGTGGCCGACGCCAAGCTGGACGGGGCAGCCGCCTCGGTCCGCGGCTCGGGCGTGCTCGGCCCGGGACCGGCGCTGGGCTTCAAGCTGGATTGGACCGCTACGGGACCGTTCGTCGCCGGGCCGATCGAGGTCGCCGGCAAGGCCAGGGGCACGGGCGCGGTGACCGGGACGCTGACGGCGCCCAGGGTCGACCTGATCGCCGACTTCGACTCCATCGACGTGCCGCGCCTGCCGCTGAAGGACGCTCACCTTGTCCTGTCGTTCGCCAAGCGAGCGGACGGCGGGGACGGGACGGCCTCCATCGCGGCGGGCAGCCAGTACGGGCCGGCCAAGGGGCGAGCGGCGTTCAGCTTCGCGCCGGGCGGGCTGGAGCTGTCCGACCTGGACGTCGACGCCGGCGGCGCCAAGGCCAAGGGCGCGGTGTCGCTCCGCAGCGGCCGCCCGGCCACGGCCGACCTCGTGGTGGCGGTCGGGCCGGGCGCCTTCCTGACCCAGGGCCGGGTCGCCGGCACGGCCAAGATCACCGACGGCCCGGCGGGGCCCGTGGCCCAGCTCGACCTGGCCGCCGACGACATCGTCGGCGGGGCGTGGAAGGTCCGGCATGCCGGCATCAAGGCGGCCGGTCCGATGGCGCGCCTGCCGCTGACCGTCGACGCGCGAGGCGAGGCTCCGTCCGGCCGCTGGAAGCTGAACGGCTCGGGCGTGCTGACCCAGTCGGGTCCGGAATACCTCCTGGCCCTCGACGCGGCCGGCGCCATGGCGCGCACCGAGATCAAGACCCGCGAAGCCGCCCAGATCCGGTTCGGCGGCCCGCGGACCAACGCCCGTCTGCGGCTGTCGGTTGGTGACGGCGCGGCCGATCTCGACGCCGACGTCGGCGGCGACCTGGCCACGCTGCGCGCCCAGCTGACCGGCGTCAGCCTCACCGCGATCAATCCCGACATGGCCGGCAAGGTCGACGCCCAACTGACGCTCAGCGGGTCGGGCCCGACCCTGACCGGCGAGTTCGACGCCAACCTGATCGGAGCCCGCGAGCGCGGTCCTCGCACCGACCGCGCCCTGAACGCCGAGATCCGTGGCGTGTTGCGCGACAACACCATGACGATCAACGCCACCAGCACCACCAGCCAGGGTCTGCAGGCCAGGGCCGAGGTGGTCCTGCCCACGGAGGCCTCGGCCAAGCCGTTCCACCTGGCGATCAATCGCCAGCGTGCGGTGCGCGGCCAGTTCACGGCCCAGGGCGAGATCAAGCCGTTGTGGGATCTCCTGGGCAGCTCCGAGCGCAGCGTGTCCGGCAAGATCGACGCCGAGGGCGAACTGGCCGGCACCCTGGCCGATCCGCGCCTGACGGGCCGCGCCAGCCTGGAGGGCGGCCGGGTCGACGACGGCCAGACGGGCCTCAGCCTGCGCGACGTCATCGTGCGCGTGGGCCTGGCCGACAACGCCATCGACGTTAGCCAGGTCTCGGCGGGCGACGGCCAGGGCGGCACGATGTCGGGCTCGGGCCGGATCAGCCTGGCCCGCGGCGGCCTGGGCAGCTTCAAGCTGGACCTGAAGGGCTTCCGGGTCATCGACAACGAACTAGCCTCGGCCACGGCCAGCGGCCAGACCACGGTCAATCGCGGCGCCGACGGCAAGGTCAAGATGGCCGGCGCCCTGGTCATCGACCGCGCCGACGTTTCGGCCCAGACCAAGACCCCGGCGGGCGTGGTCTCGATGGATGTCGTCGAGCGCAACCGGCCGGACGAGATGGACCAGGGCGTCGAGGCCCGAAAGGTCGAACCCGGCAGCGGCATGCTGCTGGACGTCACCCTGACCGCGCCGCGCCGCATCTTCGTGCGTGGTCGCGGGTTGGACGTCGAACTGTCGCTGAACGCCCATGTCGGCGGCTCGACCAACAGCCCGGTCCTGGACGGCGAGGCGCGGATGGTGCGCGGCGAGTACGATTTCGCCGGCAAGCGCTTCGAGTTCGACCAGAACGGCACGGTCCGCCTGGCCACGCAGCTGGACCGCATCCGGCTGGACCTGACCGCCACCCGCGAGGATCCGGCCCTGACCGCCGTGGTCAAGGTGCAGGGCACCGCGGCCAAGCCCGAGATCACCCTGACCTCCAAGCCCGAGCTGCCGCAGGACGAGGTGCTGTCGCAGGTGCTGTTTGGCTCGTCAGCCGCCAACCTGACCCCGATCGAGGCGGCGCAGCTGGCCTCGGCCCTGGCCGCCCTGGCCGGCGGCGGCGGCTTCGACGTGATCGGCAACCTGCGCAGCTTGGCCGGGCTGGACCGCCTGTCGTTCGCCGAGAGCGCCACGGGCATGACGGTCTCCGGCGGCAAGTACGTGACCGACGACGTCTATGTCGAGATCATCGGCGGCGGCCGTGAAGGCACTTCGGCCCAGGTCGAGTGGCGCGTGCGCCGGGCCCTGTCGCTGGTCTCCAAGATCGGCAGCCAGGGCGACGCCCAGCTTTCGGTCCGCTGGAGAAAGGACTACAACTAGCGCGCCTCCGCCTCGTCCGCGCCGTCGGCTCGACAAGCTGATGGAGGCATGCAGTGACCGATCCGAACTCCGACCCTGGCCTTGACCGGGCCGGGGCTTGTTCGGAGCAAGGCTGTTGCGCGGGCGACCGGTTTCCGGGTTCGAGGAAGCACGAATTGTCCGCGGCCCTTGGTTTAGTTTGAACTGAGGGAGACAGTGGATTCATGCGACTCAATGACGAGGATCGCGCCGTTCTGCGACATCTGGCCGATCAGGGCCCGCTGATCGTCGATCGTGCGGTCGCCTGGTGCGCCATCAACTCGGGAAGCCGGCACAGGGCTGGCCTCGAGCGCCAACGGCAAGTTTTGCTCGACGCCTTCGGAAACCTGCCGGCCGCGCCGACCGATATCCCGCTGGGCGCCTCGCCCGAGGTCGGGGCCGACGGTCGCGTCGGAGAGCAGACCCATCCGGCGGCGATCGCCGTGGTCGTGCGGCCCGAAGCGTCGGTGCAGGTCGTGCTGACCGGCCACTACGACACCGTCTATCCCGAGACCTCCGGCTTCCAGGCGGTCACGACGCGCCCCGACGGCGCGCTGCACGGTCCGGGGATCGCCGACATGAAGGGCGGGATTTCGGTGATGCTGGCGGCGCTGGAGGCCTTCGAGCGCCATCCGCTGGCCCACAAGGTGGGCTACCGCGTGCTGCTGTCGCCGGACGAGGAGATCGGTTCGGTGGCTTCGGCCCCGATCCTGGCCCAGTTCGCCCGCCTGGGGCATGTGGGCCTGACCTATGAGCCGGCCCTGGCCGACGGGGCGCTGGCCAGCGCCCGCAAGGGTTCGGGCAATTTCCATATCGTGGTCCACGGCAAGGCGGCCCATGCCGGGCGCGACTTCGCCGCCGGCCGCAACGCGGTGATGGAGGCCGCCCGCATCGCCCAGGCCCTGCACGCCCTGAACGGCCTGCGCGACGGCGTGACCTGCAACATCGCCAAGATCGACGGCGGTTCGCCGCTGAACATGGTGCCCGACGTGGCCGTGGTGCGGTTCAATCTGCGCTTCCCCGCCGCCGATGACGCCGCCTGGTTCGAAAGAGAGGTCGACAAGATCGTCGCGTCGACGGGCGAGGGGCTGCACGCTCACCTTCACGGCCGGATCACCCGCGGCGCGAAGCCGTTCAACGCCGCCCAGCAGCGACTGTTCGGGGCGATCAAGGACGTGGGCGCGCTGCTGGGCCAGGACATCGCCTGGAAGCCGTCCGGCGGGGTCTGCGAGGGCAACAACCTGTTCGCCTCGGGCCTGCCCAACGTCGACACCCTGGGGGTGCGGGGCGGCGACATCCACAGCGAGGCCGAGCACGCCTGGCCCGACAGCTTCGTCGAGCGCGCCCAGCTGTCGGCCCTGATCCTGATGAAACTGGCCAGCGGCGAGATCGACGGTCCGGCCCTGCGCGCCGCCATGACCGACCTCGCGGAGACCGTCTGAAACATGCTCGTCGTCCGCCCCGCCATGCCCGCCGATTTCGACAGCCTGATGGAGCTGGCCGTCCTGTCGGGTCGCGGCTTCACCAGCCTGCCCGAGGACGAACAGACCCTGCGCGCCCGCCTGGACCTGTCCCAGGCCAGCTTCCACTCCGAAGTCGCCGCGCCGGAGGCCTGGTACACCCTGATGCTGGAGGACCTGGCCGAAGGCGACGTCGTCGGCGTGGCCGGGGTCAAGGCGGGGGTGGGCTTGAAGCGCCCGCACTTCTCGTTCCGGGTGGTGACCCTGGCCCAGTCCTCGCCCACCCTGGACAAGCGCTTCGACCACCGGGCCCTGGTGCTGGTCAACGAATGCGCGGGCTGGTCCGAGGTCGGGTCCCTGTTCCTCAAGCCCGAGCGCCGCAAGGGCGGGGCTGGGCGACTGCTGGCCCAGTCGCGCTACATGCTGATCGGCCTGGAGCCGCAGCGCTTCGCCGAGATGGTGCTGGCCGAGCTGCGCGGCTGGTTCGACGTCGACGGCAGCTGTCCGTTCTGGGACCACGTCGCCAGCAAGTTCTTCCGGCTGGAGTTCGACGAGGCCGACATGATGAGCGCCTCGACCGACGGCCAGTTCATCCTCGACCTGGCGCCGCGCCATCCCATCTATGCCGAGCTGCTTCCGCAGGCGGCGTCCGAGACCATCGGCCGCGTGCACCGCGAGGGCGAGGCCGCCCGGGCCATGTTGGAGAGCGAAGGTTTCCGCTTTTCGGGCCTGATCGACATCTTCGACGCTGGTCCGACCGTGGCGGCGCGGCGCGACGACATCAAGACGGTGCGCGAGGGCCGGCGGCTGTGCGTGCGGTTGGGCGAGGACGCCTATGGCGAGGAGGCCCTGATCTGCTCGGGCGCGGTGGCCCGTTTCCGGGCGGTGCGCGCCCCGGTGCTGGTCGACGGCGAGAGCGCGATCATCGGACGGGACGCCGCGGCGGCCCTGGGCGTCAAGGACGGCGAAATGGTGCGGGTGAAGGCATGAGCGGCGGCGTGTTCATCGAGGGCGTCTGGCGGGCGGGCGCGGGGGCCGAGGCGACCTCGGTCGATCCGACCACCGGCGAGGTCATATGGCGCCAGGCGACGGCCAGTCCGGCCGACGTGGCGGCGGCGGTCACGGCGGCCCGCAAGGCCTTTCCGGCCTGGGCTGACTTGCCGCGCGAAGAACGCATCGCCGTCCTGCGCCGCTACAAGGACGTGCTGGTCGCCCGCACGGCGACCTTCGCCGAGGCCTTGAGCCGCGAGACGGGCAAGGCGTTGTGGGAGACCAAGGCCGAGCTGGGCTCGATGGCCGGCAAGGTCGACGCCTCGATCAGGGCCTATGACGAGCGGACCGGCGAGCACGCCAGCGACATGGCGTTCGGCCGCGCGGTGCTACGCCATCGCCCGCACGGGGTGATGGCGGTGCTCGGGCCGTTCAACTTCCCGGGGCACCTGCCCAACGGCCACATCGTGCCGGCCCTGCTGGCCGGCGACACGGTGGTGTTCAAGCCGTCGGAAGAGACGCCCCTGGCCGGCCAGCTGCTGATCGAGGCCCTGGAGGCGGCCGGCGTTCCCCCCGGCGTCATCAACCTGGTGCAGGGCGGCCGCGAGGTCGGCCAAGCCCTGATCGACCAGGAGATCGACGGCCTGCTGTTCACCGGTTCGGCGGCCGCCGGCGCCTTCTTCCGCCGCCACTTCGCTGACCGGCCCGACGTCATCCTGGCCCTGGAGCTGGGCGGCAACAACCCGCTGGTGGTCTGGGACGCCGGCGATCCCGAGGCCGTGGCGGCCCTGGTCGTGCAGTCGGCCTTCATCACCACCGGCCAGCGCTGTTCGTGCGCCCGGCGCCTGATCGTGTCGGACGACGCGGCGGGGCGGGCGGTGATCGACGCCGTGGCGGCCCTGTCCGAGCGCCTGGTGATCGGTCCCTGGAACGGTCGCGAGGAGCCCTTCATGGGGCCGCTGATCTCGGACCGCGCCGCCGCCCAGGCCTTGGCCGGCGCCAAGGCCATGCCCGGGAAGGCCGTGCGCGCCATGACGGGCGTCGACGGCCTGAGCGGGGCGTTCGTCTCGCCGGGCCTGGTCGACGTGACGGGCGAGACGGTGCCGGACGAGGAGCTGTTCGCGCCGCTGCTGCAGGTGCGTCGGGTCGCCTCCTTCGAGGACGCGATCGCCGCCGCCAACGCCACGCGCTACGGTCTGTCCGCGGGACTGATCTCCAATGAAACAACGCGTTGGGATCACTTCCTGAAGCGGATCCGGGCGGGCGTCGTCAACTGGAACCGGCCAACGACCGGCGCGGCCGGGACCATGCCGTTCGGCGGCCTGGGCAGTTCTGGCAATCATCGGCCCAGCGCCTATTACGCCGCCGACTACTGCGCCTATCCGGTGGCCAGTTTCGAGGCGCAAGGCGTGGTCAATACTCTCGGCGATATCAAGGGCCTGCACGAATGACCTCGCGCGCGGTCGAGGCCAATTGCGACGGCCTGGTGGGGCCGACCCACTCCTATGTCGGCCTGTCGCCGGGCAACATCGCCAGCCAGGCCAACGCCGGCGAAGTCTCCGATCCGCGGGCCGCGGTGCTGGAGGGCCTGACCAAGATGCGCAAGCTGGCCGACTGGGGCGTGCCGCAGTTCGTGTTGCCGCCGCACGAGCGTCCGGACCTGGCCCTGCTGCGGTCGATCGGCTTTTCGGGCTCGGACGCCAGCGTGCTGGAAAAGGCCTGGAAGGACGCGCCGGCCCTGGCGGCGGCGGCCTGCTCGGCCTCGCCGATGTGGGCGGCCAACGCCGCCACGGTGACGCCCAGCGCCGACACGGCCGACGGTCGCGTGCACTTCACCCCCGCCAACCTGCTGACCAACCTGCATCGCAGCCTGGAGGGGCCGCAGACCGCCCGGTCGCTCCGCCGCCTGTTCCCGGATGAGGCCCGGTTCGCCGTGCACGATCCGCTGCCGGCCCAACCGCACTTCGCCGACGAGGGCGCGGCCAACCATGTACGGCTGTGCGCCGAGCATGGGGAGTCGGGCGTGAACCTGTTCGTCTGGGGCCGTGAGGCCTGGGAACGCTGGGAAGGCCGCTATCCGGCCCGCCAGACCCGCGAGGCCTTCGAGGCGGTCGAGCGCCGTCACGGCGCGGCGCGCGGCGTGTTCGCCCGCCAGGGCCGGGCGGCGATCGACGGCGGGGCGTTCCACAACGACGTGGTCTGCGTCGGCACGCGTGAGTGCCTGCTGTTCCACGAGCGCGCCTTCGAGGATCGCGCGGCGATGGAGGCGGAGGTCCGCCGCGCCGCCGACGGCCTGTTCGAACCGGCCTTCGTCGAGATCAGCGAGGCCGACCTGCCGATGGAAGACCTGGTCAAGAGCTATCTGTTCAATTCCCAGCTCCTGGTCCTTCCCGGCGAGGATCGCCTGGTGCTGCTGGCCCCGGGCGAGACGCGCGACAATCCGCGAGCCCACGCAGCGGCGCAGGCGCTGGCCAGTTCGAACGGCCCGATCGGCCGGGTGGAGTATGTCGATGTGCGCCAAAGCATGCGCAATGGCGGCGGCCCGGCCTGTTTGCGGCTGCGGGTCGTGCTGACCGACGCTGAACTGGCCGCCGCGAACTCCGGCCAGCGGTTCGACGCGATCCTGCACGGGCGGCTGAACGCCTGGGCGGAGCGCCGCTATCGCGACCGCCTGGCGCCAGCCGACCTGGCCGACCCGTCGCTGATCGTCGAGAGCCGTGAGGCGCTGGACGAACTGACCGCGATCCTCGACCTTGGCGGCGACTTCTATCCGTTCCAGCGAGCCGCCTGATCATGCGCGACTTCACCGTTCGTCCCGCCACGGCTGATGACGCGGCCGCCGTCCTGGCGCTGCATCGCAAGGTCGCCGCCCAGCCTGGCGGCCTGGCCCGCCAGCCCGAGGAGGTGACGGCCGACTATGTCGCCCACGCTCTGGCGGCCTCTGCCGATGGCGGCGTGAACCTGGTCGCAGAGAGCGTGGACGGGGCGCTGTGCGGCGAATTGCACGTCGAGCGGATGAAGGTCGCGATCTTCGCCCATGTGCTGACCGACCTGACCGTGGCGGTCGATCCCGACTGGCAGGGCAGGGGCGTCGGCTCGGCCCTGTTCCGCGTCCTGATCGACACGGCCCGGAGCATGACGCCGCCGGTCGGCCGGATCGAGCTGTGGACCGGCGCGGCCAACACTGGCGCCCAGCGGCTCTACGAACGGCTGGGCTTCAGGATAGAGGGGCGGATGATCGGGCGCGGCCGGCTGCCGGACGGCACGGTCGACGACGACATCGTCATGGGCCTGCTGCTGGATTAGCGCTGACCGAGATTCGGGCGAGTGCGTGGTCCTCGTCCTTCGACAGGCTCAGGATGAGGACCATTTGCAAGCTCAGCGCTTAGAAAACCTCATCCTGAGCTTGTCGAAGGACGAGGTTTTAGGCCGCCTCAGTTGAATACGTTCTAGCCGCGCAGCGCCGCCAGGGCCTGGGGAAAACGCCGCGACAGGGGCGCCTCGACCGCGCCGAGCTCGACCGCGTAGTCGCCCGAGCCTTCGGGGCGCAGGCCGGTCACGCGAACCGGATTGACCAGCCAGGAGCGATGGGTGCGAACGAAACCATGTGCGGCCATGCCCGTCTCCAGCGCCCCCAGCGACGTCCGCATCAGCGGCCGCCGGCCGTCGGCCAGCAGGAACTCGGCATAGTTGCCGGCCGATCGCACGGCCACGATCTCGGAGACCGGCACGCGGACCAGGCGGGCCCCGTCGCGAATGTCGAAGTTTGCGGCCGCGGTCGCCGTCTGGACCTGGGCGGCGGCCTCGCGGGCGCTGCGCCTCAGCGACAGGTAGAAGATGATCGAGGCCAGGCCGTAGGCCAGCAGGTCCTTGCGGAACTCGTAGGGGAATTCCGTCGGCAACGGTCCGAACCGGTACGGGCCGTCCATCACGGCCAGATAGGCCAGCTTGCGCAGGGCCACGAAGCCGGCGACGTGCAGCACCGAATAGACCACGACCGCCGCCAGGTGGACGGGCAGGGCGCGCCACCAGCGCGGCCCCGTTCGCGTCGTCCACACCGCCACGGCGGCGGGGAGCGTGAAGATCACCATCGTCACCAGCGCGCTGCTGGCTTCCCAGATCGCGGGGGCCAGCGTGCCGAGGCGCGGCGCGTCATGGCGGACGGTCAGGACATTGACGACGGCGATGCAGGAAACCAGCCCCGCGCCCAGCAGCCAGGCGCGCCAGACGCCCTGGCGCTCTTCGCCGCTCATCCCGAAAAGCGCGCCGCTCGTCCCTGGGTGTTTTCCGCTCGTCCCTGCCGGCGGCCGCCCATCCCCCGGCGCTTGGCTGGCCTCGGCGGCATGGGCCACGACATTCGCATCGTTTTTCACGCCGGACGCCCCGTCATGCCCTTGACCGCTTCAATCCCTGACCGCCGCTACGACCTCGACTGGATTCGGGTCGGCGCGTTCTTCCTGTTGATTCTGTACCACGTCGGCATGTTCTACGTGCCCTGGGACTGGCACCTGAAGTCGCCACATCCGGTCGACGAGCTGGAACTGGCGATGTTCCTGACCAATCCCTGGCGCCTGATGTTGCTCTTTCTCGTTTCGGGAGCAGCGACCCGGTTCATGGCCGACAAGGTCACGGTCGGAAAGCTGACCGGCGCGCGGATCGCCCGCCTGCTGCCGCCGCTGCTGTTCGCGATGTTCGTGATCGTGCCGCCGCAGTCTTACTATCAGATCGTCGAATACGTGGCCGCCCATCCGGGCTCATCGCTGCACTTTGCCTCCTACGCGGAGTTCTGGACCAAGTACGTCACCGCTTCCGGCCGCTGGTGCACCCCGGAGGGTTGCCTGGTCACCCCGACCTGGAACCACATGTGGTTCGTGGCCTACCTGCTGTTCTACACCCTGGTGCTGGCCGGTCTGCTGCTGGTCTGGCGGCGACTGGGCGCCCATCTGCAGGCGGCCGCCGAGCTGGTGCTGCGCGGCCCGGGCCTGATCCTGTGGCCGATCCTGTTCCTGGGCCTGCTGCGCGCCACCCTCTACCCGCGCTTCGGCGAGACCCACGCCCTGGTCGGCGACCACTATGTCCACGCGGTGTCCTTCTCGGCCTTCCTGCTGGGGTTCGGGCTGGCCAAGTCCGAAGCGCTGCGCCAGCGGCTGATCGCGGTGCGTTGGCTAGCCCTGGTCCTGGCGGTCGCAGGCTATCTGGGCTGGGCGACCTACGCCTATGTCTATCGCAACGACACGCCGATCCCGCCCGAGTGGCTGCGCCCGATCATGCGCTTCGTGCAGGCCACCGACGCCTGGTGCTCGATCGCGGCCATTCTGGGCTTCGGGGCCAGGCATCTGAACCGGGGCGGACCCGTCCTGCGCTACCTGACGCTCGGCGTGTTCCCGTTCTACCTGGTCCACCAGACCCTGATCGTGGTGATGGCGCACCACCTGGCCAAGCTGGGCCTGCCGCAGCCGGTGGAGGCGTTGATCCTGGTCGTCCTCACCTTCGCCGGTTGCTTCGCGACCTACGAGGCCGTCCGGCGCATCCCCGGCGTGCGGATCCTGTTCGGCCTGAAGGGTCAACCGCCCGCCGAGGCCAGCCGCCCGCCGGTCTTCGCATAGGCCTGGGTGCCGGCGGTGATCACCCGGTCTGCGCTGGCGATCTCGGCGATGCCGAGATCGCTGGCGCCAGCCAGCCGGTCGTACAGCGGCCCGAAGTCGCGCAGGGTCACCGCCTGCAGCGTCTGGATCGAGGGAATGACGAAATAGACCTGCTGGAAGTCGTCGATCCGATAGGGGGTGCGCATCACCCGCTCCAGCTCGAAGCCGATGCGATTGGGGGAGGGATCGTCGAGGGCGAAGATCGACTCGGTGCGCGAGGAGACGATCCCGGCTCCATAGATCCGCAGGCCCTGCGGGGTCTCCATGAGGCCGAACTCGACCGTGTACCAATAGAGCCGGGCCAGGTTGGCCAGCCGCCCCAGGCCCAGGGCCCGCTGACCGCCCCGTCCGTAGGCCTGCATGTAGTTGGCGAACACCGGATCGGTCAGCATCGGGACGTGGCCGAAGACATCGTGGAAGATGTCGGGCTCCTGCAGGTAGTCCAACTGGTCGGGTCTGCGGATGAACTGGCCCGCGGGGAAGCGGCGGTTGGCCAGGTGATCGAAGAATACGTCATCGGGCACCAGGCCCGGCACCGCCACCACGCTCCAGCCGGTCAGGCGCTGGAGTTCGTCGTTGATCCGCCTGAAGTCGGGAATGCCGGAACGGTGCAGGTCCAACGCGTCGAGGCCGCGCAGGAATTCGTCGCAGACCCGCCCCGGCAGCAAGGCCGCCTGGCGTTCGTAAAGGGTGATCCAGACGTCGTGCTCGGCCTGGGAATAGTTTTCCCAACCTTGGTCGATCGTCCAATCGGCGGCCGCGCCGGGGGGCGGGCCGCTGCTAAAGCCGTCTGCGCTCATGAAACGACGTTACGCCCGGTTCGCGGCAAATTCCGTTCGGATTTTGCGCGAGAACCGAGATCGACCGGAGAGAGCTTGCGTCTAGTGCGAGATCCGGGGGCGAAGCTTGTAGGCGCCGTGGTCGAAGCTTTCGAAGATCACCGCCGTCTGCGGGTGACCCACGGGCTCGCCGGTCTCGTCGGCCAGCAGGTTCTGCTCGGAAACATAGGCGACATAGGTGTTGTCGTCGTTCTCGGCCAGCAGGTGGTAGAACGGCTGGTCCTTGGTCGGCCGGATGTCCTCGGGGATGGAATTCCACCATTCCTCGGTATTGGCGAACACGGGATCGACGTCGAACACCACGCCCCGGAAGGGGAAGATCCGGTGCTTGACCACTTGGCCGATCGCGAATTTGGCAAGTCTCGAATTCATGTCGAGCAGCCTACACGAGTCTCCTGACTAGAACCTGAACGTAGACTTCCGTCATCGGATGACAAGGCGAGGCCTTCCGGCGCGGGAATCTCGCCGCTATGCTCGCTTCCGAAGTGAGGCGGTTCGGCATGAATCGCCTGCGAGACAAGGTGGAACGACCATGTCGGAGGCGCCGAGAGCGCCCGGCGCGCCTCAGCCTTCGGGCTCGGGCCGGCGCCGGCCGTCGGCCGAGCAGTCGTGCTATGCGGCGCTCGACCTGGGTACGAACAACTGCCGCCTGCTGGTGGCGACGCCTTCGCCGCGCGGGTTTCGCGTCGTCGAGGCCTATTCCCGGATCGTGCGGCTGGGCGAGGGGCTTTCCCAGACGGGCCAGCTCTCGGACGAGGCCATGGACCGCTCCATGGCCGCCCTGAAGGTCTGCGCCGAGAAGATTCGCCGCCGCAAGGTGGTGCGCGTGAAGGCCGTGGCCACTCAGGCCTGCCGGGGTGCGACCAATGGTCCCGACTTCGTTCGTCGGGTGGCCGAGGAGACGGGCCTTCGGCTGCAGATCATCACGCCCAAGGAAGAGGCCCAGCTGTCGGTGGCCGGCTGCATGAGCCTGTTCGACCGTGACGCCGAGGCCGCCCTGGTGGTCGATGTCGGCGGCGGTTCGACAGAACTGTCGTGGGTGGATCTCAAGGGTGGCGGGCTGGACAGCAAGCCGCGCCAGTTCGCGGCCTGGAAGCTGCCGATCAAGGCCTGGCTGTCGATCCCGATCGGCGTGGTCACCCTGGCCGAGCGCTTTCCCGAGGGCGAGCGAGTGGAAGAGGGGTGGTTTCGAGCCATGGTCGACGCGGTCAAGGCCCGGATCGAAGCCTTCCCGCACGCCGAGCCGATGCGGCGGCTGTTCGAGAGCGGCCGCGCCCACATGGTCGGCACCTCCGGCGCGATCACCAGCCTGGCCGGCCTGCACCTGGGCCTGCCGCGCTACGACCGCAACATCGTCGATGGCCTTTGGATGCAGCGCCATGAATGCGAGGCCGCCGCCGACCGCTTGCTGACCCTGACCGCCAGGGAGCGGGCCCTTGAGCCCTGCATCGGCGCCGATCGGGCCGATCTGGTGCTGGCCGGGGCGGCGATCCTGCAGGCCGTTCAGGAGCTTTGGCCGTGTTCACGCGTGCGTGTCGCCGATCGGGGGCTTAGAGAGGGTCTCCTGATGTCCCTGATGTCCGATCAGCAGCAGAAGCCGCGCCGACGCCGGCGCGGCGGCTCCGGTCGGTCGTCCCGCCCCTCGACGGTGAACGCATGAACGACGAACCTCCCCGCAAGCGCATGGTCAAGCCGCCGGCCGGCGGCAACGAGAGCGGCCGCGCCAAGCCGGCGCGCCTGAAGACCGCCTTCGGCCGCACGCCCTCGCAGCAGGCCTGGCTGGAGCGCCAGATCAACGATCCGTTCTCGGCCAAGGCGCGGGCCCTGGGCTATCGCAGCCGGGCGGCCTTCAAGATCAGCGAGATCGACGACAAGTTCCATTTCTTCCGCAAGGGCTCCCGGGTCATCGACCTGGGGTGCGCCCCCGGCGGCTGGCTGCAGATCGCGGTCGAGCGCGGCGTGACCCAGCTGGTCGGCGTCGACCTGCTGCCCGTGGACCCGGTCGCCCCGGCCCACATCCTGGAGATGGACTTCACCGACCCGTCCTGTCCGCCCAAGCTGATCGAGCTGCTGGGCGGCGCGCCGGACCTGGTGATGTCGGACATGGCGCCCAACACCGTCGGCCACCGCGAGACCGACCACCTGCGCATCGTCGGCCTGATCGAGATCGGCGCCGAATTCGCGATTGAGGTGCTCAAGCCCGGCGGCGCCTTCGTCGCCAAGGCCTTCCAAGGCGGCGAGACGGCCGAGGTGATCGCTAGGCTGAAGAAGCACTTCGAGAAGGTCGTCCACTTCAAGCCCAAGGCCAGCCGCAGCGACAGCTCCGAGGTCTTCCTGGTAGCGACGGGGTTCAGGGGGCGGTAACGCCCTTCAGGATGCAATTAAAGCTTGCAGACTCTCTTTAGTTGCATTATGCCTGCTGATCAATTTTAACGTGATCTCAGGGCTGCGCCTGTTCGGCGCGCTCGCCATCGTTCCTCGTAAAGGAGGAGGTGTGCATGCCGCGTAAATCGGACAAAAAGAACTGTGCTTGCGAGGTCACTGGCGATGGGTTGGGCGTGGAGCCTGGCCGCCGGCTCTATGACCAGGACGCGACCGCCTGGCTTGTGGGGGAGGGCGTGCGGCACATGAACGCCGCCGACGCCGAGGGCGAGCTGGCCTATGTCCGAGTCCTCGAGTTGCTGCGAAAAACGGAGGAGGCCGCCTCGACGATCGCCCGGGTGGCGAGCATCGCGCCCGCCGAAGACATCAGTCTTCGTTGGTCTTTGCTCTACCTTCTAGCGGATCTCGAAGAAGCCCGAGGCCTGGATGTCTTCCTGGCGACCGCCCTTGAGGCGGTCCCCGCGCGGTCACGAGAAAGCCGAGGCTGCGAATCGGCCCGCGACGGCGAGATCTTGGTGCGGACGATGGCCATAGAAGGCCTCGGACGCCTGGCCAGCTCGGACAAGCACGCGCTCCACGCGTTGTTCGAGGTCATCGAGCGCCAGGCCGAGCCGGCGCTGCGCATCGAGGCCGTGAAAGCCGTCCTCTCGGTCGCCCCGGACCAGGTGGACCGGTTGAGAGAGATCCTGCCCGAGGACCTGCGGTTCGCCGTCGATATCAAGAAGGTCCGGGCCGAAGTCCTCGACGTCGATTTCGACTCCAAGGCCGTCGACAAGGTCAGGCGGACGCCGTCGCTGGACAAAACCGCGATCACGACGCCGCAATCGGGTTGCGGTCCCTGCTGCTAGAGGAGCCAGACGATGGCGACCTGCACGTTTAACGTTCCGGACCTCAATGCGTCCGGCGACAATCTCTACGGCCCCAAGATCTGCTCGCAGCCATTCATTGACTGGGCCTGGAACGCCTTCGACTTCGACAAGGGCGACTGGGACGACGGCTTCGGCTGGGACGCGGTGTGCGACAACCGGCAGCCGCTGTCGCGCACCATGAGCGGCATCTGGTGCCTGACCTATTCGGCCGAAAACTATCAAAACGAGTCCTACGACAGCAACATCCTGCAGTGGGGCTGCCGCTTCGCACGCAACGCCATCGATGAACTGGACGGCCGTTGCGGATCGGCGGGCAAGATCGCCTGGACCCAGTGGGGGCCGTTCATCGACAACAAGACCGAGCTCTATCTGTCCTACTTCGCCCAGGCGGTGAGCCTGCGGGCGGGCACCTTGGTGCATGAGGCGCGTCATGCCGATGGACGGGGCCATGACGCCGGCGACCGGGATTCGAGCTGGGGCTACAACGGAGCCTGGCGCTGGCAGGTCTGCTGGCTGTCGTGGTTCGCGTCGGCCGGCACGCGGACCTCGACCGCGATGAAGACCCTGGCCCGGCAGCGCGCCAACAATATTCTCAACAGCGATTTCGTCGTCCACCCGGGTTTCAACGTCTGACAGCGGCCTGGCCGTCGGTCGGCGGCGTCCGGAGACCGGCGTGACTTCGCTCCCAACCAGTGTCTGACTCTTTCGAAGCGAAAATTCATCTCCATTTCCAAGGCCAGGCGGGTCGACACGGACGAGCTCCGTAGGTATACGCGGCTCGCAAAATGGAGACTCCAATGGAGATTCGCGAAGGGCTCACCTTCGACGACGTTTTGCTCGAACCCGGTCCGTCAGACGTCATGCCCACCCAGGTGACGACCGAGACCAAGTTCACGCGTGAAATCAGTCTGAACATCCCGCTCGTGTCCGCGGCCATGGACACGGTGACCGAAAGCCGCCTCGCCATCGCCATGGCTCAGGCCGGCGGCATGGGCATCCTGCACCGCAACCTGACGGTGGACGAGCAGGCCGACCACGTGCGCGAAGTGAAGCGCTACGAAAGCGGCATGGTCATCAATCCGCTGACCATCAATCCCGAAACTACCCTGGCGGAGATCCGCGAGATCAAGGCCCGGCGCAAGATCTCGGGCTTCCCTGTGGTCGAGGCCAAGAGCGGCAAGCTGGTCGGCATCCTGACCAATCGCGACATGCGCTTCGAGGGCGACGACAAGGTGCCGGCCTCGGCGCTGATGACCCGCGACAACCTGATCACGGTGTCGGAAGGCATCGATCACCGCGAGGCGCGCGAGCTGCTGCGCAAGCACAAGATCGAGCGCCTGATCGTGGTCGACGACGCCTATCGCGCCGTCGGCCTGATCACCGTCAAGGACATCGAAAAGGCCCAGGCCCACCCCCTGGCCGCCAAGGACGACAAGGGCCGGCTGCTGGTCGGCGCGGCTTCGACGGTCGGCGACGCCGGCTTCGAGCGCTCGATGGGCCTGGTCGACGCCGGCGTCGACGTCGTCGTCATCGACACCGCCCACGGCCACTCCAGCCAGGTCGCCCAGGCGGTCAGCCGCCTGAAGCGCGAAGCCAACCGCGTGCAGATCGTGGCCGGCAACATCGCCACCTACGACGCCGCCCGCGCCCTGATCGACGCCGGCGCCGACGCGGTGAAGGTCGGCATCGGCCCGGGCAGCATCTGCACCACCCGCATCGTCGCGGGCGTGGGCGTGCCCCAGCTGACCGCCATCGCCGAAGCCGTCCGCGCGGCCCGCGAGAGCGGTACCCCGGTCATCGCCGACGGCGGCATCAAATATTCCGGCGACCTGGCCAAGGCCATCGCCGCCGGGGCCTCGACCGCCATGATGGGCTCGATGTTCGCCGGCACCGAAGAGGCGCCTGGCGAGGTGTTCCTGTACCAGGGTCGCTCGTACAAGAGCTATCGCGGCATGGGCTCGGTGGGCGCCATGGCCCGCGGCTCGGCCGACCGCTATTTCCAGAAGGACATCACCGACAGCTTCAAGCTGGTGCCTGAAGGCATTGAAGGGCAAACGCCTTTCAAGGGGCCGATCGCGCCGGTGCTGCACCAACTGGTCGGCGGCCTTCGGGCGGCCATGGGCTATGTCGGCGCGCCGGACATCGCCGAGTTCCAGAAGCGGGCGCGCTTCGTGCGGATCACCGGCGCCGGCCTGCGGGAGAGCCACGTCCACGACGTGATGATCACCCGGGAAGCGCCGAACTATCCGAGCGCGGTCTAACCGGTGCGGATGGCCCTCGAACTTCAGATGCTGGGCTGGGCCGTCGTCATCGGCCTGGTCCATCTGATCTGGGCGGCCGCGGCCGCCCAGCCGCAGCGCGGTCTGAAGTGGCACGTGGGTCCGCGCGACACGCCGGTGGTGCTGACGGGCATGGCGGGGCGTCTCGAACGCGCCTTCGCCAATTTCCGCGAGACCTTTCCGCTCTTCGCCGCCGCCGTGCTGGTCGCCTATCTGGGCGGCCGGCTGGGCATACTCTCGGCCCATGGCGCGGTGCTCTATGTCGGGGCGCGGGCGATCTATACCTTTCTCTATGCCTTCGGCGTGCCGGTCGCCCGGTCGCTGGCTTGGCTGGCTTCCCTGATCGGCATTGGCCTGATCCTGGCGGCTCTGGTGATCTGAAAGCAAAAATGCGCGACGGCGGCAGACTAGCAGCGGCGATCGAGGTCCTCACCGAGATCGAGACGCGTCATTTTCCCGTACGGATGGCGCTGAAGCGCTGGGGTGAGGGCGCGCGCTATGCGGGCTCCAAGGACCGCGCCTTCGTGTCGGGCCTGGCGCTGGACGCTCTGCGTCGCAAGCGGTCGCTGGGCTGGATGATGGGCGACGACAGCCCGCGCGGCGTGGTCCTGGGCGTGCTGGCCCACGACTGGAAATGGTCTGCGGATCGGATCGCGGAGGCGGCGGGCGAAGACCACGGCCCCGGCGCCCTGACCGATGCGGAGCGCGAACGTCTGGCCGCGCCCCGCTCGCTGGCCGACGCCCCGGCCCCGGTGGCCGGCGACTACGCCGACTGGCTGCAGCCGCACCTGGCGCGCGCCCTGGGCGCCGACCACGGGGCCGAGATGGCCGCGTTGGCCGAGCGCGCGCCCGTCGACCTGCGCATCAACCTCCTGAAGACTGACGTCGAGCGGGGCGGCAAGGCGGTGGCCCTGATCGGCGCCGAACCGGCCGGCGTCCTGGACACGGCCTTCCGCATCCCCGCGCCCGGCGCCGCCGACCGCACGCCGTCGGTCGAGGCCGTGCCGGCCTTCTCCAAGGGCTGGTTCGAGGTGCAGGACCTGGGCTCGCAGATCGCCGCCGCTACCGCCGGACCGATCAAGGGCAAGCAGGTGCTGGACTTCTGCGCCGGGGGCGGGGGTAAGACCCTGGCCCTGGCGGCCGCCATGGGCAACAGCGGCCAGATCTACGCCCACGACAGCGACGCCCGCCGCCTGGCTGACACCATCCGCCGCGGCCAGAGGGCAGGGGTCCGCAACCTGCAGATCCGCTCGCCGATCGAGGGCGAGCCGTTGAAGGGGCTGGAAGGCAAGCTGGACCTGGTGTTCGTCGACGCCCCCTGTACTGGCTCGGGGACCTGGCGCCGACATCCGGACGCCAAGTGGCGCCTGTCGCCTGACCAGCTGGCCAAGCGCCAGATCGAACAGGACGCGGTGCTGGCCGATGCTTCCGACTTCGTGAAGCCGGGTGGCCGCCTGATCTATGTCACCTGCTCGCTGCTGGCGGAGGAGAACGAGGATCGCGTGGCGGCCTTCGTCGAGCGCCATCCGGGGTTCTCGGTGAAGCCGATCGCCGTGGCCGGGCTCGAACAGCATCTGACGCCGGAAGGCTACTTGCGCCTGACCCCGCATCGCGCCGGCACCGACGGCTTCTTCGCCGCCGTGATCGAGCGCGGGTCTTACGTGCCCTAGAGCCGGCCCGACCCTTACGGTCGGGATGAAGGGCTCGCCGAAGAATGAGATTTCTCCCGACAGGGAGACCGAACCGAAACGACACGCTGGAGAACGCCTGACCATGACCGCCGAACCCCACCACCAGCGCGTCCTGATCGTCGATTTCGGCAGCCAGGTCACTCAGCTGATCGCGCGCCGGGTGCGCGAGGCCGGCGTCTATTGCGAGATCCACCCGTTCGACAAGGCCGAGGCTCTGGTCGACGACTACAAGCCCGCCGCCATCATCCTGTCGGGCGGTCCGGCCAGCGTGCTGGAAGAAGACAGCCCTCGCATCGGCCGCAAGCTGTTTGACCTGGGCCTGCCAATGCTGGCCATCTGCTACGGCCAGCAACTGCTGTGCGACGTGCTGGGCGGCAAGGTCGAGGGCGGTCACGCCGGCGAATTCGGCCGCGCCGAGTTGACGGTCGGCAAGGTCAGCCCGCTATTCCAAGGCTTGGCCGGTGTCGGCGAGCTGGAAACCGTCTGGATGAGCCATGGCGACCGCGTCACCGCCATCCCGGAAGGTTTCGAGGTCGTCGCCACCTCGACCGGCGCGCCGTTCGCCGCCATCGCCAACGACGCCAAGAAGATCTACGCCGTCCAGTTCCACCCCGAGGTGGTGCACACGGTCAACGGCGCGCGGATCTACAAGAACTTCCTGGCCCTGGCCGGCCTGAAGGGCGACTGGACCATGGCGGCCTTCCGCCAGGAGATGGTCCAGAAGATCCGCGACCAGGTCGGAGACGGCAAGGTGATCTGCGGCCTGTCGGGCGGCGTCGACAGCTCGGTGGCCGCCGTCCTGATCCACGAAGCGATCGGCGACCAGTTGACCTGCGTGTTCGTCGACACCGGCCTGCTGCGCAAGAACGAGGCCGACCAAGTCGTCACGCTGTTCCGCGACCACTACAACATTCCGCTGATCCACGTGGACGCGGGCGACCTGTTCCTGGGCGAGCTGGCTGGGGTCAGCGACCCGGAGACCAAGCGCAAGACGATCGGCAAGTTGTTCATCGACGTGTTCGACAAGGAGGCCGCCAAGATCGACGGCGCGGCGTTCCTGGCCCAGGGCACGCTTTATCCCGATGTGGTCGAAAGCGTTTCGGCCCGAGGCGGCCCCTCGGCGGTGATCAAGAGCCACCACAATGTCGGCGGCTTGCCCGACTACATGAAGCTGAAGCTGGTCGAGCCGCTGCGCGAGCTGTTCAAGGACGAGGTCCGCGCCCTGGGCGTCGAGCTGGGCCTGGCCCCGGCCTTCGTCGGCCGCCACCCGTTCCCCGGCCCGGGCCTGGCCATCCGCATTCCAGGCGAGATCACGCCCGAGAAGGTCAAGGTCCTGCAGGACGCCGACGCCATCTACCTGGAGGAGATCCGCAAGGCCGGCCTGTACGACAAGATCTGGCAAGCCTTCGCCGTGCTGCTGCCGGTCAAGACGGTCGGTGTGATGGGCGACGCCCGCACCTACGAAAACGTCCTGGCCCTGCGTGCGGTCACCTCGACCGACGGCATGACCGCCGACTTCTTCGAGTTTCCCTGGGATGTGCTGGGCAAGACGGCCACCCGGATCATCAACGAGGTCCGCGGCGTCAACCGGGTCGTCTACGACGTGACGTCAAAGCCGCCAGGCACGATTGAGTGGGAATGATTCAGGGTCCTTCCGGGACCTTCGCGAACCATCCACGATATCGCCTAAATCATTGAAATAATTTGTGTTCTGCCTCCCCAACGATCGGCGACGATCGGGGGGAGCCAGTTCACTTTTCGTGTGGCTGACGGTAAGCCTACGACCTTGCTCGCGAGGGCGAGCGGCTGATACCGTCACGACAAGTCAGGCCTGACGGTACTTTTTCCAGCATCAAGCCCCTGAATTCACTCAGGAAAAGGCGCTTCCCCCATGCCGTTTTCGGCATGACGGTATTTTGCGGCCTTTTTCCCGGTTTTCGGGGTGCGCAGGAGGCCGTTCATGCTCACCGACGCAGCACTCAAGTTTTTGAAACCAAAGAAGAAACCGTACAAGGTCGCGGACCGTGACGGTATTTATGTGGTGGTCTCTCCCGCCGGGTCGATCTCCTTCCGTCTCGACTACCGGGTCAACAACCGGCGAGAGACCCTGACCCTTGGCCGCTATGGTCGGGACGGCATCAGCCTGCTCGCCGCGCGCGAGCTGGGCATGGAAGCCCGCCGCAAGGTGAGGGAAGGGATCTCGCCCGCCATCGAAAAGCAGCGGGACAAGGCCCGCATCAAGGCCGCCAAGACCTTCGGCGACTTTGGCCGCAAGTGGCTGGAGGAAGCCCGGATGGCCGAAAGCACCCGGGCCATGCGCCGCTCGATCTACGAGCGCGACGTCGAGCCGGCGTTCAGGAACCGGTTGCTGAGCGAGATCGAGCCGGCCGATATCCGGGCTCTATGCCAGACAGTGAAGGGCCGGGGCGCGCCCGCGACCGCGATCCATATCCGCGACCAGGTCAACCTGATCTTCGCCTTCGCCCGCCTGCATGGCGAGAAGGTGGAGAACCCGGCCAGCGACGTCAGCCCGTCGTCGATCTGGTCGTTCGTGCCGCGCGAACGGGCCTTGTCGGCCAAGGAGATCCGGCTGTTCTATCCGCTCCTGGAGCAGGTGCCGACGCTGCCGACCATCAGGCTGGGCATGAAGCTCATCCTGCTGACCCTGGTCCGCAAGAGCGAGCTGCAGGACGCCACCTGGGACGAGGTCGACTTCGTCAACGCGGTCTGGTGCATCCCGGCCGCTCGGATGAAGGCCAGCCGGCCCCACAACGTCTATCTGTCGACCCAGGCGCTCGACATCATGATCGCCCTGAAGACCTGCGCGGGGAACTCACCCTACCTGCTGCCATCGCGCTACGAGGCGGACCAGCCGATGTCGCGCGCGACGTTCAACCGCGTGACCATGAGCATCGCCGAGCGCGCCAAGGAACAAGGGTTGCCGATCGCGCCTTTCACCGTCCACGACCTGCGCCGGACCGGTTCGACCTTGCTCAACGAGATCGGGTTCGAAAGCGACTGGATCGAGAAGTGCCTGGCCCACGTCGATCGCCGGACCTCACGCCGGGTCTACAATGTCGCCGAATACGCCCATCAGCGTCGGCACATGCTTCAGGAATGGGCCGACATGATCGACGCCTGGGTGAGGGGAGAGCGGAATGTCCCGACCCTGCGGCCCGCCGAGTTGCACGGGGTCACTTTGGATCCGCGCGCTTGAGCGCGCGGACCGGCGGCCCCGACCCTCTCGGTGTAAACGAGACGCTCTACCGGCGAGCCGATCAGGCGGTCTCTTACCGAACTACAGGCCGGGTCTTGCGGTCTCGGACGTCAGGCAGGGGCGCGCGGTCCTGGACGCCGGCTTCCGCGTCGCGCTTGCGCTCAGCCAGCCAGGTCTCGACCTCGGCGAGGTCCCAGACCACGCAGCGGCGTGTCAGGGCAAAGCGGCGGGGAAACTCGCCGCGCCGTTCCATCTCGTAGATCGTGGTGTCGGCCAGGGGGACGATCTGACGAAGCTGGGTCCGGCGGATCGCTCGCGTGGGCATGGAATCGGGATGGCGACGGGGCGCTGTGGGTTCGGTCATGCGCAGCTCCTTTGCCCTCGACTGTGAAGACGGTTGCTGCGTCGGCAAGCTGCTGCGGCGGGACATGCGGCCCTGGCGTAGAAAGGCAGGCGAACGGCGATGACGTTGGGGTGGGTCGGTCAGGGTGCTGGGTAGAGCAGGGCGCATTCGCGGTGGACGTGCGCGGCATAGCGAACATCGACCGTGCAGCAGTCCAGACCGTCTTGGCCGACGAAGGCTCCGGCTGGACAGGCGCCCGGCAGCAGGCGCCGCCAGTGTTTTGTCCCGGAACCGCCCAGAGACAGCTCCGTATAGTTGCAGTCGAGAGCGCGTCGCTCCTTTGGGTCTGTCTGTTTTTTATTGTAGGCCGCCTCGCCGATGGCGAGGCATTGGGCCCGCTTTGGCGTGTCCACCGCCTGCGCCGCTCGGGCCTTTTGCAGGACATCCTGACATTTGGGATGGTCGACTTGCAGGAAACAGTTGATCCGCTTGTCATAGCCACGCTGGCTGACCGTCTGGTCCAACGCCTTGCATTGCAGGCGCAGCGCCTCGGGATTGGCGGGCTTTCCACATTCGGCCTTGTAAAAGGCCGGCGTGAAATCAAAGGTGCCGACAGGCGGGCCGCCGCCTCGGTACAGGGCGGTCATGCAGCTGCCGTCGGCCTCACCAAAGCAAATCTGGCAAGATTGGCCCTTGAGGCACTTCTTGGGCGCGTTCCGGGCGCTGTCGGGCCGAAAGGCGTATCGCGTTCCATTGTCAGCCGGATTCAGCACGACATGCGCGTCGCACCCGCCCGGACAGGACAGCCCATCATTGTAGATGGTCAGCTTCATCGTTTTTTGAGCTGAGGCCACGGCCAGCGACGGCGCCGGCGCAGTCATCAAAAACGCCAGTAGCGCAAAGGCGGCGAGCAGGTGTCGGACCATACTGACTTCCCCCATAGGATGTCATAAATCATTACGCCTCCCCCGCGCGTGGCGTTAGCTTAAGTTTGAAGGCGGTTCGGGCAGCGGCCAGCGCGCCTCACGGCGCGTCCGCGAGCGAATGATCGGAAATGATCGCGCGCCTGGCGACAGACGGTTTGGCCCAACCCACGCCGCTCGAAAAATGACGACAAGGTGCGGCCATGGCAGAGATTGCTGTCGCCAGGGGGAAACGATGGCTAGGTCAGCTCGCGAACGCGGTCGCAATTCGGCGGCCGATGAATGGGGTTTGGACGAGGCGCCGCCGCCCCGGCGGATCGTCGACGACCTAGGTTACGCCGACTGGGTGGACATGGTCCTGGCAAGGGCCCGCAGCCGGGAGGAGGATCGCCGGCACGTCTGCGCCCGTTGCTTTGGCGACCCTGGGCTGAAGCGCTTCGTTCGCCACGTGGCTGACGCGAGAACCTGCGACTTCTGTCGTCGGCGCTCTCCCGGCCCCTTCGCCGCGCCCCTGATCGAAGTTGCCCGATTTGTCGAAGGTTGCCTGCGTCAGGACTACGACCACCCCGAAAACGTTCTCTTCTACGACCGCGAGAGCGAGAGTGGCTGGGCTGGAACGGTCTGGGACAATATCGAGCTGGTCGAGGAAAACGTCTGGGCCGACTGGGACGTCGTCGAGGCGCTGGCCGGCTGCCTGGATCCCGATTTCCAGTGGTGCGAGGCCGATCCGGCGGTGTTCATGCCCGAGCAGCATCTTCGTGTCAGCTGGGAGACGTTCTGCGACTATGTCAAACACACCTCCCGCTTCATGTTCCTACGGCCCGACGAGCAGGGGCGCTGGCTCTCGGACGAACAGGACGACACGCTGGTTCGGTCGACCGAAATGCTCGACCTGTTCGGCGAAGCGATCGAGGCGTGCAATCTGATCCAGACCCTGTCAACGAGCACGCGCTTCTACCGCGCGCGGCCCGTCAGCGAGGGAAACTGGTTCGAAACAGCAGACAGCTTGGGTCCGCCGCCGAGGTCCGATACCGGACCGCCGGCAAGCCGCATGAGCCCGGCGGGCATTCCGCTGCTCTACGCGGCTCTGGACGAAGTCACAGCCTTGGCCGAGACCATGGCCCGCAGCGGCCAGGCTTCCATGGGAACCTTCACGCCGGCCAGGTCCTTGAAGGTGCTGGACCTGAGGGCCGACCGGCCCGTGCCCAGCCCGACGATCTTCGAGAATGCGACATCCCTGGCCCGGGGACTTCCAGCATTCGTGCAGGCTTTCCGGGACGAAATCGCCCGGCCCGTGATCCGCGACGGGCGAGAGCACATCGACTACGTCCCATCCCAGATTGTCACGGAGTTCATTCGTCGGGTCTACCGGACGGCAGACGACCAGCGCCTCGACGGCGTCCTCTATCCGAGCACGAAAAATCCGGACGGCGCCTGCGTCGCGCTCTTCGTTACCAATACCGAAATCACTGGATCGACCTCGCGTTTTCACCGCGATCCGGTCTTGCGGTTCAGGCCGCGGTCCCCCCGCCGACTGATGGTCAGGGTCGGTCGCAACGGTGCGGTGAGGCGCTTCGATGACGTCTGACGGCCTAGTCTAGTCGAGAACGTAGGTCAGGCCGCAGCTACTTCGCAGGCGGCGGAGGGGCAGCTGGGCAGCGCCTAGCTGGTCCCGGGTTACCGCCGGGCGCTTTCGCGCCCGGCTCCACCCGATCGGGAGAGCGTCCGGCGGTCACGCTCGGTCCCGCGGCTTTCGCCGCTCCTACGGGCGCGACGCCTGGCGGGCGCCTTTGGGGCGCCGCCGGCCGCTCGACGCCGCCTCCCGCCACGCGCTTCGCGCGGGCTCCTGTGCAGGCTTCATTCTTGTTGGCGGCCTGACGGCCGCGTGGCTTAGGGCTCCGCCCTCGGCGCACTTCGGATCGGCTTCCGCCCAGCTTCGGTCGTGGCCAGGAGGGCCAGGGTGGAAGGAGGATCACGCCCTGCAGCCGGGTCCCCGCGAAGGGGAGGGTGACGAAGTCCAACAAGCCGCCGAGTTGCAGCGCCGGTTCAGAACCACGGCGCGCCAGGCCGCTCTCGATCCCGACGACGGCATCGCGCTGTGAGGCTGGGACGATGAAGGTCCAAGCCAAGGTCTTCCTGCCCGGCGACGTCGCCCGCGCCCTCGATGAGGCGGCCCGACGGATGCGCCGGTCGAAGTCGGAGATCATGGTCGCGGCCCTGGCGGCCTATCTGTCGCCGGACGGGGCTGAGGCGAGCGAGGGGGCCATCACCCGGCGCCTGGATCGGATGAGCCGGGAGATCGAGCGGCTGGAGCGGGACGTGACGATCTCGAACGAGGCGGTGGCGTTGTTCGTGCGGACTTGGTTGCGGAACGCGCCGTCGATGAGTTCCGCTGATGATCAGGCGGCTGCCGATACTGGGCGGGAGCGCTACGCCCGGTTTATCGAAACGCTGGCGCGACGGATTTCGACTGGCAAGCTGCTGCGGCAAGAAATCTCTGCCGACTATCCCGACGGTGTCTGAGAATGGGTCGTAAACCTCTATTCGTCCGTCCCTGCCGAGCTTCCAGGCTGCTTGAGAATGATGTCAAACCAGCGGCCATACGCGTCGCCTCCTAGGTTCGGCGCTCGCGTCTGCTGGGTGATGATCGTCATGGCCTGATCAAATCGCTCCTCGGAAAGGCCGTCCAAATGTCGGACGATCGCTTCGGCGACCATATCGCGGCGTCCAGGTTGAGGGGTCTTGATGCCAATGGCGTGGTAGGCTGACTTTAGATCCGCGGCTGTTCGAGCTCGATCTGGGCCCGGTGGCCCTGGCCTTCTGCGCCGCCGCCTCCAAGCCCGACCAGGCCGCCATCGCCGCCTTGCTCGCGCGGCACGGCCCGGCCGGCTTCGCGCGGGCCTGGCTGGTTCACCGCGGCCTTGGCTGGGCCGCCGACTTGCTGCCGGGCGAACCCGGCGCCGACACCCCCTTCTTTCCGGAGACCTTGTGATGTCCTTGACCCGACGCCGCCTGGCGGCGGCCCTGATCCTGGGCTTGGCGGCCGCGCCGCCGGCCCTGGCCCAGGTCGCCGTCTATGATCCCAGCAACTACGCCCAGAACGTCCTGCAGGCCGCGCGCGCCCTGCAGAGCGTCAACAACCAGATCGCCTCGCTGCAGAACCAGGCCCAGATGCTGATCGGTCAGGCTCGCAACCTGGCGGGTCTGCCCTATTCGTCCCTGGCGGCGTTGCAGGCCCAGGTCGCCCAGACCCAGGCCCTGATCGGCCAGGCGCGGGGCCTGGCCTATGACGTCGGTCAGATCCAGGAGGCGTTCAAGGGCCGCTATGGCGCGGTCCCGCTGAACGCCAGCGATCAGGATCTGACCGCGCGGGCCGACCAGCGCTGGGCGACCTCGGTGGCTGGGTTCGAGGACGCCCTGAAGGTCCAGGCCGGGGTGATCGGCGGGCTGGAGACCGGGCGCGGCGAAATGCAGGCCCTGGTCTCGGCCAGCCAGGGGGCCAGCGGCGCTTTGCAGGCCGCTCAAGCCGGCAACCAACTCCTGGCGCTCCAGGCCCAGCAGCTGTCGGCCCTGACCGCCTTGGTCGCGGCGCAGGGCCGGGCCGACGCCCTGGAAGCGGCCGATCGCGCCGCCGCCCGCGCCGACGCCAAGGCGCGGTTCGCCAAGTTCATGAGCCGTGCGCCGGAGGGTTCTACTCTGCCATGACCCGGTCCCTCATTTGGGGGACTGCACTGATCATCATCTTCGGCGCTGCGATCCTGGCGGGTCGGGCGGCGCCGATACCGACAGCGGTTGCGGCGGCGAGCCCGCCGCGAGACCCGGCCTTAGCCCGTTGCCGGGCGGCGGGTGAGGCGGCCCTGGAGGATCCGGGGTGCCGGCGGGCCTGGGACGGCGCTCGCGCCCGGTTCTTCGGCACGTCGCCGGAGGCCGGGTCATGAACGACACCGGCGTCATCGACCGCTTTTTCCAGGTCTTCAGCCGCTACATCGATTCAGGCTTTGGCCTGCTCGGCGGCGAGGTCGCCTTCCTGTCGACCACCCTGGTGGCCATCGACGTCACCCTGGCGGCGCTGTTCTGGGCCTGGGCCCCGGGCGAGGACGTCCTGGCCCGGCTGATCAAGAAGACCCTCTATGTTGGGTTCTTCGCCTTCATCATCGGCAACTTCCACGCCCTGGCCTCCATCATCCTGGCCAGCTTCTCGGGGCTGGGGCTGAAAGCGGCCGGCGGCGGCCTGTCGGCCGAGGACTTCCTGCGGCCGGGCCGGGTGGCGGCGGCCGGCATATCGGCGGCCAAGCCGATGCTGGAGGCCGCCGCCGAGTTGGGCGGCTTTCCGGCCTTCTTTGAGAACATCGTCCAGGTCGTCGTGCTGCTGATCGGCTGGCTGCTGGTCGTGGTCGCCTTCTTTATAATTTCCGTGCAAATCTTTGTTTGCATTCTGGAATTCAAGCTGACGACCCTGGCGGGCTTCGTGCTCGTCCCCTTCGGTTTGTTTGGCCGCACCGCCTTCCTGGCCGAGCGGATGCTGGGCAATGTCATCGCCGCCGGGGTCAAGGTCCTGGTGCTGGCGGTGATCACCGGCATCGGCTCGTCGCTGTTCTCCGAGTTCACCGCCGCCATCGGGCCGGGCCAGCCCAATCTCGAAACCGTCCTCGCCCTGGCCCTCGCGTCGCTGACCCTTTTGGGCCTGTCGATCTTCGGACCGGGGATCGCCTCGGGCCTGGTCTCGGGCGCGCCGCAGCTTGGGGCGGGGGCGGCTGTCGGCACGGGTCTGATGGTTGGCGGCATGGCCATGGCCGGCGCCGCGGCCGCCCAGATGGCGGTCGGCGGCGGGGCCAGTCTCGCGGCCGCCGCCGGAGCCGCCGGGGGGCGGCCCGGTCCTTCCGGTGGCGGCGTCGATCGGTTGCCGCCGCCCGCCGGCCCGCAAGGCTCCGGTCCCCATCCCGCGCCTGGCGGCGGGGCGCCGGGCGGCTCGCCTTCGCCGAAGGCCCAAGGCGGCGGTCCCGATGGTTCATCTGGCGGATCGTCCGGTGGCTCCTCCGCCGGCGCGTCGAGCGCCGCGCCGCGCGGCGGCGACTGGAACGCCGGATCGAAGAACGGAACGGACCCCGGACCGGAAGGGGGCGTGCAGGGCAACGCCCCACCAGCCTGGGCCCGCGACCTGCAACACCGCCAGGCCCTCGCCCACGGAGCGGGCCTGGCCCTGCACGCCGCCGGTAGCGGCGACGCCCACGGCGGCGGCGCAAACCCATCACTCTCGGAGGATCGCTGATGAACCCGTTCAAGGGCTCGCCGCGCCTTGGCGCGACGCCCGTTCCCGAAACCCCCTACCAGCGGGCTGGCCAGGCCTGGGACGAGCGCCTGGGAACCTGGCGCGCCCAGGCCGCCGGCTGGCGGCTGCTGGCGCTCGGCCTGCTGGTGGTCAATGCTGGCCAGTCGGCGGGTCTGATCTGGCAGGCCGCCAGGGGCGGCGTCACCCCCTGGGTGGTCGAGGTCGACAAGTTCGGCGAGGCCAGGACCGTGGCCCCCGCCGTCCAGGGTTGGAAGCCGACCGACCCGATCATCGCCTGGAGCCTGGCGCGCTGGATCGAGGGCGTCCGGTCGCTGCCGGCCGATCCGGTCGTGCTGGGCGAGGCCTGGCGGCGCGCCTATGACTTTGTCGATGACGCCGGGGCCATCGCCCTGTCGGACCAAGCCCGCGGCGCCGATCCGTTCGGCCAGGTCGGCAAGGTCCAGGTCACCGTCGAGGTCTCCAGCGTGGTGCGGGCTTCGCCCGACAGCTTCCGCATCGCCTGGATCGAGCGGCGTTACGAGAACGGCCAGCTGGCCGCCACCGAGCGCTGGAGCGGCATCCTGACCCTGGCCCTGCGGCCGCCGCGCGCGATCGACGGGCTACGCAAGAATCCGCTGGGAATCTTTATCCATTCAATAGGTTGGTCCAAGGAGTTCACGTCATGACGGCGCGACGCGTGATCTTGGTGGCGGCCTTTCTCGCCTTGGACCTGTCCGGCTCGGCCTTGGCGTTCGGCGCAGGGGAGCCGGCGGTGTCGGGCGCGACCGTGACGGCGCGGCGGACCTATGCCTATGAGGACGGCGCGGTCTATCCGGTGCTGGTCAGTCCCGGCCGGATCACCGATCTCGTCCTGCAACCCGGTGAGCGGCTGGTGGGATCTGGCGCCCTGGCGGCCGGCGACACCGCCCGCTGGATCATCGGCGACACGGTCAGCGGGACCGGCGCCGAGCAGCGGGTCCATGTGCTGGTCAAGCCCTCGGCCTTGGCCCTGGCGACCAACCTGATCATCAACACCTCGCTGCGCACCTACCACCTGGATCTTCGCGCCGTCGCGCGCGGCGCCGATACCGAGGTCCGCTGGCGCTATGCCGCGCCACCGATCGTCCTGGTCGCCGCGCCGCCGGCCGCCCCGGTCGTCGTGGCCGAGCCGGACCTGGCGCGGCTGAACCTCGCCTACCGGATCAAGGGATCGCGCGTCGCCTGGCGGCCGTTGCGGGTCTTCGACGACGGGCGGCGGACCTATGTCGAGTTCGGGTCGGCCGTGACACTGGGCGATCTGCCGCCGCTGTTCGTGGCGGGCGCCGACGGCAAGACCTCCGAGCTGGTCAATTATCGCGTCGCCGGCCGCCGCATCGTCGTCGACCGCATCCTCGATCGGGCCGAACTGCGCCTGGGTCAGGGGCGAGCCGCGCGCCGGGTGCGCATCTTGCGGGAGGCGGGCCGATGAGCGCGCCGATCGACGAGGAGGAAAAGGCCATCGCCCGCACCCTGCGCCTGCGGGCCTCGCCGCCGCCTGTCGCCCAGGTCTCGCGCCGTGCCCTGGTGGTCGGCGGAGCTGTGCTCGGCCTGGGCCTGGCCGGAGCCCTTGGCTGGTCGCTGGTCGAGCGCCACAAGGCCGCGCCCGAGCCGACCTATGCGCCGGCCGCGCCGCCGCCGGAGCCAGTGGTCAATGCGCCGCGTGGCTATGCCGGACCAGCCGGCGCGCCGGTGCTGGGGCCGCCGCTGCCCGGGGATCTGGGACGGCCGATGTTGGCCAGCCAGGTGGCGCGGCGAGACGGCGCACCGGCGGTTGCCGATCCGGCCGCCGGGATGACGCATCCGGTCGAACCGATCGATCCGGCCGTCGCGGCGGCGAGGGCCGTGCGCGTGGCGGCGGCGGGCAGCGGACTGTTCACCGCGGGTGGCGTGCGGCGTGATGAGGCCGGTGTAGGGGTCGTGTCGCCCGTAGCCGTGGGGGGCGATGTCGCCTCGGCGTCCGATCTCAGGACGGTCAGCGCCGAACGGCTGCAGGCCCCGGCTTCGCCCTATGTGCTGCAGGCCGGAGCGATCATTCCCGCCGCCCTGGTCACCGGCTTGCGGTCCGACATCAAGGGGCCGGCCATCGCCCAGGTCACCCAGGACGTGTTCGACAGCCTGGGCGGCGGGGTGCTGCTGATTCCGGCCGGGGCGCGGCTATTGGGCGAATACGACAGCGGCCTGGCCGCCGGCCAGAGCCGGCTGGGCGTGGTCTGGACGCGGCTGATCCTGCCCTCGGGCCGGTCGATCCTGCTCGACAAGCTGCCGGCCGCCGACCTCCAGGGCATGACCGGCCTGCAGGACGGTGTCGATCGCCATGGCCGCGAGGTGATGGCGGCCGCGGCCCTGAGCACCCTGCTGGCGGTTGGAGCCGAGGCGGGGGCGTCGGACGAGTCCGATCTGGCCCGCGCCGTGCGGCGGGGCGTCTCGGACGCGGCCGGCGATGTCGGCCGCCAGATGGTCGGCTCTAGTCTGGCCCGCGCCCCGACCTTGACGATCCGGCCCGGCGCGCCGCTGCGCGTGCTGCTGACCCGCGATCTGGTGCTCGAACCCTATGCGGAAAGGACCGCCCCATGACATTGAAGCTGGGTCCCATCGAGGACGACGCGCCGGTCAAGATCACCCTCGACCTGCCGGCCGCCGTCCACCGCGACCTTGTCGACTACGGCAAGGTGCTGGCCGCCGAGACCGGGACCAAGGTCGCCGAACCCGTCAAGCTGATCGTGCCGATGCTGGCGCGGTTCATGGAGACCGACCGGGGCTTCACCCGAGGCCGCAAGACCCGCAAGGCCTGAAGGTCAGGCGCTTTGCGCCAGATCGTCCAGGCCAGCCAGGCTTTTGACCAGGGCCAGGACCTGACGGCGCTGGCGGGGTGGCAGGCGCGGCAGCGCCACGGCCAGTTCGGCGCCCTCGGGGCTGCTGAGGAACCCGTGCATGTCGGCCAGGCGCTGGCCAGCTTCGTCGTCGGTCGCCGGATCGGCCAGGCCCTCGAAAAACCAGGCGATGGGCGTCTGCAGATAGACCGCCACGGCGTGCAGCTTGGAGGCGCTGATCCGGTTGGAGCCGCGCTCGTATTTCTGCAGTTGCTGGAACGTCAGGCCAAGCGCCTCGCCAAGCTGGCTCTGGCTGACGCCAGCCATCTTGCGGCGCAGGCGGATGCGCGACCCGACATGCAGGTCGACGGGGTGGGGTGTGGGGTTGGACAAGGTGTGAGCGCTCCGGTTGTTCGTCCCTGGCTGACGGACGAACGGGGGGCGTCTGGTAGCGGCTGGTGTGAAGTTTCCAAGTCCATGCACGAGGCAGGCGATGTTGGCTTTGCATGCGCGGCCTCCTCATCCGGCCTGGAGATCGTCGATCATCTCGAGCATCTCCTTGAGCTTCTCCCGGGCGCCGGCCAGCTTGCGGGCCGTGATCAGGTCGTGGCGGCCGGCCAGGAACAGGACGGTCTCAAGCACTTCCTCTGAGTGACGCAGCAGGACCACCAGGTTCTCGCCGCTGGGACCGTTGTTGGCGGCGAACCAGTTGCGCACCGCGCGGGGGTTGGCGCGGGTCAGCCGCACCACCACCTTCACCGCCGCCGGACTGCCGCCGAACTCGCGCCGCAGGGCCTGGGCGATGGCCTCGACGAAGTCGAAACCGTGGGGAGATTGAGGATTTTGCGGAAAAGTTTTTCCCGATTCTGACCGAAGTTTTCGGTCCTTCTGCGAACGCGACATACCCACGCCTACCAACCTACGGTTCGACCGGAGCCGATGTGCTCCGATCGGGTGACGAGCAAACCAGGTGGTGTTGGGACATGAAAAGTGAACTGAGCGGTGATCTGCCGGGCGGGGGGCGTGCGCGCGCCGCCCAGTACGTCCGGATGAGCACGGAGCATCAGAAGTATTCGACGGAGAACCAGGCCCAGATCATCGAGCGCTATGCCGAGACCCGAGGGTTCGAGATCGTCAAGACCTATGCCGACGAGGGCAAGAGCGGTCTGCGGCTTGATGGCCGCGAGGCCCTTCAGCGACTGATCGCCGACGTCCAGGCCGGCCGCGCCGACTTTTCCGCGATCCTCGTCTATGACGTCAGCCGCTGGGGACGGTTCCAGGATGCCGATGAAGGCGCCTATTACGAATTCCTGTGCCGCGAGGCGGGGATCACCGTCCACTACTGCGCCGAGCAGTTCGAGAACGACGGCAGCCTCAGCGCCACGATCATCAAGAGCATGAAGCGGGCCATGGCCGGCGAGTACAGCCGCGAGCTGTCGGTGAAGGTCTTCACCGGTCAGTGCCGGCTGATCAATCTCGGCTTCCGTCAGGGCGGGCCCGCCGGCTTTGGTTTGCGCCGGCAGTTGGTCGACGAGCACCGCCGACCCAAGGCGTTGCTGGATCGCGGCGAGCACAAGAGCCTGCAGACCGATCGGGTCGTGCTCGTGCCCGGTCCGGCCGAGGAGATCGAGGTTGTCCAGCGCATCTACCGGATGTTCGTGCTGCACCGTCGGTCCGAGCGCGAGATCGCCCTGTTGCTGAACGGGGAGGGCGTCCTGACCGATCTTGAACGGCCCTGGACACGCGGCACCGTCCATCAGGTCCTGACCAACGAAAAATATGTCGGCAACAACGTCTACAACCGCGTCTCCTTCAAGCTGAAGAAGCGACGGGTGGTCAACGAGCCGGAGCAATGGATCCGGGCCGAGGCCGCGTTCGAGGGCATCGTCGATCCGGACTTCTTCATCGCGGCCCGTCGGATCATCGAGGAGCGCAGCCGCCGGTTCACCGACGCCGAGCTTCTGGAGCGCCTGACCGGGCTGCTGGCGCAGCGGGGGTGTCTTTCCGGTCTGATCATCGACGAACTGGAGGACATGCCGTCCAGCTCGACCTATCGTCACCGCTTCGGCAGTCTGGTCCGCGCCTATCAGATGGTCGGCTACGCCACGAGCCGGGACTATCGCTATCTGGAGACCAACCGGGCCCTTCGCCTGCTGCATCCGCAGGTCGTCGAGCGGACTATCGCCAGCATCGAGGCGCTCGGGGCCAGCGTCCGCGTCGATCCCGTCACCGATCTGCTGACCATCAACGAGGAGTTTTCGGCCTCCCTGGCCATCGTGCGCTGCGCCCGCACCGCGGCGGGCCATTCGCGATGGAAGATCCGTCTCGACACCAGCCTCAAGCCCGACATCACCATCGTCGCGCGCATGGATGGCGAGAACGCCGCCGTCCAGGACTACTATCTGCTGCCGTGGATCGATCTGGGCGCAGCGGCCAAGTTGCGGCTCAGCGAGGAGAACGGCGTCTTCCTTGGGCGACTGCGCTGGTTTGGTCGACTACGTCAATCATCGCATCGCCACCAAGCCGGATGCTCCGCTTCGCGACCCAAGGCCTCCTCGTGACGAGACGTTCAAGCGCTTGGCGATGGAAGCCGCCGCCGCCCGGCCCTAGACCGCACGATCGACAAGGCACGCGCCCGAGACCACCCCCTTGGCACGCCGGACGCTGGTCCCTGGCCGGCGGCGCCGGCGCCCGCAAGGCGGCTTGCTTCCTCCGCTTCGCTGCGTGCAGCGCGCCCCGCTGCGCGGCGGGCCTGCGGCCCGGCCTGGCCGGTGCCGGCTTTGCCGGCCGGACCCGTTTGCGTCCGGCGCGCCACAGGGGCGCGCCCGAAAGGAGCGCAAGCCATGTCCGCCGGTCCCCAAGCCGCCGACGCCAAGTCCAAGGCCATCGCCGTCCTCAACGACGCCTTCCGCCGCCAGCCGGGTCCGGGCTGGTTCATGACCACCGGAGTCCAGGCCCTGGGCCTGGCCTTCATCGGCGCGGCGGCGCGGGCCGTGCGGGCCCAGGACCGCTTCGACGCCGAGGACGACCCCTATGGGGAGCACGACTTCGGCGCGGTGACGGTCGAGGGGCAGGCGCTGTTCTGGAAGATCGACTACTACGATCTGGCCCTGGCGTTCGGCTCGCCCGATCCGGCTGATCCGGCGGTGACGCGCCGGGTGCTGACGATCATGCTGGCGCAGGACTACTGAGCGGTTTGGCCCCGCCCTGGCGGGGCCTGGTTCACGCCGGGCCGTGAGACGATGTTCAGATCGCCTCAGGCGTGTATTGTTCTTCCGGGTTGTGGATCCGGGGGGGTGGCCATGGGCTGGTATGACGACGAGGAAGAGGCTTGGCTGCCGGCGTGGGTGATCCCGCCGATGATGTGGATCGGCTGTCTGGCGACAGCCGTTCTGCCGGCCGGGGTGATCGTCGGCGGCTGGACCCTGGTGTTCAAGCAGGCACCGCCGGGTGTCGTGGCGGTCGCCTATGCGGTGTCGCTCGGCCTGATGCTGGCTGCGGTCAAACCCTGGTCGATCCGTTGAGCGGCGCGCACCGCGTGCCGGATTTCGGCTAGCGCGGCTGGAAGACGACCATCAGGCTAAGGCCGATGACGGCGGCCAGGGCGGCGACGGCCAGCAGGCCTGCCAGGCCGACGGGCGTGAGCAGGCGGGCGGTCGGGCGGCGTCTTGGCGGCATGGCTTGAACCTTAAGCATGGTGCGCGACCTGCGCAGCGGGCTGATTGACGCAGGCCGCGTCGAAACCCAGCCCCAGTTGCTCGTCCCGAAGGGCAATCTCCTGATCGAAGTTCGACAGGGTGACGCCGACCAAACGGATGCCTAGGCGTGGCGGATAGATCGAGCGGATCAGGTCTAGGCTCGTCTGGCGCAGCGTCTGGCGGTCGGCGACGGGCGAGGGGAGGGAGCGGCTGCGGGTCGCCTGCTGGAAATCGGCCCATTTGATCTTCACCGTCACCGTGCGAGCCCGGGCGCGGCTCTTCTCGCACCAGGCCCAGACGTCGTCGGCCATGGCCAGGACCCCGGCCTCGATGGGTTCGGGCTCGGTGTGGTCCTGGTCGAAGGTGGTCTCCGAGCCTGAGGACTTGCGCACCCGGTCGGGATTGACGGCGCGATGGTCCTCGCCGCGCGCGATGGCGTAATACCAAGGCCCCGACTTGCCGAAATGGTGCTGTAGGAAGGTCAGGGACTGGCGATGCAGGTCCTCGCCGGTGTGGATGTCCAGGCGCTTCATCTTGGCCTCGGTGACCGCACCCACTCCATGGAAGCGGCCGATCGGCAGGGATTGGACGAAGGCCTCGCCCTTGCCCGGCGGCACCACGAGCTGACCGTTGGGCTTGCGCTGATCGGAGGCCAGCTTGGCCAGGAACTTGTTGTAGGAAATCCCCGCCGAGGCGGTCAGTCCGGTCTCGGCCAGGATCCGCGCCCGGATCTCCTGGGCGGTGTCGGTGGCGGTCGCCAGGCCACGGCGGTTTTCGGTGACGTCGAGATAGGCCTCGTCCAGCGACAGCGGCTCGATCAGGTCGGTGTAGTCGGCGAAGATCGCGTGGATCTGGCGCGAGACGGCCTTGTAGACCTCGAACCTGGGCGGAACGAACACCAGGTCCGGGCAGTTGCGCAGCGCCGTGGTCGAGGGCATGGCCGAGCGCACGCCGAAGGCGCGCGCCTCGTAGCTGGCCGCCGCCACCACGCCGCGCCGGGCGCCGTGGCCGACCGCCAGCGGACGGCCCTTGAGGCTGGGATCATCGCGCTGTTCGACCGACGCATAGAAGGCGTCCATGTCGATATGAATGATCTTGCGAATCCCGTCGCCGGCCATGAGGGGGATTGTAGCTGCGTGCGAACAAAAGGGAAACATGCGTCAGCGGATTGGTCTCAGGCGCGAACCGTCCGGAAGGTCACCGAATAGCGCAGGGCCTCGACCGGCGGGATGCTGTGCTGCCAGTCGCTGCGAGACGGCCCGCTCATCAGATAGGCCGAACGCGGCGCGGCCAGGATCGAAGCGCGGTCCCACCTGTCGCCGATCTTGCGGCGCAGGCGGAAGGTGCAGGCCGACAGCAGCGAGACGCCGGCGATGGCCACGGCCGGCGGTCGGTCGCGATGCCAGCCGATGCCTGCCCCGGGCGCGTATTCGGTGACCAGGGCGTGCCGGAAGGTCTCGCGGGCCAGGCCCGTGAACGCCGCGACCCGGTCCAGGAGGAGCATGAGGACATCGGGCAGGGGCTCGCCAGTCTCGACCATGGCGCCGCCCGTGTCGCGTCGCCAGCCGAACGCGGCGATGCGCCGGTTGCCCAAATAGCCCAGATGTTCGTAGGGCTTGAAGTCCAGGGCCGCGAACCGGCGCGCCAGATCGCCTTCCTCCTCGGCGGTGATCAGGTCGGGCTGGTATCGGAAGCCCGCGGGCATGGCCTTGGACGGGGGCGGCGGCAGGTCAAAGAGGCTGGGCTGAAGGCTCATCAGGGGGCCTCGCGTTTCGCGGTCGACGAGGACGCCGGCGGATCGACCTGGCTCACGGCGCACCAGTAGGACCAGGGAACCCCGGCCGTTAGCTCCATCTCGAACCAGGCCGTCTCGCCGACGAAATCGGGGACGTGCTCGGGCGAGACGAACGTCACGCGGCTGCGGGCATGGCCGTTGGCGCCCGGGAAGGTGAAGTAGAGCGTCCGGCTCGAAGGATCGCCCGTTCGCTCGCGCTGGCGGGTCAGCATCTCGATGCAGCGGCGCCAGACGCGGGGCGGCTGGCCGGCGGGCGCGGCAAGGCGCCCACGGCGAGGGGGAGGGGACATGGCGGATTTCCAGAATGTTCTCTAAATGTTCCAAATGATCGAGCGGAGTCAATCGACCGGAGCGCGAAACCTCGGCTGGCGCGTTTCGCGCGTGGCTGGTCTGGCCCGCGTCAGCGGTGATATGCGGAGAAGATGGCGGAGCAGGACCTGGATCTTGAGGCGATGGCGGCGGCCCTGCGGGCCAGCGGCGAATACCGGGTACTGCGCCGGCTGGGCCCCAGACCGCGGATCGTCGTTCCCGATGGGGTCGCCACCCGCTGGGGCCTGTTCGTCGATGTCGAGACCACAGGGTTGGATCCGCGCCGCGACGAGATCATCGAACTGGCGATGGTCCCGTTCCGCTACGGCCTCGACGGGCGGATCTACGAGACCGGCGAACCCTTCCACGGTTTCCGCCAGCCGGCCGAGCCGATCCCTGCGGAAATCACCGCCCTGACCGGCATCGACGACGCCATGGTGGCGGGCAAGTCCATCGACCTGGACGCCGTGACCGCGGCCGCGGCGCCGGCCGCCCTGGTCATCGCCCACAATGCCGCCTTCGACCGGCGCTTCCTGGAGCGGTTCTGCGAGGTGTTCCGCACCAAGCCCTGGGCCTGCTCCATGACTCAAGTCGACTGGAGCGCCGAGGGCCACGAGGGCGTCAAGCTCGGCTACCTGGCCGCCGGGGCCGGCTTCTTCTACGACCGCCACCGGGCGGTCAACGACTGCGCGGCGGCGATCGAACTGTTGGCGACCGACCTGCCCAGGAGCGGCGTCCCAGCGCTGGCCAAGCTTCTCGAAACCGCGCGCACGCCCACCTGGCGCATCTGGGCCGAGAACTCGCCGTTCGCGATGAAGGACCTGCTCAAGGCCGGCGGCTATCGCTGGAACGGCGACGATGGCGTGCCGCCGCGCTGCTGGTACATCGACGTGGCCGACGCGCGGAAGGACGAGGAACTGTCGTTTCTCCAGAAGGAGATCTATCGCGGGGAGATCCACCTGCTCAGCCGGCGGATCGACGCCCATGACCGGTTCTCGGATCGATGCTGAATCTGGCGACCTTTCCCGGCGTCAGCGCTGACGCGCGGCTGTGGTCGCGCCAGGACGTCCTCGCAAGGCCATCCCCCGCGCCGGCGGCGGCGGGCGTCTATGCCTGGTACTTCGATGTCCCTCCAGGCGCGGTCGATCGAACTGGCTGCCACCGGCACGGCGATCTCTGCCTGCTCTATGTCGGCATCTCGCCCAAGGAGCCGCCGGCCAACGGCCGCGCGCCGTCGAGGTCGACCCTGCGCCAGCGGCTGCGCACCCACTATGCGGGCAACGCCGCCGGCTCGACGCTGCGCAAGACGTTGGGCTGCCTGCTCGGCGACACCCTGGGCATCGCCTTGCGGCGCGTCGGATCGGGCGAGCGCTACACCTTCGGTAACGCCGGTGAACAGGTCCTGGATGGCTGGATGGACCAACATGCTTTCGTGACCTGGCAGGAGACCGACCAGCCCTGGCTGCTGGAGCGAGGCATCCTCGCCTCGGGCCTGTCCTTGCCGTTGAACGTCAGGGACAACCCGTGCGAGGCCCACACCCGGCATGTCAAAGCCGTTCGCGCCGAGGCGATGCGTCGCGCCGACGTCCTGCCCGTGCTGACCGACAACGGCGGGCCGCGTCGCCCGGGACTCGCCAATCGTTCCTAGCGAAGGCCCCCGGGCCGCGAGCGCTAGAGTTCGTGCGGCTGGAAACAGGCCGGGTCCAGGCCCTCGGGTACGCCCCGGACATAGAGGCCTTCGGCATGGTGGCGTGCGAAATCCTCGACCTCGTAAACCTGGCCGTTGAAAACGCCGAGATGGGGCAGGTCCGCGCCCGTGCGCAGCACCTGTTCTCCGGGCTCGAAGGTCCGCTCGATCATGCTGGGTCTCCCGTCCTCGTCCAGTCTCGCGGTCGATAACGCCTCGGGGCCGGATTGGTCGGCGGCCGTCGCCCTCACGACTTCGTGGGTCAGGGCGTGACGGGCTGTTTCGGCTGGATGGGCTTGGAGGCGGCCCACGCCCCTCGGCCCTCGGCGCGGGCCTTGGCCTCCGCCGCCGCATACAGGCCTTTGCTGTAGCGGCGATACTCGGTGGCGAAGCCCGATCGGATCAGCGCCGCGTTCAGGTCGGGCGACGCGTCCGACCAGCAGCGGCCCACGAACCGACCGTAGCGGTCCCGGTCGACGAAGCGGCAGCCGACCCGTCCTCGCGTCAGGCGCACGAGTTCGTCGCGCGCGTCATAGGCCAGGGGTTCGGCTGGCGTCGCGCCGCGGCGGACTTCCGGTGCGTCGACGCCGAACAGCCGGACGCTTTCGGATCCGCAGCGCAGCGTGTCGCCATCGTGAACCTTGGGCGCGGTGCAGGCGATGATGGCGGCGGCGAGGAGCAGGGGAGCAGGCATGAGCCTGCTCTATCGTGCTTCGCGTTCGCGGACAGCGTCTTCGTCCCGCCGACAACAGTGAACGGCGCCTCGGCCTCCAACAGTGAACGGCGCCTCGGCCTCACGGCCTGCGGGATGACACCGGCGCCGAACCTTCCTCATGCAGGGCGCCGGCGTTCGAGTTGGCCAAGCTACGTCAGGTGATCACGCGTTATGATCCGTTCGGCGGCGACGCGGGTTTGACGTTCGATTGACGCCCCATCGGGCCAACAGCCAATTCTCGCTCTCAAATCCTTGGCAGGTTCTGGCTCTTCGCGTTGCTGCGAAGGTCCGAACTGACCAGCAGTCGTGCGCTCGTCACTCTTTCGTCTCGCTACCCATGGCTGGCTTCGGAAAGCACGTTCGTCACAAGCCGTCGGCCGTTCTGGGCCGCCGCGCCGCGTACAAGGAGAAATTGGACTAGGAGACAAACAGCGTAGGCTAGGACCAGGGACGGCGGCTTGACCTTCAAGGCGGCCAAGGGCGGTAGCGCGATCAAGAAGAGCAGCGATGTGACGGCGTAGTCACGATAGAGAAGATACTGCTTGTTGGCGTCCAGCACTCCCGGCTTGTTCTCATGCGCCTTGTAGAGTTTGAACCAAGCGCGGTTCTGAGCGTGAGCATCGATGGCGACCTCTCCGTGCCTTTGCCTCAAACTATCCATGTCGACGCGCGCATCGGCCGGACCCAAGTCGCTGAATGCGCGCCCGCCCGGTAGCGGGTCGGCCCAGCGCAGATAGACGATGCGCGCCTTCGTCAATGGCGAGAACTGGTCGGCGAGAACCCCGGCGACAACCGCCGCCAAACTGGCCGGGCCAATCGTCGAGAGCATTCCCAAGCCGCCGTCGAGCTTGGGCAAGGCCAGCTTGCTGGTCGCGACGAACGCGGCGAACACGGCAATATTGGCCGCGACGACCGTCGCCAGCATCACGCGATTGATGAGCTTGAGCGGAACAGGGACCTTGGCGGCGGCTGGCTTCTTGCCCATCAGTTGCTTTCCTGGTCTTCGGGATAGGGGATGGCCACCGCCGGTCCCCATCCGGCGCGTTGCTGCAGCGGATGAGACCAGGACACGGCGTTGCCTTCAGTGGCGACGACTAGCGCGCCCCGATGGGCGAAGGCGCGCACGACCGACTTGCGCGGGTGGTGCTCGTCTTCCTTAGCTGAGCTGACGATCGCGGAGATGGTCTCAGACCCCGCCGTAACGGGCTCCGCCAGCCGGGGGCCAAGCAGGGCGTCGAGCAGGTCGGTGGAGACATTGCGTCGGGAACCGTGGTGGGGAACCTGGATCATGTCCAAGCCCGGCAGGATGAGACCAGCGCTTGGCGCATAGGCAACGGCTTCGGCCAGGGCCTCACGTCCGGCGTCGCCGGTGAGCAAGATCTTGCGGCCAAGGTCGGCGTATTGGACCACGCTCATTTCGTTCTCGCGGCTGGTTGCTTCGGTCGAGAACACCTCCTCCCCCCAAGCCGCGCGCACGAAGTTGGTGATCCTCTTCAAAATCCGGGCGAACTCCTCGAGCAGGCCGTCTTCGACGCTTTCGACCGCCTCGGGCGTCTTGTCGGAATCCAGGATCAGCTGGCCAAACCGGCTGGGAGACGGAGCCAGAACCGTGAAAGCGCCGATCTTGGCGCCCTGGAACGGTTCCTGGATCGGAATGCCGCGCCTGTCCGCGATCTCCTCGAGCGCAACGAGGTTGGGATAGGCCGAGCGCAATTGCGCCTCCAGCCGCGCGGCGGAGGTGTAGGTGGCGAAGTAGGGCAGCAGCACCTCGGCATAGATCCAGGGGCGCAGCATCCACAGCGCGCCGACATTGTAGGTCTCCAAGACGGTTCTCAAGCCACCGGCATGATCCCCGTCGGAATGAGTGACGACCACATGGTCGATAAACCCAGGTCGGCCGTAGTGGTCGTTGATATGTTTGGCCACGCCGTTGCCGCTGGCTTGGAAACCGCCATCGACGACATGGATGAACATCTCCGTGCCCAGCTGATAGCGCAGGGTGATGGCGTCGCCGCTCTTCTTCGACTCCACGCTCAGGAAGTCGACTTCGACAAAATTGACCATCAATTCCCCCGTGCGATCGCCGACGATGTGATCTTGCCCAAGATGGTGCGCACGCCGTCGTCACCGGCGATGACCATCAGCGGCGGGGCGTCCGAGAAGCTGACGACGCCGCCGATCCACTTCAGAAGGTTGGCGTCGTCCTGGCTAGGCTGGCTCGAGTGCCTGGGCGGGTGGGTGTGCCACTCGCCGACATAGGTCAGGTTCAGCGCCGTGGCGTCCTCGACCTGTTCGACGGTCTGGTAGACGCCGACCATGCCGCGCACGAAGCCGGTCGCCGAGTGCTCGCTGTCCGGGGGCGGGTCGAAATGGCCCACGATATAGGCGCGCCGTTCGCGCCGATCCCAGCTTCCTACCAGGATGCCGCCGGTTTCCAGGCCGTTGGCCGCCGCCCGCGCGGCCTCGATCTCGCGAATGACCGCCTCGCGGATCATCACGGTCCAGCCTTCGACCTCGATCCTGAGGTAGGCGTCGGCCGGCCAGCGATCGACGGCCACACCCTCGGCGCCGAGGCGCCAGATCTCGATCAGGCCTTCGTCGGCCAAAGGCCGCTCCAGCAGCGTCCTTACCGCCAGCCCTGCGAAGATCGCCACCCTGGATTGGGGCACTTGGAGGCTCATGCTGCGGCACCCGCCCGCCGGGAGGATGCCTGAACCATCGTGCAGGTGGCGCAGGAGGTGCGGCGTCGAGGCCAGGCGCCAGTAGTAGGACATCTCCAGCGCGTCCAGGCGGATCGCGCGCTCGTGGCTCTCGACCAGTACGACTAGCTCATCTCCGCGCGGGTTGAAGAACGTCGAGGCTGACCTCGCCGTGTGGGGCGCGTGATTGGCCAGCCAGCGCGCGACGGGCACCGAGGCCGAGGCGTCGATGACCAGCTCCGCGTCCGTCAGCCCTTCGGTTGAGGCCTTACGCACGTCGCCGACGAGGCCGACCGCGGCCTTAGGGTCGTCGAGCAAGGCATTGATTTCAAAGGTCAGGGCCATAGCCTTCGGAGCGCCGGCACCGATCGGCGACAGGGCATGCCGGGCCAGGTTGTGCGGCATCAAGTGGTCGTCGTCGTAGATCGTCCACGCGCCCAGCCCCTCGCGCGCGGCCGTGATAGCGATCTGCGAGCCCAAGGCTCCCGCGCCGACCAGGGCGATGGGTTGGGCGGCGACGGCCTTCATGCCCGAGGCGCGCTGGGCCAAAGCGCGGTCGAACGGCTGATGGACGTCCATGGGGGCCAGGCCCATGGTCGCCAGGCGGGCGGTGTCGACCGTTCCGGCGCCGAGCGGCGGCGCGATCTGTCCGCCGGCCCGGATGACCGCGCCCAGCGCCTCGGCCAGATCGCCGGCTGTGAAGTCGCCGTAGAAGGCCTTCACCGACATTGTCTCGGCGACGCCAGCCTGTCGCTCTATCGGCGTGGCCACCACCAGCAGGAGGTTGCGGTCGTAAAGCGGGTGGTTGGTGGCGTCCGCCGCCCAGGCGCGGAGCGGGTCGCGCAGAAGCGGAGCCACGTCGGCTTTCAACTCCTCGAATACGGTCAAGAGTTCGGCCATCGTGCCCGGAACCGCCCGCAAGCGTCCATGGGGCAGGGCGGGCGAGGTCACGACGAGCGCGGCCATGACCTTGGCCGGATCGACGTTCCTGGCCTCGGAGGCCTCCCGGAGGATCAGCGGGGCGCCCGGCTTGTCGCTCCGCAGAAGCGCCACGAGCGCCGCGCCCGAGCGCAGCCGCATCGGCGGCAGGACGACGGGCTGGCCGCTGGCCCCGAACAGCGGATCTAGCGGCTGATCTTCGCCATGCAGGCGCCCATACGCGGTCTCGACCATCCAGTGGCGAGTCCGCTCCAGGAGGATGAAGGGCGTCAGGATGCGCAGGATCTCGTCCTGAGCCAGGTCGAACAAACACAGCGAGCGGGGAAGGTCCGCGCGCGTGATGTTGAAATGCGGCACGTCGTCGGGAAAACCCGCCCGCAGGGGATAGACGGCCGGCGTGCGCGCGTCGGACTCGTAGGCGATGGCGATCGGTTCGATCGCCTGGATGTCGTTGGCCCTCTTGCGCTGGCCCAGGGGAACGGTGAGGTCGAGGATCAGGAGTTCGCCCGTCCCGTCAGCCGAACGGCGCGCTTCCAGCAGGCGCGCCGCCTCGTAGCGGCCCGTCACCAGGAACCCGGCCAGGCCCCGCGCGCCGATGCGCGTGAGCGCGTCGAGCGGGACCGGGTCGGGATAGATCGCGTCGAGGAAGGCGCGGCTACCCAGCACGGGGCGCCACCACGGCCAGGGCCGCGCGACCTCCGCCCGAGCCGCTGGTATCCTTAACCGCGCCGTCACGAGTGATTAGCAGCACAATCGGCTTGGGATTGGTGTGCGACGGCTCTTCCATCGTACACAGGAAGTGTCGCCGATCGGCCAGGACGTCCTCCTTGTAGTAGGCGGCCGCTTGGCGGTGCGGGGGCTGGACGTCCTTGTCGGCATCCGAACCCTTGATCGGGATCGGCTTGCTCGGCGAGATGATGTAGCCCTCGCGCTCGCCTTGCGTCTCGCACAGCCACTTCACCTGATCGACCGGCTGGGTCTTGTCGACGCCCTTCTCTGGGCCGATCGACAGGTACGAGCAGTGGTGGGGCAGGTGATAAACGTTCCAGTGCAGCCGCTCGTCGCGCTTGTGGAAGCGGGTGATGTCGACGATCTCGGCAAGGACCTCGTGGTTCACATCGGCGGCGAACAGCACGTCCGTATAGTGCTTGTCCTCCTCGAACCGGGCTTGGAAGACCATGGAGTCGCCGTTTCGGTCCTCCACGCCCCGGTCGTCGGTGCGCTTGGCGTGCGGCGAGTGGACGAAAAACTCCACGTGGTCGGCCGTCAGGGTGAAGCCCGGCACGATCTGGCCGGCATCGACGAAGCAGTCCTTGCGGCTCTCCATCGTCAGGCCGTTGGCCTCCAGCCACTTCTTCAGGCGCTCGGGACGCGAAAACACCTTTATGCCCTTGCCGGCCTTCAGGCGATGGCGGGCCTCCTGGCGGATGATGCGCGCATCGTCCTCGAGTCCGTCCTCGGTCAGGGCCGAGGCCGGAACCCACAGGGTTTCGATCTTGTGACGCCCTTCGCCCTGGTACTTGGTCGCATGCTCCAGCCAGAAGAAGTCCGGGGCGCCGCAGCAATGGTCGTTGTCCAAATGGGTGAAGACCACCGTGACATAGTCCTTGCGGCCCGCCTGCTTGAGGTCGTCCTTGAGGAGCTTGGGCAGGTCGCAGCGCTTGTCGGATACGTCGGTCGCGCAGCGCATGTCGGCATAGTCGACCAGCATGCGGCGACCATCGCGCAACTGGATCAGGGTGGTGTCACCACACCCCAGCGGGAAAAACGTCAGTTGGGTCATCTTCTCGGAGGTTCCTTGTGCGCGCCGGTTCTCGGCGCGGATCAAAAGCAAGGTCTCGCGAGCGTCGTAGCGAACGCACTGTTGTGCGCGCTCGCATCGGCGACGTAGGATGGTCGCCGTCGACTTTCACGAGTCGGCATTCCGGGGAGGGCGACCTCATGGACCGGCAAGTCAGCGGTCGTCCCCCCGGTCCCCAGCGGTCAAAGACCGCCAGAAGAATCTCGGCAGACACAGTTCGGTTTTGAGAAAACACGTTCAGGTCCGACGGTTGGAAAGCCGGTCGAGCCCGGCGGCCGCAGACAGAATCAGCCCCGTCCACACGTTGAGTATGGTCAGCTTCTCGACAGAGAAAAGGGGCATTAAGGAACAGTTACCGTATTTCCGGCGATTCTGAGGCGCGGTCCACCGAATTTCCACATTTTGTGGCTGCGGCGCATCAGCTATCCAGATGCGGTAGGCGGACGGCCTCGCGCGGCGCGAGATGTTCGCGTCACGTTCTGCGAGCCTAGCCTCGCCCTCGTACCCGTTTGGCGTGTGAAGCCGTAAGTTCGGTATGCGAGGGTCGTGCGAGAATCATCCGCCGCCGGGGCGACAAAAACGGTCGTGCCTGGGCTGGAGCAGGGAGGCGACCTTCGCTATTGTTGATGGGCAAATCATCGAGAGAGTCACATGCGCGGAAGGCTGCCACCGATCGGATCATTGATGGGTCTGGGCATCGACATCGGGTTCGAGCGCAAGGCCCAGGCCAGCGTTACAACCAGCCATCTCAGGCGGGCGGTTTCGGAGGAGCAGCTACGGGCGTTCGGCGCCGCGCTCAAACCTGCACCTGTGAAGGCGGCGCCGGGCGCTCCCGACGCGAAGGCACCGGAAAATAAGTAGTCCGAACTCGTTGCGCTTAACCCACCATAGTCTTCGGCATGCGCCGGACGATCGGAGGAAATAGGATGGCCGAAGACTCAAGGAACGGGCGTGGCCTGGTGGCAAACCAGCAGACGACCGCGCATCTGCGACAGCATGTTGAGCGCAGCCAGACAACCGCTCACCTGAAGGCGGCGGTGACGGCGGCTAAACCCGTTGTGGCGCCGGCCGCGCCGGCTCAACCCCAATCGACCACGGCCGGCACGAAGAAGTAGTCGGCTGAATGGTTCTCGCCGACAAACTGGCCATTGCCGGGCTGCTGGTCTCGGCGTTCGGATTTGCGCTTGCTGTCTGGACGCTGGAGAAGGGGAACCGTAACGCCTCGGCCGGTGCAGTGCTGACCCTCAACGAGAACTTTCGGTCCGCCTGGGCTCGTTGGTGTGATGCTGCGCCGGACAAGAAGAACTACGAGCTTCACGATCTACTGAATCTCGTCGAGGTGGCGACGACGCTCTACAATGATCGCGCCTATGCCGGCCGCTCCAAGGGCATGATGGAGAAGTACCTCAAGTCTATTCTCAACTTGATGGACTCTTCAGAGATTATGCGCTCGGCGTTACGGCCGATGCAGGACGAGCTCGATACGTTCGAGCATACGAAACGGTTCTGCCGGAAGTTCAGAATCCAGCTCTTCGACTAGGAAGGTGCTCTTTAAACAGGGCGCAGCGTCTGCCAAGCTCCCGTCGGAGTCCGGCAAAAGGCGCGTCTGGTCTGAGACTCAGGTGCCGGGACTAGTCTTCTTCGCCCTCGCCGCGTCGCCACTCTTCTCGCCAGCTTTCGAACTGGGCGCGTTCGGCTTTGCGTATGCGAGCCGCGACATGGTCGAGCTCGGGGAAGAGCGTGTCCTGCCGGTAACCGGCGTCCGATAGCTCGGCCGCTAGTGCGCGCACGGCCCGCGCCGGGATGATAAGGGAGCGGAGGCAAGCGTCGATTGGGGCAAAGCCGTGCAGCGGTGTGGTCAGCGCACCGTGGAGTGTGAAGTGACCCTTCTGGGCCTCGACCCGGCGGTGGACGTTACGCGCGTTGACGGCGATCGGCGGCCATGGCGGGCTCGAGGCGGAGAGATAGGGACCCCAAGGTTTGACGGTCAGGTCGACCACTTGCGACCGGTCCAAGACCTCCTTGTTCATGGCGAGAGGATCGAGAGCGAACACCTCGACCGGGCGGGGGCGGGGCAAGGCTCGGATGTGTGGATTGTCGCCGCGTTGGGAATGGTGAACCGCAAAATAGAGCGCGACCAGTGGATCCGAGGACCAATCCAGGAGCCGGGTCGGCAGGCCGTAATGCTGCATCAGGAAGAGCCAGTCGAAGTCGTCGCGCAGTTTCACGCGGGGAAGGTAGGCCGTGCTCTCCCGCTTGAAGGCGTCCATCATCCGATCGACGCTCGGATACATCGAAGTGGTCGAGCGGCCCTCGACACCGTTTCGGATCGCCCACCCTGTCGCCGACTCGATCGGCTCGCCGTCGCGGTAAAGGCTGGGGCGCAGAGGAAGGCCCACGGCTGGCTGGCCACGAAACCAGACCTTTGCTCTCTCCGTCTCGAACAAGGAGGCGCAGACGGCTTGGTAGTCGTCCAGGGTGTAGATGCGACGGCGGGTCAGACGTGCACCCCGAAGCCGTCGACGGCGCCCACCAACAGCGGCTTGATGGTCTTGCCCCCGACCAGCGTCTTGACCGCGAGAAAATCCGCCTGCAGTGCGAAGGCGACCCAGAGCAGCTTGCCGGTGTACACCGAATAGCTCGCCATCGGGCCTGTGACGGTCGGCTTGATCGTCTTCAGCACAACAGCGGACAGGCCGCCCTTTATCGGACCCGTGGCTTGGAATACGCCGAGATAGGTCGATTTGTGGGCAGCAACAAAGGCCTGGAATGTTGGAGGAGGCCGGTTGGGGCTCGGCGCTGCCTTCGGCTTGGCGGGTGGTTTCGGCTTGGTCGGGCGCGTCGTCGCGGTCGGCTTGCGCTTAGTCGGCGCCTTGCGACCCGTCGAGCGCCTCGATCCTAAAGTGGGCTTACGCACGGATAGCTCCAGGGCGCGCGAAGTTTGCGCAGGTTTCAACCTTAACAGTGGTGGGCCGGGGGTCTAGGGGCGTGGCGAACCTTATTGGAACCATCTCGGGCCAGTCATCCGTGATGACGATCGGAGCAGACGGTCTTCTTTTTGGACGGCGCTTCCGGGGCTTGGGCGACCCGCGATCCTGTTCAGTTTTAAATCCTGGCATTTTCGTCCCTCATGGCGTGCCGTAGTGGCCTGCCTGTGAGACGTTTGAGCGATGCTGCTCGGGTAGTTCGATATTGAGAAAGTGGCGGCCGGCCCTGAGACGACCCACTTGAATTAGACGTGGGGTCGAACGCCCAGGGCGCGGTCTGCGGGGCATGAAGCTGGAGCGTATCGATGCGGCGTTCGATGATTTTCGGAACGATGCGAAGCAAGACCGTATGGCGCGCTGGCCAGCGAATGTCAGCGAACGTTCCTGAAAGTAAACTCGCACCCGGAGAACCAGTATTACAGGCAAGGCCAAGGTGGCGCGACCACAATGGTGCATATTTGTCAAATGTAGAAATTTCCGTGTAAAATCAAAATGCTATAATTTATCGGTATTGATCACGGGTAAACACAAACGCGTTATAAAAAAAGCCCAGCAAATTCAATTTGCTGGGCTCGAAATCACGATTGAGTGGGAGTAGGGTTAATATAATACCGCAGTCGCCGGATCTGCATCCGTCGTCAACGGCTCACTTTGCCGAGCCCTGAAATGCTGTTCGCCCGCACAGAGCCTCGTGATCTGTAGGGAAGCCCGCTTGCAGTTCGGTGTAAAGCGGCTTCCCAGCGGGGAGATCCAACGGCCAACGCGGCCGCATGTTCGGTGACGCTTTCAAAGCGCAGCTCGATGCATTCGTACATTTTTCAATTTAGCCTCACGGAATAGCGCGGCCGGGCTCGTGCCATGCCGACTGCGGGAACATCAGCCGCCTCACGCAATTTCAGCGTGTCGCTGCCCGCTTCGAGACAACCACCCGCAGACTATCTGGCCGTCCTGTGCTCGTCGTGTGGCCCAGCTCCCGGCGCCCGGCTAATAGATACCATCTAATTGATATAAAAGATGTTTTCGTCCCCAGGGGGCGGGAGTGACCCTTTTCTTTGACCCAGACCCCCGATCCGCGTCGCGCCGCTTGAAACCCCCCTTTCGATGGCGTCATGCTGCATTTTGATCGTCGCAGACGCGCGGCCAGAAGGGACGCGGACATGGACATCCGCGATCAGGATCGGACCATCGACCAGATTCCGCACGGTGACATGGTCGCGCGGATCCGGGCTTTTGGCTGGGCCGCCACGCCGCTGGGTCCCCGCGACGCCTGGTCGCCGAGTCTGAAGCTGGCGGTCGAGATGATCACCGCCACCAATTTCCCCATGGCCCTGCGGTGGGGTCCGGAGTTGGTGCTGATCTACAACGACGCCTACGCTCCGCTGCTGCGGGAACATCACCCCGGCGGGTTGGGCAAGAGCTTCGCGCAATTTTCCTGGGGCACCCAGGTCGATCTGGAAGGCTCGCAACGGTTGGTGTTGAACGGGGAGGCTCTGGGCCTCTACAGCGAAGACCTGCCGATGCTGGTGCGCCGGGCCGGCGACACCGTCGAGCAGGGCTATTTCAACCTCACGCTCAGTCCCATTCCCGACGACACCACGGCCAGCGGGGTCGGCGGCGTGCTGCTCATCCTGATCGAGACCACCCAGCGAGTGCGCACCGAACAGGCCCTGCGCGCCAGCGAGGAGCGCTATCATCTGGCCCTTGAGGCGGCCAGCGGCGTGGGCACCTGGGATTGGGATGTCATCGCCGACAAGCTCTATGGCGATGACCGCTACGCCGCGTTCCACAACCTATCGCCGGAACGCGCCGCCCAGGGCGTGCCGATCGCCGAGACCATGGCGGCGGTGCACCCCGACGACCTCGCCCGCACGTTGAGCGCGGGCCGCAGGTCCCTCAAAATCACCAACAGCTTCCTTGAGGACTACCGGCTGGTCCAGGCCGACGGTTCAGTGAAGTGGGTGCAGGTCCGCGGCCGGGTCTATCGCGACGATAACGGCCAGCCGGTTCGCCATCGCGGCGTGATGGTCGACATCACCGAACGCAAACGGATCGAGGCGGCCCTGGAGGCCACCGAGGCCAACCTGCGCATCGCCGTCGACGCCGCCGGGCTGGGTCGCTGGGACCACTCCCCCCTCACCGGTCAACGTTTTTGGGACAAGCGCTGCCGCCAGATCTTCGGCGTCCCCGACGAGATGGAGAACACCGTCGAGGTGTTCGAGCGCCAAGTGCACCCCGACGATCTGCCATCGGTTCGGGAGGCGGTGCGGGCCGCGATGGACCCGGCCGGCGACGGCGGCATCAACTGCGAATATCGCATCCAGCGCAACGGCGGCAACACGCCGCGCTGGGTCGAGGCCTTCGGCCGCGCCTTCTTCGAGGACGGGCAGTGCGTGCGCTTCGTCGGCGTCGTCAGGGACGTCACCGAGCGCAAGGAAGCCGCCGCCCGCATGGTCCTGCAGGAGGCGACCCTGGCCCTGGCGGTCGACGCGGGCAATGTCGGCACCTGGGACTACAATCCCAACAACGGCGCGCTGGTCTGTAGCGAGCGCCTATATGCGATGTTCGGCATACAGCCCGGCGACCCCGTCATCCTCAAGGACTTCTTCGCCGTCATGCACGACGAGGATCGCGAGGCCACGTGGACGTCCCTCATGCGGGCCATGGACCCGGTGAACGGCGGCGACTACGACGTCGAGTATCGGACGATCGGCCGCGACGACAGGATCGAGCGCTGGATCGCCGCCAAGGGGCGGGCCTTCTTCGACGAGTCGGGCCAGCCTCTGCGAGTGGTTGGCGCCACGGTCGACATCACCGAGCGCAAGCGGGCCGAGCTGCACCTGCGGCTGATGGTCAATGAGCTGAACCATCGGGTGAAGAACACCCTGGCCACGATCCAAGCGATCGCCGCCCAGACCTTCCACGCCACCCGCCCTCTGCCCCAGGCCCAGGCGCGGGAGGCCTTCACGGCCCGGATCATGGCCTTGGCCGAGGCGCACGACATCCTGACCCGCGAGAACTGGGAGGGCGCTGAGATGGAGGATGTGCTCGACCGGCTGCGGAACCTGCACGGCGGGCCCGGCTGCTTCGTGTTCTCGGGCCCGCCGGTGTGGCTGTCGCCGCGCATGGCCCTGTCGCTGTCCATGGCCCTGCATGAGCTGGCCACCAATGCGACCAAGTACGGGGCCCTGTCGGTGCCGGACGGCCAGGTGCGGATCGAATGGACGGTGACGCCCGGCCTCGCCGCCGCGCGCCTGACCCTGACCTGGACCGAGTTCGGTGGTCCGCCGGTCACCGTCCCGACCCGCCGAGGCTTCGGCTCGCGCCTGATCGAACGGGGGCTGACGGCTGAACTGTCGGGCGAGGCGCGGATCGACTTCGCGCCGGAGGGAGTGATCTGCCGCATTGAGGCGGGCCTTCAAGGCTCACCGTGTATTAAAACAAAAGCCTAGAGCATTTGGTCGGACACCATCCAGTCGAATACTCTAAATCATGATTCAAGGGTTCTTTTTAGGGGGCGGTCTGGCGCGTCGAACAGGCTCTCCGCCTTCCACAACGCGCGGCGGTCCAGCTGTTTTCTTCCAAACCTTGGGGATAGCTAGCGTGTGGAGTTCGTGAGGTGGTGAGCGCCACGGCCGGACCTTGATCTGCATCCGGCAACTGGACGTTCAACCACGCCCCTGAGAGGCAAGCTTTGCCTTGCCCCGACCCAACTATTGCGCGCCTGGGCCGCCCCGCTATGGTCTGACCTTTAAGCTTTATTGGTCAGATAATATTTCGACCGATTCAAGCGGGCCTGGAGGAAGCGTGAGCACCCACAAGTTTTTGCTACGCTTGGCGTGCGGCCTGGTCTTGGCCCTGTTGACCACGACCAGCGCCCTGGCCTGCAACACGCCGGTCAGCGTCTGCGCAACGGGCGAGGCGACGAGCCTGGCGCTGATCCGCAAGGGGACGCCTGCCTCGGTCTATGTCGACGCGACGGCCGATCCGGCGGTGCGCCATGCCGCCGAGGGCCTGCGCGGCGATCTGGGACGGGTCAGCGACGGTGAGGCGGACAAGCTTTCGGATCTCGCAAAGGCCGACGGCCCCACCGTGATCATCGGCGTACTGGGCGCCAGCCCGGTCATCGACGGCCTTGTCCGCGCCGGCAAGCTGAAGGTCGGGGACCTGGCGGGCCGGTGGGAAGGCTTCCGGCAGGTCGTGGTCGAACGGCCGCTCGCCAACGTGCCCCGCGCTCTGGTGATCGTCGGGGCGGATCGGCGCGGGGCGGTCTACGGAGCCTACGACCTTTCCGAGCGTATCGGGGTGTCGCCCTGGGCCTGGTGGGCCGACGTGCCGGTGGCGCGCAAGGCCGACCTGTTCCTGACCGCCGGCGCGCGGGCCGACCATCCGCGCGTGAAGTATCGCGGCTTTTTCATCAACGACGAGGACCCCGCCTTCAGTGGCTGGGCCAAGAAGACGTTCGGCGGCATCAACGCCGATCTCTACGCCCACGTCTTCGAGCTGACCCTGCGCCTGAAGGGCAACTACCTGTGGCCGGCCATGTGGGCGCCCAAGGCGTTCAACGACGACGATCCGCGCAACAAGGTCCTGGCCGACGAGATGGGCGTGGTCATGGGCAGCTCGCACCACGAGCCGATGACCCGGGCCCAGAGCGAGTGGCATCGCAATACAGACCAGGGTGTGACTGGCGGGCGGTGGGACTATGCGACCAACGGCGACAACCTGCGCGCCTTCTGGCGCGGCGGCATCGAGCGGATGATGTCCAAGGGCGACGGGACGCCCTACGAAAGCCTGGTGACGGTGGGCATGCGCGGCGACGGCGACGAGCCGATGGCCGAGGGCGCGGCGACCCAGCTGCTGGAAAAGGTGGTCGCCGACCAGCGTCGGATCATCGCCGAGGTCACCGGCAAGCCGCCCGAGAAGACCCCGCAGGTCTGGGCTCTCTACAAGGAGGTGCTGGACTATTACGACCACGGCATGCGCGTGCCCGACGACGTGACCCTGCTGTTCGCCGACGACAACTGGGGTCAGATCCGGCGCCTGCCGGTGGCGGGAAAGGACCCGTTGGATCGAGCCGGCGGCTACGGCGTCTACTACCATTTCGACTATGTGGGGGCGCCCCGGAACTACAAGTGGATCAACACCAACCAGGTGGCCAAGACCTGGCAGCAGATGAACCTGGCCTATGAGCGCGGCGCGCGCAGCCTATGGATCGTCAATGTCGGCGACATCAAGCCGCTGGAATATCCGCTCGACTTTTTCATGCGCATGGCCTGGAACCCCGAGGCCATGACGCCCAAGGCGCTGGAAGCCTTTCCCGGGCGATGGGCCAGCCAGACCTTCGGGGCCGAACTGGGCCCGGAGATCGGCGAGGTCATGGCGACCTATGGAACCCAGGCCTCGCGGCGCAAGCCCGAGCTGATCGACCAGGACAGCTTCCCCATCGGATCGGAGACCGGTCCGGTGCTGGATGGCGGCCAGTTCGGTGACATCGTCGAGGACTGGCGGCGGCTGGTCGCCAAGGTCGAGGCGATCAAGATCCGCCTGCGCCCGGACCAGCGGGACGCCTATTTCCAGCTGGTCGAATATCCGGTGCTGGCCGTCTCCAACCTTTACGAGATGTACTACGCCACGGCCTGGAACCGGCGCCTCGCCTCGCGCAACGACGCCCGGGCCAACGCCTTCGCCGACCAGGTGGAGACGGCCTTCAGACGCGACGCCGACCTGACCGCGCAATACCACGCCCTGAACGGCGGCAAGTGGGACGGCATGATGAACCAGGTCCACATGAGCTATGTGATCTGGAACGACCCCACCCAGCAGTCGATGCCCAGCATCACCCGGGTGGCGGCCGACACGCCGCCCGACAAGCTGTCGGCCAAGGTCAGGTTCGCGCCATCAGCGCCTTCCGATCCGCGCCTGGTCACGATCGAGGCCTTCAGGTTCGCCCGCGCGATCGGCGGCAAGGGCCTGGCCTGGACGGTGCTGTCCGATCTTGGCCAAGGCGACGCCGTGGTGGCGCTGCCGCAGGGCCGGCCCGCGACGGACGTCCGCGACGGCGTCCGGCTGGACTACGCCGTGTCGGTTCCGCGCGCGGGCCCGGCCAAGGTTCGACTGCGCCTGGCGCCGACCTTGGACACAACGGGCGGCAAGGGCGTCCGGATCGGCGTCTCGCTGGACCATGGCCCCGTCCACGTGGTGACCGCCAATCTGGTCCCCACCGCCGGCGCGGCCTCGACACCCGAACAGGTCGCCTGGGTGGCCGCGGTCAAGGACCACGGGCACACGGTCGAGACGCTCTTCCCAGACGTTGCGGCGGGCGCGCACGTGGTCAAGGTCTGGCGGCTGGACGACAACGCGGTGTTGGAGGAACTGATCGTCGATACGCGGTGACCTTCGCCAGAGTCCACGGGGTCGCCCATTTCGGCAGGAGCCCGTCCCATTTGAGATCACCGGGCCCACAACAGACGCCTGGGCGGTTTGGCTGAAGGTGCGAGGACGGCGAAACGACGACTGGCTGTTTCCCAGCCGCAGTCGACCCGGCGACCACGTAAGCACGCGGCAGTACGCACGACTGGTCGACAAGTGGGTGTCGATGATTGAACTCGAACCTCGGGCCCATGGCGCGCATAGCCTCCGCCGAACGAAGGTGGCGCTGATCTACAAGAAGACCGGCAATTTGCGCGCTTGCCAACTTCTGCTCGGACACAGGAAGCTTGAAAGCACGGTCCGATACCTTGGCATTGAGGTCGACGACGCGCTGGAGATGTCCGAGCAACTCGACCTTTGAGGCATCAGCTTACCAGCTTTAGCGGGTGACGCGCCTCCACTGAATGTCGAGTCCTGGATGGGCGCCAACGGTAGCAATGGGCGCGACTTGGCCCTCGACTTTCGCCGGGTCTCTGATTTCAACTCTTCACGATCCGTAGCTCAGACGCCGCTGGATTCATGCGCTGTCAGCGCAGTCCCGCCGACGTCGCCCGAATGGCGTCGATCGTCATTCTCGCGAGGGGGCTCAGGGTTCGATTGCGCAGCGTGTAGATCGCCACGGGTCTCAGGGTGATCCCAAGATCGACCGGCAATGGCGCGCGTCGGACTGATCGCCTTGAGCCTTTTGTTCCTTCCGCACCCCTCAAACGGGGATTGTGGCGCCTGTCCCGTCCTCGCTAGGTCGAAGCTCGCCGTTCGAGAGACGGTGGTCTTTCAAGTGATCGAGTGGGGGTGTTGCATGTCGAAGAACCAGATCGGACGAGGTGAGACGCAGCGTAGTCCACGAGCCCTGTGGCTGGCGGGGACGGCCTTGGGGTGCTCGCTATTGGTCCAGCCCGCCGCCGCCGTCGCCGCCGACGAGTGCGGTGCGCCCGTGAGCGGCGTGGTGACCTGTCCGGCCACGACCACCGGCGTCAGCTACGCGACCATCGACGACTTGGTTGTGAATCTCCCGGCCTCGGCCTCCAACACCGGCGCGATCGCCGTGAAGGTTTCCGGCGGGGCCGGGAAGGTCGGAGTCGTTGCGGCCGACATCGCCACCAGCGGCGACAATGCGCCGGGTCTCGTGGTGACCACCACCAGCGGCGCGATCGACATCGACGTCGCCAAGGCGGCCACGTCCGGAACGGGCTTCGGCGGTGTCGATACCAATGACGCGATCATCGCGCTGTCGGACAGCGGCGCGGTCAAGGTCAAGGCCGGCGAGTTGTCGACGGCCGGGGTCTATACGTCCGGCGTCGCGGCGGAGTCGAAGACCGGCGATGTCACGGTCGAGGTTGGCAGGGTCGTTTCCACCGGTCTGAACGGCGGCATCATTTCGGCCCGCGCGCTGAGCGGCCCTCCCGGTGCTCCGACCGCCGGCGGCAAGGTGACCGTGGTCATCGGCGAAGCCTCGACCACCCAGCCCAACGGCGTCATTGGCGCCTATGCGTTCAGCGACGTTTCGGTGACCGCGGGCAAGATCACCGCGACGGGCGCGCCGACCGTCACGCCGGCGGGCAACACGGCCTATGGCCAGGCGATCGGCGCGCGCAGCTATAACGGCGACGTCAGAATCAAGGTCGACGAGCTGTCGACCAGCGGCGTGGGCTTCCTGGGCGTCAGCGCCAACGCCGTCGGCGACGCGACCATCGAGAGCGGAACGGTCACCACGGCCAGCGACGGCGCATACGGGATCTACGTGAAGGCGGGCGACGTGGCCAAGGTCACAGCCGACACCACGACCACCGACGGCGCGGTCACCTACGACAACACGACCCACTACACCGACGCCATTCGCGTCGAGGCGGCCGGCCTGATGGACGTGACCTCGCAACGCGCCAGTGCAACGGGCGACGGCGGCTCGGCGATCGTGGCTAAGGGCGACGGGGCGATCAAGATCGTCAGCGGCGAGGCCTCGGCGACGGGCGGCGCAGTCACCGCCGGCGGCGTCCAGGTCTTCGCCAACGCCATCAGCGCCCAGAGCTTCCTGGGCGGCATCGACATCACCAGCGACAAGGCCAGCGCCGGCGGCGCCCAGTCCTGGGCGATCTACGCCTCGGCGGCCAATGGCGCGATCAACATCGACAGCGGGACCGCCACCGCGGCTGGAGCGGGCGGCCGGGCGATCTACGCCAACGGCGGCGGCGGGGTGACGATCAAGAGCGACTTGGCCTCGACCGTGGGCGGTCCTAGCGCGAGCAATTCGGCCGACGCCATCATGGCGCTGACGTTCAACAAGACGGCCGACATCGACATCAGCAGCGGCTCGGCCAGCACCGCCGGCAACGGCGCACGCGGCATCTACGCCTGGACCAACACGGGCGACGTCGCCATCGACAGCGGCCAGGTGACCACCACCGGCGCGGACGCCCACGGGATCATGGTCGACGCCGACGGGGTCCTGACCTATGGCGCGTCGCATGTTCCGGGCGGCGGCACGGGCGCGCTGAGCATCGTCAGCGACATCATCAGCGCCACGGGCGCAGGTTCGACCGGCGTCTGGGTGGACCACGCCGGTCCGATCAGCATCGACAGCGGCGAGATCACCGTCGGCAATGGCGCGGGCCTCTACGTCTATGGTCAGGGCGCGGTGAACGTTTCGGCCGACAAGGTGACGGCTGGCGGCACGGGCGTGGTGGTCTACGGCCGCGAGGGCGCGGTCCATGTGACCACCGGTTCGGTCTCCGCCGGGTCCTCCGGAGACGTGGGCGTCTTCGTCCAGAGTACGACGGGCGACATCGTGGTCGACGCCGGCGTCACACGCACCGCCAACACCGGGTTGAGCGGCGGCGGCTTCACAGCCGACGGCGTGGGCGCGCTGTCGACCAATGGCGGCCGCGTGATCGTCAACAGCGCCGACTCCGCCGTGGTCGGCCAGTACGCCACCGCCGTGTGGGGGCAGTCCAGCGGCGGCGTGGTCGAGATCAACAGCGGCAAGGCCCGGGCCAACAGCGCCAGCACCTTGGCTCTGTTTGGGCGTGGCGACCAGGTGAAGGTCGTCAGCGAAGACGCCGAGATCGTCGGAACCGGTTCGCGCGCCATCCAGGCCCTGGCCGACAATGGCGACGTGACGGTGACCTCGGGTCGTGCGATCGCCAAGGACGCCAACAGCGTCGCCATCGATCTGTACGCCAGCCACGACGCCAACCTCAACGTCACAGGTGAAACCCTGGGCGGCCTGAGCGGGGTCCGGGTTTCGGCCCTCAACCGAGCCGAGGTCACGGTCGGGGCGGAGGCCTCGGTCACTGCGCTCGGCGGCGTCGGAATCGAGTTCCGGGCCGTTCCCGTGCCGGGCGGCTCGGGCTCGCCGACGGCCGGTTATGGCGCCAGCCTGACCACGGCCGGTCATGTCGGCGGCAGCGGCGCGATCGCCGTGAAGTTCGCCGGCGGCGCCGACACCCTGACCCTGCTGACGGGCGCCAGCTTCGCCGGCACCGTGGACGGTGGGGGCGGGCTGGACAGCCTGGTGCTGAAGGGGACCTCCAGCCAGCAGACCGCCGACCAGACGTTCGGCGACATCGTCGGCTTCGAGACCGCCAAGATCGAGACCGGCGACTGGACCCTGGCGGGCCTGCTGCAGGCCGACAGCATCGCCATCGCCTCGGGCGCGACTCTGCGCATCGACGACAAGCAGAACCGCAACGCCGGACTCGAGACCACGACGCCAGGCGCGGCTGTTTCGATCCGCAACGACGGCACGCTGATCTCGCAGAGCTACGACGACAACCTCTATGCCGACAGCGGGACGCTTTCGATCAGCGGGACGGGCGACGTCGTGCTGAACTCGGGCGCGATCCTGGCCTCCGGCGCCTGGACCTATACGGGCGTGACGCGGGTGAACGGCGGCGAGCTGCATGTGGCGACCGACATCGGCGGCGGCCTGGAGCAGACCGGCGGCGTCGTCGTGGTCGGCGCTCGCTACGTGACCGACGACGCGGGTCTGGCCACGGTGAAGGTCGCCGGACCGGGCGTGACCGGCGGTTTCGCCGGCGGGCTCAAGGTCGACGGCGGCCAGTTGTTCATCGGTCGGGCGGGCGGCTACGAACTGACCAACGCCCTGTCAGGCGCCGGCGGCGAGGTGATCTGGGCTGGCGACGGCGACCTGACCCTGTCGGGCGTCTATTCGCGCACGGGCCTGCTGACCAACGACGGCGGGCTGGTGACGATCGCCAACCTTTCGGCGGACTCGCGTCTGGACTTGAAGGGCGACGCCTTCGTCCTGGCCTCGGGCGCCAAGACGACCGGCGGGCTGTCGGGCGACGCCGACCTGGACATCGGGGCCGGAACCCTGACGATCGCCCAGGCCAACGCCTCCGCCTATTCCGGCGACCTGACGGGCGCCGGCGGCCTGACCAAGTCCAGCGCCGCGACCCTAACCTTGAGCGGCGCGGCGACCTATGCCGGACCGACCACGGTTTCGGGCGGCAAGCTGCTGTTGACGGGGTCGATGAGCAGTGATGTCGCGGTGGCCTCGGGCGCGACCCTGCAGATAGGCGACGGTGGTACGGAGGGTGCGCTGACCGGTGACCTGGCGATCGCCGGCACGGCGATTTTCAATCGTTCGGACGATTACGACTTCGGCGGCGACATCACCGGGTCGGGCGAGCTGGTCAAGCTGGGCGCGTCCCGCCTGACTCTGTCGGGCCAGTACGGCTTCACCGGCGCGACGACGGTCCAGGGCGGCTCGGTGCGCATCCTACACCTGCCGCAGACCGCCGAGGTCCAGGTCGACAACGGCGTGCTGGACCTCAGCGGCCTGACCCAGACCATCACCAATCTCAGTGGCGGCGCGACGGGCGAGGTCGACATCGACGGCGGGGCCCTGACCGTCAACCAGTCGGGCAGCACCACCTTCGCCGGCGCGATCACCGGCTCGGGCTCGTTCACGATCACCGGCGGCGGCGTGATCGAGCTGACCGGCGCCAATACCTATACCGGCCCGACCACGGTCGGGGCCGGCAAGCTCAAGGTCAACGGCTCGGTGACGTCCGACGTCACGGTCGGCGCTTCGGGCGCGCTTGCCGGCTCCGGAACCATCGGCGGCGACGTGGTCGTGCAGACCGGCGGCCAGGTCACGCCCGGCAATTCGCCTGGGATACTGACCGTGGCCGGCGACTTCACCTTCGCCGCCGGCTCGACCTACCAAGTCGAGGTGCTGCCGACCGGTGAGCACGACCTGATCGTGGTGGGTGGCTCCACCACCATCCAGACTGGCGCCAAGGTCGCCGTGCTGGCCGGCGGTCCGGCCTCGCAATACGCCCGGTTGAGCCAGTACGGCATCCTGACCTCGGCGGGCGGCATCACGGGCCGGTTCTCCAGCGTCACCAGCGACATGGCGTTCCTGACGCCGAGCCTGACCTACACGGCCAACGCCGTACGCCTGAACCTGGTGCGCAACGACATCCGCTTCGCCAGCTTCGCCACGACCCCGAACCAGGCCCGCGTGGCCACGGCCGCCGAAGCCCTCGGCTTGGGCGCGCCGATCTATGACGCCCTCGTCACCCAGAACGCGGGCGGCTCGGTCCAGGCCTACGACGCCCTGGACGGCCAGATCTACGCTGACGCCTCCACCGTCCTGGCGGGCGAGGCGGGACGCTTGCGCGAGGCGATCCAGACGCGCAGCGCGGTTTCGGCGGAAGTCGTCGGCGGCTGGGGCGACGTCCTGGCGGGCTGGAGCACGCTCGACTCCGGAGCGGGCGCGGCGGGTCTCAAGGTCAGCGGTGCGGGCCTGGTGGTCGGCGGCGACAAGATGCTTGGCGAGACCCGCCTGGGCCTGGCCGCGGCCTATGGCGAGAGCCAAGCCACGGTGTCGGCGCGTAGCAGCCGCGCGGAGGCCGCCGGCGGCCAGGTCGCGGCCTACGCCGCCACGGCCTTCGGACCGCTGCGCGCCAATCTGGGCGGCGCCTATGCCTGGTCGTCGGTCGACGCCGAGCGGGTGGTGCTGTTCCCGGGCGCTCAGGACCGCCTCAAGGGCAAGTACGACGCCACCGTCGGTCAGGTCTTCGGTCAGGTCTCGGCCCCACTAACGCTGGGCGCGACCTCGGTCGAACCGTTCGTGTCCGCCAGCTATCTGCGCGTGAAGAGCGACGACTTCGGCGAAACCGGCGGCTTTGCGGCCCTTAAAGTGGATGGAGGCGCCCGCGATCTTGGCGTCGTTGACGTCGGAGTGAAGGTGAGAGGCCAGTTCGGCGTCGGCTCGACCGCGGTTCTGCGGCCGCGCGCCGCGATCGCCTGGCGGATGACCACGGGCGACCTGGCGGGCGAAACCTCCAACGCCTTCACGGGCGGGACGACCCGTTTCGTGGTCAGCGGCGCCAAGTACGACGCCGGCGCCCTGGCGGTTCAGTTCGGCCTCGACCTGACCTCGGGCGATCGCGTTCGATTCGGGGTGACCTACGAAGGGACCTATGGCGATCGCTACGAAGCCCAAGCCATCCGCGCCGGCGGCGCTTGGCGCTTCTAGGCGCGCGCTCCCCTGGAACGCGTCCAAGGCGAGGTGGTCGAGGGCGCCTGGTGCGTTCTCGACCGGTCGTCGCTTGAACCCGCGCGGCTTGAGCGGATGGTCCCGGTCGGGGCTTGCTGACCGGGCGGTCGCCGCAGGGAGCTTAACCCGACCTAGTGTTGAGGAGGCCCTCGACCACATCGTGCGGCCGGCTCAGCGCCAGCAGGCGCCCTCCGTCCTGCACGAGCTGAAATTGGGCGTCGACCAGGACGGCGCGCCAATAGGCGATGACCTCCTGCGGCTCGTGCAGGGTATCGTGAGCGGCGACCATGACCAGCCAGTTGGACGTGCCGTCGATCGGCGGCTGTCCGCGCCCGCGGCGAGCAAAGTCGATCTGTTCGTTCACGTAGCCGGTGTGACGGCCGGTCGCGAAGGTGCGCACGGCCCGGAAATAGTCCTGCACGATCTCGGGGTCGCGCGCGGCGGCCTCGTCGGGAGGGCTGCCCTGCATCGAGCGCTCCAACATGCGCGACACCCTGGCGTGGGTGAGCTGCGTCCCGATCAGACCAGCCCAGACGCGGATCAGAGCGGGGTTTCGACGAAAGGCATCCTTCAGGACGCCAAAGGGACCGATCCTGCGGCCACTGGCCGCGGAAGGTGGATCCGGATTGACCAGGACCACTCGTCCCAGACGGTCGGCCGCGATCTTCTGCAGCGCGACGACGAATTGGGCTCCGCCGCGCGCGACGACGTCGACGGTCTGCAGCTTGAGGGCGTCGAGCACCAGTATCGCGTCATCCGCCGCAGCGGGGTACGGATCGTGCAGTCCAGGACGAAGGCCCTCGATTTCGTCGGTGAGACCAAACCCAGGCCGATCGATGGAGATCGGCCTGAAGCCAGCGCTCTGGAGCGCGCGCCGCAGCCCTCTCGCGACGATCCTGGAGGTCATGCTGCTATGGACGACAAGCACGGGGCGACCGGACGCCGGTCCATAGTCGCTCACCGCAATACGGCCGCCGCCAGGCCTGTGGACAATCCGCAGCGGTTCGGCGCCCGCTTCGATCACGCCGATGTCGCCGCCGGTGGATCGTGTCATCCAGTTCAGGGCGTTCGCCTCGGCGATCTTACGGGCGAGTGCGGCCGCGCTGCCCACCTGCAGCAGGCCATACACCTCGTTGAGCTCTCGTTTCACGACCGCCTCGCCGAGACCCAACGCCGCTGCGGTTTCGCCACGCGTCATGCCATCGGCGATCAGGACCGCGATCGCCGCCTGCCTGGTCGACAGCCCCCATGCGTCCCCCAGAAGATCGACTTCCTCGGTCTCGGGAAGCACCCCGAAGGCCAGCGACACCAGGCGACGCACCAGGGCGGGCAAGCGCGGGGCCCGCACCCGCACCATAGCCTCCGCCATGGCCTCACGAGCGGTGTGATAAGAGATGCCCAGGCGCTGAGCGGCCGTCCTGACGCCACCAGTACGGATCGCTTCCAAAGCGACCCGTGTCTGAAGGCCCGTCAGGCCGAACGCCTCACAGGCCGCTTGCAAGGGCCGTTGCAACCGGTGCGAAGGGCTGGCGAGGACGACGATCTGGTTGGGCGACGCAGCGGCCGCGGCGCGGACGGCGCCGGGCAGGATCCAACCCTCGGCGCGCGAGGCCAAGGCGTAGGCGCAGAGCGTCATTTCGAGAGGCCCGTCGTTGACCCGCTCGACGATCGCAGCGCCAGCGCCGTCGGCGACCCGCGTCAGCATGGTCTCGTCCAATACCAGTTCGGGCCGCAAGGCCGCGAAGGCGGCGCTCGCCGCTAGGATACGCCCTTGTCGATCCACCAGCGCCGCGGCCAGGCTCTCCTCGTGGAACAAGGCCTTTGGGGCCCCCGTCGCGAGACTTGCGCCCACCGCCAGGAGGGTTTCGCTGATGTCCGGCTCAACGCTCGGCGACGCCCTACGTTCGGCGTCAGGCCCAAAGTCCATTCCAAATCATCTCCAAATCACCGCTCAGACATGCCTCGGCTGACGCGCTTGGGCAATTGCGACGAAAAGCCCGCCGACGTCTGGAGGCGGGATGCGGGTGGATGTTCACAACAGTCATTCGGACGACTTCGTCTAACGCCGTGTTTCTGGAGCGGGGCCCAATGTCCGCTCTGGCGCAGGCGCGACATCGCGACCAGCAGGAGCTGGTCGCGATGGTTGAGGGACAGCCGAAACAAGGTGGCTATCGGACGGGATAGTATCGCTCAGGCCGAGTTTCGCACCACGCCAGCGACGCCCTTGCAGATCGCAGATTGGATCGAAGGGATGGCTAGCCCGCGTTTTGAGCCTCGCTTGCCGGCAGTCCCGCAGGATCCATCCACATGGGCTCAAACACATGGCCATCCAGATCCTGGAAGGTGCGGACATACATGAAGCCCATGTCCTGTGGCTCGCGGAGATTGGTTTGGCCCCCCGCCGACACCGCGGCGTCGCAAACCTGATCCACCGCATCGCGTTCGCCGAACGACAGGGCGATCAGCATCTCGTTGGTGGCTGGAGATGCGATCGGCTTATTCGAGAAGCTCAGGAAGTAGTCGTGCGTCAGGAGCTGGAAGACGATGGTGTCGGACCAGATCATCGCCGCAGAGTCGTCCGAGGAGAAGTCCGGGTTCTTGCGGCATCCGATCGCTTTGTAGAAGCGCACGGCCGCGTTCAGATCGCGGACGGGAAGGTTCAGATAGATCGACTGGCTCATCGTGCCTCCAAGGGTCAAAAGTGCGCCGCCGGGCGGCGACGTGAGGACCATGGCGGCGCGGGCGCCGTGACGCCTTGACCTTTGGTAAGATCGTCGAGGGCCTATCGGCGGCCGTAGGCGATGGCGCGCCTCAGGCGGCTCAGGCTTTCCGGCGTGATCCCGAGCCAGGCGGCGACGTGGTGCTGCTTCAAGCGGCGGTGGAGGTCGGGCTGCGCCTCGATGAAGGCCCGATAGCGGTCCAAGGCGTCGTCGTGCCGGAACGCGATTTCCTCCGGTTCCTTCTCGATGATCCAATGGCGCTCAAGGTACCGGATGTAGAACGTGGCCATGTCCGGGAAGGCGTCCACGAGCCGCTTGAACGCCACGAAGTCATATTCCAGCAGGACGCAGTCCTCGATGGCGGTGATGCCGAACCGGCTCGGCGCGCCGAGCATGGTGGCGGTCACTGACGCGGCGATGCGGTTCTCAGGGAAGAAGTACTTGATCACCATGTCGCCTGCCGGGCCGGTGTAGTGCTGGAAGAGCAGCCCACTGACCACGAAGGCGTAGGCGCTAGGGACATCTCCCGCCCGGATGAGCGGCGCGTCCTTCGGCAAATCCCTGCGCCGAAGGATCGGCGTCCAAGCCGCCTCCGCCTGCGGCGACAGATCCGCGTAGGTCCGGGCCTTTGCGAAGAATTGGGCCAGATCCGATTGGGCTTCCAAGACGGTCACAACACTTTCACTCGCCACCTCATCGCAGCCCGATCGGGTCAAGTCGCCGCCGGTCAGCTCAAGCTTCTTGACGCGTACAATGCCCGATCCTCAGACCTCCACAAAGGTCGGGTCCCGTCGTCGGCCGGCGGATCGATGTCCGGAATCTGGCAATCAATATTCGCCCGCTAGTGGGACGCAGGTGGTTCCCCAGTGTTTCGCACCGATCCTGCGGATCGGCCGCCTGCTCCTCCGCAACGTCCTGGTGTCGCCGCGGCCGGTCTCGCTGCAGCGCGGTGAAATCCAAGCCGCGGCGATCTTGAGCCTGGACGTCTTCGCCAACCAGGACCTTTATCTCGACGGGCCGGGAAAAAGGGCCGTGATCCTGCCCGCCCTTGGACCGAGCGCGGTTGTTTATAATCGCCTGGGCGCCAGTTGGTTGGCGCTAGCTGGCTGGCCGAGCCGGTAGATCGATCGTCGCCGCGAGCCCGCCCTCGGGACGGTTGGCTAGGGTGAGGCGTCCGCTTTGGCCTTGGGCCAGGGCCTTGACGATCGACAATCCCAGACCTGCTCCGCCGGTAAGACGATTGCGCGAGGTCTCGCCGCGTTCGAACGGGGCGGTGATGGTTTCCAGCACCGCGTCCGGCAGGCCTGGTCCGTTGTCCAGCACCGTGATTTCGACCCGGCAACCCAGCGGGCGGGCGTCGACCGTCACCGCTCCGCCGTAGCGCACGGCGTTGTCGACCAGATTGTCGATCATGCGACGCAGGGCCAAGGGCGAGGCCCAGGCCGCGCCCGCCGCCTCGGGCGCCAGCAGCACCACCTGGCCCATCTCAAAGCGCAGGGCGACCAGGGTCTCCAGCTCGCGGCGAATGTCGATCGCCCGGGCGCCGTCGCCGCGTCCCGCGTCCTGGCGGGCGAACAGCAGGGTGTCGTCGAGCAATTGAGACATCTCCGCCAGATCGGTCCCGGCCTTGGCGCGCTGGGCGTCGTCGCTGATAAACTCCGCGCGGAGAGTCAGGCGGGTGAGGTAGGTGCGCAGGTCGTGGGCGATAGCGGCCAGCATCCGCGTGCGCTCGTCCATCAATCCTCGGATCCGCCCCTGCATCGTGTTGAAGGCCGCGGACAACTCGCGCAACTCGCGCGGTCCCCGCAGGGGCAGGGCCTTGGCGTTCAGATTGTCGCCGAATCGCACCACGTCCTTCGCCAGCAGGCTGACGGGCAGGGTGGTCTGGCGCACGGCCAGGGCCACCATCAGCAGGGTGACGACCAGCACGGTCGCGGCCGCCAGGGAAACGCGACCGAAGAACTGGCGAGCGGTGTCTGGCGCACGGCGGCGCAGGACCAGCACCTCGCCGTCGGCCAAGCGCACCGACAGCCGCAGGGCGTGCCGGCCGGGCAGGGCGCCTTCCTTCAGGCGGCCGCCGCGCCGAATGTCGATCCGCAAATCCCGCGCGCCCAGGGCCTGGCGATAGGCCCGATAGCCCGGATCACTGGCGTCGGCGGCCCGGGCGCGAAGCTGGAGAGGCGGGAAGCCCTCGTCCAGGGTCGTGCGGATCACGCCGGTGTCCAACGCCTTCACCACCTTGGCCCGTACAGCTGGCGGGCTGGCCTCGACCGCTTCGATGATTGCCCGCGCCTCGGACGGCCGCGGCAACTGATAGAAGCGCACGCCCCCTTCGCCTCGGCCTTGCGGCCAGACCAGCAGGGCCGCGCCGATCACCAGCATGACAGCCAGGCCCGCCAGCAGGATCGCCGTCATCCGGGTGGAGAGGTTGTCGGACAGCATCATGGTCAGAGCCGTTCCGCTGGGGCGCTGAACAGATAGCCGCCGCCGCGCACGGTCTTGATCAGGGTCTCCCCTCCCGAACCGGCGCCCAGCTTGCGACGCAGGCGGCTGAGCAGCACATCGACAGCGCGGTCGAACGGCTCGGCGCTGCGGCCTCGGGTCCAGTCCAGCAACTGGTCGCGGCTCAGCACCCGCTGTGGGTGGCGCAGGAAGGCCATCAGCAGGTCGTGCTCGCCGCCGGTCAGGACAACGGCCCTGCCGCCGGGATCGGTCAGGTCGCGGCTGGCGGTGTCGAGCCGCCAGCCGGCGAAGCCCAGCACCTCGCCCGGTGGCGCGCTGGCGACGCGATGGACCTCGCGGGTGCGGCGCAGGATCGCCTTCACCCGGGCCAGCAGTTCGCGCGGGTTGTAGGGCTTGGGCAAGTAGTCGTCGGCGCCGATCTCCAGGCCAATGACCCGGTCGATGTCATCGCCCTTGGCGGTGACCATCAGGATGGCCACCTCGCCGGCCGCGCGCAGGCGACGGCAGACCGACAGGCCGTCCTCGCCCGGCATCATGATGTCCAGCAACGCGAGATCCACCCGCCGGCGGGCGGTCAGGCGGTCGAAGGCCTCGGCGTCGGCGCAGCCCATGACCTCATAGCCCTCGCGGCGCAGCAGCCCCAGGGTCAGGTCTCGGATTTCGGCGTCGTCTTCCACGACCGCGATCAGCGTGTTGTCGGCCATGCCAGGGAGATGCCTCAAGCTCGGCGCCGGGGAAAGCCGTCCCAGGGGCCGTTTACACTTCGACACAGTTCGTCAGGCCCGCGCAAACCAGGGATTGCACGGCGGAGGTCATATGGCGGCGTCGAGGGACACCGACGCCATCCCATGGAGCCATCATGCGCAAGACTTCCATCCTGGCCGCGAGCCTCTCGACCCTCGCGGTTCTGACCGCGATGGTCGCCGTCCCAGCCCAGGCTGGCCAGCACGGCCGGCTTGTCAGCGTCCAGGGCGCGCGCGGCCACGGCTATGTCCACAGCCGCGACGTCAGCCGTCAGCCCGGCGCGATCTCGGTGCCGCGCGGAACCCAGACCAACGCCGGTCGCGGCGTGGCCAGCAACCGCAACGCCAGCTGGGCCGACGGCGCCTATCACGGCGGGGCGTCACGCACGTTCAACAACGGCGCCTCGGCCAGTCGCTCTACAGATGTCGTGAACAACGGCGACGGTACGGTTAGCTACGACTACTCACGCACCGGATATGACGGCTCGACGCGGTCTGTCAGCGGGACGACGACCCGCCCCTGATCGAACCCGTCCAGGCCCGCCGCGCCTTTCTTCCTCCCCCGATGCGAAGGGCGCGGCGGGTATTTTCCGGAGCCTGAAGATGAAGATCCTGATCCTGTCCGCCTGCCTGATCATGATGGCCGCCTCTACCGCCCAGGCCGCCGCGCGTACGCCCGGCGCCGGGCTCGACAAGGCCGACGCCAACCACGACGGCTATGTCACTCGTGACGAGTTCAAGGCTTTGCGCGCGGCGCAGTTTGCACGCCTCGACCGCAACGACGACGGCGTGGTGTCGTTGTCCGAATTCCCGCGCTTGGCCAAGTCCACCCGTTCCAAGGCCCAGGCGTTGAAGGCGGTGATCACCCGCGCCGACCGTGATGGCGACGGACGGGTGGCCCGCGCCGAATTCGTCGATGGACCCGCGCCGCTGTTCGACCGCGCCGACCGTGACCATGATGGCCGCCTGTCACGCGAAGAGGTCGCCGCCCTTCGTGATCAGCTTGAGAGTCTGAAATGAACACCCGCCGACGCAAGACCGTGATGATCGCCTTGGCGGCGGCGCTACTGACCAGCGCTGGCGCGGTCGAGGCCGCCCAGCTCGGCCTAGGGCTACGCGGTAAACTGCGGCAGCGCCTGCAGCAGAAGAGGGCCGAGGAGGAGCGCCCGATCGACCTGCAGGCGATCGCCCCCGGCGCCCGTAAGCTGACCGACGCCTACGGAACCGACGCCGCCCAGCGGCTGGACGTCTATATCCCGCCGGGCGCCCGCAACGCGCCGATCCTGATCATGGTGCACGGCGGGGCGTGGATGGTCGGCGACAAGGCCAACACGGGCTCAGTCGAGAACAAGCTCAAGCACTGGCTGACCCGGGGCTGGATCGTGGTCAGCGTCAACTACCGCATGCTGCCTTACGCCATGGCCTACGAGCAAGCCGAAGACGTCGCTGAAGCGGTGCAGTGGGCGCAGGGCTATGCCGAGGATTGGGGCGGGGACCCCGGGAAGATCATCCTGATGGGTCATTCAGCCGGCGCGCACCTCGTGGCGCTGGTGTCGTCCAAACCCGAGCTGGTTGGTCAGCCGTGGGCGGGAACCGTGGTGCTGGACTCGGCGGCCATGCAGCTGTCGCGGACCATGGCCGGCCGCCACCCCGGCTTTTACGACCGGGCGTTCGGCGACGATCCGGCCTATTGGACCAAGGCCTCGCCGATGGACCAATGGACGCCCAAGGCCGTGCCGATGATGCTGGTCTGCTCGACCCAGCGTCCCGATGATCCCTGCGACGACGCCAGGCGGTTCCAGGCCAAGGCGAAGGCGGGCGGTCGCGACATGCCGGTCCTGCCCCAGGACCTCTCCCACGCCGAGATCAACCGAACTCTGGGCCTGCTGGGCGCCTATACCAGCGCCGTGGACGCTTTCATCTCCAGCCGATCGTCGATGCGGCATTAGCGGTCCGGCGGCTGGCTAGCGCTAAAGTGCGCCTGGCGGGGCATGGGCCGCGAAAGACAAGTCTTGAGGTTACCATTCCCCGCTAAGGATCTTTCAGACGACATGCGTCCTGTTCGCCAGATCGCCTTTTATATTGTCCTGCTCTTGGGGCATTCCCGTCCTCCCTTGGCCAAGGCCGAAACGATCGCTCATCCCGACAACGGCGCGGCGCGGGTGGAATATTTCCTAAGCAGGCCGAGCGGTGAGGGGCCCCGGCCCACCATCATCTTTCTCCACGGCTACCAGTCGCCGGACGCCCGACGGGGCGCAGTTCGGACACGAAATCCCCGTCAAGGTACTAGCGCGGCGAAGGTCCGGGATCGGGGCCGATCTCAAGGTCGGCTTCTGGCGCTCTCGTCGCTCGGCCTGATCGGCTGAAGTGGGGCTTGTGCGCATGTCGGTGGCCGCGACGTCGGTATTGCTGGCGACGATCATCTTCTTGGGCGGCGGCGTGCTGGGCATGTTCCACCACATCTATTTCAGCGGCACCCCGACCGCAGTGATCGCCCTGGGCTCGGTATTCTCGGCGCTCGAGGTCGTGCCGCTGATGGTCGTCGGGTTCGAGGCCTACAACCGGCTGAAGTTCGAGCATCGGCACGGCTGGCAGGAAGCCTATCGCTGGCCGTTCGCCTTCTTCACCAGCGTGCTCGTGTGGAATCTGGTCGGCGCCGGCCTGTTCGGGTTCTTCATTAATCCGCCCCTCGCGCTCTACTACATGCAGGGGCTCAACACGACGGCGACCCATGCCCATGCCGCCCTGTTCGGCGTCTACGGCATGCTTGGCATCGGCCTGACCCTGTTTTGTATGCGCGGGCTCTCGGACCCGGCCCGCTGGAACAATGGGTTGCTGGCGACATCGTTCTGGTGCCTCAATATTGGCCTGGCGATGATGGTGCTCCTTTCGCTCTTCCCGCAGGGCCTGTTGCAGGCCTACCAGAGCTTCACCCGCGACTACGCCTACGCGCGCAGCGCCGAGGTCATCCACAGCCCGCTGATGCAAGCGCTGGTATGGATGCGGGTGCCGGGCGATCTGGTGTTCACGGTGGGCGTGGCCGCCTTCATCATCTTCATGGTGGGCGCCCTGTTTGGCCGCCATCGGCAAGACGACACCGCCGACACGCCCCTTCCGGATCTTGAGCCCGTCGTTGTCAGGGGCGGATGACGGTCCGGCGCCTCAGGTTCGAGGCGTCCGGCGTCTGGGACGGTCCTGAGTTCCGATTCTGGCGCAGGTCGCCGAAACCAGCTGGGCGGGGCGGAGGTCGAACCGACCGATCCTGCGGCTTCGACTGCCCTACTCAATCGGCAGTAAGGTTCCGGTGACGGCGGGCCGTGTAGATCGATGACGTGGTTTTGCTCCTGGCTTGGTCCCCTCCGGAGTCGTCGTGTTGGTGGGCGCTGGCGAAGGCCCTCGTTCGAGAGAGGCGGGCCGATTTGCTTCAGACGCAACGGGTCATGAAGACGCTGTTCGGGTCGGACTTGTAGGGTCCAAAGGGCGCGCAATCCGAAAAGCCATTGCGGGCATAGAGGGCCCGGGCGGCGACGAAGAAGTCGCTGGCCCCGGTCTCCAGGCTCAGACGTGAGAGGCCCAGCGCGGCCGCGTGGCTCAGAAGATGGTCCAGGATGGCTTGGCCGACCCGACGACGCCGGAAGGCGGCAGCGGTGTGCATCGACTTGATTTCGCCGTGGCCCTCATCCAATCGCTTGACTGCACCCACGCCGGCTAGGTCCTCGCCGTCCCAGGCGGCGAAGAAGTCGAGATCGGCCTCCCGCATGGCGTCCAGCGGCATGACGTGGCAACTCTCCTCCGGAGCGGTTGAGCGCATCGCGGCGAAGTGGCCGCCTAATAGGGCGACTACTCTGGTGTCGTCGAAGTCGCCGGGGACGATTCGGAGCGCGGTCATGGTCAGGTCGTCTTGCTGTTGATGATTAGGTAGCGGCTAGGAATATCGCAGGGATTCCCGATCCGGTTGAAGGTCGTGTTTCTGGAGCAGATCGAAGGTCAGTTCTTGGCGCGACGTCGCCGCGCCAGGATCGGGGCAGGGGTAGCCGAATGCAGAGATAACGCGGCTCGGCCGGACAAGACTGCGCTTTCGGTCGGCTCGAATCTCGAAATACTATGACGGGCGAGCCGGGAGGGTGGAGACCGACGGCCAGCCCGATATGGTGTTCCACTCGCTTCATGTGCCGGCGCCCAAGATGGCCGCCGATCGTCACCCACGAGATTGTAGAGAGCATACGTTTCCATGGCGCGCGGCAGCAATTCCAATGGCGTACGCCGCTACAACGAACGTCTGGTGCTCTCCACGATCCGCCGGTTGAATGGAGCCTCGAAGGCCGAGCTCGCCAGGATAACCGGCCTGTCTCCGCAAGCGGCGCTTCGCATCGTGGAGGATTTGGAAGCCGATGGCCTGCTCGTGGTCGCCGGCCGCCGCACGGGCGGCATGGGGCAGCCCTCGACGATCTACAAGATTAATGGCGAAAACGGCTATACGATCGGCGTGGAGATCGGCCGCAACCGGCTCACTTGCGTCCTGCTCAATTTCGACGGCGTGGTTTTGGCTACGCAATCGCGGGCCATGACCTTTCCCGACCGATCGGTGGTCATCGACGAAGTCGTCGAGTTCGCGCGGACCCAGTTAGCGGCCTTGAAGCCGGAACAGCGGGACGCGTTCCTGGGGGTGGGCATCGCCATGCCTTGGTTTATCGGGGCCTGGCGGGAGGAAATCGGCGTTTCGGTGGCTCAGGCTCGCGAATGGAGCGGCGATGACGTCGAGCACGCCTTCCGCTCGGCCCTGAGCTGCCCTGTGTTTTTCGAGAACGACGGCAACGCCGCAGCTCTGGCCGAACTGCTTTGCGGGGTCGGATTGGGGGTCGAAAACTACCTCTACTTCCACATCGGCGCCTTCGTCGGCGGCGGGCTGGTGATCGGTGGCCAGATCCACCAGGGGCGCCACGGCAACGCCGCGGCCCTGGCGTCAATGCCGGTCCCGGGCGAAAACGGGCAGGACTTTCTGCTGCATCGAGCCTCGCTCTACAGCCTGGAAGCCGCCCTCGGTTCGGGAAACGACGAGGCCGCCCGCGAGACGTGGCTGGCGACTTGCGCGCAGGCGCTGGCCTTCGTCGTTCTGAGCACCAACAGCCTTTTGGACCTCGACGCGATCATTCTCAGCGGCGCGCTTGACGCCGGCATGGTTGAGGCGCTCGCCGACCGGGTTAAGGCCAACATCGCCGCGACCGCGCCGATTGACTTCTTCAAGCCCCAACTTCTGATTGGAGCTCTCCGCGAAGCCGCGCCGGCGGTGGGGGCAGGGCTCCTGCCGCTTTATGCCAGCTACAGTCCCAACCTCGGATCGCTGCTGAAAGGCGACGGAAACTAAGCTCGGCGATTTCCTCGTTGACAGACTAAATCACATAACTAGATTTAGTCCCATAACGTCGCCATGCGACGCAGTGCGCCGCCAAGGCGCCTGGGAGGAAATGATGGTTCTCGACCAGTCGTATCGCGCCGCGCTCAGCCGTCAGCGGCGATCTGCCCTTCATCGCCTTCCAGCGCCATGTCGCCCCAAGACCTGACCCTGCTCGGCGTCGAGCGCTGACCAGGCCTTCGCCTGCGCAGGGGCGTCTCCTGCAGGGCGCGGGCGCTGCGTCGACCATCCGATCCTTTTCCAAGAGTAGTAGTCCATGGCGGAACCCAATCTGTTCGGCGGCATCGAAGCGGGCGGCACCAAGTTCTTGTGCGGCGTAGCCGACGAGAATGGCGTCGTGCTCGATCAGATCCGCATACCGACGACGACCCCGGATGAGACGCTGAGCGCGGCGAGCGCCTTCTTCGCTCGGGCCCAAGGGCGACATGGCCCGTTGGCGGCGCTGTCGATCGGCAGCTTCGGGCCGCTTTCCCTGCGCGCCACGGCCCCCGACTATGGCTCCATCACCTCCACCCCTAAGGTCGGCTGGAGCCAGATTGATCTGCTTGGTCACTTTCGCCAGACCTTGGATGTGCCCATGGCGCTGGACACCGACGTCAACTGCGCCGCGGTTGGGGAGCTGTTGTTCGGCAGCGGGCGTGGCCTCGACACCTTCTGCTACGTGACGATCGGCACCGGTATCGGGGTGGGCCTGCTGATCGGCGGGGCGCCGCATGGCGGGGCCAACCATCCGGAAGCGGGTCACATTCGTCTCCCGCGGGCTGTGGGAGACCAGGCCTTCGACGGCATCTGTCCGTTTCACGGCGACTGCCTGGAAGGCCTGGCCAGCGGGCCGGCCATTCGAGCCCGATGGGGCGTGCCGGCCGAGCAGCTTGCGCCTGGCCACCCGGCCTGGGGGATCATCGCCGACTACGTCGCCGGCCTCTGCGCCAGCCTGACCTACATCGTTCGCCCAGACCGGATCATCATCGGCGGCGGCGTCATGCAGCCGGTCAACATGCATGAGCAGGTTCGCGCGTCGCTGGAGCGCCAACTGGCCGGCTACGACTCCAGCGTCGCGGGCCTGGACATGAACACCTATGTCGCCGCGCCGAGCGCCGGCGACTCGGCGGGCCTGACCGGCGCCCTGGCCATGGCCTATCGCATGATCACCCGCCAATGGCCCATGCACTGGGCCATTGGCGCGCAACAGAACGCCGCTTCAACCCTCGCGAAGGTCTCCTGACCATGACGACCACCGACACAGCGCTCGCGCCGCCTCTTCGATCCAGGGTTTCCCTGGTGATGGTTTTCTCCGCTCTGGGGGCGGCTTTGGGCGGCCTGCTTTTCGGGTTCGACACCGCCGTCATCTCCGGCGCGACCGGGGCCTTGCAAAGCCGTTTCGCCTTGAGCGATGGCGCGCTGGGCTTCACCGTCGCCTCGGCCTTGATCGGCACGGTGATCGGCTCACTGATCGCCGGCGCCCCGGCCGACCGCTTTGGCCGCAAGCCCATGCTGCTGGCTGTGGCGATCTGCTACGTGATCTCGTCGCTGGGCACGGGCCTGGCTTTCGATTGGTACAGCCTGATCGGCTTTCGCTTCCTGGGCGGCCTAGCCATCGGCGCAGCCTCGGTCGTCACGCCGATCTACATCGCCGAGGTCTCGCCCGCCCATGTGCGTGGCCGCCTGGTGGCGCTCAACCAGCTCAACATCGTCCTGGGCATCCTGCTGGCGTTCCTGTCCAACTATGCGATCGCCAGCCTCGCGCCGGCCGATGTCGCCTGGCGCTGGATGTTCGGCGTCGTGGCCGTTCCCTCCGCGCTCTTCCTGGTAGTCACCTTCATCCTGCCTGACAGCCCGCGCTGGCTGGTGGTGCAAGACCGCGATGAGGAAGCCCGCCGCGTCATGGCGCGTCTGGGCTTCCACGATCCGGCCGGCGAAGTGGTGCAAATGCGCGTGGCGGCCGATCGCGATGCGAGCAGGGCCAAGCCGAGCCTCTTCCAGGCGGCCTATTCGGCGCCGGTGGGCTGCGCCATCGCCATCGCCATGTTCAATCAGCTCTCGGGCATCAATGCGCTGCTCTACTACGCGCCGCGCATCTTCGAACTGGGCGGGGCAGGGGCCGACAGCGCCCTGCTGCAGTCGGTGGCCGTGGGCGGGACCAACCTGGTCTTCACCATCCTGGCGCTGTTCCTGATCGATCGCTTCGGCCGCAAGCCGCTGCTCTATTTCGGCTCTGTGGCGACTGCGGTGGCCCTGATTCTTGTGGGGCTGCAGTTGGAGAGCGCTCATCCCAACGGCGCGCTGGTGCTTCTGGGCCTGTTGGGCTTCATCGCCGCCTTCGCCATCTCGCAAGGCGCGGTGATCTGGGTGTTCATCTCGGAAGTCTTTCCCAGCGCCGTGCGCGGCAAGGGCCAGGCGCTGGGCAGCACCACCCATTGGGTGATGGCCGCCGCGATCACCTGGGCGTTCCCGGTCTTCGCCGCCCATGTCGGCGGCTGGGTCTTCGCCTTCTTCGGCGCGATGATGCTGCTGCAGTTTTTCTGGGTCTGGAAGGTGATGCCTGAGACTAACGGCGTCGCGCTCGAGGACATGGACGTTCGGAGGGTCCATTGATGCGCCGTCAACTTCTCGCCGTCGCGCTCGCCGCCCTCTGCACTGCGCCTTTGGCCCCGTCCGCCCGGGCGGAGGAAGCCCGTCCAGGCTACCACTTTGCGCCGGCGCGCAACTGGAACAACGATCCCAATGGCCTGGTCTATTACGAGGGCGAGTACCACCTGTTCTACCAGTACAATCCCTATGGCGACCGCTGGGGCCATATGAGCTGGGGCCACGCGGTCAGCCGCGACCTGGTTACCTGGCAGGAACTGCCGGTGGCGATCCCCGAAACCGACGTCCAAGCCTTCTCGGGCGGGGTGGTGGTCGACTGGAACAACACCAGCGGCTTTGGCAAGGATGGCCGGCCGCCCTTGGTGGCCCTCTTCACGGGCCACAACACCAAGACCCGCATCCAGTCGCAGTATCTGGCCTACAGCAACGACCAGGGCCGCACCTGGACTACCCACGGCAAGGTGCTCGACATCGGCTCGACGGAGTTTCGCGACCCGAAGATCTTCTGGCACGAGGCCACCAAGCGCTGGGTGATGCTGACCGTCATCGCCGCGGAGAACCGGGTGCTGGTCTGGACGTCCGGCGACCTGAAGAGCTGGACGATGGCCAGCAGCTTTGGGCCCACCGGCGCGCGCGGCAAGAATTGGGAATGTCCAGACATCTTCGAACTGCCGATCGAGGGCGGTAAGCCCGGCGAGAAGCGCTGGGTGCTGGCCATCAGCCTGGGCGATAGTTCGGTCAACGGCGGATCGGGGATGCAGTATTTCGTCGGCGACTTCGACGGCCAGCGTTTCACCCTAGACCCCAGCTGGACCGGTGATCCGCAATGGCTCGACTGGGGCGCCGACTACTATGCGGCGGTCACCTACAACGACCTGCCCAAGTCGGACCCGCGGAAGATCGCGATCGGCTGGGCCAACAACTGGCGCTACGCCAATCTGATCCCGACCTATCCCAATCGCGGCCTGATGAGCCTGCCGCGCTCGCTGTCCCTGCACAAGACATCGGAGGGATACCGCCTCTACCAGGCCCCGGTGGCGGAGGCGGAAGCGCTGCGGCGCGATCACAGCAGCGCCGAGGGCCTCAAGCTCGGCGAGGCGTCCCAGCCGCTACCCGTCAAGGGCGGTCGGGCTGAACTGGTTATCGATCTGGACACCGGCTCCAGCCAGCAGGTCGAGATCGCGATCAAGGACGCTCAAGGCTACCAGACCCTGGTCGGCGTCACCGCGCCAACGGGCGAGGTCTATGTCGACCGGACCCGTTCAGGCCCCAGTTTCCATGAGGGCTTCCCCGACCGCCACATCGCGCCGGTGGACCTCAAGGGGCGCAAGGTCAAGCTTCACCTGTTCGTCGATGAATCGATCATCGAGCTCTACGTGAACGACGGCGCGCGCACGATCACCGACCGGTTCTTCCGCGGCGGCGGCGAGCTTTCCTGGTCGGTCTCCGCGCGAGGCGGCGAGGCGACGATCGAGACGCTCAATGCGTGGACACTTTCGGATCCGCGCAAGAAATGACGCGATCCTCCCGGTGGGCCTAGCCTCCGTCGGGAGACGCGACCCCATCGAGCTTGGCGGATCTCGTCAGGCTCCATCCTCGGCGAGCGCCGAACCGGCCGCCCGATAGCGGCTTCCTCCCCGACTACGGGTCGGGCGTCCTGCGCGCCCGACCCGCCTTGTCGTGAGGTTCCATCAAGTCATTGTTTTCACGCGGAAAGTTCCGTCGCCGAACCGGCCGAAAACGACGATTCCGTCTTGACCTAACTAAATCACCTTTCTAGATTTAGTGCCAAGCAAGGCTGCCGCAAGCGTGAACGCACGCTGTGGTCCAGGGGAGGAAACCGGTGAAGTCGTCCACCCGACGAAGGATTTGCGCTGTTCGCCAGCGGCCGCGCCGAACGCTCGCGGCGGTCTTGGCCGTGCCGAATAGGCAACCGCCATTTTCGCAGCCTTCAGGCGCCGGTTCGCGCTCCAGTGCTCGCGATATCGAACCAAAACAATCAAACAATGAGGGGAAACACTATGCCTAGGACCATTCGCGCCCTGTTCTGTTCCGCGTCGCTGGTGTCGCTATTGGCCGTCTCGCCGGCCTTCGCCCAGCAGACCGACGACAAGCCCGCCAAGCCGGTCGACGACTCCACGGTCGAAGAGGTCGTGGTCACCGGCTTCCGCGCCGCCCTCGGCTCGGCCCAGGAGGTCAAACGCAATTCCGACGCCATGGTCGATGCGATCGTCTCCGAGGACATCGGCAAGCTGCCGGACAATAACGCTTCCGAAGCCTTGTCGCGCGTCGTCGGCGTCCAGGTCACCCGCTACAACGACGAGGCCGGCACGGTGCTGGTGCGCGGCCTTCCGGACGTGGCCACCACCTTCAATGGCCGTGAGTTCTTTACGACCAACGACCGCTCGCTGCACATGCAGGACTTTCCGGCCGGCGTGATCGCCGGCATCGAGGTGTACAAGTCCGGCACCTCGGACCTGATCGAGCCCGGCCTTGGCGGGCTGATCAACCTGCGCTCGCGCCGGCCCTTCGATGTCAAGGACACCGAGATCGCCGGCGAAGTGCGCGGGTCGTACAACACCCAATCCAAGGCCTATGACCCCTCGGCCAACCTCGTGGTGACCAAGCGCTGGGACACGGCCATCGGCGAGATCGGCGCCTTGGCCAATGTCAGCTTCGTGCGCATGACCTATCGCAACGCCGACCGCTACGCCGACTCCGCCATCATCACGCCGATGGCCTGGAACCCCAGCAATCCCGTCAAGGTGACGACACCGGGCGTGGGGATGTTCAACTTCCCAGCCAATGCCGGCAACTTCTACGAAAAGGGCGTGCGCGATCGCCCCGCCTTCAATGGCACCCTGCAATGGCGCCCCAACGACAAGCTGGAGCTCTATGCCGAAGGGCTTTGGCAAGCCTATCGCGGCGACGTCACGACCGATGCGTTCAATGTCAACTTCGAACGGCCGGATCTGGCCGGCGTGTCACCGACCCTGAGCAACGTGGTCCTAGTCGAGGGCGAGCCGCTGAAAGCGGCCAGCTTCACCAAGACCGGCGGCTACGTGCCGGAATTCTGGCGGAAGGCTCAGGAAGACAAGACCAACACCTACCAGGGCGCGCTCGGCTTCAAATGGAAGGGCGATCGCGCCGTGGTGTCAGGCGACTTCGCCTACACCTCCAGCAAATACCAGTCCAACCAGGTCAATATCGACGCCCAGTTGGCCAGCGCGCCGACCATCAACGTCCAGTTCGATGTCGACGGGACGGCCATCTTCAATCTGGGGGACTATGACATCGCCAATCCCGCCAACTATGTGTGGCGCGGCCTCTACCAGCGCGACTATGTCGAAAAGGGCGACGGCGTCCAGGGCCGGCTGGACCTGGACTGGGACACCCACAGTTCCTGGCTGCCGACCATCAAGGTCGGAGTGCGCGCCAGCGACCGCGACGCAAGCTCCCAGAACAACGACCGCTACGCCTACACAGCGCCGCTGAACATTCCCTTGGCGAGCCTGCCGACCGGGGCGTTGGAGATGATCTCCAACGGCTTTGGCGACGACGGCCAACAGTTCAGGCAGTGGCTGATGCCGACGTGGGACGCCATGCGCGACAATGACGAGGCGCTGCGTCAGCGCGCCTTCGACCTGACGGGCCAGGCCAACTACGCCACTGCGGAGATCCCCAACAACCCCCTAGGCGGCTTCACGGCCAAGGAAGCCACCTACGCGGCCTACGCCCAGGGCAAGTATCAGTTCGACCTGGGCGCCTATCCGGTGGACGGCGCGATCGGCGTTCGCGTCGTCAACACCGATGGCCAGTATTCCGGCTTCTCCAATGTCACCGGGGCCAATGGCGCCGCGCAGATCGTCCCGCAGTCGGTGTCGCAAAACTATGTCGACGTCTTGCCGTCCATCCAGTCGCGCATCCGGTTTACGCCCGAGTTCCAGCTGCGCCTGGCGGTCAACAAGACGCGGACGCGGCCAAGCTTTGGGCAGCTGAACCCCTCGCTCAACATCACCATCAACAGCACCGGTCTGGACGGCGCTGCGCCGCACTACACCGCTACCGGCAGCGGCGGCAATCCTGACCTGAAGCCGCTCACGTCGATCAATTACGACGCCTCGTTCGAGTATTACTTCGCCAAGAGCGGCTCGGCGACGCTGGCGCTCTTCTACCACGATCTGGACGGCTTCATCAGCTACTACACCCGCGATGTCACCGATCCGACCTATGGCCTGATCCAGCTGAGCCGGCCGGAAAACGCCGGCAAGGGCCGGGTGCTGGGGGCGGAAGCCAACTTCCAGACCTTCTTCACCTTCCTGCCGGGCTGGTGGTCGGGCTTTGGCGTCCAGACCAACCTGACCTACCTCGACGGGACCTATGCCTTGCCCCAGACGCTGGGCGAGTCCGCACGCCAGGTGAAGATCCCCGGCGTGTCCAAGTGGGCCTACAATCTCACCGGCTTCTACGAAAAGGGGCCGTTCGCCGCGCGGCTCTCGTACAACCATCGTTCCGAGTACGTGGACAACTACAACCGCAACACCAACGAAGAGCTCTATGCCGGCCAGCTGACGCGGGCGGTGAACCGTCTGGACCTGTCAACGTCGTATGAGCTTTCGAAGGGCTTCACGCTGGTCGGCAACGTCAGCAACATTCTCGGCACGCCCTTCAAGACCTACCGCAACTACAGCGAAACGCAGGCCTTCGGCCGGGATCTGCGGGTCGAGGGCCGCTACATCAGCCTGGGCCTGCGCTTCAAGATGTAGCGCGCGACGGCCACCTGGACGGTCTGAACGGGGAGCGCCAAGGCGCTCCCCGTCTCCGAGCGACCGCCATGACCGCTTAGCCTTGCAGGCGGCGGATGCGCATTTCTGATCAGCCAAGGAGCGTAGCGATGCTCGCATCAATGCTCGGCGCGGCCCTGTTGGCCGTAGCGCCAGCGGCCGTTCAAGCCCAAACGCCCGCAGCACAGACCGCCCAGGACGGCGCGGTCTACTTCGCCGGCGAGCCTGAGGGGATCGGTGATCCCAATCCCTACTACGAGAACGGCGTCTATTCGATTTTCTACCTCAAGAACGAGGGGCGTCATCCCTGGTGGATGTCGCAGACGTCCGACCTGAGCACCTGGTCCAAGCCGATCGAGGCGGTCAAGGTCGGCGAGCAGGGCTCGCCCGACGTCTGGACGGGTAGCGGCAGCGTCATCGCCGATCCGGCCGGCGGCTATCGCCTCTTCTACACCGGGCACGACCCGAACGGCGCGCCCATGGAGGTGACCATGGTGGCCAGGGCGGCCAGCCTGGCCGGACCTTGGGCCAAGGATCCGAAGGCGACGTTCGCCGGCAAGCCGACCTATGATCAGCGGGACTTTCGCGACCCGTTCGTGTTCTGGAACCCCCAGGCCAAGGCCTATTGGATGGTCCTGGCGTCGCGCCAGAAGTTCGATGCGGTGATCGCCCTCTATACCTCGCCCGACCTCGTCAAATGGACCGCCGCCGCGCCGCTCTATTCGGAACGCTCGCCGCTGAATCTGGAAGTGCCCGACCTCTTCTCCGAGGGCGATGACTGGTTCATCGTCTTCTCCGATCAGCGCGAAGAATATCGACTGGTCCGGTATCTCACCGCGCCCAAAAGCGACGGCAAATATGAATATGGGCGCCTCAACGGCCTGGATGGGCGCGCCTTCTACGCGGGCAGGACGGCCGGCTCGGGACGTGAACGGCTGCTGTTCGGCTGGGTGGCGCACAAGGAGCTGCACAAGGACAGCCGGGACCTGGTCTGGGGCGGCGATCTGGTCGCGCATGCGATCCGTCGGGCAGGACCTGGCGTCCTGGCCGTCAGCTTGCCTGACGCCGTGGCAGGCCAGTTCTCCACCGAACGCGCCAAGATCTCCTTGACCCAAACCCTGATCGGTCCCGCCGACCAGGCGCTGCTGGCCAAGGCCGACATCACGGTCAAGCCGGGGGACCGCTTCGGCGTCAGCTTTGACGCGGGGAAGGGCGGCAAGAGCGTCTTGGAACTGGATACCGCCAAGGGCGAGGCCGCGTTCCTCTATCGTGGGCAAGGCGCGAACGCGCCGCGGGTGGCGTTTCCGCGAACGGCCGACGGCCGCTACGTGGTTGACCTGGTGATCGACCCGAAACGGGGCTTGGGGGTTCTTTACATCAACCGCTTTCGCGCCCTGAGCTTCCGGTACTACGGCGTCGACAAGTCGGACCTGGCGCTCTTCGCCGACGGCGGGTTCTCGCAACTGGCCGGGTCGGTCATGGTCCGCGCCGCGCGCAAGCAAGGCTCCGGGGGAAGCCCTCCGTGATCCATCCTGGGTCGATCCCCAAGCGTGTCGAAGCGCTCGGAGCCGACGACGGGAGCCCTTTGGCGGAGACGGTCCTTCTAGAGCCCACGCCCGCTGATACGCCCGTCGTCATCGACTTGGCCTCCGCCCGCGCCCGCCTGATGCGATCTGATCCCCGGCGTCCGCTCTATCGACAGCTGGCGGACATGATCCGCAAGATCGAAGCGCCCCATCGCGGCGTTCGGCTGCCGACCGAGCGGTGCTTGGCGCAAGAGCTCAGGATAGCGCGCGTGACGGTCCGCAAAGCTTTGGCGGATTTGGAGCGTGAGGGGATCATCCAGCGCAGGCAGGGAGCGGGAACCTATTTCGCCTCCGACTAGGAATGGCGACGACCGGGACCAAGGTGAAGCAACTCCTGAGGGCGACCTAGCGGCGGATCGAGCGCGATCAGGGTATGCGACTCCTTGGGCGGGAGAACGTTGCGCCTTGAGCGGTTCGTGCATCCCAGGCCCCCTGCAGTGAGGGAGTTTTGATGCCATTTTGGAAACAATAGGTTTCGATACTTTCCATTTATGTGGTGATGCGCCGAGTCCAAAGTGTCCCTGTCAGAACAACGGGGCGGCCGGAACAGGTCCTCCAAGCATCAAGGGACCTAGCCATGATCCAAGCCACCGCCACCCCAGGCGCCCGCCTCCTGAGCGCCGCCGATCACACCCTGATCATGATCGACTACCAATCGCAGATGGCCTTCGCGACCAAGTCGATCTCGACTATCGAGCTGCGCAACAACGCCGGCCTGGTCGCCAGCGCCGCCGCCGGATTCGGCGTCTCGACCATCCTGACCACCGTCGCCGAGAAGAGCTTTTCCGGGCCGATGTTCTCGGAGGTCACCGCGCCGTTTCCCGGCAAGGCCCTGCTGGACCGCACGTCGATGAACACCTGGGAAGACGAGTCCGTGATCGCCGAGGTCAACGCCATCGGCAAGACGCGCATCGTCCTGGCCGGCCTGTGGACCTCGGTCTGCATCGTCGGTCCCGCGCTCTCGGCTCTGGACCAGGGTTTTGAGGTTTATGTGATCACCGACGCCAGCGGCGATGTCTCTGACGAAGCCCACGAGCGCGCGGTGTCGCGCATGATCCAGGCCGGGGCCCAGCCGATCACGTCCCTGCAATATCTGCTGGAGCTGCAGCGTGACTGGGCGCGCGGCGAGACCTACGACCTGACCACCGGGATCGCTCGCGAGCTGGGCGGGGCCTACGGCCTTGGCATCACCTACGCCAAGTCGATGTTCGGCGCCTCGGAGAGCCACGTGGCCGCGGCCTGAGGTCGGTTTCGAGGCGGGGTTTGTACAAGACCCCGCCTCCACTTCAGTCCACGGAGCGTTGGCATGAAACCTTATCTTCTGTCCCTCGGTGTCGGCCTGCTCGTCGGCGTGATCTATTCGCTGCTCGGCGTGCGCTCGCCCGCCCCGCCGGCCATCGCCCTGCTCGGGTTGATGGGCATGCTGCTTGGCGAACAGGCGGTTCCGATCGCCAAACGTCTGCTCACCAAGGCCCCCGTCGTGGCCTATCTTAAGGCCCCAGAATGCGCCGGTCAGGTGCTGGGTCAGCAAGCCATCGCCGATGACGGCCCTGATCCTAAAGGTGGTCAGACATGACCCTCGACCGCCGCCCCCCAAATCGCAGACAGGCCGTCGCCCTGGGCGCGGCCTTCCTGTCCAGTTCCGCTTTAGCCCAGCCTCGGAGGCCCGGCCCCATGACCGACCTGCTGCTCGTCAACGGCAAGTTCACGACCCTCGATCGCAGCAACCCGCGCGCCGACGCCGCTTTGGTCCGCGACGGCAAGTTCGCCGCCGTCGGCGAGGAGGGCGAGGTCCGCACCGTCGCCGGCCCGAACCCGACGATCATCGACTTGAAGGGCCGCCGCGTGATCCCCGGCCTGATCGACAGCCACATGCACATCATCCGCGGCGGGCTGAACTACAACATGGAGTTGCGTTGGGACGGCGTGCCGACCCTGGCCGACGCCATGGCCATGCTGAAGAAGCAGGCCGCCAACACCCCACCGCCGCAGTGGGTGCGCGTGGTCGGCGGCTTCACCGAGCACCAGTTTGTCGAAAAACGGCTGCCGACCCTGGACGAGATCAACGCCGCCGCGCCCGAGACGCCGGTGTTCATCCTCCACCTCTATGACCGCGCCCTGCTCAACCGGGCCGCCCTGCGCGCCGTCGGCTACACCAAGGACACGCCCGCCCCGCCCGGCGGCGAGATCCAGCGCGACGCCTCGGGCGAGCCCACGGGCCTGCTGCTGGCCCAGCCCAATGCGACGATCCTCTACGCCACCCTGGCCAAGGGTCCCAAACTGCCGCCCGAGTACCAGCTCAACTCCACCCGCCACTTCATGCGCGAGATGAACCGCCTGGGCGTGACCGGGGTGATCGACGCCGGGGGCGGCTTCCAGAACTATCCCGACGACTACGAGATCGTCGAGAAGCTGCACGCCGACGACCAGCTGACCCTGCGCATCAGCTACAACCTGTTCACCCAGAAGCCCAAGGCCGAGCTGTCGGACTTCCAAAGCTGGTCCAAGCAGGTCAAGCCGGGGCAGGGCGACGACAAGTACCGCCACAACGGCGCGGGCGAGATGCTGGTCTACAGCGCCGCCGATTTCGAGGATTTCCGGGTCGAGCGTCCCGAGATGCCGGCCAACATGGAGAGCGATCTCGAGCCGGTGATCCGCCATCTGGTCGAGAACCGCTGGCCCTGGCGGCTGCACGCCACCTATGACGAGACCATCACGCGGGCGCTGGACGTCTACGAGAAGGTCAACAAGGACATGCCGTTCGACGGGCTGCACTGGTTCTTCGACCACGCCGAGACGATCAGCGACCGCAACATCGACCGTATCGCGGCCCTGGGCGGCGGCATCGCCGTGCAGCACCGGATGGCGTTCCAGGGCGAGTACTTCATCGACCGCTATGGCGCGAAGGCGGCTGAGGCGACGCCGCCGATCAACAAGATGCTGAAGGCTGGCGTCCCGGTCGGAGCCGGCACGGACGCCACCCGCGTGGCCAGCTACAACCCCTGGGTCTCGCTGAACTGGTTGGTGACCGGCAAGACGGTCGGCGGTACGCGGCTCTATCCGCCCGCCAACCGTCTCGACCGCGAGGAGGCCCTGCGCCTGTGGACCACCGCCAACACCTGGTTCTCGAACGAGGAAGGCAAGAAGGGCCAGATCGCCGTCGGCCAACTGGCCGACCTGGCGGTGCTCGCCGACGACTACATGACCGTGCCCGAGGACGAGATCCCGCACCTGTCGTCCGTGCTGACCTTGCTGGGCGGCAAGGTGGTCCACGGCCAGGGCGAATACGACAAGCTGGCGCCAGTCTTGCCGCCGCCGATGCCCGACTGGTCGCCGGTGCGGACCTTCGGCGGCTACCAGGATCGATCGCGCGGTCATGCCCGCGCCCTGGCCTTGGCCTGCGGCTGCGCCAGCGGCTGCAACGTCCACGGCCACGACCACGCGGCGGCCTACACCCGCGAAGCCCCGACCAGCGATGCGCGATCCTTCTGGGGCGCCATGGGTTGTGGCTGCTGGGCGGTGTGATCATGACCACGCCCCGACCCATCGCCGCCCTGCTGCGGGCCCCCGTGTTCGGGCCTGTCGCGCGCGCGGTCCTCACCACGCCCTACTGGTTCGCCGGCCTTTACAAGCTGACCCATTGGCGGGACGCGCTCGGCGAGGCGGCGCACTTCGGCCTTCGGCCCGCGGTCCTGGTGGTCGCCGCCACGATCGCCGTCCAGCTGGGCGGCTCGGTCCTGTTGATCTTCGGCCGGCTGAGCTGGCTGGCGGCCGGCGCGCTGGGCGTCTTCACAGCCTTGGCCACCCTGATCGCCCATCCCTACTGGACGGTCGCCGACCCCGCCGAGCGCTTCCACGCCCTGAACACCTTCCTGGAACATATCGGCCTGATCGGCGGCTTCATGGTCGCGGCGGCCCTGGTCGAAAAGGAGCGCGCCGCATGAACCCGCAGCCGATCCTGACCAAGGAGACCCGTCTGGCCGGCGTGACCGGCGTGGGCATGGCCTTCGTCGGCGGCTATGTCGACGTGATTGGCTTTGTGCTGCTATTCGGCCTGTTCGTCGCCCACGCCACCGGCAACATCGTCATGCTGGGCGTAGGGCTGGCGGGCGACGCGGGCGGCCTGGCCACCAAGCTCCTGGCCCTGCCGGTGTTCATCGGCGCGGTGGCGGCTGCCTACGCGCTGATCCGCTGGCGCAACGCCCGGGACCAGCCTTGCGAGGTCTTGGTCCTGGCGTTGCAGGCGGTCCTGCTAGCGGGCTTCATGCTCCTGACCGTGTGGGCCTTGCCCGCCGCCAGCGCCAACGCGCCGTCCGTCATGCTGGCCGGATTGACGGGGGTGGCGGCCATGGCGGTGCAGAACGTCGGCGCGCGCGTCGTCTTCACCCATCTGGCGCCGACGACCATGATGACCGGCAACGTAACCCAGGTGGCGATCGACATCGTCGATCTGGCCATCGCCCGTGGCCGTCCCGACGAGGCGCTGAAGGCGCGGATCCGCAAGACCTGGCCCCCCGTGACGGCCTTCGCGCTCGGCGCCATGGGCGGCGCGATCGGGGTGCTGGTCGCCGGCGCCTGGAGCCTTGCGCTGGGCGTTATCGTGGTGGCGGTGCTGGCGGTTCTCCACGCCGTTCGGGGAGAGCGGTCATGAACCTCGCTGCGACGGCGCTCGTCGCCATCCTGGCCAGCGCCAGCGCCGCCCAAGCCGCCGAGGCCTTTAAGCCGATCCGCTCCGACGAGACCTATGCCTATTTGGCCGCGGCGGATCGCACGGGCCTGGACGTCCTGCGATACATACCGGTCGGCGGCGACGCCTATCTGACCCTTGGCGGCGAGGCCCGTTTGAGGATCGATGCGATCGACGCCCCGCGCTTCGGCGTCGCCGGCGAACCGGCCGACACCTACGGCCTGGTGCGGGGCCTGTTCAGCGCCGACCTGCACCTGAACGACCGCGTCCGGGTCTATGGCGAGCTGGGCTGGCATCGCGACGTCGGCAAGTCCGACGCTCCGGCGCTCACCGATCGCGACGGGCTGGACGCACAGGTCGGTTTCATCGACGTCACGCCGGACGCCGACCGGCTCTGGCGCCTGCGCCTGGGGCGGCAGGAGCTGATGCTCAGCCCCACCCAGCGGTTCGTCTCGGTGCGCGAGGGCCCCAACATCCGCCAGAGCTTCGACGGCCTGCGGGTGACTCGCCAGACCAAGGGGCTGCGGCTGGACGCGTTCTACGTCACGCCGGTCACGATCGCTCGGGGCGCGTTCAACGATCCCAGCAATCGCGCGCAGCACTTTTATGGCGTCTACGCCGCGGGGCGCTTGGCGTCCCATCTCAACCTCGATGTCTATGCGCTGGAGCTTGAGCGCGACGGCGCCAGGTTCGGCGCGGTGACCGGCGACGAGCGCCGCAGGAGCCTAGGCGCGCGCCTGGCGGGGCAGGTCGGTGCGATCGACTTCGAGGCCGAGGGCATGATCCAGCGCGGCGGCTTCGCCGGGCAAAGGATCCGTGCCTGGGGCGGATCGGTCGGTGGCGGCTATACCCTGGCCGCGCCCTGGAAACCTCGGATCGGCCTGCGCCTCGACGCCGGCTCGGGCGACAAGGATCCCAACGACGGCCGGCTGCAGACCTTCAACCCGTTGTTCCCAAAAGGCGCCTATTTCAACGAAAGCAGCCTGACCAGCTGGTCCAACCTGATGGCGATCCGGCCGAGCCTGGGGTTGTCGCCCACCGAGGCGATTTCCCTGGAGGTCAGCTACCTGGATCGCGCCCGTCAGACCGGCGGCGACGCCGTCTACCTGCAGCCGTCCGTGGTGCTGCCAGGCTCGCTGGCCTCGCGAGCCAAGGCGGTGGGGCATGCGCTGCAAGCCGACGCCAGCTGGCAAGTGACGCGGAACGTCAAGCTGCAGGTCGAGGCGCTGCATCAAGAGGTCGATGCGGCGGTCAAGGCGGCTGGCGGTCGCGACGGCGACTTCGTGATGGCGATCGTTCAGTACCGTTTTTGACGAGGCCCGCGGCCCCAGCACCAATGGCGATGGCTTGGCCGTCGGCTTTTTCGGACCAGGAGTTCATCCACGAAGGCGGTGCGTTTCCATGACGATGGCGGCCCCGACGTCCTGCTCGTCGAAGACCTCGATCTGCCGCAGCCTGGGGAGGATCGTCGTCACGGTTGGCTGATCGACGCCTTCTCCGACTACTATTGCGTTGTGCGCGGCTGGGCGGATGAAAGAGCTAGCTGCAATCGGTCCGCCGACATGGGTGCTCGTCTCGAGCCCGCCATTCCTTGACGAGTTGGCGGCGATTGCGCGCATACCGCTCTTCCAGGAAATCGACCTTCAGGATCCGATCGGTGCGAAAGAGACGAAAGTCCGAGGTGAGCTCGCACCACCCCGCGATGAACCGCTGGTTCTCGATGAAACCCAACATGATCGGCCACAGGGTTCGGTCCATCGGCGTATCGTCCTCGTCGGCATAGGTGATACGCATCTTCCACTGCTCTCGCAGGGCGCGCCTGACCCGCGCCAGATCGACACCCGATGCCGCGGCCTGGCTCCGGCTGACGAAAAGCGCGCTATCGTCCAAGGCGCGCCGCATGTCGGGCGACAGCACGCCGTGGATCTTCGCCAGCGCGTTCTGGACGGCGCGCGCCAGGGCCTCGTCGGTCTGGCGGCTGACCCATTGGGCGCCGACCACCAGGGCCTGGATCTCCTCCTCGGTGAAGGACAGCGGCGGCAGGACGAAGCCGGGGCGCAGGATGTAGCCGACGCCCGGCTCGCCGTCGATGTCGGCGCCCATGGCCTGCAGGGTGGCGATGTCGCGGCGGATGGTGCGCAGCGACACATCGAGCTCGCGGGCTAGCGCGCCGCCGGACACCGTCCCGCGGCGCCGGCGAAGCTCTTGCAGCAGATCGAAAAGGCGATGGCTTCGGGACATGCTCAATCCATCGCCACCAAGCCCTTGCCGCGAAGTTTGCGGCCCGCTTCCAGGGCGGTGATCAAGGCGATCGCCTCGCTCAGGGGCACGGTCTGGGCTATCGGAAGACGAAGATTTCCTGCTTGGGCGGTCAGCGCAAGAGCGTCGAGGATCTCGGCCCTCGGCGTGCAGACGATCGGCTTGAACCGCCTGTTGAAGAGCGCGCCGATGAACTTGCCGGGCGAAGGGTTGAGGTCCAGGTACACCCCGTCCTTGCGCAGGAGGCCAAGGCCCTGGGACGTCGTCATCGTCGCGGCCGTGTCGTAGACGACGTCGAAACGCTGACCGATCCGAGAAAGGTCGGTCGTGCGGTAGTCGAAGGCCTGCTCCACGCCGAGCCGCCTGGCCCGGTCGAGGTCGTCGGCGCTGCAGCTTCCCCAGATCCGGGCCCCGCGGGCGCGCGCGATCTGGACGGCGGCCTCTCCGACCGCGCCTGCGCATCCGTTGATGAACACAGACTGGCCAGCCGTCAGCCGAGCCCTGTCGACCAAGCCGTTCCAGGCCGTGGCGCCCGGCGTTCCCAGGCAGGCGGCGTCCTCGAAGGACACCGCGTCGGGCTTCCGGGCGAGGGCAGACTCCTTGGCCAGCACGGCCTGGCCCAGCGCGCCGGTTTCCTTGAAGCGCGCGAGCCCGAAAACGGCGTCGCCGACCGTGAAGCGGGTCACGCCGGTCCCGATGGCGGTCACGGTTCCGGAGAGGTCCATGCCCATGCCGCGCGGGAAGGTCTTGCCGGTGACGATCTTCATCAGGCCGGCGCGCAGCTTCCAGTCGATCGGATTGACGGCGGCGAACCGGACCTTCACGGCCACCTCGCCCACGGCGGGCGCGGCCAGGTCGAAGTCCTCCAGGCGCATGACCTCCGGGCCGCCGTAGCGGTGATATTGAATACGTTTCATTGTGGGCGCTCGCACCATGGCTTCGGGAAGGACGACCGAGTTGCGGTCCGTCAGGAAGGCGCAGCTATGGAGCCCGATGGGGACAGTTTCTGGCGCCATGGTCGAGCGGCTGACTCATCGATCCGAGCGAGCGCGAAAGGTCACAGGCAGGTCACCGGCCCGCCGGCGCGTCCCCTGGACTTGGCGCACAGCAGGATCGGCGTGGTCTCGACCAGCTTCAGCGACCTGACCATGGTTTCGGTGGCGGTCTTGTACTTGACGAAGTGCGGCGCCTTGAGGTGCGCCTCATAGGCGGCGCGGCTGGCGTACACCTCCAGCAGACGGATGTGGGACGGGTTGTCGGCGATGGCGACCGAGTGCAGCATCAGCACGCCGGGCTCAAGCCGCACCGAAGCTTCCTGTTCCTCGGCCAGGATGGCCTTGTAAGCCTCGAGGTAGGCGGGATCGATCTCCAGCTCGGCGATGCGCACCATTGGCGGCTCGCCCGCCGCCTGGGCTTGGGCTCGTGTTCCGAAGCCGGATGCAGCCGCGGTGGCGAGCGCCAGGATTCCCGCGCCGATCACCATCCTCGATCTCTTCATGGTCTTTCCGTCCATCCGCATTGGGCCACGAGGGTCAGTCCTTGGCTGCGGCCGCGGCCCGCTTGGCGAACACGTCCTTGGCGACCGGCAGGGCCGACATGGCGTTGGGCCAGCCGGCGTAGAAGGCCAGGTGGGTGATCACCTCGGCCGCCTGGTCCTGGGTGAGGCCGTTGTCCATCGCCCGGTTCAGATGGAACGGAACCTGCCCGACCTGGCCCGAGGCGATCAGCGCTGCGACCGTGACCAGGCTGCGGTCGCGCGGCGCGAGGTCGGGGCGTAGCCACAGGTCGCGGAAAAGGTAGTCGGTGGTGTAGCCGACCAGGCCCGGCGCGACGGCCCCGAACTGGTCGTCCACGCTCCGGGCGCGCTGGGCCTCGGCCGGTTCGTCCAGCGGCAGCGGCCTGGGCGGCTCGGCCGGCAACTGGTCGGGCCCTAAGCCGCGCCGGGCGAAGACCTCGCCCACTGGCCCGACCGCCGCCATCGCCTTGCCCCAGCCGGAATAGTAAGCCAGGTGCAAGATCGTCTCGGAGATCTCCCGCGGCGCGACGCCGTTCTCCAGCGCCTGGTCGGCGTAGTAGCCGAGCGCGGGCGCCTCGCCACGGGCGATCAGGGCGGCGATGGTGACCAGGCTGCGATCGCGGCGGTCTAGGCCCGGCCGGGTCCAGACCTCGCCGTAGAGCCGCTCCTGCGTGTGTTGCTCCAGGACTGGCGCGACGGAGCGGACTTGGTCGGGCGAGACACGGCGGCCAGCGACATTGGGTTGCTGGGCTTCGGCGGTGGTGGCGGCCATGGCGAAAACTCCTGCGATCAAGGCGGTAACGAGCTTCACGTCGTTCGCTCCTTCGAAGAACGGCCCGGTGGTGGCGAGGCTAGGGGCGTCTGGAGAGGCGGTCCCAGTTTCCGTGGGCGAACTTGGCCTTGTCGGCGTCGTCGAGCGCCAGGCCCTCGACGAAACGCCGGGCGTCGCCGCCCGTTCGGTACTGGTAGGGAAAGTCCGTCGAAAACAGGATCCGGTCGGGCCCGACCGCCTCGATCGCCCGCTGCAGATAGACCGGGCTGAACATGCCGCTGGCGGTCAGGTAGAGATTATCGCGCACATAGTCGACGAAGGGCCGTTTCAGTCCGGAGAGACGGTCGAGCATGGCCAACCGCTCCAGATAGAAGATCACCAACTCGCCCCAGTGGCCGAGGATCACCTGCAGCCCGGGATGGCGGTCGAAGACGCCGCCCAGGACGACGCGCACGAACTGCACGCCCGCCTCGTAGTGCCAGCCCAAGCCGAAGGTCGACAGGGCCAGGTCGATCGGCGCGCCGAAGCCGGAATAATAGGCGTCGCGAACGCTCGCCTGCGGGATCTGCGGATGGATCAGCAGCGGGACGCCGAGTTCGGCCGCGCAGGCGAAGGTGGGCTCGAAGATCGCGTCATCGAGGTTCTTGTCGCCGACCCGGCCGTACAGGATCGCGCCCTTGCAGCCGAGATCCTCGACCGCCCGCTGGAGTTCGCGCGCCGCGGCGTCGCCGTTTCCCGACGCCAGCACCGCCAGCGCCTGGAAGCGGGACGGGTTGGCGGCCACGGTCTCCGCCAGAAGGTCGTTGATCTGGCGGGCCAGGTCGACGCCGTGGGTCCCGAGATTGTTCAAGCCCGGGGTCGTCAGCGACAGGACCTGCACGTCGATGCCGGTCTCGTCCATCAGCGCCAGCCGTTGGTTGCCGAGGTCGGCGAGCCGCTCGCCGATGACGCCCGGATTGAGCGAGAGCGTGCCGTCGTCGCCGCCGGGCTGAGTGCTCCAGGCGGCCTTCACCGCGTGGGGGAGGACGTGCTCCTCGACGCCAACGATCTTCATGGTCAGGCCCTGGCCTTGAGCTGGTCGACGACCGCCTGGCCGACTCCGTGCGCCGACGCCGGGTTCTGGCCGGTGATCAGACGGCCGTCGGTCACAACCTGCTCGGACCAGTTGGGTCCCGCCTGATGCAGCGCGCCCCGCGCCTTGAGAGTGGTCGCCAGCAGGTAGGGCACAACCTTCGTATAGCCGACCTCGGCCTCCTCCTCGTCGGTGAAAGCGGCAAGCCTCTTGCCGGCCACCAGGTAACCGCCATCCGACAGGGTGGCGTTCACCAGCGCGGCGGGGCCGTGGCAGACCGCCGAGACGACGCCGCCGGCCTCCCAGATCTCGCGGATGACCCGCTGCACGGCCGGATCGTCGGCGAAGTCCCACATCGTGCCGTGGCCGCCGGCGAAGAACACCGCCGAGTAGCGGGACGGATTGAGCTCGCCGAGGATCAGCGAGTGGGCGAGCACCTCGCGGAATTCCCGGTCCTTCCAGAAGCGGTCATTGATCGGGTCGCCGAGGTCGAAGAAGTCGATCGGCGGATGGCCGCCGCGGATCGAGGCAATTTCGACCGGTATGTCGGCGGCCTTGAAGACCTCGAGCGGGTGGGTCAGCTCGACCATCGCGAAGCCGGTGGGCTCGCCGGTGTCGCCCCGGATCGGGTGGCTGGTGACCACGCAAAGGATCGGCTTGATGGTGTCGGCCATGCTCGACCTCCTCGGGATTTGAGTTCGGCTGTTAGGTGTTGCCGGGAGCGAACAGCGACTCCCAGTTCAGGAAGGGACCCAGCGGGATCACCTCCCAATCGAGAAGGCCCGCCTTCGCCAGGGGAAACTCGGCCAGCGCCTTCCTGGCGGCCTCGACGGACTCTGCCTCGGCGATGATGGCGACGCCGGGACGGTCCTGCCGGAAGTAGATGTCCCGGACGCCGCCGCCCTTGTACATTTGCCAGGCGTGGCGCGCTTCGTCGGCCATGTGCGGCTGGTACTTCTCGAGAGTCGCGCCCGGCTGGGGAATGTCGAGGCACAGCAGTTTCATGGTCAGGCTCCTTGGTTGCTTGCGCGGCCGGGCAGGTTGAAACCGCAGCGTGGGCGGCGCCGCGCGCCGGCCGTGCGGGCTGCTCCGCGGAGCGGAGGCCCTGTCGCGCGAGGGTGGGTTCAGGGGACGCTGAAGAACGGCGCCATCGGCGGTCGTCTCGATAAATCTCTTGCTGGCCGGCGTTGTATCGTAGAATGAGCTTCATCATTGGGGACTAATTCTCCCGTCTTTGGGTCCTGTTGTTCCGCAATGGGCCGAGCCATCTTTGGAGCGTCGCCAGATGCGTGACCGGTTCGAGGGCGTTCAGATCTTCGCCGAGGCGGTCGAGGCGGGCAGCTTCGCAAAGGCGGCCGAGCGGCTATCCCTGACGCGATCCGCTGTCGGCAAGTCGATCGCGCGCCTGGAAGAGCGGCTCGGCGTCCGGCTGTTTCACAGGACCACCCGCACGCAGAGCCTCACCGAGGACGGGCAGCAATATTACGAACGATGCGCGCGGGCGATCGAGGAGCTGCGGGCCAGCGAGTCGCTCCTGGAGTCGGGCCGCCGCGAGGTGGTCGGCCGGCTCCGGGTGTCGATGCCCGTGCTGTTCGGCCGTCGCTGCGCCGCGCCCATCCTGCGCGCCTATGCCCGCCAGCATCCCAAGCTGGAACTCGAGCTCAGCTTCAGCGATCGCCAGGTCGACGTCATCGCCGACTGCTATGACCTGGCGGTCCGCAACGGGGCTCTCGGCCATGGCTCGGCGCTGCAGGGGCGGCGCCTGGTCAGCCAGCGCAAGGTGCTATGCGCCGCCCCGGCCTATCTGGAGGCGAGGGGCGGCGCGCCGGGCGCGCTGAGCGACCTTTCGGGGCACGAGCTGCTCACCTATTGGCGCAACGACTATGGCTTGCCGTGGCGCCTGCCCGACGAGGCCGGCGTCCTGGTGGACGTGCCCGTCAGATCGCGCCTGCGTTTCGATGATCTGGAAGTCGTCGCCGACGCCGCCGTGGAAGCCATGGGCCTGGCCTGGCTGCCCGACTGGCTGGTCGGTGCGCACGTGGCTGCGGGCCGTCTGGTCGAGCTGTGGGCGGACCGCCCGAGCGCGATGATGGAATGCTACGCCGTATGGCCCGCCACGCGGTATCTGCCCCTGCGGTCGCGCCTGGCGATCGATGCGCTGGTCGCCGAGTTACCCAAGCGCCTCGAGGCCGAGACGGCGCCTTGACGCCCGGGGCCTCGACGGGGTCGCCTCCGGTCAGCACTCTTTCGACCCCAGGCGTTTCCTAGAGTTTGTGACGGGTCGCAATCACCCGGCGGCCTTCGACGCTGCGATCGGACCGCAACGCCGGCGCCGGAACTCAGAAGCCGAAATGGCTGAGGCCGGGGTGATCGTCCGGCCGTCGGCCCAAGGGCCAATGAAACTTCCGATCGGCCTCGGCGATCGGTTGTTCGTTGATACAGCAGTGACGGACCTGCATCAGGCCGTCCTCGCCGAACTCCCAGTTCTCGTTGCCATAGGCCCGGAACCAATGGCCGCTGTCGTCGTGGTGCTCGTAGGCGTAGCGCACGGCGATGCGATTGCTGGTAAAGGCCCAGAGTTCCTTGATCAGCCGGTAGTCGAGTTCGCGGTTCCATTTTCGGGTCAGGAACGCCTCGACCTCAGCCCGGCCGTTCAGGAACTCGGCGCGATTGCGCCAGCGGGTGTCCTCCGTATAGGCCAGGGCGACCTTGGTCGGGTTGCGGCTGTTCCAGCCGTCTTCGGCGAGCCGGATCTTCTCGATGGCGGTGGCTTCGGTAAACGGCGGCAGCGGGGGGCGTGACATGGTGGATCTCTCCTGAAGGGCCTGGATCGGCCCTGTTGGGTTTGCGAGCGGCTCTCGCCTCAGAGGGCGAGTTCGATGCGGGGGGCGGCCCCGTCGCTGGAGGCCGCCGGCGCCGCGCAGCAGATCAGGACCTCGCCTTCGCCGATCGGGGCGGTGGGCGGGGTCAGGTACGAAACTGCGCCTTTGACGAGCCTGGTGCGGCAGGTCCCGCAGCTGCCGATGCGGCAGCTGTATTCCGGATTGAGGCCCCGCGCCTCGGCCAGTTCCAGCAAGGTCTGGGGACCCGGTGTCCAGCGGGCCTCTTTCAGGGACTTGGTGAAGATAACGGACACCGGCGTGGTCGCCGGTGGCGGTCCGCCCATCCGAGTGGCGCGTTTCAGCGATGACGGCCCGAAGGCCTCGGTGCGGATCCGCTCGTCGGGAACCTCGTCCCCGCGCAGCCCGTCGTAGAGAGTCTGGATGAAGGGCGACGGTCCGCACAGGTAGTAGTCATAGTCGCCCGGTCGCAGGTGACGAGACAGCCTCGCCAGGTCGAGACGGCCTTCGGCCTCGAAGTCGATCCCGGCTTGCGCGCCGTCGGTGTCGCTGAGCACGCGGATAATGGTCACCGAGCCCTCTGCGGCGGCCGCGAGTTGGGCGAGCTCGGCGTCGAAGGCGCGATCGGCTTTCGAATGGGCGCTGTAGAAGAAGACGGTCGGGCGAACATGCCGGGTACGCAGGCCCTCGTAGACCAGGTGGCGCAGCATGGCGATCAGCGGCGTGACGCCGACGCCGGCGCCGAGCATCACCGCCAGGCGCTCGGCGTCCGGATCGATGGTGAAGGCCCCGTCCGGCGCGCGGACCTCGAGGACATCGCCGACCCGCACGTGGTCGTGCAGATGCTGGGAAACCGCCCCGTCGCGTTTGACGCTGATGCGGTAGATCCCGTCCGACGGCGCGACCGAAAGCGTGTAGGTCCGGATCACCGGCTTGTCGGCGCCCGGCAGGGTGAGGCGGAGCGGCAGGTGCTGCCCGGCCCGGTGCGCCAGCAACCCGGCCCCGTCGTCGGGCTCAAGGTAGAACGAACGGATCGTGCGGCTTTCGTCGACGATCCTGGAGACCTTGAACGGCCGCCAGCGCGCCTTCAGCTCGACGGCCTTGAGACGGTCGGCGGTCTGGGTCCAGTCGCCGGTCATGAGCGCGTTGGGCGACCAGCCGTTCGCCTCGAACGCCCAGCGCAAGGGCAGGGCGTTGCGCCGACGGATCACGCGGCGGGGCCGGAAGGTCCATAGGCGTTCCGCCCCCTGGAAGGCGGCGATCTCGGGCGAGTCGAGCACGACCTCGGCCTCGCCGGTCATCTGCAGCAGGTCGCCGCTCTCGAAGTCGACGAACACCAGCCCCGCCTTGCCGTTGAGCAGGATGTTGCCGAGGGTGGCGAAGAACAGATTGCCGGCGAAGTCGGGGATGGTCAGCACCCCGTCGTCGCCGACCCGGACGAAACCGGCCCTGCCGCCCCGGTGAGAGACGTCCACCTGCCGCCGGTCGTCCCGCTCGGCGTAGGAGGCGACGTAGAAGGTGTCGGCCCCCGCGATCATGGCCCGCGCCTCGGCGTCGAGGGTGTCGCGTTCCTCGACCAGGACCGGCGCCGGCGACTTCGGGTCGCGCACGAAGCTGTAGTCCCGCAGCTGGATGTATTGCGGACAGTTGCCGAAGCTCTGCTCGACCTCCACCCGCAGCTCGGCCGGGCTCGCGATGGCGATGACGCCGTTCATGCGGTTGCGTCGACGGGTGTGCAGCTCGATGCCCAGCAGGCCGATCGCGTCGCCTTCGGCCAGGCCTTCCGCGGCTGGGTCGCTGGCCTCGCGCCGGGCGCCGATGTCCAGCGACTTGTCGGTGGGAGAGCGCATGAAGCCGGGCTCGCCGGCCAACAGCGTGGCCCACGGCGCGCCGGCGTGATCGACCGCGCCAACGACGACGAAAGGTATGCGGCTATAGAACTCGCGGTGCTGTTCCGGCATGAAGTCGCGGATCACCCGCCTACCCAAGTCCTCCATCCGATCGGAGACGCCCGCCATCTCCTGAAGGGCCTTCTCGCCGGCGTGCCAGGGGGCCAGTTTCGTCTGCGGGACATGGGTGCTCATGACGGACCTGTCGGGTTGGCAGGCCGGCGCGCTTCGCGGCGCGTTCGGCCCTGGGGTCAGGCGGCGGCGGAGAGGCCGACCGGCGTCTCGACGAACGGGACGATGCGAGTGGCCGACAGGGGGTGATGGTAGAGCTTCATGATCTGGGCCCTGAATGTCTGGAGCGCCCGATCCCGAGGCGCGAAGCCAAGGTGGCGCTGTTGTCGGATGATGAGAATGGCCCGCCGAGACACTTCATTATTGTCAAAACTGGAACAATCTCGGCGACCCTCCGGCGCGACGGGGTCGGCTCAGCGCGCGCCGCCGTCGCCGACCTCGCGATCCAGGAAGTCGTGGATCATCGGGGCGATGACGCTGAACCTGTCCTCGGGGTCGAAGTGGCCGGTGTCGAGGATGCGCATCTCCACCTTGGGCAGGGCGCGCATGCAAGTATGGGCGCCGGCTTCGGGGAAGATCTCGTCGTTCTTGCCCCAGACGATCAACGTCGGCGGCTGCCGGCGGTTTCGGGACGTCGCTAGCCCACCGCCAGCCTTAGCGCGCGGCTGAGGTCGGCGATGGAGATCGGCTTGCGCAGGACGGCGGCGGCTTCGATCTGGTCCAGGGCCAGGGAGTCCGCATAGCCGCTCAAGAAAACGATCGGGAGATGCGGATGAGACGCCTGGGCGCGGCGTGCGACTTCCGCGCCGGTCATGCCCGGCATCGCATAGTCCAGCACCACGGCGTCGGGCGTCTCCGTCTCCAGTTGGGCCAGTCCCGAAGGACCGTCCGACGCCCAACGCACGAGGAAGCCTTCGCTGGCCAAGGCTTCGCAAAGACTGTCGCGGACATGACGATCGTCGTCGACGACCAGCACGCGAAGGCCGTCTCGCTGCGTCGCGACCGGTTCCGGCGGCGCTTCGACGCGCAGGGCGGGAGGTTCGGTTCGCGGGAGCCAAACGCGCACCCGGGTTCCCTCGCCTGGAGCGCTGTCGATCTCGCAGTCGCCGCCGCACTGGCGCGCGAAGCCATGGACCTGCGCCAAGCCCAGGCCGGTTCCGGAGCCTGTCCTCGTTGTGAAAAAGGGCTCTGTTGCGCGCGCCAGAACCTCCGACGTCATACCGACGCCGGTGTCGGCGACTTCAAGGATGATCCGGTCGGGCTCAAGGTGCGTGCTCAGGCGCACCACGCCGCCATCGGGCAAGGCCTCGCGCGCATTGACGATCAGGTTCAGCGCGGCCAGCTCCAGTTGCGTGGCGTCGGTGCTGGCCCAGGCGCCCTCGGCCTTGAGGCTCACCTCGAGATCGACGCCCGGACCCAGCGCCTGGCGCAGGAGCGGGTCGCTGCGCCGCAAGGTCGCGTCGACTTCCTGCGGCTCCAGGCGCAGCCGCTGGGTCCGGGAAAACGCGAGGAGCTGGCCGGTGACCTTCGCGCCGCGACTGGCCGCTTCGAGGGCGTTGTCGACGAACCGCCGGCACGGTTCGGCCTCCGACGGCAGCTTGCGCTGCAGCAGCTCCAGATTGCCGATCACCGCGGCGAGCAGATTGTTGAAATCGTGGGCGACGCCGCCGGTAAGACGACCGATGGCCTCGATCTTCTGGGCCTGCATCAGCGCCTGTTCGGCCTTGAGGCGTTCCGCGGCCTGGCGATCGACCTCCTCAAGCGCGTGCTCCAGTTCCGCCGTGCGAGCCCGCACGCTCTGTTCCAGCTGGTCGTTCTCGCGCCGCAGCCGGCCAAGGGTGCGCGCGCTGGCCAGGATGGGCAGCAGGTTACTGAGCTTGAGCGGCTTGAGGACATAGTCGACAGCGCCGCTGCGCATCGACTCCACCGCCGAGGCGATCGAGCCTTCCCCGGTCATGATGACGCCGGAAAGGTGGGGGTCGCGCTCGTGGGCCCTTTGCAGCAGCTCGACGCCAGTGGTCGAAGGCATCATCAGGTCGGTCAGCAGCACGTCGAACGCGCCAGGCGTGATCGCCTCCAGCGCGTCGTCTGGATGGGTGAAGCCGGCGACGTCGAAGCCTTGGCCTCCCAGCGTCACGCGAAGGGCCTGAAGGTTGGCGGCCTCGTCGTCGACGATCAGGATACGCGTCCGTCGATCGTCGTCGTCTGAGGGGGGGCGGGGTTCGACCATGGGGCGGCTCATGTCGTGAAGCGGGCGAGGGCCGCGCGGAGCTCGCGCAGCTTGGGCGGCTTGCTCAGCACCAGATCAATATGGGGCGGGACGTCGTCGTCGGCGAGCAGTCCCTGGCCCCAGCCCGTGAGCAGGATCACCGGCGTCGTAGCCGACAGCCCCTTGATCGCGGCCGCCACGCGACGGCCGTCGACATAGGGCATGCCCAGGTCCGTGAAGACGGCGTCGAAGCGGTCGCCGCCCTGGCTGGCCTCGAAGGCTTCGATTCCCGCGCCGCCGCCATTGGCGATGGTCACGACATGGCCGTCGTTTTCCAGGGCGTCGCTCAGGGCCTTGAGCAGAACGGGGTCGTCGTCCACCAGCAGCAGGCGCAACCGCCGCCGTGGAACAGCCGCCGGAGTTGTCGGAGCGGCGCGATCATCCGCCGCCCGGGCGAAGGTCAGCGAGATCGTCGCGCCGGCGCCGGGCGAGGACAGGACGTCCAGTTCAGCGCCGTGGCGCTGAGCGACCCCATAGACCATGGCCAGACCCAATCCGGTGCCGCGTTCGCCCTTGGTCGTGAAGAAGGGTTCGAGACATCGCCGACGGGCCTCGGCGTCCATGCCGATTCCGTTGTCCGCGACGCTGACCCGCACGGCGTCGCCGACGTCCGTGGCCAGCCGGGCGGTGTTCACCGTCAGGACGCCGCCGTCGGGCATGGCGTCGATGGCGTTGAACACCAGATTGACCAGGGCTTCGCGGATCTCGCTGGCCACGCCCATCACCGCCGGCAGGTCGTCGGCCAGAGCGGTCTCCACCTTGATGACGACGCCGCGCTGCATGGCCATGTCGTTCCACCGCGCCCGGGTGAGTTCCAGCACCTGGCCGACGAGCTGGTTCAGCTGGACGGGCTCGGTCTCCAACTGGGTTTCACGCAGCCTGTAGAACTCGCGCATCTTGCCGATTGTCTGGCCCACGTCCTCGACGGCGCGACGGATGATCTCCAACTGGCCGCGTCCCGCAGCGCTGAGGCCCGGTTCGGTCTCGATCATCGCTTCGGTATAGAGCGAGACGGGCGACAGCGCGTTGTTGATGTCGTGGGCGATGCCGCTGGCCATCTGGCCCAGCGCCTTCAGTCGCTCCTGCTGCAGGATCGCCTGCTGGGATTGGCGCAGGTCGTCATAGGCCGCCTGTAGCGCGCTGTGCAGCTGGGCCTGGTGGGCGGCCAAGGCGACGTGCTCGCTCAGCTGACGCAGGAACTCGCACTCGGCGCTGACGAAGGCGTTCGGCTGGAAGCGGGCCACGACCAGTACGCCGAACACCTTGCTCTCGACCTGCAGGGGCGCGCAGACCATCGATCCCAGGCCGCCGCCCGCGAGCCGTCTTGGGAACGGGAAGGGGACCTGGGCGATGTCCGGCTCGTAGACCAGGCGGCCTCGAACGCACTGGGAGAGGCCGTTCTCGTCGATGTCGACCTGGGCGCGTTCCGGCATGGCCAGTTCGAGCGCCAGGGCCTGGCTGTTGACCCCGACAGCAGCGACCGTCAGCGCACGCTCCAGGTCATCGTAGAGGCAAAGACACGCGAAATCGGCCGGCAGCTGGTCCTCGATGCTCCGCACGACGACCTGGAAGATGCTCTGGTTGTCCTGCCGCTCGCCGATGGCGCGGGTGATCTCGTCCAGCAGGCCCATTCGCTGCAACTGTGTGTGCAGCTTGGCCTCGGCGTCCTTGCGCTCGGTGATGTCGGTCGAGATGCCGAATACCGCGTAGACTTGGCCGGTTTCGTCGCGCAGGGGGGACTTCACCGAGATGTAGGCGTGGGGGCCGTCGTCGTGCGGGGCGCTTTCTTCCTCGGTCAGCGGCTGGTCGGCCGCGGCGACGCGGACGTCCATGGTGCGGAACGCGTCGGCGATCTCCAGCGGAAAGATGTCGTGATCCGTGCGCCCGACCATCGCGTCCCGGTCGATGTGGAAGATGTCGCCGTAGCGACGATTGACCATCAGATACCGGCCGTCGAGATCCTTGACGTAGATGACGGCGGGCGAGTTTTCGACCACCGCCTCCAGCAGGCGCTGTCCCTTCTGGCGCGCCTGCGTCTCGGCTTCCAGTTGGGCGGTCCGCTCGGCCACGCGCTGGTCCAGCTCGGCGTTCAGCTGCGACAGGGCGGTCTCGACGCGGACACGATCGCCCATGTCGCGCGACGCCGTCTGGAACAGGAAGAACAGCAGGGTAAGCTCGCCGGCCATCTTGCCCAGGTGCGAGGCCATCGCCGGCGCGTCGGCGGGAGAGCGGGAATAGAGGATCAGGGCGTTGGCGGCGGCCAGGATGACGGCGGTCATCGGCAGCGCCCGGACGACCCGGTCGCGGTCCGCCAGGCGCCACGCCAACAAGCCCGCCGCGATCCAGAACATAGGCGCCAGGATCAGCGTGGGCCGGGTGATCCCCAGTGGACCCGGCGGCAGATAGGTCGGCAGCCGCTGGTAGACGGCGAACAGCACGATGGCGGTCGCCAGGACCGCCGAGGCGAACGTCGCCAGGCCAGAGCGCCTCGTCGTGGGCCAGAGCAGGGCTCCGATCACCCCGAGGGGCAGCAGGTGGGACGGCGGCGGCCAGGTCGACGGCCGCAGCACCCCGCTGGAGGCCTTGATCGGAGCCAGGGGCCCCGACCACTCGACGGTCACCAGGACATGGACCATCTCCATGGCGAAGGTCGCCAGGAAAACGAGGGCGAGCCGCCTGGCGATATGGCCGCCTTCGCGCTGTCCGGCGCCCCACAGCTTCAGCGCCAGAATCCCCGACAGCAGCCCCACGCCCGTATCGAGGATGGTGTGAAGGTTCGGGTAGGTCCCGGGCTTGCTGGCCAGCAGCAGGCCGCCGATGAGGCCAAAGACGACCAGTATGACGACTGCGGGGCGAGAAGGTCGCGCCAACCCCGCAGCGTCCGGTCCCAGGGTTCCTGCTGGCGTGGGGTCGGCCAAGGCGCTCCCCGAGCTGAACTACGAGGCCGATAGTCGTATCTCAACTGTGGTCGCGCGCAACCCACGATAGCGCCGCCGGGCCGCGGCGGAATTCGCCCGTAACGCCGGTCGGCCTCTCCTTCAGGCCGCGCGTCGGGCGTACAGAAACTCGATCACCGCCGCCCGGGCGTGGATATAGGTCGGATTCTCGGCCACGGCGAGACGATCGCGGGGGCGCTGGAGGCCTACGTCGAGCACCTGGCCGATCGCGGCGCGGGGGCCGTTGGTCATCATCACGATGCGATCCGACAGCAGGGCCGCCTCGTCGACGTCGTGGGTGACCATCAGCACGGTGTTCTTCAGCGTCGCGTGGATCTCCATGACGCTGTCCTGCAGGTGGGCGCGGGTCAGGGCGTCCAGCGCGCCGAACGGCTCGTCCAGCAGCAGCACCTTGGGCTCCATGGCCAGCGCGCGCGCAATGCCGACCCGCTGCTTCATGCCGCCGGAGATTTCCGAGGGGCGCTTGTCCAGGGCGTGGGTCATCTTGACCAGCTCCAGGTTGTGCAGCGTCCAATCGCGGCGCTCGGCCGCCGTTTTGGTCCTGCCGAACACCTTGTCGACCGCCAGCGAGACATTCTCACGCACCGACAGCCAGGGCAGTAGCGAGTGGTTCTGGAACACCACCGCCCGGTCCGGCCCCGGGGCGTTGACCTCCTGCTTGTCGAGGATCACGGCGCCGGTCGTCACCGGCACGAGGCCGGCGACCACGTTCAGCAAGGTGGACTTGCCGCACCCCGAGTGGCCGATGATCGAGACGAACTCGCCCTTGTCGACCTTCAGATCGACGCCGGTGAGCACCTCGGAGCGGGCGGCGCCCTTGGCGAAGGTGACGCCGACGCCTTCGATGGAGAGATAGGCCTTGGCCATGGTTGTGTCTCCTAGCTCGCCGCGTTGCCGCGCGAGATGACGTGGCCCAGCAGGGCCACCAGGCGATCGAGGAAGAAGCCGGTCAGTCCGACCCAGGCCAAGGCCACGATGATGTCGGAGATGCGCGAGGCGTTGTACTGGTCCCAGATGAAGAAGCCGACGCCGACGCCGCCCAACAGCATCTCGGAGGCGACGATGGCCAGCCAGCTCATGCCGATGCCGATGCGAAGGCCGGTGAAGATGTAGGGCGTGGTGGCCGGCAGCAGGATCTTGAAGAAATACTCGATCGGCGACAGCCGCAGCACCTTGGCGACATTGACATAGTCGGTCGGGATGTTGCGCACGCCGACGGCGGTGTTGATGATGATCGGCCAGATCGAGGTGATGAAGATCACGAACAGGGCCGAGGGCTGCGCCTCGCGGAAGGCGGCCAGGGAGATCGGCAGCCAGGCCAGGGGCGGCACGGTGCGCAGCACCTGGAAGATCGGGTCCAGACCCCGGTGCGCCCAGCGGTTGGAGCCGATCAGCACGCCCAGCATCACCCCGCAGATCGCGGAGATCGAGAAGCCGACCCCGACCCGCTTGAGGCTGGTCAGCACGTGCCAGAACAGGCCCTTGTCGACGCCGCCGTGATCGAAGAACGGGTTGAGGATCAGGTCTTTGGAGTCGGTCCACACCTGGACCGGCGACGGCAGCCCGCCATAGGAGTCGCCGATCGCCGCCTGCCACAGGCCCAGGATCGCCAGAAGGGTCAGCAGTGGCGGCACCACAGCCGCCGCCGTCGCACCTGCCCGGCGGACGATCTCCGACCCGCGCGAGGCGCGCGGCTCGGCGACCGGCGGGGCGATCACCGGCGCGGCGACCGGCTCGGCCGGTGTGAAGGAGGGCTTGGGAAAGGTCATGCGCACGCCCTCCCTAGACCAGCTTCTTGATCGGCTGGCTGGCCAGATAGGCGCCCGGATTGGCCGGGTCGAACACCTTGCCGTCGAAGAACCGCTCGACGCCCCGGCTGTCGCCGGCCGGCCCGGCCTGGCCGATGCTCTTGGCCGCCGCGCGCCAGATATCCGAGCGGTTGACCTTGGTGACCAGCGCCTGGGTGTTGGTCTTCTGCGGCAGCACGCCCCAGCGGATGTCCTCGGTCAGGAACCACAGGTCGTGCGACTTGAACGGGAAGCTGGCGTTGTCGGCCCAGAACTTCATGCGGTGCGGCGAATTCTTCAGCGTGCGGCCGTCGCCATAATCCACCGTGCCCTGCAGGCGGGGCAGGATGTCGCCCATCGGCACGTTGACGTACTGGCGGCCCGAGACGATCGAGCACATGGCCGGCAGGTTCGCGGCCTTGTCGCACCACAGCTGCGCTTCCTGCACGGCGGCCGTGATCGCCTGCGCGGCGCGGGGGTACTTGTCCACCCAGGCGGCGCGCATGCCCAGAGCCTTCTCGGGGTGGTTCATCCACAGTTCCGAGGTCAGGCAGGCGGTATAGCCGACCCGCTGGTTGACCAGCTGGCCGTTCCACGGCTCGCCCACGCAGAACGCATCCTGGGTGCCGGCCTTCATGTTGGCCACCATCTGGGGCGGCGGGATGACGATGGTGGCGACGTCGGTCTCGGGATTGATGCCGCCGGCCGCCAGCCAATAGCGCACCCACAGGTCGTGGGTGCCGCCCCGGAAGGTCATCGCCACCTTGGCGATGTTGCCGGCGGCCTTCATCTGCAGGAACTTGGCCTTGGCGCCGCCGCTGTTGAGCCCGACCTTGACCGCCTTCAGGTCGTTGCCGACCGAGATGCCTTGGCCGTTGGTGTTGAGGCGAGCCAGGATGTACATCGGCGTCGGCGCGCCGCCGGTGATCGCGCCCGTGGTCATCAGATAAGGCATGGGCGAGAGGATATGGGCGCCGTCGATGCCGCCGCGCTCGGAGCCCAGCACCAGGTTGTCGCGGGTGGCGGCCCAGGAGGCCTGCTTGACCACCTCGATGTCGGGCAGGCCGTACTTGGCGAACAGCCCGCGCTCCTTGGCGATGATCACCGGCGCGGAGTCGGTCAGGGCGATGAAGCCCAGGCGGGCCTTGGCCACTTCGGGTCCGGCGCCGGCCGCATGGGCGCCGGCCGGGAACAGCGCCTTGGCGGCGGCGACGGTGGCGGCCGCGCCCACCAGGGCGTGGCGGCGGGTCAGGCCTGTGTCTGGCTTGGCGGCGGTCTTGTCGGTCTTGGTCATGATCTCAAATCCCGCTGGAGGTCAGAGTTTGTATTCGAGGGTGAACCAGGCCTTGGTCCGCGACGCCGGCGGCGTCGCCGTGCCCGCGGGCACGGTCGCTTCGCGCTGGAAGTCGGCGTACTTCAGCTGGATCGAGAGCTTGGGCGTGATGGCGGCGGCGAAGGCGACGTCCCACTCGTGACCGAGGTCGGCGCCGGTCCGCTGGTCGTTGAAGTCGTGGTAGCGGACCTGGATGTCGGTGTTGAAGAAGTAGGTCCGCTTGAACCGAGGCTTGGCGTTGAAGCTGAGGTTGGCGTCCTCGATGCCGTCGACGAAGCTCTTGTTGCCGCCCGGCGAAACGAAGGCGTCGGACCAGCCCTGGAAGGCGTGGACGGTGGCCAGGGGCGTTGTGAACCCGCGCGTCCCGTCGCCTTCCAGCGACTCGTAGCTGGCCTTGACGGTGTAGATGTCGAACGTGCCGGAGACATCGCCGCCGAAATAGGCGAGGTCGAAGTTCGGCGTATTGTGGTGGTAGTCCGACTGCTTGGCGTAGGTGGCGTTGTAGGCCAGCTGGTAGAGGCCGACCCAGGTCTTACCCGACGCCTTGACGCCCTTGGTCAGAGACGAGTTGACCGCCGAATTGCCGAAGTCCAGGGCATAGACGAAGCCTTGCAGACGCAGGGCCTCGGCCGGCGACCAGGTGGCGTTGAGCAGGTGGCTGTCGCTGTCCCAGTCGCGCAGTTCGCCCAGGATGCGGTTGACGTGCGAGATGTAGGCATAGGTCGCCTTGAATCGACCGTAGGCGACGTCGGTGCGGATGGCGTCGAAGGTCTGCTCGTCCTGGCGCCAGCCCACATTGCCGACGAAGCGCTGATCGTCGAGCAGGATGCGCTGGCGGCCGGCGACCACCTGCAGGGCGGCGCTGGGCGTCCAGGTCAGCTGGGCGCGGTTGAGTTCGGTCACGTCCGGGTCGTTGACGACGGGATAGCGCGCCTTGTCGGCGCCGTTCAGGGGGGCGGTGGTCGCACCCGGGACGTTGACGGCGTAGTGCTCGGGACCGGCCTGGCGGACGTCCTCGAACTCGATCAGGCCCTTCACGCCGTGGAACTCGGCGGTCTCCCAGCCCAGGCGGGTGCGGATGGTGAAGGCCGAGGCGTCATCCTTGAGGGTGGCGGTCTTGGTCTGGTCGACGCTTTCGTAGCGGGCGCGGACTTCCAGGATCAGTTTCCCGGCGGCGACCTGGTCGCTGAAGGTCGGCGGCGGCGGCGCGGGGGGCGGCGGTTCGGTGGCTTCGGCCGGCTGTTCGCCGGTGGTCGCCACCGGTTCCGGCGCCGATTGAGCATGGGCTGCGCCACCCAGAATCAAGGCGCAGAAAGTCGTGCTGCAAAGCAGCATTTTTCGTAGGCTTGGCATGGTCTATCCCCCAGAAGGCCAAAAAAAACGCCCGGCGCGACCGCTTCAGCGATCACTCCGGACGTCGTTGTCCAAACGGTACCAAGCGGCTGCATCGCCGCCGGGCGGCCCTCTCAGGCCTTAGCGGAACGTCGTTGTCCCGCGTGTTGAGACTAGGAGGGAGCCGACCGGCCGGCGCGGCAATCCGAAAACTGCACCATGTCGCATCGCAGCATGAAAACGGGGTGATTTGCACAGCAGCGGTGCACGGACGACAGAGGAGCTGCCCGGATTTCGCGCGTTTGGAAAGGGCGGCGGGCCGGGTCGGACGACCAGCTACCTAGTCCTTGGGCTGAAACGGCGCCCAGGCTTCGACCAACACGCCGGGAAAGGCGCTGGTCAGGGAGATGTGACCGTTCACGAATTCCAGCCGCAAGCGCATGCCCGCCAGGCCGACGCCCGACGTCGCCGAAGCACCGTCCGGCAGACCCACCCCGTAGTCGCGGATCGACAACAGCACCATTTCGCCGGCCAGCCGCAGACCGATCGCGGCGCGCGGGCTGCCGGAGTGGCGATGCACATTGGCCAGGGCCTCCTGAGCGACGCGATACAGCGCCACCTCGGTCCGGCGGGCCATCTTCGGAAAGTCGTCGGCGATATCGATCTGCAGCGATAGTCCCGTGCGCCGCGCGAAGCCTTCCGCCATCTGCCGAATGGCGGGGCCCAGGCCCGTCTCCTCCAGAGCCGGAGGGTGCATGACGTAGGAAAGGCTGCGGATCTCTTCCAAGGCGTTGACCAGCAGGGCCTCGATCTCGACGCGAACCTTTTCCGCGCGGCCTTCGACCTTCATGGCGCCCAGCATCAGCTTGGCGCCGGTGAGGTACTGGGCGGTTCCGTCGTGAAGCTCGCGCGCGATGCGCCGGCGCTCGTCGTCCTCGGCATGGAGCAGCGCGGCGGTGGCGCGTCCAAGGGCCGCCTGGGCATGGCGCTGAACGGTGATGTCCTCCTGGGCCACGATCACCAGGGTTCGGCCGTTGCTGGAGATGCGCGTGGCGATCATCCTGGCCCACAGCGGACCGCTGGCTAGGTCCATCTGGTATTCATGGCGAAAAGGCCCGGCCTCGCCCGCCAGCAGGCCTCGGAGGCCGGCGGCCGCTTCGGACGTCTCGGACCCGCCCAGGCTGTCGCAGAAGGCGATGTAGTTCAGGCCCAGCCCATGGTTTTCCAGCGGCGGCGCGTTGAACGCGGCGAACTGCGCCCAGGCGTCGTTCACCGCGACGATCTCACCCTCGGCGTTCAGGATCGCCACGTTCGCCGTGACGGTGTCGAGAATGACTTCGTACAAACCGGAGGCGGACCCTTCGCTCATCTCGTGAGCCGTGTGCATTTCCGTAGTGAGCCTTATGTTCTGTAGGTCATGACGCGCGGTCAGCGGCGTGACGAGGCCGCGCATTGTTCACCCTCGCGGGCCAGGCTCCAAAACTTATATTTCAACGCTCCACGGCCGAATGGCGCCTGCGTTCGCCGCAAGGGTGGGACCTCCGATTCCGGCTGATAGGGAAGTGCGGCGCGGAGGCGAAGCTAGGGCTCCAGGCCGTTATAGACCGCCGATCCCGGTCCGCCGGGTTGGCGCATCACCTGGCGGCGCAGCCTGGGATCGAAGCTGATGTGCACGCAGCGGCTCTTTTCGTAGATCAGCTGATCGAACTTCAATCCGCTGTCGCGGACGCCTTTGGCGACGTCCAGGTCGTTCAGGCCGTCGACGTGGAAATCGGCGGCGTGACCCAAGGCGTGGGCCGAGGTCGGCACGCCGCCGACCGCGGCGTTGACCTGCGGATTTCGGTAGGCGCTGGTGATCTCGACCGGCCGGTTGAACAGCGCGCGAACGGCTTCCATGCGTTCGGCCAGGTGTTTGAGGTTTTCCAGATGCGCCGGGGTCGGGTCGTTCCTGACGCCCATCGATAGCGCCTTGCTGGAAATGGTGAATTCCTCCAGCGAGAAATGCGCGCTGAGCTTCATGGCCGCCCCTCCGGGTGTCGCGAAAGATTAGCGCTTAGATATCACAATCCAAACGGGAATTCCGAGACTTGGAAAACGGCGGGGCGGATCCGTGGCGCAGGCTCTGGAATCTGGACAGAATATGCCGGTGACCGACCAGTTCTCCCTCTTCGACGCGCCGCCCGTCACCGATCGGCTGTTTTTCGCGATCTTTCCCGATGTGGAAACCGCGGCCGGTATCGCCCGCCATGCCGACGCCTTGCGCGCCTCGCACCAGCTAGGCGGCCGGCCGCTGGCGCCCGAACGGTTTCACATCACCCTGCATCACCTGGGCGACCACGCCGGCGTGCGGCGCGATATCGTGGCGATGGCCCGTCAGGCGGCCGAGGCGATGACGGCCCCGCCGTTCGAGGTCCTCTTCGATCGCGCCGCCAGCTTCCACAACGGCGGCAACAATCCGTTCGTCCTGCAGGGCGGCGAGGGGCTGGAAGCCCTCAAGGCCTTCCAGCGCGACCTGGGTCTGGAAATGGCGCGGGCCGGCCTTGGCAAGTGGGTGGACAGGACGTTCACGCCGCACGTGACGATGCTCTACGACAGACGACTGGTCGCCGAACAGCCGCTTCCGCCGATCCGATGGACTGTCGGCGGCTTCACCCTCGTCCATAGCCTGCTGGGGCGGACCGAGCATATCCCGCTGGCGCGATGGACGTTGCGCTGAAAGCGAGGGCCCTCGTCGCGTCAGATGATCAGCGGTGGCTTCAGCAGGGCCGAGACATGGTCCAACGCCTGGCGCAGCAGCGACGCCTTGGCGGGACCTCCCAGCGAGATGCGCAGTCCGACGGGCGCGTCAGGCGTCGTGGCGAAGGCGTCCGACGCGACGAGGGCCAGGCCGCGCGCGGCCGCCAGCGTGCGAAAGCCGTTGGTGTCCAGGCCGGGCGGCAGGTCCAGCCAGACGTGAAGCCCCTCGGCGTCACCTTGGGCGGCGGGCAAGACCTCGGCGGCGAGGGCTCGCCGCATCCGGGCCTCGCGCCGCACGCCGGCCAGGATCCGTTCGGCGGTTCCGTCGCGGAGCCAGCGGATGGCGATGGCCGTGGTCAGGGGCGATCCCATCAGGGCGGTGGCGTGCAGCGCGTCGGCCACCTGTCGGGCCATCGCGGCGGTCGGGGTCGATACGAAGGCGGTGCGCAGGCCCGGCGACAGGGTCTTGGACAGCGTGGCGATGTGGAAGGACCGCTCCGGCGCCAATGAGGCGATGGCGGGCAGGGGGCTGTCGAACAGCCGGCTGTAGGGATCGTCCTCGATCAGCCAGGCGTCGCTGGCGAGGACGGTAGCGGCGATCTCGCGACGCCGCGCCAAGCCCATGGTCGTGGCGACCGGATTGCGGGTGGTCGGGACCAGATAGACGGCGGCGGGCTTCTGTTCGGCGCAGAGTCGGGCCAGGACCTCGGGCAGGAAGCCTTCGGCGTCCACCGGGCAGGGAATCAAGCGCAGGCCCAGCCGCGCGGTCAGGGCGATGATTCCGGGATAGGTCAGGGGCTCGACCACAAGACCGGCGCCGAGCGAGGCGATCATGGTGAGAACCGCCGTCAGGGCCGACTGCGCTCCAGGGCTGACCACGATCCGCTCGGATCCGATCGGGCCCAGGGCAGGCGCCAGCCACGCCGCGCCGGCCGCGCGCTGTCCTGGCGCGCCGGGACCGGCGTGATAGGCCATCAGGGTCGCCACGTCGGTGCGGTCGAGGATCGCGGCGGTCGTTTCCTTGAGCAGCGTCGCCAAGGACACGCCCTGCGGCGGCGGCGGCAGGTTCATGCTCAGATCGACCAGTCCAGCCTCGTCCTCCATGGCGCGGCGACGTACGAAGGTGCCGCGTCCCACCGCGCCCTCGACAAGGCCCCGGCCTCGGGCGGCCCCATAGGCGCGGGTGATGGTGGTGAAGTCGACGCCCAGCTGGTCGGCCACGACGCGCTGGGGCGGCAATTGATCGCCCGGCTGCAACTCGCCCTCGCGCATCGCCGTTTCAAGGGCGTCGACCAGCGCCAGATAGATTGGGCGGCCATCGCCCGCGCGGACGTGCCGCAGCCAGGCGGTCGTCGGTCGATCCCGAGTCATGGTTGCTTTTCCATGGCGTGATGCATACATTTTGTATAGAATGTATGCAACAAGGCTCACATTGTATGGAACGGCCCCTCATCACCCATTTCGACAGTCCGACGAGCTTGCAAGCCGGGCTGCTCTGCCGTTGCCCGCGCTGCGGCGAGGGCAAGCTGTTCGGCGGCTTCCTGCGCCTGGCCAAACGCTGTGACCGTTGCGGGCTCGACTATGGCTTCGCCGATCCGGCGGACGGCCCGGCCTTCTTCGTCATGACGGGCGTGGGTATTTTGGTGATCGCGGTCTGGGCCTGGGCGGTGATCGCCTGGAGCCCGCCGCTTTGGGCGCAGTTCGCGACCGTCTTTCCGGCCTTGCTGATCGGCTGTCTGGGCACCCTGCGGCCCGTCAAAGCCTGGCTGGTCGCCGAACAGTACATCCACAACGCCAGCGAGGGCGGCGCTTCCAGCGTCCAGAAACGGTAAGACGGCGCCGACTGGACAACTTGATCGTGGCTGCGAATGATCGGGTGCGAACGGGTCGGGTTGAAAGAGGTCCTTGGGGCGACGATGAAGAGGGCGCTGGGCGTCATCTTGGGCGCCGTGGCGCTCGATGCGGTCGGCCTGGGTCTCGTATTGCCCATCATTCCGCGCCTGCTGCGCGAGGTGGGTCACACGAGCGACCTGAGCTGGCGGTTCGGCGCTTTCCTGGCGCTCTATGCCCTGATGCAGTTCGTCTGCGCGCCGATCCTGGGCGCGCTCAGCGACCGTTTCGGCCGTCGGCCGGTGCTGCTGGTCTCTCTGGCCGGGGCGGCGGTCGACTACCTGTTCCTGGCCTTGGCCCCGTCGTTGTGGTGGCTGTTCGTGGGCCGCGCCATCGCGGGGATGACCGGGGCGAGCAACGCAGTGGCCTCGGCCTACATCGCCGACATCACGCCGGCCGAGCACCTGATCCGGCGCTTCGGATACATGAGCGCGTGTTTTGGCCTGGGCTTCATCGCCGGCCCGGTGATCGGCGGCCTGCTCGGCGACGTCTGGCTGCGGGCGCCCTTCCTGGCCGCTGCGGCCCTGAACGGCCTGAACTTCCTGGTGGCGCTGCTGATCCTGCCCGAGTCGCACAAGGGGCGAGGCGGCAGGATCGAACTCTCCAGCTTCAACCCGCTGGGGCCGTTGCGTTGGGCGTTCAGTTTTCGCGCCCTGCTGCCGCTGCTGGCCGCCTTCCTGGTCCTGGCCGTCGTCGGTGACGTCGGCGGGACGGTCTGGGTATTGTACGGCGAAGACAAGTTCGCCTGGACCGGTCTGACGATTGGCGTTTCCCTGGCCGGGTTCGGCCTGTTCCACGCTCTGGCCCAGGCCTTCGTGGCGGGCCCGATCAGCGAGCGCTGGGGCGAGAAGCGGGCCTTGGCCGTCGGCATCGTCGCCGACGCCGCGGCCTATGTGGCCATCGCCCTGGTCACGCGCGGTTGGATGGCGTTCCTGTTGTTGCCGGTGTTCTGCCTGGGCGGCGTCGGCGGGCCGGCGCTGCAGTCGCTGCTGTCGTCGCGCGTCGGCGAGGCGCATCAGGGGCGATTGCAGGGCGTGCTGGCCAGCCTGGGCGGGGTGTCCTCAGTGATCGCGCCGCTGCTGATCAGCCAGGTCTACTTCGCCTCGCGCGGCCTGTTCCCGGGCTTGGTCTGGCTGGCCGGCGCGGCGCTCTATCTGCTGTGCCTGCCGGTGTTCTTCAGCCGGGCGCTAAAGACCGGCTAGGCCGGCCCGAGCACAGCGGCGCGGCGACGATCTCGGCCAGCACCGTGCGGTCATGGGCCCGGGCGCGCTGGCGGTAGTGCTCCAGGTGGTGCGGAACCAGGACCGCTAGGACCGTGACCGCGCCGCCGGCGAGGATCGCCACCGGCCAGGCCCCCAGCAGGGCCCGCAGGCCGCGCGCCGAGGCGCCGGTCACCAAGGCCAGCAGTCCCAGCGCGCAGCACAGCATGGCTAGGCCGGAACCGCTTCGCCATGGCAGGCCTTGGCCGGCGCGGCGTCCTCGTATTCGTCGTGGCGGCGCATCCAGTCGCCCATGTTGCCGGACTCGTTGCGGCCCAAGGGCGCGCGGTCGAGAACCATGTAGGTCCCGATCAGTTCCTCGCCGCCGCGACCGTAGCTGGAATAGGTGTGGAACACTTGGCCGGCCTCGTCCTTGTAGAACGCGCTCATGCCGGGCGACTCGCCGGCGTCCTCGCCGACGGGCTCGAAATTGTAGGTCGCTCCGGCGGCGATGGTCTGCGGCGTGAACGACACGCCGAAATCGTAATTGAAGTCGCTTTCGAACGACGAAGCCCAGGGGAAATTCCAGCCCATCCGGGCCTTGTAGGCGGCGATCTTGTCCAGCGGCGCGCGCGCCACGGCGATCAGGGTCACGTCGTGGTGGTTCAGGTGGGGCAGGGTTCCGTCCAGATGATCGGCCAGGAACGAACAGCCCGGGCAGCCGGCCTCCCATTCGGGCGGCAGCATGAAGTGGTAGACCACCAGTTGGCTGCGGCCGTCGAACAACTCGGCCAGGGTCTTGCGGCCGCTCGGGGTGTCGAAGGCGTAGGCCTTGTCAACCTTGACCCAGGGCAGGGCCAGGCGCTCGGCCGCGTTACGGTCGCGCAGCCGGGTCTCTTCCTTTTCATGGGCCAGCAGCGCCTTGCGGGCCTCAAGCCATTCCTCGCGCGACGCGACCTTGTGGTTGGGCATTGTTATTCTCCCTGGTGCGTGAGCCCGGCGGCCGTTCGGCCTTGACAGAAAGAGTTGATATCAACATAAATACGAAGTGTCAAAGCCGCTGGAAGTCCCGTTCGCCGCCACGCTTCATGTCAGGGACACCTGTCTGTGCCTCCACGCCCAGCGAGCGGCGCGGGCCCTGGCGCGGCGGTTCGACCAGGCCCTGGCGCCGTTTGAGATCACCAGCGGCCAGTTCTCGCTGCTGATGTCGCTGAACCGGCCCGAGCCGCCGACCATCGGCTCGGTGTCCGGCCTGCTGGCCATGGATCGCACGACCCTGACCGCCAATCTCAAGCCCTTGGAGCGGCGCGGCCTGCTGACGGTCGGCGTTGATCCACGGGACCGGCGCAGCCGTCGCCTGGCCCTGACGCAGGCCGGCATGGCCCTGCTGGCGCGGGCCCTGCCGGTCTGGACGCAGACCCATGCCGAGGTCGAGGCGGGTCTGCCCCTCGGTGGCGGCGACGCCCTGCGCGCCGGGCTGCTCGCCCTGGCCTGACCGACCATCGGCGGGTGAGGCGTCCGCCTGGCCTTTTTCCGTTTTGCCCGATGGCGCGCGAACTCTAGGTTGGTCAGACTCGGGAATCTGACGCGCACGGAGCAATCAGGCGTGACCACCATGATCTACGGCATCAAGGCCTGCGACACGATGAAGAAGGCGCGGGACTGGCTGGAAGGTCACGGCGTCGCCTACGACTTTCACGACTACAAGACGGCGGGCATCGACCGTCCGCGCCTGGAGGCCTGGAGCCGGGCCGTGGGCTGGGAAACCTTGCTCAACAAGGCCGGGACGACCTTTCGCAAGCTGCCGGACGCCGACAAGCAGGGCGTAGACGAGGCCAAGGCCATCGCGCTGATGCTGGCCAATCCGTCGATGATCAAGCGGCCGGTTCTTGAGACGCGCGATCAACTGCTGGTCGGATTCAAGCCTGACGTGTATGGTCGCGCCTTGGGTTCAGGGGGCTGAATGGACGCCCAGATCGATCTGGTCATCTTCGACTTCGACGGGACGCTGGCCGACAGCACGGCCTGGGCCATCCGCGCCGTCAGGCCGCTGGCGGAACGCTTCAAGTTCAAGGCGGTCACCGAGGACGAGATCGCCATGCTGCGCGGCCGCACCAGCCGCCAGATCATCGACTATCTCGGCTTGCCGCTGTGGAAGGTGCCGCTGGTCGCCGCCCACGGCAAGAAGATGATGGCGGCCGAGGCCCACGCCATCCCGCTGTTTTCAGGCACCGGCGACCTCCTGCGGGCGCTCTCGGCGGCCGGTCTGCGCCTGGCCATCGTCAGCTCCAATTCCGAGGCCACCATCCGCTCGATCCTGGGGCCCGACCTGGCCGCCCTGGTCGACCACTATGGCTGCGGGGCGGCGATCTTCGGCAAGGCCGCCAAGTTCAGGGCCGTGGTCAAGGCCGCGCGCATCCCCAAGGACCGGGTGCTGTGCATCGGCGATGAGACCCGCGACATCGAGGCGGCGCGCGAGGCGGGCCTGGCCTGCGGGGCCGTCGAATGGGGTTACGCCACCCGCCGCGCCCTGGCCGACCACAGCCCGACCATGATGTTCGCGGCCATGGACGAAATTATTTCACGGGTCGCCGCATCCAATCCGCGGGTCGGCGCCGACTAGTCTTCAGAAAACGGCGCGAAGGGTCGCGTCGACCTGGAGATTGAGACCGATGGAAGAGCTGTTCCGCTCCTATTGGTGGTTGGCGTTCCCCCTGAGCTGGGGCGTGTTCGGCGTGTTTCAAAGCTGGCTGGCCTATCGCGCCCGCCACGACGCCCTGGACGTGCTGCGGTCCTACGCCGAGGCCGGTCGTGAGCCGCCGCCGGCGCTGGTGGCGCGGCTCAACGCCCGCTGATCCCAAGGTTCGAGCCAACATTTCGAGGCGCGCGACGCGCCTCCGGAGACCAAGACCATGGAAGACATGTTTCGACAGTTCTGGTGGCTGATCTTTCCGCTGAGCTGGTTCGTGTTCGGCGCCTATCAAAGCTGGCTGTCCTACAGGGCCAACCGCGACACCCTGGACCTGATCAAGACCTACGCGCAGTCGGGACGCGAACCGCCGCCGGAGCTGATGGCCAAGCTCAGCAAGCGCTGGAACGATGGCGACGATCTGGGCGAGGTGGACGACGACGACGACCGCTACCGCCGTCGTCACCGTCGCCGCCATTGGCGCCAGCACACCTGGTCCCGCGTGGCGCTGTTCGGCTGCCTCTGCGCCGGCTTCACCTACGCGGCGGTCACCGATCTCTACCAAGCCGGGCCGGCCTTCGTGATCGTGTCCTTCGTCATGGCCGCCCTGGCCGTGGCGGCGGCGGTGTCGATCCTGGTGGATCGAGGACCGCGGATCTGATGGACGGACCGCTCGTTCGGGCCGCGCGGGGCGGATCGCAGTCCGCCTTCGCGCGGCTCGTCACGGCGCACGAGCGGAGTCTGCGCGGGTTCCTGCGCAAGAGCGGCTTCAGCGACGCCGACGACATCGCCCAGGAGGCCTTCCTGGCGGCTTGGTCGAGCCTGGGCCGGTTGCGCGACGACGACGGCTTTCGCGCCTGGCTGTTCGGTATCGCCTGGCGCAAGGCGCTGGATCAGGGGCGCGCCGCCCGCCGCGCGGCTCATCGCGACGAGGTCTGGCGCGAAGAACAGGCGGCCGACGCGCCGCGCGAGGTCGATCCGGCCGACCGCCTGGCGCTGGAGGCGGCCCTGGCCGGCCTGCCGCCGGACCAGCGGGCCTGCGTCACCCTCTGCCTGGGCCAGGGTTGGTCGCACGGCGAGGCGGCGGAAACCCTGAACTTGCCGCTGGGCACCGTGAAGTCGCATGTGAACCGCGGACGTGAGAGACTGTTGGCCGTATTGGGAGTCCCGTCATGAGCCCCGAAGATCGTCTGGCCGCTTTCCTGTCCGCCGACGCCGCCCCGGCGCGGCCCGCGGTGGACGCCGCGTTCGTCGCCGAGGTGATGCAGCGGGTGGCGCGGCGGGAACTGCAGGTCAAGCTGGCCTCGGCCGCTGTCACCGCGCTGGCCGCCGGCGCGGTGCTGTGGGCCTGCGCGCCGGTGCTGAACCTGGCGGTCCAAACCCTGGCGCCCGTCCTGCTGCCGGCGGCCGGCATCCTGACCCTGGCGGCGGCCGCCGGCCTGCTGGGCGCGCAGGTCCTGACCCGCCGCTAGCCTTACGAAAGTTTCATCCGACCCGGCGCCTCCAATCGCCATGGCCCAGGTCTCTTACTTACAGAAGGCGAGGGTGACACGCTCCGCCAAGCATTCGAGGGGACTTAGGTCATGGACGCTGAAGTTCTGGTTCCAATCGGCTTTTTTACGATGATCGCCGCGATCGTCATTGTGCCGAACTATCTGCGGGTGCGTGAGCGCCAGGAAATGCAGGCGACGGTCCGTTCCGCCATCGAGAAGGGACAACCGCTGCCGCCCGAACTGATCGACGCCCTGTCCAAGGACGTCCGGTCGCGGACTGTGCCGTCGGCCCACCGCGACATGCGGATCGGCGTGATTCTCCTGGCGGTCGCCGCCGGCATCGCGCTGACGGGCGTTGCTTTAGGCGGGATCAACGACAACGCCATGTTCGGCACGGTCAGCGGCGCCGCCGTGCCCGGCATGATCGGCGTGGCCTTCGTCATCCTCAGCTTCTTCAACCCCAACAAGCGTCCGCCTGAGGCTTGAGCGCGGACAAGGGGGAGAGGGGACCACGCTCATGGGCATTGAACGCCCACCCACCGGCCACGACGTCGAGCTGGCCGCCCTGGCGGCGGCCGGCGACCGGCGGGCCTTCGGCGAGCTGGTGCGCCGCCACGGCTCGGCCGTGCGGGGCCTGCTGCGCCGGCTGGGGGCCGATCCGGCCACCGCCGACGACATCGCCCAGGACGCCTTCCTGGTCGGCTACGAGCAGATCGCGGACTATCGCGGGGAGGGGGCCTTCGCGGGCTGGATCAAGAAGATCGCCGCGCGGCTCTACCTGCGCAAGGTCAAGCGGGAGGCGCGGTTCGTGCTGACCGAGGCGCCGGAGGACGAGGCTCCCGTGGGATCGGACGGTGCGGCCGCGAGCGCCGATCGTCTCGATCTGGACGAGGCGCTCAAGTCTCTGTCCAAGGCCGAGCGCCTGTGCGTGTCGCTTTGCTACGGGGCCGACTGGTCGCACACCGAAGCGGCCGAGGCCTTGAACATCCCCCTTGGGACGGTCAAATCCCATGTCAAACGTGGTCTGGATAAACTCAGAGTCCGGATGGCCGCGCCATCCGAAAACGGATCGAACGACTCCGCGAGGAGGGAAAGCCATGGCTGACCAGGATTTCGAAACCCAACTTGCGCGTCTCTACGGCCAGGCGCCGGTGTTTCGCGACGCCGAGCTGTTCGCCCAGCAGGTGACCCAGAAACTGGATCGCGGCTGGGCGCTGCGCCGCGTGCTGATCGGCGCGACCGGCGTCGTGGCGGGGGTGGCCGCCGCCGTCCAGCTGGTCGGGGCGCGGTTCGCCGACGAGTTCGCGCAGATGTCGAAGGAGGGTGCGGACCAACTGAACCTGGGCGTGGACAAGCTGACCCACCGTTACGATCAGCTGTTCAGCCTGGGCGGTTCCGAGACCCTCTGGGTGGGCGCGGCCCTGGCCATCCTGGCGCTGGCCTTCGCCGTGACCCGGCTGGTGGATGAGGTCTAGAACCTGTCGACAGCTGACGGCCTTGGATTGAATTCCTCGTCCTTCGACAAGCTCAGGATGAGGAATTCCCGCCCTACCACTCGCCCTCATCCTCAGCCTGTCGAAGGACGAGGGCGGCGCCTCGACGCCAAACGCCTGACGGTCCACAGACCTGGGTCGCGGTCCGCCGGACTTTTCACTGATAATGTTGCGGCGCCGAACGATCTGGCGGAAAACGGCAGGCGTTTTTCGCTGGAGTGCTGATCCTGTCCGCCCATCGTGAAGAGAAAGTCCGTCGCCTGGCGGCTCCCGACATCGCCGCGCGCAAGGGCGGCGAGCCCATCGTCTGCCTGACGGCCTACACCGCGCCGGTCGCCGCGGCCCTGGACGAGGCCTGCGACCTGCTGCTGGTCGGCGACTCGCTGGGGATGGTCGTCCACGGCCTGCCCAACACCGTCGGCGTGACGCTGGAGATGATGATCCTGCATGGCCAGGCTGTGATGCGCGGCTCGCGCAAGGCCATGGTGGTGGTCGACATGCCGTTCGGCTCTTACGAGGGCGCGCCGGAGGAAGCCTACGCCAATGCGGTGCGGATCATGAAGGAAACGGGCTGCCAGGCGGTCAAGGTCGAGAGCGGCCCCACCGTGCCCGCCACCATCGCCTACCTCGTACAGCGCGGCATTCCAGTCATGGGCCATGTCGGCCTGCGGCCCCAGGCGGTTCTGGTCGACGGCGGTTTCAAGGCCAAGGGCAAGGACGAAGCCGGACGGCTGAAGGTGCTGGAGGAGGCCCGCGCCACGGCGGAGGCCGGCGCCTTCGCCGTGGTCGTCGAAGGCGTGGCCGAGGGCCTGGCGCGCGACGTCACCGCCGCGATCTCGGTCCCGACCATCGGCATCGGCGCCTCGGCCGGCTGCGACGGCCAGATCCTGGTGGTCGACGACATGCTGGGGCTGTTCGACTGGGCGCCGAAGTTCGTGCGCCGCTACGCCGACCTGAAGGGCGAGATCGAGCGCGCCGCCGCCGACTACGCCCGCGACGTCAAGGCCCGCACCTTCCCCGGCGAGGCCGAGACCTACTACGCCAAGAAGGGCTAGGACCAAGAAGAAGGGCGAAGGCGCCGGTTCCGCCCCGTTGCGGCTGGCCCGGACACGCTATAGGTTCGCCGCCTCGGTGGGTCCGCTCACCATGGTTTTCATTTCGCGTGTCGATTCCGGAGCGATCCGGCGTCGACGCCTCAGGGCGCTGTTTCGCCCTCTATCGGAGCCTCGTTCGTGGTCGATGTGTTTGACGAGGTCGAAGAGCAGCTGCGCTCCGACCGCTACAAGTCCCTCGCGCTGAAGTCGCTGCCCTGGCTGGGCGCGCTGGCCGCGGCGGCGGTTCTTGGCGTTGGCGGCTGGATGGGCTGGACCAGCTATCAGGAGAACCTGACCAACAAGGCCACGGAAGCTTACCAGGCGGCCCTGACCACCGGCCAGAAGTCAGGCCCGGTCGCGGCGTTCCCGGCGTTCGAGGCGATCTCCAAGACGGGCACGCCCGTCTACAAGGCCCTGGCCCTGCTGCAGATGGGCGGCGTGCGCCTGGAGCAGAACAAGACCGCCGAGGCGGTGGCCTATTTCGACCAAGCGGCCAAGCTTTCGCCCGATCCGGTGCTGGCCGACCTCGCCGGCCTCAATTCCGCCTTGGCGCTCATCGACACGGCTCCTTACAAAGACGTCGAGGCGAGGCTGACCCCGTTGATGGGCGAGAAGAGTCCCTATCGCGTGCAGGCGAAGGAAGCGCTGGCCTTCGCCAAGCTGCGGGCCGGCGACCTGGCCGGCGCGCGCGGCGACTTCCTGGTGCTGTCCAGCTCGCTCGACAACTCGTCCGACGAAATCCGCGAGCGGGCCCGCGGCGCCATGGCCATGATGGATTCCGGCTCCGCCAAGGACCTGCCGGCCGTCGTCAAGGCCGCCATGGCCCTGCCGCCGTCCGCCGCGCTCTCGCTCCCGACCGGCCCGCAGGCCGACGTCGCCCCCAATACCGCCCAATGAGCCGACGCCCCATGACGACCAAGCGCTATCTGCTTCTCACCGCGATGATGACCGCCGCGGTGTCGGTGGCGGGCTGTTCGACGATTTCCAAGCTCAACCCCTTCGACAAAAAGGAAGCCAACAAGACCCTGGCCACCCAGGGGCAGCGGATCTCGGTCATCGCCTTCGACCAGAAGGTCGAGCCGGCCGAAGCCCTGAAGGGCGCCGACTTCTTCCTGCCCGAGCCGACCGTCCAGGCCGACTGGCCGCTGCCGGGCGGCAACGCCGAGCAGTCGGTCGAGCACGTGGCGGCCGCCGCCAATTTCGACATCGCCTGGCGCAAGGGTTTTGGCCAGAAGGCCAACCGCAAGTATCACGTGACCGCGCCGCCGGTGGCCGCCGACGGCAAGATCTTCGTGATGGACGGCGAGGCTACCGTCAGCGCCATCGACGCCAAGAGCGGCTCGACGATCTGGCGCAAGGACCTGCGTCCCGCCAAGGCGCCCGGCAAGAAGCGGGGCTTCTTCGGCATCGGCGGCAGCGCGGCCGACCGTACCGGCTTTGGCGGCGGCGTCGCCTACGCCAACGGCAAGCTCTATGTCTCGTCCGGCTTCCGCTTCGTGGCCCAGCTTGACGCCGCCACCGGCGCGGAAGCCTGGCGCCAGCAGACCAGCACGCCGGTCCACGCCGCGCCCACCGTGGCCGACGGCCGGGTGTTCGTGATCTCGACCGACAACGAACTCTTGAGCTTCAACGCCGCCGACGGCGCGCCGGGCTGGACCTACCAGGCCCTGATCGAGCCGGCCCGCATCCTGGGGGCCACCAGCCCCGCCGTGAGCGGCGACACCGTCGTGGCCGGCTTCGCCTCGGGCGAACTGGTCGCCCTGCGCGCCAGCAACGGCAACGACTTGTGGAGCGAGGCGCTCAGCCGCGCCAGCCGCACCAACGCCCTGTCGGAAATCCGCGACATCGCCGGCCGCCCGGTGATCTTCAAGGGTGACGTCTTCGCCGTCAGCCACTCGGGCGTGTTCGCCGCGACCGACCTGCGCACGGGTCAGGCCCGCTGGAGCCTGCCGGTCACCGCCATCACCAGCCCCTGGGCTGCGGGCGACGTGGTCTTCGTGGTCGACAAGGCCGGCCAGGTGATCTGCGTCTCGCGCGAGGCCGGTCAGGTCTACTGGATCCGCGACCTCAACAACACCGACAAGCTGAGCAAGAAGCAGAAGAAGAAGCGCGCCAAGCACCCCGTCATCTGGTCGACCCCGATCCTGGCCTCGAACCGCCTGATCACCGTGTCGAGCGAAGGCCAGGCCGTGGCGCTGAACCCCAAGACCGGCGAAACGCTGAAGACGCTGAAGATTGGCCAGTCGGTCCTGCTGGGTCCGATCGCCATGGGCGATACGGTCTATCTGGCCACTGACGAGGCGGACCTGATCGCCATCCGCTAGACGTTTCCGGGTTTGCCCGGATCCACAATTCGAGCGCCGCGAACCCGGGCTGGTCCTCACCAGTCCGGGTTTGTCGCTTTTGTCCCCGAAATCGACTAATCACAGCCCATGCCTTTGAAACTCGCCATCGTCGGCCGCCCCAATGTGGGCAAGTCGACCCTGTTCAACCGTCTGGCCGGCCGCAAGCTGGCCCTGGTCGATGACCAGCCCGGCGTCACCCGCGACCGCCGGTTCGCCCACGGCCGCCTGGGCGACCTGGACCTCGAACTGATCGACACCGCCGGCTTCGAGGACGTCACCGACGAAAGCCTGGAGGCGCGGATGCGCGCCCAGACCGAGCTGGCGATCGACGAGGCCGACGTCAGCCTGCTGGTGTTCGACGCCCGCGAGGGCTTGACGCCGCTGGACCGGATCTTCGCCGAGATCCTGCGCAAGCGGAACAAGCCGGTGCTGGTGGCGGCCAACAAGTCCGAAGGCAAGGCCGGCGACCACGGCGCGGCCGAGGCCAATGTCCTGGGCCTGGGCGAGCCGATCCAGATCAGCGGCGAGCACGGCGAGGGCATGGCCGAGCTTTATGCGGCCTTGCTGTCCGTCGCGCCGGAAGAGCTGCAGACCGACCACGACGAGTTGGACGACGACAAGCCGATCAAGATCGCCATCGTCGGCCGTCCCAACGCCGGCAAGTCGACCCTGATCAACCGCCTGATCGGCGAGCAGCGCCTGCTGACCGGCCCGGAAGCCGGCATCACCCGCGATTCCATCTCGGTCGACTGGGACTGGGGCGGGCGCAAGGTGCGGCTGGTCGACACCGCCGGCCTGCGCAAGAAGGCCAAGGTCAACGAGAAGCTCGAAAAGCTCTCGACCGGCGACACCATCCGCTCGATCACCTTCGCCGAGGTCGTCCTGCTGGTGATGGACGCCACCCATCCGTTCGAGACCCAGGACCTGCAGATCGCCGACCTGGCCGAGCGGGAAGGGCGCTGCGTGGTCTTCGTGCTGGCCAAGTGGGACCTGGTCGAGGATCCCGGCGCGACCCTCAAGGGTTTCATTGAGCACGCCGAGCGCATGCTGCCCCAGCTGCGGGGCACGCCCGTGATCGCGCTGTCGGGCGAGACCGGCAAGGGCGTGGAACGGCTGATGCCGGCCGTGCTCAAGAGCCACAAGGACTGGTCGACCAAGGTCAAGACCCGCGACCTGAACGACTGGCTGCAGATGGCCATGCAGCGCCACCCGCCGCCCAGCGTCGGCGGCAAGCGCATCAAGCCCAAGTACATGGCCCAGACCAAGGCCCGCCCGCCGACCTTCGTGCTGTTCTCCAGCCGCGCCGACCAGATGCCCGAGCAGTATCGGCGCTACCTGATCAACAGCCTGCGCGAGAGCTTCGACCTGCCCGGCGTGCCGCTGCGCATCACCCTGAAGTCCGGCGCCAACCCCTATGCCGAGGGCGAGGCCAAGGGCCACTCCGGCAAGGGCAAGCGGGAGTTCGAGCGCAAGGAACGCGAGAAGGAGCGGATCCGCGCCTCGCGCAACACCGTCAAGAAGTCGGTGCGCGTCGCCGAAGCCGCGGCCGCCGCCGCCGCCCAGGCCGCGGGCCTGCCCGTCCCGGCCCCGAGCGCCGGCAAGCCCGCCTCGAAGGCGTCCAAGGCGCCCAAGCCCGCCGAGATCGCCGCGGCGCCAGCCGTCGAGCCGGGCAAGGCGGCGGTCAAGTCAGTCAAGAAGCAGGGGCCCCGGGCCCAGAAGAAGTCGACCACGCCCAGCTACAAGGTCGGTTTTAAGGCCGCGGGCGGCAAGGCGGCCGGCTCCAAGACCGCGGCGCGTCGCCCCGTGGCCGGCGCCCGCACCGTGCGCGGCAACAAGGCGCCGCCGAAGGGACGCTGAGTCGCTCTGGAACGGCGGCGTGGGCGGGGCCATTTCCGATGGCATGGACCCGCGACAAGCCAGCCTGTTCGACGACCCCGCGCCGGGACCGCCCGGCTTCGCCTACCGGCCCGAGGTGATCGACCGGGACGAGGAAGCCGCGCTGGCCGAGGCCTTTGCCGGGCTCGACCTGCGGGCTTTCGAGATGCGGGGCTATGTGGCTCGACGCCGCGTGGCTTCGTTCGGCCGGCGCTATGAAGGGGCGGGGCCGGGGCTGGAGGATGGTCCGCCGATCCCGGACTTCCTGCTGGCCTTGCGCCGCAAGGCGGCGGCGTTCGCCGGTCTGACGCCGGACGAACTGGTTCACGCCCTGATCAATGAATATCCGCCCGGCGCGCCGATCGGCTGGCATCGCGACAGGCCAGCATTCGGACGGGTCGTCGGGTTCTCGCTGTTATCGCCGTGCGTCATGCGCTTTCGACGACCGCGCGAGGCGAGGTGGGAGCGGCGCTCCCTGACCTTGGAGCCACGCTCGGCCTATGGGCTGGCGGGGGAAGCCCGGTCGGTCTGGGAGCACAGCATCCCGCCGGTCGAGGCCCTGCGCTACTCGATCACCTTTCGCACCCTGGCCTAGAATTCTTCCCATTCCGGCGCGACCGCGGCGTTGGATCCCGGACGCATCTGGGGAACGGCGCGGGTCGTGGGGCGGGGGGCTTCAACCGCGCGGGCCGTGGCGGTCGGACGCCCGGAGCGACGAGCGGCGTCGCCGGTCTGGAAGCGCGACACCAGCTCGGCCAGCGCGCCGGACTCGGAGCGCATGTTGGAGGCCGCGGCCGTGGCCTGCTCGACCATGGCGGCGTTCTGCTGCGTCACCTGGTCCATCTGGTTGACGGCGGAATTGACCTGGTTGAGGCCGGTGGCCTGTTCCTGCGAGGACTGGGCGATCCCGGAGATCAGGGTGTCGATCTCGGCCACCTTGCCGACGATGCCGCTCAGCGCCTGGCCCGTGTCGCCGACCAGCTGGACGCCGCGCGCCACCTGAGACGTGCTGTTGGCGATCAGGGTCTTGATCTCCTTGGCCGCTTCGGCCGAGCGTTGGGCCAGGGCCCGGACTTCCTGGGCCACGACGGCGAAGCCGCGGCCGGCGTCGCCGGCGCGGGCGGCCTCGACCCCCGCGTTCAGGGCCAGGAGGTTGGTCTGGAAGGCGATCTCGTCGATGACGCCGATGATCTGGGTGATCTGCCCCGAGCTTTGCTCGATCTCGCCCATGGCGGCGACCGCGTCCCGCACGACCTCGCCGGAGCGGGCGGCCTGCTGGCGGGCGCTGGACGCGGCGGTCGAGGCCTCTTTGGCTCCGGCGGCGCTGCGGCGGACGGTGGCGGTGATCTCGTCCAGGGCGGCGGCGGTTTCCTCCAGCGAGGCGGCTTGCTGCTCCGTGCGGCGCGACAGGTCGTCCGAGGCCGAGGCGATCTCGTCGGAACTGGCGCGCAGCCCCTCGGTGGAGTCGACGATCTGGCTCATCGCCGAGCGCAAGCTGTCGACGGCGGCGTTGAAGTCTTCCTTGATCGGCAGGAAGCGGCCTTCGAAGGTCTCGGTGATCCGGGCGGTCAGGTCGCCGGCCGCCAGGCGCTTGAGATAGGTGGCCAGCGAGCAGACGACGGCGCTCTGCTCGGCCTCGGCCTGCCGGCGTTTCTCGTTGTCGATGCGCTCCAGCTCGGCCTGGGTGATGTCGACAGCGAACTTGATGACCTTGCAGGGCTTGCCGGCGGCATCGAAGATCGGGTTGTAGTTGCCCTGGATCCAGACGTCCTTGCCGCCCTTGCCCACGCGCTGGAACTTGTCGGAAAAGAACTCGCCGCTCGCCAGGCTGGCCCAGAAGGCCTTGTACTCGGCGCTGCGCCCATAGGCCGGATTCACGAACATCTCGTGGTGGCGGCCGACGATTTCGTCCAACGAATAGCCGACGGTGTCGAGGAAGTTCTTGTTGGCCGTGATGATCGTGCCATCCAGCTGGAACTCGATCATCGCCTGGGAGCGATCGATCGCCGCGACGGTGGCCTCAAGATCCGCGAGCCTCTGAGCCGCCTTAGGGTCAGGACGTTTGGTCGAAAACAGCGACATGGATGCATTCCCCCGAGGGAGCGCCCAATCGAAGGTTTTCCCCGCACGTGAAACGTGCGTCGGCGGCGTTGAGGAGAGGTTAACCTTGGCGCTTGCGACTACACGTGATGCTGCGGCAGTTTGGCGCAAGTCAATCTATGGGCGCGGTTCTCCGGGGGGAGGCGCAGACCTGCTCGTACGCCACAAGGCGCGGACATCGTGTCGTTAATCGTCCAAAAGTCGACACGCGGCTTGCCGGCCACCTGGAATGTGAAGGCCTCCGGGGAGAGCGTTCGCCAAGTTAAACATCAACGACAGAACGAGAGTGGCGCCGTCAGCCGACGCTGGCGGACTCCTGGCCACGTTCCTTGAACCGCACCACGCCCTTGGGCGGCTCACGATCGGGACGCGACAGGTCGACGATCAACGGGACGATGGTCTCGGGCGCGGGCACGGTCTGGGGATCCTCGCCGGGGAAGGCGCCGGCTCGCATGCGGGTGCGCATGGCGCCGGGATCGACGCAGACAGCGCGCACCGTGGTGTTCTCCATCTCGTCGTCATAGCAGCCCACAATGGCCTCCAGCCCAGCCTTCGAGGCCGCATAGCCGCCCCAAAAAGCCCGGTGGGTTTTGGCGAGGCTGCTGGTCAGGAAGATGGCCCGGCCGGCCTCGGCGCGGCGCAGCAGCGGGTCCATGGACCGGATCAGACGCCAGTTGGCCGTCAGGTTGGTGGCCATGATCATGTCCCAGCCCTTGGGGTCCAGGTGACCCACGGGCGTCAGGGCGCCCAGCACGCCGGCGGCCCCCACCAGGACGTCAAGCTTGCCGTAGCGCTCGTAGAGGGCCGCGCCCAGCTGGTCCAGGCCGTCGGGCTCGCGCAGGTCCAGGGGGACCAGGGTGGCGTGCTCCGCGGTGGCGGCGAAGATCGCATCGTCGAGCGCCTCCAGGGCGCCTTGAGTGCGCCCCACCGCCACCACGTGGGCGCCGGCCTGGGCCAGGCCCAGCGCGATAGCCTCGCCGATCCCGCGGGTGGCGCCGGTCACGAGGGCGATGCGGCCGGCCAGCGGCTTTTCGGAGTCGGAAGTCATGGGCGGGTTCTAGGGGTTAAGCAGAGCGATGGAAACCGCCGATCAGGCCTCGTCCGCCGGCCGCGCGCCATAGCGCTGGGCGATCACCGAGCAGGCCATCAGCTGGATCTGGTGGAACAGCATCAGCGGCAGGACCAGGATGCCGGCCGTGGCCCCGGGGAACAGGATGCCGGCCATAGGCACGCCGGTGGCCAGGCTCTTCTTGGAGCCGCAGAACACGATGGCCACCTCGTCGGGCTTGGAGAAGCCCAGGGCCCGCGAGCCGAACACCGTGGCGGCCATGACAACGGCCAGCAGCGCGGCGCAAACCGCCAGCAGCAGGAACAGTTCGGGAATCGAGACGATCTTCCAGATGCCGCCGACCACGGCGGCGCTGAACGCCGAATAGACCACCAGCAGGATCGAACCGCGGTCCACCTGGCCCACCAGAGCCTTGTGCTTCTCGATCCAGGGGCCGACCCAGGGCCGCAACAGCTGGCCGGCTACGAACGGAACCAGAAGCTGGACGACGATCGACTGGACCGAGTCCCAGCCGCCCACGTCGCCATGAGCCTGCATCAGCACGCCCACCAGCACCGGCGTCAGGAAGATGCCCAGCAGGTTCGAGGCCGAGGCCGCGCAGACGGCGGCGGCCACATTGCCCCGGCCGATCGAGGTGAAGGCGATCGACGACTGCACGGTCGAGGGCAGGCAGCACAGGAACAGCATGCCGCTCGACAGGGTGGGCGACAGCACGCCGGATCGGCTGATCAGCAGGCCCAGAGCCGGGAACAGTACGAAGGTGAAGGCCAGAATCGTCAGGTGCAGGCGCCAGTGGGTCAGGCCCGCGACCACGGCTTCGCGCGACAGCTTGGCGCCGTGCAGGAAGAACAGCAGGGCGATGGCGATCTTGACCACCCAGCCGACGATCATCGCCGCCTCGCCGCGCACCGGCAGCACCGAGGCCAGCACGACCATGCCGAACAAGGCCAGGATGTAGCCGTCGATCTTCAGCTTGGCGAGGAGGTCTTTGAGCAAACGCGGCATCCTTGCGGCGACGCCTGCGTCCTTCGAGGCCGCTGCGCGGCGCCTCAGGACGAGGGCTTCAGAATTTGGCTAAACGCTCCTCATCCTGAGGCGCGAACCATCGCGAGCGTCGTAGGACGCGGGAACTAGGCGCTGACCAGCAGCGACAGCTGCTTTTCGGCCTGGTCGTTGCGGCCCTCGGCGATCTCGCGATCGGTCAGGCGGGTGGGATAGTCCCCGGTGAAGTAGTGGTCGGTGAACTGCGGACGCGCCGGGTCGCGCGGACCGGCTTCCAGCGCCTGATACAGGCCGTCGACCGACAGGAAGCCGAGCGAGTCCACTTCCAGGAATTTGGCCATCTCCTCCAGCGACTTGGTGGCCGCCAGCAGCTGTTCCCGCTCGGGCATGTCGATGCCGTAGAAGTCAGGCCACTTGATCGGCGGACTGGCCGAGCGGAGGTGTACCTCCCGGGCGCCGGCCTCGCGGACCATGCGGACGATCTTCAGCGAGGTGGTGCCGCGCACGATCGAGTCGTCGATCAGGATCACGCGCTTGCCTTCCAGCACGGCGCGGTTGGGGCTGTGCTTCATGCGCACGCCCAGTTCGCGCACGCCCTGGGTGGGCTGAATGAAGGTGCGGCCCACATAGTGGTTGCGGATGATGCCCAGGTCGAACGGCAGGCCGCTGGCCTGCGCGTAGCCGATGGCGGCGGGGACGCCGCTGTCTGGCACCGGCACCACGACGTCGGCCTCGACGCCGGTCTCCTCGGCCAGGCGCTGGCCCATGCGCTTGCGGACGTCATAGACCGAGCGGCCGTTCACGACGCTGTCGGGGCGGGCGAAGTAGACGTATTCGAACACGCAGGGGCGTGCGGCGACGTTCTGGAAGGGCCGAAGCGACTTCACGCCGGTCTCGGAGATCACCACCATCTCGCCGTGCTCGACGTCGCGCACGAAGCGGGCGCCGATCATGTCCAGGGCGCAGGTTTCGGACGCCAGGACGGGCTTGCCGTCCAGGTCGCCCAATACCAGCGGGCGGATGCCCAGCGGGTCGCGCAGGCCGATCATCTTCTTGTTGGTGATGGCCACGATCGCGTAGCCGCCCTCGATCTGGCCGACGGCGTCGATGAAGCGGTCGACGATCCGGGCTTTCCGCGACCGGGCGATCAGATGAAGGATCACTTCGCTGTCGCTGGTCGACTGGAAGATCGCGCCCTCCTGCACCAGGCGCTCGCGCAGGGTCAGGAAGTTGGTCAGGTTGCCGTTATGGGCGATGGCCACGCCGCCGGTCTCGAGATCGGCGAACATCGGCTGGACGTTTCGGATGCCGCTGCCGCCGGCCGTGGAATAGCGGGTGTGGCCGATGGCCATGCCGCCGGGCAGGCGCTGGACCAGGTCGTTGCCGGTGAAGGCGTCGCCCACGTGGCCCATGTGGCGCTCGGTGTGGAAACGCTGGCCGTCGAAGGCGGCGATGCCGCAGGCCTCCTGGCCGCGATGCTGCAGGGCGTGCAGGCCCAGCGCCGTCACCGCGGCGGCGTCGCGCACGTCATAGACGCCGAAGACCCCGCATTCGAGCCGCAGGGTGTCGTCCTCCGGATCACGCCACGGCTTGGACGAGAAGCGGTCGGTCGACTGGCCGAAGGACGTCATCGCGATTTCTCCACCAGGTCGTCGAGCGAGCGACGCTGGTCCTTATCATAACCCGGATCGCCCGACTTGCGGTCGGACGGTTTGTCGCTGGCGCCGTCGTGGACGGCGTCCTCAATGGCGGGCGCCAACTTTCCGGCCAGGCCCGCGCCCTTCGGAGCGAACACCTTCAGCACGCGGCCGGCGGCGTTGGACAGCGGATACAGCGCCGACTTCGACATCCAGCTGGGCACGCGGTCGGGCGGGGTGGCCATGTGGAACACCAGGCTGAACACCCCCAGCACCACCAGGCCGCGCAGCAGGCCGAACGCCAGGCCCATCAACCGGTCCAGCGTGCCCAGCGCGCCGTCGGCGTGCAGGGTCTTGGTGATCTGGGCGCCGATCAGGCGCAACAGCACGAAGGCGATCACGAAGGTGACCAGGATCGCGGCCGCCGTGGCCGCCCAGTCGGGGTCCATCAGGCCGCGGAACAGCGGTCCGGTGACCCGCAGCGCCAGGAGCGAGAGCAGGGCGGCGACGATGAACGACAGGGCCGAGGTCAGCTCGCGCGAGGCGCCCCGGGCGAAGCCGACCAGGGCCGAGACCAGCAGGATCAGGCCGAAGATGATGTCGAACGGCGTCACGTCAGCTGGCCCCAGATCTCGTCGCCGATGCGGCGCACGGCGTCGGCCAGGCGCGCGACGCCCGCCACGGGCAGGGCTCCGCCGCCTTCGGGCAGGCCCGACAACGGTCCCAGAGCTCGACCAAAGCCGAGTTTCGCGGCCTCTTTCAAACGTGTCTCCATACGGCTCACCGGCCGCACTTCACCGGACAGGCTGACTTCGCCGAACACGACGCAGTCCTGCGGCAGGGCGATGTCGAGGGCCGAGGAGGCCAGGGCCGCCGCCGCCGCCAAGTCCGCCGCCGGCTCGGTGATCCGCAGGCCGCCAGCGACGTTCAGATAGACGTCCTTGTTGCCAAAACCAAGGCCGCAACGCGATTCCAGCACAGCCAAAACCATGGCCAGCCGGCCAGAATCCCATCCGACCACCGCGCGCCGGGGCGTTCCGTACGCGGAGGGCGCGACCAGCGCCTGAAATTCGACCAGGACGGGTCGCGAGCCCTCGATGCCCGCGAACACCGCCGCGCCGGCCGCGCGCTCACCGCCCTCGTTCAGGAACAGGGCCGAGGGGTTCTTCACCTCGCGCAGCCCCGAGTCGCCCATCTCGAACACGCCGATCTCGTCGGTGGCCCCGAACCGGTTCTTGGCCCCGCGCAGCACCCGGAACGGATAGCCGCGCTCGCCCTCGAAGCTGAGCACCGCGTCGACCAGGTGCTCGACCACGCGCGGGCCGGCGATCTGGCCGTCCTTTGTGACGTGGCCGACCATCAGGATCGCCACGCCCTGCTTCTTGGCCAGGCGCACCAGCTCGCTGGCGCAGGCGCGGACCTGCGTGACCGTGCCCGGCCCGGCCTCGTGGGCGTCGCTCCACAGGGTCTGGATCGAGTCGATGACCACAAGATCGAACTTCTCGCGCTTCAGGCCGTCTAGGATGTCGCGCAGGCTGCTCTCGGCGGCCAGCTTCACGGGAGCCTGGGCGAAGCCCATGCGGTCGGCCCGGCCGCGGATCTGGGCCACGGCCTCCTCGCCGGAGATATAGGCGCAGTGGACGCCGCTCAGCGACGCCTTGGCCATCACCTCCAGCAGCAGGGTGGACTTGCCCACGCCGGGGTCGCCGCCGATCAGGATGGCCGAACCGGGCACGACGCCGCCGCCGCAGACCCGGTCGAACTCGTCGACGCCCGTGATGATCCGGGGCGGGGCGGGGGTGTCGCTCTCCAGGCCGGTGAACTGCAGGCCGCGCACCCGCGTGGCCTTGGTGCTCGACAGGGCTCCGGGCGCACGGGCCCCGACCTCCTCGACCAGGCTGTTCCAGCTCTGGCAAGCCGAGCACTGACCCGACCATTTGGTCGAGACCGCGCCGCAGGACTGGCAGGCGTAGACGGCGCCGTCGCGGGCCATGGATGCTCCTGATTCGAAGATGACGGGAGACTACAGCCTGGCGCTCCCCTGCGCCAAAGACGGACGCATCGTCCGAGCGGACGAACCCTTGTCACGGAACGATGTTCTCAACCTCCCATGGTGATGGTTATACAGGGACGACGTCGGGGGACGTTCAGGATTCGCGGAGGAGCGATCGTATGACTGTCATTGAACCCCAGGCGGGCTCGTCCGATCTCGTCGGCCGCGTGAAACGCCTGCTGCTGTCGCCTTCGGCCGAGTGGGAGCGCATCGACGCCGAGCCGGCGACGATCAAGGGGCTGTATGTCGGCTATGTCTGCATCCTGGCCGCGATCCCGCCGGTCGCCGGCCTGATCGGCGGACAGGTGTTCGGCATCGGCGGCTTCGGCTTCCACATTAGGCCGCCGCTGGTCTCGTCCGTCGTCAGCGCCGTGATCGCCTATGGCCTGAGCCTGCTGTCGGTGTTCCTGGTGGCGCTGATCATCGACGCCCTGGCCCCCAGCTTCGATGGCCAGAAGGACCGGGTCCAGGCGTTCAAGGTCGCGGCCTACAGCTACACCGCCGCCTGGGTGTTCGGAATTTTGGGGATCTTCCCGCCGCTCGTCATGATCGGCGCCCTGGCCAGCCTCTATGGCTTCTACCTGCTCTATCTCGGCCTGCCCAAGCTGATGAAGGCGCCCAGCGAAAAGGCGCTGGGCTATACGGCCGTCACCATCCTCTGCGCGATCGTGCTGTCGATCGTCATCGCGGCGATCACCGGCGCCGTGGCCGGCGCGGCGATGTTCGGCTCCGGCCTGGCCAGCCACGCCGCCAACACCGGCACCATGTCCGGCACGATGGAGGTCAACGGCGCCAAGGTCGACCTGGGCAAGCTGGACGCGGCCAGCAAGAAGATGGAGGCCGCCGCCGCCCGGATGGAAGCGGGCAAGAACGCCCCGTCCGTGCCGGCCGAGACCTTGAAGGGCTTGCTCCCCGGCGCGGTCGCCGGCTTCGAGCGCACGGGCCTGGAGACCAATTCGGGCGGGGCCGGCGGCATGTCGATGGCCGTCGCCACCGGCGACTACCAGAAGGACGGCGCCAGCTTCCGCCTGGCGGTGACCGACCTGGGCGCGATGGCCGGCATGGCCGCCTTGGCCAGCGCGGTCAACGCCCAGTCCACCAAGGAAACCCAGACCGGCTACGAGAAGTCGGGCACGGTGGATGGCCGCCTGACCACCGAGGAGTGGGACCGGGAGGCCAAGTCCGGCCGCTACAGCATCCTGGTCGGCGAGCGCTTCTCGGTCGAGGCCAACGGCAACGCCGACAGCATCGACGTGCTGAAGCAGGCCGTGGCGTCCGTGGACGCCGGGCGACTGGAAGGGCTGGCGCGCTAGCTCTAGCCGCCCTTGATCACGCGTCGCGCCCGGGGCGCGATGCGGGTCAGCAGTTCGTAGGCCGTGGTTCCGGCGGCGGCGGCGGCCTCGTCGACCGGCAAGTCGGGGCCGATGATCTGCATCATGGCGCCGGGGCGGGCGGCGTCGCAGTCGGTGATGTCGACGGCGATCAGGTCCATCGACACCCGGCCCAGCATCGGCCGCCGGGCGCCGTCGAACCACACCGATCCCCGCGGATGGGCGGCGCGCGGCACGCCGTCGGCGTAGCCGGCCGCCAGGATGGCCACGCGCGTGGTGTCCTGGGCGGTGAAGGCCGCGCCGTAGCCGATGCTTTCGCCGCGCGGCACGACCCGGGCCTGGAGGATCGGCGCTTCCAGCGTCGCCACCGCCTTGATCCTCGTGTCGGGAACATCGCGCGGGCCGCCGCCATAGAGGCTGATCCCCGGACGACATTGGTCGAAGCGGAAGGCCTCGCCCAGGAAGATCCCGCCCGAATTGGCCAGGCTGCGACGGGCGTCCGGGAACAGGGCCGCGGCCTCGACGAAGCGCGCCCGTTGGCGCGCGTTCAGCGGATGGTCGGGCTCGCCGGCGCAGGCCAGGTGGCTGATCACCAGGGTGATGTTCAGGAACTTCAGCCGGTCCATCGCTCCCACCAGAACCGCGGCCTCCTCGGGGCGCAGGCCCAGGCGGTTCATGCCGGTGTCGATGTGCAGGGCGGCGTCCAGCACGCGGCCGCGGGCATGGCTGTTCCAGGCTTCGATCTGCGGCAGGCTGTTGAGCACCGGCGTCAGGCCGGCCGCCTCGATGGCCGGGGCCGCGCCGGGCGTGACGCCGTCCAGCAGATAGATCGTCGCCGCGCGGTCGCCTAGCGACCGGCGTAGGGCGACGCCTTCCGACAGGCGGGCGACATAGAAGCTCCGCGCGCCCTCGTCCCACAGCCGCCCGGCCACCAGGGCCGCGCCGAGGCCGTAGCCGTCGGCCTTGACGGCCGGCGCGATCTCGGCCCCGCCGGCGGCGGCCCGGAGCAGGGCGTGGTTGGACGCCAGGGCGTCCAGATCGAGGGTGAGGCGGCTGGCTTCGGTCACGGGGCAGGGCGTAGCCGAGCGCGCCGCGCAAGGCCAGTCCAGATCCTGAGGATCTTCAGCGGCGGGCCAGGAAGTCGGTCGCCAAGCTCTCGACGCCGCTGGCCAGGATCTGGACGCCGATGCACAGCAGCAGGAACGCGACCAGCCGCGACATGACCCGCGCGCCGGAGACGCCGAGCAAGGCCATCACTCGGTCCGAAGCCCGATAGAGGCCCCAGATCGACAGGGCCACCGCCAGCGCCGCCAGGCTGGCGCCGAGGAAGAACGGGATCACGGTGTGTCCGCCCGCCGGCCGCTGGGACGACAGGGCGATGGCCACCGCGATCGAGCCCGGTCCGGTCGTGAACGGCATGGTCAGCGGGAAGAAGGCAATGTCGTCGGTCTTGCGCTCAGCGGGCGAGGCCGCGTCGCTCTTGCGGTCCTCGTGCGCCTCGGGCTCCATCAGCAGGCCCCAGGCGCGGATCGCCACCACCAGGCCGCCGGCCACGCGCAGCGCGCCCAGGCTGACCCCGAAGAAGTTGAGGATGTAGCCGCCCAGCAGCAGCGACCCCAGCAGGATCAGCAGCGCGTTGACGGCGATCCGCAGGGCCAGCCGCCGCCGCTCGTGCGGGGTGCGGTCGGCCAGCACCTGGTGGAAGATCAGCGAGGCGCCGACCGGATTGACGATCGAGAACAGCGCCGGAAAGGCCAGCAGGAACGCGCCGACCACCGTGGAGGTCGGCAGGGGATTGAAGTCCATTCGCGGCCTCGTTCAGCGGGTCCTGGCACCGTGGCGCAGTCCCGTCGCCCACGTCAAACCCACTGTCGCTATTCGTCCGAGCCGCTGCGCATCTGGTGGAAGTAGTGGTCGCGGGCCAGGTTGCCGAAGCGGGTGGTGTCGCTGTTGAACGACAGGCGCACGGTGCCGATGGGGCCGTGACGCTGCTTGGCGATGATCACCTCGGCCAGGCCCTGCAGGCGGTCCATGTCCTCCTGCCACTGCAGGTGCTCGGGCGTGCCCTCGCGCGGCTCGGAGCGGCCGACATAGTAGCTCTCGCGATAGACGAACCAGACCATGTCGGCGTCCTGCTCGATCGAACCGGATTCGCGAAGGTCGGACAGCTGCGGGCGCTTGTCCTCGCGCTGCTCGACCTGGCGCGACAGCTGCGACAGGGCGATGACCGGGCAGGCCAGCTCCTTGGCCAGGGCCTTCAAGCCCATGGTAATCTGCGAGACCTCCTGCACGCGGTTGGCGTTCGAGCCCAGGTCCGAGCCGGTGACCAGCTGCAGGTAGTCGACGACGATCAGGTCCAGGCCGACCTGGCGCTTCAGGCGACGGGCCCGGGCGGTCAGCTTGGCGATCGAGATGCCGCCGGTGGCGTCGATATAGAGCGGGGCTTCCTGCAGCTCGATGGCCGCGTCGCGCACCCGGCCGAACTCCGACGCGTCGATCTCGCCCTTGCGGAGCTTGTCGCCCGAGACGCCCGAGGCGTCGGCCAGCATACGCAGGGCCAGCTGTTCGGCGCTCATTTCCAGCGAGTAGAAGGCCACGACGCCGCCGCTGACCGTCTTTTTGGTGCCGTCCGGCTGGGGCTCCCAGGCGTACTTCTTGGCGACGTTGAAGGCGATGTTGGTCGCCAGCGCCGTCTTGCCCATCGACGGTCGGCCGGCCAGGACGATCAGGTCGGAGGGGTGCAGGCCGCCGATCTTGGTGTCCAGGTCGATCAGGTCGGTGGCCAGGCCCGACATGCCGCCGTCGCGGCTGTAGGCCTCGGCGGTCATCTCGACGGCGCCGCGCAGGGCGTCCCCGAAGCTGACGAAGCCCGAACTGGCCGTGCCGCTTTCGGCCAGGGTGTAGAGCTGCTGTTCGGCCGCCTCGATCTGGTCGCGGGCCGGCAGCTTGACGTCGTCCTTGCCGACGCCGCCGTGGGCGGTGGAGGCGATCTCGCCGCCAATGCGGATCAGGTCGCGGCGCAGGGCCAGGTCGAACACCGCACGCGCATAGTCGCCGACATTGGCGGCCGGCGGGGCGCGGTCGACCAGGTCGGCCAGGTAGCGCAGGCCGCCCAGCTCCTCGAACGCCGGGTCGTGCTTGAACTCATCGGCCAGCAGGATCGGCTCGGCCAGCTGGCCCTTGCGGATGTGGGTCTCGATCGAGCCGAACAGCCGTTGGTGGAAGGGCTCGTAGAAGTGGCGGCCCTGCAGGCTGTCGGTCAGGCGTTCGTAGGCGGCGTTATCGTACAGCAGCACGCCCAGCAGGGCCTGTTCGGCTTCCAGGTTGTGCGGCGCGACGGCGACGACGATGTCGCCCATCGGCTGAGGTGGGCGAAGGTCTAGAGCAGGGACGAGGGACATTGCCACAGGTTAACGCGGAGCCGGATTTTTCGCGCGGACGCAGCGGGGCGTCGGCGAAGATGAACGGGGATATTCTGTGTATGTTCTGACGGCCCGCTCCGTCAGATCCGGACGCATGAAAACGGCGCGGGAATCGCTTCCCGCGCCGCTTCGATTCGGTTTCGAAGACGCTCTACCAGTTGTAGCTGACCCGGGCGTACAGGAACCGGCCGTTGAAGCCGAACGGCGAGTAGCTGGGGAAGCCGATCGAGCCGCTGGGGCTGTTGATCAGGGCCGGGGTTTCGCGCGGGTACTGGTCGAACAGGTTGTTGACGCCCAGGGCCAGGCCCGCCGGGCCCAGCTTGTAGCGGCCTTCCAGGTCGACGATCGTGCGATGGCCCGTCTCGTAGTCCAGCGTCGGGTTGTTGTTGGGGACCAGGACGCTGTCATAATAGGTCGCCTTGGCCGTGACGCCGAAATCGCCCAGGCTCCAGTCGGTGTTGAACACGAACTTCTGGTTCGGAGTGCCTTCCTCGTAGGTCAGGACGTTGCCGCGGTCGAACAGGAAGGGCGGCTGGCTGACATTGGTGATGGTCGGCAGGCTGGGCGTCTTTCGCACGTCGGTGCCGTTGAAGTTGGCGGCCACGGTGAAATCGTAGCGGCCGGCCGTCTCGGTCTCCAGCTTGTAGCGACCGACGATGTCGACGCCCCGGGTCCGGGTCTCCACCCCGTTGAGGAAGAACCGTGCGGCGCTGACGCCATAGCTGGATAGCAAGTCGGTGATCACCGTCGCGGTCGCCGCCGGGGTCGACGGGTTGGGCAGGTTCTCCGACAGCACGATCCGATCGTCGATGTCGATCTGGTAGGCGTCGATGGTCAGTTCGAACGGACCGGTGTGGAAGACGATGCCGGCCGAATAGTTCATCGACTCCTCGGCCTTCAGCGGTTTGGCGCCCAGCGCCACGGCGATCGGGCTGTCGACCGTGAAGGTGCCCGACTCGACCAGGATCGAGCCCGTCGGGGTCGCGACGTTGTTGGTGGCGGTATAGCTGAAGTACTGCTGCTGCAGGGCAGGGGCCTTGACGCCGCTGGAGATCGCCGCTCGCACGGCCAGCGCGTCGTCGACGTCGAAGCGGGCCGCCAGCTTGCCGGTGACCTTCGAGCCGAAGTCCGAATAGTCCTCGTAACGCGCGGCGGCGTCGAACGACAGGCGCTGCGTCAGCTTGCCTTCCAGATCGACATAGGCGCTGACGTTGTGCCGGGTCTTGTCGACCTCGTTGGAGGGGCGGAAGCCGCCGAAGCCCTGTGAGACGGGCGCGCCGGGCAGCGGCCCCTTGCTGTAGGAGGCCGGCTCGCCCTGGTGGACCGAGAAACCTTCCTCGCGATATTCCAGGCCGAAGCCCAGGTTGGTCGGCTCGATCAGGCCCAGGTCGAAGCCCTTGCTCATGTTCAGATTGACCAGGAACTGGTCGTAGTCGAGCCCGCCCGCCTTGAAGGTGCGAGGCGAGGTCGCGCCATAGGTCGAGTTGATGGTGTTCTTGATCGTGTATTCCAGCTTGTTCTTGCCGTAGCTGACGCCCAGGTCGGTGGCGAAGCCGCCCAGCTCGCCCTTGATCCCGCCAGCGATGTTGTAGTCGTCGATCTCGGTGGCGATGATCGGTAGGAAGCCGCCCGGATAGACGGCCGGAACGTTGTTGGAATTGTTGTAGGTCCGCGCCGTGGCGGCGGATTCGGTGTCGCGATGCTGGTAGCCGCCGTAGCCGTACAGCGACCAGGTCTCGTTCACCGGCAGGCCGGCGTTAAGGTAGACGGCGCTGCTCTCCAGCTTGGGATCGCCGTAGCGGCCCAGCACGACCGGGCGGGCGTAGTCGGGGGCCGAGGCTAGGTTGACATAGTCCGATCGGTTGGTGGGGTGGCGGGTCACATATTCGCCCATCACCGTCAGGAAGCCGTCCTTGCCCAGGGGCAGGCCCTGCCACAGGGAGAGCGACTGGGTCAGGCCGTCGTGAGCCTTGCGGCTGCCGCGAGCGGTGTCGACGTCGGTGTCGTAGATCCCGTAGTTGTAGGTCGCGCCGCCGCCGGTGCGAGCCTCGCGCAGGCGCAGGTTGATGACCCCGGCGATGGCGTCGGCGCCGTACTGGGCCGAGGCGCCGTCGCGCAGCACTTCCACCCGTTCCACGGCGACCGTCGGGATCGAGTTGAGGTCGAAGGCGGTCGAGCCCCGGCCGATCGAGCCGTTGATGTTCACCAGGGCGCCGATGTGGCCGCGCATGCCGTTGATCAGCACCAGGGTCTGGTCGGGAGCCAGACCCCGCAGGGTGGCCGGACGCACGTGGTCGGTGCCGTCGGTGATGGCCGGCCGCGGGAAGTCGATGGCCGGGGTCAGGTTGGACAGCGCCTGGGCCAGTTCGGCGCCGCTGCCCTGGCGGGCCAGGGCCTGGCCGCCGATCACGTCGACCGGCGCGATGGTGTCCAGCCGCGTGCGGCCGGGCGTGCGGGTCCCGGTGACGACCAGTTCCTCGACCTCGGTGGCCGCGGCGGGCTCCTGGGTTTGGGCGGCGGCGAAGGTCGGAAGCTGCAGGAGCGCTCCGGCCGAGACGGCGGCCAGCAGAAGGTTACGACTGCGCATGTGGTTTATTCCCCTACGTTTTGCACGCAGCGTTTTCGCTTTGCGCGCGAGTTACTCCCGCAGGAAAGCCCCCATTCGCGCCCGCCGTAAACGAGTTATTTTCTGGGACGGGCCAAAGAAAAACGGCGCGGATTGCTCCGCGCCGTTTCCGATAGTTCAAGCTACTGAAGCGTTTAGGCCTCGTAGTGGTCGCCTTCGAACGAGCCGGCGCCGCCTTCCGCCATGTCTTGGGCGGCTTCGGCGTCAGCGGCGCGGTCTTCCTCGAACTGAGCGGCGATGACGTTTTCGCCGCGCGCTTGGCGGTCGGCTTCGTCCTGGCTGCGCGCGATGTTGAGCGTGACCGTGACGGTCACTTCCGCGTGCAGCTTCACCTTCACTTCGTGGACGCCCAGCGTCTTGATCGGCTTGTCGAGCACGATCATCGAGCGATCGACCTTGCCGCCTTCGGCCTTGATGGCGTCGGCGACGTCGCGACCCGCGACCGAACCGTACAGCTGGCCGCTTTCGCCGGCTTGACGGATCATCACGTACTGCTTGCCGTCGAGGCCTTCACCGGCCTTGCCGGCGTTCTCGCGGTTCTTGACGTTGCGAGCTTCGATCTCAGCGCGCTGAGCTTCGAAGGTCTTCAGGTTGGCCGAGTTGGCGCGCAGGGCCTTGGAGCGCGGCAGCAGGAAGTTACGGGCGAAGCCGTCCTTCACGGTGACCACGTCGCCGAGGACGCCGGTGCCTTCGACGCGTTCGAGCAGAATGACTTTCATCGTGGTGTCTCCCTTACTTCACGACGTAGGGGAGCAGAGCCAGGAAGCGGGCGCGCTTGATGGCCTTGGCCAGTTCGCGTTGCTTCTTGGCCGACACCGCGGTGATGCGCGACGGCACGATCTTGCCGCGTTCGGAGACGTAGCGCTGCAGCAGCTTCACGTCCTTGTAGTCGATCTTCGGCGCGTTGGCGCCCGAGAACGGGCAGACCTTGCGGCGACGGAAGAACGGGCGGCGGGCGCCGCCAGCGCCGGCGGCGGGAGCGCCGGCTTCGGGAGCAGTGGTATCGGTCATGATCTCTCTTCTCCCTTACGCGGCCGGCGCGAAATCGTCGCGCGGGCGCTCGCTGCGCTCGCCACGTTCGCGGTCGCGACGGGCCAGAACCGGCGACAGTTCCAGGTCCAGCTCTTCGACGCGGATGGTCATGAAGCGCAGCACGTCTTCATTGATCAGCAGCTGACGTTCCATCTCCTTCACGGCCGCGGCCGGAGCGTCGATGGCGAGCAGGGAGTAGTGGCCCTTGCGGTTCTTCTTGATGCGGTAGGTGAGATTGCGCAGGCCCCAGTATTCGATCTTGGCGATATGACCGCCATTTTCTTCCAGGAGAGCCTTGAGTTGCTCGTTCAGAGCTTCGGCCTGTTGCGGCGAGATGTCCTGCCGCGCGATGACCACGTGTTCGTAGAACGCCATGTTTTCCTTCTTCCGGCTTGGAAGGCGGCGCGGGCGACGGCGGAAGTCCGTCGACCACGATGGATCCTGCATGCCGAGCGGGAAATCCCGACCCATAGGGCTGCGTGCAAGACCGCCATCCGTGAGAGGGCGCGCTAATACAGGAAAGGGCCCGCCAGCACAAGTCGCGGCGCGGGCTTGCATCCTCAGGTGGTTCCGGGCGAAGTTGAGGCTTGACTGTCAGGGGCCGCCATCATGAAGCGTCTAACCATTCTCGCCGTCGCCGCGGCCTTGTGCCTGGCGGGCGGCGCGGCCCAGGCCCGGCAGGCCTCGCCGCCGCCGGCGGCGGTCGCTTCCAAGGCCACGCCCGAGACGCGGGCCCTGGCGGCGCGCTATTTCGAGGCGATCCACTACGACAAGCTGCTGAGCCAGATGATGGACCAGATGGTCCCGATGATGATGGAGTCGATGCGCAAGCAGGCGCCGTCGATGACCGACGAGCAGAGCCGCGCGCTCAGCGAGACCGTTCTCGAGACCACGCGCGAGATGACCGGCAAGATGAAGGCGCCGATGGTCGACGCCATGGCCGAGGTCTTCACCGAGCAGGAGCTGCGCGATCTCGTGGCCTTCTACGAAGGACCTTCGGGCCAGGCCCTGATCGCCAAGACGCCCGAGCTCACCCAGAGGATGATGGGCCAGATGCCGGGCATGATGGCCGAGATGCAGGTCAAGATGCGCGAGAGGCTGTGCGCCAAGATCGGCTGCGACAAGGCCGCCGCGCCATCCAAGCCCTGACGCCGCCTGGAAAACGGGCGGACGAACAACTGTCATACAAATTTGACCGTGCAAGGCTTCAGCCTTTCGCCGCCCTGTGCTATCGGGCGGTCATGGGGTGCAGGACGACCTTCCTGATCGCGGCCTTGCTGACGGTCGCCGCCGCGCCGGCGACGGCGGGCGACATCGTGCGCAAGCCGGACCTGGCGGTCTGGGGCGCCGACGGTCATTTCCAGGGCTATTCGGCCGCCCAGACCCTGGACCTGTCGACCGACGCCGAGAAGGCGACCTTCACCGCCAAGGTGGCTGGCGGGCTCAATGACCCCACCTACAACTTCGACCTCAACCTGAACCAGAAGCCGGACGAGCACGCCGCTCCCAATCGTACGATGGGGGTCGGCGCATCCTGGAACGCCCGTGAGGCTGCGATTCGCTCGTCCCTGGCCCGCTCGTTCGGCTTCGGCCTGCTGCCCAAGGCCAACTACGTGCGGCTGTCGATGGACATGAACGCCAGCCAGCCGGTCTATCTGCGCGGCCGCACGCCGGTCACCCGCGCCAACGTACGGTCCGAGCTGACCCTGGACGGCCGCCCGGTCGCCTCGATCGCCGTGGGCGGCGGCACCCAGGGCGACGAGGGCGTCGATTTCAGCCTGACCCGGCCGTTCGACATCCCCGCCGAGTTCACCGTCAGCCTGCGGGCCGCCGACGAGCGGGTCCAGGACGGCCGGCTGATGGTCAAGCTGGTCCGCACCACCTGGTAGGTCTTCAGGCGGCGTCGGCCGCCGGCCCCGCGACCGCTCGCCCGGGACGCCGCACGGCCTGGGCGAACCGTTCCAGATAGCGGGGGTTCTCGGTGCCCATCATCCGGTCCCACCAGGTGAAATAGAGCCCGTAGTTCCATCCCGCCTGGGCGTGATGCAAGTCGTGGTGCGTGACGGTCGTCAGCCAGGGCAGCAGCGGGCGGCCGTCGCGCGTGGCCGGAAACAGCTCGTAGCCGCTGTGGCCCAGGGTGTTGCGGACGATCTGGTGCAGCATGAACAGGCCCGCGACCGGCCACTGGGTTGGCACGATCAGCATCCATAGCGGCACGAACAGCGCGTTGATCGCCGCCTCGCCCAGGTCGAAGCTGTAGGCGGTGAACGGCGAAGGGCTGTTGGACCGGTGATGGCGGCGGTGAAAGGTCCGGAACAGCCGCCGGTCGTGGATCAGCCGGTGCGTCCAGTAGAACCAGGCGTCGTGGGCGACGATCATCAGGACCAGGCTGGTCCAGAACCACACCGGCCCCAGTTCGCGGGCGATGTGGGGGCCGGGCATCAGGCCGGCGCGGAACAGGCCGAAATTCAACAGGCCGATGGTCGAGAAGATCATGATCGAGCGGATCGAGGTGGCGAACTCGATCAGCAGCTGGCGAGCGGGTGGGCGCCCCTCGCGGATTTTCCGGCCGGCCAGGGGCGCGGCCAGGACGATCCAGAGCGCCAGCCAGACGCCGACGGCGAAGATCACGTAGCGACTCACGTCCGTGAAGGCGGCGCTCAGCCAGCTTTCGGCGAAGGGGAGAAGAGAAGACAGCATGGCGTTTCCTCGGAAGGGGTGGCGTCCCGAGGAAGGCGCGGCGGCGGCCGTGTCGTCGCGCCGATCGCGAAATCAGACCGACTTGTCGGCTTTCGACGCGGGATCGGCGGTTTCGACCAGTCGCAGGCGGGCCGACACGGAGGTCGGAGCAGGCGTCCTGGTCGCGCGCCATTCCGAGGGGGTGACCCCGGTCGCGGCGCGAAAGGCGCGGTTGAAGGGCCCGAGGGACGCGAAGCCCAGGTCGTAGGCGATGGTCGAGATCGACTTCAGGGCCAGGTCGGGGGCGGCCAGGGCGCTCTTGGCCGCCTCGATCCGGCGGCTGTTGACGTAGTCGGCGAAGTTGCGATGGCCCAGCACGCCGTTGATCAGCCGACGCAGGCGGTGCTCGGGCGCGCCGACCAGAGCCGCCAGGGCGGTGATCGACAGGTCTTCGCCGCGCCAGACTTCCTCCACATCCATCGCGGTCTCCAGCCGGGCCAGCACCAGACGGTCGGCCGGGCCGAGATCCAGGGCCTGGCCGCCGGCGAGCGGCGCGATCCGGCCGCTGGTCGATCCGGCTTCGACCAGAAGGGGCTCAGGCCGCAGCAGGATGACCGCGCCGGCGACGGCCAGCGTCGCCAGCACCAGGGCCTGGGGCAATCCCCAGGCGTGAAACCAAGGCAGGCCGGTGACCCAGGCCACGTCCTGGGCGCTGAGCAGCAAGATATAGCCGGCCGCCGCGATCATCACCGGGCCGCGCAGCCGTCGGCGCTCATTGACCAGGTCGCCGCGCCAGCCCCGCCAGATGACCAGCAGCGCGTGCAGCACCAGACCCGCCGAGGCCAGGTTGAACAACAGCCAGAACGGCTTGCAGATCGCTTCGGGCAAGGCGCGGGCGAGGCCCCACAGGGCCACCAGCCCGACAGCCGGCCACAGCCGGTGCGGCGAGAAACGCTGCTCGTCGGCGAAGAGGGCGTAGGCCAGGGGCCAGAACAGGCCGATGGTCGCCACCGACGCGGCCCAGATCAGCGGGTCGGGATGGCCTGTCCGGCCGGGCTGGCAGCTGTCGATGACGTGGGCGACGGCGCACAGGAAGAACAAGCCGCCGACCCAGCGCAGGGGCGTGGGCCGTCGGTCCAGCGCAAGCGCCAGGCCAGTGACGCCGAAGCCGCCGACGGCGACGCCACGGACCAAGGTTTGAAGAAAGACGAGGTCGGCCATGGCTCCGATCCTAGTCGAAACACGGGCGAACCGATCCGGTTCGCCCACGCCGTTTTCGAAGGAGGTTGGTCGAAATCTACTTCTTCCGGCCCTTGTAGGCCTTCACCGCCTCCATCGTCTGGGTGACGTGGCCCTGGAAGTTCAGGTCGCTGTAGGCCAGCAGGATCTTGCCGCCCGGCGCGATCACATAGGAGGTGCGATTGGACAGGTTGTCCTTCATCGGCAGCACCACGTCGTAGGTCTTGATCAGGTCGGCGTTCGCGGCGGCCACCGCGAACTTGTCGCGGCAGTGCTCCTTGGAGAAGTCCTTGATGCGGTCGACATTGCCGCCCGTGACCCCGATCACCGTCGCGCCCAGTTTCTCGAACTGCGGGGTGGCCTCGGCGAACTCGTGGGCTTCGGCCGTACAGCCCGAGGTGTAGGCGGCCGGGAAGAAGTACAGCACCACCGGACCTTTCTTCAGCGCCTTGGACAGGGTGAAGCTGAAGTCCTTGCCGGCCAGGGCGGCGGGGGCGGTGAAGTCGGGCGCCTTGTCACCGACCTTGAGGGCGGCCAGGGCGGGGGAGGAGGCCACGAGGGCGGCGCAGAGGGCGAGACCGGTGAGCAGGCGTTGCATGGGTGGACTCCAGGGGAAGGCGGCGGCGCAGCCAGCTGCGTCATGATTTCAATAACGCCATTCTTCCGGCTTCCAAACGTCAACCTGCGCCCTTAAGTCGGAAAGCAGAACGGGAGGCGACCATGGCGCTCGGCGAGACGGAAATCCCAACCCTGGCGGCCTGGGCGGGTGGGCCAGAACGCTTCCGGGCGCTGTTCGACGCGTTCTACGCCGCCGTGCCCGACCATCCGGTTCTGGCGCCGGTGTTCGCCGGCATGAACCCGCGCCACGCCGAGCACGTGGCCGCCTTTGTCACCGAGGTGTTCGGCGGCCCCAAGGCCTATACCGAGGCCGGCGGCGGCCACGCCGCGATGATCGGCCATCACCTGGGGCGTCACCTGACCGAAGAGCAGCGCCGCGCCTGGGTGTCGCTGATGCTGGACATCGCCGACGCGGTCGGCCTGCCGGCGGATCCGGAGTTCCGCGCCGCCTTCGTCGGCTATCTGGAATGGGGCACGCGGCTGGCGGTGATCAACTCGGCGCCCGGGGTTGAAGCGCCCACGGACGACCCGCCGATGCCGGTCTGGGGCTGGGGACCGCCGGGCGGGCCCTGGCTGGGCTGAGAGGCGGTCGACCGTCGCGCGCGGTCTCCCGTCATGGTAGAAGCGGAGGCAGGCAGACGGAGTCGCTCGAATGCGCGGCGCGATCCTTTCCAAGACGGTTCTGGCCCTGACCCTGCTGACGGCGACTGGAGCTCAGGCGGGGACACCGACGGTCCGCGGCTTTCGGCCGCCGCCGTCCTCACGGGTCGCAATCCCTTTCACGCCGCGTCCGGTAACGCCGCGTCCGGTAACGCCGCGACCGGTTCCCGTCGCCGCCCGGACGCTGCACTGCCCCAAGCCGCCGCCCCAGCCGCCGGTTTCGGTCAGCCTTCCCAAGCCGGACCACAACAAACGGACCATGAGGCTGGTCCAGCAGAACATCGCCATGATGGCGGCCATGCGCGCCGCCGAGACGCCGCGTCGCTGCGATCCGTCATGGAGCGCCAGGAAGCTGGCGCGCAAGGGCTGTGCGCCGGCCGCGCGCCCGTCCGAACCCGTGTTGGACCTGGGGCCGCCGGCCCCGCTCGCCCCCGCAACGGTCGTGGCGACGGCTTCGGAGCCCGCCGCCGGCCAAAACTGATCCTTGCCCGTGGCGCGGCGATCCCATAACCCTCCCGCCCTTGGATTTATAACGACGGAGCGGGCCCATGAGCATCGCCTTCATCTTCCCGGGGCAGGGCAGCCAGACGGTCGGCATGGGCGCCGACCTCGCCCAGGCCTTCGCCGCCGCCCGTGAGGTCTTCCAGGAGGTCGACGACGCCCTGGGTCAGAAGCTGTTCAAGCTGATGAGCGAGGGGCCGGAAGGCGACCTGACCCTGACCGAGAACGCGCAGCCGGCGCTGATGGCGGTCAGCCTGGCCGTGACCCGGGTGCTGGAGCGCGAGTTTGGCGTCGGGATCGACAAGGCCGCCTTCGTGGCCGGCCACAGCCTGGGCGAATACAGCGCCCTGGCCGCCGCCGGCGCGATCACCCTGGCCGACACCGCCCGCCTTCTGAAGTTGCGCGGCCAGGCCATGCAGCGCGCCGTGCCCGTGGGTGAGGGGGCCATGGCCTCGCTGATCGGCCCCAAGACCGACCTGGCCCTGGCCGAGGCCGCCGCCGCCGCCGGCTCGGAGGTCGGCGTCTGCGTCGTGGCCAACGACAACAATAACGGCAACGTGGTGATCTCGGGCGCCAAGGCGGCCGTCGACAAGGCCATCGAGAAGGCCAAGGAGCTGGGCGCGCGGGCCATTCCGCTGAACGTCTCGGCCCCCTTCCACTGCCCGCTGATGCAACCGGCCGCCGACGAGATGGAAGAGGCCCTGGCCCGAACCACGATCGTCGCCCCGCGCGCCCCGCTGGTGGCCAATATCACCGCCGCCCCGGTCCATGATCCCGACGTCATCCGCAAGCTGCTGGTCGAGCAGGTCACTGGCCGCGTGCGCTGGCGTGAGAGCATGACTTGGCTGGCCGGCGAGGGCGGCGTCACCCGCTTCGCCGAGGCCGGCGCGGGCAAGGTGCTGTCGGGCATGGCCAAGCGGATCGCCCCGGACGCCGAAGCCGTTCCCCTGAACAGCCCGGCCGACCTCGAAGCGTTCGCCAAGTCGCTCTAGCATCAACGGCCTGCGTCGTCCTCGTCCTTCGACAAGCTCAGGATGAGGACGATGGCGCGGGCGGTTCGTTTGAAACCCTCGTCCTGAGCCTATCGAAGGACGAGGGTTTCATCCACCATCCTCCGGACGGAGAATTCAAATGTTCGATCTCACCGGCAAGACCGCCCTCGTCACCGGCGCCACGGGCGGCATCGGCGGGGCCATCGCCAAGGCCCTGCACGGCCAGGGCGCCCACGTCGTGCTCTCGGGCACCCGCGAATCAGCGCTCTCGGATCTGGCCGCCCAGTTCGGCGAGCGGGTGTCGTTCGTCGCCGCGAACCTGTCGGACGCCGCCGCCGTCGACGGCCTTGTCGCCAAGGCCGAGGAGGCCGCCGGCGCGCCGCTCGACATCGTGATCGCCAACGCCGGCATCACCCGCGACGGCCTGATCGTCCGCATGAAGGACGAGGACTGGGACACCGTGATCAAGGTGAACCTGGAAGGCTATTTCCGCCTGTCCCGCGCCGCCGCCAAGGGCATGATGAAGCGCCGGTCGGGCCGGATCATCGGCATCACCTCGATCGTCGGCGTCACCGGCAATCCGGGCCAGACCAACTACGCCGCCTCCAAGGCCGGCATGATCGGCTTTTCCAAGGCCCTGGCCCAGGAGCTGGCCAGCCGCAACGTCACCGTCAATTGCGTGGCGCCCGGCTTCATCGCCAGCCCCATGACCGACGCCCTGAATGAGCAGCAGCGGGCCGGAATCCTCTCGACCATTCCCGCCGGCCGGCTGGGCGAGGGGAGCGATATCGCCGCCGCGTGCGTTTACCTGGCCAGTGACCAGGGCGGCTACGTCACGGGTCAGACCTTGCACGTCAACGGCGGCATGGCCATGATCTGACGGGCCGTCTTTTCCTGGGCTCCGCGCCTTTCTGCTTGGAAAGACGAAAGCCCACATTTCTGACCGGACGTGCCGCTAGTCACTCGAAAAAGAACGTGATAGGCGGTGGCCCGACAATTCCCGTGGGTGGTGAAGGGTTCGCCCCCGTCTCCTGCGGAACTGCAAAGATTCAAAACGAGGGACTAACAGAATGTCCGACATTCTCGAGCGCGTGCGTAAGATCGTCATCGAGCACCTGGACGCCGATCCGGAAAAGGTCACCGAAAAGGCCAGCTTCATCGACGACCTGGGCGCCGACAGCCTCGACAACGTCGAGCTGGTCATGGCGTTCGAAGAAGAATTCGACATCGAAATTCCGGATGACGCCGCCGAGCACATCCAGACCGTCGGTGACGCCGTGAAGTTCATCACGGAAAAGACCGGCGCCTAAGGCGTCGGGTTCGCGCCATTTTTCGCGAACAGGACTATCAGCCGCCGCGTCGCACGGGCTCTTGCCATCGTGCGCGCGGCGGTTTTCGTATGTGGCCGAGATTCGAGGTCGGGGGGCTGTCCGAGTCGTCAGCATCCCCCATATGACCGCGATGCGAAGGTTGGGAGTGATCCATGCGTAGAGTTGTCATTACCGGACTTGGCCTCCTGACCCCCCTGGGGCAGGGCGTCGACGTCACCTGGAAGAACATCCTGGCCGGCAAGTCCGGCGCGAACCGCATCTCGGCCTTCGACCCGACCGAATACGCCTGCCAGGTGGCCTGCGAAGTGCCGCGCGTCGATGGCCGCGGCGGCGGCGGTCCGGACGTCGAGGGATCGTTCAATCCCGACCTGACCATGAGCCCGCGCGACCAGAAGCGCGTCGATGACTTCATCCTGTACGGCATCGCCGCCGCAGATGAGGCCGTGAAGGATTCGGGCTGGGTCCCGGAAACCGAGGAAGACAAGTACCGGACCGGGGTGATCCTGGGCTCCGGCATCGGCGGCCTGTCGACGATCGCCGACACCGCCCTGGAGCTGGAAGCCAAGGGCCCGCGGCGGGTCAGCCCGTTCTTCATCTCCTCGGCCCTGATCAACCTGATCTCGGGCCAGGTCTCGATCCGCTACGGCTTCAAGGGGCCCAACCACGCCGTGGTCACCGCCTGCGCCACTGGCGCCCACGCCATCGGCGACGCCACCCGGCTGATCAAGTACGGCGACGCCGACGTGATGATCGCCGGGGGGGCCGAGGCCGCGGTCTGCAAGGTCGGCATGGCCGGCTTCATCGCCTGCCGCGCCGTCTCCACCGACTGGAACGAGACGCCGGAAAAGGCTTCGCGGCCCTATGACAAGGACCGTGACGGCTTCGTGATGGGCGAGGGCGCCGGCGTCGTCGTCCTGGAAGAGTACGAGCACGCCAAGGCCCGCGGCGCCAAGATCTATGCCGAGGTGATCGGCTACGGCCTGTCGGGCGACGCCTATCACATCACCGCCCCGTCGGAGGACGGCGATGGCGGCTTCCGCGCACTCTCGGCGGCGGTCAAGGACGCGGGCATCTCCCCGTCGGAGATCAATTACGTCAACGCCCACGGCACCTCGACCATGGCCGACGGCATCGAGGCCGGGGCCGTCGAGCGCTTCCTGGGCGATCACGCCAAGAACGTGGTGATGTCGTCGACCAAGTCGATGACCGGGCACCTGCTGGGCGCGGCCGGCGCGATCGAGGCGATCTTCTCGGTCCTGGCCATTCGCGACCAGATCGCTCCGCCGACCATCAACCTGGACAATCCGGACGTGAACGTCGCCATGAACCTGGCGCCGAACAAGGCCGTGCCGCACAAGATCGACGTGGCGGTCTCCAACAGCTTCGGCTTCGGCGGCACCAACGCCTCGGTCGTGTTCCGCAAAGTCTCGTGAGCCGCAAGCCCTCGCCAACAGGCCGCGCCCCACGCCCGGCGCCGAAGAAGACGGGGGCTCCCCGCAAGGCCAATCCGCGCCGGCGCGAGACCGCGCCGGTCGGACGCCGCATCGCGGCCATGGGCACTGGGCTGCTGACCATGCTGGGCTTGGCCGCCGTGTTGGTCGTACTGGGCGCGGTCTGGATCTATCAGGGCCCGGGCCCGGCCGCGCGGTCGGGCGACCAGACCACGGTGGTCCTGCGGCGCGGGGCCAGCCTGCCCGAGATCGCCTCCAGCCTGGAGCAGGCAGGGGTGATCCGCTCGTCCTCGCTGTTCCTGACCGCCGCCCAGACCACCGGCGCGGCGCGCAGGCTGAAGGCCGGCGAATACGAGTTCGCCTCGCGCGCCTCGTTGCGCCAGGTGCTAGCCAAGATCCGTGACGGCAAGATCGTCCGCCACCAGGTGACCATCGCCGAGGGCCTGACCTCCGACATGGTGGTCGACATCCTGATGCGGGCCCCCGAGCTGACCGGCACGGTGCCGACCCCGCCAGAGGGCTCGATCCTGCCCGAGACCTACCAGGTCCAGCGCGGCGAGGACCGGGCGGCGGTGCTGCAGCGGATGATGGACGCTCGCGACGAGGTGCTGGACCGCCTGTGGGCCCAGCGCCAGCCGGGCCTGCCGTTCGCGACGAAGGAGGAGGCCGTGACCATGGCCTCGATCGTCGAGAAGGAAACGGCCCTGGCCCGCGAGCGGCCGCACGTGGCGGCGGTGTTCATCAACCGCCTGCGCCAGGGCGTTCGCCTGGGCAGCGACCCGACGATCATCTACGGCCTGACCCGCGGGCGGCCGCTGGGCCGGGGCATCCTGCAGTCGGAACTGCAGCGACAGACGCCCTACAACACCTACCTGATCGAGGGCCTGCCGCCGACCCCGATCGCCAACCCGGGCAAGGCCGCCCTGGCGGCCGTGCTCAATCCGATGAAGAGCAACGACCTCTATTTCGTGGCCGACGGCACCGGCGGCCACGTCTTCGCCTCGACCTACGAGGCGCACGAGCGCAATGTCGCCAAGTGGCGGCAGGTCGAGCGGTCGAAGGCGGCGGCCCAGGCCGGCGTTGCAGGGGCCGCGAAGAGCCCGTCGAATCTCTAGGGAGCGATGATGGCGCTGTCAGGCATGACCGGCTTCGCCCGCGTCGAAGGCTCGCATGGGGCCTGGTCGTGGGCGGTGGAGGCGCGCAGCGTCAACGGCCGCAACCTCGAGACCCGCTTTCGCGGCCCGCCGGGCTTCGACGCCCTGGACCGCGCCGCCCGCGACGGCGCCCAGGCTCGCTTCCAGCGCGGCCAGCTGACCGTCAACCTCCAGGCCAAGCGGGCGGAGGCCCAGGCCGCCGTGCAGGTCAATGTCGAGGTGCTGGAGCGCTATCTGAAGGCCGGCGCGCCCTATGTGGCCACCGGCATGGTCGGCAAGCCCACGCTCGACGGCCTGCTGGCCCTGCGCGGCGTGATCGACGCCCGCGAGGAGGACGAGGCCGCCGAGGACCGGGCCGAGGTGGAGGCCGCCATGGCCGCCACGATCGGCCAGGCCCTGGACGGCTTGAAGGCGGCGCGGCTGGAGGAGGGGGCCGCCGTGGCTCCGATCCTGACCGGCGCCGTCGACCGCATCGAGGCCCTGACCCTGCTGGCCTCGCACGAAGCAGCCGGCCAGCCGGCCGTGCTGCGGGAACGCTACGCCCGCAAGCTGACCGAACTGATCGGCGAGGCGGCGTCGGAAGAGCGCATCGTGCAGGAAGCCGCCGCCATGGCCGTGAAGGCCGACGTTCGCGAGGAACTGGACCGGCTGTCCAGCCACGTGGCCGCCGCCCGCGCCCTGCTGGCCGCCGATGCGGCCGCCGGCCGGCGTCTGGACTTCCTGTCGCAGGAGTTCATGCGCGAGGCCAACACCCTTTGCAGCAAGTCGGCCCTGACGGCCCTGACCACGCACGGCCTGGATCTGAAGGCCACGATCGAGCAATTCCGGGAACAGGTTCAGAATGTCGAATAATCCGCATGGACGCACCCGCGGCCTGCTGCTGATGGTCGTGGCCCCGTCGGGCGTGGGCAAGACCTCGCTGACCCGCCGCCTGGTGGCCGACCACAACGACCTGCACCTGTCGATCAGCGCCACCACCCGCGACCCGCGTCCGGGCGAGCACGACGGCCGCGACTACCACTTCGTCAGCCACGACAAGTTCCAGGCCATGATCCAGGACGACGCCTTCCTGGAATGGGCCGAGGTCTATGGCAACCACTACGGCAGCCCGCGCGCGCCGATCATGGAGGCGCTGGACCGCGGCGAGAGCGTGCTGTTCGACATCGACTTCCAGGGCGCGATGAAGGTCCACAAACAGGCCGGCGAGGACAGCGTTCTGGTCTATATCCTGCCGCCGTCGCTGGCCGAGATGAGCCGCCGCCTGCACGCCCGCAGCCAGGACAGCGAAGAGGTCATCCACCGCCGCCTGGCCCGCGCCAAGGACGAGGTCGCGGCCTGGGAGCAGTTCGATTACGTCATCCTCAACGACGACTTCGACAAGGCCTATTCGGACCTGGCCCACATCTACCACGCCGAACGCCAGAAGCGGGTCCGCAACCCGTGGATCGGCAATCTGGTGGGGGATCTGCTGAGGGAAGAGATCTAGCGGACGAGGGCGGCTTCCGATCCTCTCAGAGGTGCAAAGACCAAGGGGCTCCCCACCAGGCGCCAGGCATCGCGCTCGGCCTCGGTGCATCTTGGTCTACTTTGGCGCGCAAATCTTGAGGTTAAGGCCCTATACCGGCTGGCTCCTTACCGCTTCTGTCGTAAGCTCGCTGCTCAAGGGGATGCCCGGTGAGAAACAAGGCGTCAGCATATGCCCTTGCATGCCTGGTGGGCGCGACGGCGGTCGCACCCATCAGCGCTCACGCTCAGTTCATTCCGCCGGCCGGATATAGTGGCGGCGCATCGGGACCGGGTGTTGCGCCGCCATCGGACTCCAGCGCGCCACTACTCGTGCAGATCCCCGATACAGCCGTGTCTGGTCTGATCCATGTTGATCCGGCCTATAAACGCGGCGTAGCTGCCGGCCACGCCAAGGTCGTGGGCGCGTTCGCCGTCGCTGAATCCACTAAAGCTCACGTCGTTGCTGCCTGGTCGCCTGGTTTTCTGCCCGTGACGCTCTCGTTCAGCGATGGCCGGTGCTATTCGCTCCAAGCCGATTATTATGGAGGCGCGCTCTCCAATGGCCGGTTGAACAGGGTTGGCTGCGAGGGACAACAAAAGTCCGAAGACCCGGCCTCCACCCCACAGCTTTCCGGTCACTCACTGCGATTTATTGGGGCCGCTTGGGGGTACGCGGCCTGGGCCGATGAGGGGCCGAAGATAACCACCATCACGGCGCCCGGAGCGACGACCTTCAAGCCGCTTTTTACGGCTCAAATGGAGACGATCGCCATCATGGCGATGAATGGCCCCGATTGGCCTGGCGGCAACGTGACCCTGGTTGGCAAAATCAACGGTCGCCTCACCGTCGTGACGCTGGAAGTCGGCTACTGACGTCCAAACCCCGGACGTTCAATCGGCCATCATTTGCGGGAACCGGCTAGCCCATCACCGCCCGCGCCAGCGCCTGGAAGCCCGCCACGTCGATGGTCTCGGCCCGCGCGTCCGGATTGATCCCCGCCTTCTCGCACAGCGCGGCGCCGCCCAGGCCCTTGAGGCTGGAGCGCAGCATCTTGCGGCGCTGGCCGAAGGCGGCGGCGGTGACCTTCTCCAGGGCCGCGACCAGCGCCTTGTCGGGCGCGGGCTCCAGCGGGACCAGCCGCACCACGGCCGAGGCCACCTTGGGCGGCGGGGTGAAGGCGCGGGCCGGCAGGTCCATGACCACCTTGGCGCTGCAGACGGTCTGTGACACCACGGCCAGGCGGCCATAGGCGTCGTCGTCGACGTCGGCGGCGATCCGGTCGGCGACCTCCTTCTGGAACATCAGGGTCATCGACAGCGGCCGGAAAGGGCCGGTCAGCCAGTTGATCAGCAGCGGCGTGCCGACGTTGTAGGGCAGGTTGCTGACCATGTGGGCCGGGCCGCCGGCGAGGGCGGCCATGTCGACCTTCAGGGCGTCGCCTTGGATGATCGTCAGTCGGCTGTCGGCGGCGGCGGAGAGCTCTTCCAGCAGCGGGATGAACCGCTTGTCCATCTCGACCGCCACGACCCGCGCGCCGGTCTCCAGCAGGGCTCGGGTCAGACCGCCGGGACCGGGACCGACCTCGATCACCACGTCCCCTTCGCCCACGCCGGACAGGCGGGCGATCTTGCGGGTGATGTTCAGGTCCAGCAGGAAGTGCTGGCCGAAGCTCTTGTTGGCCAGCAGGTCGTGCTCGGCGAGAACCTCGCGAAGCGGCGGCAGATCGGCAAGTGTGGGCGACGTCATGGTGGGGTGCTCTGGTTTGCCGGTCTTGGACCGCGATCCTCGTCCCCCAAAACTATCTTGGCGACAAGCTCAGGATGAGGATTTCTACTGAACGACCTTCGCCATAGCCCTCATCCTGAGCTTGTCGAAGGACGAGGGCTGTTCACTGTCGTCAAAAGTTCGATCGGAATCGTTCAGGCGATCGAGCGCCGGTCGGCGATCTCGGCGGCCAGACGGATGGCGGCGATCAGGCTGTCGGCCCGGGCCAGGCCCCGGCCGGCGATGTCGAACCCCGTACCATGATCGGGCGAGGTGCGCACGATGGGCAGGCCGAGGGTGACGTTCACCCCGGCCCAGAAGTCCAGCATCTTGACCGGGATCAGCGCCTGATCGTGATACATGCACAGCACCGCGTCGTAGGTGGCGCGGGCCTCGGCGTGGAACAGGCTGTCGGCGGGGGCAGGGCCGCGGACCTGAACGCCCAGGTCGCGCAGGACCCGCACCGCCGGCTCGATGATCGCGTTTTCCTCGCCGCCCAGGGCGCCCGCTTCGCCGGCGTGCGGGTTGAGAGCCGCCACCGCCAGGCGCGGAACCGCGATGCCGAAGTCCTTGCGCAGGGCCTCCACCGTCACCAGGCCGGCATTGACGATCGCCTCGATCGACAGGGCGGCGGGCACGGCCGACAGCGGCGTGTGGATGGTCACCAGGGTGGCGCGCAGGTCGCGGGCCGCCAGCATCATGATCGGGCCATGCGGCGCCTGGCGCTGGCCGACATGGGTCAGCTCGGCCAGGAATTCGGTGTGGCCTGGAAAAGCGAAGCCGGCGTCGTACAGCGGCGCCTTGGCTATGGGGGCTGTGACCAAGCCCGTCACCGCCCCCGACAGGGCCAGGCCCGCCCCGGTCTCGATCCAGCGGATCACCTGGGCGGCGTGGGCGCTGGAGGGCTTGCCGGCCACCACGGGCGCCTGCAGCGGGATGTCCAGGACGGGCAGGGCCTGGCCGAACACCTTGATCGCCTCGACCGGCCCGGTGACGGCGCGGACCTTCACGCCGCCGCCGGCCGAAGCCAGCAGCTGGGCGTCGCCCACCACCATGAAGCTCGGCCCTTCCGCGCGCAGGGCCGACCAGGCCTTGGCGATGATCTCCGGCCCGATGCCGGCCGGATCGCCTGCGCTCAGGGCGAGGGCCGTGGTCTTCACCGGGTCTCGATGGTCGCCGAGTTGCGCAGGTCTCGCAGATAACGTTTGGAGATCAGCGCAAGCTGTTGGCCGCGCAGGCGGTTTTCGATCTGGTCGTGCGTTGGAGCTTGAGCGCCGGACTGGCGCTTGCCGCAGACGGCGATCAGGTGCAGGCCGGCGTCGGTGCGGATCGGGTCGGAGACTTGGCCGACCTTGAGGGTGTTGGCGGCTTCCTGGAAGGCCGGCGCCAGGTCGGTGATCTCGGCCTCGCCCAGATCACCGGCCACCACGCCCTCGATCTTGCCGGCGGTGGCCTCGAGGGTTTCGCAGCTGGTGATCTTGGGCTTGAGGTCGACGAGCAGCTTCTGGGCGGCGTCGACCTGGGCCTGGGGGGCGTCCTTGGGCAGGGCCACGGCGATCTGCTTGAGGTCGACCAGGGCCGTCTTCGCGCCCGAGCGCTTCTCGCGCAGATAGACGATGTAGACGCCGTCGCGCACCGGGATCGGGGCCGACAGCTGGCCGGGACGCAGCTGCTCGAGCGCGGCGTCGACCTCGGGCGGCATTTCGCCCGGGCTGACCCAGCCGGCGTCGCCGCCGTTGGCCGCCGTCGGCGAGGCCGAGAACTGGCGCGCCACGGCCGGGAAGGGCGCGCCCTGTTGCATCTGGGTGACCAGCTGCTTGGCGCCGTTGAGGGCCACGTCCATGCCGCCGACGCGCCCAGCGTCGATGAACACTTCGCTGACCTGGTACTGCGGCTTGCTGGCGGCTTCGGCCTGGCGGCGCTCGAAGGCCTTGATCTGGTCGTCGCCGATTCGCAGGCGCGAACCGTAGCGACCGCTGATCCAGGCCTGCCAGCTGCTGTCGGCGCGGATCTGGGCCTTCCAGGTGTCGATCCCGACGCCTTGGGACTGCAGCTGCTGGGTCAGCTGGGCCGCGGTCATGTTGTTGCCCTTGGCGATGTCCTCGATCTGCTCCTCGACTTCCTTGTCGGTCGAGATGATCGTGATCTTCTGGGCCTTCTCGACCCGACGCAGCTCCTGCATCTGGACGTGCTCGTCAATCAGCGAGCGCAGGGCCTCCTGCTCCAGTTGCGGCAGGTTCTCCTGGGTCGGCTGCAGGCCGGACGTCACCATCAGCAGGCGCATGCGCTGCATCAGGTCGTAGCTGGAGATGATGTCGTCGTTGACGACGGCGGCGACGCTTTCCGACAACGGATTGGCGCGCGCGGCGGCGGCCGGAGCCGCCGGCGCGTCCACGACGGGGGGCGCCGCGGGCGCCGCCTCTTGAGCCACGGCGGGCAGGCCGAGGCTCGCCACGGTCAAGGCGAGGATGGAAGCGGTGCAGGCCGCCAGTTTCGTCACGCTACGCGCAGACCGCATCGGTATTGTCGTTCCTCTAGACGCGTCCAAAGGAAGGCGCGCGCTTGATCGCGCGTCCCCCGACGCGGTGACATTCTAATCGCTGTACAGTGTGTCGCCCAATGTGGCGAGCGTTAGGCGCAGGACCACCGACTCATTTGACTTCAACTTCAAGCCGTTGACGGTCTGGGTGTAGCGGTCCTCGTTTTGATAGATCAGGTCGAGGCGGACACAGTCATCCTTGTAGTAGACGCCCAGGTCGCGACGGGTCCAGGACCACTTGCTGTCGTTGGCCGGCAAGCCGAAGGTGCGGGCGTCCTGATAGGACAGGCGACCCAGGGCGGTCACGCCCCAGTTCTCGCGGATCATGTAATCGCCGACGAAGTCCAGGTTTTCCTGGCGGAAGCCGGTCGTGTCCTTGTTGTCCTTCAGGTAGCGCAGCGAGGCGAAGCCGCGGGCGAGGGAGGCGTCGAGGCCCGCTTCCAGGCGGTTGAGCTTGCTGGTGTCGTTGTCGAAGCGGGCGCGCGTGAAGGCGGTGACCCCGCGGATCGGCGTGACCGTGGCCGCCACGATCCAGTCAGAGGCCTTCTGGTCCAGCCCAGCCCGGGTCGGCATCAGCGGATCGACCTTGGTGCGCAGGCTACGGCCGAGCAGGACGCTGCCGCCCCGGCCGTCGGCGAACTTCACCGTCGCGCGGCCGCCGACGTTCATGCGCGTGCCGCCTTCGTAGAGGTCGAAGCCGGGCGACTTGTTGACGTCGAACAGGTTGGTCTCATCCAGTTCGAAGTTGGTGCTGTCTTCGTTGAAATAGATCGGATTGCCGGCGGGGTCGCGGGCCACGACGATCGGCACTCGCGAACTGTCGGACCCCGCCGCCAGTTGGACGAGGGGCTCGAGCACCACGCTGCCGCCGTTCTTCAGCGGCTTGAAGAACGGCATGCTCAGATCGACGCCGGCGACGCCCAGCCCGCGCGAATAGTCGATGTTGGTGGTCCGGTCGCCCGCGACCGTGGCGGCAGGCGGCAGGAAGACGTCGCTGACGCGATAGGTGTCGCCACGCGCCTGGGCGAACGGTTCGACGCGCAGGCCTGAACCCAGGGTCAGGCTGCCGCGCCAGTCGGCCTTGAGCGAACCGCGGACGGAATCCACGCCGTCCTCGCCCTTGTAGGCGGGGTAGGCGTAGGGCGGCTCGCCGAACTGCGATTCCGAGCGGGTCAGGACCACGCCCGAGCCCTGGACGCGAAGGCGGCCGCCCAGGATGGGCGACTCCGGCTCCCAGCGTCCCTCGACCATCGGCCCGATCAGCGGGAAGGCGCCGCTGTTCTCGAACCGGTTCGCCAGGCCCGCGGAGCTGACCTGGACGACCCGCAGGCCCTGCACCGAGATCATTGAGGCCGACAGATAGGACCGATCCGATTGCCGGGTCGTATAGATCTGCGACATCAGGCGATGGTCGTCGGCCGTGAACTGGCCGCGCTGGGCGTAGACGTCGCTGATGTCGTAGTCGTCGAAGATCAACGCCTGCGAAGCCCGCTCGGCGGTGAAGCCCCATTTCCAATGGTTGTCGATGTCGAACAGGCCCTTGGCCAGGATGTAGCTCTTGGCCGTCGCCTCGCCGAAGCGGTCGCCGTGGTTGTCGAAGTCCTTGTCGTAGGTGGCTCCGACGCGCGCCTCGACGTAGCCCGAATAGAACCGCTTGCGGTACTGGGCTTTCAGGAACGGATTAACTTTCGTGTTGAATTGAGGGGTTACGACGACATCCTGAGACGGCGACAGCACGAACAGATAGGGCTGTTCATAGACCAGCCCCCGCTTCTTCGAGACGCCGATCTTGGGCACCAGGAAGCCCGAGCGGCGCTCGGTCTGGGGATCGGGGTGCCAGAACACCGGCAGGTACATGAGCGGCGCGCCGAACACCCGGATGGTCGCACCGTGGTAGTAGACCAGATGGTTGTTCTTGTCCTGGACCACCTTGTCGGCCTGGATGCTCCAGGTCGGCTTGGGCTTTTCGGCGCAGACTTCGCAAGGCGTGTAGATGGCCTTGTTCAGCTCGGTGATCTGCTCGTTGCGGCGCACGGCGCTGTCGGCCGCGATCTTGATGTTCTTGTCCAGGCGGGCCGAGAAGCCGCGGGCGAAGCCGGCCTTCAGGTCCTTGTCCATGGTCATGTCGTTGGCGAATTCGGCGGTGCCGTCGGCGTTGATCAGCGTCACGTGACCGTGGGCGGTGACCACCTCGGTCTTGGTGTCGTAGACCACCTCGTCGGCGCGCAGGGTGCGGCCCTGGTAACGCGCCTCGACGTCGCCGCGGGCGATCATCTTCTGATTGGCGTCGTCGCGGATCAGGAGATCGGATTCCAGGTAGTAGCCGGTGTCGCCCAGGCCGTCGTCGACGGCCGGCGCGGGCGCGGGGGCGGCCGGAACCGTGGCGAGCGGCTGCTGCGCCTGCGCGGAAGCGGCGAGGGCGAGCCAAGCCGCTCCGGCCAGCAGGACCGCGCGGCCCTTTTCTTTCGCGCCCCAGCGAAGCTCCATCATCAAAGTCCTCGATCCCGGCGACACAGACTCAACCATCCTCGGTATAGCAAAGCAGCGTCAGACCCGCCAAAAGCGCCACGATCGGCGGGGTCCACGCCGCCATGGCCGGCGTCAGCACGTCGGCCTTGCCCAATGCGCCACACAGCTCGTTAAAGAAGAAGAAACCAAAGCCCAAGGTTACGCCCGCGCCAGCCAGGCCCGCCAGTCCGCCCAGCCGCATCAGGCGCAGCGAGAAGGCGGCGGCCAGCACCGACATGGCGGCGAACAGCAGCGGCGTGGCCAGCACCTGCTGCAGCCGCAGGCGGAACGGGATCGACGAAAATCCCGCCGCCTCGGTGCGCTTGATGGTCTCGGGCAGCAGCCAGACGGCGATGGCCTGAGGATTGTTGAATCGCTCCGACGCCGTGCGGTCGTCCAGATTGGACGGCATGGTGTAGGTTTCCGATCGGATCGCCCCGGCGCCCGGCATGGCCACGCGCACCCCCGACAACCGCCAGAAGCCGGGCTCCAGCCGAGCCTCGTCGGCCTCGATCCGCTGCGCGAACTGCAGGGAGCCGTCGGGCTGCACCGCATAGACGAACAGCGAAACCCCCCGCAGCCGGACCGCGCCTTCCACCTGGTCGCGCGCCCGGGCGCGAATGACCACCTGGGTCTTCTCGTCGCCCTGACGCAGCCACAGGCCTTTGGGGGCCGACTTCAGATAGCTTTCCATCAGCGCGTCGCGCGAGGTCTCGAACTGGGCGCTCATCGCCGAGGTCAGCGGATTGAGCAGGGTCAGGGTGAGCAGGCCCATGATGAAGGCGGCGATGGCGGCCGGCATGATGAAGCGCCAGGCCGAGACGCCGGCCGCCCGCATGGCGATCAGCTCGCTGCGCCGATTCAGCCCGACGAACGCGCCCAGGGTCCCGAACAGGAAGATGAAGGGCGTCAGCACCAGGATCGTGGCGGGCGCCTGCAGCACCGTCAGGAACAGCAACTGGGTGAAGCCGACGTCCGCTCGGGTGCCGACGTTCTTGGAGATGTCGACGAAGGCGATCAGCATGACCAGCACGGCGACGACCGCCAGGGCGGCCGCCAGGCCGGCCAAGGTCTTCCTGAGCACATAGCGCTCGATCATGCCGACGCCGATCATGGGGCCCCCAGCGGCTGGAGGGCGTCGTGCGCGCCGATGGCGATGTAGCGGGACACCTTCTGGCGGAAGATCTGTCGCAGGCCCCACCAGATCGCCGCCAGCGGCACGGCGTACTGCAGCGGATTGAGCCAGACGTCGTTGTCGCAGGCGGCCTTGACGCCGAAGCCCACGATCTGGACCAGGGCGGCGGCCGCGCCGACCATGGCGATCCGTCGGCCATAGCCCATGCGGCTGAACGATCCGCCGATCACGGCCGCCACGGCCATCGACATCATGGCCAGATTGTAGAGCGGGCTGGCCAGGCGCCAGTGGCCTTCGGACAGTAGCTTCTCGCGGTTCTGCTGCTCCCATTCCTGGGTCAGGTCAGGGAAGAACAGCTCGTGCGGGTAGCGATCGCCGATCTTGTAGTGCAGCAGCTCGTCGCTCTGGAACAGCGAACTGAGGTCGAAGGTGTATTCGTCCCACGACAGGTACTGCAGCACGCCGGAGCTGGAGAACTCCTGGTTGGAGCCCTTGCGCAGGACCAGCACCGGCAGGCCCTTGCGCTCGGCGATGACGCCTTCGCGGGCGGTGTAGGTGACGGCGCCGCCATTGGCCTTTTCCTGGTGGATGAAAAGGTTGTGGATGATCTGGTCGCGGTCGATCGTCTGGGCGTAGACCGTCAGGCCCGGACCCGGTTCGGTGAACTCGCCCGGGCGCACCAGGGTCGAGGCCAGGTCGGACTTGATGTCGAAGAAGGTCTCGCGAATCGCCCGCGAGCTCCACGGCGCCGCCCAGAGGCTCATGACCAGCGACAGCAGGGTGGCGAACACGGCCAGGCGCATGGCCGGCGAGATCACGCGCCAGCGACTCATGCCGCCGGCGAAGCAGACCACGATCTCCTGTTCCGTATGCAACCGGTTCAGGGCCACGAGCGTGGCCACGAACAGGGCGATCGGCAGAATCATGCTCAGCAGCTGGGGCAGGGCCAGGGCGATGATCTTCAGGAAGACCATGCCGCTTTGGCGCTGCTCGATCAGGACGTCGAACTCCGACAGGCTGCGCGCCAGCAGGGCGAGCGCTACCAGGGCCAGCGTCGCCAACAGCGTCGGGCCCAGCAACTGGCGGAAAAGATAGCGTTCGATCAGGCGCATCGACGTGGGGACGGGGACCGAGGGGGACGGGAAGCGGCGGAGTCGCGCGGCGCGCCCCCAGGGAAGGGTTCCTTCTACACGGCGTGTTCGCGTGCGCACAACCGCTCAAGTCAGGCGGAAAAGCGGCGCTGGTCCGGGCGGCGCCGAGGGCCCCGACGATTGGTGCTTTTCTTCGGTCCGGGTTTGGGTCAATCCAACAAGCTGAAGGTCCTGCTAGGGCTCCATCGGTCATCAGGAGCGCGTCATGCGTATCGAGTTCGTCACCGCCGACACCCAGGCCGGCGCCAACGCCGCCCTGGCGGTCCTGGCCTATGAAGCCGCCGCCCTTTCGCCCGAGGCCAAGGCCGTCAACGAGGCGACCGGCGGGGCCCTGGCCCGCGCCGTCGCGGGCGGCCGCTTCACCGGCGCCAAGGGCCAGACGCTGGACCTGGTCGCTCCCGCGGGCCTTGAGGCGGCGCGCGTGCTGCTTGTCGGGATCGACGGCGACGGCGCCTTCGAGCCGGAGGCGGTCGAACTGGCCGCCGCCCACGCCTTCCAGGCCCTGAAGGCCTCCGGCGTCACCGAACTGGTGCTGAAGCTGGGCGGCGGCGACGCCGAGACGGCCGCTCGCGCGGCCTTCGGCGTCAAGCTGGCGGCCTATCGTTTCGACCGCTACCGCACCACCGAAAAGGCCGAGAAGAAGCCCTCGGTGAACGTGGTCAAGGTGGCCGCCGCCGATCCGGCCAAGGCCGGCAAGGCGTTCGCCTCGCTGGAAGCCGTCGCCGACGCGATCCTGTTCAGCCGCGACCTGGTTTCCGAGCCGGCCAACATTCTGCATCCGGAAGAATTCGCCGCCCGCGTGAAGGGTCTCGAGAGTCTGGGCCTGGAGGTCGAGGTCCTGGGCGAGGCCGAGATGGCCAAGCTGGGCATGGGCAGCCTGCTGGGCGTGGGTCAGGGCAGCCGGCGCGAAAGCCAACTGGTGGTGATCAAGTGGCTGGGGGCGTCCGACAAGTCGGCCCAGCCGGTGGCCTTCGTCGGCAAGGGCGTCACCTTCGACACCGGCGGCATTTCGATCAAGCCGGCCGACGGCATGGAGGACATGAAGTGGGACATGGGCGGCGCGGCCGCCGTGACCGGCGTCATGCACGCCCTGGCCGGCCGTAAGGCCAGGGTCAACGCCATCGGGATCCTGGGCCTGGTCGAGAACATGCCCGACGGCGCCGCCCAGCGCCCCGGCGACGTGGTCACCTCGATGTCGGGCCAGACCATCGAGGTCATCAACACCGACGCCGAAGGCCGCCTCGTGCTGGCCGACGCCCTCTGGTACTGCCAGGACCGCTTCAAGCCCAAGTTCATGGTCGACCTGGCCACCCTGACGGGCGCGATCATCATCTCCCTGGGTCATGACCTGGGTGGTTTGTTCAGCAATAACGACGGCTTGTCGGAGAAACTTCTCGCCGCCGGCAAGGCCGAGCGCGAGCCGCTGTGGCGCATGCCGATGCCCGCGTCCTACGAGAAGCAGATCGAAAGCCCGATCGCCGACATGAAGAACATCGGCGGTCGCCCGGCCGGCTCGATCACCGCGGCCCTGTTCCTGCAGAAGTTCGTCAACGGCGTGCCGTGGGCCCACCTGGACATCGCCTCGGTGGCCTGGAAGAAGCCCTCGACCGATCCCACCGTCCCGGACGGCGCCGTCGGCTTCGGCGTGCGCCTGCTGAACCGCCTGGTGGCGGACGCCTACGAAGGTTGATCTTGACCGCCGCGCCCTGCGACATCTGGTTCTACCATCTCGAGCGCAGCGCCTTGGAAGAGGTGCTGCCCGGGCTGCTGGAAAAGACCCTGGGCCGCGGCTGGCGGGCCCTGGTGCGCGGGGGCGATCCCGCTCGCCTGCGGGCGCTGGACGCACACCTGTGGACCTGGCGCGACGACAGCTTCCTGCCGCACGGCCTGGACGACGAGCCGATGGCCGACCGTCAGCCGGTGCTGCTGACCGACAGGCTGGACAACCCGAACGGCGGCCAGGCGTTGTTCCTGCTCGACGGAGCCGAGCCGGGCGACCTTTCGGCCTTCGAACGGTGCATCCTGCTGTTCGACGGTCGCGACGAGGAAGCCCTGCGCCTGGCGCGGGGCCGGTGGAAGGCCTTCAAGGGCGCGGGCCATCCCGTGTCCTACTGGCGCCAGGGCGCCGAACGCGGATGGGAGAAGCAGGCATGAAGCGGTTTGTGTGGATCGGCGCGGTGCTGTTGCTGGCTTCCTGCTCCAGCGGCGCGCCCGAGCCTGCGCCCATGCCGCCGCCGACCACCCCGACCGCGCCGCCGGCCGTCGCCTTGCCGGCCAAGCCGCCGGCGGCCGCGGAAAAGGACCAGTGCGGCCTGAAGGACGCCCAGGCCTTCGTCGGCAAGAACCGCACCGACCTGCCGGCCCCGGTCGATCCCTCGCGCTGGCGGGTGGCCTGCACCACCTGCCCGGTCACCATGGACTATCGTCCCGACCGCCTGAACATCCTGTTCAATCCCGACACCGGCGTCGTCCAGCAGGTCAAGTGCGGGTAGAGAAGAGAGGCCTTCTGACCTGACGGTGGCGGTGCGACGCGGCGGTCGAGGTGAAAGCCTTGTCGATCAGGCGTCCTGCGGCCCCGGTCGCAAGGCGGAAGGGTTCGTGATGACCAAGCATCGACTCTACGGGACCAGCTTCGCGAGCGTCTATCCGCTCTATGTCGCCAAGGCAGAGAGGAAGGGACGCACCAGGGCCGAGGTCGACGAGATCATCCTCTGGCTGACCGGCTTCAGCCCGGAGGCGTTCGAGGCCGAACTGGCCAACAAGACCGATTTCGAGACCTTCTTCGCCACTGCGCCGGCCTTGAACCCGGCGCGGGCCAACATCAAGGGCTTGGTCTGCGGCGTTCGGGTGGAGGAGGTCGCCGATCCGCTGATGCGGGAGATCCGTTACCTGGACAAGCTGATCGACGAGCTCGCCAAGGGAAAGGCGATGAACAAGATCCTGCGGCGCTGACGGCGTCGCGCGAAAGGCCTATCGCGCGCCCACGCCGGGGAACAGCGCCGGCTCGCCGTCGAAGATTCCCAGATAGCCCAGCTCGCCGAGCAGCGGCGTCAGCGTATCGGCGTAGTCGTCGGCCTTGAGCGGAAGCGGGGCGGGGCGTCCCCTCTGGTCCTGCAGGCGATAGACAGTCCACATCTTGCCGCGCGGAGCCGGGGCGCCAGGCTGCAGGTAGCGGTGCTCCCAGCCGACCAGGGCGGGCGTGCGGCCGATCTCGACGTCGAACGGCCGGTCGCGGAACGCCAGGTCCATGTCCAGCCGCATGGCCTCGGCCAGCCGCTGGTCCAGCCACTCGCCGAACGCGGCCAGCACCGCGGTCGCGGACAGGCCCTCCGGATTGGCGACGACGTGATTTCGGGATGTGGTTCCTGAACTCATGCGAACAGGAATACCCGTCGCGGGTCACGTAAAGGATAAGAGACGTGGTTTAGGCGTGTTTACCATGCCGCTATATTGGTGCGGCGGAGCGAATGCTCGGACCACGCCGGCGGAGAAGCCGTGCTCTCGGGTATTCGCCGGTCCATAGCCAAGCTTAAGCTTGGTCGGGAGGGCGGAAAAAACGACATCGACTGTTGCCAAGCTGAAGGCCGACCTTCAGCATCACGCCACCTCAGGGAGAGTGACGATGAGTGATCAGGCGACAGCCTTGGCGTCCGTGGATTTCGACAAGGCGCGGTTCGCCGCCACGCTGAAGACACGGGCTCTGCCGCCCTATGGCAGCGGCCAGTGCGCCAAGTACGTGCGAATCGCCCTTGAGACGGCCGGCATGCCCACGGGGCCCAATCCGCGCCTGGCCAAGGACTATGGACCCTATCTGGAGGGGCGAGGCTTCACCGCCGTGGCGCGCTTCGTCTCCGGCGACGCCGTCAGCAAGGGCGTCGATTCGGCGGGGTTCAAGCTGGAGGTCGGCGACGTCGCGGTGATCCAGAATCCCAGCAGCAGCACCGCCGGGCACATCCAGGGTTATGACGGCGCCAACTGGATCTCCGACTTCGTCCAGGACGCGTTCTGGCCGGGGCCGGCCTATCGCAGCGAGAAGCCGGCCTACGTCATCTACAGGCGCTGAGGTGAGGATCGCGATCCTCGCCCTGCTGGCCGGCCTCGCCGCCGGTCCGGCCGCGGCCCGGCCACCGTCCCCGCCGCCCCGCCAGCCGTCCGTCGACCCGCTGCTGGGTCTGAACCTGCCGGCGGGGGCGCGGTTCACCGCCGCGCCCGCTGACCTGGTCCAGGCCTGTCCGGCCTTGGCCAACGCCCGCTGGGACCGGCGACTGTGGATCTTCGCCCAGACCGGCAACGCCAGCACTTCGGCGGGCGAGGTCCTGGTGGTGGGCGGCGAGCTGGTCGAGCGGACGGGCGACAAGCCCGCCGTCGAGGTCGACAAGGTCGGGGTGCTACTGTCGCGCGGCCCCGGCGCCTGCCGGCTGATCGGCCCGCCGAGGGAGGTCTTCGACTATGGCGAGGACGGCGTGACGCCGGCCACGCTCGACGCCCTGGCCCAGGACGCCGCGCGCCGCTACGCCCAGGGCCTGGGCGGCCAGGTCGCACTGCGCAAGACGCTGAAGCGCCAGCGCATCGGGGCAGGACAGGTCAAGTCGACCGCCCTGCGCCAGGCCTTCTTCCCCGCCAAATAGGCCTCAGGCCTCGGCGGCGGCCAGTTCTTCGGCCAGGCCCATCCAGGCGGCCTCGGCTTCGTCCAGCTTGGCCTTGGCGTTGTCGCGGCGCTTGGTCAGCTCGGCGACCTTGGTCGGGTTCTTGTAGAGCTGCGGGTCGGCCAACTGGGTGTCCAGTTCGGCGATCTGGCGCGTCTGGCGGGTGACGACCTGCTCGGCGGCTTCGATCTTGCGCTTGAGCGGCTCGATGGCGACCGACTTCTTCGGCGCGGCGGCGGGTTCGGCCTTGGCCGGCTCGCGGGCTACCTGGGTGGGCTTGACCGCCTGCTTGGCGCGGTCGAGCACGAACCTGGCGTACTCGTCCATGTCGCCGTCGAACGGCTTGACCGTGCCGTCCGCGGCCAGCCACAGGCGGTCGGCGACCAGCTCCATCAGCGAGCGGTCGTGGGTGATCAGGATCACCGCGCCCTCGTAGTCGTTCAGGGCGTCCAGCAGGGCGCGGCGCGAGTCGATGTCCAGGTGGTTGGTCGGCTCGTCCAGGATCAGCATGTGCGGGGCGTCCATCGCCACCAGGTTCAGCAGGAGACGGGCCCGCTCACCGCCCGACAGGCTCTCGACCTTGGTCTCCTGCTTCTCGAAGCCCAGGCCGAACTGCGCCAGTTTCGAACGGCGCGAGCTTTCCGAGGCGTCCGGCATGGCCCGGCGGATGATCTCCAGCGGGGTGTCCTCGGGATCCATCGCCTCGATCTGGTGCTGGTGGAACCAGCCGACCTTCATCTTGCGGTCGCGGTGGAACTCGCCTGACTGCACGCCCAGCGCCCCGGCGATCATCTTGGCGAAGGTCGACTTGCCCGCGCCATTGACGCCCAGCAGGCCGATGCGGTCGTCCAGGTCCATGCGCAGGTTGAGGTTCTTGAGGATCGAGCGGCCTTCCTCGTAGCCCACGTTCGCTCGTTCCAGGCGAATGAGCGGCGGCGGCAGCGGCCGCGGCGGCGAGGGCAGGGTGAAGGGCGCGACGCGCTCCTCGATCGTGGTGGCCACCGGCTGCATCTTGGCCAGGCGCTTCATGCGGGACTGAGCTTGCGCCGCTTTGGAGGCCTTGGCCTTGAAGCGGTCGACGAAGGCCTGCAGGTGGGCGCGCTCGGCGTCCTGCTTGGCCTTGGCCGACAGCTGCAGGCGGGCCTTCTCGGCCCGGCGCTGCTCGAAGTCGTCGTAGCCGCCGGTGTAGAGCTCCAGCTTGCCCCCGGCCAGGTGCAGCATGTGGGTGCAGCTGTTGTTGAGCAGCTCACGGTCGTGGCTGACGATCAGGGCGGTGTGCGGGTACTTCTGGAGGCGGGCTTCCAGCCACAGGGCGCCTTCCAGGTCCAGATAGTTGGTCGGTTCGTCCAGCAGCAGCATGTCCGGCTCGGCGAACAGCGCCGCGGCCAGGGCCACGCGCATCCGCCAGCCGCCCGAGAACTCGGCCATCGGCCGGGCCAGGTCTTCCTGGGTGAAGCCCAGGCCGACCAGGATTTCCGACGCCTTGGCCGGCGCCGCATCGGCGTCGATCTCGATCAGCCGGGCCCAGATCTCGCCCATGTCCTCGGGGTCGGCGGTGTCCAAGCTGGTCAGCAGCCGGTGGCGCTCCTCGTCGGCCTCCAGCACGGTCTCCAGCAGGGTGAAGGGCGTGGCCGGGTGCTCCTGATCCACTGAACCGATGCGCGCGCTCTTGGGCAGGCTGATCTCGTCATCGCCGGCGTGAAGTTGGCCCAGGATCAGCTTGAACAGCGTCGACTTGCCCACGCCGTTGCGGCCGATCAATCCCACCTTGGCCCCAGGCGGCAGGCTCACGCTGGCGTGGTCGAAGAACTTCCGGCCCCAGGCGCTGAAGGTCAGGTCTTTGATCTGGAGCATATGATTTAAAGGTACGCGGCGGGTTGGCGGGGAGGAGGCGCCCGGCTATAAGCCCGCAACCTCCCAATCGACAAACTTTCTCTGTGAGATTTTCGGATCATGACCGAACGCACCTTCTCGATCATCAAGCCTGACGCCACGCGTCGCAACCTGACGGGCAAGATCAACGCCGTCATCGAAGAGGCCGGTCTGCGCATCGTCGCCCAGCGTCGCGTCAAGCTGACTGAAGCCCAGGCCAAGAAGTTCTACGAAGTCCACGCCGAGCGCCCGTTCTACGGCGAGCTGGTCGCCCAGATGACCGCCGAGCCGGTCGTCGTCCAGGTGCTGGAAGGCGACAACGCCGTGGCCAAGTACCGCGAAGTGATGGGCGCCACCAACCCGGACAACGCCGACGAAGGCACGATCCGCAAGCTGTTCGCCCTGTCGATCGGCGAGAACTCGGTCCACGGTTCGGACAGCCTGGAAAACGCGGGCATCGAGATCGCCCAGTTCTTCAAGGACGAAGAGATCGTCGGCTAAACGAGGCCGGGCGGCCGTTAGCGGCCGCCGGTTCGAAAACCCGTCAAGCGGCGCGGCCCAGGGCCGCGCCGCTTTTCTTATGCCCTCCGCCCTGGCCGGGCTATAAGACCGTCTTCGGCGCGTCAGTCCGCCGCCGAGTTCGCGGCGGTGGGAGTACGGCGAGGTGACCGAAAACAACGAGCCGATGGATCATCTGCTCAACACGCCCGACCTGGCGGGCGTGCTGGAAAGCGATCAGTTCCGGCAGTTCCTCGATCAGGTTCCGATCGCCATCGCGGTGTCGGAACTCAATCCGGTCGAACGCATCGTCTACGCCAACATCGAGTTCGAGCGGCTGAGCGGGCAAGCCGCCGCCGACCTGGAAGGCGCGACGTGGTCGGTGCTGACCGGCGAGGCGGTCGCCGAAGGCGGAAAGGCGCTCAGCGGCGCGATCGTCGACGACCAGGACTATATCGGCGCCTTCTCCTTCGCCCATGACGACGGCCAGCAGGCGGTCGACGCCTGGTCGAACGTCATCCAGGACGATGCGGGCCAACCCGTGTTTCGGATGCTGGCTTTGGTCGGGGCGACGCCTCGTGACTCCGATCTCAACGAATTTGAACAACGCATCCACGACAAGGATCTGCTGCTGCGGGAGCTTCAGCACCGCGTAGCCAACAATCTGCAGATGATCACGGCGCTGATCCGCATCGAGGCGCGCAATGTACCGGAAAACGCCACCGACGACCGGTTCAGCCGACTGGCGGGCCGGGTCGAGGCCCTGGGCCTGCTCTACCGATCACTGTCGGACGAGAGCCAGGCCGAAACCGTCGACCTGGGCGTCTATCTGAGCGAAATCGCCTCGGCGGTGATGCGGGCTCATGCCCAGGAGGGGATCCACCTGAATCTCCAGGTCGACACCTGGATGGTGTCGATCAACGTGGCGATGCCTGCTGGCCTGGTGGTCAACGAGTTGCTGACCAACGCCCTCAAGCACGCCTTCAAGGGGCGCGCGGGGGGCACGATCCAGCTTCACAGCCTGGTCGACCAGACTGGCTGCCGGGTGATCGTCGCCGACGACGGCGTCGGCTTGGCGCCCGGCTACAGTTGGCCGAGGCCTGGAAAGCTCAGCAACATGATCGTCCAGTCGCTGCGCCAGAACGCCCGTGCGCGTGTCGAGGTCGAATCCCGACCCGGCGAAGGCATGCGCGTGACGGTGTTCTTCACCCGCGCGGACGCGGCGCCGGAAAGCTAGGGCGGATCGACATTCAGGCCAGATCCCTCAATTTGACGAACGAAGGGGTCATGGCGGTCTGGGGGCAAGGGCATGAAGGACTATCGCCGCCGCGACGTCGCCCTGGCGGTCGGACTGTCGGGCGTGGCCGGCTATGTCGACGCGATCGGTTTTCTGAAGCTGGGCGGTTTCTTCGTCTCGTTCATGAGCGGCAACTCCACCCGGCTGGGCGTCGGGATCGCCACTGGCCATTGGACCATGGTCCGCACCGGCTTGACGCTGATCGGCCTGTTCGTCGCCGGGGTGGTGCTGGGAGCGCTGGTCGCCCGCAAGGTCGGCGAGGGGCGGCGCTCGGTGGTCCTGGCGCTGGAGGCGGCGCTGCTGACGGCGGCGGCCGCCCTGATCTCGGCCGGTCTCGACGCGGCGGGGGTGGCGGCCATGGTCCTGGCCATGGGCGCGGAGAACGCGGTGTTCCAGCGCAACGGCGACGTCGGGGTGGGGCTGACCTACATGACCGGAGCCCTGGTCAAGGCCGGCCAGCGGATCGCCGCGGCCCTGACCGGCGGCGACCGCTGGGCCTGGGGCCCCTACGCCCTGCTGTGGGCGGGCCTCAGTCTCGGCGGCGCCCTGGGCGCGACGGCCTATCTGCGGGTCGGCGTCTTGGCGCTGTGGGCGGCGGCGGGTCTGGTCGCGATCCTGGCCGCCGCCAAGGCGTGGCGGGAACGACGGGCGGTTTAGGGGGGCGTGGACAGTTGAACGGTTCAGGTTGGGAGCCGCCGTGCGTCCTTCGAGGCCCTCCTCTGGAGGGCGCCTCAGGATGAGGAATTCAGCAACAACGCGCCTCATCCTGAGGCGCGTAGCGTAGCGAAGCCTCGAAGGACGCACGGCGCTCGCCGAAAAACAGCCTTCAATGTCTACCGCCACACCGCCTGAGCGGAATGGTGGGGGCTACCCCGCCGGCGCCTTGGCCGCCTCGGCCGCGCGCAGCAGGCGCAGGACGTTGCCGCTCCAGATCTTTTCCAGGTCGGCCTTGGTGTAGCCTTCGGCCAGCAGGCGCTCGCTGATCTTCCAATAGCCGGCCGCGTCGTTGAGGCCCGTGACCCCGCCGCCGCCATCGAAGTCCAGGCCGATGCCGACATGGTCGACGCCGGCCACCTTCAGGGCGTGGTTGAGGTGGTTCATGAAGTCCTCGAAGGTGGCCTTGCGAACCGGCCATTTGGTGTCGATCGCCTTGTATTCCGTCATGAAGGCGGTGCGCTGGTCCTCGGTCATCTTCGCGCGGGCCCCGGCCTTGGCCATCAGGGCGGCCATGGCCGCCTCGCGGTCGGGGTTCTTGGGCGTGTCGATCAGGTAGCTGGAATAGGCGTCGACCTGGATCACGCCGCCGCTGTCGGCGAGGGCCTTGATCCTTGCGTCGTCGACGTTGCGCGGATGGTCGAACACCGCCTTGCAGCCCGAATGGGTCAGGATCACCGGGGTCTTGGACAGGGCGATCAGCTGGTCCAGCACCTCGTCCGACGAATGCGAACCGTCCAGCACCACGCCCAGGCGGTTGGCCTCTGCGACGAACTGTTTCCCCAGCGGCGACAGGCCATGCCACTCCGGCTTGTCCGTGGACGAGTCCGCCATGTCGTTGTTCTTGAAGTGGGCCAGGCCGCTGATCCGTACGCCCATGGCGTAGAAGGCCGACAGCAGGGTGACGTCGCCGTCGATCGGGTAGCTGTTCTCGATGCTCATGAACACCACGCGCTTGCCCTGGGCGGCGATCGTCGCGGCGTCGTCGGCCTTTAGGGCCAGGCCGAACTTGTCGCCATGCTTGGCGACCATCTCGCGGATCTCGACGCCGCGGATCAGGGCCGCGTCGCGGGCGGCGCGGGTGGCCTCGGGCGTGCGCGGGCCCTGGGGCGTGTAGATGGCGAAGAAGCCGCCATCCAGCCCGCCCTCGACCATGCGCGGATAGTCGATCTGCGAGCCGTCCTTGGCCGCGTCGTGGCGGTCCAGGATGTCCCACCCAGGCCGGCCGAAATTGGCCGGGGTGTCCAGGTGGGTGTCGAGGGTCAGCAAGCTCTCGTGGATGGCGCGGGCCGAGGCGGCGGGTTCGGCGGCCTGGACGCTGGTGGCGAGGGCGTTGGTGGCGAGAGCGAGGGCCGAGACGGCGGCCAGCAGGATGGATCGGGTCATGTATGCACTCGAACGCTGTCCGGCCGGTCCCGCCCCCTTTGCTCAAGGGCGAGACCGGCCGGAACGTGGGCCTAGAAGTCGGCGGACAGGGTGAACTGGATCGTCCGGTGCGAGCCGGGCCGGAAGCTGGCCGGGGTGTTCACCGTGGTGTTGATCGTGCCCAGATAGTCCTTGTCGAAGATGTTATCGACATTGACCCGGGCCTTGATCTGCTCGAACGGCCCGGCTCCGAACCCGTCGCCCAGGTCGAGATAGGCGTTGACGATCGTATAGCCCTTGGTCGTCTCGCTATTGGTGAAGTTGGTATAGCGGTCGTCGATGTGGCGGGCCGAGACGTTGAACACCACCCCGTCGGTCGGCTCGACGGTCACCCCGCCCTGGAACAGCCATTCGGGGAAGTCGGGCACCGCGTTGCCGGCGATCTTCAGCGCGGCCGGCGTCGGGGTCAGGGTGAAGTTGGCGATGTCGTCCTGGAACTCCGACTTGTTGTACGAGGCGTTGGCGTTGAAATAGATCTTGCCGCCCAGCAGGCCCGGCTTCCACTGACCGCTGAACTCGGCGCCCGAGGCCTTCACCGCTCCGACGTTCTGGTAGAAGGTCTCGGTCGTGCCGCCGCCGCCCGGCACCAGGGCCGCGAAGGCCTGCAGGCGGTTCTTGAACTCGGTCTTGTAGACCACCACCGAGGCGTTGAAGGTCGGCCGGTTGGCGCGGTAGCCCAGCTCGAGGTTGGTCGAGGTCTCGGGCCTGGGACCGGTCACGGCCGGGCTGGCGGCCGAGAACACGTCGTCGGCGCCGCGCGGCAGGGCCATGTTCTCCGAATAGGACGAGAAGATCTGGTCGCGGCTGCTCACGTTATAGACCACGCCGACCTGCGGCAGGAAATCGTCCTTCCAGTTGGCCTTCAGCGTCGGCTGCCGGCTGTTGATGTAGTCCGCCGGATTGCGATAGCCGCTGATTTTGTAGTCGATGTCGGTGGCCTTGAAGCCCAACTCGACCTTCAACTTGTCGTCGACCAGGCTCAGGGTGTCCTTCAGGAAAAACTGCGTGGTCTGCCGGGTCGAGACATAGTTGCGCTGCCGGTGGACGGGCTCGTTGAACAGCGGCGCGCCGTCCGGATTGCCGTCCTGCACGTTGTAGCGCGCCTGGGTGCGGTGATAGTCGTCGTCCTCCAGCCAGAGGCCGGCCTCCAGCTTGTTGAAGCCGGCGCGCCAGGCGACCTTGCCGGTGACGCCCTTGCGGGTGCCGTCGATGCCCGACAGGCCGTACTGCAGACCCCGGGGCGCGGTCAGGCCGGTGACGATCAGGCGCTCGGCGTTGTAGCTGGCCAGCGAGGTGGCGTAGGCCTCGGGCGAGACGCCATAGCCTTCCTTGTCCTCGTAATAGCCGGTGGCGGTGACGTCGATCGCGTCGGTGACGGGGGTGTTCAGGGTCAGGCCGTAGAGGTGGTCCTGTCGGCTGTTGACCGCGAACTTGTAGTACTGGGCGTAGTTGCTGTTGGAGTAGGGCACGCCGGCCGTGGTCTGCGGCAGGCTGGAATCCGTGGCCGCCGTGCCGAACGGCGTCGAGAGCGGCACGTGGCCCAGATAGGCGAAGTCGCGGCCCTTGCGGCCGAACACGTCGCCGGCCGTTCCGGCGTACTGGGCCTTGGTGATCGACGGGCTGTCATAGTCGAAATAGTCGTTGTGCACGGTCTGGAAGCTGATGTTTCCGCCGTTGGGCAGGGCGTAGTTGATCTTGCCCTCATAGTGCTTGCGGTCGATCGTGCCTGGACCGCGCCACAGGTCGCCCTTGATGATCGAGGCGCTGGCATAGGCCGAGAAGCCCCCGTGCTCGCCGGTCTCCAGGCGCAGGAAGGTGCGGCGTAGGCTGTCGCTGCCCAGGGTCTGGCTGACCGAGCCGCCGGCGGTCTCGGACGGCTTCTGGGTGAAGTAGTCGACGATCGGGCCCAGCGAGGCGTAGCTGGGCAGGGCGACGTCGCCGGCCCCGGCCGAGGCGGTCACCCGCAGCAGGTTCTCGTTGTCCACATAGCGATAGATCGGGCTGCCGCCGAACTGGTCGCTGCGGCCCATCGGGATATTGTCCAGCAGGAAGCCGATCTGCTGGAAGTTGAAGGCTCGCACCGAGACCGAATTGCCGAACTCGTACATGCCCAGGGCGTCGTTGGCCTGGACGTTGAAGCCGGGCAGGGACTCCAGCATCTTCAGGCCGGTGACCCCGGCCGGCGCCGACAGCAGGGCCTCGCGGGTGATCGACACCGTGGCGGTGGCGTGGTCGGTGCCGATGGCGACGCTGGCCTCGGACACCCGGGCCCCGGTCACCACCAATTCGTCGACCGTCGAGGCCTTGTCGGCCTCCTGGGCCAGGGCGGGCGTCGCGCCGCCCAGCACCGAAGCGGCCAGCAGCAGGGCCCGGAAGCGGCGCAAGGCCGGCGAAGGACGCGTGTTCGTCATGACTATCCCCAATCTTTTTGACGGGAGGAAGCTCGACGGTTCGTCTATCGCGGTAAATTCAGAAAAGCTGTTTGCGGTGACAATATAAAAGCAAGTCCAGGTGATGCGCACTCATGTCTAAATTATGAACATCGAAAATGTTATGTATTGTGTTCGCCAATGAGTATCTCACGAAAACCATGCGGGTCATCGTGTTGAGGTGGTGCGACTTTTTCGAAATGGAACGTCGGGACGTCTGTTTCAGATCATGGGCAGCCGAGAGGTGTCGCGACGGGCCGTCGTGGCCCGCCTTCCGCACCCCCGCTGTCCTTGGCGCCTGAGAGATTCAGCGATGCAGGATCGCCTTGCTCCTTCGGCGAGGGCGCACGCAGACACGCCCTGCTTTCCAGCGTTTCGAGGCCGTCGCGGTCCTTTTGCTTGAGCGTTTCCGGGGCGGTTTCGCCTTCAGCGCCGGGCCAGGCCCGGTCTCTCCCGCGAGAGCGCCTACAGAAGGATCCGCAACCGAGTTTGCGTCAATTCGGGACGGCGGCGCATGCGCGCCAGACGTCGGGGCGCCGTTTTGAATCGCAACCCGCGCTGCTTTTCGCGGCGTCCAAGGCGAGCTTTGTTCGCCCTCGTGCAAGTCGGGGTGCGCTGGAGTTCCTGAAAGTGGTCAGGTTCCGAGGGGGTGGCGGATCATATAGTCGGCGCGCTCGCGGATCGATGGACTGCGGTCGGCGGTCATGCGGGCGATCAGTTGATCCAGGTCTCGGACCGAGGCGCGGTGCTCGATCAGCGCGTCGGCCGCAACCCGGCGCACGACGGCGGAGCGATCGACAAGCCCCTGTCGAATTAGCGCCTCGGGATCCTGATCGGTGGCCAGTTCACGGCTTTCGGTCAAAACGACGCGCCGGCGCAGGCCATAGGCCTTGTCGATCCACTTCCACCCGTGTCCGACGGGCCAATGGACCTTGCGCTCGATCAGGCATTTCAGCGCCGTCGCCCGGATCGACGGCTGCACCGCGTCACGGGCGAGTTCGGCCAAGCCTCGATCAAATCCAGGATAACGCAGCAGTTGTCGCAACCGGGTCGCGAGAGGCCCATTTGCGCCTGTCAGGAATAGGGGCGCGACATGGGCAGCCACCGCGGGGTTGGCGAAGACCGCGTCCAGCGCCTGGCGCTCTTGCCCCCACCTTCGCCAACGGAAGGCCTTGTCGACCAGGTCGATCGCGGTTCGAGCCGTCAACTCGGGAGAGGCGAGGGGAAAGAGCCGTTCGGCGCAGCGGACGGCGGCGGCCCGGACCGGCTCGGCCCAGTCGTTGAGCCGAAGCGCGATCGCTGCGAAGGCAAAGGGCGTGGCGGGCGGCTCGACCAGGGCGTCCAGCGCCGCCTCGCGAATCCGCCCGTCGGAATGAAAGAGAAAAAGCCGGGCGTAGCGCGGATCGGCGGTCATCAGCTCGCGTTCCGACGGTGGCCCCACCGGGGCGCCCAGAAACAGATCCAGGACGCCCCGCTTTCTTGGCGCGGGACGAACCCAGCCGAGCCGCACTCCGGCGTTGATCTCATGCGCCGCGCGCGAGACGGCGTCGGCCGGCAAGTCCTCGATGTCTGTCAGGATCCGTTCCAGGATCGCGCCATCGGGCGCCGGACCCGAGACCAGACGCTCTCCGAACGCCGACAGGCTCTGCCGGAGACCCAGCGGCAGTAAATGGTCACGCTTCATGATGCGCAACCTAGCCACGCAACGGCGACCGATGAAGCCCGAATATCAGAGCCCGCGCACGAACGCGGCCAGGGTCGCCGGATACAGCTGGTGCTCCTGCTCCAGCACGCGGTCGCTCAGCATGTGGTCGGTGTCGCCCGGCAGGATCGGCACGCGGGCCTGGCCCAGGATCGGGCCTTCGTCGACGCCGGCGGTGACCAGGTGGACGGTGCAGCCGGCCTCGACCTCGCCGGCGCTCAGCGCGCGGCCGTGGGTGTCCAGGCCCGGATAGGCGGGCAGCAGGGACGGGTGGATGTTCAGCATCCGGCCTTCCCAGGCGTTGACCAGGAACGGCGTCAGGATGCGCATGTAGCCGGCCAGGGCCACCACCTGGATCCCGCGGTCGCGCAGGGCGGCGTCGATGGCGCGCTCGTGGGCTTCGCGGTCCTTGCCGTAGGGCTTCTGGTCCACGGCCAGGGCCTCGACGCCAGCCGCGGCGGCGGTGACCAGGCCGCCAGCCTCGGGCTTGTTGGACAGCACCAGGGCGATCTCGAACGGGCAGGCGGGATCCTGGGCGGCCCGGACCAGGGCCTCCATGTTGGAGCCCCGGCCGGAGATCAGGACGGCGACCTTGGTCTTGTGTGTCACGCGGATGGCTCCGTGGGGCCGCCCTCGTCCTTCGACAAACTCAGGATGAGGGCTACGGGAGATGCGGGCTGCTTGGAGCCTGAATTGAAATCCTCATCCTGAGCCTGTCGAAGGACGAGGATTTCACACACGACCTAGGCCGCCTGGATCAACTGCCCGCAGATGAACGCGTCCTCGCCGGCGTTCAGCAGGGCGGCCAGCACCGGCTCGGCGTCGGACGCCGCGACCACCAGGATGAAGCCGACGCCGCAGTTGAACGTGCGGCGCAGCTCGTGGTCGCTGATGCCGCCCTCGCGCTGCAGCCAGTCGAAGACCGGGGGCAGGGGCCAGGCGTTCCAGTCGAACTCGGGCACCAGGCCCTCGGCGATGCAGCGGGGCGGGTTCTCGATCAGGCCGCCGCCGGTGATGTGGGCGCCGCCCTTGACGCGGCCCGACTGCAGCAGGGGCAGGATCGACTTCACATAGATGCGGGTCGGGGCCATCAGGGCCTGCGCCAGGGTCTGGCCTTCAGCGAATGGCGCCGGGGCGTCCCAGGCCAGGCCCGAGCGCTCGACCACGCGGCGCACGAGGCTGTAGCCGTTGGAGTGCGGGCCCGACGAGCCGACGCCGATGATCAGGTCGCCGGCCCGCTGGCGGTCCAGCTTGGGCAGCACGCCGTCGCGCTCGACCGCGCCGACCGAGAAGCCGGCCAGGTCGTATTCGCCGTCGCCGTACATGCCCGGCATCTCGGCCGTCTCGCCGCCGACCAGGGCCGCGCCGGCCAGCTTGCAGCCGTCGGCGATGCCGGCCACCACGCTGGTGGCGGTCGCCACGTCCAGCTTGCCGGTGGCGAAATAGTCGAGGAACAGCAAGGGCTCGGCGCCCTGGGCCAGCAGGTCGTTGACGCACATGGCCACCAGGTCGATCCCGACCGTGGCGTGCATGCCCGTGTCGATGGCGATGCGCAGCTTGGTGCCGACGCCGTCGGTGGTGGAGACCAGCAGGGGATCGTCGTAGCCGGCCGCCTTCAGGTCAAACAGGGCGCCGAAACCGCCCAGTCCCGCCTCGGCGCCGGGACGCCGGGTGGCCTTGGCCAGGGGCTTGATCGCCTCGACCAGGGCGTT